>CAXXJS010000048.1:0-38234 GCA_963662665.2 Candidatus Latescibacterota bacterium
ACGATCATTGATACGGTGGGGTACCTCAATCCATCCCTGCGGGAGGAACGCATCAGGAAAACCAGGCGCATTTCCGATTTTGCGAGAGATCTCGGCGTTGACAAGGTGGCCGCACATATCGGCTTCGTACCGGAGGATCCGGGTCACCCGGATCACCATGCGATGGTTGCATGTGTGAGGGAAATAGCCGACTATTGTGGCGGCAACGCACAGGACTTCTGCCTGGAAACCGGCCAGGAAACGGCATCCGCGCTGCGCCATTTTCTCGAAATGCTGAATCGAAGCAACGTGAAAGTCAACTTCGACCCCGCCAATATGGTCCTTTATGGAAGTGGAGAACCCATCGAAGCTCTGGGTATTGTTGCCGACTACGTCGTCAGCGTCCACGCGAAAGACGGAAGGTGGCCGCCAGGCGAAGGACAACTCGGTCAAGAGTACCCTCTCGGGCAGGGGGACGTTGGTATGGATCGATTCATTGCCAAGCTGAATCAGATCGGATACCGTGGTCCGATCACCATGGAACGCGAAATCCCGGATTGGGACCAGAAGGTGACAGATCTGGTCGGGGGCAAAAAACTCCTGGAGAGCCTGATGTAGCGGATGCCGGTTGGGTGGGACACACAAAAACGCCCAATCCCCGTATAGTAACCTTTTGGCGGGAGGGAAGGTCCAAAAGGACAACGTCGGGAGAAAGGGCGTTTCTATTTTATTATACGTCTGCGCCGAGTCAGAGTTTCAACATTAACAGCCCGTTGAAAAAGCCCATCCGGGCTGCGTCCGGCCCCTCTGCCCGAATGACTCGGCCTCGCCTGCAGAGCGACTTTTTTCAACGGACTGTTAAGGAAATATGCTATGGCAACGACACCGCCGCCAATATCCCGAATCAGGTGAGACTCGTCAGAACGTGCCTTATCGCGCGCCACCTGAATTTAGACAGCCGCAATATTGTGAGCCGTGGTAACTTGCCTGATGTTCTGTCTTTTCCTATGGCGTGACGACCAGGATTCGATCGTCTTCCCTCCCTGGCTGTCCGCGGCCGTCCCGGTTACTGGTGGCCAGGTACACCTCACCCCGAGGACCTGCCAGTACATCGCGCAACCGCCCGAACGTGCCCTGGAAATGGGTATTTCGCGCTGTCACACGCCGACCATCGGAGGACAGGCTTATACGCCAGAGCGTCTGCCCCTTCAGCGTCGTAAACAGAAGGCTGCCTTTCCAGGCCGGAATCAGGTCCCCGTTGTATATGTCCGCACCTGCAGGCGCGATTGTAGGCGTCCAAACGGCGAGCGGTTCCACCACATCGTTTGACGCACAAAATGCGGTCTCCCCCGTTAAGACGTCATTGTCGCAAAACCCGCGCACGTCTGGCCAACCGTAGTTCCCGTTCCGCACAATCAGGTTTAATTCGTCATTATCGAGCGGACCGTGCTCCGTGCTGTAGAGCGCCCCGGTGACGGGGTGAAACACGAGTCCCTGAGGATTCCGGTGCCCGAAGGAATAAATCTCCGTGCCAAACGGATTTTCCTCCGCGGGCTTTCCGTTAAGTTCCAGTCGCAGGATTTTTCCCGCCAGGTTACTCCGATCCTGGGCAAGTCCCGGCGATTGTGCGTCGCCCGTCGTCATATAAAGCAGTTTATCCGGACCTACCGCGATGCGCGCGCCGTCGTGATTCGGCGCTCCGGGAATGCCGTTCAACAGGATTTCAGGTTGGGCGAGCGCCGTGCCATCGTATTCCATCCGGACCAGACGGTTCCGAACACCGTCGCCCGCATTGTAGGAATAGGCCGCATAAACAAACGGCTGGGTTGCGAAATCCGGGTGAAACGCGATCCCCATTAACCCGCTTTCGCTCAATTCGAACGCATCGATCCGCCCCACATTGACTTTCACGCCCGTCGTCGTATCCACCCGGGATATCGTTCCGGCGCGTTCGCTCACCCAGATCTGGCCATCCGGTCCCCACGCCAGGTCCCACGGTGTGTCCAACCCCGCGACCAGTGTTCGCACCGTAAATCCGTCCACCCTGCTGTCGGCCACCGACCCGACTCCGTTATCACCAGACGGATCCACCGGTTGGGAGTCGTTCGCACCCTTTCCGCAACCCGCAACTGCAAATATCGAAAGAAAAATCGCCGCGACTCGGTGTTGCACAAACGTCGTTCTCCGCCGTGACACTGTTCGTACGGGTAAACCCGCCTCGGTTGCCGGTGTCATCCACCGTTGTGCAGGCTAAAACAATCCGGTGTAGTCAATGGAAAAATACTGCTTGGGATGGCCCGTTTCCGCGAAATCAGTTGGCCATGCCAGGTCGTACCGGAACAGAAACGCTCCCATATTCACTCGAACACCGAACCCGTATCCCGCCTTCAGATCCCGGAGTTCAAAGCCGCCATCCCGCGCCTCCCACGGTTCGAAGCTGCCCCGATTGAACGCGCTGCCCACGTCCATGAACAATTCACCCTGGACGTTCTGAAACAAAAGAGGTAACGGCCAGCCCATGGCCAGTTGCCTCAGTAGTGGGAAACGAAAAGCGACATTGGTCAGCACGTACGAGTCCCCGGCCATCTCGAACACGTCGGCGCCGCGCAGGGGCCAGACGAAACTGGAGAAGAATATCCGATCCCGCTCAACCGACGCGAACGTGGCGAAATTCGGATTGATTGAATTGTTCACCCCACCCAGGAAGAAGACCTGGCTATTCCGACCGAAACTGGCCCCGCCGGACATCCGGATTGCAAGCGTATACTCGTCCAGCATCGGAACATATTTGCGATAGTCGCCCTGGACGGTACCGTACTGCATACCGGCCCAACTGCCCCTGACGGACAATCGCGCACGTCGTCCCTTTACGGGCCCGTAAAGGGAATACAACGCGTTATCGTCGACAAGCTCCAGGCTGCTGATAGCGGCTTTGTTGTTGGAAACAGGCGTACCGCTGCCCCGGAGAACCCGTCCGGTGTAGCCTGCGCGAAAGGGCTGGTTAGAGTAAACTCCCAGGTTTTCGCGGGAAATACTAATGGCCTGCATACTCGTTTCTAGCCGCGTAAAACGATTGAATGGCCGATGGAAGACAACGCCGCCGCCATAGACGCGATCGGCCACGACCTGGCCGTTTGATATGAAGAAGTTTCGGGTGTGAAGCGCACTGAAGTAATAGTTGGTCTGATGTTTAAGGTTCTGGTATCCGAGGAAGAGGTCGCTGTCTTTCAGGGAGAAGCTCAGTCCTGTCTGTATGATGACGCGATGGTCGCCCATCACGTCGGTCAGCGACAACTGCACCAGGCTGCTCACACCGTAGAAGGTGTCGAAGCCCGCGTTGGCCCCGAAGGACTCCGGTTTGAGTTTCACGCGGTACTTGCTCACGGTGAACTCTTTGTTCCAGTCGCGCAGCGTCAGTTCCCTGTCGCCGTCCGTCGCCAGCGTGTCGGCGCCGTCGCCGTCGTCGTCATCGCCCCGCGCTTCGGCTGCTGCCAGCGCCATCTGATCCGACATCCACGTCTCCACCTTCCTGTCCGCCGCCGCCACCACCGCCGTGTCCTGTTCCGCACCGCCGCCGCCGCTGTCGGTTGCAGCGATGGCCTTCACCTCTTCCTGCCTGCGCTCACGCTGCAGTTCCACGAACGGACGGTCTTCGATGCCCGCCAGACGCTTCGCGTAACGCGTCAGCGGCAGATCCTCCATCCCGCGCTTCTGCTTCAGCGGGTCCTTCATCACGAAAATGTCGTATCCACCGCGGTGAAACGTGGTGAACGCAACCTTCTTGCCGTCGGCAGACCAGTCGATATACCGCGCCCCCGACAACAGATTCGTGATCGGATACGCTGGCGAGCCGTCCACGTGCGCGATGTAGATGTTGCCCACGCCCGTCCTGTCCGAGACAAATGCCAGCTTCTGCGAGTCCGGCCCCCACGTGGGGTGGCTGTCGTTCGCTTCGCTTTCAACCACGCGGCGGATCCCGCTGCCGTCGGCACGGATCACGAACACGTCATACGTCCCGAATACGAAATCCTTCGACCCGTCATACGTCAGGTCCGCCGAAGGACGGTCCGAACTGATCGCGAGCCATTCGCCGTCGGGCGACCAGTCCAGGTGCTTCTCGTCATACGGATCACGCGTCATGCGGCGCAGCGACTCGTCAAGCACGTTCACCACGTACACGTCCGACCACCCGTCCTTCAATCCCACGATCGCGATCTCCTTGCCGTCCGGCGACCACGTGGGCTCGAACAATCCGTCCAGATCGAACTTGAAACGCTTCGTCACGCGCTTCTTCCTCACGTCCAGCGTATACAACGTGTTCTTGTTGCGCGACTTCGCCGCAAACGCGATCTGCTTGCCGTCGGGAGACCACGTGATGCCGGGGCGCAGCACGAACAATCCCTCGAAGTCCGACGAACGCTCACCCTCCACCAGCCGCCCCAGATCCTGGCCGTCGATCGCCGACATCAAATAGATGTCGAACGTCCCCTGACGCTCCGTCACGTACGCGATCTTGTCGCCCTGAGGGGAAAACGATGGCGCAATATTGTAAAAACCACGGCCCGCACCCGCTTCCGTCAACTGCTTCGCCACCTCCTCCGACGGGTGGTGCAGGTTGATCTCGTTCCAATACTGACGCTTCAACCACAACTGCCACTTCTCGTCCAGCTCCTCCACACCCTCGCCCACCGACGCCTTCAGCGCCTTGTCCACGGAACGCGCAGACCGGAACGACGAGATAAACTCCGCCACCTTGTCCTTGCCATACTCCTCCTCGATCATCACGAATACCGACTGCCCGCCCTTATACGCAAACGCACCGCTCAACGCCATGATTCCAGGCACATATCCAGTGATCGTCGCGTGACGCATGAAATTGTCACCCTCGCGGTCCCACCCCTCCTGCGATAAATACTCCGCCACGCCCTCCGCAATCCACAACGGCGGCAACGTCGCCGCCTGCGTCATCATCGCGCCCAGCCAACCCCCGCCCGTCCACATCTCCAGCGTCACCACGTGCGCCAACTCGTGATGAATCACGTGACGGAAATCGCCATACGACCCCGTATACGGAATCACCACGCGACCCTGAGCAAACTCCGTAAACCCGCCCGTGAACTCCGATTGCTCCGTCGGCGTGATGTTCGTCACCGAAAAACCGTTGTGCGAGTTGTATATCACGATCGGATATCGGTCCTTCAACGTATACTTCAAATCACGCTCCAAATGCACCAGCGCCCGCTCAGCCTCCTTCGCCGCAAACTCCGCAGCAGGCTGAGACGCCTTGTCGAAATATACCTTGAAATGCTCCGTCTCCAGATAGTGCCAGTCGTAATCGTCATACGTTACCTTGTTCTTGCCGAAATACTCCTGGCCGACAGCTATACCATAGGTGAACAGACTGACAAGAACTACGGCTAGAAAAATGCGCCCGATCATAAACGACCTCCTTACCCGTGCCGGTATTACGGCGGCCACATCCTGCATCCGGCATATCGTGCCGACGGCTGCGGCACGATCCGCTCGATTTGTATCCGCCGCCGCATACAAGGTTCGTCCAGGTGCGATGGGGTGGGGGTCGGCCGCCGGGATTTTACCGCCCCCACCCCTGCTCCCGCAAGAAATCTGCGGGAAAAATGCCGCTTTTTGAATCGACGATCATTTACTCCGGGAAGGAGCCGCCGATCCATCCTTGACGCTACATCACTTAGAACGACGGTAGCTCCAAATCGTTCCCCCGATTTTTCCAATGACATCCACTGTCTCTTCCATATATTAGCTGGAAGGGAAATCGAATTCGAAATCTCCCGATCTGCCCTGAATACCATGTTTGCCCGCCGGAACAGACTGAACATCATCCTGATTTCGCCCTGAACGGGTGAACCGCTGCACGGATGGACGTCAGCTTCCGCTACGGCCCGGCGGTTCAACTTGAACCGCGGCGTTTGTTCGAACGCCCAGGTCACTTTTCCGGGGTAGCGAAAACGATGGAGAAAATCAGAGTCGGCATCCTGGGCCTGCGTCGAGGGGTTGCCCACCTGCGCAACTTTCTGGCCACCGAACAGGCCGAAGTCATTGCCGCGTGTGACCGCTTTCCCTACTACCGTGAACAGGCCCGTTCAATGTTGAACAGGGAAGGCGAATCAACGGAAATATTGGCGGAGTACGACGACCTCCTGGAACGCCGACCCGATGCCGTGGTCATTGCCAGCAACGGTAAACTTCAGGTAGAGCACGCGTGCATGGCGATGGAAGCCGGCTGCCACGTTCTTTCGGAAGTGCCGGGCGCAGACTCTGAACACGAACTGGTTCGCCTCCGCGATACCGTGGAACGCACCGGACTCACGTACATGCTGGCCGAAAACGCCTGTTACGCCGGTTTTGTGCCTTACTGGCGGAAATGGATTAAAGAAGACCGCTTCGGACCCGTCTCCATCGCAGAAGCAGAATACCTTCACTACCTGCCGGAAACGCTATTCACGTCGGACGGTAACCGCCTTTCGCCAAGTCAGGCGCATTCCGCCGGCGGCGTGAATGCGAAACCAATATGGCGTGCCGACCAACCCCCCATCCAATATCTCACCCACGATCTGGGACCTCTGCTGGAAATCCTGGAAGATCGCGCGGTTTCGGTTACCTGCCTGAGCGCCCCCTGGCGCAGCAGGGAAGCGCCATTGAGATCCGATGGCCAAATCGCCCTGTTCCATACACAGAAGGGCACCCTTATCAAGATCATGGTTACTCTGAACACGATTCGCCCCTCCGAACACCGCTATCGACTCTTCGGAACCGAAGGGAGCGCGGAGATGTTCACCTACGAAGAATGCACCCGTTACTTCGATAAGGAATGCAGTCACCAACAAGGTTGGAGAATTCTGCCGATAGGCCGGGCCGCGGTAGACACCGCCGCGGGCGGCCACGGCGGAACGGACCTGAAAGTCGCCCGGCACTTCACAGACACCTTACTCGATGGCCGGCCGTCTCCCATCGACGTCTACCGCGCCATCGAATACGCGCTGCCCGGCATAATCGCGGCGCGCTCAGCGACACTTGGCGGCGCTCCGATTACAATCCCCGACCTGAGACGGGAACCATTTTCCGGGACCAACTTCTGGGACACTGTACAGATCCCGAAATCAGATCCGCCATACAACGTTTACAGACCTCCCGTGTAATCGATCCGCCTTCATGCCGGTTTGCCGCACGTCTGTCCGGCGCCTCATATCCAATTCCCATGATGTATACGTCTATCGAACTCCAACTCCTTAAGAACAGGCTGGAATCCATCGCGGACGACATGGCGCTCACGGTCGTTCGTACCGCCTATTCAACCAATCTCCGGAACTCCATGGACTTTTCCACCGGCTTCTGCGACCCCGACGGCAGGCTGGTTGCGCAGGGGCTCTGCCTTCCCTTGCATCTCGGCAGCCTTCCGGACGGGGCAGCCGCCGTCCTGAACCGGTATGTGGGCGCAATCGAAGACGGCGATGTATTCCTCCTTAACGACCCGTATGAGGGTGGCACGCACCTGCCGGACATCTACATCTACAAGCCCGTGTTCGTCGACGCCCGGCTGCTGGGATTCGCGACCGCAATCGCGCATCATACTGATATAGGCGGCCGGGTCGCCGGTGGAAACGCCTGCGACTCCACGGAAATCTACCAGGAAGGCCTGCGCATCCCGCCGCTCAAACTCTACGTCGCCGGCCGGCCGGTCCAGGCGATATTCGACCTTATTGAACGCAACGTCCGGATCCCCCGCAACGCTTTGGGCGACCTTCGCGCGCAGTTGTCCGCCTGTCACATTGGCGAAAAAGCAATCGTCGACCTTGCCCGGGATCAGGGTTTCGATCGGCTCCAGGCCGGATTCTCCCAACTTCTGGACTACTCCGAACGCCTGACGCGGGCAGAAATCGCCGCCTTGCCCGACGGACGTTACAGCTTTACTGATGTGCTTGACGGCGACGGAATCGACCCGAATCCAATCGCCATCGCCGTCGCAATCGAGGTAGCCGGCAACGCCCTGTCCGTTGACTTCGCCGGAACAGCACCACAGGTGACGGGGGCCATCAACTGTGTCGCGTCATTCACCAGGTCGGCAGTGTACGCCTGTCTGCGCTGTCTCATGCGCGCGGACATCCCCACCAATTCAGGCTTCTTTCGTGCCGTTGATGTACACATCCCATCCGCCACACTTGCCAATCCGTTACCGCCCGCGGCGGTGGCTGCCCGTGGCCTTACCGGCTTTCGACTGGCGAATACGGTTATGGGCGCGCTAGCTCAGTTGGCGCCGCATATCGTGCCGGCCTGCGAGGTCGGAGGAGACACGGGTATTTCAATTGGGGGATACCGTACGGACCGTACCCCGTTCGTCTTTCTCGAGTTCCTCTTCTGCGGCTGGGGGGGACGCCCCGACCGGGACGGCATTGACGGATGTGCCAGCATCGTCGTCAATTTCTCCAACAACCCCGCCGAAGTCATCGAAGCCGAATATCCACTCCAGATCCTCGAATACGGATTCTTGCCGGACACGGGCGGGGCGGGAAAATACCGCGGTTCCTGCTCGATTGTACGCGAATACCGGTTTACAGAAACAAGGGCGACCCTGCAGATCCGATCGGACCGCCACAACTCCCGACCCTACGGCCTGTGGGGCGGCCAGCCGGGATCCCGATCCAAAAACATCCTGAACCCGCACGCCGAAGCCCGGGAATTGCCCGCAAAGACGTTGCTCACCCTCAACAGAGGTGACGTCCTGCGGCACGTACTTGCAGGTGCGGGCGGGTGGGGCAATCCGCTGGAACGCGACTCACAACATATACTTGACGACGTCAGAAACGGGAAAGTCTCAATACAGTCCGCCGAACGGTGCTACGGCGTCGTTATCAACCCTGACACACTGAAAATCGACGCCGCACGCACGAACCGGCTCCGGTCCCGTGCCGGATCCACGTAACTCCTCCCACATTCGCCGCGTGCCATCACCACCCGGATCAGAAATGAAAGGCGGACGATCCAGGAGACCGGCCGCCATTCAATCAAGGCATTCCAGAAAGACTGCTTTCAATCCACGTCAATCACGATATTCCTCCAGACGTCCAGATGGACGCGGGCATCCGGGGGAACAAGAGTGGTTGCATCGTAGTCCTCCACAATAAGCGGTCCCCGAACGGGCGAATCCCCGAGATAACGCCGAGGCAGGACCGGTGTCTCGACCCAACCTCGAATCTCCCCGAAATATGCGCGCCTGCTGCCCGGTCTTCGACCACTTCCTTCCGGTGCGGAAATGTCTTTCCCATGGGGCAACGGCCATCCGGGCAGAAAAGCACGAATCCTCAAGGTGACAACCTCAACGGCATCGGTCTCGGAGCGGTGCCCGTATGTACGCTCGTGTTCCGCTTCAAAAGCGTCCCTGAGATCGGCCAGTTTGCCGCGGCTCCATTGCCCTTCAGATGCCCTGATCGACAATTCATAGGACTGCCCCGCATACCTGAGATCCACAATATTCTCTATTGCTGAGCCGGGCAATCTCTCTCTCGCTTCATCAGCCATCCCTTCAAATTCCCGCTCAAGCTCAACCGGTTCCATATCGATAAGTTGCTTTAGACACGTGCGGGCCAGATCGCACTGCAATCCGGCCGCGACCAGACCGATCGCGCTGAAGAGACCCGGCGCCGGCGGAACCAGTACCCTCTTTATCCCGAGCGCACCGGCCATCCCGACGGCATGCAGGGGTCCGCTCCCGCCGAAAGCCAGCAACGAGTATTTCCCGGGGTCTCGGCCACGCTCAGATGAAACCGCGCGTACTGCCCTCACCATTCGGGCAGCCGCTATCCGATGCGCTCCCAGGGCGGCCTCGTCCTCCCCCACATCCATCCTTGATGCGATCCATTCCCGCATTGCGCTTCTGGCAAGCCCCAGGTCCAGAGGCAAGCCGCTGCCAGCCGGTCCTTCGGGATTCAGGTACCCCAGCAACAGATTTGCATCGGTAAGCGTAGGCAGGTCGCCTCCGCGCCGATAGCTGACCGGGCCGGGGTCCGCTCCTGCACTCATTGGCCCGACCTGAAGCGCTCCGCCGCCGTCAACCTGCAGGATACTTCCGCCGCCGGCCCCGATTTCGGCCAGATCGATACACGGTGCTCTGACGGCGTACCCGCCTCCGCCCATCAGTCTTCCCGCGACAGACAACCCGCCGCCGACCTCATAATCCGATATCCGCGAGATTCGCCCGTCTTCGATAAGTGACGCCTTGGCAGTCGTCCCTCCCATATCGAACGCAATCAGATCTCCGCAACCGATGCGACGCCCCAACGCCGCGGCGGCGACCACGCCCGCGGCCGGCCCGGATTCGAGTATCTGCACAGGGCGCTCGATCGCTGTCGCGGCCTCGGTGACGCCGCCCGCGGACTGCATGATCCGCAGAGGAGCGTCGACGTCCAGGGTCTGAAGACGCGCGCGTAGATCGCTCAAATAGCTCCGCACCACCGGCATAACATATGCGTTAATCACAGTGGTACTGGTCCGCTCATATTCCTTGATTTCAGGCAACACTTCAGACGAAAGCGTCACTGTCCACGGTCCGGCCGCACGCAGCATCTCACCTATCCTGACTTCGTGACAGGGATTCACGTACGCGTTGAGGAGACACACCGCAACCGACACAACGTGCTCCTCATCGAGCCGTTCGATTGCGAGATGAACGCTCTCCTCGTCAAGTGCTTCCAGAACGGCGCCGTTGGCGCCAATCCGTTCGTTCACCTCCAGGCGAAGATTCCGTGGCACGAGAGGTTTCGGCTTCTCCCAGGCAAGATCATACAACCGGGGCATCCTCAACCGCCCGATCTCAAGCACGTCGCGAAAACCCCCTGTTGTGATCAGACCGGTCCGCGCGCCCGTACCGCTGAGTACGGCATTGGTCGCCACGGTGGTGCCATGGATGACTTCCGCCACCGCCGCCCCCGATCCCGTTGCAACCTGACTTACACCGTCTACGATGGCTCTGCCGTAATCACCGGGCGTGGAAGGAAGCTTGCAAAGTGCCACGCGGCCGTCTTCGGCTATCGCAACTACATCCGTAAACGTGCCGCCGATATCGATGCCAATACGCATTGTCGAACTATCCGGTAAGGGGGTGTTCTCAATCCATGAACAGGTAACGGGCGACAAAAATCACCGCCAGCAGGTCCACCAGGGGACTCACTTCCTCTCCACGTCCTCCCAGCCTCTTCACAATGGGAAACGCCACAAACCCCATCGCAAGACCGTCCGAGATACTGAAAGTCAGCGGCATGGCGATCATCGTCAAAAAGGCCGGCAACGCGTCGGTGACGTCGTTCCACTTGACGTTAACCACCGATGCCATCATCAGCACGCCCACCACGATCAGCGCGGGCGCAGTTGCGAAAGGCGGAATGGCCGCCATCAACGGCGTGAAGAAGAGCGCCAGCAGAAACATGGCACCCGTCACCACACTGGCGAAGCCGGTGCGCGCTCCGGCCGAAACGCCCGCCGCGCTTTCTATATAGGTCGTTACGGTCGACGTCCCGAAGATCGAACCGAACATCGTGCCCAGCGAATCGGCCAACAGCGCCCGGTTGGCTCGCGGCAGCCGGCCGCGCTTATTGAGAAATCCCGCTCTCCCCGAAACGCCGACCAGCGTTCCCATCGTGTCGAACATGTCCACAAACAAAAACACAAAGACCACGCCGATCAGACCGACGTCGAACGCCGCCGCCAAATTCACCGCCGCGACGCCGAACAACCGCTCCGGCCACGCCGGCAGACTGAAGAAACCCTGGGGAGTCGCGGTCATACCCGTCATCATACCCAGAACCGCCACACCCAACATCCCCAGCAATATGGCTCCCTTGACACCTCTTACCAACATCACCCCTGTGCACAGCACGCCCAGAAGCGTAAGACCCGCCGGGCCACTCCTGATGTCGCCCAGTGCGATCAGGGTTGCCGAATTTCCTGCTACAATTCCGGCGTTTTTTAATCCAATAAAGGCAATAAACAACCCGATGCCGCATGCCGTCGCCTGTTTTATCGTATCGGGCACCGCGTTAATCAGGGCTTCCCTTACTCGCATCAGCGTCAGCAGCGTGAATAGTATACCGGACGCAAGAACCACACCCAGTGCCAGATCCCAACGCACGCCCATCCCAAGTACCACCGAATACGTAAAAAAGGCATTCAGTCCCATTCCCGGCGCCAGGGCAAACGGATAATTCGCGACGATGCCCATAATCAACGTCGAAAGGGCGGCTGAAACGCAGGTCGCGAACAACAGCTCGCCAAACAGATCCTTACCCAGGGCTTCCGCCAACATACCAGGATTCACGGCCACTATATAGGCCATCGTTACGAACGTAGTGAGCCCTCCGATCACCTCCGTACGGTAGGTTGCACCCTTCTCGTCAAAACGAAAATACCTCGCAATCGCCGACATATGACTCTCCAATCGGGAGTACGTGATGTTAAGTGAAGTTCAGCGATTCGCCATCCTCCCGCCCCGAAGCAGTCCCGGAATCCGTCGGTGTTTCCAGGTCATTCTACCCTTGTGTTATTGCCTTAATCGTTGTTTCCCGCTTCAGATTTCATCGTCCGGGCAGTCGGCTTTACGCTTGATTTCGTATGGAACTTGCATACATTTACGTCTGTCGGCGATCCACCGAACCGCTTGTTCAACGGACTGTTATGGACTGACGATTTTGTTCAAGCCATGGAGCCCAGGGATGTCAGAAGATATCGGATCAATCCTGAAAAACTGGCCTTACGATCCACAGAACAGCATTCGCAAGGTAATCGATCCCCGGGGCGTGGAGAAAATCCAGGTACGTGTGGACCAGGGCGCGTTTCAGGGCGTTTTACAAATGGAACTGGATGGCCGCCCCGATGGCCAGAAGCCCTACAATCAGACCTTTGTTATAGACTATCACAAGAACCAGTTGCAAAAACACGTTGGCGCATCGGGAACGACCGCCGGCTTCAATCTGGGCGAAAACGCATGTTCCGAGATCTTCGATGAAAGCAGGCGTATATATGAGCGCTATGTCTTTCTGCTGCAGATTCGAGACTACAGCCGGGTTGTGCGCGATACGGAAAGAAATATGGAAGTTTTCCGTTTTGTAAACAAGTATGCTGAACGCGAAGAAGACCGGGAAAACCTGGAAAAGTGGTGGCCATACATACTCAGAATCCATGCCGTCGCCAGGGTGATGATCGCGACCCAGCAGGAGGACTACGACACTGCCCTCGATATTATACGCGAGGCGCAAACGAAGATCGCAAGCCTCGAGGGAGTGGAGGCAGAGGAGTTCGAACTGGAAAAAAAGCGCTCCCGGGATTCACTTAGAGAACTGGAAGACGAAATACAGGGCAAACGTCCGCAGAGCCCTGCGGAAAAGCTCAAAGAGGAATTGGCTCAGGCCGTCGAGGATGAGGACTTTGAGCGGGCCGCAGCCATCCGCGACAAAATATGGGAGTTGGAGGAAAACTGATTTTTCGTCCCCTGAAACATACGGTCGTCTTCCCTGATGCTCCCGGCTACAACGTTCGGCCGTTCCTTATTCGTGCACTACCGAAAAAAGCATGTATTCTTGCCCTCAAAATAGTTAAATTCCGCGGTCGCCTGCAAACCCTTTAACACACGGACGCAAGCGGCACCTGAAACGACTCCCGGGACATCGCCCGCTCTAATGGACTCGAACGCCCGCAGTAATCGGCACAGAATCAGAAACACCTTGACTTTTCGGTTCAAAACCGATACAATACGTCCCAGTAAACGTAGATCATCTGTCACAGCGTCGTTCGTCGACATTTCGCCGGAACGGCGCCTCGATGCGGTTCAGGCCGCTGGTAGCCGTCTCCAAGGAATTTGCTCGTGTTTCTGAATTTCCGCGATATACGCGTTGCAGTCCGGGTTGGCAACATAGTGAACCGGAACGGTGTCCTTTTTGTATCCGTATCCCCGCGGCGGCAGGGCTCGTAGCCGGATTGGCAAATACACGAATTCAGCCCGCCGTCGATACCGATTCGACGGCGTTTTTGTTTGCCGGCATATACAACACGAATTTTACCGATCGCAACTACGTGGTTATATTGCATTAAATGATTATGGAATGGCTTTAAAAACTCAGGAGTACCTGGCAAATGGCAAAGGGAACAGAGCAAATTCACGCTTCCAAGACCAACGGACGCCCCGAACAGCAGGCGGGGTTCGGAGGTGCGTCTTCGTCCCCGGCAACCCCGATGAAAGGCGCGGATATCCTGGTGGAAGCGCTGGTTAGAGAAGGTGTCGATGTCATCTTCGGATATCCCGGCGGCGCCAGCATGGAGATTCATCAGGCGCTCACCCGTTCCAGGATACGCAACGTCCTGTGTCGACACGAACAGGGTGAAATCTTTGCCGCGGAAGGATTTGCCAAGGCATCAGGACGGGTTGGCGTGTGTCTGGCCACGTCGGGACCGGGAGCCACCAACCTGGTCACCGGTCTGGCGGACGCCAAGATGGATTCCGTTCCGCTGGTGGCTATCACGGGTCAGGTGGCAACCCACGTGATGGGGGGCGACGCCTTTCAGGAAACGCCCATCGTCGAGGTCACCCGGCAGATTACCAAACACAACTTTCTTATCGATCGTATTGAGGATATTCCGCGCATTGTAAAGGAATCGTTTTACATCGCGAACACGGGTCGTCCCGGACCCGTGTTGATCGACGTGCCGAAAGACGTGCAGCAGGCCATGCATACGCCGGTCTGGCCGGACAGCGTGGCCATCCGAAGCTACAATCCGCATATCAGGGCCGCTGGCAAAGCCATCTGTAACGTTGTCCGCGCCATTCGCGAAGCAAAACGACCGGTCCTCTACGTCGGCGGCGGCATCGTGGCCGCCGACGCCGCCGAGCAACTTCGCGAACTCGTCCGGAAGACCAATATTCCCGTCGTGCAGACACTCATGGGCCTCGGCGTTTTCCCTGAAACCCATCCACTCTCGCTCCGGATGGTTGGCATGCACGGCACCGTATACGCCAACTACGCGATCAACCATGCAGACCTGTTGCTGGCTATGGGCGTACGTTTCGACGACCGCGTCACCGGGAAGCTCGAAGAATTCTGTAAACACGGAAAAATTGTGCACGTTGACATCGACCCATCCGAAATCAACAAGAACAAAACTGCGCAAATACCGGTTGTCAGCGACGTCAAATACGCCCTTGAGGACCTGAATAGACAGGTGGAGCCCGGCGACTACGCCGCCTGGCATGCCGAATTGGAAACATGGCGACAGAAACATCCGCTCGGCTACCAGGAGGCGGACGACGCGATCCTGCCGCAGCATGCCATAGACCTTCTGTACCGAATGACAGACGGGAAAGCCGTGGTCTCAACCGGGGTGGGTCAGCATCAGATGTGGGCCGCCCAGTATTACCTCTTCGACGAACCCCGCAACTGGCTCACGTCGGGGGGGCTGGGGGCCATGGGTTTCGGTCTGCCGGCGGCGCTGGGCGCACAACTGGCCCGACCGGGAGACCTGGTTGTCAACATCGACGGCGACGGGAGTTTTGTAATGAATGTTCAGGAACTGGCCACTCTTTATGTGGAGAAACTGCCCATAAAAACAATCATTATCAACAACCAGCATCTGGGGATGGTGGTTCAGTGGGAAGACCGATTCTATCAGAGCAACCGCGGGCACACGTTCATAGGCGATCCGGACGGCGGAATCCATCCCGATTTTGTCAAAATTGCAGAGGGCTTCGGCATTCCAGCCGCGCGCGCGGACCACAAGAAGGACCTTCGCGTTGCCCTGGAACGCATGCTCGAAACGCCAGGTCCCTATTTGCTCGACGTGATCGTGCCCTACCAGGAGCATGTCCTACCCATGATTCCCGCCGGCCACACATTCGCAGATATAATTACGGAGTAAATACACGGCATAAGGATCAACCTCCGGATGTTGTTCTGCAGCATCCGGATTTTCGTGCCCGTATGGAACGCCGACCGCAGCGTGCAGGTCTAAGCATGTGGAATGACAAAGTGCGGGCGGCGCGCTCAACCCCGAAGCAGTGCGGGGCGCCTATTCCGATCACTGCCGGTTGCCCCAATGCTGCCATCACATCCTTATGGTTTGGGTCTATGCCGTGTTACCTGGAGCCCGTATGGGTGAAGATCTGGATCTGGTCAGACGCTGCCAGGAGGGAGATCATCAGGCCTATCGCGTCCTGGTAGAACGTTACGAAGGGCGCCTCTACAACCTTGCCTGTTCAATTCTGGGAGACCCGGAGGCCGCCAGGGATGCCGCCCAGACAGCCTTTATTCGAGCATACCACGCCCTCCCCAAATTCCGCCGGGAGTCGGGGTTCTACACGTGGCTCTATAAAATCGCGGTCAATGTATGTCTCAACGCGGCACAGAAGGAGAAGCGCCGTCGAGATTCAACCTCGCTCGACACCCTTCTGGAATCCGGACACTTCTCGTCCGAACACCTCTGGGAATTCCGAACCCCCGCCGGAGATTTCGAGCGGCTGCAACTCCGGGAAACCATACACGAAATCCTCAATCAACTCTCGCCCGATCATCGGCTGGTTATCGTCCTGAAAGACATAGAAGGACTGTCGCAGGAAGAGATTTCTGAAACACTGAATTGTTCTGTCGGGACGGTCAAATCTCGTCTCTCTCGGGCTCGCGCACGTCTCGCTGTTCTTCTGCGGCCCGTATACGCCGAGTGGAAAGAGGGGACAGCGCCATGAAAGATTCCGAAGTCAAGACCCTGTTGCCCGACTATCTTGAATCCAATCTGCCGGCCGAACAGATGCGCGAGGTTGAGGCGCGCCTGGCTATCTCTGCCGAGTGTCGGGAAGAACTGGATTATCTCAAACGCATTCAACGGCTGCTTGCCGCCAGACCCGAATCCGCGGCGCCCGGTATCTGGCGGAGCATTGCGCCTTATATTCTCGACGAAGACGTCGCGGAGCCGTGGAAACAATTCGAATGGGTATGCAAGCGGTTTCTTCCTATTCTGGCCGCCGCGGTCGTGCTTCTGGCCGTCCTGGGCAATCTCACCACCGATGCGCCCGCGTACACTCTGGAAGACTATCTGAAGATGCAGTTGGCGGAAACGGACGTTGCCGTGCTCTCCTCTGAAGAACTTTCCCGCGACGACATTCTATATTTCCTGCAGACGAGGTAGCCGATGTCGACTAACGCCACCCGCACGAACGCCGTCCTGCTGGCGCTGGGCATATTCGTCCTCGGAGCAGCGCTGGGCGCCACGTACCATCGCTGGCTTCCCACAGGCAAGAGTCCAGGGTTATCCGACCGGTCTGACCGGCGCCGCACGCCTCCTGTAGGTTCACCTTCCGAGCGCTTGCTCAATCGATACGTTCGAAACCTCGAACTGACCGATGAACAGCGGACCGAAATCGAAGAGATCCTGGATGAAGGCCGGGTGACGATGGGGGAAATGCGTAGGGAAATCAGAAAAAAAACAGAGTCTGTTACCAGAAAAACGTGGTCCCGGATTCGGGAAATCCTCTCGCCGGATCAGCAGGAAAGATTCGACGAATTGACAAGCCCCGTTTCCCCGAAAATTATACTGCGGCAACTCACCAGAGATCTCAACCTGGACGAAGAACAACGCCTGGCAGCGAGCGGTATCCTCAAGAAGAATTGGGCGTCGATGCAAAAACTGCGCAAGAAAGTCCGAAAGCAGTTGAGGACAAGGCAGGACCAGACACGTGAAAAAATGTACGGAGTACTAACCCACCAACAGATGGAACAATTCAAGACACGAAGGCCCGTTCCATATCGAGGATTCTTCCGCAGATGGAACCTGGATCTATCGGACGAGCAACGGGCCGAAATCGACCGGATAGAGAGAAGCGGACGTGGGGCAACCCGCCGGATATTCCAGAAACGTGATGAGCAACTTGCGTCCATAACCGGGAAGACGTGGTCGGAAATCAAAATCCAGCTCCGGGCAAATCAGTTGGAGCAGTTCAATGAAATAACCGCCGGCATCGAGCGACGTTTGACATGGGAGCGCCAGTTCAGGGGTAGACCCGGAGGCAGGAGGTTCAATTTCTGATCTTACCGGGGAACGCACGAATGCGATCATTTGTCCAAGGTGTATAGCTGTTGTTGGATACGCATCCTCGATACGCCGGGTAACCGCCATTAGAGACGAATAGCCGGGAAATCCGAAAGGAGCCAAACCATGAAACGTCTAGCTTTCATCGCTGCAATTCTCATTCCCGTTGTTGTCATCGCGTTGGCGCTGCCCTCGAACGCACATCGCGGCAAACGAGGCTGGAAGGCCCGGAAGGGCCCTATGGCAACCCTGGAACTCACAGAGGAACAGCGAATCAAGCTGGAAAGCCTCAACCTGGAGCGGGCCAAACAGATGGCGCAATTGCGCGCCGACCTGAAGGTGGCCAGGCTGGATCTCCGAGCCGCTATGGGGCAGGACGAACCGAACCCTGCCGAAGTGAAAGCGCGGGTTGCCGCCGTCAACAACGCCCGATCCCTGATCCTGGAAAACCGGGTCAACCACCGGCTCAAAGTCAACGGCGTCCTCACCCCGGAGCAACGGAACAAGCTTCGCGAAATGCGTAAAGATCGCCCGAAAAAGGGATTTCGCAGGATGTGGCGCAAGGGTGGCTACCGTAGGGGCTTGAAGGGAATGGGACATCCACGTCCCAACCGCAACGACGTCAGCCCATCTTCGATTTGACCGAATCTGCCGGGATAGAAAGGTAACAGAAATGTCATTTCGCAGATTTGCCACCGCGTCCGTCGTTGTATCCTTCACACTCCTCGGGTGCGGGAACAAGATACCCGTTGAGTCAACAACCGGAGCCGGATCCACTGAAAGCACATCTCAGGCCTCAAAGGCATCCACAGACGAGATAAGTTCCAAACTTGATGGCGACAATTACAGCAAATCAGGCCATGGCCGCCGTGATGGATGGGAACGATATATCGCGGCGCTGACGGACTCCGTGGGCCTGAGCGACCAGCAGGTCACGGATCTGAATGCACTGCATGAAGACTACCAGGCCGACGTCGAAGCCCTGATCGATAGCGCCAAAGTGTCGGGCGACCGTACCGGGCTTCGGGAGAGCCTGAAGGAATTGAGACTGGGATTCGAAGAGGCCTTCAACGACGTCCTCACGGACGAGCAACAGACCAGACTCGAGGAAATCAAGGCCAATGCGACCGCACGGAGGAAGGGCAGAGGGTGGGAGGATTATATCGCGGCGCTGACCGACTCGCTGGGTCTGAGCGACCAGCAGGTCGCCGATCTGAACGCACTGCACGAAGACTACCGGGCCGACGTCGAAGCCCTGGTCGATAGCGCCAAAGCGTCGGGCGACCGTACCGGGCTTCGGGAGAGTCTGAAGGAATTGAGACTGGGATTCGAAGACGACTTCAACGACGTACTCACGGACGAGCAACAAACCAGGCTCGAGGAAATCAAGGCCGATGCGATCGCGCGAAGGAAGGACAGAGGATGGGGGAATTACATCGTGGCCCTTACGGACTCCCTCGCCCTCGGCGACGATCAGGTCGCGGATTTGAATGCACTGTACGAAGACTACCAGGCCGACGTCAAATCCGCGATCGACAGTGCTCAGGAGTCAGGCGACCGTTCGGGTCTCAGGGACACGTTGCGAGAGCTGCGAGAGGATTTTGAAGAGGACTTCAGCGCCGTCCTCACCGATGAACAGAAGGAGAAGCTGGACGAAATGAAATCCGGGGGACGGAAGCGATCAGGAAAGGGCTACGGACACGGCCGCAAAGGGCACAGGGGCAGAAAAGGCTAGGACCCCGAAGAACCCTCGCCAAGATCGCCCGGCCGTCTCTCAAAAACCCGCCGTCGATCCTCCCCGACGGCGGGTTTTCGTTTACGGTAATCGCCGCAGTTATCATCTTGATGTCCAAGACAAGAACCGTGGCTATCGGGCTTCGAAGAAGAACCGGATCACATCGTCCTCTTTGAGCATGGTATCGAAGAACTGCTGGTCCTCCTCGTTTAACTCCCCGGCCGCCTGCAGCACAATGCGCATGTATTGTTCCCTCGTAAACGTGAGTGTCAGATTATCGCCGTCCACTTCAACCGAGCCTTCAAGGACCAGTCCGTCTTTCTCAATGATCGTCAGCGTGTTGCCGCTGACCGACCAGGTACCAGTATCGGACCACGTGCCTGTACTGTCCTGATCGGCGACAGTACCATTCGCGTGGAAACGACGGATCGGAGACCAGACACTGTCGCGGAGGCTCGTTTCCAGATCGCTTGTGAACTCCTGGACGATAAAGGCGGCAGTCGCGCTATCCACCACGCCCTGCTCCAGGATGGCTGCAACCAGATTCCGGCTGATCGTCTCAACCATATCCGTACCAACGTATCCCCACGCTCCGACAATATCCGATGACGAGAGCAAGGCCGAACCCGTCACGCGCGCTTTTCCTCCAACGGGCAGTTCAACGGTCACTACGTATCCGCCATTTATCGGGATGCTCGACCAGGAACCCAGCACGGCCCCTTCCTGAACCGCGCGCGCGCGGTAATATCCGTTCACGTTGTCCGACCCAATCTCAATGCGTGCTTCACCTTGTGCATCGGTTAAGCCAGACCACGTGAAATCCGCGGGAATGCCGGAGACGGAACGTGAGAATTCTACCGTCACGCCGCTAATGGGCGCACCGTCGCGCCACACCATTGCGACCACCGCGGCCTGTGTCATCTTACCGTTTGCCGCCAGTTTGCCCAACGACTGTCCGGAATGACGCTGTCCGGCGTGGATAGGGCTATCTCCTGCGGGCGGGTCGGCTTCGGGTACCATCGAGGTGGTAACCCGGTCACCGCCACAGCCAGAAATCAAGCCCGCTGCAACCGCCAACACAAAAACGCTTCGAATTTGTCTCGACATCACGGTACCCCCTTTTAAGGTTTTTCTGCGAATAACGTGGGCATTTATACCACCGAAACATCCATCCGTTTGCAGTTGGTAAAACGTCTCTAGCCCTACAGAGGCTAAAACAGATCTCGCAGATCCAGCCATGTCTTGAGACTCATGAGTCCCGGAATTGTTTCTGCCTTCGTCCCATCAGCTAAATAGACGACCAATGGGTTAACCAAGCCGGTCGCAGGTACAGGTCGACGCGGTTGCGGCCCTATTGCGGACTCTTCATGCAGATTGTGTTTGTCTCAGGGGTTGAACTCTTCGAGCGCAATTGGGAGGATAGCCTATTGTGGAAGACCAGGTCACCACGTCGCCGAATGTATTCACCGCGTGCGTGGCTGACGGCCATAACCGTGATGAACGACATGACTCCCGCCGTCAATGCTCAAGCCTCCATCCCCGGTACTCCCTGGCGGAAATCCTGAACAAAATACTTGACATATCGAAAGAATCCTGTTATCTAATCGTCTCGGCGCACTTCCGTCAATGAATTCTAATATATGGTAACTTCAAGGTCGGGTCACAAAAAAAAAGGAGATCGGTCGATGGAGGTTAACACCGAACGGGACAATGGCACCTTGATCGCGAAGGCTGAAGGTCGGGTCGACGGGTCCAATGCCCGTGAGTTCGAGGAAGCGCTCGACTCCGCAATCACCGAGCACGAAGACGGTCAAGCCGTGATTGTGGATTTTGAAGGGCTTTCCTATATAAGCAGTGCGGGGCTTCGGGTCATCCTGCTTACCGCCAGGACGCTTCGAAAACAGGATAAGGAATTCGTGGTCTGCTCGCTATCGGATCCAATCAGAGAGGTCTTCGAGATCAGCGGATTCGATAAGATTATACCGGTTTACGCCTCCAGATCCGAAGCGCTGGCAGCGGTCGGAGGATAGCAGACGGTTGGTCCGGGAATGCTTCACGGAAGCGTAATGCTTTTCGCTGAAGAAGCGCCACGGGTGGAAATGACACCGTAGCCACGCCGGGTCCTCTGAACGATCATTCAGGTCATCGGCATTTTGAATGGACGGCGTGGCGGCCGCGTTATCTCATGGAACCGGACGGTTCCCCCTGAATCTCCCGAGAAACTGAGAGACCGACCATGAACGAAGACCTGCTGCCGATCGGGTTGCTCATCGTCGTAGCCAAGCTCTTGGAGCGCCTCCTCGACAGGGTTGGCATGAGTTCGATCGTCGCCTGCACGACGGCGGGGATCCTGCTCGTACCCATCGCCGGAATTGTCGAGCCGACTGGCCAGCTTCAGATCTTCCTTGGCATTGGCGTATTCATCCTCTTCTTCCTTGTCGGACTCGACGATATCGACATCCCCCGCTTCGCAGCAACCATCCGGGGGCGTTTTTTTATGCCGCAATACTGTCAGTTGTGATCTCCATGGTTGCGGCCATGGTGGTCACATCAGACTTGTTTGGGGTCGCCTTTGCCCTGGGACTCCATTGACAGGATACGCTGGCGCTCGCCGGCATCCTGTCAATGTCAAGCCTTGGGCTTGTGGCAAAGGTACTCGCAGACACCGGTCCTGAAAAAGGATACGCATGAGTTCCTTGGTACTATAACCGGTCCACGACGTCGTCGACCTCGTCCTCCTGATGGATGAAATCACGGACGAGTTGAAGGAGTTGGACGCAGAAAAGATTACGTAACCCCACTTTTTTTGTGCCGCTATCGGGGTAGCGTCCGGCTTCGACTCTTATGCGCGCCTTTTTCGGATTCAATAGTTCAGCAATACAACTTTTCGTGGGGTATTTTCGAAATGTCTGCACTTCCATACAAGATCCTGGTCGTGGACGACGAACCCGACCTCGAACCGCTTATGATGCAGCGTATGCGGCGGCCAATTCGCAGAGGCCGTTACACCTTTGTGTTTGCGCGTAACGGTATCGAGGCCCTCGAGCGACTGAATAAAGACGACACCATCGACATGGTGCTCTCCGACATCAACATGCCCCAGATGGACGGCCTTACGCTACTCGAGCAGATACCCAAGGTAGACCCGAACATCCGTTCCGTAATTATTTCGGCGTACGGCGACATGAAAAACATCCGGATTGCGATGAACCGGGGCGCGTTCGACTTCGTCACCAAGCCCATCGACTTCTCGGACCTTCAGGTGACCATCGATCGCACGATGCGTCATCTCATCGAGTGGCGGGAGGCGCTTGAATCGCGCGACAAACTGATCGCGTTGCAGAACGAACTCGACGTTGCCAGCAAGATGCAGCAGTCGATTCTGCCCACACGGTTTCCCGAAAACCCCACCTATCAGGCATTCGGGAGCATGGAACCCGCTCGCAACGTCGGAGGCGACTTCTTCGATATCATCCGGCTTGAAGATGGACGCATAGGCATCGCAATCGCCGACGTCTCGGACAAGGGTGTGCCCGCTGCGCTCTTCATGATGTCAAGCAGGACGGTACTTCGGGGAGCGGCAATCGGGACCGTCAATCCAGGCGAGGTCCTTTTCGAAGTCAACAACGCACTTTATGAGAACAACGAAGCCGCGATGTTCGTCACCGTCTTCTACGCGGTCTTCGATCCCGCCAATCGTCAGTTCGTGTACGCCAACGGAGGGCACAATTCGCCGCTCATCGTCAACGCGGACGGACATGCGACCATGCTGCCGCTGACGGGCGGCGTTGCTCTCGCAATGTTGCCTGACATCGAATACAGATACAATTCGGTCACCCTGGCACCCGGCGATACGGTTGTCCTTTATACGGACGGTGTCACCGAAGCCATCAACGACGTGGAGGAAGAATTCGGGATGGGACGCCTGCAAAACGTCTTCGCGGGCGCACCCCCACAGGACGCCCACGAAGCCAACGGCGCGGTCTTTCAGGCCGTGAAGGGATTTGTTGGCGACACTCCGCAGTTCGACGATATAACCTGTGTAACGTTCCGGTACAGGGGGGCGGAAGCGTGAGCGCAAGACAAACCTTTCGCATCGGGGCCGATCTCGACGAACTGCGACGTGTCGCCGCTGCCGCCGAAGAACTGGGGATGCGGGAAGATTGGTCACCCGTGCTGGTACATCAGATCGACCTCGCCATCGAGGAACTCGGCAATAACATTGTCCGCCATGGTCTCGACGGCGGCCCCGGCGAGATTGAGATCACCCTGACCTCCGACGACGATTCGATCACCCTCGAGATGGTTGACGACGGCCGGCCCTTCAACCCCCTGAAAGACGCCCCTAAGCCCGATGTCGAAGCGGCGCTCGAAGATCGGCCAATTGGAGGACTCGGCATTCATCTGGTGCTGACAATGATGGACGAGATGCACTACCGGCGGGAGAACGAGCGGAACCACCTCACGCTGTTAAAGCGGAGAACCCCATGAGATCGACGATTTGCCGCGGGGTGCGGCTGTTTGCCGCAGGGATTGCGCTTACGTCCAGCCTGGAAGGCAGCGAATTCGAGAACGGCGTCTCCGACGAGCGCATTCTTTTCGGTCAGTCCGCCGCCTTTACAGGACCCGCCGCGCAACTCGGCACCGACATGAAACGCGGCATCGAAGCCGCGTTTCATGAAATCAACCGGAGAGGGGGCGTCCACGGCCGACGGTTGGAACTCGTTTCCCGGGATGACGCGTACGAGCCGGAGGCCGCCATTGCAAACACCCTCTACCTCATCGATGATGCGAAGGTGTTCGCGCTCATCGGCGCCGTGGGTACGCCCACCTCACGTTCAGCCACCCCGGTCGCCGCGGAATCCAATATTCCGTATATCGCCCCGTTTACTGGCGCGGCGTTCCTTCGTGACCCGAAATGGAACAATGTGATCAACCTGAGGGCGTCATACAACCAGGAGACGGAGGAAATGGTCGCGCGTCTGACCGGCGATCTCGGTATCAAGCGTATCGCCGTCCTTTACCAGGACGATTCCTTCGGCAGAGCCGGATACCACGGCGCGCGGCGAGCACTCGAACGGCGCGAAATGGAGGCAGTGGCCGTGGGGTTGTATCCGCGCAATACAACGGCAGTGAAAACGGCATTGCTCGACCTGCGCATGGCATCTCCCGACGCGGTGATTCTCATTGGCGCGTATGGTCCGGTTGCCACATTTATCGCGTGGGCGCGGCACATCGGTTGGGACCCGGTATTCATAACGATTTCTTTCGTGGGCAGCAATGCGCTCGCCAGGCAGTTGGGCCCCGAGGGAGCGGGAGTTTACGTCACTCAGGTCGTGCCGTTTCCAGACGACGACTATTTCCCTGTCGCATCGGCCTATCGCCGGGCACTCGCGGCCTTCGATCCCGGTGCGGCTCCGGGGTTCGTATCCTTCGAAGGGTACCTGGCCGGTCGCCTGGCCATAGCCGCACTCCAACGCTGTGGCCAGGACGTAGAACGGGCCTCTTTCCTCAACAGCCTTCGCAGTACCCAAATTGTCGAGATTGACGGATTTAAACTGCAATACGGCAGCAATGACAATCAGGGGTCGGATGCCGTGTTCCTGACCATGATAGGACGTGACGGCCGCTACTATCCAATCGATACGCTCCAGGAAGCGGGGCCGTGATTGGCACACTGAAACAGCTGCTCAAAGGGCGCTTCCGCATCGCCACACAGCTCTATCTGGGAATCGGTGGCGCGGTTGCCATCACCATGGTCGCCAGCCTGGTCGGGTGGTTCTCATTCGATCTCGTCGGCGATATCCAGAACCGCGTGAACGAGGGCAGCGTCCCGGAAATGGCCGCAGCGTTTGGAGTCGCCCAACAGAGCGGCGCCCTGGTCGCCGCGGCGCCCCGTCTGACTTCGGCCGCCACAGTGGGTGATTTCGTTCGCGTCAAGGCGGATATCGGCGCCGAGCGCAGGGCCTTCGAATCCCAGTTGGCAGCCCTGATGCAAAGAAACACCAGGCAGGAAGACGAGGAACGCTTCAGCCGAATACACAGCTATGCCGCCGCGCTGATGTCCAACATCGAAGAGATTGAGCGGGAGGTCGCCGAGTTGTTCGAAGTAAATGCGCGCAGCGAAGCGTTGCGCGCGGAACTGTCCATTCTCCGGTCGAAATTGTTCGGCATGCTCATTCCGGCCATCGACGACCAACTGTTCTATGCAATGACCGGCTACCGCACAATCGGCCAGCCGCCCGTGTCCCGCGAGCGGCACTTTTCGAACGAAGAATTCGATCGGTACCGCCACCTGGCGGATCTGAAGGCCGATGCAACCATCGCGACACAGCTCCTGTCGAGTTCATTCAACCTGTCCGATGCCCTTCTGCTGGAGCCGCTACGAGAGCGCTTCGAGGCGGCTGCCGGGCGCATCGAACGAAGCCTGTCGGCACTGGGTACATCACCGTGGCGCGACCAGATCGCTCCGCACCTGAACTGGCTCTTCGAGCTGGGTCTGGGCGAAAAGGGCGGGTTTGACCTTATCGTTCGCGAGTTCGAACTCACCGACCGGCAGCGAAACCTTCTCCAGGACAACCTTAGGCTCGAAATCAAACTCGGTGCGGAAGTAGAGGGTCTCGTCGGCGCAGCCCGAGAACGCACGCGAGAAGCCACTCTGGCATCCACTCAGGCAATCGGGACCGGCCGCAGCGTTTTGCTGGGACTGAATGTGGTTAGCATCAGCGGCGCCGTACTCATCGCGTGGCTTTTTGTAGGCCGGGTACTGTTGCGCCGGCTCGAACGCCTGTCGGACAGGATGCGCGCCATGGCGGATGGGGACCTTGAAGCCAAGGTCGACATCAGCGGGCACGATGAGGTCGCCGATATGGCGGCGGCCCTGGAAGTTTTCCGACGGCATGCCCTCGAAGTCCAACGCCTTAACCTCGTCGAAAAGCTGGCCGAGGAGTTGCGCGAAAAAAACGAACAACTGGAAGCCGTGCTGGAGGACCTGCGACGGGCGCAAGACCAGATCGTGATGCGCGAAAAACTGGCGGCGCTCGGCGAACTGACCGCGGGGGTCGCCCACGAAATCAAGAACCCTCTGAACTTTGTCAAGAATTTCTCCGAGGTCTCCCAGGAACTTCTGGAGGAACTTGGGGAAGAACTCGAGGACACGCTCAGCGAACAGGGCGCGGAACTCGACGAAGAACAGCGCGAACTCGTCCAGGAAATCTGTCAGGACCTCACCGACAACCTCTCGCGCATCCGGGAACACGGCGAACGAGCCAACCGCATCGTCCAGGACATGCTGTCGATGGGCCGTGGTTCCGCCGAGCGACAGGCCACGAATATCAACAACCTTCTCGACGAACACGCCAGACTTGCCTTCCACAGCGCTAGGGCGAGCGATCCTGATTTCCAACTCGACATCCAACAGGATCTGGACCCGTCCGCGGGCGAGGTCGAGGTGGTGTCGCAGGACATGGGCCGCGTGTTCTTGAACATGGTAACTAACGCCTGCCACGCGACCGATGAAAGGCGCCGCGGCGATGAACAGTCGAACAACAAAGCGCCCTACATGCCTACGCTCTGGTTGACGACCCGACGTGGTCCGGAACAGTTCGAGATACGTATCAAGGATAACGGAAACGGAATTCCACCCGACGTCGTCGACAAAATATTCAACCCGTTTTTCACGACCAAGCCCACCGATCAGGGTACAGGCCTGGGGCTCGCCCTGTCGAACGATATCGTGCGAGAGCACGGAGGCAGCATCCGGGTCGAAACCGAACCCGGCGAATTTACGGAAATGATTGTTGAAATACCCCTGGAAGGCCCCGCATTGGTGCCTGAGGAGTCCACCGATGAAGATTCGTCCTGAACTCAGAGCGCCGAACGATGACCACCCTGTTGTTATTCTCTATAAAATGACTGGCGCCAATCGACGCGCAAATGATCCGCACCTTCTGCCGCCGTCATCCGCCGAATTTGGGGGCTTGTATGCGCCGTCACGCAGGGATTAGCCGTTTCTTCGGCGCATAACGCTGCTTTTCAGGTAGAGAGAAAGAGACTCGTTTGAGATGCCGTTGAGTTTACGCAATATGCTGGTGTTGGCGTTCGCCGGATGCCTGCCCTGGGGCTGCGGGGGCGAACGTGCGGTTGCGCCTTCGACATCGAAGGCAGAGAAATCGTCGGAGGAACAGCCGCTGGGTAAACTGGCTGTCGGAGAGAACGCGACGCGGACCGTTGTGGTGGCAACTGTGCGGCAGGACGGCGCCGCGTTGGGTGGCGTCGCCGTCGCATTCGCCCGTTCGGTTTCCGGACAGGCGCCGAATTTCGCGTGGACCGACACGACCGATGCGTATGGTCGAGCGCGCGTGGATATTGCCGTCGACCGGGGCGGCGGCTACTATACTGCCCGCGCGGCGCGCGGCATCAGCCAGTTCGATGTCTGGTCGAGCATTCCGATCAACGGAGGATATAGAGTATCGGTAGACCTGTCCATTGGCGGGAAAGCCCGGGTGACCGGCACGTCCATACTGGCCTCGGGGCGTCTTCCGGCAAAGATTCAGATTGGCGTCGTCATTCCACTCACGGGTGACGGCATGTCCGTTGGCCGGTACGTAAAAAACGGAATGGAACTCGCGCAAGAAGAGGTCAACCTTCATGAACTCGATTCTTCAACGTTAAACTTCATCGTTGAAGACAGCGAAAGCCGCGCGGACGTGGCTGTAACTGCCTTCGAAAAGCTGATTCACGAAGACAAGGTTTCGGTTATTCTAGGGCCTGGCTACTCCTCCTCAGCTGCCGCGGCTTTTCCGATTGCCCAGCAAAACAACGTGGTGGCGTTCAGCCCCACGGCGGCGGCGGCCGGACTGGGGGCGATTGGCGACTTCGTGTTCAGGGTTCCGGCGCCTGTGAGCCGGATCGCGCAAAGCACACTTGGAATTGCAAAAACGAAACTGTATTTAGACAGGGTTGCCGTGATATACGACAGTACGGACGTTTTTTCCCAGAGTGGTTACGAGGAAACCGAAAAGGCACTTCGTGCATTGGGCGTGGAGACGCTTACAGCCGAGGCGTTCGCAACCGGACAAACCGACTTTACCGGCGAACTGGGCCGTATAATCGAATTGAAACCCGATGTGATTCTCGTCTGGTCCCGGCCCGCGCATCGGGTCGTGATTCCCGTGCAGGGACGCGGGCTTGGTATTCCTTTCGAAATACCTTTCCTCGTTTTCGGCTTTGCTTCAAGCCAGATAGAACAAGCGGGTCCGGCAGCGGAAGGGTTGATAACGGGGACCTTCTGGTCTCGTTCAATTGAGACGCCGGAGAATCGGTCCTTTATCGGCAATTACCGTACCAGATTCGGCGAGGATCCCGATCTGTTCGCGGCAGAGGGATATGTGTGTGTGCGCATTCTTGCGGCCGCAATCATCAAGGCGGGCTCAACGACGTCGGCGTCCGTCAGGGATGCGCTGGCTACAATCGATATGCAAACCGTTGTCGGACAGTTCGCCTTCGACCGGAATGGCGACCCGACTTATCCAGCCGTCCTGCAGGTGGTCAGGAACGGCAGATTCGAAACCCTGGGGAATTGAAGTTTTGCAATAGGAATACCAAACAGGGATACACTTCCTGCCAATCCCGCCACCTGACTACCACAACCGAGACCAATTAGACTGTTGCCATGAATTTCGATTCTTACGACCTCAATCCATCCATTTACGACGAGATGTTCCTCTCGGATGGCACACCCAGAGAACATTGTCAGCTCCTTTTCGAGGCGCTGAGCGACCTCTCGCCGGAGGAACTTTCAAGCATCCAGGAGCGCGTAACCCGTTCGTTTTCGAATGAGGGTATCACCTTTACCGTTTACGGCGATGACGAGGCTACTGAACGAATCATTCCGGTCGACTGCCTGCCTAGAATTTTATCGGGAGCCGAGTGGCGCCAGATCGTCCAGGGCCTCACACAGCGCCTGGCTGCCATGAACCGCTTTCTTCAGGACATTTACAACGACGCACGCATTATAGGAGACGGCGTCATTCCGGCCGAAATGGTCAAGGGCTGTCCGCAGTACCGGGTTGAAATGTGTGGCGTCTCTCCGCCCCATGGCGCCTGGGTTTCAGTCTGCGGCACCGACCTCGTGCGCACCACCGACGGCTTTCTCGTACTTGAGGACAATCTGCGCGTTCCGTCGGGTGTTTCCTATATGGTTGCGAATCGTAAAGCGGTGAAAGCGAGTCTGCGCCGACTTTACAGAAGTTCACGTGTAGAGGACGTGGAACACTACGGCAGGTTGCTGCGCGAAACCCTTTCAGAAGTCGCGCCAGGGGAGCGGACCGACCCGTGCATTGTGCTGCTCACACCGGGCGTTTACAACTCGGCCTTTTACGAACACTTGTTTCTGGCCCGAGAAATCGGCGCGGCCCTCGTCGAGGGTCGGGATCTCCTCGTGAACGATGGATTTGTCTATATGCGCACAACCACGGGTCTCCGGCGCGTCGACGTGATTTACAGACGCGTCGACGACGACTTTTTGGATCCCCTGGTCTTTCGCGCGGATTCCCTGCTGGGCGTTCCCGGGTTACTGCACGCCTACAAACTTGGCAATGTGACCCTCGTAAACGCGCCCGGAACAGGTGTGGCCGACGACAAGAGCGTCTATGCCTACGTTCCGGACATGATTCGCTACTACCTGGGCGAAGAGCCCATTCTGGCCAGCGTCGAGACCTACCTGTGCCGCAGGCCGGAACACCTCGAGTACACGCTCGACAACCTGGAGAATCTGATCGTAAAGCGGGTCGGCGAGTCAGGCGGTTACGGCATGCTGGTCGGTCCCCACGCCACACCGGAGGAACGGGAGAAATACGTCAAGCAGTTGCGCGCCAACCCGGCTGACTTCATCTCCCAGCCCGTTCTGCCGCTGTCGCGTGCGCCGTGTCTTGTCGACGACCGGATTGAGCCGCGTCACGTAGACCTGCGTCCATTCGTGTTGCATGGGCGTGAGACGCGGATCGTTCCCGGGGCATTCTGCCGTGTCGCCTTGCGCCGTGGCAACCTGGTGGTCAATTCCAGTCAGGGCGGTGGCGGCAAAGACCTCTGGGTTCTGGAAAACTGAGCAATCGCATTCAAAACGTCTGTCAGGTATAACACGTATCTCACCGTTGTGGAAAAATCACGAAAGGAGAGGGTATGAGAGGTTTCACGAAAGTACCGATCCACAAGCGCCTCGGCGGTTCCCCGTGGAGAACGGCCCTGCTATTGATCGGCTGCCTGCTCTGCGGGACCACCGCGGCTTACGCGGCGGTCGACCAGGAGACTATGTTCGTCTTCAATACGTTCGCGTTCCTGATCTGGGGCGCGCTGATCATGTGGATGTGTGCCGGGTTCACAATGCTCGAGTCGGGTTCGGTTCGCAGCAAGAACGCCGGGATGATCTGCATGAAGAACATAGGCCTCTACTCGATAGCCGGTCTCGCCTATTACTTCATCGGTTACAATCTGATGTATACGGACGTGGGGAAGTTCATCGGCTCCTTTACGCTCCTTTACGGTCCATCTGCGGCCGACCTCGCCCTCGTCGCTGGTCAGGAAACCGCGAAGGCCAAGGTTATCGCAAACAAATATTCCACAATGTCCGACTGGTTCTTCCAGATGGTCTTTGTGGCGACGGCCGCCTCCATTGTCTCCGGCGCGCTGGCGGAGCGGGTCAAGATGTGGTCCTTCTTTCTGTTCACGCTGGCCCTGACGGCTGTTATCTACCCCGTTGTGGGCGCGTGGACCTGGGGCGGCGGGTGGTTGAGTGCTATGGGATTCAAGGATTTCGCCGGATCGACCATAGTTCACAGCACCGGTGGATGGGCGGCGCTTGCGGGTGCGCTGGTCGTCGGTCCGCGATTGGGAAAATTCCGAAGGGATGGCACCATTAAGGCAACGCCACCGTCCAATATCCTCGCCGTTACGCTCGGCGTATTCATCCTGTGGTTTGGCTGGCTCGGCTTCAACGGCGGGTCGCAGTTGGCGCTGGGGAGCGCCGCCGATGCGGTGGCTATGAGTCATGTTCTTGTCAACACGAATCTTGCGGCGTCGGCCGGCGTGGTTGTGGCTCTCATCGTCTCCAAGCCTATCCTGGGGCGCATGGACCTTTTCGCCAGTCTGAACGGAGCGATTGCCGGGCTGGTGTCAATTACAGCCGGCCCCGACATCGTCCAGCACTATTGGGCAGTGGTTATCGGCGGCGTGGGCGCCATCCTTTGTACGGCCGGAATCAGGCTACTGGAAAGGTTGAAAATCGACGACGTGGTCGGCGCGGTTCCCGCCCACCTCTTCGCCGGTATCTGGGGAACGCTGGCTGTAACCATTGCCGCGGGCGGAAATTTTGGCGTTCAACTCCTGGGTTGCGTTGCGGTTGGCGTGTTCGTATTCTCGGTTTCGTGGGTGCTGTGGCGATTGTTGGCCGCGACCCTGAGCGTCCGCGTGTCCAACAAAGTCGAGCGGATGGGGCAGGACGTCGGAGAACTCGGAATGGAGGCATATCCCGAATTTGTCCTCACACCGGAAGAAGCAGATGAGGATTGATGACAACGAATCCTGGTAGTCCCAGACTTCTCTCCCGCAGTGCGCAGGGCCTTTATTGGATGGGCCGCTACCTTGAACGGGCGGAACACCTCTGTCGACTTTTGCGATTTCAGGTGGAAGCGTTGGTGGATCGGCCGATCCGGGAGATCTATTTTGGCTGGAGTCGAATCTACCTGAGCCTGAATCGCCGTCCGCCCGGCGGCAGCATCACGATGGCAGGGAACGACGATTTTACGCTGGCCGATTCCTACACGTTGGCCGACGATCTCACTTTCGAGCGCTCAAATCCCGATTCCGTATGGAATTGTTTCTCGCTCGGCCGTGAGAATGCACGGCAGATGCGCCACTGCATCAGCGGGGAGATGTGGACCTGTTTGAACCTCGCTTATCTGCGGCTCCAGAAGCTAAGCATCCGGGACATCTGGCGGGCTTCCCCCGAGAGCTTTTATGCTGAAACGGCAGGTGATATAAACACGTTTGCCGGCGTGGCGGAAGCAACGATGTACCGCGACGAAGGATGGCATTTCGCGCGACTCGGGCGTTGTATGGAACGTGCCCAATGTTCGGCTTCGTTATTCCTTTCTCAGCTCTCCGTGGACAAACTCATGGACGAGTCATCCGACGCGGACTGGACGAACCTCTTGCACGTTTGCCAGGCGTTTGACGCTTACGTCCGTAATTACAGTGTCGACGTCCAGCCGCATCGGATCCTCGATCTTCTCGTTACCGACCCTCTGCTACACGGCTCTTTATGCTACTCGCTCGACGCGGTGGCCGCGGAACTCGACGCCATCGGTACCGGGTCCGACGAACATTCCAGTGCAGTAGCCCTGCGCCTGGCCAGGCGTATGTGCGCGCTGATCCATTACGATTGGCCCGATCGCGAAGACCATGAGGCCATTCTCGGAGACCTCCTGGGCTACTGCCGGGAATTGAATGATCTCGTTACCGCCGCCTATATCGATTACGCCGTCGCCGAATGATACCCGGGTGTGATGATACCTTGGCCGGAACGATTCAGTACGAAATCAGGCACGTCTCACGTTACCATTACGCATTCCCCGCCCGGGAGTGCGTCATGCTGCTTTGCCTGAAACCGCTTGAAAACAACGGTCAGCAGTTGGTTCGTTTCGAAATCGAAACGAATCCAAAGGGCTCCCTGAGCGCTGAAACGGATCCATTCGGCAACGTGCGGCACGTTCTCAGCGTTCACCCGGAACATGAAACTCTGGAGATTGCGGCTCAATCCACTGTAAGTGTGGCTCCCTTAACCCCGCTTCCACCTGTTCTCGGAGCCGACGCGTGGACGGAGATCGACGCGTGGAGGGACTCATTTCGACACTGGGATCTGATGCATCCCAGCGCGATGGCGGCTCCATCGCACGCGCTCGCCGATTTCACGAGAAAAAACGGCATTTTACGTGGGAATGACCCGCTCACGGACCTGACCCGGCTATCCTGTACTTTGAACGACGTATTTCAATACTCACCAGGAAGCACATCCGTCGCGTCTCCAATTGAAGAGATTCTGGACACCGGCGAGGGAGTCTGCCAGGACTACGCTCACGTCATGATCGCGGTCGCCCGCTCATGGGGCGTTCCCGCCCGATACGTCTCGGGCTATCTTTACGTTTCCGGTTCTCCCGACGGGCGGGCCTGGAGCAATGCCACCCACGCCTGGGTGGAATGTCTGCTACCGGAACTCGGCTGGGTCGGATTCGACCCCACCAACCGAAGTCTTACCGACGAACGACACGTTCGGATCGCCACAGGACGCGATTATCTGGACATTTCTCCGACACGTGGCGTCCGTCGGGGCGGCGGCGAAACGCGGCTCGAAGTCGATGTTCGGATGCGTCTCCGGACGGATCCGCAAATCCGCGCTTGACAGAACTCTTCTTCCTCTATATCTTGTAAATTGAAATCCGCGTGGGGTGCCGAACGGCTGAGATCATACCCTTGGAACCTGATCTGGATTATGCCAGCGTAGGGATGCGGAACAAAGGTCTTGCAACCAATCAAAAGGCCGTTCCCTCCCTTGGGTGCGGTCCTTTGTTTTTTGTGCTCCACGACATGCGGTTCTTCGGCGTTCTCAGCCTATAGGGTGTCCTCAAAAGGAGAAAGAGCGATGAACGGTTCCTCGGAAAACGGCAACGCCTTCGAAAATTCCGAAAAGGTCTATATCAAGGGCCGAAACAACGTGCGTGTGCCTGCCAGAAAGATTAATCTCGCTAACGACGAACCCCCCGTGTACGTCTACGACACCAGCGGGCCGCAGGGTCACGACGTTCGCGAGGGCCTTCCGCCTCTCCGTGGACCCTGGATCGAGGACCGGGGGGGCGTGCAGGAGGTTACTCCTTCGAATTCCCGGGGAAATCCAGAAGCTCCGGAAATCCCCCATGGACTGAAACGGGAGGCGGTACTGCGTGGCAACGACAACGTCACTCAGATGCACCACGCCAGGCGCGGCATCATCACCGAGGAAATGGAATTCATCGGGATTCGCGAGAACGTGGAACCCGAATTCGTCCGCTCTGAAGTCGCCCGGGGCCGGGCGATCATTCCTGCAAACATCAACCACCCTGAATGCGAGCCGATGATTATCGGACGCAACTTCCTTGTCAAGATCAATGCCAATATCGGCAACTCGGTGGTCACTTCGTCTATCGAAGAGGAAGTGGAAAAACTCCGGTGGGCGGTCAAGTGGGGCGCCGACACAACGATGGATCTTTCCACAGGCAGCGACATTCACGAAACCCGTGAATGGATCATCCGGAATTCACCTGTGCCCATCGGCACGGTGCCGATTTACCAGGCACTCGAGAAGGTTGGCGGCGTTGCCGAGGACCTGAATTTCGACGTCTTTATGGAAACGCTCATTGAACAGGCCGAACAGGGCGTGGACTACTTCACGATCCACGCCGGCGTGCTTCTGCGTTACATACCGCTCACCGCGCAGCGGGTAACCGGCATCGTGTCGCGCGGCGGATCCATTTTGGCGAAATGGTGTCTGGCGCATCACAAGGAAAACTTCCTCTACACGCACTTCCGCGACATCTGCGAACTGATGAAACGCTACGACATCTCATTCTCACTTGGAGACGGTCTCCGGCCAGGCGCCATAGCCGACGCCAACGACGCACCACAGTTTGCCGAACTGGAAACCCAGGGCGAACTCACCGGAATCGCATGGGAGTACGACGTCCAGGTCATGAACGAAGGACCCGGTCACATTCCGATGCATCTCATCAAGGAGAATGTGGAGCGGCAGATGGCCCTCTGCAACGAGGCCCCATTCTATACACTCGGACCCCTGACTACGGACATCGCGCCGGGATACGACCACATCACGTCCGCCATAGGCGCTGCCATGATCGGCTGGTACGGGACTGCCATGCTCTGTTACGTCACACCCAAGGAACACCTGGGCCTTCCCAACCGGCAAGACGTGAAAGACGGTGTAATCGCGTACAAAATCGCGGCCCACGCCGCCGACCTGGCCAAGGGCCACCCCGGCGCGCAGGCCTGGGACGACGCCATATCCAAAGCCCGTTTCGAATTCCGGTGGGAAGATCAGTTCAACCTTGCGCTGGATCCCGATACGGCACGCAAGTTCCACGACGAGACCCTGCCGGCCGCCGGCGCGAAAGTCGCCCACTTCTGCAGCATGTGCGGCCCGCAGTTCTGCAGCATGAAAATCACCCAGGACGTGCGGGAATACGCCGCACAAAAAGGCCTGGGCGTGGATGAAGCCGTTGACGCCGGATTGGAGGAAAAGGCGGAAGAGTTCAGGCGCAAGGGTACCGAGATCTATCAGGAAGTCTGATCCGCGGTTACGGGATTGTCTTCGGGGCGACACGGGCGGGCATCTGCAATTTGTACAAGAAACAGGCGCGCCTTTGTATCACCTGCATTCAGTTTCCTCTGTTGGCCACCACGAGATTTCTTCGGGAACTCATCAACGTCGCGCTTCGTCACCGGACACCCGTCGCTGCCGGTCTTCTCTGGCATCGGCCGGTACAATGTGCGGCGCATCCTCGCCGGCCTCAACCATCCGCCGGACCAGCCGCTGTTTCATGACGCGCGCCACGTCCTGGTGGGAAGTCATCCCGATCAGGTTGCACAACTCGTACGGATCCGCCTCCAGATCGTACAGGCATTGCTCCACGTATCGGTCCGACCCCGCGGTTTGTCCGCCATGGCGTTCCGGCGCGTCCACGCCGTATTTCCACCTGCGGGTACGCACAGCCCTCCCCACCTGGGCTTCGCTGATCTGTACAAACGCCTCCTCCGGCCACCCCTCGCTGTTCCCCACCGTCAGCGGCAGGATCGACCGGCCCTGCATCTCTGCTGATATTTGGATCCCGGCCGCATCCAGCAACGTGGGTGTCAGGTCGACCGTACTCACCAGTTCACGCACCTGACCGCCGCCGTCGAATCCGGGCCCCTGGAACGCCGTTGGCACACGAATCGAACTTTCGTGGCAGGACCGTTTGTACTCGGCATTCCGCGTCTTGAAGTGACAACCGTGGTCTGACGTAAACAACACCACGGTCCGTTCCGTCAGGCCCATACTCTTCAGCGCGTCAAGCATCCTGCCGAGCGCCTCATCCAATCGCTTCACCATTCCGTAATAGCCGCCCAGGTGGCGATGGACAGACCCGCCCAACGCTGCGAGATCCGGCGGGACCCACCCGCCGGTATACCGTTCACGATATCCGTCCGGCGCCGGATAGTCGTCAATATGGTTCTGGTGATGAGGTTCGATATATGAGACAAACAGAAAAAACGGATGTTCGCGGTTCCCGTGAATATACCGGATGGCCGCATCCGTCACCGCATCAACCCGATATCCAGGCAGATCCACGGGATCTCCCTGGTTGTCGTACATAACCGTCCGATATGCCTCGGACGTAAACTCCAGCGTGTTCGATGCCAACCAGTACTCGTAGCCTCCACGTCCCTCCGGCGGCACCGGACCCATCGTTCCCCTTCCGTACAGATGCCATTTGCCGATATACGCCGTCCGATATCCGGCGTCTTTGAAATGGTGCGCCAGGGTCCGGCAATCGGGGGGCAGAGGGATTCCATTGCGAAAGCACCCCGTTGTCGTCGCATACAACCCGGTCTGCAGACAGGACCGCGCGGGACCACAGACGGGCTGACAGGTGAATGAATTGAAGACATGGGTACTACGCTGTGCCATCCGGTCGAAATTGGGTGTCAGATCCATGGGGTTCCCGTGAACGCCGGTTGTATCCCAACGTTGCTGATCGGTATAAAATACCACGACGTTCGGCTTTTCCAGACTATTCCTGGCCATGCCTGCCTCCGTTCACTCACATAACAGGTTTTCGGAATGCGATGCGACGTGACGCTGCGAACGCGGGAACCGCCATTCCGTGCGCAAACCTGGGTTGACGTGAAACTCCCGGTTCAATGAACGCATCTCATCGTAATGGATCAACTGTCTTTGGATTAGCCAATTGGTCATTTTGGTACCCTTCGCTTTCGGACACACTGCGAAAAAACGTGACAGATCGCCTGCACAGCGATATCTTATGGCACCGCCAGATGCCGTCCCGACTCCTCTTCCATGGTACCCCGGGGTTGTCCAATGGAAAACAGGCCGATACGAGATCTGCTTGAAAAAGCCGACCGCTATCTTGCAGGCGGCTGTCTGGGCAGCTTTCGGATGCCGGACGAAGTCGCAACCGTAATCAGGCGCGGAAACGGTTGCCGGATCTACGACACCGAGGACCGCGAGTATATCGACTACGTCCTCGGATCCGGCCCGCTCATACTCGGCCACGCACACCCCGCCGTGGTTGAAGCCGTCCAACGCCAGGTTGCGCTGGGC
>CAXXJS010000049.1:0-92372 GCA_963662665.2 Candidatus Latescibacterota bacterium
GCTGTTTTTTTCGGATTGGGGTTAATCACCAGAAGGAGGTCTCTTCGTGAAGAAGTGTGTACTCGCTGTCGTTCTATCTGCTATTGTTCTGTTCGCATGGGGGTTTCTCTCGTGGGCGATATTGCCGTGGCATAATGCGGTAGCGAACAAATTCGAAGATGAATCGGCTGTTTCAGAGGTCCTCAAGGAAAACGCTCCGGCCGCGGGAATGTACTATCTCCCAGTCGCCCAGGAAGATCTCAGTCCGGGGGCGCTGTTCGCCCTTGCGAACGTCTTGCCCGACGGCTTCGATATGGGCATGGGCGGGATGATGGGACTTGGCCTGCTCGGGCAGGCGGTGTCCGCGATGCTCGTCCTTCTTCTGCTGTGCAAGACGTCGAACCTGGACTACTGGGGTCGGGTCTGCTACGTGGCGCTTGCAGGGCTGACTATCGGATTTGTGAGCCACTTTCCATATTGGAACTGGTTTGGCTTCTCCACGGCGTATACGCTCGTTATCATCGTGGACTCCCTGATCGCCTGGTTTCTGGCGGGCCTTATTATGGCCAGATTCGTGGAAGGGAAATCCGGTTAGCTCGGGTTAGTCGCGAATCAATCGACTCCACGCAGCAAAATGGCATATCACGCCTTTGGTGAAGCAGGTATGAAGGTGGGGCAGACATTCCTGTCTGCCCTTCTTGTTGTTCTTGTGCGGACATTGCAGCAAGCCGTGCGCCCGCAAGGTTAACGGGTTGCGGGTCCAGGAAATGATGTCGAGCGAGGTGTCCTATGATCAATCAGCAGTCCGGAATGTCATCGGAGGCGCACAGGGCGAGCAGAACCGCGAACCTGGCGGCATGCGTGCGCGCGTATCATTGTCGCTGGCACGAGTCGCCGATCTTCGCCGACACCTGCGCATTCGACATGATATCGGATTTCTGGCGGGTAATTGCCAGATACCGTCTGCTCAGCTGGATAACCGTTCACACGCTGTTCCGGGCGTTCCGCCCGATACACACGGAAATTATCCTGCGGTCCCGGTATGCCGAAGACCGCCTCATGGACGCCGTGCGTGCGGGCGTTGCGCAGTACGTCATTCTCGGGGCCGGGCTCGATACGTTTTCCATGCGCCAGGATGACCGTTCGGACAGGTTGCGGATATTCGAGCTGGATCATCCAGCGACCCAGGAAATGAAGCGTGAACGGGTGTTGAAGGTTTACGGCGAGATTCCGGCCAATCTGGTGTTCGTTCCCATCGACTTTGAAACCGATCATCTCGACGAGGCGCTTGCGAAGGCCGGATTCGATCCTCTGACGCCGTCGTTCTTTTCCTGGCTGGGTACGACCTATTATCTCTCGAAAGACGCAATACGCGAGACGCTGGATCGCGTTGCCGGCGTTGTTGCCCCCGGCAGCCGCGTTGTTCTCGATTACAAGCTGGACCGGAGTCTGGTTCCGGTGGAGAGCCTTCCGTTCGCTGACACACTGGACCGATTCGTGGCCCGTCGCGGAGAGCCGATGCTATCCACGTTCACGCCGGAGGAGCTGAAAGACGTGATGTCCGGGTACGGCTTTGCTGAACTGGAAAACCTCCCCGCCGGCGAACAGAAACGCCGTTACCTGAACGAGAGATCCGGGCTGGTGGATCCGGCGCCGAATTTCTCATTTGCGTTATATGGCGTGTCTTGATTTGATATCCTGACGACCATGACATGAAATTTCGTCTCTGAGCCGATTTGAAGACCCGAAACGAAGAGACCGGATAATGACAGATGCAAATGGGCGGCGCGGCAAAATCACATTACGGCGGGGTCTCCTGTTGATTTTCGTCCTTGGAAGTGTCGGGCTGGGCGTGGAGTTGCTGCTGCTGGGACACTTTCAGGAGTGGCGGCAACAAGTGCCACTGGCGCTGCTGGTATCAGGTCTCGTCCTGATAGCAGCGCACATGGGGTGCAGGTGTCCGGTTGTCCTCCGGATCTTCCGGCTGGCGATGCTGGCGTTCGTGCTGGGTGGCGTCGCGGGATTCTGGTTTCATATCAATGGCAATATGGAATTCGAACTGGAGATGAATTCAAGGTTGACCGGTTGGGCCCTGGCGTCCAGGACGGCCAGCGGCGCCCTCCCGGTCCTGGCGCCCGGCGCGCTCATTCAGCTTGGTTTGATCGGCTTGCTGTACACGTATGGGCATCCGGGTCTGCGCGCTGGACAACCTGAAACGGATTAGTGTATTCATGTTGGCAAATCAGCCATGCCATACGCAACCGATACCCCGCTGCCCCGCGTGCGCAACGTGGAAGTGATCCCGATCGACCAGGGTGGCGAGCGGGCGTTCTACATACGCGATCCGCTGGAGATCGCAACACAGCCGCTGCTGCTCGGACCGGCGGGAATGTTCGTCCTGTCGCAACTGGACGGCCGGCGCACCATCAGTGAGATTCTCGAGTCCCTGCGAAAGGCGCTACCGAGCGGCGAGGTGGGGGTTGGCGAGATCCGTCACGTGCTGGGCAGATTGAGCGAGGGATGCTACCTGGACGACCCCGTGGCCGCGGCCCGGTTTTCCGGGGTACGAGAGGATTTCGAGCGCGCGGACGTTCGGCGGGCATGGCACGCGGGAACCGCCTACCCGAGCGATCCGGGGGAACTCGCCGGGATGCTCGACGGGTTCTTTGCTGAGGCGTCTTCCGAAAAGGCGCAGGACGAAGTCTCGAAGGGAGACCCGTCGACGGGGTTAGCCGCCATCATGTGCCCGCATATCGATCTGCGCGCAGGCGGGGAGTCGTATCCGCCCGCCTTCACGGCATTGGCCGATGCCGCCGATGCATCCCGGCCGTTCGAGCTCTATGTCATTCTCGGTGTGGCGCACAATGGCGGCACCGAACCGGGAAAGAGCTTCGCCATCGCGACCGGCAAAGACTACGAGACTCCGTTCGGGCGAGTGCCTACGAACGCCGGGGTAATTGAGGATTGGTCCGGCCGCGCCGGCCGCGACCTCACGCAGGAGCAGTGGCTCCACCGCTCGGAGCACTCGGTTGAGTTCGCTTTGCTGTTTCTTCAGTATATCCAGGCCAGGGCGGAACTGCCGCCGTTTCAGGTAGTACCGGTCCTGCTCGGAAGCGTCGATCACTGCCTGCAGGAAGGACGGAATCCCCTGCAGGCTCCCGAAGTGTCCAACGAACTGGAGGCGCTGCGGGAGGCTGTGTCTGCGAGCGGAAAGCGTACCCTCTACGTACTCAGCGTGGACCTGGCGCATATCGGACCCAAATTCGGCCATCCCGAACGGGTCGATGATGCTGGGGCTGCCGCCTGCGAGTCGGCTGACCTCGACCTGTTGGGTTACGCGCAACGGTTCGATGCGACCGGCCTTTACCGGTCGCTGCAGGCTAACGAAAACGGCCGGAACGTGGACGCCGTCTCCGGTCTGTTTTCGCTTCATACGCTACTGGCCGGCGCCGAATGTCACGGTGAACTGCTCAGCTACGGGAAGAATCGGCAGGAGGATTCCGGGTCGCTGGTCAGCTATGCCGGCATGGCCTTCTATGCAACGCCGCCAAAGCCCGCTCAAGGCAGGTAACCGGCCGAACATCCCGCATTCTCCCCCCGCGTCCTTGCCACTCGCGTCCATCACCCTTACGCGTTATATTGGACGCGTTCAGTGAGTTCAGGAGGCCGATATGCCCCGGAGATGGTTGCGCATCGCCGCTGTCCAGATGCACGCCAATGATGACATCGAGAAAAACGCATTCGGAATCGTCGAGCGATTGGAAACCTGTGCTCGTGAGAACGTCGACGTGGCGGCGTTCCACGAAGGTGTGCTATTCGGCTATTGCGACCACCCGGATTTCTGGGCAAATCTGGATCAATCCCGTATTGAAAGCGCCGAACGGCAGATCATCCGGGCCTGCCGGGAAAACGGCATCGCGGCCGTCGTCGGTTCAACCCATCAGGAAGGCGGACGCCGCTTTAACAGCTTACTCATTGTGGACAGAGACGGCACGGCGCGGGGCCGTTACGGCAAGATCCATCTTGCCGGTGAGCGCTGGTTTGAGCCGTCGCAGCACCTGCCCGTTTACAGACTCTGCGGCGTGCACTGCTGTTTTCTGATCTGTCACGACATCCGCTATCCCGAACTCGCGCGACTGCCCGCGGCGGCCGGCGCGCAAATTTGCTTTTTCTGCAGTTGCGAGAGTTCCGTCACTCTCGAGCATAAATTGTCGGCCTATAGGGCCATGCCCATCAGCCGCGCGACCGAGAACGGCATTTATGTAGTAATGGCCAATGCGCCGGCCGATTCCACGGATATCGACCGCGCGGGGTCATCTCACGGGGAATCAAAGATCATTCATCCGGATGGCAATGTAATGTTGGAAGCCGGAATGTTTTCAGACGAGATCATCATCCGCAGGCTGGACCTGAGTCACGCATCGCGAAATATCGCATTGCGCGCCGTAAACGACGTCACCTGCATCAGCGGTTGGATAAAGGAGGGCGTGAGGCTTGTAGAACGGGAATAGCCTGACGACTTGTCTCAATCGGATCGAGGAGTATGCATGAAAGGGTCGAGACCGAATATCCTTTGGATTTGCACGGACCAACAGCGGTACGACACCATCGGCGCGATGGGGAACCCCCACGTCGACACGCCCAATATCGACCGCCTCGTCGCGGACGGGTTTGCATTTACGCATGCGTACTGCCAGAGTCCCATTTGCACCCCCAGCCGGGCAAGTTTTCTGACCGGACAGTACGCGAGCGCCGTCCACGTGAATGGAAACGGTAATTCACACTTTCCGGACACACCGCCGCTCGTCACGAAGTTGCTCGCCGACAGCGGTTACGATTGCGGCCTGATTGGAAAGTTGCACCTGTCCAGCGCATTCGGGCGCGTCGAAAAGCGTGTTGATGACGGGTACCGGTATTGGCAATACAGCCACGCACCCCGGGACGATTGGGAGACGGGCCATGACTACGCCGATTGGGTCCGGTCGAACGGGGAAGTGCTTGGCGAGTTGACCAAGAATCCCGATGGCGTTCCGGCGGAACTGCACCAGACCACCTGGTGCGCCGAGAAAACCATCGAATTCTTGAGCGAAGCACGGGATTGTCCCTGGTTGGCCTCCGTGAATATCTACGACCCCCACCCGCCGTTCAATCCGCCCGAATTGTATCGCGATCTGTTCGATCCCGAACAGGTAAATGGACCGCTGTTCAGAGTAAGCGACCTGGTACAGCAGAAGAAACTGGAAGCCGTCGACTTTCAGTCCAAAGGGCGGCATCCCGGCGACCTGGACATCAAAAGCCCGGTGATACCCTGGACGCAGACCCACGGACTGGTGGAGCCGGAAACGGCCGGAATGCGGGATGCAAAAACGCTGATCGCCGCGTATTATGCCATGATCAAGCTGATCGACGATCAGCTCGGGCGGATCCTGGCCGCTCTGGAAGCAACCGGACAGCGCGAAAACACACTGGTGATCTTCACCAGCGATCACGGGGAGATGCTGGGAGACCACGGGCTGATTCAGAAGGGATGCCGATTCTACGAAGGGCTGGTGCGGGTGCCGCTGGTCTTCTCGTGGCCGGGTGTGGTAAAATCGGGGCAAAGAAGCGATGCACTCGTCGAACTGCGCGATATCGCCCCGATCCTGCTGGAACTGGCGGGGTTACCCGTTCCGGAGCGGATGCAGGCGCGTTCATTGGTGCCCATGCTGGTCGGCGAGAAATCACCGGACGAACACCGCGAATTCGTCCGATGTGAATTCTACGATGCGCTGGATCAGGCCGACGGGACGTTCGCCACCATGTACCGCGACCGCCGGTACAAGCTTGTCGTCTACCACGGGCACGGCCTGGGCGAACTCTACGACCTCGAGGAAGACCCGGGGGAGTTTGAGAATCTGTGGGACAGTCCCGTTCACGCTTCTTTAAAGCTCGACCTCATGCAGCGCAGCTTCGACGCGTCCATGCTCGCCATGGACCGGGGCCCCGAACGCATCGGCCCGATGTGAGGGAGGGGATGGAGCTTCTCCAACTTTTCCCTTAGCGCGGCTAACCTTGATTCGCCATTCTTCGGGGACGTAAAACCGAATATATGCAAGCAGATAAAGGTGATTTAACGGCTGATTACCAGGATACACCAGGTCACTGGACGTGAACTGAAAGCATGTCCTTTTTTGACGACCGTTACGCCCCATTTCAGGGGTTTCCGTTGCGTCGCCGAGTTGCTGTTTTTTTCGAATTGGGGCTAAGCGTTGCTCAGCCGCAACCAAATAGGCGAAAGTGAATGTGCGCGCCCTTTCAACGGTTTAATCATTCCCCCCTTGAGGGGGAGTCGCAGAAGCCGATCCGATCCCTGAGCTTGTCGAAGGGCCGGCGTCGGCTGATGCGGTGGGGGAATTTCAACGCCTTACTGTGAGCAAGCAGCTTGAATTGACATGTACGCATTTTGCACATAAGTCACACTATAAGAGTCTAATCGCGAGCATCTATGAAGACACAAAACTTCCACATTTGTCAGGAGGAACGATGGGAAACCCGGTAGTCCACTTTGAAATCGCCGGCCCCGACGGTTCCGCCTTGCAGCAGTTCTACCGGGACCTCTTCGGCTGGAATGTGCAGGCGCAAGGCGGGGAGATGGGCAACTACGGTTTGGCGCAGGCCAACGAAGGCGGCATCGGCGGCGGTATCATGGAAACCACGGAGGACATGCCTGCCAGCAACTATGTGACCTTCTACATCCAGGTCGATGACCTGCAGGCAGCCCTGGATAAGTTGTCCGGGATGGGTGGAACTGCGGTCATACCGCCGACGGAGATTGCGCCCGGCATGGGTTCCTTTGCCATGTTCATGGACCCCGCCCGCAACACCATTGGACTGTACTCGCTGCCCCACGAGTGGGACGGCGAGATGCCGCCAAAGGGCAATGCCCCACCCGTTGTGCACTTCGAGGTGGGCGGAAGCGACGCGGAAGCTCTTAACGACTTCTACACCGGCACCTTCGGATGGCGGACCACGCTTATGCAAGAGATGAACTACCGCCTCGTAGCGCAGGAACCGGAGGGCATCGGCGGCGGCATGTTCCAACACAGGGCCGATATGCCGCCAAACGCCCCTTCGGTTGCCGTAATGGTCGACGATTTGCAGGCGTATCTCGACAAGGCGGTGAGTCTTGGCGCAACGGCCCTGATGCAACCGAACGAGATTCCCGGCGGCTTCGGTTCGCTCGCGATCTTTAACGATATCGCAGGCAACCGGATCTCCCTGTTCAAGGCACCCGAGGATCCCGCCGGACCGCAAAATTGACAATTCATCGGCAGCGCTGACAGGTCCGGGCGCCGCGTTGAAACGGTATCCCCACAGATCAGGTCCGGGAGCGTCGCCCCTGGTCTCGGATCGATGTCACTCCACCGTATATCCCTTTGACGCCCAGACCTTTTTGGCCAGCGATTTTGCCTCGTCGGACGGTTCGATGTCACCCAGGATGCTGGACGGCGGCTGTCCTTCCTTTTTTCGCGCGGGGTCGGGCGACCAGTCGTCGTCTTCGTATCGTTTCCGTACGGATTCGTCGCGGAAGTCGGGCACTTCCATCGGCGCCGAATCGTTCAGCGCCGAACGCCACGCCTGGATGCCTGCGATACTCATGTCCAGGCCGCGGTAGACGTCGAGATAGGGTTGTTCACGCTTGCGTATCGCCTCTGCAAAGTGAAAGGTCGTAAAAAAGTCGCCCCCGCCGTGTCCGGTGCGGGTTGCCCGGTTGTGGTGTACGGGGAAGTCCGGCTTGTAGACCGTTTCGACGGGCTCGCCACTGCGTTTTTCCCACGGTTCGTACCAGACGCGCAGGCGCTGTTTGTCGCCATGGCGGCAGTTTTCCATGACACCCTTGTTGCCGTGGATACGGACGTAATTGCCGTGGCCTCGCAGCCCGCCGTGGAGGGACTTCATCACCGCGTCATTGTCCATCCGGCAGATGATCACCGCGGCGGTGTCCGAACGCCTCATGTGCAGCGTCTGGATGGGGTCGGCGAAGTCAAACGGTATGACAAAGCCGTTCACCTTCGTAGGCCGGGTGTCGGTGATATACATCACCGGGGCGATGGAATGGGTGCAATAGTACGTGGCGGGGGTCCAGTTGCGCCAGTGGTCTCGTCCGCAGCTTCGCGCCAGTTTGACTTCCGGCGGGTCCGGGTGGACGTATTCTCCCTCGCCGTACTTGAACTCGCCCACGCTACCCTTCTGATAGAGCCGCTTCATTTCCTGATTAAAGACCATGTACGGATAATTCTCGGCAAACATGTAAATCCTGCCGCTTTTTTCGACCGCACGCGCCAGGGCTACGCCTTCGCCCAGCGTGTGGCAGGCAGCGGTCTCGCTCATCACGTGCTTTTCGGCGTTGAGTGCCTTGATTGCGAACGGCGCGTGTTCGTGAAAGTAGTTCGCCAGGACGACCGCGTCCATGTCGCAGCCGAGGAATTCGTCGTAATCCACGTACGTCTGTACATTCAGCGCTTCGCCCTCCGTGAGGAGTCGCTCTTCCCAGGTGTCGCAAATTGCAACAAGTTCCATACCCGTCGCTCCAGCCGCACGGGTAAAGGAGCGGCCCCTGCCGACGCCGACCACGCCGACCCGCAAATGCTGTCTGCCGGTTTTTCTTGCCATGGTTCAACCCCTCGGAGTTATAATGTAGTGGGCGGATTTGAAAATCCCGATACCAACATCCGGTCTACGAAAAGATAGTTCTGATTTTCGCTCTTCATATTGAATTTTCGACCGCGCCACATCTTTCGAAAACACACTTTTTTTGTTACAATAGTTAGTGGAGGGTCGAATCAGCTGATTCGTGTCTGTTCACGTCCAATCTCTAACTTCGCATCGATCTCTCAGGATCCGGTCGGAGGCGAATCGAGTTGGAAACCGAGACGAAGGAAAGTACGGGACTGACACAGGCGGAACGTTATTTCTTCGACGTCAACGGCTACGTCTTGCTCGAGGGAATTTTCAGTCCGGCGGAATGCGGTCGCCTGATCGAACTCGCGGACAAGATGGACGCCGATGACGCGTGCCTATACAAGCACGACGGGTATCCGAAGACACCGGCGCTTACGGTTCTTTCGCGTTGCGCGTGGTATCACGCCCATCTGCTGGAAACGGCATTGCATCCGGTCCTGTTTCCCGTCATTCAGGACGTGATCGGGGGCGACGTGCGCCTCGAGGAGCATCAGTATCTTATCAACTATCCCGTTGAGCCGGAAGTAGATACCGAGTTCCGTAAATCCTGTGTGGCGGATGAAGGCTGGCACCGGGGCATCGCCCCCAACGTCGGCAGCTTTGAAGCGGACGGGCACTATCACTGTATGTTCACCAAAGCCTTCATCTACCTGACCGGTAACGGTCCCGGGGAGGGCACGTGGGTGGTGCCGGGAAGCCATCGGATGGACCTGCCCACGGGAACGCTGCGGGAATTCATGGACGGGACCGTGGTGCGGCAACTGGAATCCCGGGCCGGGGACGTACTCATCCTGAGCGAAACGCTGATACACGCCGGGCCCCGATTGAAAGCCGGCGCACGGCCGCGCTATTCCCTGGTCTACGGGTACACGGCGCCTTTCATGCAGACGTGGAATCGCTACGACCCGCCGGCCGATCTGCTGGAACGGGCGACCCCCGAACAACGCAGCCTTCTGACGGGTGAACTCCGATACGGGTTCCGCCGCGGGCAATTCTGAGAGTCCGCGGGAGACCGGACGCGGACGCGCATCCGAACGACGGAGCTGACAAGAGCAGGGTGATCGGCGTTGACAAAACCGCAGGTTGTTACAAGTCTGAGAAAACAGACAGCCGGGCCCCGGCATCTCACCGTCTCGCAGACATCCCGCCTGGATCGGGTAGCCGGCACACGGGAGGAGTCATATATGTCAGAGAAAAAAGGGATGGCTTTCCAGTCAGAGTACGTTCGATGGCTCTTCGTCATCCTGTGTATATACGTACTGCTGGTCGCCGTCGGCCTGATCGGCAAGGGCTTTCGTCTGGAATTCGGCGACAAGGAGGGCGTCGCATCCCTGTTCGCGCTCGGGACGAACCCGTTCGTCGGACTGGTGCTGGGTATCCTGGCAACGGCGTTGCTTCAGTCATCCAGCACCGTTACCTCCATCATCGTCGGTCTTGTCGCCGGAGGAATGCCCATTGACGTGGCGATACCGATGGTCATGGGCGCAAACGTCGGGACAACGATCACCAATACGATCGTCAGTTTCGGGCACGTGGGACGGTCTGGCGAATTCCGGAAAGCATTTGCGGCCGCCACGGTACACGATTTCTTCAATGTTCTGAGCATCGTGATTTTCCTGCCGCTGGAGCTCGCATTCGGCTTTATCGATAAACTGAGCGGCGAGTTGACCCATATCGTTGAGAACATCGGAACAGTCGACGCAGGCGGGAAGGGTATCTTCAAGGTCGTCATCGGATTCGGTACCGGCCTTTTTGAGTCGCTCATCTCATGGCTCCCGGACGTGTGGGCGGGACTGGTTCTGATTTTCCTGGGAATCGCGCTTATTCTCGTCTCGATCATGTATCTGGGGAAGGCGCTGAAGAGCGTGTTCGTGGGCAAGGCGCAGCGGTTCTTGCACGCGGCCGTCGGCAAGGGTCCGGTGACGGGTATATTCTCCGGTACGCTGGTTACCGTTCTTGTGCAGTCGTCCTCGACCACCACAAGCCTGATCGTACCGCTGGCGGGTTCGGGCGTGATCCGGCTTCGTCATGTCTATCCGTTCACGCTCGGCGCAAACATCGGGACCACCATCACCGCGCTCCTCGCCGCAACCGCGATCACGGGCCCCACCCATGCCGTTGCGCACCAGATCGCGATCGCGCATTTTCTCTACAATCTGGTGGGAGTCATCGTCATCTACGGCATCCCCTGGCTGCGGGAGGTTCCCCTCATGGGCGCCGAATGGCTTGCACGCCTCGGCAGCGAACGCAAATGGTTGGCCATCCTGTATATCATCTTTGCGTTCTTCGGCATTCCGGCGGGGCTTGTGTTTGCCAACGTGTGGCTGTTCTGAGTAGCGAATCCTATTGAGGGACGATCATTAGTAAGGCATACGCCGGGACAGTCATGATGAATTCTGGCCGCGTCACAATTGCGGCACTGCGATCAGGACTGCGGGACGAGTGAGGGCGTTTTCTTTTCTTGCAAAAGGCGATGTCCTGTAAATCGCAAAGAGAGCAGGTTGGTGCCCGATGCCGTATGGAGTTGCATTGCTGGGAACCGGCCGCATCGGCGGCAGCTATATCGATGTGGTGAAGAAGACGCCCGGCGCCGAAATTAGGGTGGTCGCCGAGCCGCGTGAGGACGCTGCCGCGACGTGGCGGAGCCGGCATCCCGACGTCGATTTCGTTTCGGACTACCGGGAAACCCTGAATCGCGGCGACGTGCACGTCGTCATCGGGACCCTGCCGCACTGGCTCCATCACCAGGCGGCGCTGGATGCCGCGGCCGCCGGCAAGCATATTTACATGGAGAAACCGCTCGCGGCCTGGGCGTGGCAGGCCGAAGAGATGCTGGCCGCGGCCCGTGCGAACGGCGTCAAGCTGATGACCGCCCACACCCAGCGTTACTTCCCGGCGGTAGAGGCGATGAAGGGCGTTGTGGACCGTGGTGACCTGGGGCAGGTGATCATGGCCTACGATATGTGGCACAAGTCTTATGTACCGAACAACCGTCCGGAGTGGATGCTGGACCGCGATCGCGGCGGCGGCATGGGCCAGATGGACGGCACCCACCAGATCGACCGCCTGCTCTGGATCATCGGCAACGACGTCGAGACGGTTTCGGCGCGGCAGGGGCAGTTCACTTACCCGAAGTCCCAACATCCGGCCATTGACTGCGATGATACCGGGATGTATTTCATCCGATGGAGGAGCGGAATCGTCGCCACGGTCAGCCGCATCGCGTGGGAACGCGGCGCTACCGAATACGGCGGTGACTGGTTCTTTACGCGCGGTATGGCGCGTTTCCGCCTGCCCTACGGTGGGGGTGACCCACCGGCGTTATTCATCGCCGACACGCCCGACGGGACATGGCGGCGCGAGGACGTACCGGTTCGCGACAGCCTGCTGGACGAATTCACCGATTTTATCGAGTCGCTCGAACGATGCGACGAGAATACGCCGATACCCCAGGTCCACGGCCTGAACGTGCTCAGGGTGCTGGAAGCGACTGAAGTATCCGCGCGGACCGGGCGCGAAGTGGTTCTGGATCTGGAGTCAGAAGGAGAGTGAGAAATGTGTGAGATGCGCGCGTTTTTCGAGGAAAACGGCTACTACCTGGCCAGGTCCGTCTATTCGCCCGTCGAAGTCGGCCGGCTGGAGGACGAATTCGATCGAATTGTGCGTCAGATCAGCAAAGACAGAAAGAACGGTTCCGCAAACGGCAAAGGTGTCATCGGCACACGCAACGTGCAGCAGTATTCCGGTCTGTGGATGGCGGCCTTGCTTCACGAAAAGTTCCTCGACATTGTCGAACGGCTCATCGGTCCGGACATCGTCCTCAATCATTCCACGCTCTTCGAGAAGCGGATGACAACCGAAAAGACACCCTTCCACATGCACCAGGACTGGAGCTATCTGCCAACCCGGATGAACACCATGATCGCCGGTATGATCCATGTCAGCGAGGCCACAGAGGCAATGGGCTGCCTCAGAGTCTATCCCGGGTCCCACAGACACGGCAGGGTGGAAGGCTCTACTGCGACGAACGCCGCGTTCCACGAACAGTTCCCGTTTGAAGGGTCCACGGCGATTGAAGCGCGGCCGGGTGACGTCACCTTTTTCGATTACTTCCTAGTACATGGTTCACCGTCCAACCGCTCCGAATCGCCAAGAAAGGTGGTGATTGCGCGGATGTTCTCCGGCAGGGACCAAAAGGAGGACGTCCACCAGTTCAGCGAAAACCTGGTGTTGCGCGGGTGGAACTACCATACAACGGCCGCAACGGCCAGGAAGACGGTCGTCAAAGCCTGAAAAGCAAACACCTGCCCTGCCCACCGCCTCAAGGCGCACGGCTGAACGCGTCCCTTTCACTTCAGCGTCATCTGAGAGCCGCTTACCGATCCTCAGCCGGTTCACAGACCCGCTTGCATCACACCCTTCTGTTATTGCCGGATGAAATATTAATTTTTTAATTGACGAGACACAGAAAATCCCATATATTAAATTATTAATAGATGGACATGGGGAGCTGGGAATACAATCTCCCGAGAGGCTGACGGACCACGATGGCCGACCCTTCGACAAGCTCAGGGAGCGGCCAGGTTGACCGGTGACTATCCAGCTGAAGAGCGAACTGTTGTGCTGCATTTCTGTTTGGAGCGACTGCTTGCTGCTCGGGGATGATCCCATGCCGCAGTAGATCCTTCGTCGGCCTGACGCCTGCCCGGACCGGGCTCGGCAGACAGGGCCTCCTCAGGATGACAGTCGTGGCAAACGTGTGGACGAAACATCTTGCAGATGCCCAGTGCAAAGCATGTCATTCTGAGCGGAGCGAAGAATCTCCCGTCTTCTCGATTGGACCTGGACCACATGCCCTTCGGGGACGAACTTGTGCGCGGACACATCGTCGGCCTGGCGGCTAAGGCGTAATGATAGTCTGGAGGCAGATATTAAACGTGCCCACTGTGCCAACTTTCACCATTCCGACAGGAGAACCATGACGTGGGCAGACAGGAATGTCCGCCCCACTCTCACGTCCGCTTCTTGAGCACGATAGTTTGTGCTGACACATGACCGACGCATTTGGCGGATGCCGGACGGCCGCCCTGTCATTACCCACGGAGGTTAAGGATGAATACGATTATCCTCACACTCTTCTCATTGCTCCTTCCCGGGACGCTCCGGGCGGAGGCGACGCTGACCCTGGACGGCGTTTCCACAGACAATACGATCACTATCACCTATGTTCTTCCGGAGTCATCGCACGTGCAGGTAAGGATAACCTCGAGTGTAGGCGTCCACGCCGCTCCTCAATACGGTTTCCAGGCGCCCGGAAGCTACTCAATCGTACTCGACAAATCGGGATTCCCCCGAGGTCAATACTCAGTCAGGCTGGTTCTGGATCGCGATCGGAACAAGGTCACCCGGCGGAGTTTCCTCCACAGCCGATCTGGCACACCGGTTACCGTGACACGGGAGGAACGGGACCTCTATAATCGATCTTATGCCCGTACAATGTTCGTGAAGAACGAAGCCGTCCAATTGTGGAATGAACTCATCGCCCGGTACCCTGGCTACGCGGGCAGGGGCGTCGCTTTTCTCTATTCGATAATGGCCAGAATATCGGAGACTGACAGTGCCGACGTCCATGCGGCCGCAGACAGCGCTGCAGCGTTAATGCCCCATTCAGGGACTTACTACACAATCGGTCGTATTCTGAGCAGATTGGTCGGTCCTCCAGGCGTGGAGAAGACGTACCCTTATGCTGCGTTGGTTTTTGCCGATCGGGCGATAAACCACGTCCGCGATGTGCCCGAACCCTACCGCGCCGAACAGCTATTCAGATACAAGTGTCTAAGGGGTCACTGTCTGCAGCTCCTGGGGAAATTCGAAGAGGCCGGGAAGGTTTACCGTGAGGGCATCAAGATTCTTGAATCGCTCGGTGGTGCTGGAACTTACTCGGACTTCCGCGGCGGCGATTGGGCATATCAGGGTCTCGCCTCGCTTCATGAACATCAAGGCAGGTACCGGGACGCGATCGAACTCTACGAGAAGGCTGTCAGGGCCAGACCAAGGGACCCCGAACTCTGGATGGCCTTGCAACGCAATTTCAACCTCGCTCATGGGTCCGACTCCGGTTATCAGGCATACAGCCGGAGACTGGAGGCAGAGATACGGGGTGACGCGCCGGAGAAACAGGACGACCTTGTCGGGAAGCCGCTTCCTGAATTTGTGCTGACGCGATTGGGAGGGGACACGTTGACCCTGGAGCAAGTCAAGGGAAACGTGAGCGTTCTGAACTTCTGGGCGTTCTGGTGCGGGCCCTGCATGGCGGAGTTGCCCGTAATTGCCCGACTCGCGAGAGAAACTTCCGAAAGCGGAGTAAAGGTGATCGCCGTTCACACCCCGCTTGAATCCGTTCCAGGCATCTCGAAAGAACAGGTCCCGAAGCTTGTTCGAAATACCGCGGGCAAGTATGAGGGCTCGTTCGATACCGTGTGGGACAGCAAGGAACAGAGTCTCTATGTGCGGACCGGGACAAAATCCCTGCCGGTGACGCTGGTTGCGGACAAAGAGGGAATTGTTCAATTCCGGATGGTCGGCTTCGATCCCGAAAACGCCTACCGGAAACTCAAAGCCGTTGTGGACAGACTGAGTATCTCTTCGGCGATACCCCGATAGGCCCGGGCGACCGGCCGGTCGCCCCTGCACGCGGTTGCGTATTGCGGTCGTTGTGAGTTCTGCACGATGTTGCGGACGACTGGCAACAGGCAGATATTCCTGTCGCACGGTGTCCGCGGAAGTGGGCGCGCAGGGGCAGGTTTCAAACCTGTCCCTGATGTTTGGATATCGAGTCTGTTGGACCTAACGCCCTGGAGGGGAACCGATTTTCCCTGGGGGCGTTTAATTATATGTGCATTGATCTGTAGACAGGCCAGTCGCCAACCGGCCGATACGCCCGCCACCCGTTCGAAGGGGCTCAATAACAGGGCGCATTATAGTAGTGCGGTTTAACTGTTGCATTATGCGACACTCGGCGGGTTTCCGAGGACCATCACAAAAAAGGCGCGCCAATGAGAACAATTCCCAGGATTATCTGCTTATGGCTATTCTGCACCGCATTTACAGCGGTCGGAATCGGGGCGGAGACCGCCTCCCCGCTGCTGCAGGCCATGCGAGAGGAATTGAACCGCTCCATTGACCTGCTCAAACGGCAGCCGGTCCCGCCCTATTATCTCAGTTATGAAATCACGGAAACCCACCTGATCCGTATCGGGGCTTCATTTGGCGCGCTGTCCTACAACAACGAGAGGCGCAGCCGCATGCTCGAGGCAACAAAGCGCGGGGGGTTTTTCATCCCCCGAATGGTCCTTTTCGAGGTCATCACGCTGAAACCGCCTACCGGCGAAATCGCCAAGGCGCCGGTTTCTCCGCATCCCTTCTTCGCGGGAAAAGTCACGCAATAACCCAGCGAGGCGCTGATCGCCGTTGGGCGCGTCAGACGCCGGTAAACGCTTTGACTTTGTCCTCTGTCCTGGACGGCCGTGCCGGGCGTTCCGCGCGCAATTCGCCCCACAGGGCGATCGCGATGCCCGAGAGAATGATGGCGCCGCCAATGATCTGCGCGGGCATGGGCACCTCGCCAAGGATGAGAGCCGCGAAGAGTACGCCGGCCACCGGCGAGAAGGAAGACGCGGTGGCGATGTCGGCGGGGCGCACGCGTTTGATACCGGCAAACCACGCCAGTTGCCCGCAGGCCACCACCACGCCGCCGTAAAGGACCATCCAGCCCCACAGCACCGGTGTGAAGATATCGGCGAAGTGCTCGACTCCGAACAGATAGAGCCCGATTACGAGGAAAAAGATTGCGCCCAGAAGGTTTCGGTAGACGCTGAAGATGCCCAGGGGGATCGTCTGAAGCTGCTTTCGGCCGATTTCCGCGCCGCACACCAGCAGTACGGTCGCAGCCGCCGCGAAGACCTCACCGCTGCCCACCCCGTTCCGCATTCGCGCCGCCGCCATGCTCTCGGACGATGCGTCCATCTGCAGGACGAGCGTTGTCCCCACCCCGCCAACGGCGCACAGGGCGCCCATTACGGCAGCTCCGCTCGACCTCTCCCGGTAGAACATCCAGGCCAGCAACAGTCCAAGCGGGATTTCTATGGTCTCGATCAGGACGATATTGGTCACCGAGGTACGCGAGATGGCCGTAAACATCATGGCCGGCGCGACCGCACCCGAGGTGAGGGCAAGGACAGTCTGAACCAGCCACTGGCGGCGCGACAGCTTGCGCAGGCGGGTCGGGCGCCATTCCCTTTGATTGAGGGCAAACAGCGTGAGCGCCGCCACGAGATTGCCTGCGAAGAGCAGGTTGCAGAAGGAAATGGGATTTCGGCCGTCGATCAGATGCGCCTGGCCGATATCCACCAGGCGCGCCACGACCGAGGCGGCGGCGGCAAAGACCAGAATGGCAATCCACAGATAGATGCGTCCCCAGTTCATCGGACCTCCAGTGTGCACGCGCCCGTCGTCGACTTCCGGCGTGAACGTTGCGATTGAGGCGGCGGCGCGCCGAGCGCGTAAATTCCAACGCGATCTCACGCTTGACGTAGATCAATCCGCGCTCTTTATTGTACCCAATACCGTGTTTGCGCGCAATCGCGCAATTCTTCCACCCGGCGCCTGATTACATTTCGAATTCAATCGCGAATTGTCGGTCGCCCCGCCATTCTTGGCACAACCGAACCCGTACGCCCGCGGGCTATGCGTTATCTCCAGGAGTATACCAATGAGCCGGACACCCGCCGCGAAACTGACGGGCATGAGCCCGCAATTCCTGGTGGCCGATCTGGACCGGTCGATCAGTTTCTTTACTGAGCAACTCGGATTCGACCTCGACTTCCGATATGAGCATTTCTACGCGGGAATCGTGCGGGACGGTCACGCCATCCATCTGAAGCTCGCAGACGCGCCGCGCGGCGAAAGGGAATTCCGGCGGGAGAACGAGCACCTGGACATCACCTTTACGGTTGACGATATCCGGACCGCGTACAAGGACGTGCGAAATCGGTCGGTCCCGGTCATTCAGCCGCTCAGGGAGATGCCCTACGGCCACGAATTTTACGTCTCGGATCCCGATGGCTACATTCTGGCGTTTGTCGAGACGATATAACGCAGGCGGCAGAAATGGCGTTTGCAAAGTCGGGGAGGGATTTCAGATGGTTGGCGTGGGACTTGACATCGTCGCCGGTTTTTCTTATACGTATAATACACGTATAAATGCTTTCCGTGCCGTCTGAATCGGGGAGATACAAATGCGCAAAAAGCTCACGATCACCATTGATGAGGAAGTGTATGAGGGCCTGCATCGGATAATCGGTCGCCGCAGCATCAGCCGCTTCGTTGAAACGCTGGTCCGCCCGCACGTGCTCCGTCCCGATCTGGAGCAGGCATACGAAGAGTTGGCGCTCGATGAAAAACGGGAAGCCGAAGCTGAAGAATGGGCGGAAGAGACTCTGGAGGACGCATTCGATGCGCCGAGGTGAAGTCTGGTGGGTGAATTTCAATCCTTCAGTCGGCGGCGAAGTCCGTAAGAGACGCCCCGCGATTGTCGTCAGCAACGACGCATCCAACACGCATTTGAATCGAGTTCAGGTTGTGCCGTTAACGAGCAATCTTGATCGTCTTTACCCGAGTGAAGCCTATGTGACGGTAGAGGACCAACGACGGAAAGCCATGGCCGATCAGTTGGCTACGGTAAGCAAACGCCGATTAGGCGCACGTCAGGGAAGCATCTCGGTGTTGGATATGGAACGCGTCGAACGCGCGTTAAGGGTGCAGTTAGGCCTGTAAAGACCGTGGTGCGCGTGTATGAATTCTATTGACATACATTCGTGCGAATTGGCGCGCGTCAGCCTGCAACACACTCGCTTCAGCAGGTGACGTCGGCAATTGGCGTCAAATTTCAAAGGGGGTAAGTCCAATAAGATGGCGACCATCAATTCCAACTACAACAAACTCTCAGCGGGCTATCTGTTCCCGGAAATCGCGAGGCGTACGGGGGCGTACCTGGAGAATCATCCGGATGTGAAGGTGATGCGTCTCGGCATAGGTAACACCACCGAGCCCTTACCTCCAAGTGTGATTGAACGCTTGCATCACACCGTGGAAAAACTCGGGAAGGCGGAGACCTATACGGGGTACGCGGACGGGAGTGAAGGCGAACTGGACCTGCGGGAGGGGATAGCGGGCCGTTACGCCGAGCGCGGCGTCGCGTTGGATCCGGATGAAATATTCGTGAGCGACGGCGGGAAACCCGATTCCGCGAATATCCAGTCCATTTTCGGGCTAGACAACGTGGTGGCCGTTCAGGACCCGGCCTATCCCGTCTACGTGGACAGCAATGTGATCGGCGGACGCACAGGGAAGATGGTGGATGGTCAGTACGAAGGAGTCGTATACATGCCCTGCACCGAGGCGAATGGCTTCTTTCCAGAATTGCCCGCGGAAAAGGTGGATCTGATCTACATATGCAGCCCCAACAATCCCATTGGTTCCGTAGCAACCAGGAGTCAGTTGCAGGCGTTTGTGGACTTCGCCCGCGATCATCGGGCGGTGATCATCTTCGACGCTGCCTATTGCGCGTACATTTCGGACCCCGAACTGCCGCACAGCATCTATGAGGTCGACGGCGCCGGCGCATGCGCGATTGAGATCAACAGTTTTTCCAAAGATACCGGATTTACCGGCGTGCGCCTGGGCTGGACCGTGGTCCCGCAGGCTCTCGTGCTTGAAGACGGCGGGCCGGGCGTGGTGAACGGGCTCTGGCGCAGACGGCAGAATACCATGTTCAACGGCGCCTCCAATATTGTACAGGGCGGCGCACTGGCGGTGTTCACCGAGGCGGGCAAGGCGGAATGTGCCGAAATGGTGGCCTACTATATGGCCAATGCCCAGCGCATCCGTTCGGGGCTCGAAAGACTGGGCCTGACGGCCTACGGCGGCGTCCACGCGCCGTATCTCTGGATGAAGACGCCCGGGGGTATGGGTTCGTGGGACTTCTTTGACAAATTGCTTTCCGAAGCGCACGTCGTCGGGACGCCGGGGGCGGGATTCGGACCGAGCGGCGAGGGTTTCTTCAGGCTAAGCGCGTTCGGACACCGCGAGGATATCGAGCTGGCAGTGGAGAGCATCGAAAAAAACCTGAAGCTTTAGTCCCCTGTTCCCATAATATCTTATCATTCTCCCGTCGATTCATCCCGCCTGCCTGCACCAGGCAACGCGCGGCAGGCAGGTCTGGCTACGTCGGGCCGACCTTACGCAGGTCGCCTGCGTTCCGGATTGCTGCAAACGACCTGGATTGGAGGGTAGCGGATGCGTCTGCTGGTTTCTGTCTGCTGTATCTCTATTGGATTTGCTGCGGCAGGGGTTTCGGCTGAAAAGAAACCCAGGCCGAAACTTACCGTGGCGTTCCGGTTTGCATCCGCATTCGGACAGAAGGGTGGCGGTGTCGGGCACTTTCATGAAGCGTCCGCCATCGCCCTGGATACGTTCGGCAATCTATATGTGGCCGATACGGGCAACGACCGCATCCAGAAATTCGAAGCAGACGGAACGTATCTGTCCGAGGTGGGCACGTTCGGCTGGGACCCCGGTCAATTCAGCCAACCGGCAGGGGTTGCGGTGGGAAAGGGCGGGCTCGAGGTCTATGTTGCGGACGGGAGAAACAACCGAATCCAGATCTTCAGCCCGCACTTCCGCCTGCTGGGCGTGGTTGGCGGACGGGACGTCGACGGCCCTGTTCGACTGGGCAACCTTGGCGGAATCGCGGTCTCCGAGGCCGGTGAGCTGTACGTGTCCGATACAGACGCCGACCAGGTGGTTCAAATCAGCGATTACAGTCCCCTGGAGAACCAGTTCGGGGGTTACGGATACGGCGCCGATCGGCTCAGGCGTCCTTTGGGCCTTGCCGTTGGACAAAAGGACCAGGTCTTCGTCTGTGACAGCGAAAACGATCGGGTCGCGGTGTTTGACAGATACGGAAATTTCAAGAATGGCCTGGCGGAAGGGTCGCTGTCCGAACCGTCGGGTGTGTGTACGGGGCCCAACGACGTGCTGTTTGTGGCAGACGCCGGACATCACCGCGTGGTGGCACTGGACCTGCGGACCGGCGACGTGGCTGCGCTGATCGGCGGCCCAGACGCGGGACAACGGCCGGGCGTTTTCAAAAGGCCCAAAGACGTGGCCTTCGGTCCGGGCAGGATCCTCTACGTGCTGGACGGTGGCAATAACCGTATTCAGAAATTCGAAATGTTGATCAGCAGGAGATAGGCCGCGTCCATACCGGGAGTCGCGAGTCAGGCGGGGCGGTCCGCGGGGTCTTGAGTGGCCGGGGCGGTACCCGGTTTCTCTGACTGCCGACTCCGTTTTTGTTTTTATATGATCAAGCACAATCTCATACCGCAGGTCTTCATCATCTTCGTCGGCTTCGGCGTCGCGTCGGGCGCGCCGCCGCCTGAACGGTTGACGGTCTTTGATCTCGAGCGGACGTTTCGGGCGGACGGGAGCCGGGGACCATACCGGATTGCAGACCGGCCCATTCTGAAGGGCAGCGAAAGGGTCTGGACGGGTGACAGTCTGCTCGTAAGGGACCTGGATTACGAACTGAACTATACTGACGGGTTGCTGCTGTTTGCGCGGGAACGGCCTCGCGGCGCGGAGGTGCTCGTGCGGTTTCGGCAACTGCCCCAGGTTCTGCCCAGGGTTTATAGACGGCGAGAGCGAAGCCTTCAACGGGCGCCTGCGCGGCGACCCGTGCAGCGACGAAGGCGGCGTGCTGCGTCACACGCGACGGAATTGTACGATGAGGCTCCGTCGCGGCTCGACGTGGGGGGCGCCAAGCGCATCCGGGTCACGGTGGGCGGCAGTCGCGATCTCGAACTCAATCAGGCGCTCCGTGTGCATATAACGGGAGAGATGGCGGACGGTGTCGAAGTGGCTGCGATGCTGTCGGACCGGAACCTCCCGCTGGGACTTGATGGCAGCACCCGCAACCTGCAGGAGCTGGATCGCGTGATGTTTCAGGTTCGATCCCGTACGGTTTCGGCTTCACTCGGCGACCTGGACGTCGTGTTTGACGGCACCACCTTCGGGAGGTATCGCCGGCGGCTTCACGGAGCCCATCTCGCGTTCTCGTCTTCCGGCGCGGACGTCAGGGTCTTCGGCGCCGCCGCGGACGGACGATGGATCAGCCACCGCATTCCTGCCGTCGAAGGATACCAGGGGCCGTACCGGTTGCCCGGCGACGCCACTGCCCTGGGTGGGCGAATTGTCGCGGGTTCAGAGCGGGTCTATCAGGACGGACGCCTGCTGCGCCGTGGCGAAGGCCAGGACTACGTCGTGGACTACGAAATGTCCACGATTACGTTTACACCTGTCAGGCCCATCTACGGGCACAGCCGAGTTACTGTGGAATACCAGTTCGAGGCGCCCGGTAACCGCCGGCGCCTGATGGGTGCGCGGGGCACGCTGGCGCTCTCCGACGACCGGTTGAAGGTGGGGGGCACGTTCATCCGCGAGGCAGACCGGAATGGCGCGGTCCAGGGTGTCGGCGTTTCCGTGGCGCCCATTCAGCCGTTGCGACGACAGCTGGCCGTTCTCGATGCCGCTTATGAGCCGATCGGGGGCGTACGGGTGGACGGCGAATTGGCGATGAGCGCGTTGCCCTCGGAGACGGACGCCCGTAACCAGAGGAGAGGACAGGCCTTCAGGCTGGGATTGGACCTGTGGCCGGACGCGCTGCGGTTGGCGGGGTACGCCCTGGGGCGGTTTCGAATTACGGGAGCATACCGGCAGGTCGGCGCCAGGTTCACGGGAATCGAACCGATCGTGTCGGCAAAGCGAGAGGGGCGGTGGGGATGGCAGGCCGATGCGCCCGATGCGTCCGATGCGGGAGACCGAATGGGCGAAGTCGCGCTGCAATACGCTCTGAGGCCCGGCATCCGGTTCGACGCCGGTTACGGCCGGCGCCAGGGGAAAGTGACGGCAATCCGGCGCGAGGTCGGATTGGAGATTTCCAACCCGCGGGCCCCGCAGGTGTCCTATCGGTTCAACGAAGTCTCTCACGGGTCGGGGTTGTTCGCCAGGCATCGGGCGCGCGTCCGGGCGCCCCTGCGAGGAGTCACGCCCGGATTCCGTTTTGAGTCGGAAGCGGCGACAGGGTCGTCGGTTTCTCATTCGACCCTGTACTATGCGTCCCCGTCTGATCCCGCGCACCGCGGGATACGCATCCGGGCGGGCGCCCTTGACCTGACCACGCGAGTGATGGACGCGCTGGCGTGGACGTCGGAGATTTCGATACGGCGAGTAAATCTTCTGGATCACGCGTGGCGGGACAGTCTGCGGGCGTGGGCGACAACGCACCGGGCTTCGATGTCCGGCTGGCGCGGCCTGTCGTTTTCCGGGGAGTATAGCAGGAGCAGGACGAAATCGCCCCTGCATCCGGCGAAAGGACGAGTGACGGACCTCGGTCGGATACGATGGGGATACGCCGCTTTGAACGGCGCGGTTTCACACAGATTCTCCTATCGGATCTCCAGCACCGGTGCGCCCGACAGACAGCCGGTGTATGTCGCGCTGGGACCGGGTCGAGGTACTCATGTCTGGGAAGACGTGGATGGCGACGGGTTCCAGGATCCCGAAGAATTCGTAGCAGACGTGGATGGCGAGTACGTGCGTTATTTCAGTCCGGCCGTCGGATTCCGCCCGGTGCGTGACGCGGCTCTCGCTGCCCGTACGGAGTTCGTGCTGAAGCGGTTGCTGCGGTCTCCCCGGGGAAAGTGGCTGCGTATTCTGGCCGGCCTGTCCCTGGATATTTCGCTGGAGGCCGACAGGCAGGTACCGTCTGGCCAGGCCGGTGTGGCGCCATGGAACATGCACGTTCTCGGCCCGGGCGACGGGATACTCCACGGCCGGCGCGAGTTGCGAACGCGGCTTTACCTGTTTCGATATAGCCGGCCGGCCGCGTTCCGTCTGTCGGCCCGCCAGGGCTCCCGCATAGACCGGGCGTTTACCGCCGGCGGCCTGGAGACGGCGTCGCTGGTGTCCGCGCAGGGCCGTCTTGCCCTCGGGCGGACGTCGTCTCTGGAACTCGAAGTACACGGTGAACGACGTGACCGGCCCGGCGAAGGGCCGTTTTTCTACCTGATTCGGTCGCGGCGGCTATCCATGAACTGGTATCGGCACACGAGGCGGGCATGGCAGGCACGGGTGGAACTGGCGTTTGGCGGTGACAGGGAGGAAAACCGGGAGTTGCGGGCCCGGTCTGTGTCTGTCCGCCCCGAAATCCGACGCACACTGCCGGGCCGGGGGCGTTTGCGGACGTCCTGCGATTGGACCCGTGTGTTTGCGTCGGGATCCCTGCCGCTGTTCCTTGGGATGGCGGGTGGAAACCGGGCGGGAGACAACCTGGGCTGGCGTCTGGGTGTGGACTACCGGCTGGGCCGGTATCTCACGGCGATGATCGTATACGACGCGCGTAAACGGTCCGAGAAACCGGTACTGCATCTGGGACGAATGGAGATGCGGGCCTTATTTTGAAAGGCGCGGCTTGTTTCGATATGGATGTGAGATCGCCCGGAACTCTCTGTTCGGGCCTGTAGACAGACGCTTCGAGAAGGCGTCGCTGCTTGCGTTCGCGAGGATTGGACGGATGTGGCTGTTTACCCTCGCCATTCACGTTTTGGCGGGTGTGTGGGTGGATGCGTCCGAGACCGGTCGCGTTTTCATTCGGAAGGTGCGGGTTGACGGCGTGCGTCGGGTTTCCGAAGAACGTGTTCGAAGCTGGTTGATCACGCGCACCGGTATGCGGGTGGACAGCCTGCTCCTCAAGAAGGACATGGTCCGGATTCTGGATGGATATCGAGACGAGGGATACTGGCAGGTATCCGTTGCATTTCCGGAGGTGGACGTAAATAGGGGACGCGTTTACTTTCGAGTCGAGGAGGGGAGGCGGACGCTCATCGACACGGTCGAAATCGCAGGCAACGAACACGCGGCATCGGACTCCCTGATGAACGCGATGTTCACACGGAGAGGTTCGCCACTGATAACGGAATCCCTTGAAACGGATCTGGATGCGCTCGTACGGTTTTACGAAAACCGCGGGCATCCCTTCTGTTCCCTGGCGCCGGAGGTGAGCGTTTTACCGGGTAGCGATAGGGTGCGTCTCCGGATAGCGGTAGATGAGGGACCCTTCGTACGGGTGGATACGGTTCGCTTCTCGGGCAACCGGTTTACGCGCGTTGAGACGCTGCTCAGGGAGATGCGTATCGCGAAGGGCGAGCCCTACGATCAGCGCCGGGTGGATCGGGCGCTTCTTGCTCTGCGGCGTTTGCCGTTTCTGCTGGACGTAAACGGCGCGGTGTTGAAGACCGAGCCCGATGGACGTACGGCGCTGGTGGTTTCCGTCCACGAGGCGCCGCCGGGCCGGGCTGAAGGCGTGGTGGGCGTTGCGCCGGCGTCGGGAGATCGGGCGGCCGGCCTGACCGGATCGTTCGCCATTGCTTTCAACAATTTGCTTGGGACCGGACGGCGCGCGGACGCTTCCTGGTCGCGCAGGGGGAACGCTGCGACCGATCTGGATCTGCTCTATATTGAACCGTGGATATTGCGTCGGCCGTTAGGACTTGAGGCGACGCTTCTGATGCGGCAACGGCCCGGGTTTGCCGAGAACCGCCTGGGTCTGGGGATCAGTCTGTCCACCTTCGGGGTCGCCGACGTTCGGGTGGGCGTTTCCAGAGGCGGCGTTCGGCCGGATTCAAGCGTGGCGATCGGTTTTGCCACGGGTCGCGTCTGGTCTCTGGATGGTGCGCTTGAAATTGACCGCCGGGACGACCGATGGAATCCGACTTCGGGCTGGCTGCATCGAATCCGACTCGTATGGAGCCGCGTCACACGGGACGCCGGCGCGCACCGGAGATTGCGTATTTTGGCCGATTTGCACCGTTATCTGGGGTTGGGCCGGCGTACGGTGATCGCCGCGTCTCTGCACGCCGCCGGGGTGGCTGAAAACGGGGACGCGCTTCCGGACGGGCCCTTTCGGCTGGGAGGGGCAACGTCGATTCGAGGTTACCGGGAGGAGGCGTTTCTGGTGAATCGGGCGATCTGGACGAATCTGGAGTGGCGGCTCATACTGGCGCGCCGGTCACGGGCGTTCCTGTTTGTCGATGCCGGCGTGCTGGGGGACGCGGCCACGGGTGCACGGAATGGATTGCGCTTCCCCGTTGGCTTCGGACTGGGCATGCGTACCGTATCCCGGCTGGGGACCATCGGACTGGACTACGGTTTGACGAAGACTGACAGTCCGGGTCGGGGAAAGGTTCACATACGTATGGTAAATGCGTTTTAGCGATCAGGCCCTGTCAGAATGGGAACAAGACGGGGATATTCCCGTCGGTGAGAGCAGCCCCGTATTCGCAAACCTGAAAGGCCTCGGCAAAGCGGATCCCCCGTCCCCGGCGTTCGCCGTAACGCTTTACGAGCACGTCGCGGTGCCCGTCGGCGACCGCCCTGAACTGCTCCAGTCTGTGTGCCAGCCACTTTCTGCGATCGCGCGACGATTTCGGTACTTCGTTCAGTATGCCGGCATTATAGGGCAGCCACTCGTACATCTGTGAGGTGTGGCAATGCAGCATGTCGAGCTTCTTGTCGACGACGGCGTCGATGTCGATTGCCACCTCCGGCTCAAAGGGCGCAGGAGACCTGAAGTTGTCGCTCATGTAGGCGATCACCGGATTGTAAGATAGCGCGGGTACATCTGTACAGACGTTGGGGACGGTGACCATGTAGGCGGCGTCCTGAACGAGGATGGCGGCGTACCGATGGTCTGGATGGTAGTCGTTTGACCGATGGGTGAGGATGAGGTCCGGCGTGTAGGAGCGGATCATTCGGATGACGTGCTTGCGGTTCTCCAGCGTGGGCTCCAGCTCTCCGTCGTGGTTGTCCATCACGTGGTATTCGATCCCGGCCACTGCGCCTGCGGCCTCGGCTTCCGCACGTCGCCTGCGCGCGAGCGCGATGCCGCCGGTTTCATGATGGCCCGCGTCTCCGTTTGTCAGGGAAACGAACCGGACCTCGTGGCCGAGAGCCGCGTAATTGATTGCAAGTCCGCCGGCTTTGATATCGCAGTCATCGGGATGCGCCCCGAAGACGATGATTCTCAGGGGTCGTTTCGGCACGGTGTGCTCAGTTCAAAATCGGGTGGTAGATGACCTCGATTGAAATTTCCGTCCGGTCTCCCGGGATGGACACGAGGCTGACATGTTCACGGTATCGAACGTCCGTATCCGGACGCGCGGTGTCCCCATTCACCAGGATCCTGCCGATTGCCGCGCCACCGAATTGTTGTGGAATCTGGATGCGCAAGCCTGGATGAGACGAACGGCCCTTGAGGTTAAAGCGCAGCACTGAACCGTTCCATTCCAGGTCGTTGAACAACCAGGTGTCGCGTGCGCCCCAGAAGGCCGCCCACTGGTCGAAGGACCAGATTGGCAGGCCTTTTTCGTTTGCCTGACGGAGCAGTTCCCTGCCCTGCTCTTCCGAAAACCTGACCCAGTTTCCAGGGTGGATACAGACACCGTAGGGTGTGTGGAATCGGGTCGTGACATCGGCGAAGATGCGTTCCAGGGTAACGGAAAATACACGTGGCGACAGCTTGTAGGAGTAGTCCTGAGGGCCGAACATGCCGTCGTCGGTCAGGTGGGTGTGCTGCTGGTAGACGTCGGCCAGGCGGCCGTCGGGGTGGCAGAAGCGCATCGGAAGCGCCGCGCCGAAGGGCGCGTAGGGTGCGGCTTCCCTGTCTCTCATATAGGTTCCGGAAAAGTAGTTGCCGTCCATCAGCACACCCAGTTTTTCCATAACGTCCACGAGATCCAGATAACCTGCCCACGCCGTGCAGTGATTGCGCAAGGTACGTGCCGGAATCCGGAACTTCTCCTCGAACAGGCGGATCTGACGCTCAAACTCCGCAACCCGTTCCCGAACGGGACGGCCATCCAGCGGGCGAAGGTTCGGGTGCGGCCCGACGTCGTGTGTTTTGGCGTATCTCGCCACGTCCTCGGCCGTGGATCTGGTGAGGTTGGGGATGATGTACAGGCTCATTCGTCCGCCGGCGCCACTGACGCCGCCAAATTCCGCTTCGTTCGACGCCACGTCGGCATGATCCTCGTCTCCGGAGTACAGCAGGATGCCTCTTGCGGCATGCGGCAGGTGTGAAAGGAAAGGCGCCGGCGCGGGCAGGTAACGTCGCACCAGGTCCACTAACAGCCGGGAGAGCAAGTCGGCATGTGGGAGCCAGCCGGCATCGTTCGGACCTACACGGGCAGCCATGTGCGAAGGCCGGGCGCAGCCGTCCCCGTCGGGGATGCGTTCGGCAAGGTCGGGATCGCCCTGGCGAAGCAACAGGACGCAGCGGGGCAGATCAAAGGCAAAGGCGATGATTCGTCCGCTGCCGAGACGGGTTTCCGAAACGCCCGCGGTCTCGCCGCCATAGCGTCCCGGGCGGGACAGGAAGGCCAGTGGTTTCGCGGCTTCCGAGTGTTCCCACGCGTGAACGGCCCCGACTATCGGAAGTAATTCGCCTGCCAGGCCGCCGGTAGGATACGCGACATTGCGCAGACGAAGCGGCGGTTCTTTCGCGCCACGCACTTTCAGTCCCGCCGCTCGCGCGAGCGCCCTGCCCGGCAGGAAGCAGAGGAGCGTGCCACCGCGGCGTGCGTAGTCCGTGAGTTGGTCCCCGTCCTGATACGCCGGACAGACGAGTACCGGAACATCGGCTGGTTCGAGGGTCGGTACCCGGTCGCGGCAAACTGCCGTGCAGAGCGACAGTCCCCAGGTCTTGAGAATCTCTGCAATGTAGGCCGAAAGGTTGGACGTGTCCGTCAGAATGCCGATTTTCATCATCCGGCGCTTTCGGGCATAACGCCAACGGGTCTGGCGTTCGTCGGACGGAATTCGGGCACCTTCATGGGGTGGGTCCCGCGGTCGATGGAATCCGCCGCAAGGATGGCCGGCGCGGCGGTCTCGATGGCACGGTAAACGTTGAATTCCTGCGCTTTGCCCTCACGGACGGCGTCGCGGAACGCGGCGTGCACGTAATAGTCGGCGTCGCCGTGGCCGCTTGCGCGGGCTTCGGGCGGCGCGTCGGTGCGCTCGAAACGCCAGTCGACCTCGGCCATGTCGTGCATCTGTTCGTCGGCCAGCCACATGAGCGGTTTCCCTCTTTGCGAACGCTTCCATTCAACGCTTCCCCTTGTGCCGAGCACCTGGTACCAATGGTGACCCCGGTTGCCGGGGATTTTCTGTGTGAATCCGGCGGCCATCCGCAATATCGCATCCTTTTCGGTTTTCATCAGCGCCACCTGGATGTCGGGCTGGCCGATTTCGGGATGGGAATAACTGGGCCCGGACGTGCTCATGGCCGTCACTTCCACCACCCGGTCGTCCAGCACGCGGAGCATGGGGCTGAGTTCGTGAGGAAGGTAGTGGATGGGCGGCATTTCTTGACGCCAGGTCGGTCTGGCCCCGGGATGCTCCTCCAGTTCCTCGACCGTATGGAACGCTCCCGTGTCGGGATTCTGAAAGAAATGGCGCGTACCGTAGTAGCCGATATACTGGCCTTCGCAGAACGTGACCCGGCCCAGCCGTCCCTGCGCCACGAGGTCCCGCCATGTTTCCACGAAACCCCAGTACCTCGTCTGTTCGGCCAGATGGTAGACCAGGCCGGTGCGTTCAATTTGGGTGACGATCCGCCAACAATCTTCCATGGTGTGGGCGGCGGGCACCTCGGAGTTCACGTGTTTGCCGGCTTCCAGGGCCATGGCCGCCAGCGCGCCCTGTTCCCTGCAGCGGACGCAGAGCGCAATGGCGTCCACGTTTCCGTCCGCCAGAATATCTTCATATGCCGCATAGGCCCTGGCCGGTTTTTCAAGTGCGGCGAGCGCGCGTTCGTGCAGCGCGGCAATGGGGTCGCATACGGCGGTGATCCGGTAGCCGTTGAGACTCTGCAGAAGGCGGAGCCAGTGCAGACCCCGGTGACCGAGCCCCACGAGGCCCACGCGAATGTCATCCATTGAAGACCTCTGAAGATTGACGCAAGGATCGCATGTTCTGGGTGGGCATTCAAACGATGAGGGGGGATCCATACGAATATACGGATCTTCCGTCCGCGCGCAAGTATCGGATCGTACGGAACGCCAGGGCACCGGCGCCCGTGCAAGGGCGGACTTGCTAATCGACGCGCTGTGCGGGGCCTGGATCCGTGGCACGGTGAGAGTAGTATAGGCCGATACCGCAGGCAACCGCCCCCAGGGCGAACACAACGCCGATAGCGAAGGGAACGGCGGGGCCCCAGTCGATTAGTTTACCGCCGCCCAGGCTTCCGGAAAGCATACCGGCGCTCCATGCCACGTGCGCGCTGCCGACCACCCGTCCCTCCTCGCCCTCGCCCGCGGTCAACTGCAGGATGCCGGGCATGGTTGTGGAGAGGGACCACGCGAAGACGGAAGCCATTATTCCGAAAATGTACAGGCCGGCAAGCGTGTGAGCCGTAAACGTGAGACCCACGGCGCTGACCGCGACAAGCGAAGACGAGACGAAGACGGGCTTCCACCGGCCGATGCGGTCCACGAACCGGCCCGTGAGCAACTGCGAGCCGCATGCGGCAACCAGGCTGATGGCGCTGTACGTGGTGACGGACGTGTTGGTGCCGGAGATGCGAAAGATGAGCAGCGGTATCAGCAGGCTCACCGCGCCCCAATAGCTGGTCGGGAGGTACCGGATGGCCAGCAGCAGGCGGACTTCCCGGCGACGGCAGAGGCGGATGTATCCGGCGAGAGACCGCGTGGCCGACCTGTCGGAGTGTGCGTGTCTCGGGAGGCTGGGCAGCATTGCGAGGGTCAAAACGACGATACCGGCGGCGGTCGCGCAGGCCAGATGTCCGAGGGGTTCGTATCCCAGGTTGTCGGCTACGGGTCCGGCCATCAGGTTGCCCGCGGCGCTTCCGAGCGTACTGCTCAGAAAATATCCCGCGGAAGCCATGCCCATCACGCCTGCGGGAGCGGCGCCCAGGAGGTAGCTCTGCCCGCCCGTGCTGCTGAATCCGAAGGTCATTCCAAGGCCGATGGATAAAGCCGATAAAAGATAGGGGTCCCCCGTGAGAAACATGGCGCCCGCCAGCAGCGGCCCGAATTGGCCCAGGATCAGCACGCGCTTGATGCCGAAGGCGTCGCAAAGCATGCCCGCGGGCACTGAACACAGCCCCCCAAGCATAAAAAAGAGGCCGCGCAGGCCGGCGGTAAAGAGAGGCGACCGTGAAAGACCGGCTTCGACGTAGGCCGGAAGCAGCGACGAATAGAGGGGAGACGAAACAAGACTGGCAAGGAAGGAAACGACGAGAAGGGCGACGAAGCGGCGGTTCAGCAACTCCTTGAGGTCTGCTTGGGGCGGATCGGGCATTGTTGAACCGGGTTATGGCGATTCGCGTTCGAAAGCGCTGGACATCGGTTTGCAGCGAAAACATATTGGGGTATCGGAGGTGCCGCCTATTATGGACGATCGTCACCGCGATGTCAACCCAAAAGGGGATTCGGATTCGCGGTTGCCATTCCACTGGCGACACGAAACCGATGAATGTGTCGTCCGGAAACACGCTCGGGATTTTGGCCGATGAGGACGCAAGGGGTTCCGGCATGGGAAAAACACGGAAAAGGGTGATACCGGGCTGGACCGGGAGGTGTTTTGAGGATTTCGAGGTGGGCGACGTCTACCGGAGCCGGTTCGGGAGAACGGTGACGGAGGCCGACAACCAGCTGTTCACGCACCTGACGATGAATACCAATCCGCTTCACTTCGACGAGGAGTATGCCCGGAACACGCGGTGGGGAAAGATCCTGGTGAACAGCACGTTTACGCTCGCACTGGTGGTTGGCATGAGTGTGCCCGACGTGAGCGAGAAGGCGATGGCGAATCTCGGCTGGAGCGACATCCGGCTCCCCAATCCGGTATTTGTGGGAGATACGCTCTATTGTGAAACGGAAGTGCTCGCCACGCGGGAGTCGAAGTCGTTCCCGGAAGCGGGTATCGTAAAAGTGCACACGCGAGGCGTGAATCAGACCGGGCGCGTCGTCATCGACCTGACGCGCAGTGTAATGATCTACAAAAACGCGCACGCGCCGTCGGGAGTAACCTTTCCCGAAATTCGCGAGGAGAAGGACGGGTGAAGGCGATTCGGTCCTGGCTGTTTGTGCCGGGGCACCGGCAGCGGATGATCGAGAAGGCATTCGATCTGGCGTCGGACGTCGTGATCTTCGATCTGGAAGACGGCGTCCCGACGGCTGAAAAGGATGTCGCGCGCCGACAGGTGGCTGAGGCGCTGTGTGGCGTGGCTGCAGGGACGGCCCCGTTCGTGAGAGTTCATGCGGCAGGGTCCTCGGAACTGCACGCCGATTTGCGGGCGCTCGCCGGGGCGCGTCCGCAGGGACTCGTGATGCCCAAGGTACGGGGTCCGAACGATGTACTTGAGATGCACGGGTGGCTCGCCGGACACGAGAAAAAGGCGGGATTGCCGTCCGGCGCCGTCCGGCTTCTGGCGACCATTGAGAGCGCCGGTGGCCTGGTTCATGCTCCGTCGATTGCATCCGCCACGCCCAGGATGGCGGGGCTCATGTTCGGCGCGGAGGATTTCGCCTTGAATATGGGCCTCTTTTCGCATCCGGGGCAGGGTTTGTTTGATTACGTCCGTTCGGCACTGGCGATAGCCGCGGCCAGCGGACAGATCCAGGCCATTGACAAGGTCTTTACAGCCATCCGCGACTCCGACGGGCTGGCCCGGGAAGCACGGCGGGCCCGGGACCTCGGGTTTGACGGAAAGGCCGTGATTCACCCGGATCAGATCGGCGCGGTGAATGATATCTTCAGTCCGACACGGGACGAGGTGACGATGGCCAGGAGGATCGTCACGGCCTTTGAACGCCACGCGGACGACGGCGCCGCAGCCGTGGACGGCCGGATGGTCGACAGACCGGTGCTGGAACAGGCTCGAAGGGTTCTGGACCGCCACGGGGAGGAACGCGCGTAGAGCGGACCGGCCGGCAGACTTTCCGTGAGGCGCACGGTGTTCGCGATCGCTCGCGGCAGATGATGAAACGGTACGTTCCGGGCGTGTCTGCGTTGTCGGACGATTTCAGTGGACGAGAGGATCACTTGCACGAAAGACACCAGCACCCGCCGTTGGGCGGGATAAGGATAGTCTCGGTGGAGCAGTTCGGCGCGGGGCCGTGGGGGACGATGATGCTAGCGGACCTGGGCGCCGAGGTCATCAAGGTCGAAAACCCCGGGACACGCGGCGACGTCGCGCGTTACGTGCCTCCGTATACGGCCGATCGGGACAGCCTGTATTTCCAGAGTTTCAATCGGAACAAGAAGAGCATAACGCTAAATTTACAGCATCCGGGAGCCACGGAGGTGTTGCATCGCCTGGTGAGGATTTCGGACGGCGTGTTCAACAACCTGCGCGGAGACCTTCCCGCCCGGCTGGGCCTGGACTATCCGTCTCTGAGTGAGGTCAAGGCTTCGATCGTGTGCTGCTCGCTTTCCGCATTCGGGCGTAATGGGTCTCGCGCAAACGAGCCGGGTTACGACTATCTGATGCAGGGCTATGCCGGCTGGATGAGCCTGACCGGGGAGCCGGACGGCCCGCCAACGAAGACGGGACTCTCCCTTGTGGACCTTGGCGCGGGCGCGATGGCGTCTCTGGGCATGGCAAGCGCGATTTTCCGCGCCAGGCAGACGGGTCTGGGGTGCGACGTGGACGTGAACCTGTTCGATACGGCGCTCGCGCATCTGGGATACGTGGGGGCGTGGTACCTGACCCGAGGCTATGAGGCGAATCGGACGCCCGATTCTTCGCATCCGTCGCAGATCCCGTCGCAGGTGGTGCCCACAAAGGACGGATGGCTTGTGGTGATGTGCGCTAAGGAGAAGTTCTTCAGGAACCTGGTTCTTGTTCTTGGGGCGCCGGAACTGGCTGAAGATACCCGGTTCCGCTCCTTTGCGGATCGTCTTGAGAATCGCGACGTTCTGGTTCCAATCCTGAAGGACCGCTTCCGCAGAAAGACAACCGCCGCCTGGCTCTCGCTGCTCAAGGGCAAGGTGCCCTGTGCGCCGGTAAACACCGTTGCGCAGGCCTTTGCCGACCCGCACGTGGACGAGAACGATATGATACTGGAACTGCCGCATCCCGAGTTCGGCGCGGCCAGGGTCGTGGCCAGTCCGATCAAGGTCGAGGGTCCGCCGGTTGAACCCCGGCGCGGACCCTCGCTGGGCGAACACAACGAACCGATTCTGAGCGACTATCTGTGCTATTCAGCCGCGGAGATCGAGAAGCTCCGCAGCGACGGAGCCATTTGAACTGCCGCATCCGGGAACGACAACTGGCGGGCTCGCGAGCTTTATCGGGACCGCAACCACAAGAAGGGAGGCCCGATGGGAGAAATGTTAACGCTTCCGGCGCACTACTACCGTCAGCACGACGCGGATCTGGGCGCGGACGTTCCGGGACGCGGTTACGCGGGCTGGACGACCCGCACACTGGACGTGCCGCTTGAAAGGACGGCGCTGGTGAGCATGCACGCGTGGAATCCCGGTCTGGTAGACGAGATTCCACCGGGGCCCGGGTCGCCGTACGACGGCTGGTTCCGCATGGTGGAATATCTGCCCAGGGCGATGAGGATTTCGCGGGACGTCTTTCCGCCGCTCTTGGAAGCGGCAAGACACGCCGGTTTATCCGTAATTCACGTTGCATCGAGCGAGAGTTATACCGCGTCTAACAACGAATACCAGCGCATCAAGGCGATGGCGGGGCCGGAGCCGGAATCGGCGCGGGGTGCGGCGGAAGATCCACTAAAGAAACAGTGGCAGACCGACCGCGGCAGCCAGATGACCGGCGCGCACAACCAGCCGGACATCGCGGCGGGATTCAAACACATCGGCTTTGCGCCACAGGCGATTCCCGATGCCGGCGAGCCCGTGGTGATCAATACCCATCAGCTGAACGCCGTATGCCGTGAACGTGACATCTGGCACCTGATCTATATCGGGTTCGCCATCAACTGGTGTCTGCTGGCCAGCCCGGGCGGCATGATCGATATGGGGCGGCTGGGGTACGTGTGCTCGACGATCCGGCAGGCGACAACGGCCGTGGAGAACGGGGAAAGCTGTACCGAGGAACGGGCCAAGGAGATTGCGCTGTGGCGGGTATCGCTGATGTTCGGGTACGTGTTTGACGTCGACCCCGTGATCGACGCCCTGGGTCAGTTGTCGAACGGGTGACGGCGGTTTGGGAATCGACACCTCGCGCGGGGCCGTTTAGAGCGCCGTCACGAGGGCAATGCCCCCCACAACCAGCAGCGAGACAGCCCAGATCAGATCGAAATTGATCCAGTTTCGCCGGAGCACGGCCAGACCCAGTTTGCGGTACACGATCCACGCGACGGCGCCCATCACGAGCCACATGGCCAACGTGTGGACGCCCACGGCCAGTAAGACGTCTGTCAGAGAGTTCATATCCGGCGGACCGTGGCCGTGATTTGCGGTCGCCACGCCCAGCAGGGCAGGAATAACCATCAGACCCGCGCCGTGGGCGGTGGCCATCAGAAACGACCAGGCGAAGAGATCTCCCTGTCCGACCTTCATTCCCACCCATCGCGGATGCCGGTAATAGTTGAACAGCTTGTAGATTCCGAAGGCGATCAGCAGGAGGGCGGTAATCCACTGCAGGGCGGACAGGGAGATAAAACGGAGGCCTGCCAGGACAATGCCGGCGACGACGGCTATTGAGGCTGCATGGCCGGCCGCGATGGGGAAAAGGGCAATCCAGACGGCGCGTTCGCTGTTGTGCTGGAGCCCGAGAGACAGGGCAAACAGCCAGCCCATGCCGGGATTCAGTCCGTGAAAGGCGCCAAAGCCAATCATCGCCAGCCACGGCCCCATCCAGTCAGGAAGGGTAGCAAAAAGAGTCGGTGGAGGCATCTCCTCCTTCCAATCGGACCTGGTGGACGCGCGTTTCGCCGAAGTCGATGAAGAAACCGGGGTCCAATTCAAGCCCTCCGTCCGGGTCGACGTTGGCTTTCGCCATCCAGCCGTCCATTCCCGACGGATAGAACTGGTCGTCCCAGGCGCTGTAGAGCGAATTGGTAAAGTAAATCCTCCGCCCGTCGCGGCTGATTTCCACCATCTGCGGACCACCCGACAATAAGCCGTCACGCTTCGCGTGCGGCGTTTTATTTACGATACCCCCGATGTCCACCTTGCCTGTCAGGACCGGCTCGAACGGATCGGAAACGTCGTACTGATGCAGTTCACCCAGGCCCCAGCAGGAAACGTACAGAAATCTGTCGTCCAGGGAGAGATCGATATCGGTGACCAGGGGCGGTACGGCTTCGAACGCCTTCAGTATCGGAGGCAGGTCCGCCGCACCGGCCGGCACGGCCGGAATCGTGATCACCTTTCGCATTCGCCAGGCGCCGTTTTCGCGGAACCACGTCCAGATGGAGGCGGACAGGTCCGCAGTGCTGACGACCACACCGGCGAAGCCGTAGGTCTTTCGCGGATCGTGCGCGGGCCGCAGTTCGAGGAGCATCTGATGTTCCGGGCCGATGTCAACTGTCTGATCGAGTCGGCGTTTTCTGAGATCCCAGAAATGGAGCCGGTGGCCGTATTTGTTCGCGAGCAGGTCCTCGGGTACCACCCCGTTCTCGAATTGCTCTGGCCTGCACCATTCGCTGCTCATCAGGACGTCCTCGGCAAGGTGCCACCAGAAGTCGTACGCCAGTTCCTGTGAACCGCGATGAATTTCCCAGGGCCCTATGACGTCGAAACTGAAGTGGTCGAGCAGGAAGATACCCCCCGGGCCATCGCCGCCGTTCGCCGGGCCCAACGCGCTGACGTAGATCGCGTCGGGCCCGCAATGTACGGTGTGGGGCCGGCTGTAGCCCGACCTGGCCATGAGCTCATCCGGCTCTATGATCTTGACGATATGGGGACGGGTGGGGTCCGGCCTGGTATCCACAACGTAGATGCGCGACGTACGCAGGGCGGGCAGGATCAGGTAACGTCGTTCCAGGTGGGGATGAGGCGCATAGGGGCACAGGGCCGAGCTGCAGGCATTCCAGCCGAAATGGTGGAGTTCGTCCCCGTTGTACGGCATCTGGAGGGAGTGGATGTTTTGACTGTACGTGGGAGACGTCGGATCAAGATCCACGACGCTCAGGGCATCGGGTCGATCGTTCTCGCCGGGATTGAGAGCGGACACGTAACCGTACCGTTCCGGTGGCGCCTGCATGGCCATCCTGGGCGATGGATAAAATGATGGATCGGGTTTCCATAACGGCATCGTCGTACGTTCCTTCCAATGAGTGATTACGGAGATTCACGGTGGCGCGGGAACCGTCGCCGCCGCGGCGACGGGACGAGCCGTCCCCTCGCAGTCAGGATCGGATTTCCAGCCGTCGTTAGCCTCAATTCGAAAAAAACAGCAACACGGCAACGAGGCGAAAACCCCTGAAACGAAGTGAAACGGTCGTCTTAGAGGACATTCTTTCAGTTCACGTCCAGTGACCTGGTGTATCCTGGTAATCAGAAGTTAAATCGCCTTTAACTACTTGTATTTATTCGGTTTTACTTCCCCGAAGAATTTCGAATCAAGGTTAGAGCTTCCGATAGTCGATGGAACCCGACTCCGAAACAAACGGACGCCCTCCAACTTCCAGTACGGAGCCGGCGGCGAGCAGGCCGGTGTCGACCTCGTCATCGACGGTTCGGACGTGCGCGAACTCTGCATCCGTCTGAATGTCGTTGAAAGTGACCGTATTGCCGGGTCCCGCGGTAAGTACGGTGTCGGCCGCGTTGCCCTGACCAATCCGAATGGCACAGCCAGCGGCGTTTCCGGCGGCGTCGATTTCGGGCGGGGACGTGTCCTTCCGGTAGGGGACTAATGCCACGATACAGAACAGCGGACTCCAGAACCAATCGTAGCGCAGCCGCGGATGGTCGTGGAAGACCTCTTCGCGCCAGCGGCCCGGCCAGGGTGTCGCGATCTGGACGTCGCACCGGTTTTCACGCCTGCATCCGGTAATAGTGACCCTGTCCCGTCCACAGTCCAGCCGATTGTCGGCGGCCGTATGCAACAGCCACGACAGCATCGGCCGGTCGTGCATTTCGAAATCGAGGCGGTCGACGATAATCACGGCGGCGGGCGCGCCGCGTACATCCGGCAGGCAGAGCGTCCGCCGGACGAACCGTTGCGCGCTGACGTAACTTTCTCCCGCCTCGGACTCGATGTAGGGGAAGTCCCCCTGGATGTCCGCGCATACGATGCCGTCGTTGCCAGCCGGGCCGCGGCGTTGCATCTCGCCCATCACCAGCGGCAGATTGTGGGCTTCACCCAGCGCGCCAAGGCGCAGCACTTCGGTGGTGTCGGAAAGCCGCTCGAGGGCGTATCCCGAATCGCAGGCGAAAGTTTCTCCGAGGGCGTGCAGCGCGAAGTGGTTGCGATCGGCCTGCCGGTGTCCGCCCGCGGGGAAAACGTCGCACAGAAACGAAAGGAGGAAGTCTTCGGGCCGCCACCCGGATCGGACGTCCACCAGCCCCCGGTTGCGAAAGTGCTTGACCCCCGGCATGTCCGGACGATCCGGCGAAACGGGCTCTACCGAGGGGTCGAAGTACAGCAGATAACGGGTGACGGTATCGCTCCAACCGTCGGCTGGCAGATGCCAGGTTTCGCCGCCGGCCGGCGGCTTATCGATGGTCTGCCAGAGCCATTGGGCGAGACCGCTGTTCTGTTGAGAAGCCAGAAGGGAAAGCCATTCGATGTGGAACCCGTCGTTGCAGTCGTTCAGCGGATTGGGCCGCCCCGTCGCGGGGATGAGTTCATACGCCAGACCCTCCGCGATGCGTTCCCATCCGGCGTGGCTCGTGAGTTCCCGGTCTCCGCAGACGGACAGCGCCAGGGCGAACGGCGCCAGGTAGTGTAACGTGGCGCTGCCGTAGGCCGGTCCTTCGTAGAATGCGCCGTCGCCGTCGTGACCCTTTTCGAGGAAGAGCAGGCAACGATTTTTTGAAAGGGTCAAAGCGTTTTTGAACCGGGACTCGTCCAGCACGCCGTAGCTGCGGAGTACGAGTCCGAGCAGGCCCAGGCCGATGAGTCCGATGGCGGCCATGTTCCAGTCGGGGCGGGTCTCCTCCGGGTCCGGCGGGTTATCGAGCGTGAAGTCGATGAACGGCAGGCAATAGGTACCGATTTCCACGCGTTCCGCGTCTGTCAGCTCGTGCCGCAACAGGTCCAGTCCGATGGCCAGAACCATGGAACTTGCGCCGGCGTCCAGGCAATTGTCCCGCCAGGTGCTGTACGGACGCCCGTAGTTCGTGCCTCCGCAGTTCTCCACGATGCGGTGTTTCACAATCGTCCGGAGGATGTTGCAGGCCTCCGCAGCGTATTTCCCGTCGAGGAGAATGCCGCCCACGGCAAGGGTTTCTATCGACTTGGGAAGCAGACGGCCGCCGGGTCTGGTCAGCCAGAAGTCCGCACGGCGTTCGTTATAGTCGATGTATGTGGGCGATGCCGCATCGAGATGGCCTTCGCAGGCCTTCCGGAGGTTGCCTTTCAGCGAGGCGACGATCGGACTGGCGTCAGCCCGGCGATTGGTGAGAATGCCTCGAAAAAGAGAATCAGGGATATTCATGGAAGAATTCCTTCCGGGTTCGTGCGTTGTCGATCGCAAGAGACTCCGTTCGACTGTTCCGTCGGAGGACCGGTTGAGGCGGGATCAGGTCGTTTCCATACCCGGCGGCATGAAGATCTCCCGCCGCCTTCCGTCGCTGTAACCCTCCACGTCGGAAAGCACCACGCCGGGGCTGGCCAGCGTCGCCCTGACGATCTGCCGGTTGAAGGTATGGACGTAGTCCGACGTCAGATATTCTTCAACGGGCATCCACAGACACTCTTCGATTTCTTCGGGCTGAAGGACGATTTCGTAAGAGAGCGGTTTGAGGCGGCAGACGAAGTAAATGTCGGATTTGTCGTGGCGGTAGCCGTGCCAGTGTCGGAAACACACCATCGCTTCAAATGACGTTTGAACTCCCGTTTCTTCCCGGATCTCCCGGACGACGGCCTCGGCCAGATGTTCGCCGGGGTGCAGCGCGCCGCCCGGCAGCTTATAGTAGGGCCTGCTGCTTCCCCGGTGTTTTTCGCAAACAACCAGGATCTCTTCGTTTTCGCTGATCACCACTCCGCCCGCGCCTATATAGTGGGTGGCATATCCCGGGATAAACGCGTTTTCAACCAGCGGCAGGGTCATCATAAGGTAGGTATCGCCGCTGTGGTGAAATGTGAAACCTGCCTGTACGGCGACGGGTATGAATTCCGATTTCCCTATAGGAACCTCCAGCCACGCGAGCTGGTAGCCTCCCTCCGTCCAGATCTCCAGGGACATGGAGAGGCGATGGCTGAACGTTTCCACGTCTGAGGGAAGGCTTTCGTGGCTGATGACAATGCCGTTGAAGGCATTGGTGGTATGTTCGAGGACTTCCATATCGGGATCCCCCGGTTCCTTGTCGGCGCGGACCTGAATGTAAACAGCCCGTGGCCGGTTCACAAGTGGTTTTGATACGGCGAGGTTTTGCCTTGACAGGGTGTAGGCCGCGGTTGATATTGACGGTCCTTTTTGGGTTTTCGAATGCGGGATTGTGTTCGCTCTTATATGTTATGTACGGTGTGCCGGATCAGAGGCCAGGAGGTGGTGGATGAGCAGTGTTTATGAACGACTGGGTATTGGTACCATAATCAATGCTTCCGGGCCGTCGACCCGGTTGAGCGGGTCGATCCTGCCGGTGGAGGTGGCGCAGGCCATGGCGGACGCCTCTCAACATTGCGTGGATATCGCCGAGTTGCAGGCGTGGGCGGGCCGGGCCATTGCCGACGTCACGGGCGCCGAGTCCGGGTACGTCACGTCGGGTGCCGCGGCGGGCATCATGCTGGGCGTGGCGGCGTGCGTGACCGGGCTGGACCCGGGCAGGATGAACCGGCTGCCGGATACTCAGGGAATGAAGGACGAGGTGATTATTCCGCGAAGCCATCGGAATTTTTATGACCACGCCATCCGTGCGGTTGGCGTAAATCTCGTGGAGGTGGGGATTTCCGACAGGTACAGCGGCGCCGGGGTCCGGGATACGGAAGCGTGGGAGATTGCCGATGCGATTACCGACCGGACCGCGGCGGTCGCATATGTGATGAATGCGCGGGCGCGTCCGGATCTGACGGACGTTGTGAAAGCAGCCCACGAGCGCGGTGTGCCGGTTGTGGTGGACGCCGCCGGGCAGCTTCCGCCCCAGTCGAACCTCCGGCGTTTTGTCGAAGCCGGAGCGGACGTGGTCTGTTTCAGCGGGGGAAAGACCATCCGAGGGCCGCAGAGTTCGGGGATTCTATGCGGCCGGCGAGATCTTGTATCGGCCGTTGCGCTTCAGCACCTGGACCAGGATGTGTTTCACGATCTCTGGAATCCGCCGCCTTCGCTGATCGACAAAGATCGGCTGCCGGGCGCGCCGCAGCACGGGCTTGGCCGGCCCTGCAAGGTAGGAAAGGAAGAGATCGTGGGCCTGATCACGGCGCTCAGGTTGTTTGTTGCCGAGGGGGACGAGGCGCGTCACGCCCGATGGGCGGCAGCGATTGAGAGCCTGGCCGAAGTCGTGAAGGGTTTACCGAACGTCCGCGTAACAACCAGCATCGACGCCGGCAGACCCATTCCCGGTTTGAACATTCAGATCGACGAGGCGGCCGCGGGCATCACGGGACTGGAACTCGCGCGGCGCCTCATCGGAGGGCAGCCCAGCATACACTGCAATACGGCGGAGGTGTATGAAGGCGTGCTGGGGTTCGGTCCCATGTGTCTGCGGGAAGGGGACGTGGAGGCGATTGGCAAGAGACTGGGTGAACTATTGGCTTGAAAGAAGAAAGGACAGGCAGACAGACAGGCGCGGAATCAGAGAATGGTCCCCGGGCCTGACGCCCGAGGATGAACGCCGGCCGGCACGGATCCGGCGCGACAACATCGGCCGCGGCCGGCTTGGCCAACGTTGCAGACCGGGTAGCCGGGGCATTGGCAGAAACAGAAAAATATCCGGAGATTCATCTATGAACCTGGATTGGAATGCAGCGGGACGGGAGGCGGTGGACTGGCATTGCAGGTTGCTTCGATTCGACACCACGAATCCCCCGGGGAACGAATTGCCTTTGGTGCGGGACATTGCCGGGGCGCTGACCGGAGAGGGGCTTTCCCCCGGCATCCTGGAATCGGCGCCCGGACGCGGAAATCTGGTCGTGCGTCTCAAGGGCGACGGGTCCGAACGCCCCGTACTGCTGCTGTCGCATTTAGATGTGGTTCCGGCGGAGCCTGCGAAATGGACGCGCGACCCGTTCGGCGGTGAGGTGGACGCGGGGTACGTGTGGGGACGCGGGGCGATCGACTCCAAGCTGACGACGGCCGTCGGTCTACAGGTCGTGTTGTTGTGCAAGCGGCTGAATCTGCCACTGACGCGCGACCTTGTCCTGGTGGCCGCCGCGGACGAGGAACTCGGGGGGGTGCATGGGGTGCGGTGGCTTGCGGCCAATCATCCGGAGGTGTTCGACGCGGAATATGGGATCAACGAGGGTGGAGGCTTCGCGTTACTGATCGACGGTCGTCCGGTCTACACGTGTCAGGTGGCCGAAAAGGGTAGTGCCGAGCTGAACCTGGTCGCGCGTGGACAACCCGGGCACAGTTCCGTTCCCCATAGCGACAATTCGGTCTTTCATCTGGGAGGGGCCCTGGAGCGACTGAGCCGCGTGAAGATGCCTCATCGGATTACGCCCGGCGTGCGGGCGTTCTTCGAGGGCGCTGCCGCCGCGCAGGTCAGGGACGAAGTGGCGGATCTGCTGCTCGGGGTACTGGATCCGGATCGCTGCGATGCCTCGCTGAAGGCCATGCCCGTTGACGAGCCGACCCGGAAGATGTTCGACGCGATGGTGCGCAATACGTGCGCGCCCACCATGCTCGAGGCCGGCGTGAAGCGCAACGTGATCCCTTCGGAAGCCGTGGCTCGGCTCAGCGGCAGACCTTTACCCGGGGTGGGTGAAGACGGGTTCGTGGGGGAAGTTCGCGCTTTGGCTGGCGACGGCGTCGCTTTCGAAATGGAAAAGACCTTCAGGCCGGGTACGGAGTTCGACCATCGGACACCGTTGTTCGACGTGGTCCGGGCGGCGATCGCCCGGTTCGATCCGGATGGGGCCGTGGTCCCGTACATGCAGACGGGTGGCACGGATGCGCGGTTCCTGGGGGACCGCGACATCCACATCTATGGATTCCTGCCTATGCGGTACGAAGAGGGCGAGGCGTACTTCGACTTGTGCCATGGGCACGACGAACGGGTGTCCTTGGCGAATGTAAAGTTCGGCGTTCAAGTCCTGTTCGACGTCGTGTGCCGGTTGAACGGAATCGCATAGCGCCCTAGTGTTCTGTCCCGGAAATAAGTTGCCTGAATTCGGCCGCAGAGTCGCCCGGCTCGGAAGGCGCCAGAGCGCAGGCGACCTGGCATGGTCGGCGAGCGATGGCAACGCAGCGAGACGGGATGAATCTGCGGAAGAATGGTAAGGTATTTATGGGACAGGACACTGTTCCAGAACGTGTCGAAGCGCGCCCTCAAGACCGGGATGTTGAAAGTCGTATCCGGATTCCTGCAGCCGGGCGGGATCTACGCGGGTACTCGACAGCAGCAGAGCATCCGCCATTTCCCCGAAAGCCAGCCTGGCGGCGAAGCCAGGCATGGGGAAGAGCGTTGGACGGAAAAGGACACCCCCCAGTGTCTTGGTGAATTCCCGGTTTGTCGCCGGCGCCGGCGACACCGCATTGACGGGGCCCTCCAGCGTTTCCGTTTTGAGCGCGTGGGCGATGATTCCCGCCAGATCGCTCAGAGAGACCCAGCTCATATACTGATCTCCGCTGCCGATCACGCCTCCAACGCCCATCTTGAACGGGAACAGCATTTTGGCCAGCGCGCCGCCGTCTGCACTGAGCACGATGCCGATTCGCAGGTAAACAGTACGCACGCCCGCGTCAGCCGCAGGGCGCGCGGCACTCTCCCAGGCAATGCATGTCTCCGCGAGGAAGTCGGCGCCAGGAGGGCTTTCCTCGTTGAGGACTTCGTCGCCGCGGTTGCCATAGTATCCGATCGCCGACGCGGAGATCAGAACACCGGGAGGCGTCTGCAAATCGGCAAGGCCCTGTGCCAGAAGCCGGGTACCATCTTCACGACTGCCGCGGATTCGATTTTTCTTTGCTTCGTTCCACCTGCCCGACGCGATATTCTCGCCGGCCAGGTGGACGACGGCCTGAATACCCTCCAGTTCGGCGGCGGCAAGTTCTCCCGTTTCCGGGTCCCACCGTCGTTCCAGGTCACCTTTCGGGCTCGCGCGAACGAGCCTCAATACACGGTGGCCGCTGGATTCGAGATGCGGTATGAGGGCCGAGCCGACGAGTCCGGATGAACCCGTTACGAGAACATTCATGGGTTGCCTCCTTGTCTGTTACAGCCGGTAGAGCATCAGGTAGATGATAACGCCACTGACGCACACGAACATCCAGACAGGCCACACCCAGCGGGCGAGGCGTCTGTGGGACTGAAAGTTCCCGCGCAGGGCCAGCCATACGACTGCAAGGGCAAAAGGCGCATTCACGGCGGCCAGGACGACGTGCGGGATCAGGATGGCGAAATAGACGCTGCGGGTCCAGTCGTGGTAAGGGTAGGGTACCGACCCGATCCGGACGTGATAAACGAGATACGACGTGAGAAAGAGGGCCGAGAAGGCGAGGGCGCAGAGCATCATGCGCCTGTGTTGCCGGATGTTGCCGCGCCTGATTTGCAGATAGCCCAGCAGGAGAAAGCAGGCACTGATCGAATTGAACATTGCATTAAGGGCTGGCAGGTCGCTGACGGCCATCCGAACCTCATTTCGCGTGGATCGGGCTCCGAACTGAAGTGTACTCATTTTTAAAGGCTTTGGCAACCGCATGGGATTCCAGCCGGCCGGGGATCCGGACACTGCCGAACCGGTTGACACAGAGTTGAATTTCTACTTTTTTCGTATTCTGAGATTATCTTTAAGACGTTATAAAACAGGAGGAAAGTGGGATGTCTGCAACGGGCGGACAGTGGATGACACCCGGAGAAATCGAGCAGGCTCTGGGGCGCAGAAAATCCAGGGAGGTATTTGAAGACCTGATATATGACCGGCGCACCAGGCGGGAGATACTTGATCTACTGATAGAAGCCACAGCCTGCAACGAATTTTCGGCGGAAGACTTCCTCCGGGAAATTGTGAAGACAAAGCAGTGAAACGTCCCGCCGTCGGGGCGCCTGCACCACGAGAGGGGTAGACCGATCATGTCCGACGTCTGGGAAACCGACTATCTGGTCATCGGCAGCGGAATCGCAGGTCTGTCCTTTGCGCTCAGGGCAGCAGAGTCCGCCTCCGTCACCGTGATTACCAAGAAGGAGTCCCAGGAGTCGAATACCAACTATGCCCAGGGCGGCATTGCCGCCGTCTTCGATTCGGACGACTCCTTCGGCCAACATGCGGAGGACACGCTCTCCGCCGGGGCCGGGCTCTGCGGCCGGGATGTGGTGGACCTCGTGATTGGACAGGGTCCGCGGATGGTCCGGGAACTGATGGCCTGGGGCGCCGCGTTTACCAGGGAGCGGGACGGCCGCCGCCTGGCGCTAGGGAGGGAAGGAGGGCATACCAGAAACCGGATTGTCCACGCGGCGGATCTCACAGGAAAGGAAATCGAAAGGGCGCTTACGGAGGCGATAGAATCCCATCCCGCCATAACGCGGTTCGAACACCATATGGCCGTCGACCTGATTACGGAACACCATCTTTTCGGCGCCAAGACGGAACCGCAGGGACGGATCCATTGCTGGGGAGCATACGTTCTGGATGCCGCTTCGGGCCGGGTCCGGCGATTTCTGGCCCGGGTAACGCTTCTGTGTTCCGGCGGGGCCGGGCAAATCTACACACACACGACCAACCCGGGCATCGCCACCGGCGACGGGATCGCCATGGCCTACCGGGCGGGGGCGCCAATAGCCAATCTGGAGTTTATGCAGTTTCACCCTACCACGCTCTACCATGCGGAGGGAGACTCATTTCTGATTTCCGAGGCGGTACGCGGCCACGGGGGCGTCCTGATCGATCGGAACGGACATCCGTTCATGGACGCATATCACCGTATGGGAGCGCTCGCGCCGCGTGACATCGTCGCCAGAGCGATCGACAGCGAACTGAAGAAGAGCGGCGCACCCTGCGTATATCTCGACGTCACCCACGTGCCCGCCTCCGAGATTCAGGAGCGTTTCCCCGGCATCCACCGGCGGTGCCTCGAGCTCAAAATCGATATCACCCGACAGCCCATCCCGGTTGTGCCCGCCGCTCACTACATGTGTGGAGGCGTGTCGACGGACCTGTGGGGCCGCACGGAAATCGAAGGGCTCTATGCCTCCGGGGAGGTGGCGCACACGGGCCTGCACGGCGCGAATCGTCTGGCGAGCAATTCACTTCTCGAAGCACTCGTGTTTTCGGACCGCGTCCATCAGCACGCGTCCCGGCGCCTGGACATAGCAGCCGGGTTTCCCGACGTGCCGGACTGGCGGGAAGACGACGTGTTCAACACCGAAGAGTGGGTACTGCTGGCCCACGACCGGGTGGAGGTTCAGCGGTTGATGTGGGACTATGTCGGCATCGTGCGTTCCGACTTCCGGCTCAAACGCGCGGCGAGGCGAATTGGCGTCATTGCCCGGGAGGTCGAGGAGTTTTACAAGCGGACCAGGGTTACTGAAGCGCTCCTTGAGTTGAGAAATATCACGACGGTGGCCGCGCTCGCGGTTCGATGCGCACTGAAACGGCGCGAGAGCCGGGGGCTCCATTATAACGTGGACTGCCCCGAGGACGGCTCGGCTGCCGGGGAGGATACGGTCCTGTCGGTCCGCGAGACCTGGCAATCATCCGAAGTTGACTGGCAGGCGGCCCTGGAAATCTAAGTTGATGTTTCAGGATACCTGATGGATCCCGAGCGCGAGCCCGGGGGAGCTTATATGCAAAACGGCATTGCCGTGCTGGATTTCGGGGGGCAATACGCCCATCTGATCGCGAACCGAATCCGCCGGCTGCGGGTCTATTCGGAAGTCTTCCTGCCCACTGTGGACACATCTGAATTAGACGGGTTTTCGGGCCTGATTCTGTCGGGGGGCCCCGCGAGTGTCTACGATCCGGATCAGCCGGCGTTCAATTCGGCACACCTGAGTTCCGGGCTGCCTGTACTCGGTCTCTGCTACGGGCATCAACTGGTCTGCCGGGAACTTGGCGGCGAGGTGGCCCGGGGGGACGTCCGCGAATACGGTTCGGCGGAACTGCGGATTCGTTCGAAGGCAGGGCTGTTCGCGGGCATGGCGTCGTCTCAGGTGGTGTGGATGAGCCACGGCGACGTGGCCAGCCGTCTGCCGGAGGGGTTCGAGGTGCTGGGTTCGACGGAAGACTGCCCGACGGCCGCCGTGGGAGACGCGCGGCGCAACCTCTACGGACTGCAATTCCACCCCGAGGTTGCGCATACTGCCCACGGAATGGAAATACTGGACAATTTCCTGAATATCTGCAAGGCGCCGCGTACCTGGACCATGGCCAATTACGCGGAAACCTCAATGGAACAGATTCAGGAGCAAGTGGGCCGGAAGCGCGTGTTTCTGCTGGTTTCGGGAGGCGTCGATTCGAGCGTGGCTTTCGCGCTGTTTAACCGGGCGCTTGGACCGGAGAGGGTGCTGGGGTTGCATATCAACAACGGGTTCATGCGCAAGGGAGAATCCGCCGGCGTAGCGGAAGCGCTCAGGGAAGAAGGATTCGAAAATCTCGTTGTAGAGGATGCCACGGAGAATTTCCTGCTTAGCGTGGAGGGTCTGGTGGAGCCGGAACAGAAACGGCTGGCCGTTGGCCGGGCGTTTATGGATGTTAAGGATCGCGTGCTGGCCCGGATGCACCTGGACTCGGACGGCTGGTTACTGGGGCAAGGCACGCTCTACCCGGATACCATCGAGTCCGGGGGTACGGAACATTCGGCGGTAATCAAGACGCACCACAACCGGGTCGACGTGGTCGAGGAATTGATCGCACAGGGACTCGTAATCGAACCGCTGTCGCATTTGTACAAAGACGAAGTTCGCGAACTCGGGGTCGCCATGGGACTGCCGCCGCACCTGGTCTGGCGCCAGCCTTTTCCCGGACCCGGATTGTCTGTGCGCTGTCTCTGCTCCAGCGGCGACGGCGCGGACGCGCCGGACGCGGAGGCCGAGGAAGTCGCCCGCGATATAGCGGTCCGCGCCGGGCTTGGGCTCCGGGTGCTTCCGCTCCGGAGCGTAGGCGTCCAGGGGGACTTCCGCACCTACGCGTACCCGGCGGTTGTCTGGGGTGAGGCGGACTGGACGGAATTGGAGGACGTTTCCACGCGAATTACGAATTCCGTACACGCGATCAACCGCGTGGTGTATCTGCTGGCGCCGTCATCGCTACCCGAGCTGAAGCTGAAACGGGCATTCCTGACGCAGTCTCGTCTGGATCTGCTCAGAGACGTTGATGCGCTCGCGATGACGGCACTCGAGCGCGAGGGACTGTCGTCGAGGGTGTCCCAGATGCCCACCGTCCTTTTGCCGCTGACATCCGACGGTAACGCGGAAACCGTGGTTTTGAGGCCGGTGGAGACACCGGACTTCATGACGGCGCGGTTTTCCGAGTTGCCGTTTGATTTCGTGCACAAACTCGCAGGTGAGATTAGCTCGGAAGACGGCGTGGAGGCGGTGTTTTACGATGTGACGCACAAACCGCCGGGAACGGTCGAGTGGGAGTAGGTACAGGATGGCGAAGCATCGTCCGGCCGCGGCGTGACGGAGAACGGGCGGGACTGTGGGGGTGATTGTGAGTAGCCGGGGAAGAGACAGGAAATTGTATTGAATACGGTGAGGGGTACGAGGGAAGGGTTGGCATTGCAAACGGTCAGTCGGAGGCGACGGCCGTTTTTTCGTCCAGTGCAAGCCCGTCCAGCGCAAAGCGATCGATCGGGGCGGACTGATCGACAAGCCGGTGGCGGGCGGCGAAGGCTGCCTTGACCCTCGAACCGAGCAGTACGCAGATGAAGAAAACAGCGCCCCCTGCCAGCATGAGGTTGGTGAGATTCAGCATGTTTCCGATCAGTACGAAAATCAGGTACCGCGGAAATCGCCCCAGAAACACGGCGACCACGTATCGATGCAGAGGATAACCGCTTGCGGGACTGAGGATCCGGAATATGTAGAACGGGATAAAGGGAACCAGCGCCGCGAACCAGATGGCAAAAAACGGCGCCTTTCGGAAATAATGGACTGCGCCCTTGTAGACGTCGCTCTCACGTGTCCGTCTGATCCTGGGGATCTGAAACGCGAATTTCATGGCCCGGTAATCGACGAAGCAGGCGATCATCGTGCCGGCGACGGCGGCGAACGCAACAACAACCGGATGGTAGGACCGGCCAAAGTAAACCAGCGCGGGTTCGTGAGGAAAAGGAACGAATGAATTGGCGGGAATGCTGTAGAAGAAAAGAAAAGAAAGGTTGCGGTAATCCGGCAGCAGGAGGGCCGCGATGCCGGCAACCGTGAACAGGCCGGCCGAAGCCCCTAGAAACGCTTTCCAGCCCTTACTTATTTTCATACCCGTCAGTCCCTTTTCTCGGTGGGAAGTCCTGCTGCGTCAATATAAGGGAATCTGTTAAAAGTGTCAACTTGTTTTCAGTTCGCATTCTGAATGTCGCCGATGCGCAGTTCCTTTATCGACTCCGCAAAGGGCGGACGGTACCTAAAACGTGCTCTCCGGCGTCGTTCCCGGGCACCAGCGGGCCGTGGTCAAGGCCGGGATGAGCGCATTCAATGCCGAGGGGGTTCCGATTCGTCTGAGGGCCTCGGCGGCGTTGCCCCGCGCGTAACGATTGCCGTCCGCCAGTCCGTTACAAAGCTCCGGGACGGCGGATTCGGCTGCCGGTCCCAGTTTGGCCAGAGCCAGTGCGGCAATGCGGCGCACGTCGCCGTCGGCGTCCTTCATTCGCCTCCTCAATCCTGAGATCACGGCGGGTTCCGCAAGGGTGATATTTCCAAGGGCTTCCGCCGACCATTGGCGGACCTCGGGGTCTTCGTGTTCCAGGGTGTCGACCAGATCCGGCACGGCCGCTTCGGCGCCTTTACCAATATCCGCCAGGATCTGGACAGCCGTGACAGGATCGTTGTCGAGCCTTTCAATCATGCTGGGAACCGCTGGCGCCCCCATCGCGCTGAGGGCGTAGTGCGCGTTACGACGCACGGATTCAGTCGCTTCGTCCAGCACTCTGGTGAGGTCCGGAATCGCAGGAGCGCCGGCAGTGGCGAGGCGGTAGGCGGCGTTCAGTGCCGTGTTCTCGTTTGCGTGGTCAAGACACCCGGCAATCCCGGCCACCGGCGCGTTCACGCCGTTCGTGGACGCATGTCCCCGGTGCCAGTCCCACAGGTGGCCCCACAGCGGGGCGCGATCTTCCGCGCGTTCCCAAGCATCCCGCATCCGGCTGGGGTGCGCGGAATGCTTCCAGCTCGGGGCATCCGGTTCCTGCATCCGCGCGAACAGGAACTTCATCATATAGCGGGGTCCGTCGCTGGAATTCGCCATGGCCCGGTGCCAGAGGTCGTAGTGCACGATGGTGACGTCGCCCGCGTCACCGCAAAGCGGCAGTTCCTCGCTCTCTTCGGCGTTATAGGTGTTATTGTAATGGCTGCCGGGCACCACGCCGGTGGGGCCCAGGCGCAACGGCGTGGGCTGGGGGTAATAGAACGCCATGGCCCATCGTGTATGGTGATGGCGCCGGTTCCAGCCGTCCATATGCATACGCTGTCCGGTGCTGCCCGGCGGGTTGCAGTGGCAGTGGCGGTGCGGATGCATGTAATAGTTGGCGCCAAGCAGACCGGTAAGTGCGCCGGCCACGTTCGCGTCGTCGAAGACCTGCCTGATTTCCGGCAGCCGTGGAAGAAGGTTATTACCGGGGTTTCCCTCTTTCTCGAATATGGCATCGGTACGTTCGTAGACGTCCTGATGGAATTCCGGCGGAAGCGCCGTCCTGACGGTAATGAACCCGTTGACGACGTAGAACCGCAACTGCTCGTCCGTGAGTAACTTGACCTCGCGCATGATAGAACCCCTTATTTCGCGTCACATCTGCCGGCGTCCGGGTTGTCGCGGGTGCGCCAGCAGGGCTTCCTCCACAACGTCCGTGCCCCAGCCCGGCCCGTCCGGGACGGCCATGCGCCCGTCGACGATACGTGGCGGATTCGTCACCAGGTCGTCTTTCCAGGGCACGTCGTCGACGTCGATTTCCATGATGCGCACGTTGGGAAGCACGGCGCAGAGACTGGCGCTGATGAACGTTGCCAGGTGGCTGTAGTAGTTATGTGGGGCCACATTCAACTGATAGACTTCAGCGAGGTTCCCGATTTTTTGTGCCTGGGAGAACCCGTTCCAGGGTACGTCGACCATGAACACGTCGGCCGCCTGACGCTCAAAATAGGGAATATAGCCGCGCATGTGAAACAGATTCTCGCCTGTGCAGATGGGCGTGGAGGTGGACTCCTTGATCTGCAGGATGGCTTCCGGGTTGTACATGTCAATTTCAAGCCAGAGCAGGTTGAAAGGTTCCAGGATTTTCGCGATTCGCCTGCAGGCTTCCGGCTTGAAGTTGAAATTGAGGTCCAGGTTGATGTCGACGTCCGGCCCAACGGCTTCTCTCAGTGTTCCCACCAGAGCCTCGATATGGGCCAGCAGTCGTGTCGAGACGGTCTGGTCGGTCGTACCGGGTTTTCCGGCAAATCCAGGAAAGTAGACGGACCCGGGATTGCCAGGCATGAGGATGTTGGTCTTCAGCGCCGTGAAGCCCTTCTGCACGACCTCCCGCCCCAGCGCCGCAACGTCATCCAGCGTGCGCAGCGGCGGCTTGCCGATGAGTTCGTGCGCCCGGATGCGGCTGGTGCCGCAGTGCGACCAGTAAACGCGGACGTCATCCCTCGTTGGACCGCCGAATAATTCGACTACCGAGATCCCGAGCGCCCGGGCCTTGATGTCCACCAGGGCCAGTTCAACGCCTGCCATGGCTTTGGCGGCCGCTCCGTCCGGACTCTGGCGGCTCCATCTCGCCATATCCTGGAAACGCATCTCGAACGGGCGCGGGTCCCGTCCGATCAGCACGCGTTTGAAGTCCTCCACGGCGCCGGCGACGCTTGCGGGCATTTTGTCGTCGCTGCATTCGCCCCAGCCGGCGATGCCGCTATCGGTTTCCACCTTGACGAACAGCCAGGTACGCCAGCCGGCGTCGACGTGAAACGTCCGTATGTCGGTGATTCGCATTTTGCGTGCCTCTTTCGGGGATTCAGGGATTCCGGGCGGGCCTGGCATCACGGGAATAAAGAAACAGGGGGCGTTGATCCGCCCCCCTGTTTGCGTACTTCGTTTATTCTATTATGTATGGCCCTACGCGTCGAAATACAGCGCGAACTCGTAAGGATGCGGCCTGAGTCGCATCTCGTCGATTTCGTTCTTGCGCTTGTAGTCGATCCAGTGGTCGACCACGTCCTGGGTGAAAACGTTTCCCTTGAGGAGGAAATCGTGATCGGCTTCAAGGGCGTTGATGGCTTCTTCCAGCGATCCGGGCGTCTGGGGGACTCTGGCCAGTTCTTCCGGTTCCAGATCGTAGAGGTCCTTGTCCAGGGGCTCGCCCGGGTCGATCTTGTTCTCGATGCCATCAAGGCCGGCCATAAGCATGGCCGCGAAGGCCAGGTAGGGGTTGCAGGAGGGGTCCGGGCAGCGGAACTCGATCCGTTTGGCTTTGGGGCTGGGCGAATACATCGGGATCCGGACGCACGCACTGCGGTTGCGCTGGGAATAGGCCAGGTTGACCGGGGCTTCGTATCCGGGTACAAGCCGTTTGTATGAGTTGGTGGTAGGCGCGGCAAATGCCAGCAACGCGTGCGAGTGTTTGAGAATGCCGCCAATGTAGTGGAGCGCCATCTCGCTCAGCCCGGCGTAACTGGATCCTGCGAACAGTGGTTCACCGTTCTTCCACAGGCTCTGGTGCACGTGCATACCCGTACCGTTGTCTTCAAAGAGCGGCTTGGCCATGAAGGTGGCTGTCTTGCCGTGTTTCCTTGCAGTGTTCTTGACAATGTATTTGTAGAGAATCAGCTTGTCGGCGCACGACAGCAGCGGCGCGAATCGGAAGTCGATCTCGCCCTGACCGCCGGTTGCCACCTCGTGATGGTGGGCCTCGACTTCGATTCCGCAGTTGAGCATATGCAGGACCATCTCACTCCGTATATCCTGAAGGCTGTCGGTTGGGGGCACCGGGAAGTACCCCTCCTTGTAACGGGGCTTGTAGCCCAGGTTCGGCTGCTCGTCGCGACCTGTATTCCAGCGGCCTTCGTCCGAATCGACGAAATAATAACCCGAATTGTTCGTCTGGTCGAAGCGGATATCGTCGAAGACGAAGAACTCCGCTTCGGGCCCGAAGGTGGCCGCGTCAGCGATGCCTGAAGATCTGAGGTAATTCTCGGACTTTTTCGCCACGGTTCTGGGGTCGCGGGTGTAGAGATCTCTCGTGATCGGGTCTTCGATTTCGCAAAACAAAACGAGCGTGGGAACATCCAGGAAGGGATCTACGAAGGCCGTATCGGCATCGGGCATCACGAGCAGGTCGCTTTCGTCGATGGATTGCCAGCCACGCATGCTGGAACCGTCGAAGCCGAGGCCGTCTTCGAACGTGTCTTCCTCGACTTCGACCGCGGGCACCGAAAAGTGTTGCCACAGCCCCGGATAGTCCGTAAACCGGAAATCCACGATTTGCACGTTGTTTTCCTTGATCATGTCAAGGACGTCCTGAGGTGTTCGGCCCATTCTGCCGCTCCTTTCGCGTGTGGGAAGTTGTACGGTCTACTCCATATATATATCAGAACGAATCCGGAACGGCGAAAATATACGGGGCATATGTTTCGTTTAAATTGCAAATATGTTAAATACATGTTAATAGCGTTGGCAGCGCGTTATGCCGGGATAGGGCGGCCGGGCACCGCGGCGCCGGCGCGGAAATGGGGATTTCAGCCGATTCGGAGCTCCTGCAAAAGGCTTGACAATGACCTGGCATTCGTTTATCATTTGTTGGAATATGGAGTTTGTCAGGCTGCGAGAGTTTTAACTGCCTCCTTCCATGCGGGCTGGTATTGCCGTCCGGCATGTTTAAACGCCACCTTTCATGTTTTCCTCTCTTCCCCGGAAGAAGCCGTCGAAAGGTCATATACTTCACCTTAACAGCCCGTTGAAAAAGTCCATCCGGGCTGCGTCCGGCCCTTGTGGCCGAATTATTGCGTTGCGCTCCCTTCCGGATTCGACGCAGTCGCGCGCCTTGTCTACGGCCACAATGACAAGTGTTCTGTCCCGGAAATAGATTGCCGGAATTCGGCAGATAAATGGTAACATATTTCCATCGAAGGGACACTGAAGAAGGGGTGGGTTGTATGTTGCTGTTACAGGAGCGGGAAGCAGCGATTCTGAATATTCTCATCGGTACGCACGTCAATACCGGGGGCCCCGTTGGATCGAGGGCAATCGCCAGGTCCGGGCTGGGTCTCAGTTCCGCCACCGTGCGCAACTCTATGGCCGACCTGGAGGAGAAGGGCCTGCTCACCCATCCGCATACGTCGGCCGGTCGCGTTCCCACGGATAAAGGATACCGCTATTACGTCGACAGAGTGATGCCCAGGCAGACTCTGGAGGAAGAGGAACGCGAGCAGATCCGCGAGCGGGTGCGGGCATACGTCCGTGAGGGCGATATCGAAGCATTGCTCGAGCAGATGTCGAGAATGATCGCCGATCTCTCGATGAATCTCGGAATGGTTCTATCGCCGAGGTTCGAGCGGGGGGTCTTCGACCGCCTGGAAATGGTCCATCTGTCCGAGGGAAGGCTCCTGCTGGTGCTTGCAATCAAATCGGGGCTGGTGAAGACGATGGTAATGGAGGTGGACTCCGCCATTGCCCCCGGCGAACTGGATGATACGTCGCGGGCGGTAAACGAACGCCTTTCCGGTCTCAGCGTGGCGGAAATCAGAGATTCGGTTGCCGAACGGCTCCGTGAGGTCTCAAGCGGGTCTCCCAGACTCCTGCGCGTGCTGTGTGACAGCGCGCCAAGCCTCTTTCGCTTCCAAAGCGGTATGGATCTGCACTTCGGCGGGGCGGGCAATTTCATCATGCAGCCTGAATTCAACCGCAAGAAAAACGACCTGGCGGCCCTGATGGAATTGCTTGAAGCCCGGGAACCGATGATTACGATTCTGGACGAAAGAACCGAAAAAGACGGCATTTCCGTCACGATCGGCACCGAAAACGGACCGTCGCAACTCCGTGGCTGCAGCGTGCTTACTTCGAGATATCGGGTTGGCGCCATCTCGGGAGTTATCGGGCTGATCGGGCCCACTCGCATCCCGTACGCGAGGCTCATACCTCTCACCCGGTATATGGCGGCACTGGCCGAGGAAATGTTGGATCAATAGCAGGAGGTTACACGGGCGCATATGGCGAAATCTAACGAAGTCAACGACGAAGAAACACAGGAGGAGACCGCCGAAGCGGAAGCTCCCGCGGAAGTGGAAACGCCGGATCCGCTGGCGGAAGCCCTCCGGGAGTCGGAAGAGCACCGGGATCGGTGGCTTCGGCTGGCAGCCGAATTCGACAACTACAAGAAACGGAGGTCGAGGGAATTCGATGCCCTGGTGCAATCGGCCAGCGAGAACCTGATACGAGAATTGCTGCCTGTTCTCGATTCGGTCGCACGCGCGTTGGACCATCGCGCCGACGGCGAGGACGATTCAGAGGGGTACAAACAGGGCGTCGCCATGATAATGGAACAATTCCCGAAAGTCCTCGAGCGTCGAGGGCTTTCGGAGATCGAGGCCGCGGGCCGACCGTTCGACCCCAACTTTCACGAAGCGCTGATGCAGATGTCTTCAGATCAGCACGCCGAGGGGCTGGTAATGGCCGTCGTGGAACGGGGGTACCGTATGGGCGATAGAGTCATACGCCCGGCAAAGGTTGTCGTGAGCGGAGGGAGCGCGGAAGAGGAGCCCGCAAGCGAAGAAGAAGGCGAGGAAGAAAGTGAAGCGCGGTAACTCTGAGCAGGGCCGGAAATCGGCTCTGTTGTTTGTTTTGCCCGACAGGAACGGATAATGTCCAAACGCGACTACTACGAGGTCCTCGGTCTGCAACGCGAAGCAACCGAAGGCGAAATTAAGAAAGCCTATCGCAAACAGGCGATGCAATATCATCCCGACCGTAACGCGGGCGATGAAGAGGCCGCGGCCAGATTCAAGGAGGCCGCCGAAGCATATGAGGTCCTGGGCGATACCCAGAAACGTCGCGTGTACGACCAGTACGGTCATGCGGGTCTGGGCGGGCCGTTCCAGGGCGGGGGATTTCAATGGTCCGATTTCACCCATGCAACCGATTTCGAGGACATTTTCTCCAATCTCGACGACGTGTTCGGCGGCGGTATTCTGGGCGATCTGTTCGGCCGACGCGGCGGCCGTCGCGGCCCCCAGCGTGGGGAGGACCTCCGCATTCCGCTCCGGTTGACCCTGGAAGAGATCGCGGCCGGCGCACAAAAGAAGATCCGATTTGCGCGGATGGAAAAGTGCGGCACATGCGACGGGAGCGGCGCCCGTTCCGGCGCTGCCGCCAGGACCTGCAGCGTCTGCAACGGGATGGGGCAGGTGCGCCAGGCGACCAGGTCGATGTTCGGCCAGTTCGTGAACGTAACCACGTGCCCCCAGTGCAACGGCGAGGGCAAGGTGATCGGCGACCGCTGCTCCGACTGCGGCGGCGAGGGCAGGGCGAAAAAGACCGTAAGTCTGGCAGTCAACGTCCCGGCGGGTGTGACCGACGGCAACTACATCCCGTTGCGGGGGCAGGGCAGCGTTGGACCCCGTGATGGCGCCGCCGGGGATTGCATGGTGCTGATCGAAGAGGAGGAGCACGAGTACTTCGAGCGGCACGGCAACGACATTCTCTATGAATTGCCCATCAGCTTCAGCCAGGCGGCGCTGGGCGCCGACGTGACGGTTCCCACGTTGAACAGCAAGGCGGAAATGAAGATTCCGGCCGGAACGCAGTCCGGACAGGTTTTTCGCCTGCGGGGCAAGGGTATACCGGAACTGAACGGGTACCGTACCGGCGACCAGCTCGTTCGCGTGATGGTCTGGACGCCAGCCCGTCTCAACGAGGATGAGAAGACGCTGTTCAGGCAACTCGCCGAACTGGAGAATATCCAGCCACCGGAAGGTGGAAAAGGCTTATTCGAACGTATGAAAGAGGCGTTCGGCGGTTAGCGAATAGTACCCGTGTGTCTCCTTTACGCAATACGGGCGTCCCGTGCATCCGCACGGGGCTTTTTTTTTGGGGGGCCGATCGTCGCCGGACTGCGCGTTACGTTTTCCTCAGCCTGCGGAAAAGCGGTTGACTCTTCCTGATCTCCGATTTCGAAAAACTGGTTTCGATATGATCGGCGGTACACGGAAGAAAGGGTCTCAGGACCCGCGAAATGGCGCGAATCGAACCGACCCAGGCCGAGAGATTTTTCCGGAGCTTCCCGGCCTTTCCCTGTTTCAGAAATTCCCACGGACGTTCCGCGTCGATTTCGCGGTTCAGACCGCCAACGCGCCGCCAGATGGCCCTCAGGCCGCCGGCAAAGTCGAATTCGTCTAGCGCGTGCGTGACGTCCTGTGGAACGCGGGCATCGGGCGTTTCCGCCCGACCGTAACCGCACCCTTCGCATAGGGCTTCGAGCCGGCGCACCAGGTTGCCCAGACCGTTCGCAAGGTCCGAGTTGTACACTTCCCGCAGCCTGGCTTCGGACACATCGCCGTCCTCTCCCGAACGGACTGCGCGGAGCAGGTAGTACCGGAGGGCGTCAGCGCCGTATCGCCGGATCAGGGGGAATGGGTCCACGGCGTTGTCCAGCGACTTTCCGATCTTGCGGCCTTCCACGGTCAGATGGCCGTGGACGAAGATGGTTCGGGGAAGCGGCAGGCCGGCGGAGAGCAGCAGGGCGGGCCAGTAAACCGCGTGAAACTTGAGGATATCTTTGCCGATCACGTGGACCCGGTTGGGGCAGTTGCGCCAAAACCGATCGAATTTTTCGACCCCCGAACCATAGCCCAGACCGGTGAGGTAGTTGGTCAGGGCGTCGAACCAGACGTACATGACCTGCGTCGGGTGTCCAGGCACGGGCACGCCCCAGCCTCCGGAACGCTCCCGATTGCGGGAAATGCTGAAGTCACGCAGGCCCTGCCTGATGAATCCCAGCGCTTCGTTTCGGCGTGTTTCCGGGAGAATGCGAAGCTCTCCGGACGCGATCAGGCCCTCGAGCGCCTTCTGATAGGCGGATAGGCGGAAGAAATAGTTGGTTTCTTCCACGGACTCGGGTTCGACGGCGTGAACAGGGCATCGACCGTCCGAAAGGTCCCGCTTCAGGTAGAAGTCCTCGCATCCCGCGCAATACAGACCGCGGTACTGCCGGAGGTAGATATCCTCCTGCCGGCAGTCGGTCCAGAATCCGGATGCGCCGCGGAAGTGGACGTTGGAGGAGGAGCGGATGAAAGCGTCGGAAGAGACGTTGAGGGCTTCGACCAGGTTTCGGAAGACCGCGGCATTCCGATCGCAGAACTGATCGGGCGCAAGGCCCTGACGGGCGGCGGCCTGCACGTTTTTGAACGCATTTTCGTCGGTTCCGGTGAGGAAAAACGTCTCGTCGCCCAGGAGCCGCCGCCACCGTGCAATCGCGTCGGCCTGTACGAGTTCCAGCGCGAAACCCACGTGGGGGCGGGCATTGACGTAGGGGATGGACGTAGATACGTAGAACGTATTCATCAGGAGGCCCTTTCCATAAAAAAAACCCCACCGCCGATCCGTCGGCGGTGGGGTTGTCGATTCAGGTACACGTACGATTCAGTTCATTTCATGGGATGGTCCGCCGCGGGATGTCCGAATGAGATAGAGGACATCATGCACATCGAAATCACGGCGACACGGGTCGATGCATTGCCATGTGGAACGGCTGAGGATTGTACTGATAAACGCGAAACGTAGACCGAAATCTGAACCGATTTCATCTTACTCTCCCCAATTGTGTGGGCGTAAAGATAGACGGCCAGCCATGAATTGTCAAGTTTCACGTGCGGACGTACCGCATTTCAGGTATCGCACCGTGCAATTCGCGCAGGGATGATCCCATGCTGCAGTAGATCCTTCGTCGGCCTGGCGGCCTCCTCAGGATGACAGTTTTACCGACACCTTACAGACAGACTTCGCCACCGGTTACCGCAACGCATGTCATTCTGAGCGCAGCGAAGAATCTCACGTACATCGTGAATCTGATATCTTCCCCTTGTCCTTTTGGCGGTATGGGCTTAAATTGACGAAGGCAGGAGAATCCGGGGTGGGCCTGCCGGTCACCCGGTTTCCGGGCGGTATTCTACTTTCGTGAATATTATTATAGAGTAAGGGATCGGTTGTGCTTTACTGGTTGGGAGAGCGTTTCTCGGACGTTTACGGGCCCCTTCGGCTGTTAACGTCCTATCTGTTTCTGGCCGTTCTGGGCACGGCGCTGGCCGGTTTATTCACCTGGCGGCTGCTTCCCGGATTGTGGATGCGGCTGCCCAAAGACCGTGGCCGCGCGTATGCCGTCGATAACGAGCAGAGCCACGGCAAGCCCGTGGGTGCCGGCGTTATTTTCATCCCCATCTACCTGATCGTGTGTTTTCTGATCCTCCCGCCGGGTTCCCAGTACTGGCAGATTCTGGGCTGTCTGTTTCTCGCGATGCTGGCCGGGTTCCTTGACGATCGAAGTCCTGGCGGATGGGGCGAGTACCGCGTGGGAGCCATCGACCTGGGCATTTCCCTGCTGGGCGCAATGGTTATTTGCCAGTTGGAGTCCGTCGAGCTCTGGCTTCCGCTGATGAAGACGCCGGTACTGGTCCAACCGTGGATTTTCGTGCCCGGGGCCGCGTTATTGATCTGGGTTTCAATCAATGCCACCAACTGTACGGATGGCGTGGACGGGCTGTCGGGCAGCCTGAGTGTGCTCGCCTTCATCTATCTGGGCGTCATTCTATACGGGATTGTAGGGCACACGGACATTGCCCGGTATCTTCTTGTGCCGCACTATCCGGACGGCGCGGTCTGGGCCCTGTTCGCATTTGTCATGGCCGGGTGTCTGGCCGGTTATCTCTGGTATAACGCCTATCCCAGCGCAGTGCTGATGGGAGACGCGGGATCCCGGCCGATGGGCTTCCTGCTCGGGATACTGGTTCTGGCGTGCGGCAATCCGTTTCTGATCGTCGTGGTCGCAAGCGTGGTGCTGGTGAATGGGGCCACGGGACTGCTGAAAGTGGCGTTGCTGCGGTTTCTGAAGATCGGGATATTCGAGACGGTTCGATATCCGCTGCACGATCATTTTCGGCACAAAAACGGATGGTCGAATACGCACGTACTCGTGCGGTTTATTCTGCTCCAGGCGTTTGTGACGCCGATTCTGCTGGTTTTGCTGGTTAAGATCCGCTGAGGGTGCAGGCGCGCGGCGAGATTACGCACAAAGGGAAACCATGGACGCAAAAGAAACGCTAAAGCGGAAAATCTGTGAGGCCATCGACCGCCGGCGCGGACAGATCGAGCGGATCGGGGACCACATTATGGCCCATCCGGAGACTGGGTTCAAGGAATTCGAAACGTCCAGGCTGGCGGCGAATACCATGGAAGAGTTCGGGATTTCGCCGGAAACCGGGCTGGGGATTACCGGCGTGAAGGGCATTTTACGGGGTGCGAAACCGGGCCCGACCGTGGCCCTGATCGGCGAGCTGGATTCGCTTGTAGTGCCGGATCATCCCATGGCCGATCCCGAAACCGGCGCCGCACACGCCTGTGGACACAACGCGCAGATGGCCGGGCTGCTGGGCGCGATGATGGGGATGGTGGACACCGGCGCGGCTGAGTCCATGGCCGGCAACGTCGTGTTTTTCGCGGTGCCCGCGGAAGAGTATATCGAGGTCGAGTACCGGATGGGACTGGTCAGGGAAGGAAAGCTGGAGTTCCTGGGCGGCAAACCCGAACTCGTCCGCCTCGGGCATTTCGACGATATCGACGTGGCGGCCATGATCCACACGCACAGCGACCCTGGCATGAAGAAGGCGGCGACTGCCAAGTCGTGCAACGGATGTATGGTGAAGATGATCCGGTTCGTTGGCCGTGCCGCGCACGCCGGAGGCGCGCCTCACAGGGGAATCAACGCGTTGAACGCCGCCCAGATCGCATTAATGGCAATTCATGCGCAGCGTGAGACGTTTCGGGATAACGATTCGATCCGGGTACATCCGATCATCACCAGGGGCGGCGACATCGTGAATGTGGTGCCGGCGGAGGTAACGATGGAGACCTACGTCCGGGGGAAGACGAACGAAGCGATGCTGGACGCCAACGAGAAGGTCGACCGGGCGATCCGCGCGGGGGCCATGGCGGTCGGCGCTCGGGTGGAGATCGAGACGCTGCCGGGGTACATGCCCGTCAGGACCGATCCTGCGTTGAGCGAAGTGTTCGAATCGAATTCGAGAGCACTATTCGGCGACGACGAGGTCTGTGAGGTCTCGCACCGGTCGGGATCCACGGATATGGGGGATCTGTCCCACATCATGCCGGCGATCCATCCGTACATGTCCGGAGCGGACGGCGTGGGTCACAGCGCGGACTGGCATATTTCGGACAAGGAGATGGGGTATATCGCGCCCGCGAAATCACTGGCGCTTCTGGCCGTGGACCTTCTGCACGGCGCCGGCGAGGAGGCGACGGGCGTGCTCCGGGACTTCGAGCCGGCGATGACGAAGGAAGAGTACCTGACGTTCCAGCGTGCGCTGTTCAAGACGGAGGTATTCGACGGGGCAGGCGGCGGGAAAGACGGGAATACGAACTGATCCTTACGTCTGCTTAAATCACATTGATCTCGCGCGTTCCGGCGTTCCCGATGCGTTTCGGGCCGTCTCTTTCCAGCACCGCCGGTTCCTCCACCAGCCAGGATCCCTCCAGAGAAAGAACGTTCCCTTCCTCGAAAACGATCCCGGGCGCCACGCGTTCGTGGCCCGACGGGTAGGCGGAACTCATTCTGGGTTCCTCGTGAACGTCCATTCCCACCCCGTGTACCAACCATAGTGGCGCGTCTGTTTTTTCAGCTTCGAACTCACGGCGGCAGGCCTCGAAGACTTCCCGTTTGGTCTTGCCGGGGCGCACTACGTCATACATAAACGCGATGCGGCGGACATGGGCGTTTACGGTTCCAACTGCTTTCGGTGTGGGTTCCCCGAAACAGAGTGGCAGTTTGAAGTCGCTCATGTAACCCTGGTAGCAAATGTTCCAATCAGGAGATAATCCCGCGTCCAGGCCGATCCGACCTCGATGAAGGTCCCGTTTCTTTAACTGATCGATTGTCACGGCAAGATAATCCTTCACGTAGTCGTCGGTCCCGTAGGTCTCTGACGGCATGTCCGGCAGGTTGAGGCCGCGGGCGCCCACGGTGAAAGATCTGTCGGGCGGCGCGATGACGCAGAACATCAGTATCCATCCATCGTTGGTATTGTTGTACATCGCATCCCGGAAGAGGAGGTCGCTGCGCAGGTAAAGGGTGTTCTTTCGTCCTGCGAGGATAAGGGCATCCAGCCCGCTTTCGGCGATGAGGGCTTTCAACCTCGGAATATTGGCCACGTTGGAGTCTCCTGGTTAACGATTCTTGTTGTCATGAATCGGTCAGAAGGAAGAGGTAAGACGGGTTGGTAACCCTGTCAAATGACATCACCGAAACTGTATCTATCGATGTTCGAAAAGAAGCGAATTGTATAAGGGAGCGCGAGATTGGAGTTGGCCTTCATGCCAGCGTGTCGTAACACAAAATGTGAGTTTGTGGCGGAAAAAAACGTGACATTTGGGGTCCTGCGTTTTTATGCAGCACGCGAACTGACAGTTCGCGTTACGATCGGGTTCCGGTATCTGAGATCTTGGTTAGTGAGCCAGTTTTTCGGGACCGATAGGCGGGCTGCTCGCTGCTTCTCGCTACACTTGGGACCGTCGGCTTCCAGCCCTTGTGGCGCCGACGTTGGATTTGTAGGGGCGACCCTTGTGGTCGCCCGCCCTCGCGACTTTTCCTGACAGTTGATAACTCTGTCTGCTAAAGTATCCTTGACTGTTACCGGAAACAAGCGGTTTGTCCCATGCGGCGGGCTATTGCCGTCAAAGGAGAATGAAGATGCCACATCCGAATGACCTGAATATCGGCTGGAATGCCGTCAGCACGACGGGTGCGGTTGCCGCGGGTGGCGCCGGAGCCGTGGCAGCGGGAATCGGGATTCTGGAACGGGGTGGAAACGCGGCAGACGCCGCGGCGGCGACCATCCTCGCGCTGAACGTGACCGATCACGGCGCGTGCTCGATCGGGGGCGAGGTGCCGGTGATCGTCTACGACGCTGACAGACAGGAGGTCAAGACGCTATCCGGTCAGGGGAGGGCGCCGCTCTCGCAAGAAGCGATCGACTGGTACATGGAACACGGCATTCCCGATAAAGACATCAAGATGGCGCCGGTCCCTTCGGTTGTTGATCTGTGTACGACGCTGCTCATAAAGTATGGCACCCAGTCCTTTGAACGGATTGTGGCTCCCACGCTGGAAATCCTGGATGACGGCGAGGAATCCTGGCATCCCCGGCTTGCCGACACGCTCCGCAGGCTGGTCAAGGCGGAACAGGCCGCACACGGAAACCGCCAGGAGAAGGTTGCCGCCGCGAGCGACCGCTTCTACGGCCGCAACGGGGCGGGACAGGACGTCGCCGACGCTTTGGAGGCGGATTACGTCGAGAAAGGCGGTTTTCTGCGGAAAGCAGACCTGGCGGCCCACCGGACCCTGATTGAAGATCCCGTCACGGTCGACTACCGGGGTTACGACGTGTACAAATGCGGTCCCTGGACGCAGGGGCCGTACCTGTGCCAGGCGTTGCGCCTCCTGGAGGGCTTCGATCTGAAATCGATGGGCCATCTATCCACGGATTACGTACACGCGGCTGTGGAAGCGCTCAAGCTGGCGATGGCCGACAGGGACGCGTACTACGCCGATCCGGACTTCACTGCCGTGCCGATGGACGAATTGCTGTCAAACGAATACACCGAAATCCGCCGGCCGCTGATCGATATGGAGCAGGCGTCGCTGATCGCCCGTCCCGGAGACCCGTACGGAATGAAACCGCTTCGGGGTGATGGCGTGTTCGAGCCGGGCATCGGGGGAACGACCACGTGCGTGGTCGCGGACCGCTGGGGGAACGTCGTTTCGGCAACACCGAGCGCAAACGTCTACCGCGGGGAAGATCCCCTCGGGGGGCAAACGGGCGTGTCATACGGGAACCGCCTGAGAAGCCTGAACACGACCTCCGGCCATCCCAACTGCATCCAGCCGGGAAAGCGCCCGCGCATCACACTGACTCCGACGCTGGTCCTGAAAGACGGCAGGCCGATCCTGGCGATCAGCGTTGCAGGCGGGGACCTGCAGGACCAGGCGACGCTGAATCTGCTCCTGGACTTCATCGAATTCGGCATGTTACCGGAAACCGCCGTCCGCGCGCCGCGGTTCGCCACGGCGCACCACGAGGACTCGTTCGATCCCAATCCCGATCGGCCTGCGACGTTCAAACGGGCCGGATCGTTGAATATAAGCGACAGCGTGAGCCGGGACGTTCGTGCCGAACTCGCATCGCGGGGGCATCACGTTACGACAAGCACCGGTCCGATTGCGACTCCGGTCATGCTATTCGTGGATCCGGAGGACGGCCGGTTCCATGCCGCCGGCGACCCCGATGCCGGGCGGCATGCGGCGGGCCTGGAGGGATAGGACACGGAAAGAGCAAGCTATGTCTAAAGGCAGTTTCGGGAAATCGGAGAGGTGCCGCGTACGTGTATCTGGCGCCACCGGTAAACCGTGCCGATATCGATGGCAGCGGAGAAATCGATCTGCCGGATTTCATCGCATTTGCCGCGGCTTTCGGGAACACTGATTACCGGTTCGACTTCAATGAAGACGGGACGGTTGAATTCTCCGACTTTTTGATGTTTGTCGGTCTACTCGGTCAGTCTGCCTGACGGTTCGACCTCACGTCGCATCGGCGTTCGGTGCGGCGGCAACCGCTAAGACACCTAAACGGCCGCTCCCAGACGATAGCCCACGCGACGTTGGGTGAAGATATAGGTGGGGTTGGTCGCGTCGTCCGCCAGCTTCTGCCGGAGGTTCTTTACGGCTGTGCGCAGTTGCCGGATATCGTCAGCCTCCCATTTTTCCCAAACCCTTTGCAGCAGGTACTCATAGGTCACGATTTTACCAACGTTGTCCGAGAGTTCCACGAGCATCCGGTACTCGATGTCAGTTAATGGAACCGGCCGTTCGGCAACGGACACCCGGCGTGCGGCGTAGTCAATGACTAAATCGCCCATCACAAAGGGTTCTCCCGGAACGAACGGGACGGACGCGGTCCGCCCCCGCAGTGCCACCCTGATTCTGGCGGCCAGTTCAGTCGGCGAGAATGGCTTGACGATATAGTCGACGGCGCCCGCGTCGAGGGCCCGGGTTATTGCTTCTTCATGGCCGTAGGCGGACAGAAAGATGACGGGGACGTCGTTCTTGTCGAAAATAGCGGCCATAACCTCCACACCGTCGGTCCCGGGCAATACCAGATCCATCACCACCAGGCTGGGACGATGCTTCTTCATGAGTCCTGGCACTTCGTCGGGGTTTCCGGTTACGACCGGGAGGTAGCCCGCTTTCGACAGGGCGTCCCAGACGGCTCGTAACGTTTGAGGATCGTCATCCACGACCATAATCGGAACTCGACTATCCCGCGTTGCCGGTCTCTGTTCGGCAGTCGTCTCGTATCTGATGGAGGTGGTATTCACGGGCTTTTCGGCAATTGGACAGGAAAAGGTTATCCGGGTGCCCATGCCTACGCCGTCGCTTTCCGCCCAGATTCGGCCGCCATGAGCTTCCACGATGCCCCTGCAGATAGACAGTCCCCAACCGGAACCAGAATCCGTGCCGGCCCGGTCTGCGCTATCGAGTCGGCCGAACTTCCGAAACAGGTGAGGCAGACGGTCTGCCGACACGCCCATGCCCTGGTCGGCCACGCAGACTGTCATGTAGGCCCCGTCCTGCACGGCGGTCACACGTATGGGTGAAGCTTCCGGCGAATGACGGGTTGCGTTGGACAAGAGATTGCTCAGAACCTGTACGATGCGTCGTCGGTCCGCCATTACCGGAAGAAGGTCGGGTGACAATTCAATGCGCATGTTGTTTCGCTGTCGACCTGTCTGAACGGCTCGTCGGGCTTCGTCGACAAGCTCTGTCACGGACACCGGTTCGGGACGGATCTGCAGAGTGCCAGTCTCGATTCGGGCGACGTCCAGAAGATCGTCGATAAGGTCGCTCATCTGATCGGCCTGTTGGTTGATGATATTGAAGAACTGGACCATTTCTGCCGTTCCCCGGCTTGATGCATCCTTGAGTACAGTAGTGGTCGAGCCCTTGACCGCAGCCAGCGGGGTTCGCAGTTCGTGGCTGACCATGGCGAGGAAGTCTGCACGCAGCCGCTCCAGTTCCTCAAGCGGCGCCATGTCCTGCAGGGTCACGACATACGACTCGACTGAACCGTCGTTGTCGTGAATGGGTGTGGCATTCAGGAGAGCGGAAACCGCTCGTCCGTCCGGGACGTTGAGGACGACTTCCTCCGCGCGCACCACCTCGCCCAATTTCATCGCTTGCGCCACCGCCGGTTCTTCCCAGCAGAATTCGCGTCCATCGGATCGACGGACCGTCATCACCCCCAGGAGATCCTGCAATGTCTGATCCGGCATTCGCAGTGGCCGCAGGAACCTTCTCGCCTCGCGGTTAATCGACGTAGAGGCGCCCGTTTTTGCGTCGAACACGACAACACCAACCGGGGACGTGTTAATCAGGGTCTCCAGGCCCGACCTGGCACGCTGTTCGTCCCGGTACCGGCGGGCGTTGGCGATGACCAGCGCCGCCTGGGAGGCGAACATAACCAGAATCTCTTCGTCTTCCCGGGTGAATGACCGGCCGCCCTCCTTTTCTCCAACGTAGATGTTGGCCACGGATTCGCCCCCGTAGCGGACCGGCGACGCCAGAAAGGTCAGCGCTTCGCTGACTGGCATCGGGGCACGGAAGTCCGGAAGACCCATAGACCGGATGTGGCTCTGAAAGTCGCGCAACCGCAGCGGATCCTGAATCTCCCTCAGTAATTCGAAGTATTGCATCGCTCCAGGAATTTCCCACAGCTGCTGCCCCTGTTCGCGAGTCATCCCGGAAGCCAGGAAGTCCTGCACGTTTCTCTCTTCGTCGAATATCGTAATCACGCCGTATCGTGAGCCGGTCAACGCCCTGGCGCTGTCCAGGACCTCCTGCATTACAGTCTTGAATTCCAGGCTCTCGTTGATGCGCAGGCATGCCTCGCTCAGTTTCGACAGGCGTTCCCGCAGCATCTCATTCTCTCGTTCCGTCTCCTCTCCAGTTGCCATTCTTCCTCCTGATTGATCAACAGCCTCCACGAGAATTACGATTCTCATGTTACCGGACGGAAAACGCGCCGGGCGACGATCGTAAAAACCTGGCATTTTTGGAAAAAATCACGAAAAAATCATATAATCTGAATAATTCACAAAAAAGGTAGTTTCCTTACCCAAGTCATTGTATTATATTATGGTTACGCGAATAACCTGATAACAATGAACCGGGAGGAAACTACCGTGGCAGGTCAAGATAAACAACAAAGGATGTCTTTCGCAAGTGTTTCTGGCAAACGGGTAGAAGCCGCCTTCGACGGGGGCATGCTGACCAGCGACACCGGGGCGATGCTGCTTCGAGAGGTGGAATCCAAAATCGGCATTTTGTGTCGGATCGTCGAGGCGATAACAGATCGTCGGCATCCAAGTTACGTGGATCACCCGTCGGTGGACCTGCTCCGTCAGCGTGTCTTTCAGATGGCGTGTGGGTATGAAGATGCGAACGACTGCAATACGTTGCGTAGCGACCCCGGCTTCAAGGCGGCCTGCGATCGGTTGCCGGTCACCGGTGCCAACCTGGCCAGTCAACCCACGATGAGTCGGTTCGAGAACCGGATCACCAGAGGTGATTTATATCGGATCGCGACGGCCTTTGCCGATGCGTTTATCGCCTCGTATAAGCACCCCCCCGAAGCCATCCTGTTGGATATCGATGACACGGAAGACAAGGTGTATGGATCCCAGCAGTTGTCGTTATTCAATGCGTATTTCAAGGGCTATTGCTACCAACCCCTGCATATCTATGAAGGGCAAACCGGCAAGTTGATCACGACGGTCTTGCGTCCGGGCCGCCGACCCACGGGCAAAGAGATCGTGTCGATTCTCAAACGGGTGATCGCCTACCTGCGTCACGCATGGCCCGATGTCAAGATCCTGTTGCGTGGCGATTCACACTTTTCGTGTCCGGAAGTACACACGATGTGTGACGAAAACGATGTGTTTTTTATCCTCGGACAAAGCGGAAACGCGGTGCTGCTGCGGTTGGCACAGCCCTTGATGGACCAGGCCAAAGCGCTGTATGCCGATGGGGGAAAACCTGTGCGCCTGTATCGCTGTTGGGACTATCAGGCCGGCAGCTGGTCTTCCCCACGCCGCATCATCTGCAAGGCAGAAGTCAACCCGCAAGGTCACAATGTCCGATTCGTGGTCACCAACCTGAACGGCGCACAACCGTCATTCATCTACAAAACCGCTTATTGCTCACGCGGCAGGATGGAAAACTTCATCAAGAATCACAAGACCTTTCTGCATTCCGATCGCACCTCTTGCCACACCTTCCATGCCAATCACTTCCGGCTCTTTCTCCACAGCGCCGCCTATGTGTTGGTACACGCCCTGGCCCATATCGGGTTGCGCGGCACCACGTGGACGAACGCCCAGTTTAATACGCTGCAAAACCGCATCTTGAAAGTCGCCGGGCGCGTTTGTGAACTGAAAACCAAAATCACGTTCCATCTGCCAACGGCGTTTCCACTCAAACACCTCTATCGAACCATGCTCTACAATCTGGGAACCGCCATGCCATAACGTTTCCATCTGGACCAGGCCGCCTTCACGTCTTGATTGCTACCATCAAAAGCCATGGAGAAGTCTGTGCTCTTGGCAGTCACAGCAGGGTCATCCTGACGCCTCCACCCGACCCTGCTACAAAAACACACCCTGAAATCGCTTGAAAACGCCAGTTCCGCACAGCCAGCTTTCTCCTGCGTTCTTAGACTCACTCGAAAGCTGCTTCTGCTGCACGAATCTGCAATCCCTGACGATTCATGAATAGGTCAGGATAAATACGACTTTCGATCATTCTATCCTCACAATAAATGCCTATATTACGAAAGTTTAATTCATTCTCTCGTACAGGTCAAGTCCTTGTCCGCGGCATGTGTTGATCCTTCACAATTCGCATCCGACCTTCCGCGAGAAACGGACCGTCTACCGGGGAATGCCACCTGAAAACCATACCGTTGAGGTGAGCGCCATCGATCGCGACCTGAATTGCTCGGTACCGGCGGATGCGCGGCTGTCCGTTCAGACGTCGAAGGCCTTTGTTCACGACGGTACAGATGGCAAGGGCAGGGTGCTGATCGGAAAGAGCAATGCCCTTAAGGCGTTTCAATACAGACTCGCGGAGGTGGCAACTACAGACCTGACCGTGTTGATATTTGGCGAGACGGGTGTGGGTAAGGGACTGGCGGCGCGCGTGTTGCACGAGACCAGTCGTCACGGCGACGGGCCGTTTGTACACGTGAACTGCGGCGCGGTGTCCGAATCGCTGATCAACAGCGAGTTGTTCGGCCATGAGAGGGGAGCTTTTACCAGCGCGGTTTCCCGCCGTTTGGGCAAGGTGGAACTGGCCGGGGGAGGCACACTCTTCCTGGATGAGATCGGCGATATGTCGTTCCGGACGCAGACCAGCCTGTTGCAATTTCTGGATGATGGCACGTACGAACGCGTCGGCGGCAGCGAAACGCTGCGAGCCCGAACCCGCATTGTTGCAGCCACCAACTGCAACCTGAAGGAAATGGTCGAAGCAGGCGATTTTCGGGAGGATCTCTACTATCGTTTCCAGGTCTTTCCGCTCTATCTTCGGCCCCTGCGCGAGCGCAAGGAAGATATCCCCGAACTTGCCGAGTATTTCAGGCATCGCGTCGCAATTCGCCAGGGCAAGCAAATTGCGCCTCTGTCGACGGTCATCGTGGAGACGCTGCAAACTTACGATTGGCCTGGCAACGTCCGGGAACTGGAACATTTAATCCAACGGACCGTTACCATCTGCCGTGGCTCGCGAATTTCGTTGACCGATCTGGAACTGGGGTCCTATCGATCTCGTATGGACGGCAAAGCTCAGGATCTGGTCCGGGCGCCCCCGGCCGCCTCTCGGAATCGCGATATTGCGCCGTTGGCGGAAGCCCAGCGGCGCCATATCATCAAAGTACTCGAGACCACCAACTGGCGGATTTCCGGGGCACGAGGCGCTGCTGCTCTGCTCGGATTGCCGCCTTCATCTCTGTATGGCAAGATGAGAAAACTGGATATCAGACGTCCTTGAGAAATGAACAGGATTGCCTGAGCGTGGCCATATACGGTTTTTTTGACTGTATATGGCCGGTTTTTTTGTAAGCCCATTATTATTAATAATATAAGAGGTATCTCTGATGTACGGATGACCATATCCGGTTATTATGACCTTGAACCGATCCCCGCGGTGTTCTATTTGATGTTCAATTTATATATAATAAAAATAATAAGTTAGGGATGATTCTGTGTCAACGGTTACGCGCTGGCATTGAAATTGACTATAAATCGTCATTCCGTACAAGCTGACACTTGCATAGCGCGGGAGCAGTAATCGGCGTTACGTCCGTTTCCCGTGTATTCGAAGAGGCCTGGCCACACGGCCGGCATCAGTTGACGGAGGCAAGGTGCTGATCGGTCAGAGCGACGTCCTTAGTGAATTTAAGGCGGGACTGGCGGAGGTGGCCTCCACCGATCTTACGGTGCTGATACTTGGCGAAACGGGTGTGGGGAAGGGGCTGGCGGCGCGGACATTGCACGCGAAAAGTCGCCAGAGCGAAGGGCCCTTCGTACAGGTCAACTGCGGAGCTGTACTCGAACCGCTGATCAACAGTGAGTTTTTCGGGCATGAGAGGGGCGCTTTCACCAGCGCGGTTTCCCGCCGTCTGGGCAAGGTGGAACTGGCCGAAGGCGGCACACTCTTTCTGGACGAGATCGGCGATATGACACGACGGACGCAGACCAGCCTGTTGCAATTGCTGGACGAGGGCACGTTTGAACGCGTTGGCGGCAGCGAGACGCTGAAAGCTCGAACGCGCATGGTGGCCGCCACCAATCGCAACCTGGAGGACATGGTCGAAGCGGGTGATTTTCGGGAGGATCTCTATTATCGCTTCCAGGTATTCCCGCTCTATCTGCCGCCCCTTCGCGCGCGCAAGGGAGATATTCCCGAACTTGCCAGGCATTTCAGTCAGCGCGTCGGATCCGAATTGCGTAAGCAAATCGATCCGTTGTCGACGGAGATCATAGAGGTGCTTCAAGCCTACGATTGGCCCGGCAACGTTCGGGAACTGGAGAATTCGATACAGCGGGCAGTCGCCGTGTGCCAGGGTTCTCGAATTAAACCGGAGGATCTCGGGTCGTATCAATCGCGCATCAGAGGCGACGCCCTCGAAATGGAGTGGACGCCCCTGTTTCCGTCTCAGGGTGGCGAAGTCGTGCCACTGGAAGAATTCGAACGCCGCTATATCCTCAGAGTGCTTGAGATCACCAACTGGCGGATAGCAGGCGCCAAAGGCGCAGCGGTTCTGTTAGGATTGCCGCCGTCGTCGCTGTACGGGAAAATGAGAAAGCTGAATATCCAACGTCCGTGAATCTGAATTGAGCCAACCTGAAAATGGCCGTATATGGTTTTTTATTCATATATGACTATTTTTTCTGTTAACCCTTTTAATATTATATACTTAAGACAAATTTTCGGTTTCATATCAACCGGATTTGGTCAAAAAGGAGCGTCTATCCGGGCAGCGTGTTTTCCATCTGAGTATTTAATATATAAAATAAAAACAATAATTTATGCATAATCCAGAGACGACGATTTCCCACTGGCACTGAATTCGCACTGAAATTGATGGTTCAGTACTGGTTGGTGCAACCAACCCTTCCTGCAAATCGTCGCCCATGCGATCCGCCGGAATGTCGAACTCCGAAGCCTGGCGGGCGGAAACACGACCAACCCGAAGGTCATCATGTATGTATTCTCCCGAATACCGTGGGTTTTCTCGGGCCTGGAATAGAGTCAGCGATTCATCCGGACCGGAGAGCGTATCGGTGGAATCAGAGACTCCGGAAAAAAACGAAAGGCCTGACGAATGAAGATTGAATACCTGCGACTGCCGGTTCGAATCGCCACTGCTTCCATCTTAATCGGATTGTATGGCCTCCAAAGTCCGCCCGAGGCGGCCGCCCAACGTCCGTCCATCACGGAAGTCACCATGGGATCCACCCCCGCGCCGGAGCCGTTTGTGACTGGCCGGTATCCGGGAGATCCCGACGGCAAGACCTATGGTCTGGGCGAGACCATCAAGCTCCGGGTCGCGGTCGACGCCCCCGTCCGGGTCACCGGCGATGTCACCATGGACTTCTGGATCGGTGACTCCTTGAGAGTCGCCGAGTACCGGAGCGGGAACGGCTCGAGCATTCTGATCTTCGCCTACGAGGTGGGGCCGGATGACGACGACGACGACGGGATCAGCATACAGCGGGGCTACATCGACGATGAGGACAACCAGCACGGCCTGGGGGGCAGCGGGAAGATCAAGGGGTGGTTCAATGGACTCGAGGTGAAGCCCGCCTACAGCGGCAGCACCGACAAGCCGAACCACAAGGTGGACGGCAGCCTGGCTCCCTGGGTCACCGACCTGGCCATCGCCTCCACGCCGGCCTCCGGCAGCACCTACCGGTACGGAGAGGACGTCGAGATCGACGTGACCTTCTCCGCTCCCGTGCGGGTCGGCAGCGAGAATCCACCCTGGCTGCCCGTCATTGTGGATGAGGTCGACTCGGACCGGGAGAGCGCCTCCGTACAGAGGACGGCCTTTTACAGCAGCGGAAGCGGCACCGCGAGGCTGCGATTCGCCTTGCGCGTGAAATCCCACTTCAAGGACGACGACGGGTTCGAGATCTACACAAGCACTCTCGGTGATACCACCGGCACCTCGGCGACGAACAGAGTCATCTGGGCCAAGGACCACGACGTGCGGGTGTACCTGCGGCACAAGAGGCTCGACCCGGACTCCGACCACAAGCTGAACGGGCAGCCGTACGTAAAACAGGTTGCCATCACCTCGAGGCCGGAGCGGGACGACACCTACCGGCGCGCGGAGGTCATCCAGGTCACGGTCACCTTCGACCAGAAGATCCGGAAGAGTGGACAAGTGACCAAGGGCCTGTTGTTCAACAGCAACGGGGCCACCACGGTGCAGGCCGGATTCGCCTCCGGCGACGGCGCCAGGGCCCTGGTCTTCGAATACACCGTCGAGAGCGGGGACGGGGACACGGACGGCCTCACCGTCCTGGGCAGCGACAACGGCGGATGGGGCGGCGACGGGACCCTCCGGTCCGTGCCCGATCCAAACCCGTGGGAGGTGGTGGACGCCGACCGGAGCCACGGCGAGACGGCGAACGCCGGCCGGCACAAGGTGGACGGGTCCCTGGACCCCCTCGCCGCCACCATCTCGTCGATGGAGATCGTCTCCGATCCGGGAGAAGACGCCACCTATGTCGCCGGCGACTGGATCGGCGTGAAGGCGACCTTCGACAAGGATGTCGAGGTCACCGGGACTCCGCAGCTCGAGATTCGAGTGGGAACGCAGACGAGGACCGCCCGGTTCGGGCAAGGCTCGTTCCCGGGGAGCGTCCGACCCGGCAACCGCACGGCCGGCCCCGAGGTGTTCTTCGGCTATCGGGTGGAGGTGGACGACATCGACACGGACGGGATCGCCGTCCGGGCGAACAGAATGACCCTCGACGGCGGCACCATCGTGGGCCCGGGCGACACCGCGGCGGACCTGAACCACGATCGGCTGACCGGGGATCCCGGCCACAAGGTGGATGCCGTGGCCCCCACGGTCTCGGCCCTCACCCTCAGCTCGGATGCGGGAGACGACTCCTGGTACGGGGTCGGCGACACCATCGAGGTGACGGTGACCTTCAGTGAGGACGTGACCGTCACCGGCTCACCGCAACTGGAGCTGATGGTGGGCAACAAGGCCAGGGCGGCCGCCCATGATACCACCGAAGGGGCAGCAGCGATCTTTGCCTACGTGGTGCAGGAGGGGGACCGGGACGGCAACGGCATCGCCATCGACGCCGACACCCTCGGCCTGCCCGCCGACGGCACCATCGAGGACCGGGCCGGCAACGCCGCCGACCTGTCCCACGAGGCCGCCGCCGCCGACGGCGGCCACAGAGTGGATGGATCGTACCCGAGGTTCAAGGAGGCGGTGGCCTTCTCGGGGGGATATGTCAACGTCCACTTCAGCGAGAACCTCACCGTGCCGGCGATTCTGAACACGATAAGCAGCTTCGTGAACGTGGAGCTCGGTCAGTTCTTCCTGGCCGTCATGCGAATCAAGGCGGATGGGGAAGTGGTGAGACCCACCTCCGCCCGCCTGGACGGGGCGAAGTTGAGGCTGAACCTCCCGGTGACCGCCGGCCAGTCGCTCCGGGTAGACTACGACAACATCTTCGCCCGCGATGCGGTGGGACTCTTCATCGACAGGGCCGGCAACCCGCTGGCCAACTTCGGCAGCAGCCATGTGTTGAATCAGTCAACGGTTGCCGCCACGGAGTCAGACGTGGGTGAGCTGAAGTTGAGTCTCACGGAGCTCAGGGTCGACGAAGGGGTATCCGAGACCTATACCGTGGCCCTGGAAGCCCAGCCCTCCGACAGCGTGGCCGTTGCCATTTCGAGCTCGACGACCAAGCTGTCGGTCAGCCCCGACAGCCTTTCGTTCACCACCGATGACTGGAACACGGCGCAGACGGTGACGCTCACCGCCGGCCAGGACGATGACGAGTACAACTACTGGGTCAGCGTGACCCACACGGGCACCGGCGGGGGCTCCGACGCGTCGAGCAAGGACCTGTACGTGGTCATCGACGACGACGATTGAACGCCAATCAAACCTGCAAGGAGAGAATGATGAGGAGGGAAAAAGGGATTTCCAGGTTCCATTTACGTCGTGGTTCGGTCGCGGTCCTGATCGGCCTACTTGGGTCGATCGCGTTTCACTACCCGGCCCCGGTCGGCGCCGCTGACGAGTTCTATCTCGAGTGTGCTACCACCGAGGTTCGCGAAGGCGATTCCTTCGAGGTCACCCTCGTATACGTCGGCACCATCACCGGAGGCGATCGCATCGGCGCATTCTGGCACACCGATGCCGGCACGGCTGACTCCACCGACTACGTGCACCAGGACACCGGAGCTATCTGGGGCACCCCGGAGGATTCGAAGGACAGCCGGGTGAACCGAAGGGTCAGAACGCGGCAGGACAACCTGATCGAAGGGGACGAGACCTTCACGGTTCGCTTCACCACCTCGGCCCAGATCGCGGACCCGGACGACCCGGAACGCGACAACAAGTGCGAGATTACCATCATCGATGACGACCCGAACATCAGAAAGCTCGAGGTGACCTCGGACCCGGCCGTGCATGACAGCACCTACGGCATCGGAGAGGTCATCCGGATCTCCGCCACCTTCAGCACGAGAGTGGACGTGGAGGAAGGCGGCAATCCGGCGCTTGGCCTGCGGGTCGGAGACACCTGGAGGCAAGCGGGCTACCTCCGCGGGTCCGGGTCCAGGATCCTGGTATTCGGCTACACCGTGAAGTCGGAGGACCGCGATTCCGACGGCATCAGGATAAACCCCGGCTACCAGGACAGGCAGGGCGGGTGGCACAACTTCCTCCGCCACGAGACCATCACCGCATCCGGAACGACCACGACCCCCTACCGGGTGTACGACGGCATCGACGACCAACCGGACCACAAGGTTGACGGCAGCCTGTCGCTGGTCGGCACCCCCAGCATCATCTCCCGTCCCGACAGTGGCAACACCTACCTGTATGGGGAGACCATCGAGATCGCCATTGCATTCAGCGAGTCCCTGGACGTGGAGGGGACCCGCTATGTGAACCTGCGAATGGGAACCGATGACGGATCTCCCGGCAGCACCTCCTGGAGAGGTGCCGGGTACAGCAGGGGCTCCGGCACCGACACGCTGGTGTTCGCCTACACGGTCCGGTCCGGCGACCGGGACATCGACGGCATCACCATGGAGCGCACCCTAATCCAGGACGGCAGAGTCGCCGGCCTCGGGGGCGAGGGGACCATAACCGTCTCAGGCACGGACAGCGAGGTGTCTCCGACGTTTTCCGGCCTGTTCAAACAGTCAGGCCACAGGGTGGACGGGCGGGACCGCACGGCGCCGGCGGTGTCGTCGCTGGCCGTCACCTCCGGTGCAGGGGACGACTCCACCTACGCCGTCGGGGACAGCATCCGGGTGACCGTGAGGTTCAGCGAGGACGTGGTCGTCACCGGGTCGCCGCAGTTGGAACTGGACTTCGACGGCATCGCCAGGACGGCCGGCTTCGACGGCACCGCCGATTCCACCGCGGTCTTCGCCTGCGTGGTGGGCGAGGGGGACGCCGACGCCGACGGCATCGCCATCGGCGCCGACAAGCTCAGCCTGAATGAAGGCACCATACAGGACGCGCGGGGCAACGACGCGACCCTGACCCACGCGGCGGTGGCCGCGGATGCGGCTCACAAGGTGGACGGCGTGCGCCCGGCCTTCTCCAGCGCCGCGACCTCCACGGACGGCGACACACTGACCGTCGCCTTCAGTGAATACACCACGGTTCCGGCGCTGTTGCGCACCATCAGCACCCTGGTAAACGTGGCTCTCGACGACTTCTTCATTGCCGTGGTGAGCGTCACGGTGGACGGAGACCGCGCGGTCCCCTCCGCCGCCGGCCTTTCCGACTCCACCCTCACGATGACCCTGGATCCAGCGGTGACCATGAGCCAGGAGGTGGAGGTGGCGTACGACAATATTTTCGCCCGCGACGCCGTCGGCATCTTCATCGACGCCGCCGGAAATGACCTGCTCAACTTCTCCTCCCGGTCGGTCACCAACCAGTCCACGGCGGCCGACGCCGACGAGGAGGACCCGCCGCCGGACCTGACGCTGAGTCGGACGGAGCTCGACATCACCGAAGGAGCGACCGCCACCTACACCGTGGTCCTGGGAAGCGAGCCCTCGGCGGACGTGACCGTAACCCTCGTGAGTTCTACGAACAAGCTGTCGGCGTCTCCCGGAGGCCTCCTCTTCACCGCGGACGACTGGGACACGGCGCAGACGGTGACGCTCAGCGCCGACCATGACGATGACGAGCTCAACTACTGGGCGAGGGTGAGCCACGCGGCCAGCGGCGGAGGCTACGACGCGTCGTCGACGGATTTGTACGTGGTCATCGACGATGACGACAACGAAGAGCCGGCATTTAACGGAGGAAACCAACGAGGAACTGCACCTTGAAACCATTGATATTCGCAATTGCCGTGATGTTACCGCTCACCGTGCCTGTGGACGCCAGGGCGCCTTTGCCGCTGGACACGTGGGAACTTGTGGAAAACAGTCTGAAGTTCAACGTTGAGGCGATCATCGTCCAAAGTGAAGGGGACGACCCCGTCCCCGCGACACCTTACGTCACCCTCGAGCTGTACCGGGGCAATGCCTACCGGTTGTCCATCGGTGCCCGCGCGGCGGACGGATATGCGTTTCCTCATTTCCTGCCGGAACCGCCCGGCCACGCGGCTCCTTCTACACGGGCTACGGGAGGGTACGGATATTATACAGTGCACTCCGATACGCTGCGTTTCAGGGCCCATTTCGCGAGTCTGATCGCTGACGGCGTGGATCTGGGAGACGTCGTAAGCCAGTCCAGTGACCCGAGGGTGCAAAGAGAGTACACGCTGGCGCTTTCCCTGGTAAACTCTGTATTTCTCGAGCTCTTCAACGACCTTTACGCGTACCGGTCCGGCGACAGGCTGGTCTTCGTACTGCCCGGCGACAGCGATTTCGCGGCGGTGGCGGGAGATTCCGGGGACGGGATCGTGTGGGAGTTGCGCAGGGTGGGAGGTCCTCCGTCCACTTCGCGGGCGGCGGTACAGGCCACGGTGATCGGGGGCGGGGCGGAAGCGCTGACGGTGGCGTTCGCGCGTTCCATCTCGGGGCGTGCCGTGCACTATGCCTGGCGGGCGGTGACCGACGGCGCCGGGCGTGCGGATCTGGAGATTGTGACGCTGGACCGGTGGGGCGTCACGGGTTACTACAGCGCCCTCGCACGAGACGGGGAAGGTGCGATTGTGGGGAGGTGGAACAGCATTCCCCTGAATGAGAACCGTCTCCAGGTCGTGGAGTTGGCGGTGCGCGGCCGGGCACGGGTGGTGTCAAACCGTGTCCTGAATGCGGCAAAGGCGGCGGCGCTGCCGGTAGAGCAGGCGGTGGCGGGTCTGGCGCCCAACTTTCCCAACCCGTTCAACAGCAGCACGCTGATCGTGTACCGGCTTGCCGCTGCTGGCGCGGTGCGGCTCGAGATCTTCAATTCGCTGGGACAGCGTGTGCGGACGCTGGTGGACGACCACCAGACCGCGGGGCGGTACCCGGTCCAGTGGGATGCCCGGGACGGACGGGGAGAAGGGGTGGCCGCGGGTGTCTATGTGATACGCCTGATCCATCCGGGCGGCGTGGACGCCCGGCGCATGCTTTTTCTCAAGTAACGTATCGGAATTCAATAGTCGTGAACATATAAAGCCGGTGGGTGTTCTGCCTGAACTCGCAAAGGAGGAATTGCCATGAAAGTTTCGCTGTACTTGCAAGTTGCCGCTGTTATGGTTTTTGCATCCGCTGTGGCGGCGGAGCAGGAACCGCTGGAGGGGCAGGTCGTGAATCCGATGTCGCGTCCGGTTCAACGTGCGCAGGTCGAACTCTACAGGCTTGACGATCCAACCGTAAGGGTGACGTCAATAACCGACGAAAACGGCGCATTCTCGTTGCCCGTCAGGGACCTTTTGCCACCCCCTGAGAACAGGCTCCGGCAGAATCATCCCAATCCGTTCAATCCGTCCACGCTCATCCCTTTCGAACTCTCGGCAGTAGGACACGTGCGGCTGGACATCTACAACATCCTGGGGCAGCGGGTGGTCACCCTGATTGACGGAGAACGGCCCGCGGGGTTCCAGCGGGTGCAGTGGAACGGCCTGGACGCTGCAGGCCGAGGTGTGGCCGCCGGAGTCTACATTTACCGGTTAAGCACCGGCGACTGGAACGATGCCCGGAAACTGTTGTTGCTCGACGGCGCGTCGGGACGTTCAGGCGGAAGCGCCGTGAGCTACAATGAAGAAGCACGGGTCCACACGTTCGGCGTAAGTATTTCCGGCGAGGAAATAATCACCAGGACGTATACCTGGAACCCCGGCGCCGGGCCGTTGGTGGCAGAGGTAACAGGCATGGAAGACCTCATTCCGGCCGAGGACGGGAACTCGGAAGCCGAGGCCAATCCCTTCTCGGGAACCAGCCTGGCCTCCATCATCAAGGTCGTCTCCGGCCTTTGAACGTTGACAATGCCGGCCCCGCAGCCCCCTCATCCCACCCTGTGGGCAGCCGGCAGGCCACCACCCGCCAGCCCCAACGGGCACACCGGCGGGTGGTGGCGTCTTCTGCCTTCGCTTTGGTCGATTCTTTCGTCAGGACATACCGACAGTTTCTGTAACAGACGCAGCAATTGCGCCGCTTTCGAAATGGAGTGGCCTCCCACGTTCGCCTCCCGGGACGGCGAAGGCGTGCCATTGGCTTCGTCCGGAAACGCGGACGTGATCCGTGGCGAACATCCGGAGACGATGACGAGGTCCGTGAGCATTGCCCTGCAGAAGGCCGCCCCGCACTCTTCTGATTTCAACGGGAACGGGCTTGTGGACTTCGCGGATTTCGTGCTTTTCGTTGCAGGTTTCGGATATGTGGCCGGTGATGCGAAGTATGTGCCAGGACTTGATCTGGACAGCGACGGTCGGATTGGGTTCGCCGATTTCGTAATTCTTGCCAACAGCTTCGGGAGGGCCGTGAACCGCCCGCCCGCCTTCGCGCCGGTGCATCCCATCACGTATTCGGTTACCGGGCACGCGCCGGCAGGACAGCCGATCGGCGGCCCGGTCCGGGCGACCGACGCCGACGGGGACACGCTCACGTACAGTCTATGGGGCGCCGATGCGGACCACTTTGCGATTGACGCCGGCACCGGACAGATCCTGACGAAAGGGACGTACGACTACGAGGAAAAGCGAGGATATGCCGTGATTGTGCGCGCCAGGGACGGCAAGGGCGGACGCGTCAGCGTTGTGGTAAGCATCGCAGTGACGGAAATTGCAGGTGCTTAGCGACCCCCGGATCCCGGAAGGCAAACGATTGGGCAATCAGTAGCAGAAGGACGAGGGCTTAAGCAGCCACGATTACGGCAGTCGTGTGGGCGGAGCCAGGGACATGAATGTGCGAAAGCTGACCCAAAAAGAGAGGCTTGCTTTGTAGAAGGCGAATCAGGCGAACATATACTCCCGTGCCAGGTTGAGAGAGATTCCGATGTGGCGGGCGGAACACAATGGCGTTGTGGGATACGGATTCACGCGAACGTACGCCGAATCCGATTGCCTGCGGCAATTGTAGTTGCTCTCAACACAAACCCAACGACTATGCCCTGCTGACATCGACGTCAGCAGGGCGTGTTTTGTGGCAGTGGGATCCGGTGACTCCGGTCTGGCGCCACGCGTGATTCTTCGATCCCGCGGTTTCATTTACGGTATCCATTTGAATATTCTCGCAGCATATTTATAATGCACCCTTCTGATGCACATCGCTTTTTTAAATAAAATAGGGAACCTCGATCCTGACCGAAGCGTAACACATCATGAGTCTCGCGAGATTGGACCCGGGTTTTTCTTCAGTCAGCCGATGAGCAGAGCGTTCATTATCCAGCTTCATTGGCAAGAGGACATGAACTGCTCCGCTAACTTGCCCATTTAACTCTTGGGAAATCGTTTAAGTGCGGCGCGGTAAAGCGCGCGGATGTTAAGAGAACTTTTGTTTGCGTAATCATTCGACCGCCAGCTTACCCGCGTCCGCCCGAAGCCCAGGAAGGAGGCTCGAGATGTTCATTTCTGTCCAGAATGCATTCGCGCGTAGAGTGTCGACCGCCACGAATCCCCATTCCTGTTCGCGAATCCGTGAAACGCCGTTGAGCGCGGATTCAGCTCGCGCCCAGGGGCGCTTGCGTAAATTGCTGCTCGTTTCAGCGGCAATCGCCTTCGTTGTGGGATTGGGTACGGCGGCGCCGGCTGCCGCCCATTGCGGCCATTGTCACAAGGTCGCGGATTCGGCTTCTTGTCCGGTGACGATCGCCGACGACGATCATTCGCCGATGAGGGCCAACCGGCCGGCGTCCGTTCTTCCCGAAGTCCCTCTGGTGAGCGTTTCGCCCGCATCCCCGCGGGTGGGCGAAGTCCTGACCGTCATCGTTCGAATGGACCCGCCGACCCTGGCCGGGGCACCCAACATCACGGGCAGGGTTCTGATACGTGATCCGGGAATCTGCGGAGGCGTCAACTTGAATACCTTCGTCTTCCAGCCGGGTCAGGCCGGGGCCGCGGCAGCCCACTACTGGATACACGATTATGTAGGGTACATAGCGGATCGCAGAATCAGGGTATCTCTCAACCCGGCATTTGATGACTTTTACAACATCGGACAGCCTTCGTCGATGACGGTTGTGGTGCAGTCCCAATACGCCGCAGGCAAAGTCGCGCTGTCCGAGCCGCCGGCGGGCGAATTCGTGGGGGCAAACCATCCCAATCCATTCAATAGCGTCTCCTGGATACCGTATCGCCTGGGCACTGCCGGAGACGTACACCTGGAAATTTACAATCTTCTTGGCCAGCGAGTTCGTACGCCGGTTGACGGGGCGCCGTGCAACTCAGGCGTTTGCTCTACGTCAAGTAGCGCGATATAACCGATAACCACATTGAATCTTTACGGAGGCCCTGCGCCCGCCCATCACATCGGATGGGCGGGCGCAAAGCTTTTGTGCAGGGTGCCAGGCTTTGCAAGCAAAGGCGTCACAATGATTCAATGCGCTTGATAACGAGCACCGTTGACCCTGTTTTTAGTCGAGATTCTTGGATATGTGAAGGTACCCACAGTTCAAAAAGGGGCAGGACGTGCCCTGAGCCGAAGCCGCCTACAGTACCGCGTTCTCACAAAAAAACAAATGCCCTGCTGATTGATTGTCAGCAGGGCCGTATTGATTGACTCTCTTATATGGTGACCCCGAGGGGAGTCGAACCCCCGTTTCCAGGGTGAGAACCTGGTGTCCTAGGCCACTGAACGACGGGGTCACCCGACAAAAGCGGGAGAAATCTACGCAAAACGGCCGGTTTTGTCAAGGGGTTACCGGCACAACGGGCCGTGCGAAGGGTCGGTTCCGGAAGCCAGGTTTTCAGTCCCTCGGCGGCACCGCGCACAGGAAGCCCAGGGGTTCTTTTCCGGTATTTTCGAACTGGTGCTGCTCGTTCGGGGGAATGTACACGACGTCGCCCGGACCGATGTCGAAGACCTCCCAGCCCATCATCAGCCGGGCGGTGCCCCGGAGGACGTAGACCCCATGGTCGTGGTCGTGGCGGTCGAAGGAGGTCTGCCCCCCGGGTGCGATCTCATAGTACCGCATGCCGAAGTTGACGGCCCCGTCCCGCTTGCCGATGACGACCTGTCTGCTGCCGCCCACGGCGCCATCGGTGTCGTACGCCTCGACCTCGACGCCGTCCCACGAGTAGTTGCCTTTTTCACCTGTAAAGCGGTGCAGAACGCCCATAGTCGCCCTTCAGGAAACACCCGGTCCGATGCGCCAGGCGAAGTTCGGTTACCTGGAATTCCGGACGCCGCTTCCGTGGCGTTCGGATTTGCGTGCCGCAGACTTCGCGGTCGACCCCCGGCCAGACCGATTTGCCGATGCGTTATCCGTGCACCGCGCCATAGGGGTCGTGCAGGAGGTCAGTCGCGCCGTCGTCTATTGCCCGTTGTTTAGAACCAGTTTCACGAAGTCGCCGAAGTCGGTCGTGTCGAAAGTCCTGAAGGAGGTCAGCATGGACGGCGTCCACTCGTCGTGCCAGATCCAGGCGGTCCATCCGATATTGCGGGACTCGCAGAAATCGATCAGGGGCCGGGCATACTCCTGCCGGATCCTTCCCGGGTCTTCAGAATGGCCGTAACCCCATTCGCCCAGGAAGACCGCTTCGGTTTTATCCAGGTTGAAAAGAACGCCCTTCCAGGCCTCGCCCTTCCAGGGATACGGATGGGTCTCGTACACGACGTTGGGCCGTACCACCGGGTCGTCCAGGGCGCCGGCCAGGTCGTACCCCCAGTCGATGCCCGAAACCAGGACGAGCGCGCGGGGTTCCACGGCGTGGATGACGTCAACCAGGGTCTCGGCAACGGGGCGCCACTCATCCCAGGTGATAAATGCGGGTTCGTTGAACGTGCCGTATATGACGTGCGGCAGATCGCTGTACCTTCGGGCAATTGCGTCGAGCGCCTCGATCGCCAGCGACAGGTCGGGGTTGTAAGGATTGCCGCGCCATGGGTGATCGTACCCCCATTCGGGGTGTTCCGTCTGTCCGGTGAGCGGGTTCCCGTGCGCGTGCCAGCCAAGAAAGATATAGATACCGCGCCGCTGCCCCCAGTCGACGATCGGATCCACGAACGCGGGCAGGTAGTCCCTGTACCGCTGCCAGAGGCCCGGATGAATGGGGACCCGGATGACGTCCACGTTCCATTCATCCGCCAGGATGTTGAGGGCTTCCGTCCCTCGGTGGGTGGCGGCGTGCAGAAAGAACGGATCGACAACGGCCACGCCGCGCAGCACAACGTCCACTCTCTCACCGAACGTGTTTGCAAAGGCCAGAAAGTCGGCGAAATCGACGCTTCCGCTGTTGTTCAGGTCGTAATCGACGCTTAACGAGCCGTAGGCTTCCGCGAACAGAAGGAAGTCCGAAAGGTCAACCTGCCCACCGCCGTCGAAGTCCGCTGCCGCGGCATTCGCGCTGACGATTCTGTGTCCGTCTACCCGCAGCCTCGACACGTTTTCGGCGGCCCCTGCCAGGGCTGGAGGAAGGGACAGGGCAAGGATCAGAATGGTAAATACTGATTTACAGTATTTCAGGACTTTCATGGACATTCAGGGTTCGTTCGCAAGATAGCGGGTAATTCGTTGGCGAAAACTGTCTGTCAATTGTTGGCCGACACTGTCATCCAGGGGAGGCCGGCAGGCTGGCGAAGCGTCCGCGCAGAAGTTCGTCTGCGAAGGGCATCTGCTTCACGTACAATCCGGAAGACGGGAGATTCTTCGCTTCGCTCAGAATGACATGTTGTCCGATAGGCCCTCGGTTCCCGCTGTCATCCTGAGGAGGCCGCCAGGCCGACGAAGGATCTGCTGCAGCATCGGATCATCCCCGCGCGATTTGCACGTGGCGACACCTGAGAGGCGGCACGTCCGCATCCACGCTCAGAATGACGGGGGGCCATTGTCAAGCCAGCGACATCCTTTCCGCAAAAGATAGGAATATTGCCCGCGACGAGCAAGGCCGAAGCTGATTTTTACTGTGGCCGGAGAGTCTTGACACCGCCAGATGAACATCGTATTTTCAAGGGGAACATATATCCTGGAATGATGGAATCGGCGTTATTGTCGAACTCACCTCACGCATGATTTCTCTGTCGCGTGTGATTGCCAGAGGCGAGCGAATCCGCGACATTCAGCGATTGGTACGCACGTATCGTGGTAAGAAATCCCGATGGACAAAGAAGAGCAGCCCCCGTTTTGAGATTGAGGGTCACATGTATGAGTTTCACTGGTACGAACACCCTGATCGGGGCCGTGTCGAACTGAAGCGGAAAGAGGTCGCCCGAAATGACGGTTAAATTGCGACAGGTACGTGCAGATTACCCCGATTTGACTCCCGGACTGGAATATGGGGTCATTGGGATCGAAGCGGGTGACTTGCGAGTCTTAAGCGACAGGGGACGGCCTTACCTGTATCCCGCGGAATTGTTCGAAGTGGTGGATCCTCGCGAGCCGGGAGATTGGGTTACGGTGTACGGAGATGAAGGAGAGCGGTATGCCTATCCACCGCTTCTGAATGGAAACGGTTTCTTTGAAGATTTCTTCGCCGAAGACGAAAAGGCCGTCGCTGTATTCTGGCGAACCGTAAACCGGCGCCTGGCAGCGACGATGGCGCTTTAGAACCCGTCAGAAATTGCATTCGCCCTGCTCATGTCGGCAGGGCTTTTTATTGTACCGGTGAGATTCGAAATGATAGTGATGATCGCCTGGGCAACGACCGCTGGCGGGCACAGAGCCATTCACGTACCACGGTCGAAAGACAATATGCGCGGGGTTGATGACCATGCCCCGGGGAACGTAGAACATGCTCAACGCCAACGGTGTGTCTGTAGTGCGAACAAGCCTGCGCCCCGGAACGACGGTCAGGTAGAGGAAATGACTTGTAAGCCCCGTCGGTTGGGGTTATATTTGGAACTTTTGGGAAAATCTGCACGGCGACCGCGCCAGCATGCCAGCGGCGACATGACGTAAACGGAGACGTTTCGATGTTGAAATATATCGCGTGGCGAATCCTGATGATGGTCCCCACGCTCTTCGCCATTTCCATTGTGTCGTTTCTGATCATCCAGCTTCCGCCCGGAGACTTCCTCACCTCCTATCTGGCGCAACTCACCTCAATGGGCGAAACGGTGAGCGAGGAGGTCATCGAGGCGCTGAGGGCGCGGTACGGGCTGGGCAGCCCGGTTTACGTGCAGTATTGGACCTGGATAACCGGGATCGTTACGCAGGGCGACTTCGGGATGTCCCTGCTATGGGGGCGGCCGGTGAGCGAACTGCTGTGGGAGCGGGTCAGCCTTACGGTAATGGTAAGCGCGAGTTCGGTCCTCTTCATATGGGTCGTCGCGATTCCCATCGGCATCTATTCCGCCGTGAGGCAGTATTCAATCGGCGACTATATTTTCACGTTTCTGGGTTTTCTGGGGCTGGCGACGCCACCGTTTATGCTGGCACTTATCGCGTTGTGGATCGTCTTCGTTTCCACGGGGAGTGTGCTGGTCGGGCTTTTCTCACCGGAATTCATCGATGCGTCATGGTCGTTCGCAAAAGCACTGGACCTGATCGCCCACCTGTGGATTCCAATGGTTATTCTTGGAACCGCGGGAACGGCCGGAACCATCCGCGTGATCCGCGCTCAGATGCTCGATGAACTACACAAGCCATACGTCGTGACCGCGAGGGCGAAAGGGGTGTCTGAACTGAAGCTTCTTTTCAAGTATCCCGTTCGGATCGCCCTGAATCCCTTCTTCAGCACCCTGGGGTGGCTGCTGCCCCGGCTGATCGCGGGAGAGATCCTGGTGTCCATCGTGTTGAATCTGCCCACCACCGGGCCGTTGCTGCTGGGCGCGCTCACCAATCAGGATATGTACCTGGCCGGAAGCTTTATGCTGATCCTGAGCACGCTTACGGTGATCGGGACGCTGATTTCGGATATTCTGCTGGCCTGGGTGGATCCGAGAATTCGCTACTCATAATTCTCCCGCTCGCCCGGCCTGGAGAGGAGTCGTTCAAGATCGCTACGGAACCGCATACCAGGAGACGTTCAGAGAATCCGACGTCGATGACGAAGTCATTGACGGGCGCATATCGCAAGCTGCAGGAAAAAGGAATTCCCGGACTCCGCCGGCGCCGGAAGGTTGAACCGTCCGGCGAGCAAGCCGGGGCGCGGGTGCTCGTGGCTTCCCAATGGCGGCTGATGTGGTGGAAATTCCGGAAGCACCAGCTGGCGAAGATCGCGGGCGTCGTTCTGATTCTCTTTTATCTTGTTGCGGGATTCTGCGAATTCGCTGCGCCGCACGATCCGCACCTCCTGAACACGAAATTTATCCATGCGCCTCCTCAGACGGTTCGTTTTTTGGACGCCGGGGGGGCGTTTCATTTCAGGCCCTTCGTGTACCGGCACATCCAGCACCGGGATCCGGTCACGCTCCGCCTTTCCTATACCGAGGACCGATCCCGGCGCTTCCCCGTACAGTTCCTGGTCGCCGGGGATCCGTATTCCCTCTGGGGGTGGATCCCGATGCAGCGCCATCTGTTCGGCCTGGAGAACGGGGAACGCCTGTTCCTGCTGGGCGCGGACCGGATGGGCCGGGATCTGCTGTCCCGCATCGCCTACGGCGCCCGGATATCGCTTTCCATCGGCCTGATCGGCATTGCCATCAGTTTCGTGCTGGGATTGATCATGGGTGGGATTTCCGGCTATTTCGGCGGGCGGATCGACGACGTGATCCAGCGGCTGATCGAGTTCATCATGGGCATTCCGGGACTGCCGCTCTGGATGACGCTCAGTGCGGCGCTGCCCCCGGACTGGCCTATCATCCGGGTGTATTTCGGCATTACAATTATTCTGGCCTTTGTGGGCTGGACCGGCCTGGCGCGCGTGGTGCGCGGCCGCTTCCTGGCTCTCAGGGAAGAGGATTTCGTGATGGCGGCGCGCTTGGGGGGCGCCCGCGAGAGCCGGATTATCGCCAAGCATATGGTACCCTCGTTTCTGAGTTACATCATTGCCGCGCTCACGCTGGCGGTACCGCAGATGATTCTGGGAGAAACGGCGCTGAGCTTCATCGGGCTGGGTTTGCGGTCGCCTGCCATCAGTTGGGGGGTGCTCCTGCAGGATGCGATGAACATCCGGGCGGTGGCGCATTTCCCATGGCTGCTGCTGCCGGGCGTGTTTGTCATCGTCGCGGTGCTGGCGTTCAATTTTCTGGGTGATGGGCTGAGAGACGCGGCCGATCCATATACCAGGTAGGGAGAACCATGGATCCATCGGTGTTGCTCGAAGTCCGTGATCTGCGCGCTCATTTTTTTTCCGACGAGGGTACCGTGCGGGCCGTGGACGGGGTGGATTTTCGGATTATGAAGGGAGAGACGCTGGGCGTGGTGGGCGAAAGCGGCTGCGGGAAGAGTGTGACGGCCCAGTCCATTCTCCAGATTCTGCCGAAAAACGGCAGGATCGTCGAGGGCGAGGTATTTCTGCATCTTAACGGAAAGGTCATCGACCTGGCGAGCTTGAAGCCGAACGGCAGGGAGATCAGAAAAATTCGCGGCAAAGAAATCGCCATGATGTTCCAGGAGCCCATGACCTGCCTGAGCCCGGTCCATACCATCGGGAATCAGATCGAGGAGGCCATCCGGCTGCATCGGAGTGCGGATCGGAAGGAGGCCAGGGAAATCGCCGTCGATATGCTGCGGAAGTGCGGTATTCCGGAACCGGAGCGGCGGGTGGATGCCTATCCCCACCAGCTGAGCGGGGGCATGCGTCAGCGGGCGATGATTGCAATGAGTCTGTCCTGCCGGCCCCGTCTGCTGATTGCCGACGAGCCCACAACGGCGCTGGACGTCACGACCCAGGCGCAGATTCTGGATTTGCTGAAGGCATTGCAGGAGGAAATCCATACGTCCATTATGATGATCACCCACAACCTGGGCGTGGTGGCGGAACTGGCCGAGCACGCGATGGTGATGTACCTCGGAAAAGTCGTGGAATTCGCGCGCTGCGAGACCATCTTCAATGAGCCAAGGCATCCGTATACCCGCGCCCTGCTGAAATCCATTCCCCGGCTGGGGCGCAAGGCGAAAGAGGGCTTGCTATCCATCGAGGGATCGGTGCCGAATCCGTACGAGTTGCCCACGGGCTGCAAGTTCCATCCGCGATGCCCGGACCGGATAGACGGCGTTTGCGACAGGTACGACCCCGAGTTGACAACGATCGGCTCCGGGCACGGCGTGAGTTGTTTCCTGTATTCCGATCCGTCCTGACGCCTTCGCGTTCGGGCGGTTCCATAGATTTTGCGACGTAGGGAGAATATGGGCCAGAACCAATCCGTCCTGCTGGACGTGAAGAACCTTCGCAAGTACTTTCCCATTACCGAAGGGTTCATGAAACGGGTGGTGGGCCAGGTGAAGGCGGTGGACGACGTCAGTTTCGCGATAAAAAAACAGGAGACTCTGGGCCTGATCGGCGAGAGCGGGTGCGGCAAGACCACCGTCGGCCGGAGCATCCTGAGGGCGATTGAACCCACGGACGGGGAGGTACTCTTCGAGGATGAAGGACGGATGATAGACGTCTGTCGTTTGTCCCGAAGGGAGTTACGGACGTTTCGCCGGCACATGCAAATGGTGTTTCAGGACCCGTATTCTTCACTGAATCCCCGGATGACGGTTTTCGCTATCGTTGCGGAGCCGCTTGTGGTGAACCGGATTGCGCGCGGCGAGGAACTGGAGGACCGGGTCGCGGAGTTGCTCAGGGTCGTCGGGCTGGACCCTCAGTTTATGCGCCGGTATCCTCACGCGTTCAGCGGGGGACAGCGGCAGCGGATCGGCGTAGCCAGGGCCCTGGCGTTGAACCCCAGGCTGATCATTGGTGACGAACCCGTATCCGCGCTGGACGTGTCGGTTCAGGCCCAGGTGTTAAACCTGCTCCAGGAACTGCAGGAGCAAATGGGGCTCACCTATTTGTTCATCTCCCACGATCTGGCCGTGGTTGAGCATATCAGCGACCGCATCGCGATCATGTACGTGGGCCGGATCGTGGAACTGGCCGATGAAGAGACGTTGTTCGCCACGCCCAGACACCCTTATACCGAAGCGCTACTGTCGGCCGTTCCAAAGCCCGATCCTGCATACAAGAAGCGGAAGATCGTGCTAAAGGGCGAAGTGGCCGATCCGGCGAATCCGCCTTCGGGATGCTATTTTCATCCGCGCTGCCCGTACGCGGAGGACGTGTGCCGCGAGGATTCGCCTGAACTCGTCAACGTCGCGCCGGCCGATTCGGACCCGCATTTCGTACGCTGCCATTTCAGCGACACACTGAACCTGGTAGGCATCGAAACATGACAGGATTGCACGAAAAACTCTGCCGAAAAGCCGGTGCCGTGGTGAGTCGATTCATTTTGGTCGCATGGTTATGTTCGCCTGTTGCGACTGAAGTGGAGGCTTCCGCCGCGGCGCTGAATGAATCGCCGATGCTCCGCAAGCGGGTCCTCGCGGGCGCGCTTCCACCGCTGCGGGAGCGGTTGCCCGGGGCGCCGGCAGTGGTACAGCCCGTAGAGCGGATCGGCCGGTACGGCGGGACGTGGCGTCGGGTGCATATGGGCATGCCGGACCGGGCCGGCTGGATGCGGCTGACTTACGATCCGCTTCTGCGCTGGTCCAAGGACTACGCAAGGGTAGAGCCCAATCTCGCCCGCTCGTGGGAGGTTTCGGAGGATGGGCGGGAGTTCACCTTCCACCTGCGGAAGGGGATTCGCTGGTCCGACGGGGCGCCGTTCACGGCGGACGACTACATTTTCTGGTACGAAGACGTGATTCTGAACGACGATCTGAACCCCGTCAAGCCTAGTTGGCTGACGATCGCCGGGGAACTGGGCGTTGTCGAGCGTGTGGACGACCATACGATCCGGTTTCGTTTCGTGAAGCCGAACGGCGTGATCCTGCAATGGCTGGCATCCTGGACGGACATCGTTGCAGGCCCGCCGCCGAAGCACTATCTCAAGCAGTTCCACCCCAACTACGTTTCGAAGGCCGAACTGGACGCCGTCGTCGTCGCAGAGGGGTACGACACCTGGATGGCGCTGTACGATACCAAGAGCATTGCGTTTCTGAATCCTGATCGTCCTGTCCTGTGTGCGTGGCAGGCGAAGACGGGGGCGGACGCGGCCATCTTCATTGCGGAACGCAACCCGTATTACTGGAAGGTGGATCCGGAAGGCAACCAGCTGCCCTACATCGACCGGGTGGAGATGACGCTTGTGCAGAGTGCGGAGACGGTAACGCTAAAGGCCATTGCCGGAGAGGTTGATATGCAGAGCCGGCGGGTCGAATTCATGAATTATCCGTTGCTGATGGAGCACCGGGAGACCGGCGGGTACAGGGTACTGCGATGGAAGCCGGCAACCACGGGGCAGGGAACGGTATATCTGAATCAGAACTACACGCATCAGGACTCAATAATGGGCGGGTTGCTCAGAGACCGCCGTTTCAGACGCGCGCTGTCTCTCGGAATCGACCGCCGGCAGATCATCGATCTGTTCTACATGGGGGTGACTGAGCCCCGGCAGGTCGTCCCATATACGAATGAACTGCACGGCGTACCTGGTACCGATACGCTGTACACTTCCTATGACCCGGATCGGGCGAATCGTCTTCTGGACGAGGTCGGACTGTTCCGGCGGGATCACGCGGGATACCGGCTGCGTCCCGACGGGAAGCGGCTGAAGTTCACCATTGCCGGATTCACGCCCGGCACGGCCTACGTGGACGTGGCCGAGTTGCTGGCCTCCCAGTGGACCGCGCTGGGCATCCAGTCCACGGTCAAACCGGAAGACGTCGCGCTGTGGGTTACACGGGCCACGGCCGGCGAACATCATGTCTCCGTATACGCCGCTTCGGGCGGGTTTCGGCCTCTAATGGATCCCGTGTGGTTCTTCCCGTCGGCCTCCACGGCGTATTGGGCGCCGCTTCATGGACTCTGGTACAGCAGCGGGGGAAGGACCGGAGAAAAACCAACCGGAGAAATCGCCCGCATCGTGGAGATTTACGAACGGGCGATGACCACAACCGACGAAAGCGAGCAGGTGGCGCTGGTGAAGATGGCCGTGCGGCTTCACGCGGAGAATCTCTGGCGGATTGGCGTGTGCGGCGGGTTTGACCAGGTTTTCGTGGTCAAGAATGACTTCCGCAACGTCCCCGAAACCGGTCTGGGCGATAACCCGCTGCTCACACCGGGTTATACCCATACCGAGCAATATTTCTTCGATCGGTAGACGCTCCCGTCGCCGGATGAACTGCGCGATGGGGACCGCGACGGACACAAAAACAGGGAAGTTGAGAATTGCTCCCAACTTCCCGATATAATTTGGTGCGGATGCCAGGATTCGAACCCGGAACCGCCTGGTCCGTAGCCAGGTGCTCTATCCAGTTGAGCCACATCCGCACCGATTCGATGGACCGAAGCGCAATTTTTCATGAATTGCGGG
>CAXXJS010000050.1:0-141756 GCA_963662665.2 Candidatus Latescibacterota bacterium
GACAGGGGACGCGTGATTCTGGCGTCCGAGGCTGATGGTGAGCGGCGTGTTTTTTGCCGCGAACAAACCCCCCACATCACAACCGTACGCAAGAAAAGATCACTCGAGGTTCGTTCCGATAGAGATGTTGTACTACAGAGCGTGGAGAACCTGCCTCCGCCCGCGAAGCGGGTGACCTGTTGTTCCGGCGATTTTTCGGGACGATAGGGGACGCGCGTTTTTTGCGTCCGAGGCTGCTGGTGAGCGGCGGGTTCTTTGCCGCGAACAAACCCCCAATTTCACCACCGGACGGCAAAGAGTCAGACCCGTAAGGACAGCCGCATGGTGTTGCGGTTTTCCCGCTGATCGCTGACTCCTGCGATCCCCGGGAGTCATGGCATCTTGCCGTCGCTGCGCCACTTCTGATTCTGCCTATTCATGGCGCTGACGTTAACAGATTGGAATATTGATTCCAGCTGACTGCTTAAAGCTGACGGTTAAATGCTGCTCACACTCAGGAAGCCACACCGTTGTCTAACGCATTGCGTATCAGGAGCATTTTCAGAGCAGAGCGCGCCATTCCGTTCCGCAACGAACTCCGCTATCCACCTTCGCTTGTAAGGCCGGGGATCCTGTGCATCCCGTGAGGGTATTCGCGCTGTGCATATGGCAGGCCCCGCGCCCAGCGGCGACTATTCCAAAGGCGGTAAGAAGGAAGAGGGAAGCCGGTAGAAGAAATCCCTGCACGCTATTTTATTCTTTCTTGCCTCCGGCACGAAACTAAACCTCACAGTGCAGGAAATCTCTACCCTCTCCCGTCTTGCGTCTTCCCGGTTTTAAGGAACACGCCGTAGGCAGGGAATTTGAGGGGAAGTGGGTTTTTCGCCTTTCCCCGTATGGTTTTCGATCTTGCTTTATAATGACCGCGTAATGCTGCTCCGCGGTTCTCCCCTTCGTGTCTCTGTGACTTCGTGTGAGAAATGCAGGTCTGAGCGCACCGGGCGTCGCGGGTGTCCTCTCTCGTCTTCCGTCTCCTCGTTTTATATATATCCCGTTGACCCGTCCGGTCGGACCGGCGCCGTGCGCTGCCAGTGGGGGACCTCTTCATCGGGAAGCGCGTCTTCGTTTACCTCGATGCCCAGGCCCGGTCGGTCTCTGAGTTCCAGGTATCCATCCACCGGCAGGTAGGGGTCCGGGACGTACTCCATCCATCTCGAGCCCACCGGGATGACGTATTCCAGGATCTTGAAGTTATGCGTTGCGGCGGCGAAGTGCACGTTGACCGCCGTTGCAATCGGCCCCATCGGGTTGTGCGGCGCGATGGTGACGTAGTGCGCCTCGGCGATGGCTGCGATTTTCCGCATTTCGAGAAGGCCCCCGCAGACGCAGACGTCCGGCTGGATGATGTCAGCCGCCCTTGCGGCGATGAGATTCAGGAATTCGAACCGCGCGTAAAGACTTTCTCCGGTTGCCAGCGGTACCTGCATCTGGCTGCGCAACTGTTGCCAGGCAGGGATGTGTTCGGGCCTAAGGGGCTCTTCATAAAACAGAGGGTCATACGGTGCCAGGGCGTTGGCGAGTTGCAGGGCTCTGACGGGTTCGAAGATCTTCGCGTGCGGATCGAACGCGAATTCCCAGTCGTCGGGGGTACAATCGCGTAGTTCTTCGAAATACGTGGCCGCGGCGTCGCAAACCCGTCCCCAGCGGTCCGCGTCCGGATTCAACAGGAAGGGGCTTGTCTTGAACGCGGTGAATCCCCATTTGGCATTTAATCGCTGTGCCCCTTCGGCCGCAACCGCGCCGGTCGGTCCGCCGCAGCTCTGGTAGACCCTCACGCGGTCGCGCAGGTTGCCGCCGAGAAGCATGTATACCGGTACGTTCGCCGCTTTGCCGCTGATATCCCACAGCGCGTGTTCAATCCCGGAGATGGCGGCCAGGCCGGTACCCCCGGGGGGAAAGCGGAACTGCTGATGGGTCTTCATCATCAGGTATTCGATGCGTCGGGGGTCCTCGCCCACGAACCACGTGGCGATATAGTTCACGATGGGCTCGACGGAGAGGTCGGGTCCGATGGAATAGGCTTCGCCCCATCCGCAGAGGCCCTCGTCGGTTTCGACTTTGATAAGCGCCCTGGGTCGGTAGCTGTAGGTGACGAGAAAGGTCTTAATCGCGGTAATTTTCATGGTGGCACGTCTCCTTATGCTAAGAATTCAGTCAGTTGCGTCTGTTTCCGGTTTGAATTGGAAGAGGTCGCCGGGTGTGCAATCCAGTGCCTGGCAGAGAGATTCGATGGTGGCCAGATCGATCCGTTTCGCCCGGTTATTGAAGATGGCTGAAACTGTATTGGCCTGTAGTCCCGTTTGCCTGGCGATCTCCGAGATCCTGTACGGACGGTCCGGGCCCTTTTCGGCCATGAGAATATGGAGTTGGAATTTCAACATGGAACTGGTCGTCCAGTCGACGCGTCGACCATCGGACGCGCCGAATACCGCCGCCCTGAAATAGATTAATAAAGAGGCAATAAATAATAAAATATTTGTTATAACACGTAATTAGTTACTTATCTTATGGTGGAATCCAACCCTCTGACGTTTTCCCGATCTCGTCTTGCCGCGTTTCAGTCGGTGAACGTCAATGAAATGCCCACCTTCGCGCCGTACTTGCTCTCCGTGCCTTCGGCCACACCCCGGTCCAGGGTTGCTTCCCCGAAAAATCGAAACGGACCCAGCATTCTCAGGTTCATCCCCGCGACCGCTGTAAAAAGCACCTTTGTGGTTGATCCGTCGATGAGTTCGGCATCCGATTCCTCTTTTGTGTAAATCAGACCGCTTCCAACCCCGCCGTAAACCCGGAGGTTGCCCCCCAGAGGAACCTTGTATAGGCCGCGGATGGATACCGGTACGGTAATCGCTCCGTCTTTCTCGTAATACTCGCCGGCAAGCATCACCCCGGCGGGTTTGCTGCCTAACGGCAGGATGATGGATCCGTGCCAGCCGGGTTCCTTGTCTTCAACATACAGTCCACCTCCCGCGCGGAAGGCGATCTGGGCCTGTGTTTCAGTAGTAGCCAGCAGGCAGATTGCCCCCACCGACAGGGCGAGATGTCTGATCATGGATACGCTCTCCTTTTTAAACGAAACGACACGCAAGGGATCCCGACCTCAAAATCCGTAAGCGATTCCCAGGCGACCGGCGGCCGCCCGCAGTCTTCCCTCCGAGGTCCAAAACAACAGGTCCGACAACCGTGCGGAGGCCATCAGGTGCGCATCGATCAGACCGACCCCCGCGCCGGACAGCTGGTGATGATCGATGAAATGCAGGACCTCCCGCTGGCTGGCCGCGGACGCCTGCGGAAGCGTTTCAAGCAACGTGAGGAAGACCGTCCTGTTGTCCAACTTTCCACAGGCCAGTTCTCCCACGATCAATGGATGGCATGCGACCTTTGCTTCGCGCAGGAGCGCCCTCAAACGCCTATTCCCTGTGCGGAGGAACGAGATCCATATTGGGGTATCGACAAGGACCATGGCTACGGGTTTTCGGGACGCCGCCTCGGAACCGGCAGCAGGCTCTTTTCCGTGCCTTCGAGTTCCGCCAGCCTCCTGCTGCTCTCGCGGGCGATCAGGGCTTCGAGGCCAAGCCTGACCAGGGCGGTTTTCTGTTTGATACCGGTTAACGTGGATGCCCGGTTCAGCAGGGTATCGTCTATATTAAGCGTCGTTCTCATATGTAATAATATGCATAATTTATACATATAAGTCAAGTGCGCTCCGCTTTGGGAATGAAGTACTGACAAATCTGCCTCATCGAAAACAATCGGATGCAAATTGCGTTAGAGATCGATCGTGGGTATGTTAAATTACACTTGGTCGATGGTTTGTCGACAGAAACCCATTGGAACTGCTTACCGGGCGGGCGGTTCGCGAACCGCCCCTACTGATCGCTGATCGCTCTGTCCGAGGGGGTCTGGGGGAGAGATCCCCGGGGTGACACATGGCTGACAGATTCAAACTGATTCCGGAAGCCCACGTCTTTCTGATGAACGGTAACGACGAAGTGCTGTTGTTGAGGCGCTACAATACCGGGTACGGGGATGGGAAGTACAGCGTGATCGCGGGGCATATCGACGGGAATGAGGAGGTCAGGTCAGCGGCCATACGGGAAGCGCGGGAAGAAGCCGGGATTGAGATTCGGCTTTCAGACATCGAAGTGGTGGGGGTGATTCACAGGAAGGACGAAGACGAACGAGTGGCGTTCTTCCTCACCGCCTCGAGATGGAGCGGCAACATTGTCAACGCCGAGCCGCACAGATGCGACGACCTGTCGTGGCATTCCATACGCGATCTTCCTCCAAATATGGTGCCCTACGTCAAGCGAGGATTTGAGAACTTTCTGAACGGCAGGTTCTACGACAGCTTCGGCTGGGACTGAGCATCTTGAAGTCACGCCAGGTTTTGGAGAGGACAACTATAGACATGGAAGACAGGACAATCGACCTCACAGTCCCGATACCCCCTCAATTGAGAGTCCTTCTGGTTATACTTGGCATCATTCACATCATCGGCGCCGCTCTTTTTCTAAGCACCGGACACGGGTTTTTCGGTATCCTGAATCTGGTCCTCGGTCCGTCGTGGCTGTCTTGGGGCCTGTTCTACGACCGGATCAACAGGCACGCCGTCGTGATTCATGATGAGCATCTGAAAATCTGCAAGGGTCTCTTCAGGAACCGCAGAATACCATGGGCTTCGATTTCGGGAATCCACTTTGAGTCGAGGAAGATGGACATTCAGGTAACCCGAGGCAAGGACGCCACGGTGAATTTCCATGAAAACAGCTCTGGCGCGAGTCGGTTGATACGAGACGAGGTCGTCACCAAACTCAGACCCGTTGCCGAGGCCAACGGGGTGTCGATTGCGGGCGTATAGCCAACCTGGCCGCGTTGGTCCTAAGTCGCTCCCTGAGCATGCGTTGCCCTGAGCCTGTCGAAGGGTCGAAGGGTCGGCGAAGGGATGTCGAACCTTCGTGAGAGCGGGCATTTCGACATTTCGACAAACTTACTTCGACAGGCCATTTCGGCAAGCTCAACGCAGGCAGCACAAGCAATGCAGGCATGTTCAATGACCACGTTTCAGCGAAACGGGATGAATGGGCGGGAGATTGGTGAGAAATTTCGGGGACACGACACGAGCGAACCAGGCAGCATCGAGCATCGTTCAGGTCGATTTGCAGATCAGCCGCATCGATCGGGGAACGGGCTGTCGGGACACCGCGACATCCAGTAAGAATGTCAGAACGAGGACTGCACATGAGCGATGCGCCGCCAGACGGTATCAGATATTTCGCGGAAATCGCGGAAACGTACGACCGGGTGCAGCCGGTACTCAGCCCTCCGTACGCGGCGGCCTTGGAGATGATCGTCGAGCTGACGCCTTTCGATCCGGAAGGCCCGTTCGAGTTTGTGGATCTCGGATGCGGTACGGCGGAGCCGACCGCGCGGGTGCTGGAACGCTTTCGACGGGCGACCGGCACTTGCGTAGACAGCGAACCTGAGATGCTCCGGATCGCGAAACGGAAACTGACGCCTTATTCCGGAAGAGTCGAGGTAAAGGAAGCGGACATCACCCGTTGCACACTCCCGACATGCGATTTGGTCATTACGGCAAAGACCGTCCACCATGTACATCCCGGCAACCTGCCTTCGCTTTTTGCGCGAATCGCGGGCGCACTGCGGCCTGGCGGCTGTTTCATCCTATTCGACACAATGTCGGTCGGCCCTGGTTGGACGGCGGCGGTGCGGCAGCAATCGACACGATACCGCGAACGTCACATCCAGCGCGCGATTGAATCAGGGATCGTGACACGGGAGGAAATCGACGCCAGGCGGGAGTACAAACGGATGATGAAGGCGGCCGGGAAGGACGTTGAATACGAAAATCGCGCGGAAAACCTCATCCGCGCGATGAAGGGGGCGGGATTCGAGGAGGCCGCGGTGGTCTGGCGTCTATTCGCCGACACGATCCTGTTGGCGTTCGTGCCTGGCAAATACTGACGCGAATGCGCGGTAAATACCGAATTCGTGGTATTAACCGGACTTGCTCTCGCGGTCCGCCGATCACTCTTCGGCGAGATGTAACACTTCTTCTTTCAAAGCCGTGCTGAAATAAAACCCGATATTCTCGAGGCTCGTGAGCAAGGGCCTGATGGACGAAACGATTCCCTTTTGTTTTGCGAGAACCAGTATACCGACGGTGCCAACGACGTCGAGCCCGTACTGTCTCGCAACACTTCTGGCACGGCGGTCATCCGTGATTATTCGGTATTTATGTTCTCGAGCGAGTGCGATGGCCTCTGCTTCACCATCGTCGACGATCGTCTTTAAAGTTGCCGCCAACGACGGATCGGATAGTTGCGTTACCTTCAGCCACGGTATTGAAATTCCGAATTCCAGTTGCACAACCGGCGGTATTATTAAGGAACCAAACAGCGCTGGTAGGATTTCGACACTTCCGATGCGTTCGAGCGCAATCAAGCATGTGCTATCGGACACGATGCGCTCGCTCACTCGCTGATTTCCTCCCGCAACTCCTCAGGAGAATAATTAAAGATAGGTACGTGTTGTTGTCCAAGTAGTTCCATGAAATCGCGTTTGGTGCGCCCAGCGGTTCTGGCCGCCTGTCCAAGGGACACTTTACCCGTCTCATAGAGCTTGATAGCAAGGAGCATCTTCGCTTCTTCTCGCGTTAGTCCTGACGGAAGCTCGACTCTCAAGTCAGTTGCGACCATAGTTGGTGTCCCCGGCAGCAAGTTATCGATAAGTTTTCGTGTAACAATCAGACCAAATTCACACTTCAAAAGAAATATAAATCAATCCCGTTTAAAGTCAAAATCCAATGCCGTCGAAAATCGGAGCAATATACGACGTGACGAATCTCAGCGGAGAAAAAGACTGCGAACGCCATTGATAAATCAGGCGTGCGCACGAGATATCCTACGCGATAAACGTGGACCGGGCTTCGGAGGATTGCAGCCACCGATTGGCGCAGAGCGCGGTTGTTGTATCGAAATCTGATTTGCACGCAACCAGTCCGCCGCTATTGCGATCCGGCACTGACCACGGGTTGTGTCGATTCGTGCGAGCAGAGGACCACGAGCAGATTACTGACCATCTTCGCCCGCTGTTCATCCGTGAGCTTGATGACATCCTCGTCCATGAGTCGCTTGACCGCCATTTCCACCATCCCCACGGCGCCGTCGACGATCTTCGCTCTGGCCGATATGACCGCTTCGGCCTGCTGGCGCTGTAACATCGCGTTGGCGATTTCCGGTGCATAGGCCAGATGGTTGATTCTGGCCTCCTCAATCCGGACGCCCGCGTCCTGAACGCGCTGCTGGATCTCCTCGCCCAGGGATTCGGATACCTCGGTAATCGAGGATCGGAGGCTGATCTCTTCGCCTTCAGATTGATCGTACGGATAGCTGGTTGCGAGATGCCGGATTGCCGATTCCGATTGGACCTTTACATACTGTTCGTAGTCGTCTACGTCGAACAGGGCCTGCGCGGCAACCTGTACTCTCCATACAATGACGGCGGAGATCTCGATGGGGTTGCCCCTGCTGTCGTTCACCTTCAGCCGTTCGCTGTCGAAGTTTCTGGCGCGCAGAGAGACCTTTGTTCGACTCTTGAACGGGTTGGTCCATCGAAACCCCTGTGTTGTTTCCGTGCCCTTGTAGTCGCCAAAAAGCAGCAGGACGACACACTGATTCGGTTCCACCGCGAACAGGCCCGTCAGCAGGACGATCACGATCATGAGAAGGACGATCGACGAGATAACGGGCACGGCCCCGCCGCCCGTTACACCATGTATGAACACCACCACGGACACGGCCAGAAGCAGAAGCGATACAACCAGCATCAGCCATCCGCTGGACTGAGGGGTGATTTTTTCCTCTGTCATTGGACACCTCCATATTTGTGTGACGTGATTAATGCAAAATCACCGGATGGGAAAGCTGCCTTCCGTCGACGGGTTCACGACCACGAAGTCACTCGCCGCCGTCCACACAGTACGACGCGAAAGCAATCCTTTTTGTTTCGGCGCGAATCGAGAGTGTTTCGTCACCCACGCGCCGCCGGTGCATTTGTATGGGCAACCCTTGTGGTTGCCCGCAAGGAGCCGAATATTATGCTGACGCAGATCTCCTCTTCCGTATTCTGCTGGTCCGACATTCACGGAGCAGCCAGAAATGAGCCCTACACGTGGAACAGCTTTGTCATCCCGACGAGCCATCGGGACGGCCTGGTCCTTGTCGATCCGCTTCCACTTTCGGCCGAAGACGAGAGGGAAATCGAAGCCATGGGTGAGCCCGCGCACATTCTTCTTACCTGCGAATACCACCTACGGGAATCGGAAGCGTTCAGCGAGCGATGGGGTTGCGACATTCATATCCATGCGGACGGATTGGAACATTCCGTAGTGACGATAGACGAGACGTTTCTGGATGGAGACTTGCTGTGGGACGGGATCGAAGTAATCCACATTACCGATGTCCACTATCCCGATGAGGTCGCGTTTCTGGTGCATGGAGACGAAAATACGATGATTGTGGGAGATGCAGTCTGCGGAGGAAGAAGGGATCGAGGCGTTCCCGACGGTGAAATCTGGATAAACGCCCCTGAGTACGTCGCCAATCTTTCAAGCGCGCGGGATTCGCTGCGAAAGCTGGCCGGTCATTCATTCGAGAAAATCGTCTTCGGACACGGATCACCAATCGCAAGTCGCGCCGGCGATATGCTGACCGCATTTGTCGGAGACGACAAGGCCTGGGTGAAGCTGGAATCCGAAAAAACCGAGAGAACGAACCCGGACTCGCAGGAATTCATCCGGGAAATGGAAGCGAGGAAAACGCGCAGGGAATGAAGGTGTCTCACGCCGTCGCCGGGTTTTGTCGGGGCAACCCTTGTGGTTGCCCGGGAAACGTCAATTAATATACCGGTCAATAAGGCGTACCCGAAGTCGCGCGGAATCTGCAGGGGCGACCGGCCGGTCGCCCCTGCAAAGATAAACATTGCCAGTTGCCATCCCCGGTTTGTGTCGCTAACTTCCGCAAGCTGTTTACGTAGCGCTGAGCGCCTGCAACTGTCGGTCATCGGTGCGATCTCGTTACATTGTCCAGGTATTCCTGTATAGATGGGGTCTGTTGAAATGTCACCCGATTCCAATCATGTGCTACGGGCTTCCGCGGCGCACTATCACTGGCAAGGCAGAGGGATGCTCTCCGTCAAGTCGTTCCGGAGTGGGGCCGCACACTATCAGGTGGACGGCCGAGACATTCGGGTGGATGAGCGATCATACCTCGTGTTGAATCACGATCAGGAATATTCGATAGATATTGATTCCGATTGCGTGATAGACGCATTTTGCATCTTCTTTCGCGACGGGTTCGCTGAGGAACTCCTGCGCACCCGAAACGTGGATGCGCACAGGCTTGTTGATGACCCGGACGATGTCCCGCCACATGTTGAATTCTACCAGGTGACCCGTCCTCATGACGATATCCTCACCCCTGCGTTAAACAGTTTTGAACGGGCGTATCCCCGGCGGCGGCAGGAATCGGGGTGGTTTGATGAGCAGATGCACATGATCATGGAGAGACTGCTGCGGGTACAGGGAAGGGTGAATCGGGAAGTGCAGGCGGTGGAGGCCGTTCGGGCTTCAACTCGAACAGAACTCTACAGGCGAATCCACAGGGCTCGGGATTTTATCCGCTTCTCGTACGCGGAGTCCATTTCGTTAGACGACATGGCAGGCGTTGCGTGCCTGTCAGTTAACCACTTTCTGAGGACATTCAAGCAGATTCTGGGGCAAACGCCGCATCAATTTCTGGTATCGACTCGCATGGCGCGAGCCGCGAGTCTCCTTACCGATACGGATCGCTCCGTCACCGAGATCGCCCTCGCCGTCGGATTCGAGAGTCCCGGATCGTTCAGTTGGCTGTTTCGCCGGCGTTTCGGAGTTTCACCGACGGGGTTTCGCAATACAAAAAAGTGATTTCAAAGAAGTGTTCGATGACGGATGTCCTTATATTTGGGTGAACATCCAACCCAATAAAGGAGGTTTCGCCATGTCTCAGGACAACAGCTTCGGCCTTTCGGTTATCGGTCAGATTTCGGTGACTGTCCAGGATCTCGACCGTGCGGTGGCGTTCTATCGCGATCAACTGGGTATGCAATTCCTCTTCCGCGTTCCCAGGATGGCCTTTTTCAATTGTTCGGGCGTGAGACTACTGCTCGGTCTTTCGGAAGATGAATCGGCGGACGTGCACGCTTCGATACTTTATTATAAGGTGGAGGACCTCGAAGGCACGTGTGAAGCGTTGCGTTCACGCGGCGTCACTTTCGACAGTGGACCGCACAAGATTGCCGATATGCCAGACCATGAACTGTGGATGGCGTTCTTCAGGGACTCCGAGACGAACCTGATGGCGCTGATGGCCGAGAAACCGATAGAGAAGCAATAGACGCGGCCCGACCGGGAGGGGATAGACAGCGCGTTCGATCAGTGCTCGGGCTGGACGCATTTCTTCGCGAGCCCCAAGGCGCGGCTTGAATATGACGTGGACCTGAAACACTTCTACGACGATCACGGCGGCTGAGCGGCCGGTGTCCCCGTGCCGATTTCCGCCGCTCGCGTGATTGACTGTGGAATGCACCGCGCGCCGTTCCGGGTAAGCCCGGTGACGGCGCGTTTCGCGTTGTGGTCGCGGCGTACATGAAAAGCGGACCGGGGGATTCCCCGGTCCGTGGGTTTTGACGACATATATATGTCGATCTATCAGGACGTAAGTAAAATTGGCGACAATGTAACGGGTGGCGTCCGTGGGCTACCGATGGACCCGTACGCGGTTTTTTTTGATCTGGTGGCTGCCCCCGTCGCCGTCTTCATCCCGCCCGGCCGCTGAATCCGCCCACAGGGCCTATGCACCGCGAAGACGGAGCCAGATTGCGCGGATGAGCATTGGAATGCCGACCAGGACCAGAAATGGAACGAGAGCGTAGATAACCACCATGTGGGGTCCGAGCAATCCGCCGACGAGGCTGAATAGTACAGCTAGCGGCGTTGCGATCGCCAACCCGACCAGAATCCAGACCCGCGGGGTACCGCTAACGCCCTTTAACATGCGCTGCGCCAGTAATCCGATGAGGGCGCCGGCGATGAAGAAAATGACGAGTCCGGACGCGATGCTCGGAAGCGCAATGAGCAACCCGAACGGGTCGGAGTGATGCATCGTACCGAAACGAATAACGGCCACCAGCACCTGAAGAACGCACAACCCCAGGCCGAACCACACCGGCAGCTTCCAGTAGCCCCAGGAGCGGCGGTTTGGCGCTTCCGGCTTACCTGCACCGGCGTTTCCGTCAGCTTGTTCCATGGCGAATTCCCCCTGCATCTATTTTATCGGAAAGTCAAAATACGCATCTGGATAAGGTTCGTTTGCAAGCGTAATGTGCCACCATTCCTTGTCGTAATTCACAAAACCGTGTGCTTCCATAAACGTCTTCAATCGCTGGCGGTTGCGTTTTGCGGTCCGGTGATCCGGGGGTCCGTGGTAGTGGCACGCGTATCGAATTGGTCGAACCGGGTGCTCAGACCGGATTCTTCCGATAAGCGCGACTGCCCGCCTGTCAGCCGGATTTACGAGTCGGGCTCTCTATAGTGAACCTTTGCCCCCTGCGTCGCGCCTTGCAGGGTAGAGAAGAGGCAACCGCGTGATGAGTTCGACCGACCAAGAACTGGCAAAGCAGGTACGGCAGGGAAACGAGGCTGCGTTCGTTACCCTGATCCGCCGTTACGAGCGCGTAATAGCTGCGTTGATCCGTTCCCGGATCGGCTCCGGCGAACAGGTGCAGGACGTGTTGCAGGAAACGCTGGTCCACGCGTGGCGGGGCCTGCGCCGGTCCACGCCGCGCGACGTACGTCCGTGGCTGCTGCAGGTGGCCCGAAACCGCTGCCACGATTTCTTCAGGTCGCCCCAACGCCGCGAATTATACGTCGGGAGCGAAGCCCTGACGCCGCTGGTCAACCGCGGCGGGCTCGCGCAGTCGCGGGACCGAGAAGCCGCCGAGTCCATCGTGGAGGCAATGGACGAAGTACCCGAGCGCGAGCGGGCCGCCCTTCGGGCGTTTTATCTGGACGGTTTGAGCATCGCGGAAATCGCCGCTCGGCACCGATGTCCGGGCGGCACGTTCAAACGCCGCCTTTCGCACGGCCGCGATCGAATCCGGAAAGCACTGGGAATCACCCCAACGTTGAGGAAGACCGACATGAAGACAATTAAACTGGCTTTCCCACCGCAAAGACCCGAAATACGCATTCAGGCGAGCGGCGTGAAGCCGTTCCGTATCGATTTCAAGGAAATGGCACGGTGGTTTGTACAGCCGGAAGTGGGCGATCAAGTCGCAGAAGGCTTCTATGATCGTATGGAAGACAGCAATGGCATATGGCGCCTTTGCGAAACCAAACGGCTCACCGCCCGCCGGCCGGCGGTGATTCATGGACGACCATGTGTCGAGGTTGAGGTCGAGGAGATGCGTTTCGGTAAGACGTCAAACAAGGGAAAGACCCGCATTACAAGGGTCTGGGGGCATTTGGCTGATGACGAGGTGGAGTGGATCGCCGTAGAATCGGAAAAACCCGACGGCGTGATAGAACTGACAACGTTTCTGGACGAAGAATTCCACGACCAATGGTGGGGTTCACCGCGGGTGGTCGAGGACTGCGGATGGGTGTCCAAACGGGCCGATGGCGCCTGGGTCAGACAGCCGGATGCCCCCGCCCTCACAGGCGCGGGCGTGTTCGACGTCCACGTCGGAGGTCGTCAGTTCACCTGTTTGCGCGTCTTTGACCTCGAGGAAAACGCCACTGAGAGAGACGTTCTGATTGAGGCCTATATTACCCGCGCCGGACGCACGGTACTCTTCCGGCGATATAGTGGAAGCCGCTGGGGCAAGCGCGACGCCCCGCCGCACAACTGGGGCGAAGCGATGACTTGGGAAGAAGACCTGCCAGGGAACGATCGCGTCGTCATCGACGGGGTGAGCTATGTGCATCACTACGACGTCCTGACGGCGGAGGCCTGCGGAATCGCCGTTTAACGCTCACAGTACACGGCCGACGTCCGACTATCGTACGCGGCGGTACGTCATGGTGTGAGCCATTGTTTCCTTGCCGCCCTCGTACATCGTCCAGGTCTGCGACATTCCGTCCTCACCGTCAAAGGTGATCTTTACGGAGTGCATGTGCGACTCGTCCGGCGAATCGAGAGAGCCCTCGACCAGTTCCAACGCAATCGCCCCGTCGGTGGCTTTGGTCAGGCTCATCTGCGGCTGATTGCCCTTCGCGCAATAGTGGGTCATCCACAGCTTCCCGCCGCGGTCGTGGTACACGGAGATCATCTCCTTGGGGGTATCAGGGAAGTTGCGCTCAACGATGACGCTGCCGTTGGCCGCCACGCGGTACTCCGTTGCAACCGTCATCATCGCGCCTTTCCCGCCTTCCGAACCCCCGCCCCCGGACATCGGCATCTCGGACTCCCAGCGCCCGGCCAGTGACTTCAGTTGCTCGAACTCCGCCGACCCGACGTGTGCCCCGGCCTGCTTTTCGTCTCTTCCTTCCGGTTTACCCCCGTCTTCACCTGCATATACCGAAAAAGTGACGGTCGCGAGCAGAACTGTCAGGGCGGGTTTGATTTTATTCATCGTGGCATTCCTTTCGACAACGTGGGTAGAGATAATATGGTTGGATGAATAGCGCAGGCAGCGTGGCGCCGGTTCGTCAACCGCCCGCCAGGAAGGGGGTGAAATGCCCTATTGACCGACGTCGCGCTGCCGACGCGGCGCGGAGCAGAGTTGTCAGTCGTCAATATCAGGCAGGTTGTAATTCATCTTAAATCGAGAATGGCGGCGGGATGAATGGAAGGGCGGGCAGACTCTGAATACAACATGTTAATAATTAACGGAGTATGCGATAAAACTGGTGACCCCGAGGGGAGTCGAACCCCCGTTGCCGGGTTGAAAACCCGGTGTCCTAACCACTGAACGACGGGGTCACCCGAATCAAGGGCCGAAATTTATAGAAATCCCTTTTCGCTGTCAAGTTAATCGTTGCGAATGCGGAGGAACCGGGTGTGGGGTTCCAAACTGGAATGCGCTTGACATTTCCGGTTGATTTTTGTTTATTCAAAGGGCTTAAATCCACTTTTTGTCCGGTTATTGAATCAACCAGTTCGCCCGGCGTATAAATTAAGGAATGGCCTTTAAGTGAGCGGTCTGAATTATTCAGGTGGGCGATTAGCTCAGCTGGTTAGAGCGCTGGTTTCACATACCAGAGGTCACTGGTTCGAGTCCAGTATCGCCCACCATGATCCGAAAGGCAAGGTGGCCTCGGCCTGTCCGCGAGTGGAACTGGACGGCCGGCAATCGTCAGGGTGCATTCGTCAAACGGATGCGCCTTTCTTTTTTATTGGAGTTTACGCATGAAAGAAAGCCTGCATAGTCTCTTGAACCTGCAACGCGTCGATACGGAACTGGACAAACTCAGAAAGGTGCAGACAGATTATCCCGAAGCAATTGCGGAAATACGCAAGAAGGTCGACTCCGCAAAACAGGCGGTGGACGTCAAGAAGGAGCAGGCTGCGGAACTCGAAAAGAACCGGCGTCACGTGGAGGGTGAATTGGAGGCAATACAGGCGGATCTGAAAAAACACCAGGACCGTCTCTACGAAGTGAAGACCAACCGTGAATATGATGCGCTCCAGATTGAAATCGAAGTCCTTAGAAACAGGGCGGACGAAAACGAGACCATTATCCTGGAGGGTATCGAGCAACACGATGACCTGAAAGAAATGTTGAAGGAGGAAGAGAGCGCGTACAAGGCGCTGAAAGCCGAATATATGGCGGAAATTAAAGACCTGCAGAGCCGTCTGGATCGCGTCGATGAAGACGCCCGCGGGTGGCGCGAAGAGCGGGAGGCTGCGGAAACCGACGTGGAAATGCGGGTTCTGTCCACGTACAGCCGGATCCGCGCCGTTGTCAGGGACGGGGTCGCCGTGGTGCCGATCGGCAAGGGTTCGTGCGGAGGGTGTTTCAGGGAGTTGCCGCCGCAGCGTCGTATGGAGGTCCGTCGGCAGGACCGGATCCTTCGCTGTGAGAACTGCGGCCGGATCCTGGTGTGGCGGGAAGATGCCTGACGTGGCGGGCGGCGATACGATAACGCTTTACGTGGACGGCGCGGCGAAGGGGAATCCCGGCCCGGCGGGCATCGGCGTACGGGTTGAACTCAAGGGCGTGGTCCTGTGTGAACAATCGGAATTCATTGGCAACGCCACTAACAACGTGGCGGAATACAAGGCCCTTATTTACGGTTTGGAAATTGCCCGGAGGCTGCGGGTAACGCGTGTCAACGTTGTCTCAGACAGCGAGTTGATCGTCCGGCAGATGAACGGCCGGTACAATGTAAAGAACGAGAAGCTGTTGCCGTTGTATCAAAGCGCCCGCGAACTCGCGGTGCCGTTCGACGGATTCCGGATCCGCCACGTCTCGCGTTCGGAGAACCAACACGCCGACCGCCTGGCCAATCAGGGGATTTCGGACGCCATGAAACGCAAACCGTGAGCAGCCGGGCGGTTCACGAACCCACAATTCAGGCATAGCGGGCCGGATGGCCGCGCCTGTAACAGTCCGTTGAGAGCGTCGTTCTGCTGGCCAGGCCGGGCAAATCGGCAGCCTGAGCCGGACTGCCTGCTGAAGCATGCGAGGCGGACCGCAGACCGGAAGGACCTTTTCAACGGGCTGTTATGGGTGAGGAAAGTCCGAGCTCCACAGGGCAGGATGCTGGGTAACTCCCAGGCGGGGCAACCCGAAGGAAAGTGCCACAGAGAACAGACCGCCAGCGGGCGAAACCACGGTTTCGTTGCGGGCAAGGGTGAAACGGCGGGGTAAGAGCCCACCGCGCTCCCGGAGACGGGAGCGGCACGGTAAACCCCATCCGGAGCAAGGCCAAATAGGAGCGGAGAGGCGGCCCGTCTCGATAAAACGCTCGGGTAGGCTGCACAGAGGCGTCGGGCAACCGGCGTCCCAGATAAATGGCCATCCGTCCGGCGCTTTAGCGGCGGACGACAGAACTCGGCTTACAGGCCCGCTTGCCTGATACAGCTTCTTAGAATCCCTTCCAGGAGCGAGGGGTGAGCTTTCTCCAGAAATTCCGCGACGCCGCCGACACCCGAAACAGTCGGGTCTGCGTGGGCCTCGATCCCGATCCGCAACGCCTGCCTGCCCACCTCACCGGAACCGCGAACCCGGTCTCTGTATTTCTAAGGGAAATCGTCTCCGCCACGCAGGACCTTGTCTGCGCCTACAAACCCAACTTCGCCTTCTTCGGCGCGATGGGGCCGGCGGGGTGGCAGAGCCTCACGGATGTCATCCATGCCATCCCCGACACAACGCCCGTTGTGCTCGACTTCAAGGCGGGGGACATTGGCAACTCCGCCGCGCGCTACGCACAGATGGCTTACGAAAGGCTCGGCGTGGACGCGGTCACCGTCAACCCCCTTATGGGCGCCGACGCCGTGGCGCCCTTCCTGGACTACCGCGACCGATGTGCGTTCTTGCTCTGTCTCACGTCCAATCCCGGCGCGGCAGACTTCCAGCGGCTTTCCACAAATGACGGTCCTTTCTACCTGCACGTTGCGAGGAAAGCCGTAGAATGGTCCGCCACGGGCCCCTGCGGCCTCGTGGTCGGCGCGACTCACGTTGGTGAACTCGCCAGCGTCAGGGGCCTCGCGCCGGAACTTCCCATCCTGGTCCCCGGCGTTGGCGCCCAGATGGGGGATCCCGCGGCCGTGATCCGGCACGGCGCAGACGGGAATGGCGGCGGCCTTCTCGTCAACGCATCCAGGAGCGTACTCTACGCTTCCTCCGGTCGGGATTTCGCGGCCGATGCCAGGAAAGCAGCCGAAGGGCTTCGCGCCAACCTGGAACGGGAGCGGTCGGCGTCATTGAGCGAATAACCCGAAAGCCGCGGTCCGCCGCCGCCGAGCGGCCGCGCGACGAAACATAGCCGTACCGTTTGATGGAAGTCGATCGGATGCACTGGAAGCGGGGATGCAGCCGGTACGTAATGGAGGTCGTAACGATCCTGGGAGACATGGTCATGGAACCGCGCAAATTGACCGTCGAGCAGAAACAGCAGTGGGCGATAGACGGGTATATCCTGCTCAAGGGTGTCCTCTCGGTCGAAGAAACCGTAAGTCTCAGGCGGGACGTGGACCGGCTGCACCGGAAGTTTGTCCTCAACAAGGCCGATGCGGACCGGAAGTCCGGCCTGGACCGCAGAAACATATTACCGGACGGCGACGCGTTTATCCGTCTCATTGACCATCCCGGCGCGTTCGGCGTTATCCTGGAACTGATGGGCCCGTATATCCAGCTCAGCATGGCGGAAGCCGTTGTGCGTCCGCCGAATCCCGGATACATGGGTTTTATCCACACAGACGGCGGCCAGGCCCTGCGACATATTCGCGTCACCGAAACAAGCTGGCCGCTCCAGCTCAAAATCCAGTATTTTCTCACCGACGTCAAAAAACCCGACTGCGGCAATTTTACCATTTTTCCCGGCAGCCATCTGCGACCCTACCCGGAGGGGGACGCGCCCATTACGGCCCGCACTCCCGGTGCAGTGCAACTTTGCGCGGCAGCGGGTGACGCGGCCGTCTTTTCCCACGCCCTCTGGCACGGGGTTTCGTCCAACCTTTCAAAGCGGTCCAGAAAGACACTCATATACTGTTATAGCCAGCAATGCTTCCGGACCTTCGACTTTAACGGCCACTCCGGTGAAGTTCTGGCGAAATGCACGCCCAGACAACGCCGTCTGCTGGGGGATCTGGGCCGAGACTGGCGCCCCGGCGCGTACTTCTACAGTCCCGAAGACCAGGTTGAGATCATCGACCAGAGGTCTGAGGTCGCCTGAACGTCTCTCCTCGCCGCGTCTCCTGCCCGCCCTGTTCCGAAATTTCCACTCCAGGACACGTTGTCGGCATTGCCCCCGTCCGTTGTGTATCGCCTGCGGGTTGAGGAACCACCGCGCACGTGAGGCAATCCCGTCGTCTCATCCGGAATCGCCTGCCGGCATTTGGAGATGAACAGACATGCCGCTGGTCCAACTCGAAAGCGTCCGCAAGGCCTTCGGGGCCGTCACGGTGCTGACCGATCTGACGTGGAAGATCGAAGCCGGCGACCGTATCGGGCTGGTTGGCCGCAACGGTTGTGGAAAAACGACGCTCTTTCACCTGATTACGGGCCGTCTGCTGCCGGACGGCGGCGAGGTACATACCCGGCGTAGTCTGAACGCAGGGTACCTGGCGCAGGACCCGGAACTGGATGACGGGTCCGCCGTACTCGAAACTGTGCTGGAAGCGTTCTCGGACGTCATTGAACTCCAACGCCGCCTGCGCGATCTCGAAGATCGATTGACCTCGGGACGGGAGCAGCCCGCGCTCCTGGAAGCATATGGACGTCTGCAGCATGCCTACGAAGCCCGGGACGGTTACGAGATTGAGGCCCGCGCGAAAGCCATCCTGTACGGGCTGGGTTTCACCGGCGCGGATTTCGAAACCCCGGTTTCAGTACTCAGCGGGGGTCAGAAGAACCGTCTCGCCCTTGCCCGCCTGCTCGCAAGCGAACCCGATCTGCTTCTGCTCGATGAACCCACCAACCACCTGGACCTTCAGGCCATCGAATGGTTGGAGGGCTTCCTGCCCTCATTCGACGGCGCGTTCGTCGTGATCTCCCACGACAGGTATTTTCTGGACCGCACCATTGATCGTATCGTTGAACTGGAACACGGTGCGCTGGACGCGTTCGCGGGCAACTACAGCTTCTACGCCACCGAAAAACAACAGCGCCTGGCAAAGCGGCACAAGGCATACGAGCGTCAACAGGACCATATCCGAAAGACGGAAGACTTTATACGCCGGAACATCGCCGGACAGAAAACAAAACAGGCGCAGAGTCGCAGAAAGGCCCTGACGAAACTGGATACGCTAGAACGCCCGGCCAGCGACAGGGAGTTCAAGTTGCGGTTTACGGCCGGCGCGAGGGGCGGGAACCGGGTTGTGGAACTCCAGCAAACTTCGAAGGCCTACGGCGACAACGTCCTGTTCCGGGACCTGGACCTGCTCGTACGGCGCGGCGACCGCCTGGGCGTCATCGGACCCAACGGTTCCGGCAAGACCACCTTGCTCAAGCTGCTCACCGGCCGTGAACCGCCCGATGGCGGAATCGTGGAGACCGGTTCGAACGTCAAGGTGGGCTACTACGACCAGCACCGCGATGAACTCACCCCCGGCCGCACGCTTCAGGATGAGATCCGGACGGTCACTCCCGACGCCTCGGTTGGAGAAATCCGAAGTGTTCTGGGCGCTTTCCTCTTTTCGGGCGACGACGTCGAGCGTAAAACCGGCAGCCTCAGCGGTGGAGAAAAAAGCAGGGTGGCCCTGGCGAAATTGATGAGATCCGAGACCAATCTCCTGGTTCTGGACGAACCCACCAATCATCTGGATATCCCGTCCCGGGACGTGCTGGAAGACGCCCTGAAGGCATACGACGGAACCATGATCGCCGTCTCGCACGATCGCTACTTTCTCAATCTGCTGGTCGACCGATTGCTCGTACTCGGGAATGGCGGATGGGAATTGATAGAGGGAAATTACGACACCTGGCAACGCCGCCGCGGAGAGGCGGAAGACCGCCCCGCCCCCCGCCCGCCGGAGAAGGCCTCCCAGAAGGCCGTTTATGAGCGAAACCGTGCCGCCCGCCGCGCGCAGGAAGGGCGCGAGCGGCGGCGGCAAGCCATCGAAACGGAGATCCTGGACCTGGAGGCGGAACTCGAGCGCCTGGAGGGGCAACTGGCGCTTGGCGACCGGGCGTCGGATTGGCAGCACCTTCAGTCGGTCTCCGAGGAACGCCAGCGGATACAGACCCGGATCGAAGCGTGCATTGCAGTGTGGGAAACGCTGGAGGCGACGGAAACAGAGGGTGAGGAACGGACGTCGGGCTGAACCGGGCCATGAAGGACGAGTCGGCATCGCCTTCAGAGCGGCTTTTCCAACGGACTGCTAACAGCCGGTGGACCGTGGCGGCGCGTCGGTGTATTTCCGTTTGATTCCATTTGTGCGCAGTCGACACGGGCATCGAATACAGCAGGAACGCATCGGTCCATTCAGGATTCCATCGTAACGTTTCTCCAGGCTCTATATGATGTTCGATCGCTCCATGATGGCGCCCGCCGAGTTCGAGTTTGTGGTTCTGGCGGACACACACTACATGCTCGATCCTGGCGGCCGCGCGCTGGAATTCGAATCCCGCCGCAAGCAGACCGCCAGAGCCGACGTGGCGCTCGGGCTCGCCGCGTCTCTGGGCCCCGACTTTATCGTACACATGGGCGACCTGGTCCAGGAATACCCCGAAACCCGGCGCCACAAAGAGGCGATCGACAAGGCGCGGGAGCAACTGGCGCGCCTGGACACTGACGTATACCTCGTTGCCGGCAACCACGACGTGGGCGACAAACCCGATCCGACCATGCCCACCATGCCCGTCACGCCCGAGTCCCTGAAGCGCTACCACGCCCGTTTCGGCCCTTCCCGGTACAGCTTCGACCACTGCGGCTGTCACTTTATCGCGATCAACTCACAGATCCTCAACGCCGATCTGCCGGAGACCGGATCTCAGCGCGACTGGCTGGAACGCGACCTGGAAACCCGTGGACGTGATCGTGTTTTTCTCTTTCTCCACCTGCCGCCGTTTCTGGAGCACCCGGACGAGCCTCACCTGGGCAACTACGACAATATCGGCCAGCCCGACAGGCGCTGGATACTCGATCTGATCCTTCGACACCGGGTCGAGGTGGTCTGCGCGGCGCACGTCCACTTCGCGTTTCTTAACCGGATCGGGTCCACCCGAATCTTCAATGTGCCCTCGACCTCCTTCACGCGCCCGGGCTTCAGCCACCTGTTCACCGGTCCTCCGCCGCCTGAGCAGGGGAGGGACGACGCGCCCAAGCTCGGTTTCTATCTGTTCCGCGTCTTTGGCGACAGGACCGACGCACACTTCATCCGAACCGGAGGCGCGCCTGCCCCGGACGAAGTCGCGACCGCCGCCACGAGACGGGTGCTCACCCGGACTTCGGCGGGCATTCCCGGCGACGGATTCGGCCTGACCCTTCTGCATCCCCTCGCGCCTCGCACCGATGTCCCGATCGCATTTCCCAGCATCGTCCGACAGCGCGTGAGAAACGACTATCCATTGCTTGCAGCGGTGGAACTCGGCGCATCCGCGGTCCGGTTCGCTGCCGCGGATCTTGAAGATTCGGTCCAGCGCGAACGGCTCGAACTCCTTTGCGGCGAGGGTGTGCGCCTCACGGCGATGCTGCCGTCGTCTTCCGCAGCGGATGTGTTGCCATTCTTCCGGCGGTTCGCGGATATCGTGGACACATGGGAAGTCCAGATACCGGGAGCCCTGCTGCCGCCCGACGACCTCACCGGCGCGCTCGCGGCAGGCGGGACGGACGTTTCCACGCGTATTTCGCTTGCACCCATCCTCCCGGGCGAGGTCCGTCCCGACAAACAGCACCCGCGTACCCGAATCGGATACATGCCCGGCGAACTGCCCGAACTGAACCGCTATCTGGCTGAAACGGGCGCGTCCATCGACCGTGTCCTGTGTCGTGTCGACGAAAGCGATCCGTGGCAAGCCGCGAAGGAACTTCTGGATATCGGCGCGCTCAGCCAGGTCAGGGCAGTGGACCTGGCCGTGACCCTCGCCTCCCGCGACGACGTCAGGAATGCGAACGCGGCCGTGGAATCCCTCCTTTCCGCCGCACTCTTACCCACTGCTCGCGTCTTCTTCGAACCCCTCATCGATCTGGACCGGACACTGGACGTGGCCCATGGGCTTCTGGACACGTCCTGCAACCCCCGTCCCGCATTTCATGCGCTCCGATGCCTCAATACGGCGCTTTTTCACGAGCCGCTCACAAGTCCGGTTCCCGGAGAAGTCGACCTGTCCGGTACCAGGATTCGGACCCTGACCCGCCCCGCCTGCTTTCATGCCCTGATCACCTCCCGCAACGGCAGACTTCCGGATCTCGGTCGCCTTGCGTTTCCGGCCGTTTCGCCGGACGCCCCGTTCCGCCTCTACCGCCTTGCCGAGGGTACGGTCCAGACCGGTCCACTCAAACGTCTCCTTGACGGCGCGAACGTGCATTCCGCGCCCCTGCTCCTGACGGCCCGCCTGTAACACCCCCGTCTATTGGGTTGACAATTCCCCCGATTCTATTGATCTTTCTGGCGCCACGGGTCTGCGCACTCCGTTCAAGCTTTGTTCCCCGTATTCCAGAGTCGTCCACCAAATTCGAGGTCTCGCCGATGGCAAAAACGCTGCGCGTCTGCCTGGCCGCCCTCAAGCGGCGGCCCTCCATCCCCATAGGCGTGGAAAAGCTGGTTTCCGTTCTGCACGAATGCCGGGACAGGGAGGTGGATATCGTCTGCACGCCGGAGACTTACCTTCCCGGGCTCAGAGGCGCAACGTTCGATCTTCCCGAACCGGATCAACCGGCTATGGAGCAGGCGCTGACGGACCTTCGCGCGGGCTGCCGCAAGACCGGCGTTGCCATTATCGCCGGCATGGAGTGGCAAAGCGAACTGGGCCTGGAGAACCGGGCTTTCGTTATCTCGCCGGCGGGTCGTATGCTTGGCCACCAGACCAAGAATCAGATAACACCGGGCGGCGAATCCGAGAATTACGTGCCGGACGGTCAGCGCAGGGTCTTTGCGGTAAAGGGCGTGACGTTCGGAATTACCATCTGTCACGAAGGCTGGCGATATCCGGAAACCGTGCGCTGGCCCGCCGTTCGGGGCGCACGGATTGTCTTTCAGCCCCAGGTCACGGGCAGCGACGAAGGTGGACAAAAGCCCAGGAAATGGGGCGAATCCTTTTACGAGAAAGCCATGCAGTGTCGCGCGGGGGAGAACAACATTTACTTCGCCAGCGTCAACCAGGCCATGAAATGCCAGAATTCCGCCACCAGCCTGATCGACCCGGAAGGCAATCTCATCGAATACCTCCCGTGCGGCAAGGAAGACCTGCTCATCGCCGACCTGGACCTCGAACGAGCCACCCGGTTCTACACCAGGCGGTACCGGTCCGAACTCTATCCCGCATAGCTAACAGTCCCGGAGGAAAGTCAATGGTCAGAGCCGCGCTTGTGGTATCTGGTGTCTGTCTCCTGATGAGCAACGCCGTCACCGCGCAGGAAACCTCGCCGGTCGATTTCAATGAAGACGGCGAAGTCAACTTTGCCGATTTCATCGCCTTCGCCCGGGGATTCGGGAAGACGGACCGGGACACGGACTTCGACGCCAGGCTGGACCTGAACGGCAACGGCGAAGTCGACTTTCAGGACTTCGTCCACTTCGCACGGCAGTTCGGCGTTTCCGCGCCGCCCGAAGACGCGGACAGGGAGCCCTTCGATCCGGCACGAATCTATATTGCGGATTTTCGGGCAGACAGGGTTTATGTAGTAGATGCACAATCCTATTTTTACGACCCCGGCCTTTCTGTCGTCCTCAGCCAGCCGCGCAGTGTCTCCTACTCATATCTCAACAGGCGCTTTTACGTTGTCGGTCAGGACTCATTCTACGCGCTTACCGAATCCAGTGAGATCGATTACCGGTTGCCGCTCCTGGACCCGCCCGAATCGTCGGATTCCCCGCCACGAACACGTGGCGGATTCCGAATAGCACTTTCCGCAGATCACCGGCTCGGCTACGTTACCGAAGACATCGCCAGTCAGGTCGAAGTCATCCACCTGAGAAATGCCGAGTCTGTGGGCACGATTCCTCTTTCCCTGCCGCCCAGTGGCATCGCCATTTCTCCGGACGGCAGCGAACTCTACGTGGCGCATAACAATATCCCCCGGCTTTCGGTAATCGACGCTTCTGCGCGGGCGGTTTCGGACAGTATCGAGCTTGGCGGACGGGGCAATGCGCGGGTTGTTGTTTCTCTGGAGGGCGACAGAATCTACACCGCAACAACCCGGGGGGGTGATGATCCGACGGTCCGGATCGTCTCGATCGACGCTGCGACCAAAGAGGTCGTCAGTTCGCTGGAGATCGCGCCGGATTCAACGACGAAGGTCTGGGACCTTAAGGCGTCCAGGGACGGCAGTAAGCTCTACGCGACCGGAAGTCGGTTATTTCTCGCGCCTGCGGAACAGTTCGGTTTCGTATTGGAGGGCTATTTCTGGACCGTAGATTCAGCCACCTTCAATCTATCGAGCGAAATCAAGATCGATGGGGAAGCCGTTAATTTCGGGGTTTCCCGCGACGACAAGACGGCATACGTCGCTGTCGTCGATCCATTTACCGGCGTGCTTCGACTCACGATCCTCGACCTGGAAAACAATGCGGTACTTGGCGCGGTTCCGGTGACTTTCCTGTCGGCGTTCGACATCAGGGCCTACGGCGGCAAGGCAGCGTTCGGACGCACCGTTTTTTCCGAAATAACCATCTTCTGAATCGTCGGTCAGCGGGCGACCGACGACGCGAGACGGCTGCACGATTCGAGATCCGCATCCTGTCCTCTCGTCCAAACGCGCTCCAACCGCGTAATATCGTGCGTTGAACACGGCCGCGCACGCCGGAAATTTAAATTGAAAGACCTTGCATACCGCGCCGAATTCCGGTAGATTTCTTTATAGAACAACTATGCATATGGCGGGTCACCAATATAAAGTGAGTGAGGGCTATGCTTTCATCGCTTCTTCTTGAGCCCGGCCGGCTTGAATTGCGGGACGTTGACATCCCCGGCGCCGGTCCCGGCGAAGTGGTCGTCAGGGTGCGGTCGGCACTGACGTGCGGCACCGAATTGAAGACTTTTCGCCGCGGCCACCCGAAAATTCCCACGCCAACGCCTCTCGGGCATGAGTTTTCCGGCGATATATACGAAGTTGGAGAGGGTGTAACCAGGTTCAAGGCGGGGGACCAGGTGATGACCGCGCCTACAGCGCCCTGCGGCGAGTGCGTGGACTGCCACAAGTCGCGGGAGAACCTCTGCCCGTACGCCATAGACGAAATGGTCTTCGGCGCCTTCGCGGAGTACGTCCGCGTGCCGGCCCACGTCGTGCAGAACAACATGTACAAAAAGCCCGCCGATCTTTCCTACGAAGAAGCGGCCATGCTGGAGCCGCTCGCGTGCGTGGTCTACGGCATGGACCAGGTGCTGATGGGGCCGGACGCCACGGTGCTCATCATCGGCGCGGGCGCCATCGGATTGATGCACACGGCCGTTGTGCGCGCTTTCGGCGCGAAGCGGGTCATTGTGGCCGGCAAACGCGAATACCGGCTCAGACTCGCCACAACGCTCGGCGCGGACGAGATCATCGACGTGGATGCGGAAAACGCGATAGACCGTGTCAAGGAACTGACCGGCGGCATCGGCGCGGACCTGGTGATCGAATGCACCGGTCAGCTTGCCGTATGGGAGAGTACTCCCAACCTGGTCGCCAAGGGTGGAACGATCGTTCTGTTCGGCGGCCTTCCAAAAGGCACCGTCGCCACCTTCGATACCGCCCGGCTGCACTACGATCAGATCACGCTTAAGGGCGTGTTTCACTACAGCCGCAGCGCCGTGAAAAAGGCCTACCAGATGCTGGTCGACAGGAAGATTCACCTCAACGGCCTGATTTCGGGCACCTATTCCCTGTCCGACCTGAAACACGTCTTCGAGCTACTCTTAGAGAAGGGCAACGACGTCAAATTCGCGGTTGTGCCTTCCAAACCCAGCCCGGAAAAAGCCGGATGATGCGCGTAGCCCGTCTGTACGACTACGGCGACATCCGAATCGAAAACGAACCGATCCCCGACGTCGGGCCTGAAGACGCCCTCGTTAAAATGGCGGTTTGCGGCATCTGCACGAGCGATACACTGCCGTGGTACGTGCGCCGCAAGGCGCCCATCGTCCTTGGGCACGAACCCGCCGGGATTGTCGTTGACGTCGGCTCCAGGGCCGAAGGTTTTTCGCCCGGCGAGCGGGTCTTCGTTCATCATCATGCCCCCTGCATGAACTGCCGTTTGTGCCGCCGGGGGCATTTTTCTATGTGTCCCACCTGGAAGGCCTCTGCGCTGGACCCCGGCGGTCTCGCCGAGTTCGTCCGCGTGCCCGGCCTCAATCTCAAAACAGACACGCTGAAACTTCCGGCTTCGCTTTCCGTCGAAGACGGCGCCCTCGTCGAACCGACAGCCTGCGCGGTACAGGCGTTGAAACGCCGCGCCCGCGTGCAACCTGATGACCGTGTCCTGATCATCGGCATGGGCATTATGGGTCAGCTTCTTGCCCTGCTCGCCAGGCATTACGGCGCGTCAACAGTAATTGCCGCGGACATGGTGCCCTACCGGCTGAACAAAGCCATGGAACTCGGGGCCGACCTGGGCGTAGACGTCACGCGGGAGAGCCTGTCCGAGTCCGTCGCCGCCGCCACAGATGGGGACATGGCCGACCTGGTTGTGGTCGGCCCGGGCACTGTGACGGCGATGGAGGCGGGGCTTTCAGCCGTTGGTGCGGGCGGGACCGTGCTTCTGTTCACCCCCGCCGAACCAGGCCGCGCGCTGGAGATCGCCCCGTACGATCTTTACGCAAGGGACATCACCCTAACGACCAGCTATTCCTGCGGTCCGCCGGACACCGCGGAAGCACTGGACGTCGTTGGCCGCGGGGTGGTGACCGCGAAAAAACTCGTCACCCACCGGTTCCCCCTCGAAGAAACCGCCGTCGGATTTCAGACGGTTGCGGAAGCCGGAGACTCCATCAAGACCCTCATCGTCATCGACGAAACGCTGGCCTGACGGCCCGTTGAAAAATTCCATCGGGCTGCCTGCCCGTGCGTACGCACGCTTGCCTGCGCGCAGCGCGCAAGCAGGCAGACAGGGTCCGACCCTGCATTCCACGGTTTTTCGTTTCCAGAAAGGATGCCGGCATGCCCTATGTCAACGTCAAGATGCTCGACGGCCGCACGACGGACCAGAAACGGGAACTGGTCAAGGCCATCACAGACGCACTTCAGAATATCTGCGGCGCCAAACCGGATGGCACCATGGTGGTCATCGAGGAAGTGACCCGAGACCACTGGTCGGTAGGCGGGGAGCTGATTTCAGACAGGGACGCATAGCAAATCCCGGCGGGCAAACGCGCTGACGGGACGTCCGGAGCTTTTACACGGGAATGCCCACCGCCGGCTTTTTTGCGTTTGATCTTGACAGATTTATGCGTGCCTTCTATATTGAACCGATCAGCAGTTTGCACTTAAAAAGTGGAGACAATCGCCGATCGGCTCAACCCGCGCAACGGTCTGAGCCGTGTTCCAAAGTGTTGTGCTGACGCTGGCTGGATCAACCGTACATCGCAAATAAAGAAAGGGGAAAGGCTTTGAACCTCAATATGCGATTCCTTTGCCGGGCGGGCATTCCCGTGCTCGCGCTTCTTGTATTGGGCAGTCTCGTATTCACACCCCCGGAGGTGTACGCCGCAAAAAAGAAGATAACAAAGGGCGATGCCAAAATAGCCAAGCGGTCCGCCCATCTCTACATCAGCCAGCGGCTGTTCGACAAGGCCCTCGCCCAGTTGCTGATTGTTATCGAAGGCGATTCGAACGACGTACAGGCGCACTTCATGCTGGGGGAGATTTACTCCGAGAAGAACATGCAGGACGAGATGAGGAAGGAATTCGAGTGGGTACTCGCAACCAGGAAAGGGAAGAAAAAATACGCCAAGAAAATCCAGCCGTATCTGGATATGTGGTGGAGCCGCAACTACAATAGCGCCGTTCGCGCGATCGGCGCCGAAGACTACGGCGCGGCCATCGAATCTCTTCAGAAATCCATCGCCCTGGCGCCGGAGAAGCCCATGTCCTACCAGGCGCTGGGGGTGACCTACCTGAACATGGGCCAGGCCCAGGCCGGAATCGACGCCTATTTGAAAGCGGTCGAACTCGACAGCACCGAAGCCTCCTCGTTTGTCAATCTGGGCCGGGCATATATGAACCTCAAGAAGTACGAAGAAGCGAGAGAGTGTTTCGCCCAGGCCCATAAACTGGTTCCCGACAATGCCGGTTATCTGAACGACCTTGCCCGCGCCCAACAATACGTGGGCGACAAGGCGGCCGCTCTCGAATCCGCCGAGAAGGCCCTGGCCATCGACCCCGAGAATCTGGACGTATTGATAATGGCCGGTCAGATGCACCTGATGGGAGGCAATTACGAGAAAGCGGCCGAACTCCTGGAAAGGGTGGCCGTGCAGCGGCCGGAAGACGTCGATACGCTGTTCAACCTCGCGGAATGCTACAGGAATCTGGGCAGAACCGAGGAGGCCGTCAACCTGTTCCTGAAGAGTGTCCAGGCCAATCCACAGGACTCCGACGCGTGGTTTCGTCTGGGTCGAATTTACGAAAAACAGGGCAGGTACCAGGACTCCATCGATGCCCTCAAGATGGTTGTCAGTCTGAAGGCCACCAGCGTACAGGGATGGCAGGCACTGTCCCGGTCGTGGGCCCTGCTTTCGAAGGAACAGTCAGACGCGGGTATGGACGATGCGGCCTCGGAAAGCGCAAGGAATGCCGAAGAGGCGTACAATATGAGTACGAGCCTGGAGGAGCAGGCGGGTGAGTGAACCGGATAGGTCGCCAGGAGAAGATAGCCGATGTATCTGACAGACGAAAAAGTAGCCGTTCTGGGCGCGGCCGGAGCCATCGGCTCAAATCTCGCTCAGACCCTGCTGGCATCGGGAACCGCCGGCAGGGTTTCCATGTACGACCCGTTCGAACCGGGTTTGGAAGGCGCCGCCGAGGAAATCTACCACTGTGGTTTTCCTGGCGCCAACGTCACCTGGACCGCGGATATCGCCGAAGCGCTTTCCGGAGCCGCCTATGTTATCAGTTCGGGCGGCGCGCCCAGAAAAGAGGGGATGACCCGCGAAGACCTCACCCGTGACAACGGACTGATTGCCAAACAGCTCGGTCTCGACGTCAAACGGTATTGTCCGGACTGCAAGTTCGTCATCATCATTTTCAACCCCGCCGATATCACCGGGCTCTGCACGCTGGTGCACTCCGGGCTTCCCGCGGGAAGGGTTTCCACGCTGGCCGCACTGGACAGCACGCGGCTCCAGACCGCCCTCGCCCAGCATTTCAGGATCCGGCAGGACCGGGTAACAGGCTGCAAGACCTACGGCGGTCATGGCGAATCCATGGCGGTATTCACGAGCGGAACCGCGGTCTGCGGCATTCCCCTTACGGAGATCCTGGAGGGCAAGACCGTAAACGGCATCGGCCTGACCACCGATGCGTGGAGCGGTATCCGGTCCCACGTGACGGGCGGCGGGGCCCGCATCATTCAATTGCGCGGGCGATCCTCCTTCCAGTCTCCCGCCCAGCAGAGCGTTTTCATGCTGCGGGGGCTGTTCGGCGAACCGTACGACTGGCCGTGCGGCGCGTACGTGAACAATGCCGAGTTCAGAAACATCATGATGGCCATGCCGGCGTCTCTTTCGGCCGATGGCGTGACCTGCAGCATGCCGGACGGCACGGAGGAAGACCTTGGGGCATTGAGAGACTCCTACGGGCACCTCGTGGGACTTCGGGACGAGATCATTCGCGAGGGCATCCTGCCGCCGCTTTCCGAATGGGGGAGCAGCAACCCGAATCTGGCATAGTGTATGGAACAATGTCGCACGTCCAGGGGGCGCCCGTCGGGTTGCCCCTTTTCGTTTGCCGCGATGCGGCGTTTTCGTTATTTTCCCGCCACGTCCCGCCGTCCACGGATTGCTTCTCATTTCCTACTCGTCGAGGAAACCCCTGCCCGCCCAATACGACATGCTCATTAAAGGCGGTACGGTTATAGACCCGGCGCAGGATCTGCACGCCGTCCGGGACGTGGCCATAGCGGGCGGGCACATTGCCGCAGTGAACGTTGAAATCTACGAGGAGACGGCGCAGACCGTGATCGATGCCGCCGGCTACCTGGTGACGCCCGGCCTGATCGATCTGCACGTCCACGTCTGGTGGGGGGTATCGCATTACGGCGTCGAGCCTGACTCCACGTGCCTGGCCAGAGGCGTGACCACCGTTTATGACACCGGTTCATCGGGCGCCGACACGTTTCCCGGATTCAAGAAATACGTGATCAACGCCAGCGCCACCCGCATCAAGGCCTTCCTGCACGTCTCGTCCCAGGGCCTGTTGTCGCCAGGCATAGGCGAACTCACCGACCTCCGGTTCGCCGACGTGGGCCGCGCCGCAGGGATGTGTGAAGAACACAAAGACGACATTGTAGGCGTCAAAATCCGAATGTCGAGAAGCCTCGTCGGCGAGAATGGCAAAGAGTGCCTGAAGCGGGCGCGCCAGGTTTGCGACGCCACCGGTCTCCCGCTGATGATCCATCCAAACGCCAGTCCTGTCTCTTTCGAAGACATGATGGACGAACTGCGCCCGGGAGACATCGTCACCCACTGCTTTCATAGGAGCGACACAGGCATTCTGGACGAATCAGGCGTGGTCCGACCCGCCGCCCGCAGTGCCGCTCAAAACGGGATCCTGTTCGACGTGGGCCACGGCCAGGGCAGCTTTTCGTTCGACGTTGCCGAGGCGGCGATGTCCCAGGGTTTTCCCCCCGGCACCATTTCCAGCGACCTCCATGCCTACAATCTGAACGGGCCCGTTTACGACCTCGTCACCACGGTTTCCAAATTTCTCGTATTGGGCCTTTCGCTGGATGAGGCCATTGAGAAAGTAACCGCGGCCCCCGCCCGTGCGATGAGCGCGCTTGGCGAAATCGGCACCTTGCGTCCCGGCGCGACGGCGGACCTCGCCATCCTCGAACTCCGGACGGGCAGCTTCGCCTTCAACGATACCCGCGGCGGGACCCGTTCGGCCAGGGAGAAACTCGAAACGGTTTCCACCATCAGAGGCGGCCGGCTGTACGCGCCGTCTGCTTTCGACGATTGAACCGGAGACGACCCGCATGAATATCATGGTATTGTGCGACCTGGAAGGCGCCGCCGGCGTCGTGGACTTCCACACCCAGACATACGACAACACGCGGTACAATGACCAGGCGAAGAATCTGTCAACCCTGGAAATCAACGCGCTGGTGGACGGGGCCCTTGAGGGAGGTGCGGAACAGGTGATCGTCCTGGACGGACACGGCAGCGGCGGTATCAACGTCGAACTGATCCACTACGAAGCCAGGGTGATGTTCGGCCGTCCGCTGATCTCCGCGTGGGACCTCGGCATCGACTTCAAGGCCATGTTTCTGTACGGGCACCATGCCATGGAAAACACGCCCAGGGGTGTGCTGTGCCACAGCTGGAGTTCGCGCGATATTGCCAATTGCTGGCTGAACGGAGAGCTCATCGGCGAAATCGGGTTCAATATCGCCCATGCAGGGGAGGCCGGCGTGCCCACCGCGTACATCAGTGGAGACCTTGCCGCGATCGACGAAGCGAGAGAGTACGTCGGTAATATCGAAGGCGTCGTCGTCAAGGAAGGGCTCAGCCGGACCGCGGCGCTCACGCTTTCTCCCGCAAAGGCCCGGGACCTGATCCGCGACGGGGCAAAGAGGGCAATGGACCGTATCGGAGAGTTCGTCCCGTACACCGTTCCGGGTCCCTACGCCTTTGTCACCGAGTATCAGGCCGCGTCCAGCGCGGCGTCGAAAGCCTCGCGCCGCGACGTTGAACGCATCGATACGCACACCGTCAGAATAACCGGCGATACACTCGCCGAGATCGCCGAAAAACGATAACCGCGCGATTCAAGGAATGTTAAATGAGCTACTCTCCCGTCGGGATCGAAAAGTGGGACCTGGATACGCCGGCCCTGATGCTCGACCTGGACCTATTGGAGAACAACATCGCCCGAATCGCCGCCCGGTGCAAAGCCTGCGGCGTTCGCTGGCGTCCGCATACCAAGGGAAACAAGACCCCGGCCATTGCGCACAAACTGCTGGACGCCGGCGCCATCGGCATTACCTGCGCCAAGCTTGGTGAGGCCGAAGTCATGGCCGCGTCGGGAATCAAGGATATCCTGGTTGCCAACCAGGTCGTGGGCGAAAGAAAAATGGCCCGTCTGACCCACCTGCAGCGGCATGCAGACGTTATGGTCGCCGTCGATCACCCCGTCCACGTCAACATGATATCGGAAGCGGCGCAGGCCGTCGGTGTCAGCGTTCGGGTCCTTGTCGAGCTGGACGTAGGGATGGGGCGTTGCGGGGTAGGGGCGGGGAAACCCGCCCTGGAACTGGCGCAACGGGCCCATGCTGCGCCCGGCGTGGTATTCTCGGGCCTGATGGGCTACGAGGGTCAGGCGATGGATCTGCCCGACGCGCGGAAGGAAGCCGCCTGCGCCGAGGCCATCGCCCATCTTGCGGTATCGCGGGAGCGCATTGAGGCGTTCGGCATCGAATGCCCGATCGTCAGCGCGGGGGGAACCGGAACGCTGGCCTACACGCCGGCCTGCCCGGGCCTCACCGAAATCCAGGCCGGCGGCGGCATTATGATGGACACCTTCTACGCCACGTCGCTTGGCGTCAGAGGACTGGATCATGCCCTCTCCATTCTTGCCACCGTGGTCAGCCGCCCTGCGCCGGACCGCGCCTATATCGACGCCGGTCGTAAAACCACGTCCTCCCAGTTCGGCATGCCCTGGGTCAAAAGCAGGGATGACATCGACGTCGTCGGCCTTTCCGCGGAACACGGTTACCTGGAACTCAAGGGCGCCGACCACCCATTGAGAATCGGCGACAAGATCGAACTCATTTCCGGTTACAGCGACATGACGGTTTTCATGCACAACGAGATCTACGGCATTCGGAACGACCGGGTGGAAGCCGTGTGGGAAATCCTCGGCAGGGGTAAATTGCAATAAACGAACAGGCGCCGCCCGGGTTCGGTGCCTCGTTGAAAGACGTTGCGCCCGCCGTGTTATCCCGGACGCCAATACGCCAATCAAGGGACAATCGAGATGACTGAGCCGCGTGTCGTGGTGGACCAGGCCGGCAACAGCGTCGCCGTCATGCTGGACATCCGCGAATACAATCGCCTCCTGGAGGCATCCGAACAGCTGGAATCCCTTCATGCACAGGAAGGTGACATGGCGTCCGGGTCGGACTACACCCCGGAAGAGAAAAAGGCGCTGGAAGACCGGCTCAAGTCTCTGGGCTATCTCTGAGTGTCCCTTTTTGTCCCACGTCTTCGATCCATCTCCCGTGGCGAGACCGTATGAGTACCGTAGTCGATTCCGATACGATTGTGGTCGTTTCCGGCCTGCCCCGATCGGGCACTTCGATGATGATGCAGATGCTTGAAGCGGGCGGAATGGACGTCCTGTCGGACGGGCTGAGAACCGCCGACGAAGACAATCGCAAGGGGTATTTCGAATACGAGAGCGTCAAGGCGCTGAAGACGGATCAAAGCTGGCTGCCCGAGGCCGGGGGCAAGGCCGTCAAGATCATCTCCGAACTATTGAAGTACCTTCCCGATACGCATACGTACCGCATTATATTCATGCAGCGGGCAATGGAGGAAATCCTCGCCTCGCAACGGCAGATGCTGATCCGGAGGGGCGCGCCGGCAGGAGCCGGGACAGGAGACGACGGGATGGCGCGTATCTTCCGCAAACATCTGGATCAGACGGAAACCTGGCTGTCCGATCGTCCGGGCTTCCGTACCCTTTATGCGGAACATCGGCAGATTCTGGCGGATCCGGCCCGGGAGGCCGCCCGTATCAATGCGTTTCTCGACCATCGCCTCGATGAAGCGGCCATGGCCGCCGCCATAGACGCTTCTCTCTATCGCCAGCGTCGTTAGATTCGCAACTACCCTGCAATAACCCATCCAGGCGGCCCGTACGGGTCGCCTTCTTCTTTCCCTGTCAATCCGCTCCACGCGGGGCCGGACCTACCCCCGTTCCCCCTTCCCAGGGGAAGGGGGGAACTGTCATCGGTTGATGATCTCCCGGAACTTCACCCCCTCTCCCCCGGGAGAGGGGGCCGGGGGGAGAGGTCCCGCGCCCTCACTGAATTTGTAGGGGCGACCGGCCGGTCGCCCTCATAATGGCGCTGATGAACGTGATTGACGGCGCAGGGCCATTTACGTGTCCGACAGGGCGCGGTGTATCCTTCTTCCTTCTTCCTTCTTCCTTCTCCCTTCTTCCTTCTTCCTTCTTCCTTCTCCCTTCTTCCTTCTCCCTTCTTCCTTCTCCCTTCTTCCTCATTACCGTCTTTCCCTTTGTGTCTTCGTGTCTTTGTGTGAATCGGAGTTTCGGTTTGTTCGGGCTAGCCGAATGTCGTTCATGTTCACAAGTGTGGACGAAACACAACAGGAGAGCCGTCCTATGTGAATACATATCTTATTGTTTATAAATATCTTGTGAATTTGGCACGCTGTTTGCATATATCTGCTGGTGCAACAGTGACCACACAAAACGGAATCACGTTTGTTTGCGAAGCTTCTCTACCTTCCGGGTCTATGGAGCCTCCATGAATAGCCTGCACAAATTTGGATCGGGCCTGCTTCTTTGGGTTTTCCTTAGCGGTTGCGCCACGTACACCCACAACGCCGCCAATTTCAGGAGCAGCCTCGTCGACGGACACTACGAAACCGCGCTGCAAAGCCTGGGCAAGGCCAGGAAGGGTCCGGCGCGTCTGCTCTATCTTATGGAGAACGGTCTTATTGCGCATTACAGGGGCGAATACCGCGCGTCCAACCGTTTCTTCGAAGTTGCGGAGCGGCTCTCTGACCGGCTCTTTACACGTTCCCTGTCCCGCGAGGCGGTTTCGCTGGTTACCAACGATCAGGTACGCGCCTATCGCGGCGAGGAATTCGAACTCGCATTCATCAACTATTACAGAGCGCTCAACTACTGGTATCTGAACGAGCCGGAAGACGCCCTTGTGGAGTGCCGCAAGGCCAACCTGAAACTGGACCGCTTTGCCGCCCGCGCCGATTACGACGCCACGTACAGGAACGATGCCTTCATTCACTATGTGACCGGCCTTATTTACGAAACCACCGGCGAACTCAACGACGCCTACGTGTCCTATAGGAACGCATTGGATGCCTACGTTACGTATCAAGAGGCATTTGGCCTGGAAGCGCCCGCGTCCCTGAGGAGAGATCTGGCGCGCGTTGAGAAAGCCCTGGGTTATACCGAGGACCCGGACGATGGCGCCGCTGCTGCAGATTTGCGCACACCCGCCGGCGGCGAACTGGTCCTCTTCTCGGAAATCGGTTTCGTGCCCCACAAAGTTCAGGAGGAAATCAGCCTGCCCATTTACGAAGGCGACCTCAAAGCAAGAAAAAAAGGCCGCGTGGAAGGCGTCTCACGAAAAATCGCGCACCGCCACTTCAAACCCCACTATGCCGGCAAATCGAAAGTCAAATACTGGCTGCGCGTGGCCCTGCCGGCGTACGAGGACGTCGCTCCGCGTACCCGGACCATCAGGGTCAGCGCTGCCGGACGTCAGACCACAACTGCCCTGGCGGAAGACCTCTCCGCCATCGCCTGGCAGACATTTCAGGACAAACAACCCGTGATGCTTGCGCGTACGGTCGCGCGAGGTCTTGTCAAATACGCCGCTTCTGCCAAGGCGGAAGAGAAAAACAAGGTCCTCGGCTTTTTCGTCAATCTGCTCTCCGCCGCAACCGAGGCGGCCGATACCCGAAGCTGGGTCTCGCTGCCGCACAACGTGCAGATTGGCAGGCTCGTCCTGCCTGGCGGCACTCACACCCTCACGCTGGAATCGCTCGACAGTCGGGGGCGCGTCATAGAAGCCGCAACCATTACGGATATACGTATCCGACCGGGAACCCGCACTTTCGTGAACTACCGAACGTATAAATAGTCACCGCAACCGAGAGGAGGAACACCATGAAGCGGCAAATCTGGATCTGTTTGACCCTGGCCCTCGCGGGGTGGAGCCAGGGGGGATGGGCGGCTGACGTTCCCACACGGGGCGCCGTTATCAACATCGTCACCTGGGACGGCAAGAACCTGCCGCCCATATACGAACGCTCCGACCAGCTTCCGCTCACCCTGGAAGACGTCATCAATCTCAGCAGGAATGACTTTGGTGACGAAGCGATCAGCCGGATGGTTCGCGAGCGCCGGTTTGCGGGTAACGCGTCGGCCAACGCGCTGATCGAACTAAAAAAAGCAGGCGTTTCGAAGACGGTCCTTCAGGCGATCTCGCTCCATGCGCTGCCTCCGAACCGCGCGCTGAGCCTCGCAATTCAGCTCGAATTCGCCGGCCGGTCGCGAGAAGCCCGCAAACGGTATCTCTACGTAATCATACCCGACGGCCCCACCGAACGCATCTTCACCGCGGACCTGGGCGCAGTGCTGGCGGGGACCTGGCGGCGGGACGAGCGGGTGGACCTTACCGATCCCCTCCTGCCTAAACAGGTCCGGCGCATCACGTTTGCGGACCGGGTGCCGCTGAAGACGTCCGGGTCCAAAACGATGCAGGTCTTCACGTCGACCAGACCGGATATCTTCCAGTCGTCGGATATTCCCGAGGCCGATCGTGCCGGCGTGCGCGAATTCGCCTTCGACTATCCCGCGAGTTCGCCCTTGCAGGACTGCCGGCTGCAGGTGCGCTATCGCCAGGACGTCCTGTTGCCCTACAAGTGGCACATGTCGGGCGCTCATTTCCAATGCGAATGGAATTGAAATCGCAACCACCCGTGGGGATCAAAACGTGAAACGGCATTGCCGCCGCACCATCCATCATACCGAAAGGAGATTCGCCATGAAACCAGGAAACTGCATCGCCCTCGCCGTTGTTCTCGCGTTCGCCGTTGGCTGCGCGGGACCCAGAGTCTTCTCAAAGGGCGCGTACGAAGATCCAAACGCCATTGCACTGCTGGATGACCGATTCAGCGAAAACGATATGCAACTCATCGCGAAGAAAATGATCCAGTCCATGTCCGGCAGCAACATTGTGGGGAGCAACGGCGCGCCGGTCGTCATGATCGGAAAAATGCGCAACCGTACCGCAGAACATATAGATATGACCATGCTATCCAATAAGGTCCGCACACAGCTCATCCAGAGCGGTAGATTTCGCTTTGCCGACGTACAGAACCGCCGGGACATCGCCGAGGAGTACGAGTACCAGCAGTCCGGATACGTGGACCCGGAACAGGCCAGCGGTCCAGGCAGGCAGACGGGCGCGGAATATCTGCTCACCGGCACCCTCACGGCCAACGTTCAGCAGGTCGGAAAGGACAAGCTGATCTACTACAAGGCCACCTTCCAGCTAACCAATCTGCTCACGTCGGAAATCGCCTGGACCGACGAGAAGGAAATCCGTAAGGCCTACAAGAAACGACACGTTGGAATCTGACCGATCGGCAGACGGCAATTCACCCAAGTCCAGTCTGAAAGGAAACCCGTCATGAAAACCGCACGTTTCACTCTGATTCTCACCTGCTGCCTCGGCTTGCTTTCACTGCCGGCGGGCGCCCGGGAATCCGGACGCACCGATGGACCGGAAGGCAGCGAACTGGGCCGTGGAGGCTATCCTTTCGGCGGTCCGGAGGGACGATTCTACGTCGCCCCGTCATTCGGTTCGGGCATCTTCGAAAGAAACGCGGACGGCAGCCGAACCGGCCTGCTCTACAGCCTGAACCTGGGTTACGAGCGTGACGGCTGGCTGGCGATAGAGGGCGGTTATGCCTATCTTTCAGATAGAGAACTGTCCATCTACAGCGTGGGTTCCCGCTTCGACTACAATGCCGACCCCTTTGTGTATTTTCTGTCGGCTCAGGCGGGACTCTACAAGCCCGCGGACGGCGAGAGCAACTTCGGACTCGCCCCCGGCGCCGGCATCGACATCATTCTCAACGACCGTATCCGAATCGGTCTGAATTACAAGCGGGACTTTATCTTTACCGACGGCAACACAACGGATATCGATCGCCTATTCGCCGGGCTGAAGTTCTACTTTTGAGCCGGAGCATCGGACGACGCGTACGCCGCCATGCCAAAGCAAACGGGCTGCCCGGCTTCTTCACCGGCAGCCCGTTACGCATGGTGCGTTTGCATTGCCACGTGTCGGCCGATTGGTTACCTTTGAACGGCCGGGAGGATGGGGTGATGCGACGGCGGCGTTCGGCTATTGAGGCTCTTTTCCATGGTCATTCGAGATCCGATCCACGGCGACATCCGGTTCAGCGAAGTGGAACGCCGGCTGATGGATACCCGCCAGTTCCAGCGGCTGCGGGGCATCCGCCAGACGGGCACCGCCCATCTCGTTTACCCGGGGTGTACGCATACCCGGTTCGAACACTCCCTGGGCACCGCCGCGATGGCGAGGCACATTGCAGGCGTTCTCAGAGATTCCGGGTCCAGCGTAAGTACGGACCAGGAAACCGCGGTTGTCCTGGCGGCACTCGTCCACGACGTGTCTCATTTCCCGTTCGGCCATACGTTTGAAGACGAATGCAAGCTGTTTCCACGCCACGATTCGGCGGACCGGATGCGATACGCGCTCTCTCAGGACGAACTGGCGAGCGCACTAGACGCATCCGGTCAGCGAGAGCAGGTGGTGGGGCTCCTGACCGACCGCGGCTTCGATCCGCCCTGGATGCGGCAGATCGTTACCAGCACCGTCGATGCCGACCTGCTCGACTACCTCCGCCGCGACGCGTATTTCGCGGGCTTGAAGCACGATTACGACGACCGTATTCTGAGCACCTTCACCGTTGCCGACAACAAGCTCGCGATCAACCTCGAGAAACTCAGCACCCGGACGGAACTGCTGCATCTTCTCCGTCTGCGTTATTTCCTCACCGAACGCGTCTATTATCACCATGCAAAGGTCGCATCCGGCGCCATGATTGCCAAGGCGGTGGAACTGGCCGTGCAACTCGGTCTTCGGGAGGAAGACATTCGAAACCTTACCGACGGCGGGCTTCTTCGGTCTCTCATCGCGCGAAAGGACGAGCGCATCGAACGCCTGGTCCGCGGCGTGGTCTACCGCGATCTGCTGAAAAGGGCATACGTGTTGTCCACAGGAGAAATCGGACGGCGCGCCCGGGATGAACTGATCGCATCGTACAACAGGTCCGTCGAATCGAGGCAGCGCGTCGAACGGGAAATCGCCGACGCCATCGTCGTGGAACCCGACCAGGTCATCCTGTATTGCCCCGATATTTCCTCCATCAAGGAGGCCAGGGTCTTCACGAAAACCGGAACCGGAGTCCGGCGCCTCAACGAACCGCTCGACAGTCCACCGTTCGACGTGAAGGCGGTGGAGGACCAGTACGAACGGCTCTGGAAACTCTACGTCTTTGTGCCAGACGGCTATCAGGAACGCGCCGGCAAGATCTGTGAGCGTCTGTTCGGAGAGAAAAACGCCGTTTAGTGCGGGATTCCAACGTTTCGTATCATTTGCGGTCCTGCCGCTGGCCGGGATGTCTCACCGCGTGAAATAGCGGCAGTTCGTCGGCCATCCTGACTTCTATGCGTTTGTGACACGACGGGCAGACTGAAATCAGATTGTCCAGCCGGTTTGCCGCCGCGGCGGAAGCGAACAGCCGGACCGGTGTCTTGTGATGCACGTCAAGCTGCCGCCCCAGCGTCTCTTCGGTTACCCCGCAATTCCTGCACCGGAAGCCGTCTCGTTCTCTCGCCAGCGCGGTCTGCACCTTCCAGTTCCCACCCCTGTATTCCGGGCGTCCAGTCAAAACCAGACGGTTCGGGTCATCCGGAAGTACCGACGTCCATGCGTCGCGGCAGGCTTTGCCGCAAAAGCGAAGTCGCACCTCTCCACGGGCAAACCAGGTCGGGACGCCGAACGGTTTCCCACACTGCTCGCAGCGGACCGCGATCTTCTGCACATCATGCGCCCGCCGGGCATCCGGGAATCGCAATTGCAACTGATTGGAGAAAACCGGAGCGCCGCTTCCCATGTGTCCGTGCCCGAAGTTAACCCACAACACGCCAATCCATATACAAACAGCCGAGAATATGAATAACACATTGACTATAAGTGTGTTACGAAAATAAGTCAACCTCGACCTTCGCATCGTGGAAACGAGCGATCTGTAAAGCCGCGGTAACGCTCAATCGCTCAGCCGGAACCGGACGGGCATCGTCATTTTCACCGCGACTGAGCGGTCGTTCTGTACCGCCGGTTCGAATTCGAATTGTGAGACCGCCTCGATCGCCGCACCCCTGAATATCTCTGGTCCCCGCACCACCCGCACGTCTCTGACGCCTCCGTCGGCGCCAACCGTGAACATCACGAACACCACCCCCTCCAGCCCGGCGCGCTTCGCCATTTCAGGATAGATTGGCATTGGGCTCCGAACCAGCGAAGGCTGCCGCTCAACCCGCCAGAATTCCACGACTTCCTCCTCAACGGGCTCGGTCTTGTGGCGCACGGGCGGTGACAGGTCCAAGGGAGCATGATCCAGGTCCAGTTCCGTCGATTCGATTGTCACATCCTCTGGCACGTCGTCGCTATCCGCTTCAACAGGCACGGCGGGTCGTTCGGGCATCGGGCGACGCATCTGCCGGGTTTCGGGGATGTGCTCGAACGTCAGCACCTCGGTCCGCCGACTTCGCGCGGAGGTGTCCATCTCGAAGGAGGGAAACATCACCGCGAGGACCAGAAGAAGCAGGAAGGAAATGCCGACGCACCGCGTCATCACTTTCGGATACGCCAACTTCAGGTCCACGTCCGGATTCTTATTACGCAACATCGTCGGCCTCCTTTCCGGTCGTATGTGAACCCTTGCAGGTTAAGGTTCCGCTTGTCGGTTATTCCGCAGTATCGCAAACTGCCAGTTTGCGATACGTTGAAAGTCACTACGCTCTGGAATCACGTTCGGTCCGGTTACCGCGTGCCTGGAGGATTAATTGATTAATAATTCAGATCAAAAAAACGGTCGATTGTCCTCTGCGCCCGAATCTCAATCAGCGATGCCGGAAGGGTTCATTGGCGCCCTTTCGCCGCGAGCCGGTCTTCGTGGAACGGCCCCGTTTCAAACGTCCTGGCCACAACGTCCAGCTGACGCAGATACGTTTCCTTCTTTCGATTCGGGCCGTAGACTCCGAAGTCCAGAAAATAGAGCCGATCCGTCTTTTCATCCACCAGCACGTAGCTTCTGAAGGGCCCGCCCTTCCACGCGACAGTGTTCTGCCACACGCCTTCCAGGTACACCGCCAGCCGGTCTCCCAACACCCGCTGACTCACCTTCAGGCCCGTCTGATCCACGACGTCGTTTTCAAAGAACCGGGCGGCGATCTCGTTCCGCTTCCGGATGCACCACGCCTCTGTCAAACGATCCGGGCTGACGCCGTCCTCTCGATATACAAACAGCCATTGTGTCACGCGCGCGTGGGTTCGCGTGAGTACCACAAACCCGCTATCGGCATCGGTATCGATGAAATTGAAGCCGAAGGGAATGCGCACGCGCCAACCGAACCGGTCGGTCAGTTCCAATGCAAGCGTCTCTCTTTCGCCAAAACGGAAGAGAGACTCGGCGACTCTTTCGTCGCGCTTCCCGTCGATCGCGCCGTAAATCCGATCCGCCTCCGTCATAATATTGGCTGCCAGCGCATTGCGGTCCTCGCCCGTAACCAGAACCACCACCTGGTCGTCGGCCCACACGTCCCGCCGGATGACAACGGGCGTCGCTCCGTCCCGGATGGCCCTTCTGTGCACCGGTGTAACGAGGGAGCGTACCAGACCGCCTGCTTCACGGTCTCCATCCAGCGGCGCGGCGATCACGATATTCTTCCGTCGCAGCCTGTTGAAATCTCCGGCGTGAACGAACGAGATATGGTAGAGGCGCTCCTTCCTCGGCGTCAGGATTTCCCTCTCCATAGCCTCCAGAAAGGGTTTCTGAAACGTGCGATAGTCCAGGGAATCCGCAACGACCGTGACCAGATCGATCCGTCCGGAACCGGGAGGCAGCCCATCCAGCCACAGCATGGAAAGCAGCCGGTCCTTGAACGTCGCCAGTTTTACGAAGGCTTCAGAACGGCCCGGAACCTCGAGCACGGGGCCCACGCGTCCGCACTGAATCAACACCGCCAGAATCAGACCCGATGCCAGCAGCAGACCCGAGCGGGACAGGCGGCGTTCGGCGCCGCGCCTGGCGTCCAGCAACCGTGAAATTCGGCGAACGATCTGCTTCCGGTCTCCGGCGGCGCCAATGCCCATTGCCGATCCGGCCGGTGACGTCATCATCTCCGTCAGGCGGGTGAGACAACCCGCGTATCCCCTGGCGCTTCCGGAAATGCCCACCACCGCGTCGTCGCAGGCGACCTCCCGTTCCAGGTCCATCTGCCGGGCAATCCACCAAACGGCCGGATGGAAGAAAAGCACACAGCCCGCGAGCGCCTGGAAGAGTCTGGTCCAGTCGTCCAGCCGGTGCAGGTGCGACAGTTCGTGCAGGACCACCTGATCGAATTCGGCCCCGGTCAGCCGCTCCAGCATGGACTCCGGAATCAGTATCACGGGTTTGAACAGCCCCGTCGCCGCTGGCGTTCCCACTTGCCTGGAACTGCATAGACGCACCCAGCGCCGCGTATCGCTTGATCGGATCAAATGGCGCAATCTGTCTTGATATCGGGCAGGAAGGGGCTTTGCACTCTGTTTGAGGCGACGGAGGAGTCGAAAACCCAGAAAGAGTCTGGCCGACAGCGCCAGCGCGACCAACATCCAGATTGCGAATACGACCGGCGGCCACCAAACCGGCAGTTCCGGTGTAAACGCCGGCTCCTCGCGTTGCCCGTCCCAGTGCCGATCAGCGCCCGGCGACGGTTCGAGGTCGGCCGCATCGCCCGGCGTCCGTGAAGCGGCCTTCTCCGGATCGTACTTCTCCCCGGCCTTTAGCCACATCCGCGCGGCGCCCGCATGACCCGGCGGGATTCCAACGTGGGACCACGACAACGCGAACACAATCAGCAGAGTGGCCGTCCAGATCACGTACCGGGTCCGTGCGTTCAGCCAACGCGCAAAGTTCAACAGGCACGCGACCGCAAGCGTAAGGACAAGGCCCTTCCACAGTCCGCTGAGCGCGGAGGACACCACTACCCGGGAGAGGGCGTCGAAAATTTCATAGGCCGCCAACATAGGCCATCCTCTATCCGCTGTCGTCCACCATCTGTTTCATACGCTTGAGAACTTCGGGGTCCACTGCTTCATTCTCGAGAATGTTCAGCACCAGGGTTTCCGGCGAATTGTTGAAAAACCGGCTCATCATGTAGCGAACCACGCTTCTTCTGGCGTCTTCTCGGCCGACCACCGGATGGTAGACATAGGCCCTGCCCTCCTTTTCGTGGGACACGTAGCCTTTCCGTTCGAGAATCCTGAGCGTTGTCAGTACCGTGCTGTAAGCGAGCGGTTCCTTGCCGGGCAGCGCCGCGACCACGTCGCTCACTGTGGCCGCCTCCTTTTGCCAAAGTACGTTCATCAACCTGAGTTCGGCTTCCGTTAGCGTGGGTGACTTCGGCCTTGCCATTCAATCCACTCCTATCTTGATTACATTTGACCACCGGGTTACGTGCTGGGAGCATTAATTCCTTAATATAAAATATATGGAAATTCCATCCTTTGTCAATTATAAAATTAATATTTAGTCGCAGATTCATCCGGCGACGCCGTCCGGTTGGGCTTTTTCAACGGGCTGTTTACATCGAGAAAGCAAGATTGTGACATTCCCAAAGCGCCAAAATATACTTGACATGCATTACCGGATTGGATAAATTAAAACATTCGTTTAAATCATACGTTTGCTTGAATTCACCCATTGAAGTTCTGAATCGATGAACCAGACCGACACCCACAGCCGCTTGCTCGACGCCGCCGAGCAGCTCTTTGCCGAACACGGAATCGGCGCCACGTCCCTGCGGGCCATCACTTCCGAGGCGCCCGCAAACCTGGCCGCCGTCCACTACCACTTCGGCTCCAAAGACGCGCTGATCGAAGCCGTCTTCGCCCGACGGCTGGAACCGCTCAACCGGGAACGCTGCCGCCTTCTGGACGCGGAAGAGGCTGCCGCTGGCGGCGCACCCTCCATTGAAGCCACCATAAACGCCTTCGTTGCGCCCGTGATGCGGCTGGCGTACGATCCTGCGGGCGGCGGCGAGAACTTCATGCTGCTCATCGGAAGGCTCTACTCCGAACCTGGAGACCTGGCATACAAAATCACGGAACAGTTCAGCGAGGTCTTCCATCGATTCACGTCGACGCTTTCGCGCAGCCTGCCCCACCTGTCCCGGACCGACCTGCTCTGGAGGTTCTTCTTCATGGTGGGCGGCATGAGCATGCCGCTGATGGGGAGGCATATCATTCCGGTCAGAACCGGCGGACTTTGCGATCCGACAGACATCGAAAACAACATCAAACGCCTCGTTGCCTTCCTCGCTGCCGGCCTCCGCGCCGCCGCCCCCAACGGAGACACAACTTGAGACGCGTAATTCCCGTTCTCGCCCTGCTGCTGGCGGCCTGCGCCGCAGCGCCCAGGGTGAACCCACCGGACCTGAACGTGACGATCCCGGAGCGCTGGTCTGCCGGGCAGCCCGGCGCCGTCGAAACGGACACCCTCTGGTGGCGGGCCTTCGATGACGAAACCCTGACCGGCCTCGTCGCGGAAGCGCTCGCGCACAACCTAAACCTTCAGGCCGCCGCAGCCCGTGTACGCGCCGCCGCCGCGCGCGCCAGAATCGCCGGCGCCCCTCTATATCCCGATGCGGCGGGCCGAGCCAGCGGGTCACGCCGCAAACAGAATTTCATCGGCCTGCCCATCCCCGGATCCGGAAACGGCATTCCAACCTCCACCACCAACAGCGTCGGCCTGTCACTCGATATCTCCTGGGAACTGGACCTCTGGGGTCGGCTGGGCGCCGGGGCGTCCGCGGCGCTGGCCGATATGCAAGCCGCTCGCGCCGATTACGCTGGCGCCCGACTCTCTCTTGCGGGACAGACCGCCAAGACCTGGTTTGTCGCTGTGGAGGCCCACAGGCAGGTTGAACTGTCGGAAGCCACCGTGGAAAACTTCAGGACCTCCAGCGAGGTCGTGCGGGAACGTTACAGACGCGGTCTGCGCCACGCCCTCGACCTCCGCCGCGCCCTGTCCAGCCTGGCCGGCGCCGAGGCCGTCCTTCAACAACACCGGCTCGTCTTCGGCGCGACCTGCCGTCAACTCGAGGTTCTCATGGGCAGATATCCCGCCGCCGCCCTGAACCCCGGCATTACCCTGCCCGCGCTGCCCGAAGCCGTTCCCGCCGGCCTCCCCGCGGACCTCGTCTCCCGCAGGCCGGACCTTGTGGCGGCCGAACGCGGGCTGGCGGCGTCCTACGCCCGTTACACGCAGGCAAAAAGGGCGCTTTTCCCCCGCATCAGCCTGACCGGTTCCGCCGGCACCTCGAGCAAGGAACTGAAAAATCTGCTCGACGGCGACTTCAGTGTGTGGAACCTGGCGGGAAACATCCTGCAACCGCTTTTCCAGGGCGGACGAATCCGCGGCGGCATTCAGCAGGCGGCCTCGCAATCCGAACAGGCGCTGGCGCTCTACGTCAATGGCGTCCTGGCCGCCTACGCGGAAGTGGAAAACGCACTTGCGGCCGAGGGCCTTCTGACAAAACTACAGGCCGCGCTCGAAATTGCAACCGAACAGGCGCTGGCCGCGCGCCGTCTCGCCGAAGACCGGTACGCGGGCGGGCTTGTGGACCTCAACACGATGCTCGACGCCCAGCGCGGCGCCTATGCCTCAGAAAGCCAGCTGATTGCCGTACGCCGCCAGCGGCTGGAAAACCGGGTCAACCTGCACCTGGCCCTCGGCGGCGGCTTCGCGGGAATCGACAGAATGGTTTCGACAACAGCTTCTACGCAAACGGAAGGACTGTAAGAAATGAGAACCCTGCAAGACGGAAATCCGGACAGACGCGGTCTTTCAGGCTGGATTCGGCGGCATCCGAAGGCGTTGCTCCCCGTCGCGGTGATTGCATTCGGGATGCTGATTGCATTCGTCCTCATCAGTGCACGGTCCGAAGTCGTGGTAGCACCCCCGAAGGTGCCGCCCCCGCTGGTACGGGCGATGACAGTCGAAAACCGGGACGTTCAACTTCAGATCGAGGCGCAGGGCATTGTCACGCCGCGCACCAGGACCAGCCTGGTGTCCCAGGTTGCCGGGCAGATCATCTCGGTCTCTCCTGCATTCGCCAACGGCGGGTTCTTCAAAACCGGAGACGTGCTGCTCGCCGTCGACCCTCGCGACTACGAACTCGCGGTGGACCGCGCGCGGGCCGTGGTCTCTCAAGCACAGGTACGACTCGCGCGAGAGGAGGAAGAGGCAGACCTGGCGAAGCAGGAATGGCAGCGCCTGGGCAATGGCGAAGCCACGGACCTGGCCCTTCGAAAACCCCAGTTGGCTGATGCCCGCGCCGCCCTCCAGGCAGCGATGGCATCCCGGGAACAGGCCCGCCTCGCGCTTGAACGAACCCGGATCCGAGCGCCTTACGAAGGCCGCGTACTCTCCAAGGTCGTGGACCTGGGCCAGTACGTAAATCCCGGCGCTCCGGTTGCGCGCATATACGCCGTCGACTACGCCGAGATCCGCCTGCCGGTGCCGCACGAACAACTCGCCTTCCTGGACCTGGTCTACAACGCCCGCAGCGAACTCGAACCCGGTTCCCGGCCGAAAGCCCGGGTTCAGGCCGTTTTCGCCGGGGCCCCGCGTACTTGGCAGGGTGAAATCGTACGCATCGAAGGGGAAATCGACGCCCGCACCCGAATGGTCAATCTGGTCGCCCGCGTCGATGCGCCGTACGATCGGGGAGACGATGCGAACCGCGCGCCGCTTTACGCCGGGCTGTTTGTGGAGGTTGAAATCCTTGGGCGGGTCGCCCGGAGCATCGCCGTTGTTCCCCGCTCGGCCATCCGGGGCGCCGATCAGGTGCTCGTCATCGACGAGGACGACCGTTTGCGTTTTCGTCGCGTCAATCTGTTGAGACTGGAAGCCGAAAACGCCCTCGTCCGTTCGGGCCTCGCAGGTGGAGAACGGGTCTGCATATCCACTCTGGATGTCGTTGTGGAGGGCATGCAGGTCCGGATCCTATCTGAAAAGAGCCAGGCCGTGTCCCCGGCTGATGGAGGTGCCGGATGAATCGCGCAATCGCCTGGTTCGCCGAAAACAGCGTCGCCGCGAATCTGCTCATGGTTGTTATCCTGGCCAGCGGCATACTCACGATTTCCAGCCTCGAAGTCGAGCATTTTCCGGAGTTCTCGTCCGACGTCATCTCGGTTTCAGTCGTTTATCGCGGTGCGGCGCCGGAGGAAGTGGAAGAAGGCGTCTGTGTGCGGATCGAGGAGGCGGTGCAGAGTCTGGAAGGCATCAAACGCATTCGTTCCACCGCTTCCGAAAACCGGGGCAGCGTCAACATCGAACTCAAGCCCGGCGCGGATGCCCGCAAGTTGTTGGAAGACGTCAAGTCCGCCGTTGACGGGATCGACACGTTTCCCGACGAAACCGAACAACCCGTCATCCAGGAAGTCTTGTTGCGTCGCCAGGTGATCAACGTGGCCGTTTCCGGCAACGCCGACGAAGCCACGCTCAAATACCTGGGTGAGCAGGTGCGCGACGAGATCACGGCCATACCCGGAATTACCCTGGCGGTACTCAGCGGTGCGCGCCCGTACGAGGTTTCCATCGAAGTCTCCGAATCCGCGCTGAGGCGATTCAGCCTGACCATTGACGAAGTCGTCCGGGCTGTACGCCGTTCCTCCCTTGACCTGCCGGGCGGCGCCATCAAAACGGAAGGAGGCGAAATCCTGTTGCGGTCAAAAGGGCAGGCCTACCGGGGGCCGACCTTTGAAGACATCGTCCTGCGCACTCGTCCCGACGGCGCCGCGCTCACCGTTGGCGACGTTGCCAGGGTTGTGGACGGATTTGCGGACGCGGATCTAACCGGACGTTTCGACCTGGAACCCGGTGTGATTGTACAGGTCTTTCGGGTGGGCGACCAGGATGCGCTTGAAATCTCCCGAAATGTCAAGGAATACGTCAAATCGGCGGAATCCCGCATGCCCGAGGGCATTTCCCTGACCGTCTACGCGGATTTCTCCAGGATTCTGGAGGGCCGGCTGAACCTGATGCTGAAGAACGGCCGCGGCGGTTTCATCCTGGTCCTCTTCATCCTGGCCATGTTTCTGAGGCTTCGCCTGGCCTTCTGGATCGCCCTGGGGATTCCCATCTCCTTCCTCGGCGCTATCTGGGTGATGCCGTCCATCGGCGCGTCCATCAATGTGATCTCGCTGTTTGCATTCATCGTGGTGCTGGGCATCGTTGTAGACGATGCCATTGTCGTCGGCGAAAACATCTACCGGCGGTTCCAGCAGGGCGAACACGGCCTGCGCGGCGCCATCGCCGGCGCCCAGGAAGTCGCCGTGCCCGTCACCTTTGCCGTGTTGACCTCCATTGCCGCGTTTTCGCCCCTGTTGATGGTTCCGGGCAACACCGGCAAGATCATGAGACTGATCCCCGAGATCGTCATCCTTACCCTGGTTTTTTCACTGGTGGAATCCCTGTTCATTCTTCCCGCCCACCTGGCGCACGTCAGGCTGCGCGGCAGAAAGAAAACAAGCGGCCGTATCGGCCGGTTGTTGAGGGCGTTTCGAGACGGTTTTTCAACTCGCGTGGAAGGGCTTATCCATCGGGTTTACCGCCCGCTGCTCGACCGCTGCCTGGAGTGGCGTTACCTAAGCGCGTCAGTGGGTGTGGCCGCGCTGACACTGACGGTCGGACTCATTGTCGGCGGCTGGATTCAATTCCTGTTCTTCCCACAGGTCCCGGCAGACAACGTGGCGGCGAACCTGACGATGCCGCAGGGAACACCCGCCGAGACGACAGCACGGGCCGTCAGCCGCCTTGAAACGTCAGCCTTTCGGCTTCAGCGCGAACTGGAATCTGAAAGCGATCAGAAAATCTTCATGCATATGTGGGCCGTTGTGGGGGATCAGCCCCTCAGGACGGCGCAGCGCCGGTTTCAGGGGGGGAATGCCGCTTACTCCGGTGCGCACCTGGGCGAGGTCAACGTTGAACTCACGCCCGCCGAGGAGCGAACCGTCAGTAGCGTCGAAATCGCGAGGCGCTGGCGCGAACTTACCGGACCCATTTCCGATGCAACGGAACTGACGTTCACCTCGTCCCTCTTTTCCGCGGGCGATCCCATCAACATCCAGCTTACCGGCCCCGACTACGCCGAACTCCGGGCCGCGGCGGAAAAGTTGAAGAGCAAACTCGCGGAGTACCCGGGCGTGCTGGACATTGCCGACTCGTTTCGTCCGGGCAAAAAGGAGGTTAAACTCGCGCTGACCGAAGAGGCGCGCCTGCTTGGCCTCACCATGTCCGACCTGGCTCGGCAGGTGCGCCAGGCGTTCTACGGCGAAGAAGCGCAGCGCATCCAGAGAGGAAGGGACGACGTTCGGGTGATGGTACGCTATCCCGAGAGCGAGCGGCGGTCGTTGAATAACCTGGAGACCATGCGCATCCGAACGCCGGAAGGCGCCGAAGTGCCCTTCTCCGTTGCCGCCCGGACCGAACTCGGGAGGGGCTACGCCGCCATCAATCGCACCGACCGCCAGCGAATTGTAAACGTAACGGCCGACGTGGACCGGAACAGAGCCAATGCCAATGAGATTCTGGCCGACGTTACGTCGCAGGTGCTCCCGGCCATTGTGGCGGACCACCCCCGCGTACGCTACAGCCTCGAAGGCGAGCAGCGGGAGCAGCAGGAAACTGTCTCCGGCCTATCACGAAGCTTCGGCGTCGCCCTCATTGTCATCTTCGGCCTGCTCGCGATTCCCTTCCGATCCTATCTCCAGCCGTTCATTATCATGGCCGTTATCCCCTTCGGGTTTGTGGGCGCCATTTGGGGCCATATCATAATGGGCCTGGACCTCACCATTCTATCACTATTCGGTCTGGTCGCACTGTCCGGCGTGGTCATCAACGACAGCCTCGTCCTCGTGGACTTCATCAACCGCAGGCGCGCGGCGGGAAACAGCCTGGAAGAAGCCATCCGCGAAGCCGGCGTGGCCCGCTTCCGGCCCATCATCCTCACGTCTCTCACGACCTTCGGCGGCCTCTCACCGCTGCTCTTTGAGACCAGCCTGCAGGCCCAGTTCCTCATCCCTATGGCGACCTCTCTGGGCTTCGGCGTCATCTTTGGTACCGCCGTTATCCTGATTCTGGTTCCCGTCACTTACGCCATCCTGGAAGACGTGAGGCACGCCGTCGCCGGGTTGGTCGGCCGCCAGCCGGCCGCCCGCCCGGACGTTGCGCCCGAAACGGGCGATGACTGAAACCGGCTTTACCTGCCCATGCGCGGGCGCTCGACCCTGCGCCGCAAACTGCCAGTTTGCGCTACGGTCTCCGTGCCGTGGTTTCTGGCGTAACCGGCGGACCACATTACCCGTTAAACTCAAGCCATTGTCAGCCTGCGCAACCGGACGTCGCTTGTCAGGGCATTGACAATTTTGCAGTCAATTGCAAATTTGTCTTGACTTTTTTGCAGTTTAGTGCAAATTTGTCATATGGCTGAACTGATATCCAGATACCTCGAGACCGCTGTGGCCGACGATCTTAGCGATAGGATGATCTTTGTCGCCGGGCCACGCCAGGTAGGAAAAACAACGCTCGCGACGCTGCAGGCGAGCCGTTATTCAAACAGCGTATACCTAAACTGGGACAATCGAACCCATCGGGAACGGATTCTGCGGCAGGAATGGGATCCCGACAGCCAGATTCTCGTCTTCGACGAACTTCACAAGTTCGAACGCTGGAAAGGACTCATCAAAGGCATCTGGGACACAAGAAGGGAGAATGAACGGATCATCGTAACCGGGAGTTCGAGGCTGGACACATACCGACGAGGTGGTGACTCACTCATGGGACGTTACCACTTGTACCGGCTCCATCCGTTTTCCGCATCCGAACTTGAAGGCAGGCAGAAACAAAACGACCCGGCCGAACCCTTTGAATTGACATTCGGAAAGGCCAGCCCGGACAACGTCCGGCATTTGATGGCATACGGAGGATTCCCGGAGCCGTGCCTTTCCGGGCGTTCGCGTACACACCGCCGCTGGCTTCAGGAACGTTTCGAACGGGTCTTCAGGGAAGACATACGGGACACTACCGTTGTCAAGTCGCTGTCCCAGATCGAACTGTTGGGCGCGATGATGCCGAAACGCGTCGGTTCTCCGCTCTCGTTAAACGCAATCTCCGAAGACCTGGAAGTCAGTCCGCACACGGTTCGAACCTGGATGGACCTGCTGTGCCGGAACTACTACACCTTTCCCGTCGCTCCGTATCACCGTCGCATCGAACGGGCCGTGAAGAAATCGGCCAAATACTATCTGTGGGACTGGTCCGAGGTTGCCGACGAAGGCGCCCGATTCGAGAATCTCGTCGCCTCTCATCTCCTTAAATTCTGCCATTTCCTTCGGGATGCCGAAGGGATAAAGGCGGAACTGCGTTTATTGCGAGACCGTGAAAAACGTGAAGTGGACTTTGTGGTTCTATGGGATGAAAACCCGTGGTTCCTGATTGAATGCAAGCTGACCGCACCCCGAAGCCACGGGCACCTCGTTCGTTTTGGTGATCTCCTGAACGTGAAACAGAGATATGTCGTAACTCTATCCGAAAGAGACGACTACCAGGACCGTCGTACGGGCGTCCGCGTCCTGCCGGCGTCCAGGTTTCTGACGGCATTCCCGTAGACAATCCCGAATTGACCGCATGTTTCGCGAAGTGTCCTATTATAGAAGCGACCTGACAAACCCCCCGTCCACCTGAAGCGACGTGCCGGTGATGTAGCTCGAGCGTTCCGATGCCAGGAACACGACGTAGTCCGACAGTTCCTCCACGGTCCCAAGGCGGCCCAGCGGTATTTCTTCGACCAGCGGCCGCATCTCGTCCCCGATCGAGGTCCCATGCGCCTTTGCGGCTTCCTCGAACTCTTCCCTCAATAGCTCGGAATCGATAAACCCCGTACAAACGTTGTTCACCAGAATCCGATCGCGCGCATATTCGTTCGCAAGGGTCTTCGCTGCGGCCGCAACCGCCGTTCGCAACACGTTCGATACCGTATTTCCGGCCGGCTGCTTGACCGCGAATGCGCACAGGTTGATAATCCTCCCGCCGCCCCTCGCCTGCATCAGCGGAACGGTGCGCCTGCACATCCGGAGAACGTAATTCAGGATCAGATCAGTATATTCCCGCCACATTGCTTCCGTGACTTCCGCAAAAGGCGTCGCGGCCGGACCTCCGGAGTTGTTCACGACGATATCGATGCCGCCAAATGCGTCCACCGTCTCCCTCGTCAGTCGATCGACGGTCTCCTCAACGGAGAGATCTCCGGCCACGGTGAGTACGTCCGAGCCCGTTAAGGCCCGGATTTCTGCCGCCACCGCTTCGAGACGGCGCTCGTTTCTCGCGCAAATGGCGACCCGCGTCCCCTCCCGGGCAAGCGCCATCGCGCATCCTTTCCCCAGGCCGCGGCTTGCGCCTCCCACAACCGCCACCTTATCCTTCAATCCCATGTTCATCTGAAGATCTCCTCGGATTGACGTGACAACGGCCCTCCGTTCACCCGTACGTTCGCATGGGACAACGAACGACCGCATTTTGATTGACATTCGTTCACGCCGCGCGCATGATACCAGACACTTCGGCGGATTCCAACGTACGGACGTTTCGCCGCAGATCCATGTCTTACACCACACCAGAAAGAAGAGGCCGGAGTATGAGATCAACCGAGGTTCTCGCCCACAATTTCCGTCATCACGGACCCGCCACCACCAGCAGCCACCCCAGGGGTACCGTTGCCGCAGCCGACGGCGACGGCAGGAACGTGGTTCTCGTCTGGCTCTTCGATCACCGTGGCGGATACGCGCTGCTGGTTATCGATGCCGCGACCGGCGAAAGCCGGGAGTTCCCGGTACCCTTTCCGCCCGGAGGCGATTGCCCCTATGCCTCCCTCCTCTCCAGCCGAAACCGCTTTTATACGCACTTTAACGGCTATTTTGTGGAGTTCGACGTCAACGCACTGGAATACACGTTTTGCCACCAAACCGCTCCCCGCATGGCCATGGGAATGACCGAAGACGACAGGGGAGTGATCTGGTCTTCTACTTTCCCGCAAAGCGGGCTTGTGTCCTACAATTCGGAAAACGGCGATTTCAGAGATTACGGACACCTGTACGACCAGAACTGGCGGCAGTATCCCACCACCCTCGCCGCCGACGACGCAGGCTGGGTCTACTTTGGCATCGGCACGACCCTTTGCCAGGTTATCGCGTTTGACCCGGAAGGCGAATCGGCCGCGCCACTGCTGGCGGAGCACGAACGCTCCCGAGGGAGCGCGTCCGTTTACCGGGACCTCAACGGGAGAGTCTACGCACTTCCGCCAACCGGAACCCCGTGGCCCGGGGACAACCCGGAGGCAGAATCCTGGTACGAACTCCACTGGGGTGAACGTAAGGTGGTGCCCAGGCGAAAAAGGCGTGAAAAACCCTATATCTTCGGAGATTCCGGACACGTCCATCCGGATTTCCCCGACGGGAGCAAGCTCCTGCAATGCTGTCTTTTCGAACGCGTCCTTTCGGTGGAAGGCCCTGATGGCGAGCAATCGACCGGTATGTCGTTCAACTACACGAGTGAAGGCGCGCACATCATGGGCGTTGCCGCGTCGCCCGACCGGAGCATCTGCGGGGGCACGTTTTTTCCGAGGCGCACGTTCAGCTATCGCCCGGAAACCGATACGTGGATCGAACGGGAAAGTTTCGGCCAGTGGAATACCGTGGGCCGCCAGGGGGACCGTTTCTTTGTTGGCGGGTACGGAAGTGGTTCCCTGCTGGAATGGGACCCGTTCAAACCGTGGGTGACAACCGAAAAGGAGAATCCGGCTTCGAATCCCTTCTTCCACAGAATCTGCACACCCACCCTGCATCGCCCGCACAAACTGCTTGTCCACCCCGACGGAAAGACGCTGGTGGTGGGCGGGACCCCGGGTTATGGCTATACGGGCGGCGGTCTGCTTATCTGGAACTGCGAAGGGCAAACCGGGACCCTGCTGGAACATACCGACCTGTTGCCGGATCACTCCACCGCAAGCCTCGCGGCCCTTCCCTGCAGGAAGCTCCTGGGCGGCACGACGACCAGCCCGGGGACGGGGGGCGAGCAGAAAGCGACCGAAGCGGAACTCTACATTCTGGACATGGAAACGAAAAAGCTGGAATGGCGCCAGGTCCTCTTCCCCGGGGCACAGGAATACACGGACCTGTGCGCGGGGCAGGACGGTCAGGTGTACGGCATTGTTGACCGGACCCGCTTTTTCGTCTTCTGCCCCGAGAGACGCGAAGTCGTTCACCAGGAGGAAACGGAGCTGACTTTCGGGCTGACGGCGCACCAGCAGGGGCCGCGTGTCTTCGTGACGGCGCCCGACGATACGGTCTACATTCTGTTCGAGAAGGGCATCGCCCGTATCGAAAGCGGCACGAACGCGATCAAAATGTGCGCGCCTTCACCGGTGCCCGTCAGCAACGGTGGAGACTATCTCAACGGCCGCATCTATTTCACCAGCGACTCTCATCTTTATAGCTGGGAAATCCCGTAGCAGGAGGCCAACGAGCTCAAGGGTTCTGGCCGGAACGCCCCCCCGTGACTGGCCGTCGGATTCGATCGCAGGCCAATGATCGTCCCCGGTGATTGCATCCAAAGGCCATTGTCTTCCAATTCTCGTAAAACCGTCTTGCGTATTCCCGAAAGAAATCGAGGCGGTCCGTCACGGCCTGCTCGAAACCCGGCATGGCATCCTCGCCGAGCGTTTCGAGCAGGGCCTCGTGGTAGGCGGGAACGGCGTCCCATTCCTTTATGGTCTCCGCCGTGATTTCTATATGAAACTGGGCGGAAATCGCGTGACTCCCCATGCTCATCGCCTGGACCGCGCATAACCCGGACGATGCAAGGACCTCCAGTTCACCCGGCACGGTCTTTACCGCGGAGCTATGCCACTGAAGGCAAGGCAGCGTCGCCGGGAAACCCTTTAGGAATCCACTCTTCTTCCCTGGCTTCGTCAGGGAAATGTCCATCACCCCCACCTCGGGGATCCGGTTCGGACCGACGTGGCCGCCCAGAGCCGCGGCCAGCAACTGGTGTCCCAGGCAGATGCCCACGAAGGGCATCTTTTTCTCAGCGACCGCGTAGCGAATGGCGGCTTTCTCCTGCACCAGCCACGGGTACGCCTCCTCCTCCCATACGTCCATCGGGCCGCCCATCGCCCAAAGCGCGTCATAGGCGTCCAGGTCCGGGATATGCTCGCCCGCGTCCAGTTCCACAACGTCCCACCGGATCCCGTCTTCAGCGAAGAATTCGCGAAAGAGGCCGGGATGTTCGACGTCCAGGTGTTGAAAAACCAGCAACCGCTCCAGGGCCATGACGTTCTCCCGGATTTTCCTTCTGGATTCCGGTCTGCGAATTCAATATCTTGGAGCTGGGACCTGCGCCGACCGTTTGACAATCCTTCGAAGAGCTCAGGACAAGGCTAAGGGACCGCGGGCAAGGGTCACGAACCGGGTACGGCACCGTTGAATGTCACACGTGAGTGACAGAATGAATCTATTGCGAAAATGCGGAGCGGAATTCCTGGGCGCGTTCGCCATCGTGCTGGGCGGTTGCGGCGCCGTTGCCGTCAACCAGATCAGCGGCGGGGCAGTCTCTCACGTGGGTATTGCCACGTCGTTCGGGCTCATTGTGATGACGATGGTTTACGCCACCGGCCACATCTCCGGGGCGCACTTCAATCCCGCCGTTACGATCGCCTTCTCCTTTACGCGACACTTTCCCAAACGGGAGATCGCGCCGTACATTGCCGCCCAATGCATGGGCGCCGTCCTGGCCAGCTGCATCCACCTCGTCACCCTGTCTCCCGTCCTGAATGCCAGCCTTCCCGGACAGGAACTCGATCTGGGTGTCACCCAGCCTCTGGACGGCGCGTGGACCACGGCCTTCGTATGGGAGTTCCTGCTCGCCTTCCTGCTGATGGTTGTAATTATGGCGGTTGCCACGGACTACCGCGCTACAGGTCAGGCCGCCGGCCTTGCGATCGGCGGCACGATCTGGTTCGAAGCCATGTTCGCCGGCCCCGTTTGCGGGGCATCCATGAATCCCGCTCGCAGCCTGGGCCCGGCCCTTGTTTCCGGCAACTGGCTGCATTTTTCAGCCTATGCGGCGGGTCCTGTGCTTGGCGCGTTTGCCGGCGCGCTTTACTACGAATTTATCAGGTGCCATCGGGACGGGGGGGCGGAAGTCAAGGGCTGCTGCTAACCTTGATTCGCAAGTGCGCCGTGAAAAGGCGCGGAACTTCAGTGGGTGAGAGTCCCACCCGACAGATGTTGCCACAGTCGGAAGCAATCGGAGCGGAGACGTAGGTAACGACATCTCCGAAGCCTCCGGTGTAGAGGGTCGCCAGGCGACTCGGCGAGTATGTGGGCTGAAACGTGAGTAAACGCTGAGCAGGCCTCGAAAAGGGTAATGCGGGAGCCGACCCGGCTTGCGAACGGGGAAGGCCGCCGTCGTTGGGGAAGCAGGCAACGAGAGCACCCAACGGTCCCGCCGGGGTAATGGCGGAGGCACGCATACAAGGAGATCCGACGCAACACGGGAAGCCCCAGCGGTGGTGGAGAGCCACCAACCGGAAGCCCGTGAGGGCCAGGCCGGGCCGTATGGGGTGGCGGACAGGCTCGTAGTACCTGTGATGCCGGGTAACGCCGGCGGAGGAAAGGGGCCTGACTTCGGATGTGCTTGTGAAGGGGACAACTGTCGGGAGAGTGGCGCAAGCCTATAACCTCCTCCAGAATAAGACGAGGCGACTCCAGATCAAGCTAAGGTTTCAGGTGAAGCTGTCCGGGCAGATCGGGCAGTGTGTACCTGAAGGCGATGTCCGTCGGAGAGCCGGATGCGGTAACTCCGCACGTCCGGTTCGACGAGCGGGATGTGGAAACGGAGCAGGGAGGGGCTATTGAGGCACCGCCAGACGAAAGGGGCGGGAACAGACAGGCCACTCCTAAACCACCGCGCCACATCTCGACTCTACTTCTTCGGGGAAGTAAAACCGAATATTTGCAAGTAGATAAAGGCGATTTAACTTCTGATTACCAGGATACACCAGGTCACTGGACGTGGACTGAAAAAACGTCCTTTTTGACGACCGTTACGGCCAGCTTCAAGGGTTTTCGTCGCGTTGCCGAGTTGCTGTTTTTTTCACATTGAGGCTAATGCCTGCCTGTGCGTCACTCGATCCTGACAGCCCGTTGAAAAAGTCCATCCGGTCTGCGTCCGGCCCTTGCGGCCGAATGACTGAGTTGCGCCCCCTCCCCGAATCCCCGATTCGACGCGGTCGCGCGCCTTGTCTTCGGCCACAATGACTCGGCCTCGCCTGCAGAGCGACTCTTTCAACGGACTGCTAAGTGAAACCTGCCGGCAAACCCACTTTTCGCCCCGGAACCCGTCCTTTGAAAGCGCAGCCTGCCGTAGTCTGCCTCTCTTTGCTGTGCGCCGGTTTATATCACCAGCGCGACCGCCAGAATGGCCAGCGCCACCCCGGCCGCGGCGACCCGATTGAGGCGTTCCTTCCAGAAGAAATGGGCGGACAGGTTGTCGAGCAGGATCACACTGCAACCCGTTGCAGGAAAAAAGAGAGTGCCCGGCAGCCGACTGAGGGCAGTCAAAATGACGGACAGCGCCAGGGCGTTGTACGTGCCCAGGCCGATACCCGTTGCGAGTTCGTGCCGCCGGGGGCAACGCATTTTTCCCGCAACGAAGATATAGCCAATGGTACCCGCGGTGGCGCCCATTACCACCAGGACCTGGATGAATTCCCCGTCGAGTCCGGCATAGTGGACCGAACGCAGGCAGGAGTGACTCAGTCCCTGCGCAAGAAAAACCGCGAACAACAGGCCGAAGGTGTTGCCTCCCGTCGCGCGGACACTTCCCCTCGCGCCCGAGGTCATCATCACCAGCGCGGGAAAGGCAAGGATGATTCCACCAAATTGTGAGAGTACGACCGGTTCCCGCCAGAGCCAGATTCCCAGGGCAACGGGCACCGCAATGGACATGCGAAACGCCGTCAGCACGGCCCCGACCGATGCGATTTCCAGGACTCGCATCATCAACGACATCGAACCGATGAATACGGCGCCCGTCATCAGGCCGGTTTGCACCGCCGCGGCGGAGAAGGTAAACCGACCCGTTGACAGGAGATAGACGGAAAGGACAGCGCAGAGCACCAGATAGTTCGTAGAGACGACAACGGGCGCGTAATAGCCGCGTCGCTGGGAGAATTTGCAAATCTGGACGAATCCGAAATCGAGTAGAATTGCGAATATCAACCAGGACACTGAAGGCGCCTCATCCGTCCGTTTCGGCCGATCACATTGGGCCTGTACAGAAATTTCGCGTTTGAGGAATACTGCGCGTGTGAAGGGAATGCCCCTTGCGGCAGCGCCACGGGAAAGGGCATTATTCTGCCCATGCCTCCCGGATCCACGGCAGGGCCGCCCGCAATGGCGCAACAAACAATTGTGTCTCGTAATGTGTCAGATTCTGGACGACGATCAGCTCAATCTGCACGTCCCCTTCTTTCAGCGTCCGCACGGTCGTTTCGACCGGTTCGAACGGAACCACCTCATCGACAACGCTGTGGATCACCAGCAGCGGAACCTGCCAATCGACCTCGGCCACATTCTCCTCCGGTCTCGCCGATATGGGAATAGCCGCCCGGAACAGATTCGGGTGTCGCGCCGCCATATACCAGGCGCCCCGACCGCCCATGCTGAAACCCGTTACAAGCGTCCTTTTTTCGTCGATCGCGTAGTTGGCCTTAATTGCCACGATCAGATCCAGCAATTGCTTCTCGCTCTCCGCGTTGTCCCAGCCCTGCGCCGTTGCTTCGGGCGCCAGGATAATCGCCCCCAGGTCTTCGAGGGCCGGCTGAACCAGGACCTCCAGCATAGAGCGACCGTAATAGGGCACAACCACACCGCCGTAATGCAGCGATAGAATCAGTGGCGTGGGTTGTCCGGCGTTGTATCCGGACGGGATGAGAACGGTGTACCGCTGGCCTCCGGGCGAGAGGACTCTGTTATGTATGCCGGGTGCCTGTGGCATGCCGGCCTCTCCGGACCCGGCCGGCTCGTCGGAACCGCAGGCTGCCACCACGGCAGCAAGCACTCCTGCCAGCAACCAATGGCCGGCGGGCGATTTTTTCCTTAACTCCTGGCGTGAGTTTATCATATCTTCCTCGTTGGCGTCTCCGGGCACGATCCCGATCTGACTGAATATACGGTATCAGCGACGCACAACAAAACAGGTTAATTAAGGACGTTTCATGACAGGCGCCGACATTCTGATTCAAAACCTCAAGGCCCAGAACGTCCGCTGTATCGTGGGCATGCCGGGGAACCAGAACATCGACATTTACGACGCTCTCTTGCGGGCCGGCGGGATAGACCACTATCTGATCAGAAACGAACAGGGCGCAACGCTTGTCGCCAACGGATATGCCCGCGCGTCGGGCGACGTGGGGGTTGCGCTCACCGTTCCCGGCCCCGGCGCCACCAATGCTTCCACGGGGATCGTAGACGCCCACACGGACTGCGTTCCCGTCCTGCTGATCACCGGCGGCACCGAAGTGGCGTTTAACGGACGGGACCGGAGCAAGTGCTTTCACGGCCTGGACCAGGCCGCTTTCTTCGCGCCGATCACCCGCTTCTTCGCCCGCCCGGAACGCCTCGACGACATCCCCGAAGCCGTTACGGGCGCCTTCTCCGCTCTGCGCGCGCCCAGACCGGGGCCGGCGGTGATCGAACTGCCCGTGGACGTTGCCGCCGCGGAAGGCCAGGCCGGCATCGCCGAATACGTTAAAGGGATGCGGCCCCCGCCCAACCCGGCCGACCTCCGTCGCGTCGCCGAAGCGATCGCCCGCATGGAACGGCCGGCCATCCTCACTGGCGGCAATACGGCCGATGCGAACGCGGCCGGTGAACTTCGGGCATTTTCCGAAGCTCTCAATGCCCCCGTACTCTTCAGCCGGCTCGGCAAGGGCGCCTTTCCCGATTCCCATCCGCTGTCCGCCGGCCACTGCCGCGCCGGGCTGGCTCAACGCGTCCTTCAACAGGCCGACGGGCTGATTGCCGTGGGCTGCCGATTCACACAGATCGACACCTCCGGATGGACCATGGAACTGCCGTCCGCGCGCGTGCAACTCGATCCCGACCCGGCCGAACTGGGCCGTGAAATCCCCACAGACGCGGGCGCTGCAGGGGACCTGAAGCAGATGCTGCCCACGCTCCTGGATGCGTTGAACGTGACGGGAAGACCGGCCAATAACTGGATCGAAATGCTGCATCGATCACGGCGCGAGATCGCCCGTTCCCGCAGGCCGTTGCCGATCATGTCGGCAATGAGAGACAGTCTGGAACCGGACGCGATCGTGTCCGTGGACGTGACCTCCATCGGCTACAGGTCATTCGACGAATTCCCCGTGGATCATCCGCGTTGCTTTATGTACCCCTGCCATTCGGTCACGCTGGGTTTCGCGGCGCCGGCCGCGATAGGCGCGAAACTCGCACAGCCGCACCGGCAGGTGGCCGCGTTCTGCGGCGACGGCGGATTTCAGATGACCGCGTTCGAACTGGCTACCGCCGCCGAACATGGTATTGAAATCATCTGTGTGGTCATCAACGACGGCAGCCTGAGCGCGATCAGGGGCGCCCAAGCCAAGGCTTTCAACGGCCGGATCATCGACACGGACATGCAAACGCCCAGAATCGCCGATCTCGCCCGATCCATGGGCGCCCGGGGCATCCGCGTGGATGAACCCGATCGCTTCCCCGCCGTTTTCGCCGACGTGATCGGTCTTGAAGGTCCTACCGTTATCGAAGTCGTGATGCAGGAACAGCGCGATAGCCTCATCCGGCAGGTGCCGTGGTTGTATCCGGACCAGACGTAGCGATCCTGATTGCGAGAAAGCGAGGCCCGATGAAAATTACAGAGGTTAAAACCTTTCCGGTCTTCTACGGTACACGAAACTACCTTTTCGTCAAGATTGAAACCGATGAGGGTATCTACGGCGTAGGTGAATTCGGGATCACTTGGAAGGAGCAGGCCGGCGTTGGCGCCATACGGCACATGGCCTCCGACCTCGTGGGCCGCGACCCACTTAACATAGAACAGATATGGCAGGTCCTGTTCAGAGGCGATTTCTTCCCGGGCGGGCGCATTCATATGGCCGCGCAGAGCGCAATCGACGTCGCCCTGTGGGACATCAAGGGTAAAGCCCTGGACCAGCCCGTCTACATGCTGTTGGGGGGCAGACTCCGCGATCGTGTGGTCTGTTATACCGGTATTGGAGGCGGGACGCCCGATGAGTCGGCCCGATCCGCGAAGGAACGTGTCTCCGAAGGATGGAAATACCTCCGCATGTCGGTCCTCGATCGTGACGGCATCCTTGAACCCTCAACGGCCGTGCGGGATTCGGTAACGCATTTCGCCGCTGTTCGCGAAGCCGTCGGCCCGGAAGTCGAAATCTGCATCGACGTCCATACCCGGCTGGACCCGCCCGACACCATCCGCCTGGGCCGCAAACTGGAACCGTACGATCCGTTTTTTATCGAGGATCCTCTGCGATGTGAAAACGCGCAGACCTACCGGCTTGTCCGCAGCCACGTGAACTGTCCGCTTGCCGTGGGGGAACACTACGCCAACAAGTGGGAATTCCGCCAGCTCATCGAGGAAGAACTGGCCGACTACGCGCGCATCGACCTCTGTATTGTCGGCGGTCTCACCGAGGCTCGAAAGGTGGCGAACTGGTGCGAGACCCACTACATCAAGATCGTTCCCCACAATCCGCTCGGGCCGGTTTCGGCGGCCGCGTGTCTTCATCTGGACGTTGCCACGGACAACTTTGCCGTGCAGGAAGGCGGTCTGGTTGGCCGCACCGTGATGGAGGACCTGTTCCCCGTTCAGGTGCCGTACGAATCCGGTTACCTGCTGGCGCCGGACCGCCCCGGGCTCGGGGTTGAATTCGACGAAGCCGCGGCCGGAAAATATCCGTTCCGGTGGGGGCACGGTCCGCGCCTTCAGCGGGAAGACGGGTCGTTCACGAACTGGTAAGCACGCGAATCGAAGCAGGCCGTACGGGGGAGGGGGAATGAGACATGGAGGAGACACCCGACTGAAGGGTCGATCGAAGACATTGCGAAATCGTTCGGGAATCGTCACCTGATCGCCACGACGACGAAACACCCGGGCATTACCATTATAGCGACCATAGAGTCACTCCTCCCATGGAAAGCGCCGTGACAGACCCGCCGCCGCTCCCCATATTTACCTGGGATAGCTAAAAAAGAAGGGTTACGCCATTATAGCGTAACCCTCTGTTTTTTGGTGCCGAAGCCGAGACTCGAACTCGGACGGGCATGCGCCCACTGCGCCCTCAACACAGCGTGTCTACCATTTCCACCACTTCGGCATCAAAGAACCGACCCTCTACCGCACCGTATCTGCCGGCGAAGTTACCGGCGAGGTGCTTTCGGTAGACGTTCCCTGTCCGGTCTGATCCAGCGGCTGAGGCAGACCTCCGGGAATGCGCTGAAGCGGCACGGGCTGGTCCCGGAGCGCTCGCTCGGCCGCGGTTTCAGGCGCCGTACTGTCACCCCTGGACGTATACCAGAGGCCGATACAGGTAAGAAAAAATGCCACCGCAAGAACTGTGGTCATCTTGCTGAGAAACGTCGCGGCGCCGGCCCCCCCGAACATCGCGGTGCCGCCGCCGCCGCCGCCAAATGCTGTGGACAACCCACCCCCCTTGCTGGCCTGCAAGAGAATGGATACGATCAGAACCAGGCAAATCAGAACGTGTACAATCAGAAGAAGCGTTGCCATATAGAATCTCAATCCGAAACAGGATAATTAGCCGCTCTTACAATGGACGCGAACGTATCGGGCTCAAGCGAAGCCCCGCCGATCAATCCGCCGTCGATGTCGGGCCGGGAAAACAGATCGGCGGCATTTTCCGGCTTGACGGATCCCCCGTACTGGATGCGTACCGCCCGCGAGACGGTGTCGTTGAAAAGACCCCGCAGTACCCGGCGGATTGACGTATGCACGGATTCGGCCTGTTCGGGTGTTGCCGTCAGCCCCGTGCCGATGGCCCACACGGGTTCGTAGGCGACCACGCACCCGGCCGCCTCCGATGCGGGTACATTACCGAACGCCGCTGTTACCTGTCTCCGCACAACCCGTTCCGTGGACCCGGAACGGCGCTCGTCGATGGTTTCACCGACACAGACGATCGGTTTCAGCCGGACGCCGAGGGCGGCCCTAAGCCGCTGATTTACAGTTGTATCCGTTTCGCCGAAGTAAGTGCGTCGTTCAGAGTGTCCTAATATAACGTACTCACATCCGCATGTCAACAGCATCCCCGCCGATATCTCTCCTGTAAACGCCCCTTCGTTCTCCCAGTGCAGATTCTGCGCGCCCAACTTCACGGAACTGCCCGCCAGTTTTTTACGTACGCGTTCCAGAACCGTAAAGACGGGACACACCACGACCTCCACCCTTGCGATGCCGTCCACAGCATCCACAATCCCGCGCGCAAGGTCCTCCGCTTCTCCCGACGCCTTGTGCATCTTCCAGTTTCCCGCCACGACTGGCACTCGCATCACCATCTCCACACGAAATGACGCACTCAAACCGGTTGATTCACGACTGACGCTCCGACAATGCAGCTACGCCCGGCAGCTCTTTGCCTTCCAGGTATTTCAGGAACGCCCCGCCGCCCGTGGAAACATGCCCCAACCGGCCCGCAAGACCGCACGTCGTCAATGCCGCTACCGTTTCTCCGCCGCCGGCCAGTGTATTGACGCCTCGTGACGATGCCTTCGCAACGGCGTGCGCCAGCGCCTCCGTGCCGGGGGCAAAAGTCGAAATCTCCGACACGCCCATCGGTCCGTTCCACACCACGCATCCGGCGTTCAGGATCTCCTCCGAATATTTCGTACGCGTTGCAGGGCCGATATCGAACCCTTCCAGGTCCACTGGCATTCTGTCTCGTGGCACAACCTGCACGGCAGCGCCCTCCCGCGCCACGGCCGCAACCACGCAGTCGGTGGGCAAAATCAGCCGAACGCCCGCTGAAGCGGCGCGCTGAAGGAGGATTTCCGCCATGCCCACCCTGTCCGCTTCCAGAAGGGACCGTCCGATCTCCAATCCCATCGCTTTGAAGAACGTGTACGACATACCCCCGCCAATAAGAAGCGTATCAACGAGGGACAGCAAATGCTGGATGACGTCGATTTTCCCCGAGATCTTCTTGCCGCCCATAACCGCAACGAACGGCCTGGCGGGCGCCGACAATGCCTTCTCCAGTGAATCCAGTTCCCGCTGCATCAGAAACCCCGCCGCGCAGTCCACGAAGTGGTGGGTGACGCCTTCCGTGGACGCGTGCGCCCGGTGAGCCGTTCCGAAGGCGTCGTTCACGAAGGCCGAACCCAATTCACAGAGCCGCCGGGCGAATTCAGGATCGTTTGCTTCCTCAGCGGCGTGAAACCTCAGATTTTCAAGCAGCACAACGCCATCGGCGCGTTTTGCAAGCGCCTCCGCCTCCGGACCTGTACTATCCGGGGCCGCCAGGACTTCGCGACCAATCAATTCGCCCAGGCGTACAGCCACGGGCTTCAGGGAAAGTTCGGGTATAACGCGTCCTTCGGGCCTTCCGAGGTGCGACATCAGAATCGGAACGCCGCCCCGGTCCAGGATGTATTGGATCGTGGGTACAGCAGCCCGTATACGCGTGTCGTCCCCGATCTCGCCGTTCTGATGAAGCGGCACGTTGAAATCCACCCGCACCAGCACCCGCCGACCCTCAAGCTCCAGATCCGTAATTGAAAGTTTCGCCATACCACCTTTTCCTGGCGCGGCTATCCGTTCCGGGGTCCATATGACAGGGAGCCGTCACGCGCTCGCATCCTGCGTGGTACGGCTCCCGGATGCCCGCTAACCGGTACGTTCATCCGATAGCGGTTTTCTGATATGTATTCTTGAGCGACCCCGAGGCGCGTCCTACGTCGGGCGGTCGATTTCCGATGGAATCCTATGGGTTCGCCCATCGGGTCTTATCCAACGCCTCGACGAGGTCCACGCACCGGCAGGAATACCCCCATTCGTTATCGTACCAACCGCACACCTTTACCATATTCCCGCCCATAACACTTGTCATTTCCGAATCGAACACACAGGAGTGGGGGTTGCCGATTATATCCGCTGAGACGAGGGGCTCGTCCGAATATTCCAGAATACCCTTCAGACGATCCTCGGAAGCCGCCTTGAACGCCTCGTTTACCGACTCGGTGGTCGCCGGCGTCCGCAGTGTAGCTACGAAATCCGTGTAGGAGCCGTTGGGCGTGGGAACCCGCACGGCAATGCCGTCCAGGTTGCCGTTCAGCTCGGGGATCACCTTGCCCACGGCGCTGGCCGCGCCGGTTGTCGTTGGAATCATGGACACGGCCGCAGACCGCGCCCTGCGCAGGTCCGGGTGCGGCGCATCGATCATGCGCTGGTCGCCGGTATATGAGTGAATGGTTGTCATCAGCCCCTTTTCGACTCCGAACGCCTCCTGCAAAACGCTCACCATGGGGGCCAGGCAGTTCGTGGTACAGGAAGCATTGGAGATCACCCTGTCCTGCTCGGTCAACGTGTCCTGGTTGATGCCCATTACCACCGTAGGCACGTCGCCTCGGGCCGGGGCCGAGATGATCACCCGCCCCGCGCCTGCGTCGAGATGCTTGCCGGCGCCGTCTCTATCCGTGAAGAAGCCGGTGGACTCGATCACCACGTCCACCCCGAGAGACCGCCACGGCAACATCACAGGGTCGCGTTCGGCCCGTACGATGACCTCGCTGCCGTCCACGGCCAGCGATTTGTCCCTGATTTCGACGTGGCCCGGGTATCTCCCGTGTGTGGAGTCGTACTTCAGCAGATGTCCGAGCGTGCCGGCATCCGTGAGATCGTTCACCGCCACCACGTCGATGCGGGGCCTGCGCATGGCCGCCCGGAAAACCAGCCGGCCTATTCGCCCGAATCCGTTAATGGCCACCTTGATCGCCATGTTGTCTACCTCCAGGTCAAATATAAACCCGTCGGCCGATCGCCGCCGGGGGATACGATGATGCACCGCGACAACAGATGGCTAGGAGCGCACGGTACACAATTGCTCGTTGCGCTTTCGGTTGAACCGATGCAACTGACAGCCGTCAACGCGGGATGTCCGGGTCAGCCGAAAAAGACCCTGGCGATATCGTACAGGTTCATGTCCACGGTGCGTAGTTTGGATACCGCGTCTCTTAGCCGAACCGCGACGATATTGGTGCCCCGAAGCGCCACCATATTGCCGAAATCTCCGGCGTTCACCAGATCGATTGCAGCAATGCCGAAGCGCGTGCCCAGGACCCGATCGAACGCGGTGGGGTTTCCTCCGCGCTGAATGTGCCCCAGAACGGTCACCCGGGTTTCAAACCCCGTTCGTTTTTCGATTTCGTCGCCAAGGACAATTCCAATCCCGCCCAGGCGGACGTGGCCGAAGGCATCGCGTTCCTCGGACTGAAGGACGAGAGATTCATCTGACAGATTGGCGCCCTCGGCAACCACCACGATACTGAAGGTCTTGCCGCGGTCGTGGCGTTTCTGGATGGAGGCGCACACCATATCCAGCTCCACCGGCTGTTCGGGAATCAGAACCATGTCGGCGCCGCCCGCAATGCCGGCTTCGACGGCTATCCATCCCGCGTGGCGCCCCATCACCTCCACAACCATCACGCGGTTGTGAGACTCGGCGGTGGTATGCAACCTGTCGATGGCATCGGTGACAATATTGATGGCCGTATCGAAACCGAAGGTCTGGTCCGTGCCGTCCAGGTCGTTATCGATGGTCTTGGGCACGCCAATCACGTTCACGCCGTCTTCGTACAGCTTGCTGGCCACGCCGACCGTGTCGTCTCCCCCGACGGCGATCAACGCATCCAGATCCATCTTCAGAATGTTCTGTTTCACGATCTCGCTGCCGTTTGGCTCGTTATATGGGTTCGTCCTGGATGTGCCCAGAATGGTGCCTCCCCTGGGCAGAATACCCGAGACCGCATTCAGGTCCAGCGGCATGGAAATCGACTCGAGCATGCCTTTCCAACCCAGCATAACGCCAACGATCTCGTATCCGTATGCGTCTATGCCTTTCCGCGTAACCGCGCGTATTACCGCATTCAGCCCGGGACAATCACCTCCGCCGGTTAAAATGCCAACACGCCTGTTCGCCATGGTTGCGCTCCGCGCCAGGTCCGATTTTAACGCATGAAACGTCGTACGGACGGTGTCCGTTTACACGGCATACGATCAGAAATATAATCCATTCGGAGAGACTGAATTTAAGACATCCCTCCCTTAGTGTCAAGCTGTTTTTTTCGTCAAAGTGTTTGGAATCAACGCGTTAGATGAAAAGATGGGAGCCCGGTCCGTCCGCCCCGGCATTGGGTTTTTCCGCGTCAAAATACGGACAGGCCAGGGCCGCTACGTCGACCACGGAAGCGCCCGCGTCCAGCAGCGCCCCGGCGCATGAGTTGGCCGTGGCCCCCGTGGTAACCACGTCGTCCACGAGCAGGACCCGGCGGTCCCTGACCGGATCGGTCCGTCGCCCGCGGAAGGCTCCTTCCATGTTTGCGTCGCGTTCCGTCGAATCCAGGGTCGTCTGTGTCTTCGTGTCTCGTACACGCTTCAACGCCCGCTCCTCGACGGACAGATCCAACGTCCGTGCAAGCGCCCGGGCAATCAATACGCTCTGGTTGTAGCCGCGTTCACGCAGCCTGCTGCCGTGAAGGGGTACCGGCACCACGACCGGCCCGCCCTCCGCGATGGGTTCCCCGGCCAGCATCCGACCCAAAGCGCGGCCAAGCACCTGGCCGGCGACGGTCTGTCCCTGGTATTTCAAATTGTGTACCAGACGCTGCACCGATTGATTGAACGGCGTAAGCGCATACATCCGGGAAAAAACGAACGTCTTGTCCGCGCAATTCGCGCAGGGACCGGATTGCCAGGGACAGCCGCAACGTCCGCATCGCGGACCATGGATGATGCCCAGAGTCTCCCAGCACGCGGGGCATAGCCCGTCAGATTCGTCAAGGGGGGTCCGGCACAGCAGACAGTGCGGGGGGTACACGAACCCGAGTACGGATTCCCGGAGGGATTGAAGAATGCGTCTGAATCCGTCCATTTTCACGTCGCAATCACCAGAACGATTAAAAATGGCTTGCATAACCGCTCTGTTGACAATACATTCCCATCCCGAACGCGATCGTCCGCGCACGGTCTGCGAAACCCGCTCCAAAAGAGCGGTTTCCACCTCCCCGCAAGTGCACGGCCACGCCCCTTGTGTCCTTTCCCGTTAGACATCCATGAAAAACACCCGCGCGATCATCTTCGATCTGGACGGTACGCTCTTCGATCTGGATCCACTGGTTCAGGCCGCCCGAAAACGGGTCGCGCGCCATCTGCACGTCCATGGATTCTTTGCCTCCGAATCCTGTGCCCTCCGCCTTATCAACGACATGGAACGGCGGCATGGGCCCTACTACTCTTCGTCTCCGTACTATTTCGCCTTCTACGATATCGCAAAAAACCTGCAGCGCGACAAACCCGATCGATTTGCCGACTATATCAACAGTCAGCGTCCCAACCATCGAAGCCTGGAAGACACCGATACCGTCGAGGCCTTCGTTGCCCAGCTCGAATACGTTTACAACAGCGACTCGGTTGAAGACGTAAAGCTCTTCCCGGGCGCCGTCCAGACCCTTAAGGAACTTCGTGACGCCGGCTGCATGCTTTTCTTGGTGACATTCGGAAGAATGCTGCGGCAGAAAAACAAAATCGACTTGCTCAGCATTGCACCCTATTTTCATGAAATAATCAACGAAGGCCAGCCTTCTCACGACTACTGGTTCGCTGAACTCATCAAAGCCCATGGACTTTCTCCCGAGGAAGTCGTCTGCGTGGGCGACAGGGCCCAGGATGAGATCAGGGCGGGCAACCGTATCGGATGTACAACGGTCTGGATGCGCCGTGGAAGATACGCCGAGGAAGAACCCGGAGAGGGCGACCGGCCAACCCATCAGATCCGGCTCCTCCCTCAGCTGTCTACCCTCATCCATCTGGCGCGTATGGACAAAGACCGGGGCCGGCTGAAGGTGGCCGTACTCGGGGGCGGCACCGGGCTTCCCATTGTGTTGCGCGGCATCCAGACCTATACAGATCGCCCCTCCGCCGTCGTGGCGGTAACGGACACCGGTGCTTCATCGGGCCGCATACGCTGGAATCTGGGCGTTCAGCCGCCTGGCGACATCCGCAACGCGCTCACCGCGCTCGCCGACCGGCGCCGGGTCTCTCCGGGACTCGTCCGGGTTTTCCAGCACAGGTTTCCGGATAGCGAACGGGAAGCCGGGATCTTCCGAAACGACAATATCGGTAATTTCCTCATTGCCGCGTTGACCCAGCAACTGGGGGATTTTCAGAAGGCCATTCAGACAGCGGGCGACATTCTGCGTATACGCGGTGATATCTTTGCCGCCACCAGCGAGAACGTGGACATTTGCGCCGAGCTCGAGAATGGCGAGCAGCGGTATACCGAGTGGATGGTACGCCAAACCGGCAAACCTCCCTTGAAACGCGCGTATCTTGTCGCCAACAGCGATATCCTTCGGGAATTGCAACAGCCTGACGGGGCCCTCTTTCGCAAAGACGATTCCCGAACGGGCCAGGTGGAAGTCCACGCGAGGCCCGGAAGCAACTTTCGTCCCGCCAATAGTGAAGTCCGGGCGCCGCGTGGTGCGGTGCAGGCCATCGCGGACGCGGACATTGTGGTGCTCGGCCCCGGCAGCCTCTTCACGAGCGTGATCACGAATCTGCTCGTACCGGACATCCGGCGGACCCTGTGTGCCCGGCACCACGGAAAGACCTTCTACGTCTGCAACATCGTGACCCAGCCGGGGCAGACCGACGGATTTAGCGCATCGGACCATCTACGCGCCATCCTGCGCCACTTCCCCGAAGGACATACCGGTTTCCTGGACCACGTGCTTGTGCAGGATCCGGACGCGTTCCACAGGCCCGGAGGCCGAAAATGGCAACCCGTGTTGCATGCCTACCTCCGCGACGGCAAGGAACCCGTGTCGTGCGATCCAGATGAGATCCGTCGTCTGGTAACCTGTACGGTTACGGATCTGCTGGAGGACTACACCTCCGAGGTTAAGAGCCGCCGTGCGGGAGACTTTATAAGCCACAATCCCCACAGGGTTGCCGACGCCGTCTGCCGGATCTATTGCGGGTTGGAAGTGCCTGATTACGGGGAGTTGGACAATGGCTCGGCGCCCGATTGACGCCGTCATCTTCGACTTGGACGACACGCTGTTCGACTGCACCGGGCAACTGACCGAACCGGCGCGGCTCCGGGCGGCCGAAACACTGGCGGCGGCCCTTCCCGATTCGAATGTGGTTTCCCTCCATCGCCTGCAGGCGGAACTGGCTGACCGACTCAGTTCCTCCGATTCCATACGAGAAATCGCCCGCCGCCACGACTTGCCGGCCGACGTTGTGGAGCGTGCGCTTTCAGCCTACAACCGGGGCCAGGTGGAAGACATCATGCCCTTTCCGGATACGTTCCCCACGCTGGATGAACTCACGGCCAGGACGTACCGCGTCTGCCTGGTGACGACGGGGCGCCCGGAGCGACAACGGCGAAAGGTGCGCCGCCTGGGCCTTTCCGGCTATTTCAGCGAGGAGCAGGGCACGCTCTTTTTCCACGACGACCGGGACGTTCGTGAAAAAGACGAGGCGCTTCACGAGGCGGTCCGGCAACTTGGCGTTTCACCCGACCGGATCCTGTCCGTAGGAGACAAGCTGAATTCCGAAATCGCCGCTTCGAAGCGCCTTGGGATGCGCACCGCGCGCCTGTGCTTCGGCAGACAAGAAAACCAGCGCCCTCGAACCCCCGAGGAACGCCCGGACCACGAATTGAACCGCCTGTCGGACCTGCTGGGATTGCTGCCCTGAACAGTGCGTATTCAGGCAGGTTTCTCCTGTTTTCCGAGTTCCACGGTTACACGATCGCCGCGCCGCAACCCCAGCTCCCGCGCGGCATTTCCTCCGTTAATCGCAACCTCCAGCGTCTCCTCGCTTCCAAATAAAACCAGCGCTTCGCCGTCCGGAACGTCGGCATACGTGCGGCAGATACCTTCAAACAGGTTATTCCGGACGCGAACGCGGACCTCGCCGTCGCCTATGCGCCTTCTGCCAAGATTGCTGATCGCATTCCCGAATCGATCCACGTGCACGATCCGCCCCGCAACCTCGTCGTCGCGCTCCTGAACCGTCCAGGCATCCAGACGGATTGGATTCGCTACAGGCGGCCCCAGATCGGCCGACGGGACCTGGTTCGACAGATGTGCCGCCACCGGACCGAAGATATCCCGTCCGTGGAAGGTGGGGCTAACCACGGACCTGAAGAACGCCGCATTCGTGATCTCAAAGACGTTCCACGAGGGCTCGAGCTGAAACACACCGCTGAACAATCCGTTATCGGGCCCGACGAACAGGTAGTCCGCCGATTCGACCGCGATTGCGCGGCGCGCGCTTCCCACGCCCGGATCCACGACGGCGAGGTGAACCGTACCCGCAGGGAAATAGCGGTACGCGCTGGACAGGACATAGGCCCCGGAGGCCACGTCCCGTGAAGGGACGTCGTGGGAGACGTCTACCAGCGAAGCATCCGGCGCGATAGCGAGCATCGCCCCCTTCATTGCCGCCACGTACCCGTCATAAAGCCCGAAATCCGTTGTCAATGTGATCAGGCCCAGGGGAGACCTCTCGCGGAAATAGCCAGTGAAGGACGACACCAATATAACGAAAGCGACGCGAAACTGCGAAACCGGATTCAAACCCGCCTTCCGGCTGTCCCGTGAAAAAGCGAGCCAAACCCGTACGTTGCCTTACAAACTAAACCCTGATTCCCGCGATCAAAACAGTTCCGCCTCCTTCATACTCAGGAACCGCTCCGCCCCCAGAATGATGTGGTCCAGGACCTCGATGCCCATAATCTCACCCGCCTGAACCATCCGGCGCGTCAGTTCTATGTCCTCCCTGCTCGGCGTTACGTCGCCGGACGGGTGGTTGTGCGCCAGGATGACGCTGGCCGCGCACGAGCCCACGGCAGGGAAAAATACCTCTCGAGGATGAACGAGCGACGCGTTCAGCGATCCCACCGACACCTCCTCCCTGCAGATGACCTGGTTTCGGGCATTCAGAAAGACCGCCACGAAATGCTCTTTTCTTCGATCCTTGAACTCCGCGAGCAATCCGACCGCGTCGGCCGGTTTCGTTATGGAAGGTTCGATTCCCATCCCCTGGTTCAACGCCCGTCTTGCCAGTTCGAACCCGGCAACGAGACCGGCGGCCTTCGCCCGGCCGATGCCCTTGATTGCCGTCAGTTCCGCCTGCCCCATCCCCATTAGCGCCTGGAGTGAATGCTGTTTCAGGATTTCTCCGGCAACCTTGAGCACATTCTTGCCTTCATACCCCGTCCGCAGAAGGACCGCCAGCAATTCCTCGTTCCTCAGCGCTTCGGCGCCGAGCCTCTCCAGTTTTTCCCTGGGCAGATCCACGTCCGCAACACCGTCGATTCCCCTGCGCCGCGCCAGCGTGTCCATATTGTCGTTTTCCAGGTTGAAGTGAACCGACGTCCAAAAACAAGCTGTCAGCGTTCAGCTTTCAGCAATCAGCCAAAACCGGTGAGCAAAGTGGCCGGGTGATACCTAATGACGATATCAGCGCCAGGATGTTGGCCGGAAAAAGGATAAAGCAAACACCGTTCCGTCAGGACGAGAAACGTCAGTGCGTCCTGAAAAGAGAGTGCCGCACGACTTCGCGGTTCAAATCTGCCGGCACGGGCCGCACATTCTGTTCAAGCCCGTCGATTCGAAAGGAAAGATCCGTCCATACGAACGATAAACGCGAGAATCGGTTTTCCGGAAAATAATACCGGAAAGTGCTGACCCTTTTGGTTATATTCTCAACCGATTCGTCGATGGCGACCCTGCTTATGGATGATTTCAAGCAGTCCTGATCGCCCGGCGCGCAGTCGTTGTCCCACGAGGGGATCGTAAGCTCTCAGAACGGGAGGATGATCCTAGATGTACCGGGCGGCCGCGGGGGGAGGGCACCCGGATTGTGCGGAACTCCTGATGCCGCCCGCCGCCGGCGTTCACCATGAACTGCCGATAAAGGGTAACGGCGAGCGGGGAACCACGTCACTTCAGGAGGCCGTTGCGCCCAGCCCCTCGAAAGAGGAAGGTTTGCCGCTGGGAAGCAAGCTTGCGGTTGCGCGTCTCCTCATCGATGACGGGGCATTCTACGACGTGTATTCGGCGTGCGCTCTGAATGACACGTTCCGGCTGCACAATCTCATCGGGCTGGACACTGAGGTTGTAAACGCCGCCGCCGGAGCTGGAACTGAAAGGACTCAATAGCGAATTGGATGGATTGAAAGAGAAAGCCCGTTTGGCGAGCAGGCAGTTGAAGATGGTGCAGCAATTATTAGATCGCGGCGGGCTTGCCAGCGCTGAAGACCTGGAGAAAGCCAGGGCGGATTCAATTCTCGCCGCGACGCAGATTGAGAAATCGTTGTCAGCGGTGGAACTGTTGAAATTGGGGCCTATAACTCCCCTGCGCAAGAAGGCGTTTTTTACGTTCAAGGCAAGGGATGCGGAAGTTGCCGATGCTGAAGCCGCATACACCGTGGTTCGCCGGCAGTTGCGAAACTACACGTTGTTGGCGCCAGTGCAGGGACGGATACTGATGGTCTTGCGCAAGGCGGGCGCCGTGCCTGCCGTGGGCGATACGCTGATGTTGATCGGCTCGGAGGATCCCATGTTGGCCGAGTGCCGCGTGCCGGCAGAGTTCGCTCCCTGGCTGAAGGCGGGGCAGCGGGTTGACCTCTGGCCGCAATGGGAAAGCTCATTTGAAATTTCAGGAAGGGTTCATTCCGTACGGCGGTACGTTCAACGGGAGAGTTACCCCTCCGTGCGAGTCCTGGTGAAGATCGATTCCGAGCCTCCTCTGATTCCCGGCAACAGACTGGTGGCTGAGGTAAAGCTGCGCCGCGCCAGTGTTTTGGAGTTGCTTCTGTTTCCGTTTGACTGGTCGATCGCCGGCGGACTGGAATAGCCGGATCGGTCTCGTTGTGCCCTGAGTCCAGGTTGGTAATGAGCAGCTTCGATCTGACGAGGATCGGCATGTGCGGATCGGCGTGCCGTGCGGCTTTGGACGGATGGCGTCAGACGCGGACGAGCTTGCGGAAACTGCGCATTTCCCGGGGAGGATCCAGTTGCGAACCGAAGGCGCTCCAGGACACTTCTCCAACGTAGATATCCCCATGCGAATCCACCGCCAGCCCGTGCGGAGCAGTGAACTGACCCGGACCCTCGCCGGACATGGGGTCTCCCAGTCTTGCAAGGCGGTTGCCCGCCGGATCGTGAATACTTACGCATGAGCCCACGTTGGGATAGGCTGCGTTAACCTCCAGTTGCGTGGGCAGCTGCCCGACGTACACGAGGTCGTCGTCGATGTGCAGGCCGCATGGGCGGTGCAGATTGTTCCACTGCGTAAGATAGTTGCCCTCGGGGTCGAATACCTGCACTCGGTGGTTTTCCCGGTCGGCGATATAGACGGATCCGCGGCTGTCCGTACAGACGCTGTGTACCAGGTTGAACCGGCCGGGGTCCGTTCCGTAGTCACCCCAGGAGAACAGGTGTTCCCCTTCCGGCGAGAACTTGTGCACCCGTGCGTTGCCGTAACCGTCCGAAATATAGAGGTCTCCGGTTGCAGGATCGAAGGCCACTTTGGTAGGCTGGTTGAACGGCGTCCCGCTTTGAGCCGGGGCGCCCCGACCCGGGGTTCCAATCACCATCAATACCTCGCCATCCAGCGTACACTTCCTGACGCAGTGACCCTGGTCGTCCACGCAATACAGCATCCCGTCCGGACCCAGCGTCAGGCCGTGGGGGCGCACAAACAGGCCCTCGCCCCAGGATGACAGGAATTGCCCGTTTCTGTCGAACACGATAACCGGATGTTTGCCGCGGTTGAACACGTAAACCCGGTCGTCTGAATCCACGACCATATCCACCACCTCTTTGAATCGCCAGCCGCGGGGCAAACGCGCCCAGTCGGACTGTTCCTCATACTGGTATTTGCCGCTGCCCAGAAGCGCCATAGAATACCCCTTTTGTCATAGTTGATTGATGGACCCCCACTGCGGGGCGCGCGTGCGGGAACCACCCGGTACCGCGAAGTTCACTGAATTCCGTGCGTGATTCTATCGGTGTCCAGTATACGCCACCGCATTCCGGCCTGTCAACCGGAACACGCGCCGCCGGCAGGAGACCCGTCGCAAGTCCGGAATCTTGCGCCATCCGTTTACGGGGCACAAATTTCTTGTCTATGTCCAAACACCGCGCTATCTTTTCGCCGTACGTCACTCGAACAGGCAGCGAATTCCATAACCCAACGCACACAGGAAACCGACTTTATGAACATTTTTCCCGTTCACGCCGCCTTCAGGGGGTTCCAGTGCGACCTCCCGGATGCGCGTATCCTGAATTGCATCCAGCAGGCGCTGAATGCCGGAAAGCTGAAGCGTCCCTCATTCACGCGCTGGCCCGGGGGCGAACCGATCTCCGTCCACGTCGGTGAGTCCCATCTGACGAACTGGAGGCGCCAGTACCATGAAGGCGTGAACGTGGACATTCCCGCACACGCGGCGCAAGAGCTGGACGACATTCTCGGCGTGCCCCGCACGTGAACGAAACCGGGGACGTTGGGGGGTAGTGGAACTTCCATCTCCAACCCGGAAAAAGGAGTCTGCAATGGACGACGAAGAGAGATATTTCTTTGATCTCAACGGCTATCTCGTGGTTGAGAACGCCCTCTCCTCAGCGGAAGTCGCCGCGTGCAACGAAGCCATCGACCGGAACGGCCACCAGATTCGAGAACGTCCCGATGAACAATCCCTCTCGGGTAAATCCAAAACGTTAAAGGGTGAGCAGGGCCGCGGCGACCTGGGCGGCATGCTCACCTGGCCGAAGCCCTGGTGCCAGCCCTTCAGAGACCTGCTGGCTCATCCGGCAATCGTACCGTATCTCAACGAATTGTTGCGCGAAGGCTTCCGCCTGGACCACGTCTACGGTATCATCATGCGCCAGGGAACGGAAGGACACGTACTGCACGGCGGCGGCACTACGGACGACCTGACCCATTTCTACCAGTTCCACAATGGCAGGATGCGATGCGGTCTTACGGTTGTCGCCTGGATGTTTACAGACTGCGGACCTGGAGACGGGGGCTTAGCGTGTATACCAGGCAGCCACAAATCCAATTATCCGACCCCGAGGGGCGTGGCTCTGCTGGATAGAGACATCGGCGTGGTGCGGCAGGTGGAGGCGAAAGCAGGTTCGGCCGTAATCTTCACCGAAGCCCTCACCCACGGCACCATGCCCTGGACGGCCGAACATCAGCGGCGGTCCATTCTGTACAAATACGCGCCGGGACCACTGACCTATGCGAAGGTGTACGTGCCTCAGGGCGTGGAGAACGTAATGGACGAATTCACGCCTGCGCAGCGCGCCGTGCTGGAACCGCCGTACCGCACCCAGCGGCCGACACTCGCGGGCAGCTGACCCTATTGAATGCGCCCGCGCACGGACAGCGCCAGGGGTAGGGCCCCGACACGGCAGAATCCGGGTGCCGATAACCCGCAATCGGATTTATCGCAAGAGATAGCCCCGGTCTGATTCGACCGGGGCTATCGCACAATTCCTATCGTCCATCCCGCCAATGCCGGGCCTACAAATAATTCACACCATACCAAAGTGCAGGTATCGGGAACACCTGCGCAAGGATCTCGCCCGCACGACCTCCGGACTTCAGCAGGGCCTCTTCGACGCCGTCCAGCGTGCCGAATATCAACTGCACCGCCGCCCCCTGGTCGGGCGCCACCACGCGGTCGCCCCCATACGAGAAGATCATCTCGTCTCCCTGCTCCGTGAAGACCAGGCTTTGCGCTTCCGTCTCTCCCACCACCTCCGCAAAGTAGGGCCGCATCCGCTCCATGAACTGGACGAAATTGATCAGTGTGACCGTTCCCGATGAATTGGCCGGTGCGCCCGTAAGCCCTCTCGACTGAAGACAATCCTGGAACCAGCGGTCGCAGCCCATCACGTGGACGCCGAGCGCCCGGAGGTCCAGTTTCCGGATCAGCTTGCCGAGCGCGCCGGCCAGGCACCCTCGATCTCCTGCCGCCTCCTGTACCGGTATCCGGTCGTCCGCCTCGCGGGGCTGCTGCACGATCACGTATCCCCGCGTCATCCCGGCTTCACACACTTTGTACACCAGCGCGGGCCGGTTCATCACAAACCCGTTGAAGGCGTGGGTATAGTCGGAAGGGGGCCGCATCCACCGCACGGGCTCCTCCCGGTACACCGACGCCATCGCGGGCACGTCGTCCGGAGATGCCTCCACCAGTTCCACGCTCGCGTCGTCGAAATCTCCGGCCCTTTCCGCGGACACGGAAAATTCCCAGTCGCGGCCCACGTACCGGCAACCGAACCGGTGGTACATCTTGCGATACCCTGAAACCAGCATGAAGTCCACCCCGTCTTCCCGGCAGACGCGCATCGTGTCTTCAAACAGGGCCGTTGCGTACCCATTGCCGCGGTGTTCTTCGTACGTGGCCACCCCGCCCAGGGACGACGCGCGCACCGTGCATCCGAATATGGACGCGTTCCGCCGCAGCGCGCCGATGTGGGAAACGACCCGGCCGTTTGCCACCACCACCCGCATTTCCCCGGCGTGCGCCGGGGTGTAGAAGTGGGGGTATTCTTCCGCGAGTCCGGGCCGGAACACCGTGTGGACCAGGTCGCACAGACTCTGGAATTCACCGGGATGCAGGCTGCGCATGCCATCGCGCCAGGAAGAATCGGGTTCTCTGGGCATTCTGGCCTCCCTTCACCTGGAAACGGGTAGTCTCCAACGAGTCAGACTTACTGCTAAAAAATGATTTGAAACCGAATTCACCCGGGCCGGGACGGACAGACGGGGATTATGGCAGTATCCGACGCCGTCGTCTACGCCTCTTCCCCCGACATAAAACCAGGCACGCTGAAATATCGTTCCGCCGAATCGCAGATCACCGTGATAACGCGCCGGCCTTCGCCCAATTCCTCCGCCACCTGTAGCGCGGCCCAGACGTTTGCCCCGGCCGAAATGCCGCTCAGGATACCCTCTTCGGCCGCAAGGCGTCTGGAGGTTTCGAACGCATCCGCCGCGGTCGCGCAAATCACGCTATCGTAGACTCCCCGGTTCAGAACCTCGGGAACGAACCCCGCGCCGATGCCCTGGATGTCGTGAAGCCCCGGCGCACCGCCGGACAGCACGTTGGACCGCTCCGGTTCCACCGCCACCACCAGGACGCCGGGCATTTCCGCTTTCAGGACCTCGCCCACGCCCGTGATGGTGCCGCCGGTGCCCACGCCGGCCACGAACGCGTCCAACCGCCCCTGGACCGCATCCATGATCTCGCGCGCGGTTGTGCGCCGGTGCACCTCCGGATTGGCGGGATTGGCGAACTGCTGCGGCATGAACGTGTTGTCGGGGGCTTCACGCGCGATGCGCAACGCCTCGTCCACGGCGCCCTGCATGTCCTCCACGCCCGGCGTGAGCACCACCTCGGCCCCAAAGCTCTGCAAAAGGTCCCGCCTCTCACGGCTCATGGAATCCGGCATGGTGAGAACCAGCCGGTATCCCTTTGCCGCCGCCACCAGCGCCAGGCCGATGCCCGTATTCCCGCTGGTGGGCTCAACAATGGTCATACCGGGCTTCAGACTGCCGTCCTGCTGTGCCGCATCGACCATGGCGTACGCAATCCGGTCCTTCACGGAAGCCACGGGGTTGGCGGCCTCGATTTTAACGGCAACCTCGGCCATGCCCGGTTCCACCATCCGGTTCAGCTGCACCATCGGCGTGTCGCCGATCAGTTCAAGAATATCGTCCGCCACCGCATTCGCCAATGGCATGTTGTTCCTCTCGAAGCCTTCAGCCGGTTCCGGTCAGCGCGTTTGATCCGGCAATCCGGTAGGGTACAAATCCATCGATCAGACGTCCTCTGTTCTGACACTGCTGTTTGCCACGGCCTGGATCGCCATTTTTCCCAGCCGCTGGATATCTTCGGCGATCGTATCGTCCTCCAGGTCGGCAGGGCCGCACCAACGGAAACCCTCCGCCTCGGAGGCGGCCACTTTCAGGCTGCCCCCCGTCACGCGGGCGAAATAGATCAGGTCTATGTGCTGATGATCGGCGGAAATCTGTTCCAGGAGAATACACTCGGGGCGGCTCAGCACGTCCACGGTGCCCATCCGGGACCGCGGCGAAAGCAGGGCCACCTCCAGGCCGCATTCTTCCAGGACCTCACGGACGGCCGCATCGCACGGCAGTTCGTCCTTATCGATATGCCCGCCCGGCGGAAGCCAAAGCCTGAGCCGCTTGTGAAAAAGCAACAACGTTCTGCCGTCCTGAACGATAAACGTGGTTGCGGTGAAATCTCGCGTTGTCATCCTTCCGAATATACCTTGCGTCGTCCATGGGGGAAAGAAAAAAGCGACTGTGATTTGTGTGATTAGAACCTGATTAGCGTGATTGAGGCAATGGCGTTTAATAAGAATGGAAAGGATGAACAGGATAAAACCAGCCGCGGCTACGCGTCGTTCAGGCGCAAATAGACGGACGGTGTGGCAGCACATCCGTATCACTCCCCCCTTGAGGGGGAGTCGCAGAAGCCGAGCCGATCCCTGAGCCTGTCGAAGGGCCGGCGACGGCTGATGCGGTGGGGGGAATTCAACAACGAATGGTGCATGTTTCAGTTTTGGTCGTAATCCTGCCTATCCTGTGCATCCATGTAGTGTATTGTTTTGGGAGGCGGGTAGGGGGTGACGTTAATCTGTGTCTACCAGATGGTCTGTGAATAGAACGCCTGGATTATTGAATTGGAGGTGACGATGGGGCAGGCGTTCAGGCTGGCGGTTGCGACAATGATCCGATCGGCAGGGTCGCGATGGTCCCAGTCGAGTTCGAGGCTTTTGATCCAGGTCCGCGTGCATACGGGCAGGATATCGATACGGTCGACTTGCTCCAGTTTATCCGTGAATTCCTGAATCGAAACCGGAATTAGTAGCTGTTCCTTCTTGACTTTAATACCGATTTCCCATATCGATATGTCGCTCAGGGCAATCCTGTCGTAGTCGGAGATCGCCTGTTCGGCAGCCTGAGACAGCCGATCCGGATCCAGTGTCCAGAACACAAGGGCCGACGTGTCCAACAGGACCATCACAGGTCAGTCCATTCATCGGTGGTTGGCAAATTGACGTCTTCGCGGTAGATCGCGCCCCCCTGAATGGCGCCGAACACCTCTTCTACGGTCTTTTTTGGTTCAATAGGCTGAATGCGCAAAACCGGCCGCCTTCGATCCGTGACAATCAGTTCTTCGCCGGTTTTCTCAAGCTCGCGAAAGACTCGTAGCATATTGGCTTTCAGCTTGCTCTTCGAAATGGATTGCATGCGTTCTCCCAGGCTGAATAAGTGACTATAGTCATAACCATAGTCATTATACACAGAAATAAAATTCCTGTCAACGAATTGTCTTACATAGTTTGACAGGGTTAACAAGATATATTGGCATTTTGCCACGAGGCTCGAAATTTGGGTCGTTTATATTATCGGCTGAATCTGGTTTTTCCGGATGCTATACTGACTATCCCGAGCATCCATGTTTCCCACGTCTTCACGCGGGCCGGTAGCCGAATGCTGGCGCGCGGCCAACCGCTACCGCCATTTGTGACAACACCACTAACCTTGATTAGTAATTCTTCGGGGAAGTAAAACCGAATATATGCAAGTAGATAAAGGCGATTTGACTTCGGATTACCAGGATACACCAGGTCACTGGACGTGAATTGAAAAAACGTCCTTTTTGACGACCGTTACGCCCCGTTTCAGGGGTTTTCGTCGCGTCGCCTTGTTGCTGTTTTTTTCGAATTGGGGCTAATCGCGCAGCCGGAACTTGATTTCGTCTACAGAAGCCGTCTCGAGGAACGATTCCAGTTCTTTCTTCAGGTTTTCCTTCGATTCGGCTATCGTGTTCCCCTGGCTCGCGATATCCAACTCTGGACAGAGCGCGACGTACCCTTCGCCGACTCGCTCAATAAATGCCGTCAACTGCCTTGCCATCACCAACTCCGATCGGTCGAAACCGATTCTCCAACACGGATATACAGGATGTACAGGATTATAACCCTCGAAAACCAGCTAACCCTGTGTACAGCCGCTGAGGGGTGCCGCTAATTTACAGACGCCCGAACACCGTCATGGATTCACTGGAAATTCCCAAAAAAAAACCATCAGAACAGAGATGGACAGGATAAACGGGGCAACACACAGTCGAATCAATACCTGCTCAACGAAAAAAGTGTTCCGGAAGTAAGGGATTTTAGCCCTGATCGAACGATGAACATCGAAGGGCTGCACGTCCGCTGCAAGAATTGCCAACGGACTTTTGATTTTGTCCTGCCTATCCTGCCTGTGGGTACGCACGCAGACAGGTGCAACCATGTTCCCCTATTTCAATTCTTCAATGCAACCGTTGCTTGATCTCAGAATCTGAGGCCGTCTCCAGGAACAACTCCAGCGCCTCTTTCAAATTATCCCTTGCTTCCGACACGGCTGTTCCCTGACTGGCGACGTACAGCTCAGGGCAGCGTGCGACGAAGCCGTCGTCTTCACGTTCGATAATCCTTGTCAGTTGCCGTGTCATCGCAAGCTCCCGACATGCGGATTACGTAGCTTCGCGGTTTGTTTCATCCTTCGCTTTTGCAGTCGACGTTAATCACAGTCCATCATTTTAATCATACGAATCACAGGCCTATCCTGTCTATCCTGTTGATCCATGTTCCCCGTTTTTCTGTTTTTCCCACGCTTTCGTGAAGGACTCGGGCTCAACGCCCAGCGCATCGGCCACGCGGTTGATATAGTTGAAATAGCCGATGATCTGGACCGCGTCGTGGATGGCGCGGTCGTCCAAGCCGTGCTCGCGCAGCCGGTCGACGTCCGCGTCCGTTGAAGCACGTGGGTCCAGGCTGAGCTTTTCGGCGAAGGCGCATAGCGCGCGGTCGGCGGGGGAGAGGGGGGCTTGGCGCCAGTCCGAGGCCAGCTGATGTACCAGCCGGTCGGCTTCTTCGCCATCCTCAACGTCGAACTCTCCGGCGACCTCGGCACGGAGGTCGTGGGCGTGCGCGCGCATTCAGTATACGCAGTGGTTCACGGCCGAGACGACCACGGCGAGCATCTCCCGCCGCGCGCGGCTGAGGGGGGAGGGGCCGTGCATCAACGTGCCGTAGAAATCCAGCGAAGCCTTCATGGCGGGGGGGTTGGGGCTCATGATGGAGACGATGCCCCAGATCCGCCCTGTCCGTTTCATCGCCGCGTCATATAGCCGCTTCAACAGGCCGGTGGCCTTTTCTGGAGGAATAACATCGATATAAGGCATCAAGCGACCCCCTTCTCTTCGCCAGAGTCAACACCACCAAACATGGATGGACAGGATTATAACTAAAAGAGACACTAAGACTATTCAAACATGGGCATCAATTTACCAGCTTTTCAGTCCGTCTTCTCAGATCCGAAAACTGTCACGTCGTCATCCGTTTTCGCCCGAGCCATGCTGTACCCCGTCTGAATGGTTCTACCGCTTTTCTGGCCTTTTGCCTTTATCCTGCCTATCCTGCCTGCCTGTGCGTGTGGCACGCACGCAGACAGGTCTATCCATGTTCCCCTGCATCAATCCTCGATGGTCTTTTGCTACCAACCTCCAACCTGAGTCCGGTCCACGACATCCCGTGTCAGGATCTCGAACGCCGCGCCGAGGCCCTCCAGGCGGGCTTCTTCGCGATGGCCGGCGGCGCTGTAGATGCCGTATCCCTTCAGGCGTTTCTCCTCCCACAGCAGTTTCTTGTTTTTTACGTCGTAGCAACTGACGTCCAGATAGACCGATATCTGGAACTGGTCCTCCTGACCCCGGTAGGTGAACGGGTCGTCCCGCACCTCTACAATCGTGCCGCGAAGCACCACGTCGGCACGGTCTTCGTCCATCACGCGCAGCGCCGCGTCCTGCAGGAACGCCTGGATCAGGCTGTCCGTGAGCGCCTGCTGTATTTCCGGCTCCAGACTCTCATTCTCCATCAGCGGAATGGCCACCGAGCGAAAGCCGGAGCCACCTGTCGCGGAGGTCGAATAGTACGCACATCCGCCAAGCCAGAACATCACCAGCATGGCGCAGGGAAGGAGGGAACGCTTCAATCCGATTCCTCCGTCGCGTCTCCGGATTCCTCCTCGGTCGCCTCGGTGGACGCTTCTTCCTTCGGTGCTTCCGCGGACGCCTCCTGCTCCGGCGCCTCGGCTTCGGCGCTTTCGGCGGCATCGTCGCCGCTTTCCTCCGCGGCTGCTTCGCCGTCGGCCGTTGGCGCCTCGGCCTCATCGCCGGGTGCTTCCGTCTCGTCAGGCACCTTGTTCACTTCGTCGATGTAGTTCATTCTCAATTCGTACAGCGCGTGCTCGAGAAACTTCTGTTCGTTGTCGCTGAGATTGCCCTTCGTTTTCGCCTGCAGCATGCCCAGGATGTCAATCGTGTTTTTCGCCTGGGCAAGGTCCCGTTCCACCTTGTTGGACGCAGGGTTCATCACCTTGCCAAGATGCTGCCAGGCCGCCCCCTGAAACATCAGTACGATCTGCGTAAACAGAAACTCGTTTATCTGCTCCTGGGTAATGGGTTCACTTTCAGCCATGTGGATAACCTCCTTTGGATAAATGATTTAAGCACTTCGTGGCCATGTATCTACAAGACTTGAATCAATAAGAGTAAGACGGAAGAGGGGAGAGGGGAGAGATCGCCTGCCTTGTAATGTTTCATCTCAGGCCGCAGGCAAGTCGGAGGCACAAATCGGGCAAGGATTTCCTCTACCGTCTCACGTCTCCCTTCTCCCCGACTTCAGGTTTTTCCGCTACCGTCTCCCGTCTCCCCGTTTAACGCGGCTGTCAGCCGCGCGATCGCCGTTTCAGCGTTCGCCCACCCTCGTACAATGTCCATCTGCCGCTCCCCGTGTTTCACGACCACGCTTGGAAACTCCCGGACGCCCATCGAGCGGCGAAGGTTGAAGCCTTCCTGCAATTCCGCCTCTATCTCAGGTGATCTGATGTCCCGCTCAAACCGGTCCGCGTCCAGCGGCGGCGAAAGCGATCCGGCAATCGCGGTCAGCGTCTCAATATCCGAGGGGTTCCGCGCCTCCCGGTAATACGCACGCTGGATGGCGTCGAACATATCTGGCACGGCGTCCACTCGCTGCGCCCTCGCCGCCAGCACCGCGCGGCAGGCGGGGTAGGTCGACCGGCGGGGATCGCATTCGCGCCAGAAGTCCCAGTTGAATTCCGCCCCGGTCGCTGCCGCGACTTCCCGCCAGTTCCGCTTAACGTACTCACGTGTCTCCTCGGGCATCGGTTCGTTCGAATCCCTTGCCAGACCGCCCATCACGTACACCGTCTGAACAGCCTCCGGAAGGGCCGAAACGATCTCCCGCAGCACCGGCCTGAACCCCCAGCACCACGAACACATCGGGTCTGCCACGTAATAGAGTCGTTGGTCCATTTTTCGCTCCCTGGCAAAGAGGCGACGGGCACTTTCAGCGGGCTGTTAAGGTACAATATTAAAGACGCGGGTTGAAAAAGGCAAGCGTATCGATCCTGTCTGAATCCGCGCGGCGACGATTTAGTGCGCCTTTCCGGCGGCGCGATAGAATCCGCTTGCGCTGGTGCGATGATTATTTGTACTTTCATCCCCGCTGAATTTGCCAGCCTCCGTCCCGTGCGGGAATCCGGTAGCGGGACCTCGAAATCGGAAAACACACAAAAAGGAGGTCGCCCGTGAACGTGGAAGTCACAATTAACGGCGAGCGCCACAGCCACGACGTGGAGCCCAGGCTGCTGCTTGTGCATTATCTGCGCGACGTTTTGGGCCTCACAGGCACCCACGTTGGCTGCGAAACCAGCCTCTGCGGCGCCTGTACCGTGATGCTCAACGGGCAGGCGGTCAAATCCTGTACATTGCTCACGGTACAGGCCAACGGCGCCGAAATCACCACCATCGAAGGCCTGGCCGAAAATGGCGAGCTTCACCCGGTCCAGGAGGGCTTCTGGGAGTGCCACGGCCTGCAGTGCGGCTTCTGCACCCCCGGGATGATTATTGCCGCCCACCAGTTGCTGGAGCGCAACTCACGGCCCACCGAGGCGCAGATTCGGCGCGGCATCGAGGGCAACCTCTGCCGCTGCACCGGGTACCAGCACATTGTGGACGCCGTCCAGTACGCAGCCAGGAAAATGAGATCCTAAGAGGAGGTCTTCCATGCCTGTCAGCAAATCAGTAGGCGCGAGAATCAAGCGCAGGGAAGATCCCCGGCTGATTCAGGGCCTTGCGCAGTACGTAGACGACATTCAAATGCCCGGAACGCTGCACGTGGCCGTCCTGCGCAGTCCGTACGGACACGCGCACATCCGGAGCATCGACACCGCCGCCGCTGCGGATCACCCAGGGGTAGTCGCCGTGGTGACCGGCGACGATCTCAAAGATAATATCGGCACCATTCCATGCGCCACCACCGACCCCGAAGCTTTTCCCGGCATCCAGGTTCCGGAGCATCCGGTCCTGGCCCATGGCAAAGTGCGGTTCGTCGGGGAACCGGTTGCGGCCGTTGTGGCCGACAGTCCCTACACCGCCAGTGACGCGGCCGAACTCATCGAGGTCGACTACGACCCGCTCGACGCCGTCAACTCCGCGGAGTCCGCGCTGAGTGAAGGCGCACCCATTCTGCACGAACAGTTCGGCAGCAACCAGGCCTTCACCTGGGCTATTGCCGGCGGCGACATCGACGATGCATTCGCCCAGGCCGACCGCGTGGTCAAACAGCGTTTCGACCACCAGCGCCTGGTGCCCAATCCGCTGGAAACCCGCGGCGTGGTCGCACGGTTTGAGCCCGGCCGCGGCAAACTCACGGTCTGGTCCTCTACCCAGATCCCGCATCTGCTCAAGACCCAGTTGTCGGTGATTCTCAACCGGCCGGAGCAACTCGTCCAGGTCATCGCCCCTGAAGTGGGCGGCGGGTTCGGCTGCAAACTGAACGTGTACGCCGAGGAAGCCCTGGTCGGTCACCTCGCGATCCAGCTAAAAAAGCCGGTCAAGTGGATCGAGAGCAGGCGGGAGAACTTCCTTCACACGATCCACGGCCGCGACCAGGTAGGCGACGTGGAGATCCCCGTAAAAAACGACGGGACCATCCTGGGTCTCAAATACTCCGTGCAGGCCGACGTGGGCGCCTATTATCAGTTGCTCACACCGGCAATTCCAACCCTCACGGGATTGATGCTCTGCGGCTGTTACAAGTTCCAGAACGTCTCCATGGAACTTACCGCCGCGTTTACCAACAAAATGTCCACCGATGCCTACCGGGGGGCGGGAAGGCCGGAGGCCACTTACCTCATCGAACGCATGCTGGACTGCGTGGCCTTCGATCTGGACATGGATCCCCTGGAGGTCCGCCGCAGGAACTTTATCGGCAAGGACGAATTCCCCTTCACCACCGGTACGGCCGTTGCGTACGACAGCGGCGACTACGACATTGCACTGAACAAGGCGCTCAGGAAGATCGATTACGAGGGATTCCGCAAGGAGCAGGCGGAAGCCCGCGAACAGGGCCGGTACCTGGGGCTGGGCTTCTCAACCTACGTTGAAATCTGCGGGATGGGCCCCTCGGCGGCCATGCCGGCAGGCGGCTGGGAAAGCGGCACCGTGCGCGTGGACCCCACGGGCACGGTCACCGTTCTCACCGGCGTCTCGCCCCACGGCCAGGGCCAGGAAACCACGTTTGCGCAACTCATCGCCGACGGCCTTGGGGTGGACATCGACGACGTGCGGATCATCCACGGCGATACCGAAGCCGTGCAATACGGCATCGGGACGTTCGGCTCCCGCGCGACCGCGGTGGGCGGCACGGCCATGGTCATGGCCATGGAAAAGGTTAAGGAAAAAGCCGTCAATATCGCCGCGCATCTCCTGGAGAGCAATCCGCATGACATCGTCCTCGAAGACGGAAAATACGGCGTAAAGGGCTCGCCCGACCAGGGCGTGACCCTGATGGAAATATCCATGGCCGCCCACGGGGGCGTGAACCTGCCGCCGGATACCGAGCCGGGTATGGCTGCCACACACTTCTTCGAACCCTCCAACTTCACGTACCCGTTCGGCACCCATATCGCCATCGTGGAAGTGGACGCGGATACCGGCGAAGTGGACATCCTGCGCTATATCGCCGTTGACGACTGCGGCAATATCATCAACCCGCTGATCGTCGAGGGTCAGATCCACGGGGGCATCGCGCAGGGCCTGGGCCAGGCGCTCTACGAAGAGGCCATCTACGACGAGAGCGGCCAGATGCTCACCGGCTCGTTCATGGACTACGCCCTGCCAAAGGCGCACAACTTCCCCCGCTTCGAACTGGACAACACGGTCACGCCCTCTCCTGTGAACCCCATGGGCGTCAAGGGCGTGGGTGAGGCGGGCACCATCGGCTCAACGCCGTCCATTGTGAATGCGGTGGTCGACGCGCTCAAGCCATTCGGCGTACGTCATATCGATATGCCGCTGCGTCCTGAAAAACTCTGGAAGCTGATGCAGGGGTAGGCTGTCTGCCCGGCCCATCGGGTGGCGCGAAAAACCGGGCGGCGAACGGTTGAACGCGCTCGCACGGAAGTTCAAATTTTCGATACCTGGAGAGATTACAATGATTCCTAGCCCATTCGACTATCATGCGCCGAAGACCCTGAGAAAGGCGCTCAGCCTGCTTCAGGAACACGGAGACGACGCAAAGATCCTGGCTGGCGGCCACAGCCTCATCCCGCTGATGAAACTGCGGTTCGCCTCTCCGGCAACCCTCATCGACCTTGGCGGCATCACGGGTCTGCGGAAGGTCGTGGCCGGAAACGAAACCATTTCGATCGGCGCCCTGGCGACTCACTACGCGGTTGAGAGCCACCGTCTGCTGAAGTCCAGGTGCGGCCTGCTACCTGAAACCGCCTCGGCAATAGGAGACGTCCAGGTGCGCAATCGCGGCACGGTAGGCGGCAGCCTGGTCCACGCGGACCCGGCTGCAGACTGGCCCGCCACGATGCTGGCGTTGAACGCCGAACTCGACGTCTCCGGCCCCGATGGCGTGAGGAGCGTTGCCATTGGCGATTTCTTCGAAGATCTGCTCACCACCGCCATTGGCGACGACGAAATCCTCACCCGGGTCCGCATCGCCACGCCGCCGGACAACTCGGGCGGTGCGTACGTCAAGATGCACCAGTCCGCCTCGGGATTCGCTATCTGCGGCGTTGCCGCCCAGGTTACGCGGGACAACGGCAGCTGCGCCTCGGTCGGCGTCGGCGTCACTGGGGTATCGCCGGTGGCTTACAGAGCCTCGGCCGTTGAGGCAGCGCTGCAGGGGGGACCGCTCAACGACGAGTCCATCGCGTCGGCAGCCGAATTGGCCGCCGACGGCGTCGAGGAACTCCAGGAAGACCACCACGCTTCGGGCGACTACCGCGTGCACCTGGCGCGGGTCTATACCCGGCAGGCGCTCACGCTTGCTGCCCAGCGGGCTGCCTGACCGCGTCCGCACTTTGTAACCGTCAAACGCGTGCGTTCGGTTAAGGCGGCCGGGCGCGCGCCCGCACGTACCCACCACCCCCGTAGATTGCGGAGGAAGCGCTCTTGAAAATAACGGGCACGCACACCATCAACGCGTCCCGCGAGCGGGTCTTCGGAATACTCACGGACCCCGATGCCCTCGCCAGGTGTATACCGGGCGCCCGGAAGCTGGAACTTGCCGGCGAGAACACGTACGAACTGGAAATCAACGCCGGCGTAGGACCCATTAAGGGCAGTTACAGCGGCACGGTCCGGCTGGAAGACCTGAATCCGCCCGAATGCTATCGAATGATCGTCGACGCGAAGGGCAAGACCGGGTTTGTCAAAGGTGAGGGCAGTATCGATCTCGCAACCGAAGGCGACGGTACCCAGGTCTCGTACAGCGGCAACGTGCAACTGGGCGGCCCCGTTGCGGCCGTGGGCCAGCGGCTGCACATGAGCGTTTCGAAGATGATGACGCGGCAGCTGTTCGGCGCTATAGAGGCCGAGGCCAATGCCACTCCCGGCGAAACCGTGAAGCACGGCATCCTGCGGGACTATCTCCGCGGCAAGAGGCCGGGCGCCGGACAATAGCGGTTCCCGTCCGGACCGGCTGAGATAACCAAAAACGCGCGAGTTCTGCAATCCGGAATCCCGTATGCCCCATATCAACTGGAACGACGTCCCCGTCAACGACCTGGCGCCCGGCGTGCGAATCCGCGCGCCCTATGGCGAAAACCTCATGATCTCCCTGCTGGAAATGGATGAGGGTGCGGTCGTGCCGCTGCACCATCACCCCCACGAACAGGGCGGCATCATGCTCGAGGGGCGGGTCGAACTCACGATTGGGGACGTTACCCGTACGGTTGAGAAGGACGCCGCGTATCTCATTCCGCCCAATGTGCCCCATCGCGCGGTTGCCGTGGACGGTCCCGCCGTTGTGCTGGACATCTTCAGCCCCGTCCGGGAAGACTACGTGGAACTGGGCAACCGCTACATCCCGCCTGACGACGCGCCCGGATAAACGCACAGGCCGCCGTGTCGCAGATCGAGAATTGAAAAAAACAGAGGGTCGGGAGTGATTCCCGACCCTCTTCTCGTTCCTCCGCGTGGCCCTCATCCCTCTTCATTCTACCCGATTGATCGCGAACCGAGAATAGAACCTGCAAACCCCCTCATAAAACCCCGCAGGTCGTCCAGATACGTATAGAACAGAGGTACGACGAAGAGCGTCAATATCGTGGATGAAACCAGGCCGCCGATCATCGTGATGCCCAGCGGGGCGTAGGGGGTTCCGAGCATGGTCGCCGATCCGGCGGCCATCGGGAACAATCCGAAGATGGTCGTAAAAGTTGTCATCAGAATAGGCCGGAACCGGTTGTATCCGGCCTCCTCGATCGCCTCCGCGCGGCTCATGCCTTGCGTACGCAACCGGTTGATCATATCCACCAGAACGATCGCGTTGTTCACCACGACGCCGATGAGGAGAATGATGCCCATCTGGGACATTTTTCCCATAACGGTACCCGTGAGGAAAAGACCCCAGTACACCCCCAGAAAGGCGAACGGGATCGACAGCAGCACCGCGAACGGCAGAACGAAAGACTCGAACAGCACGCCCATCAGCAGGAAGACACAGGTTATCGCCATCGCGATTGCGAACGACATCGTATCGTCTGCCTCCCGGAACCTTGAATAGGTCTCCCCCTTGTTCCAGGAATATCCCCGCGGCATGGCGAAACCATCCATCGCCCGGTCGATCTGCGCCCACAGCCCTTTCAGGTCCTCCTTCGTTGTGTACGCCCGCACCCGCATCCGCATCTTCCCGTCCTCCCGTCGAATGGTGCCGCTGCCTTCCGTTAACCTGAACGTGGCGAATGCCGAAAGGGGTACCTGGGTCCCGGCTTTCGAATGAAAAGGAAAACTCTTGAGTTGCGCCAGCGTCCGGCGGTCGTCTTCGTCCATAAACAACCGGACCGAAATCCTCCGGTCGTCCTCGTAATACGGCGCCAGGTTGACCCCGCGCAACTGGTATGAAATGCTCTGCCCAACGGCCTGGGCCGTGATCCCGTAGGTGTGGGCCTGCTCCTTGTTGATGAGCACCTGCACCTCTTTTTCCGCAAATTCCAGGTCGCTGTCCACACTCACAACGTCCGGAATTGCTTCCACCCGCTGCCGCACGGTCTCCGAAAGCCGCGCCAGCAGTTCGATGTCCTCTCCGTAAAGAAAGACCGAGACTCCCGGTTCGCTGCGCCACCGCGTCTGAACCATCACCCGCACACCAACGAATTGCGGTATGTGTTTTTTGGCGTCCTCGATCACCTCCGCCCGCGTCATCCGTCCCTTTATTGGGATACCGGCCTTCTTTCGAACGCTCTTGTAAAACTGATACCACCAGTCCTTGTTAGGCTCCTCTTCCAGATAGACACGGATAAAGCCGCGTTGCCTCCAGTAACCCAGCCGCACCGTTTCAATGCGGTACGTCTCCCGCTTGCTTTCCAGGAAATCCTCGATCTGCGTAGCAATCCGCTCCATCTCCGCCCGCTTGAAAAACGGAGCGGCCGTGAAACGGATGTAGAACTCATTATTCACGCGGGCGCGCCCGGTTGTCTTCTTGATGTTCGACGCAGGATAGAGAATCGAAATGAACAGGATGATGAAGATCAGCGAAGCGTCCCGCCGGTGTGCAAGAATCCATCTCAAACCGCCATGGTATCTGCGCCGCAACCACCGGACCGATCCCGGATCTTCCGTGGCGGCGCGCCTGCCAAGCAACTTCGCGGCGAGGGGGATGAAAATCAGCGCCACAAACAGAGACCCCAGCAGCGATACGACCACCGGAATGCCGACCCTCGTGAGTTCGAACGTCAGCCCGACGTCTCCCGTCATGAACATCAGCGGCATAAAGACTACGACCGTGGTCAACGTCGCCATCGAGATGGCCATACCCACCTCGCTCGCCCCGGCAACCGACGCCTCGTCCACGTCCATTCCCTTTGCACGCATCCGATAGATGTTTTCCACAATGACAATCGCGTTGTCCACCACCATTCCCATCCCCACCATCAGGCCCATCATTGTGAGCAGATTCAGCGACCAGTCCAGAAAATAGAGCACGGAAATCGTCATCATGATACACAGCGGAATCGAAAGGGTGATGAGGGCCGTCATCCGGATCGCGCGCAGGAAATACAGCAGGATCAGGGAGGCGAAAAGGGCGCCCCATATTGCGGTCGTCCGGATATTGTCTATGGAGTCCCGCACCGCCGCCCCCTGGTCCCACATGACGTTGAACTGTGCGCCGGTTTCACGGCCGATCAGGTCCAATTCCTTCTTCACCAGGCTGGACACGTCCACCACATTGGCGCTGGACTCCTTGTATACATCCAGGCCGACGGCTTCCTTTCCATTGATTCGCCACGATCCCAGGTCCGGCGGTCTCCCGAAAAGCACGCCCCCACGTCGCCTACACTGACGTGTCCCTGGCCGCTCGAGCGTATGATGGGAATCCGCCGGATCTCGTCCATGTCCTTATACCGCGCCAGGGAGCGGATGAAATACTTCTTGTCGCCCTCATGTACGTAACCTCCGGCCAGCGCGAAATTCTCCCCCTGCAACGCCTGAACCACGTCGGCGGGCCGGACGCCCAGCGAACGCATGCGCTCCTGGAACACGACTACCATGATCTCCTTCCTGAAACGGCCCCAGAAAGAGATTTTCGCCACCCCGTCGATTCGTTCGAGACGTCGCTGTACCTTGTTTTCAATGAATGACTGGATATCCTCGACACCCGCCGGCGGCGCAAGCCCCATCCAAATAATCTCCTGGTCGGTCTCTTCGTTATACTTCCAGACGCCCGTGCGATCGCGCTTCTCGGGCGGCAGTTCCAGTTTGAGGCGGTCCAGCCGGTCCATTACCTGGTTGTAGGCCAGAGACATATCGGTTTCCGGTCGAAACCTCAGACCTGCATTCGCCCAGTCCTTGCCGGCCCATGTTCGCATATTCCTGAGGTTTTTTACGGTACCCAGGTAGGTTTCGAACAGCCGGCAGATTTCCTGGTCGTTCTCCTTGGGCGACGTGTCCCGGCTGTCCACCCACACCCACAGTCGCTTCCACTCCCATCCGGAAGGAAAGGCCTGCAGGCGTATTTTCATGTACGACACGCAACCAATCACCAGCAGCGCCACGAGACACATGGCCACCGTGACCGGTCGTGAAATGGAAAACCTCGGCAACAGCGCATGTCGGTCCTTCACGTGAAACTCCTGCGGGAATCAGAGCCGAACATCAGGTATTTCCGCATTGGTTCTGATAAAAGATACACATCCGGGGTTTCAAATGGTAATAATTCCATTATCACAGGCAGGCGCGACGCATGCGTCGCGCCTGCCTACTGATTTTCGAACATTTGCGCTTGACATAAATCGTCCAAAATCCTATTTTCTCACCCAAAGCGATGACGGAGGAAAGTAAGCCGTCCCCAACCGGAAAGGGAGGGGGCGCCCCGGACTGAAAGCGCCCCTGCGGCATGAACGGCCGAAGTTCCCTCCCGAGCTGCAACGCTGAATGCGATTGCCGGAATCAGTCCCTGGCCTGAAGGTCGTTCGCGGCAATCGTTACTAGGCGAAGCCGGCAACTCTCGCCGATAACGGAGAGGGGCGGTTGTGGCCGTCCGTCAAGCGGCGCCTGTCCGGCGCAAACAGGGTGGTACCGCGGAAGGCATCACGTCCTTTCGTCCCTGCGGGGATGAAAGGTTTTTTTTGTTGCCGGGGGCCAAATCCGGGCGTCGTACCCTCTTCCGCCAGTCGCGGACCCCCGATTCCAGGGAGCATTCACGTGAGTCAACCGATCGACCTGTCGTCTCTTCACGCACTCGAAGTCAAGACGCTGCGCGCCTTCGATGGGCGTGAGGACACCGAAATCAACGACGCCGGGCTACCGGCAGCCGCGGGCCTCGGCCCGGGCCAGGTCCGGCGCGCCGTGGAATGGCTGCGTTCCAAAGGTCTCCTCGAGGTCGCCGGCGAAGCCACGGTCTCTACCGTCAGCCTCACCGAATCGGGCGTTGCCCAGGCTGCCATAGGCGCCACCCCTGAAGTCGCGCTGTTGATCAGGGCCGGAAAAGAACCCGCGCCAACGCTCAAGGACATCCAGGCAGACACCCGCTTCGACCGGGGAGACTGGGGCAGCGCCTTCGGCGGCCTGAAGGCCGAAGGCACGATCCGGCAGGAAGGCGCCGCCATCGGTATCGCCGATCCCGAAAGAGCCGCGTTCTATACGCAAAGGCTATTGCCGGGGCTTTTTCATCGCTTCGGAGATGACGCCGACAAGGCTGTCCTGAATCTCTCAGACCTTACAGAAGAAATACAGACCTATATCCGTCAAAAAACGAGCAAACGTGGCAAGGGCAAGGGCGCCATCCGCGTGGACGAACGCCTCGAACGCACGTACCGGCTCACGCCGTCGGGCGCCCGGACGCTTCGCCGCATTCTGGAAACCAACTTGTCCGGTGAAGAGGTCTCTCGCCTCACGCAGGAAATGCTCCAGTCCGGCGACTGGCGGAACGTCTCGTTCCGCCGTTATGACATCAGTATCAAGCCCCCGCGCATTCTCATCGGTCGCCTCCACCCCTACCGCGCCTACCTCGACGGCGTCCGGCGAAAACTGCTCTCCCTGGGGTTCGAAGAAATGAAGGGACCGCTGGTGGAAACCGAGTTCTGGAACATGGATGCCCTGTTCATGCCGCAGTTCCACGCGGCACGCAATATCCACGACGCCTATTACGTGAAGGAACCCACGCGTTCGAAAGCGGTCGAAGAACCCTTCTTTTCGAATGTGGCTGCGGCCCACGCGAACGGCGGCGACACGGGCTCCCGCGGTTGGCGATACGAATTCAACCCGGGCCGGGCGCGCCGGCTCATTCTGCGCAGCCAGGGAACCGCGCTGTCGGGCCGTACGCTGGCTTCCGGCCCGAATATCCCGGGGAAATACTTCGCTGTCGCGCGCTGTTTCCGTTACGATGACGTCGACGCCACCCACGCGGCGGACTTTTTCCAGGTGGAGGGTATCGTACTGGGAGAGAGCATAAACTTCCGGAGTCTGCTCGGCCTGCTCAAGCTCTTTGCGCTGGAAATCGCGCAGTCGGAGGAGTGCCGGTTTGTGCCGGACTATTTCCCGTTCACCGAGCCCTCGGTCGAACTTCAGGCCAGGCACCCGACGCTGGGCTGGATCGAATTCGGCGGCGCGGGCCTCTTCCGACCCGAACTCACGCGCCCGCTCGGCGTAGAGGTCCCCGTTATCGCATGGGGACTCGGCATCGACCGTATGGCCATGGTTGCCCTGGGTATTGACGATATCCGTGACCTTTTCAGCACCGACCTGGACCTGATCCGTAACGAGAGAGAAAACATGCCAGCGTCGAGGTAATAACCGGCGCGGTCCGGCCCAAATTGTCTTTCGTGTTTCGCCTTTTCTAACGACTTCCGTCTGCCGTCTTCCCCGGGCCGGGCTGGACGGGCGGTGTTTCGGTTGCAGGAGTCCCCATGCCCACCATTTCCGTCATCAGGAAAGACCTGGAACGACTCGCGGGCCATACCTACGACCTGACCGAACTCGAACACGCCCTCGAGACCGTCAAAGCCGAGGTCAGGGTCGAAGACGACTCCCGCTTAAGGATCCAGCTGAAGGATACCAACCGGCCGGACCTCTGGTCGTCCGAGGGCGTCGCCCGGCTGCTCAAGGGCCATCGGAACGGCGGGCACCCGTCTTACCCATTTTTCGATGATCCCGCAGCCGGCCTCGAACTGCGGGTTGACCCCGCGCTGAACCGTATCCGGCCCTATATAGCCGCTTTCGCGTGTGAAGGGATTACGGTGGACGAATCGGCCCTGGAGCAACTCATAGAGGCCCAGGAAAAACTGGCGGAAGGATACGGTCGCGGACGGAGCGCCGTGGCCATCGGCATCTACGACGCTTCCGACGTCGTCTTTCCCGTCCACTACGCGGCCGCAGATCCGGACGCCGCGCGCTTTGTGCCGCTGGGGATGGATACCGGGTTGACGCTCCGGGAAATCCTGAGCGAGCATCCGACCGGCGAAACGTACGCGCATCTTCTTGAAGACTTCGACAGATTTCCCCTCATCACCGACAGCGGCGGAAGCGTGCTTTCCATGCCGCCTGTGATCAACAGCCGGGACCCGGGCGCCGTGGAAACAGGCGATACGTTTCTGTTCTGCGAGGCCACAGGCACCGAGCTCGACGCCGTGCTGCTTTCCGTTTCCATAATGGCCGCCAACATGGCCGACCGCGGCGGGCGCATACTGCCCGTAAACACCATCTATCCATACGATACGCCGCGAGGGCGAGAGATCCAGTGCCCTCTCGACATGACGGAATCCGTCGAGGTCAATCTCGACGACTTGCGGAGTGTCATCGGCGGCGACATCGACAGCGGGAAAATTGAAAGCGCCCTGTCCGGCATGGGGTACCGGGACATCACTCTCGACCACGCCAGCGTCCGGGCGCGGCCTGCGCCCTACCGGGACGACATCCTCCATCCCGTGGACCTCATAGAGGACGTTATCGTGGCCGTGGGCTTCGACAACTTCGAGCCCGAAATGCCCCAGGATTTCACCGTGGGCAAGGCGGCGCCCGAGGAGGACCTCTCCGACCGCATCCGCGGCCTGATGGTGGGTTGCGGGTTCCAGGAACTCTTTTTGCCCATTCTCTCCTCGCGCACCGACCTGACGGAGCGCATGCGCGACGCGGACGCCGAAATTGTCGAGATCTCCAACCCGATGTCCGAGAACTACAGCGCGGTTCGCAGCGCGCTCCTACCCGGGCTGCTCCGCGTGGAAGGGGCCAGCCGAAAGGCCCCATATCCCCACCGCGTCTTCGAAGTGGGCGAGGTCTCCGTTCTTGCGCCGGACGACCTCTATGGAACCCGTACCGAGATCCGAATTGCCGCGCTGGAAGCCCACGCCGAAGCCAATCTCTCGGGGGTCCAGAGCCACCTGGAAGCCCTGGCCTACTACCTCGGATTCGACTACAGTCTCACGCCGTTGGAGCATCCCACTTTCCTGACGGGTCGGGCGGGCGAGATTCGCGTGGACGGGAAGAGCTACGGCATCATCGGAGAAGTCCATCCCGAAGTCCTGGAAAACTGGGGCGTTTCCATACCGGTCAGCGCGTTCGAGATCAGCATTGCTATCGCCCGATAACAACCCTGAATGCGATTAAACGCACAGCAGCGATCGGATAACAGGAACGGGTTACGCCAAAATGACGTAACCCGTTGTTTTTTGGTGCCGAAGGGGGGACTCGAACCCCCACGAGCACAAGGCTCACTGCGCCCTGAACGCAGCGCGTCTACCAATTCCACCACTTCGGCATCTGATCCTGAGGCCTGCGGATTGGACCCCGCAAACGCGAATCAAAATATATAGAATCGCCATATGGTTGTCAAGAATCGTCGGTCGCAAACAGAGATCGGAATCCCTCGGGCATCCGCTTGGGTTTCCGCGTGGCGTAGTCCAGAAAGGCGATGCCGGTTTTGGCGCGGGCGACTTCCCGGCCCGTGTCCCTGTCGGTAATGCGGTAGAGGACGTCGCATCCGATGCGGCTGATTCCGTCGACGGCGACTTCGAAAGTCAGCGTCTGGCCGTAGAAAGCTTCGGACTTGTACTGGATGACGGCGTCGACCATAATGATGCCCACCCCGTCCACGTCCAGTTCGCTGAAGCCGTAGCTTTCCAGAAAACGCACCCGCGCCTCGTGGACGAGCGAGAGCACGGCGTTGTTGTCCATGTGTCCGCCGTAGTTGATGTCGGAGACACGAAGGCGGACGTCGGTGGCGTATATGAAGGTCTCGGGGAGCCCGAGTTTGACGCGGGACATAGCGGGAGCGGGGTATCCTTTCTTTCTGTCCGTAGACGGCCCCTTCGTCGCACCGGCGGCGTCGCGCCTCAGGGCAACGTCAGCCGCCAGACGTCGTTCACGACCGGCCACGTGTTCCCCGCGACAACCCAGAGGCTGTTCCGGAATACGTAGCAGGTGGATTCGTGGCGGGGCGCAAAGCGGGTATCGGGTTTGAATTCGTGCCACTCTCTGCCGTCTTCAGTATACCAGACGTCCCCCAGGTTGACGGAATTGGCGTTGTCGTACCCTCCGATGATCCAGAGTCTGCCCGCGTAGACTTTCGAAATAAACCACATCCGCGGCGACCAGGGGGCGTGTTCGAGCACGCGGGTCCAGATGACGCCGTCTTCCGAACACCAGACGTCGTTCAGGGTCGTGTAGTCGGCGTAGCCCTTTTCGGGGGGGTCGTTACGTTGAACGATGCGGCCCCCCATCACCCAAAGCCTGTCGTTGTACGCAGCCACGGCGGCTGCGGACCGGTTTCCGTACGGGGCGCTGGGCGTTGCCCGCGTCCACGCGATGCCGTCACCCGAATGCCAAACGTCACGTCCGCTGCCAAGCTGCCACATGCGTTCGCGGTGGACCACCAGTTCGCCGTATCCCCGCGGGCCGAAGGGGGTCTCTTCCAGTACGCGGGTCCATTCAACGCCGTTCCGGGAGTTCCAGACGCTTCCCTTGACGGCCCAGATTCTGTCCTTGTAGGCCGTCATTTCGCTGTACCCGTCATAGGGGGTGGCTTCGCTCACCAGATGCCAGCTGATGCCGTCGGATGAATTCCAGAGATCCCTGGAAAGGATGCCGGAGTGGTAGTAGGCGTTGCTGATCCAGAGTTTGTCCTGAAAGACCACGTCTTCGGAGGTGTCGCGCGGCGTGAACGGCGCGTTGTGAACCAGGTTGATCCAGTCGCCGGTTCTGGTGGCGTTTACGCCGGACGTGTTGATGCGCAGGCTGGCCACGGTGGGGATTTCTGCGGTCGCCGGGCCGGCCCATGAACGCCCGGGAAAGAACAGGAGCCGTCCGCCGTCCGCCGTTATTTCGTATCCGGGGTCATCCTCCAGTTCCAGCAGGGTACCGCCTTCCTCCTGGTGATGTATGGTTTTGATTTTGTGGCCGTAGGTGAATCCGTCGCCGTCCGCGACAATGGCGGTGAGGCCCGCGAGATCTACGCCGGTAGGAAGATCGGTATCGATGAGGAGCCCGTCGACGTCGTCGCCCGCGGCTTTGCGCCTGGTCTTGAGAACAACGCCGGTGCGCGTGCCCCGTCCCCCAAGTGCACGGTTGCCCTTTTCGAGAAGCGTACCCCCGATGAGGATCATCTGTTCGACTTCGCCGTTTCGTACTCTGACAAAGCCGACGCGGCCGCGGAAGCTGATGTCTCCGTACGTAAGCGTGCGGTCGGCGTCTGTCGCCGAAAGGATGTAGTCGGTGACGTCGCCGGATACAATTCTGAGCGCGATATCCATGTCGGTACCGCCATCCAGCTCCAGACGGTCCGCGCTGGAAATGTCGGGACCTTCGCCACCGGGTTCCAGTACCGTGCTGAAGAGCGTGGCGAGGTTTTCTCCTTCCCGGCGATGGACCAGCATCGGCATGGTGATCTCGTCGAGGCGAGTGTCGTCCTCGTCGGCATTCCGGATGGAGGGCGCCCGGGCGGCGAAAAGGTCTCCGTCGGGGTGGGTCAGGCTGTGTACGCGTATTGAACCCGCGGGCTTCGCCTGGCTTGTGAACGTCGCGTTCCACTCTCGGGTGACGTTGGCGCGCCGCACGTCGCGGATGAACGCGTATCCCAGGTTGTGTCCCCCGGCGTCGCCCTTGACGCTCTCTCCGGTGGGCAGGTTGGCGTTCACGCCCGCCGGGAGCAGCGTGTTCCCGTGGTCTTCTGCCGGAAGGTCGACTTCAACGGCGCCGTCGTGGTCGGCATCGCCCGTCAGGATGTATTCGTGGCGATGGCCGCCGGCAACCCTGAACAGATCGACGACGTACGTCTGTCCGGACGACAGGCCGATCTGAATCAGCAGCCGCCGGTAGGTTGAGGTGACGCCCGGATAGGCGCGGTCGCCAGAGGCTTCGATGGCCTGAAAAGTGTCGCTGTGCGGCGCGAAAAGCAGGAGGTTTCCGTCCGAAGGCGTGTTTTCGGAGCCGTATGCCTGGTCCTCGCCGTCCACGGCCACCGTATTGTGCGACAGCGTGGAGATGGTCCAGCACCGGTGGCGCGTGTGGGTATAGCCGATATCGCTCAGGCGCTCCTGCCCGCGCGCGTAAAGGGTGAGGCTCAACAGGTCCGCGTGCTGGTGTCCGTAACCTCCTGAGAAGTGGAGATAGGTCTGGGTCCGGTTTTCGCCCTTTCCCATATCCAGGCGGGCGTGTCCCATGCCGGGCAGGAGCATGGGCCCGGACGATTCAGGCGCCGCCCTTTTGTCCTTTGCCCAGGTGTCGTGCGTGGGCACCACCCGGCCGTTGGGATAACGGAGAAGGTCGGGGATGCCCGCTGCCTTTACCAGAATGGGAAAACGGGCGTTCAGGTCCAGATTGTCGTAGCGTTCGCCGTCGACGGGATGGACGTATCCGTCCGGGTCGCTGTAACCGTTCAGCCTCTCCATCACCTGCCTGAGCCCGCCGATGGTCTGGTTGTGATAGGAAACCGCGCCTTCGCGCCACACGCCGTCCACGAGGAAGTTGGCGGCGACGAGTCTCTCGACGCGGTCGACCGCGTCGTGGATATAGTCCGGTTCATTCAGGACCCGTCCGGCGGCGACCATACCGCGCAGCAGCGTGGGGTCCATATTGCCCAGTGCGGGCGGGAAGCCCCGGATGAAGGACACGCTGGCGCGGAAGAACCCGTCTTCGATACGTCGGACCATCGTACTGTCAAGTTCCCCGCTGTCCCGGATGAGGTCGTAAGCGTAGATGAGGTTCTCCGGAATGTCCATGTACGCCCACCAGTCCCACTTGGATGCGCGGTAGTCCTGAACCGGATACGGAAACCCCTGGTTGCCCGGGAAGATGATCTTCTGCCGGAAGGGCAGGTCGTGGTGGACGCAGTACCCCGGATAGACTTCGGCGAAGCGGTTCAGAATGAGGGCCGCGCGGCGGGCATAGGATCGATCTCCGGTGGCGCAATAGAGTACCGACAGGTCGTGGGCGGTCCCGGCAAAATACGCCCGAGCCAGGTACCAGCCCTTGGCCTGAAAGAAATGCCGGTATCCGGTGTCGTCCGCCCAGAAAGGATATTCCTGGGTCTGGCCCACGGGGTTGACGACGCTCAGGATCTCGGTATCGGGGAACTGCGCGTTGGGATACCTGAGCCCGCAGTATTTGCAGAAGACGCGGTCCGGGTCCTGGATCGACCAGTCGATCTGGCCCTCCTGCGCCCCGCCGTCGCAATTTGGGCAGTCTACAAAGTAGATGCCGGACCGTTCGGGGATGAGGCGCAGTATTTCGTCCTCTGAAAGTGTGAGAACCGGTTCGAGGTTTCGACGCAGCCGCTCCACGTCGGATTCGTCCAGGTCCGGCGGAAAGACTGGGTCCGCCTCCGCGGGGTTCGGCCGGAATGCGAGAAGGAACAGAAGGAGTACGGCCGCGAAAACGAGCATGATAATTCTTCCTTTCGAATCTGAGCGTTCCACAACGGTTGCGACGCGGATCTGGCCTGACTCATTCATGCACTAATTGGCGCGGATAGCTGTCTGATTCGCGCATCAACTCAGGCACGCCCGCGCACATCGACCGGTCGAGCCGTTGAGGAAGCGGGTGCGTATCAGACCGCCGACGATGCGTTGCGGCGCAGGACCCGCCCATGGAGCGCCCCGGTGGGGACGCCGCCTTCCACCGCCGGCTTTCCGTTGACCATCACACAGGAGATACCAACGGGACCCCCGGTTGGGTTTTCGAACGTGGCGGTTGAGTCAATGGTACGAGGATCGAAGATCACAATGTCGGCGGCTTTGCCGGCGGCAATCTCGCCCCGATCGGCAAGCCCGAATCGCCGGGCGGGGAAACCGCTCATTTTATGGATGGCTTCGGCGAGAGACACCAGGTTTTTCTCCCGGACGAATACGCCCGGTACGCGCGCGAAACAGCCGAAGCCCCTGGGGTGGGGATGGCGCACGTTATATATGCCGTCGCTCGCAAGCATCATCCGGGGGTGCGTGACGGTGTTCTCAACTGTGTTTTCGTTGATTTCGGGTGGGTCCTGCCACGGGAAGACGTAGGTGGACAGGCCTTCTTCCTCCAGGATCAGATCGTAGGCGAAGTCCTCCGGAGCAACGCCGGCCCCGGCAGCCAGGTCCGATAGCGTGGCGCCTACGTATCGCCCCGATCGCGTGTGGCCGACCACCTGGTTGCAGAGGCCCAACCAGCCGCGGAGATGGGGAAGGATCCGTTCCTTCGCCGCTGGGTCCGACAGGTGTTCCAGTACGTCGGATGGGGCGCCGACCTGGTCTTCAACGGGCAGCATGATTGTCATGTGCGACATCCCTGCAGGGTAGAGGTAGGACTCGAAGCTGAGGTCTATGTCTTCCCTTTCGGCAAGCTCGAGAAGCTCGGCGCCTTCCCGGTCCGCCCGTTCGTGCGAATGGTGAACCGGAATGCCGGATTGCCGGAAGATCTCAAAGGTTTCCTTCCAGGCCTCCGCCCGGCCGAGAATGTGGTTGCGGATGTGCGCCGCGTAAATGCCCCCGTAGGACGCCGCCACCTTGCACAGCTCAACGAGTTCGCGCAGGTCGGAATTGGCGCTGGGCTGGTAGTCCAGACCCAGACAGAGGCAGCCGGCGCCCGCTTCCATCCATTGCCGCACCAGGTCAGCCATGGCGTCAATCTGCGCGTCGGTGGCCGGGCCCGGCGCCCAGCCGCAGACCTTGAGGCGCACGGCGCAGTGGGGTACCTGCGGGTAGACGTTGCACGGGCTGTTGCCGGGAAAAAGATCCAGGTACTCTTCGATGGTTTCCCAGGTGAGGTCGATATCCGCCGCGCCGGCGGCGAAGCGGGTGTATTCCCACATCTGGCCGCGCAGGTCCGGAGGCAACGGCGCCCATCCGAATCCGTCCGGCGCCAGAAGCTGGGTGGTAACGCCCTGTACAACGCCCGAAAACCGGTGGCTTCCGGTCAGAAGGGCGGGTTCGCAGTGCACGTGGACGTCGATGAATCCGGGGCAGACTACGTGGCCGCGGGCATCGACCTCCCGTTCCGCGCGGGCATCGGCCAGATCGCCCACGGCGGCGATTCGGTCGCCCGTGACGGCGATATCCGCCAGGAACGGTTCACGTGCGCCAGTGCCGTCAACTACGAGGCCGTTACGTATGAGAATGTCAAATGCCATGGGGTTCACCCTCCGGTCTTCCTGGCGACTCCTGTATTGCCCCGTCGTGACGATTGAGGATACCGGCGGAAGATAAGCACGATTCTCTTCAGACGCACCGAAATTGTGGCGGAGGCTACCAGTCGTTCAGTTTGTGCCCGTCTCCGTTGAACCAGATAACGTCCGTGACGACCCCCAGACCCACGCCAACGAGATAACCCATGAACATTCCCAGAAACAGGGGAGCCATTCGTCTGTAGCTGTTGAGGCCTCCGTACCTCAGTATCAGGGCCTTGGTGAGCCAGGCAATGAAAATGGAGGTGACGCTGCTTCTGAGCACGTTGGATGCTGAAATGGTGAAGCCGATGGGATGGATGGGGAATCCCGGGAATCGGAATCTAAGGAATAACAGGAGTCCGGTGAAAGCGGCGCCAATACCGAAGAAACCGACGCGGTCCCAGCTTGTGGCGGCGGTTCCCTGCTGGATGCGGGCGGTGGTATACCGCCAGATGCCCACCGCGCCGTCTCCGGAGCCGTTGAAGCTGACCACGCCGAAGTTGTAACTGCCCGCGCCGTAATACCCCTGATAGAGAATGAACGCAATTACGGAAAGGGCGCCGCCCAGGGCGCCCATCAGTACGCCGGGCGCAAGCAGGCGTCGACGTTCGGCCCGCATAGCCATACCCAGCCGGGGGATGTGGGCGAGGGCCGTGATACCCCAGGTCTTGGCGTCGCAGAAAAACGTGTAAGTCAGGCCCAGGGCCACCGCGCTGTGCGCGCCCATCCCTGAAATGCCGAAGAGGTGCCACGTGAATGCCTGGGCCGTGATGGGACCGCGCAGGTACACGAGACCGCTCTCGACAATGATGCGCGCAAGGCCCAGGTAGAGCACGAGGGTTGCGAACCAGAAAGCGAGCAGGGGGCCGGCAGCCATTCCTGCGTGGAAGAGCCACAGCAGAAGATACGCGCAACCGGCCAGGAGCAGGTACACGGCCGTGCGGTAGGAGATGAGTTCGTGCGTGTCGTCGATGAGGTTGTCCGCGTCCCCGCGTTCGGCAAGCGCCGTGCGCGTAAATGCCTTCCTGAATACGGCGGCCAGATGGCTCCGTGCAACCCAGAGGCCCCAGCCCACAAAAACAGCGAGACCGCCGAAACTCTGCCAGCCGATGGCGGGATCGAACGAGCACCACATATCCGAACCGCCGATGCTGAATCCCGTGCGATTGAAGACGCCGACCTGCAGGATGGCCAGCAGGTGGAAGAGCCAGATACTGAACAGGACGCTCGATTCCGTGAAGTACGCGAACGCGATCGTCATCGGATGGACCGAAAAGGCGAAGTAGGGGAAGCCCTGGCCGATGCGGATAATCTTGCGGCTCAGGACGGTCATGGGCACGTCCAGGACGGGTATGGCTCTTACGAACCAGGTCGCGATATTCCAGCAGAAGATGGCAACGATCAGCCAGAACCCGATTTGGAACAGGCGCGACCGGACCAGGGTCGCCAGGCTCCTTTCCGTGCCGGTTACCCCCGTGAGTTCCAGCACGGCGGTGGCGATCGGGAACGTCAGGCGTTCGTTGTCCATCCACTGTTTGCGAAGGATCACAACCAGGCAGAAACTGACGGTGAGCACGGATCCGAGAAACCCGGCCCACCAGAAAAAGGGCGCGGCCCAGGCGGCCCAAGGAAATTTCTGGCCTTTAAATAGACTCTCATAAAAGCCGGTGGCGGCCGCCGGATCAGAGACAATGGCCCAGGATGGGATCCTTGCGAGCAGGTGTTCCGTCCATTGATTCTCGGGGGTTGCGAAGTAGGTGGGCGCGGTGACCACACCCAGGAGATAGCCCGAGAGCCATTCGCCCTGCATGGTTGAGGCAACCATTCCGATGCAGCAGATGGCGAGCAATTCCGAGGCCGACAGGCCGCGGCCGCGCCGATACAGCGGGAGATTGAGCCCCAGCAGGCAAACGAAGGGTATGAGCAGGGCCACGGACAGGTGCGCGTAGTCGGCCCGCGATGAATGGGCGATCAGGCTGGAGTACGTGGGCCAGAGGTTGACCCACACGGCCATGGCCAGGCCAACGAGGAGTGCGCGCAGCGTCATGATGTCCGCCGTCGGATGTCGGAAGGGGTTGCGCCCGTGTCAAGCCGGAGACGGGACTACAGATTTCCGGATACCGCGATTTTAACTGCGTCCTTTCCGTCCAGACGGTAGCTGCCCGCAAGGGCATTGAAGCCTTCAGGCACCCGGTCCAGCGGGATGGTGTGGCTGACCATGTCGGCAAAGGGAAACTCGTTTTTTTCCAGGATGGGCAGGCCGCGCACGAAGTGTTCGGGTGAACTCGCCCAGACGGCTTCGAAGCGCAGGTTCTTTCGCATGAACATGCGATTGGGGTTGCATTCGAATGACCCGACGTCGACGAAATGGCCCATTTCAACGTAGGTGCCGTCCTGTCGAAGGTAATCCAGACCTTCCGGTATGGCGGGCAGAAAGCCCGCACACTCAAAGACGACGTCGGCCCCGGCGCCTTTGGGGGTGCCGTCTCGAACCAGTCGCTTGCGTTCCTGGGGTTCCGGGACTTCTGCGATGTCGACGGTGACGTCCGCCCCCATCTCGCGCGCGAGATCCAGGCGGCCGGGCGGGCCCCCGACCATGATGAGACGCCCGGCGCCGCTGACTTTCGCGCAGATGAGGGTGACGAGGCCAATGGCGCCGGAGCCCTGAACGACGACGGTATCGCCGAATTGAATCCCGGCCCGCATAACGCCGTGTACGCCGATTGTGAAGGGCTCTAGAAGTACGGCGACCTCCGCCGGCAGATCGGTCCTGAAGAAAACCGTCTCCGGATTCCAGAGATAGATGTATTCGGCAAAGCCGCCGCGAAGATAGGGCTGCATTCCTGCGGGGATGAAGCCATAGGCGCCCTGAGACGTACCTGGCACAAGGGCGATCCGGTCACCGGCTTTCACCGGGCGCCCGAGGTGGTCGTGGGTAACGCCTTCTCCGAGTGTGTCGACGATTCCGACGTTTTCGTGTCCCAGGATGATCTCGTCTTTCAGTCTCTGATGTTCCCAGTTGTGCAGGTCGGTGCCGCAAATGCCGGCCAGTTCCTGTCTTAACAGGACGGTGCCGGGCGCGGGATCGGGGACGGGGTACTCACGGACTTCAAAGCGTTCGCCAACGACAACCGAAGCACGACCGGTTCTGGGCATGGGTAAGCCCCTCCTCCGACTTTCGGTCGGATGTGTCAGGATTGCGCGTAGAAACGTATTTCCGGGATGTCTCCGATACTGCCCATTTCGCGTGCGTATCTGTAAAAGAGGTTCAGGCCCTCGAGTTCAGCCTCGCCAAAGTCGTAACGGATTTTGTTGGCAAGGAAATCGGCATAGAATCCGGCCGAACCCTGACGTGACGACGCGCAAGTCGCCGCAATATGGGGGATTTCCCGTACCCCCAGCGCCCTTGCCCTGATCAGCTGCCTGGTCTGCTCGGGATCCAGCGCGTGAGACCGGCCCGCCCAGCAGGCGTAGACGAACGGAAGCCTCGTAAGTTCGGCCCAGGCACTACCCAGGTCGATCGCGCAAAAGGACGTCGTATCCACGGCGAGCGCCGCGTCTCCGATGATGACGGCGGCATCGGCTTGATCCAGCATGCCTCCGGCGTCGGGAGACGTGTAGAAGACGTCGGGCGTGCACCGGTATCGTTTCTGCAATACAATGCGGCTGAGGACGGCCGACGTCCGGGAGTTGCCGTCCACGGCGAGCGTCCGGATATCGGCCGGGTCTTTACGGTGCAGGAGCAGTACGCTTCTGACCGGGCCCCGGGAGGAGACGCCGACTTCGGGCACGACACTGTATGCAACAGGCCCGCGGGCGATTTCGATGGAGGGGATGAGGGCCACGTCGGCTTCGCCGCTGTGAAGGCGTTGGGCGCAGCGGGCGGGCACGTTGTAGGAAAGATCGAAGCGGTGTTCGATTAGGCCGGTCTCCAGGGCGTGCACCAGCGGACGGGTGTTCAGGAACGAGACCACATCGAGGCGGGTTGCCATTCGCACGGCCTTCAGTTCACCATTTCGTACCGGGTGTTGCGTCTCACCGGCCGGTAGCCGGCGCCCCGGATGAGGCGTAACATCGTGGGAAGGCTCATGTCGTCGGTGTGGTTGGTGCCTGCGGCGGAAACAACGTTTTCCTCCATCATGGTGCTGCCGAAGTCGTTGACGCCGTATTTGAGGCCGACCTGGGCAATCTTGGGGCCCTGAGTCACCCACGAGGCCTGAAAACTTGGAATATTGTCCAGAAACAGGCGAGAGACCGCAATGGTTCGCAGGTAATCGTATCCTGTGGCTGTCTTGCCGTTCCAGCGGGCGTTGTCGGCGGCCAGGTCGGTATCGTCCGGCTGGAAATTCCACGCAATGAACGCGGTCAGACCTCCGGTGTCGTCCTGGAGGTCCCGGATGTGTTTCAGGTGTTCGAGGCGCTGGTCGACGGATTCGACGTGGCCGTACATCATGGTGGCGGTGGTGTGCATGCCCAGTTCGTGTGCCGCGCGATGCACCTCCAGCCATTCGTGCACCCGGTCTTTGCGGAAGCCGATGATGTCGCGAACCTCGTCCGACAGAATTTCGGCTCCTGCGCCAGGAATGGAATCCAGGCCGGCGTCCCGCAGGCGGCGGATGCAGTCCGAAATGGAGAGACGCGAGATGTGCGCGACATAGATGATCTCCGTGGCCGAAAGGCAGTGCTGGTGCACGGAAGGATAGCGCTCGCGGATACTTGAGAATAAACCTTCGTAGTAGTCGATGCGCAGCCTGGGATTCAGGCCCCCCTGCATCAGGATTTCGTTCGATTTTGGAGTTTGCCCGCCCGCGGCAACCAATTCGTCGATCTTCCGGAAAATTTGTTCCCGGGGCAGGACGTATCCTTCGTCGGATCCGGGAGGGCGGTAGAACGCGCAGAAATCGCATCGTACCCAGCAGACGTTGGTGTAGTTGATGTTGCGGCCGATGTTGTAGGTGACCACGTCTTCCGGCCATCTGCGCCGGCGCGCGGCGTCTGCCAGCATGCCCAGTTCCGTGACGTTGGGATGAGCCATCAGGCGCCGGGCGTCATCTACAGTGATACGCGCTTCCGCGTCGATCTTTTCGGCAATATCGTCGATCATCGATCCGTTCTCCGCGTCCAATGATGCTTAACCTCAATACAAATAAGAATAACCGTTAAATCGGCCACAAAAAGCACAAAAGGCACAGAAGGTATCGGTGCGAAACGACGTGGGTCATCCCTGCACCTCATGCATCCACGATGCTCCCAACGGCCGATTTAATTCACGCACCTACGATCACCACAATGAGAAGCAGTCTTAAACCCGGGAAAGTCGATCGAGTATGCGATCAACGAGGCACTTTGCAGCCACTCTGTTCAAAGAGCACACGTAAATGAGATCGAAAACTTCCTTGTAGGTCGCCCTTTTTGGTGATGGGAGGTATTCGAGGATGTCGCCATCAACCTTGGTCGTGTGAGTATCGACAGCATTCTCAATCGAGGCAAGACGCCCCCTGAGCGCACCACGATCGTCATCCTCAAATAGATCAAAATCGATCGCTTTTCTCATTTCGGACAATAGAGTGGCGACCTCGGCTTTGATGGACTTGGCGTATTGCTCCGAGACGGCGCCTTGCTTGATCACGTCCAGCTTCTCGAAAATCTTGTCAGCACTTAGCTCGAATGTCTTGAGACGGTTTCGCTTTTGAGAGGAAACACGGCATTCACGCGCGATTTGAGCCCCCACGGGGCGCAAATGCGCAATGATATTGTCTAAGTGTGCATTGCTTTCGAACTCATCCCGTCGTCCGTTCGGCACGATCCGCGTATCTAGAACGTGAATCTCTCCTATCGCCCAGGAACAGAAACGATCCTCGGGAAATATATCGAGAAAAAGACGATCATGGCCGACCTGGATGTTACCCACACGAGCGCGGAGTCCGCGAACTCCCTGAGATACCGGGATCGCGCCTTGATAGTCATGGTTGACCAGCCATCCTACGGCAGCGATATCACCATCGATACTCTCGATCTTGAATGACTCAAGATTGAGCAGGTTCGCCTTTTTCGTGTCCGAATACACAACCTCATCGCGATAGGGGCGAAAGACCGGCTCTTCTGCACCATTAATGTGAATGTTATAGGACTTGCCCGCTCGGCCGTGAGTCGCGAGGAGCGTCGCTATTTCGGGTCCGAATGAAAACTCGGGCGAGAACGGACACGGACAAACTTGACTGATGAAGGCTTCGATCTCCACTTCATTCAAGAGCCTGTCATTGGAAATCCGCCGCGGCTTGACGAACTCAACCTCGAAGAAATGAGTAGGATAGTCATCGGGATTAAGCAACTTCAATGTGACAGCCTCTCTCACGATCGTTGGTAGGTCCGTAACTCTGTCAGTTGACGCTAGCATCGACTTGACCACGCGTCCGTCCCACATCGCCTCCATGACCTTTGTATCGCCGTCGGTCCTAGAGCGAAACAGGAGCTGTTGCACATAGCCTAGCCCAGAAAGTCGCCCGACACCGCGTAAACCCCGCGCATCCGTGCCACGCTTCTCGCTCGCCCCAATGGAAAGCATACGTGCTGGGAAATCCTCGTTGGAAATGCCCTTTCCATTGTCCCGGATCACGACTCGACGGTCAATATGATCGAGATTGATCTCGATCAGCCCGTCATCGATTGAAGGCAATAGGCCCAAAACCACAGCATCATCAATGGAGTCGGTGGCGTTTTGCACATACTCCCGGAAGATCGAAAGTGGATTGACATACATAGAGCTACTCAAGATCTCCAGTACGTCCTTGCCTACGAAAACTTCGTGCTCCTCAAGAACCTCAGCATTAGCCCTTTTGACCTCGATCATCCCCTCGATCCCCACTTTTCCTACACATATACTTGGGTGGCAGTTTTTACCTGCTGTTTTGCCCTTGTACCCGGCTGCACATCCTGATCCGTCAGCGTCGCATCTTCCACGCGCTCATCTTCAGGCACCAGAATGGCATTGATGTCCTCGACTCGTCGTCGTTTTTGTGCCTCCCAGATCAGCACCTCATCGGCCTTGGGCATCGGCACGAAGTATCGTGCGGCCTCCCGCAATCTGCCTGCAGCAAGCAAACTCAGGTCGCGCTCATAGTCACTTTTTTCGCGACTACACAGATAACTAAGGAGCTCCGTACGCTCATCTGCCGATAGGGTCTCCATCACGGCCTGGAAGGAGTCGAACTCCGCCCGGCCATCAAACTGCTCGTACCAGTTGCGGTTGAAGATGTAATGGTGTGGCCGGAACAGAATCCCTTCGAATTGCTCGAAAGTGTCTCCGAAGGCCTTTCTGAAGAACTCAGGTGCACCGCTAACAATCCCGTGTGTCGCTTGCAGGATGACCTGCATCGAGCGGAGATAATAGGAATTCCAGTTCTCACCGACATGGCCTCTGTCCTTACGCGTGACCGGCTGATAGCGCATCGGGAAAGAGAAGATGCGAATACCTAGCTCCTCATTCAGTGTCACGTTGAGACGCATACGTTCAAAGAGATCGTTCGGACTGTCATAAAAGTTGTAGAGCATATAGTTCGATAGCTCTGTAATCCCGGCCTCGGCAGCAAACCGGATGGCTTGTTCATAGGGCTTCCTAACGCCGAGATGGTCGAAGGCAATTCGCAATGGCTTCAGCGCAATACGCGAAAGCTGCTGCAAAAACATCGGATGTTTGCAGAGTATGCGGGCATCGACACCTTGATTGAAGTCCACCCGGCGTTGGTGGTCGTAGCGTCCGCGCTTGAGCGTCGCCCCGCGCTCAAAGCCAAGATCAATGATTTCCGCGATGATGTCCTTGAAGTTAGCGGAAGCGACGACATTGTTATCCATCAAGATCAGATCCCGCTTCTCACCGTAGAGACGATTGACGCCCTCAATGATCTCGCTCAGCGAGTTTGTATCCCTCTGATCACCTTCAAGTTTCGGGACACCGCAGAACGCACATTTTCGAACGCAGCCGCGCGAGGCGTAAGTGAAGTAGGCATCTGTTACAGGGTACTTATACTCAATATGGTCCAGAATGCTGTAATCCGGCACCAAGTCTTCGATGGGCTTGCCGTCTACATCATCCGCATAAAGTTCTTCTTCGAACGGGTCGAGGCATAACGAGATGGCGGGTGCGTCACCCAACAACCCCTTGATAAAACGGACGCCGCGCCACTTCGGCTCTTCGAGATACTTCTCATGCATTAGCGATGCAGCAATCCCACCGACAAAGACGCGGTGCGCCTGGCCGCCAGCCAAATCAAGCGCATAATCGATGCTGCGTGCCGTGCGCTCCCACTCAAAGGAGAACAGCGTGGTAATATAGACGCGGTCCCAGGCTGTCTCGTGAGCTGAAGGGTCTTCACCCTTCACAAAGCGAACATTGTCCTTCTTGCCGTTGGGGCCATGATACTGGGCAATTTTCATCAGCCCTAGTGGTGGGTATTTGTTCCTGTAACCCGGTTCGACAAGAAGGATGTTCTTGTTTGCCATGATCTGCCTCGACCGATATTTCGTACATCTAATCTACAGAGATTGGGTTTATCGAACCAGTTTCTGCGGTTCCTTGAGATCTCCTTAACCAACCGTGCCGGGATCGGTTATGAAACCACCGGAGTTTCTGAGATATCCTTAGGGAAAAACTCCTCAACTCTATCGTAGATTTTTTTAACTTTCGTGACTTGCTTTGAGTTCAGAGCGCCTTGCTCGGGATGTGCGACTATATTACGTATTTTATTGAGGTCCGTAATCCATTTCGTGTTTACTCTTTTCGCTTCTTTGTCTTTGGCGTCTAGCGAAATTACGTTTTTAACCAAGTCCCAGTTTTGAATGCATATTTCAACGTAGTTCTGCAGGTAGAGTTGACTTTCTTCGTCGCCCACACGGTTTTTTTCCTCCCACCGGCTACTACAATCCACACGAATTTTGGAAGGCACTCCCTGAACCCACCAAGCCTTGTCTTGTGTCCCATATTCCTCTTTCAACACGCCAATGACGTACTCGAATATTCTCTTCTGAATCCGGAGAACATTCGTGCGTGCTTCCTCGGTGCCCGCCTCATCACGCGAGTCAATGTACTTCTGCAGCCCTGCTGGTTTGAACTCGGGATACTCTTTCCGGATTTGGGCTTCCATGCCATAGGCCTGTTGCCGAACGGCTGTCAGGGACGAGCCAATGCGTCGGAAAGCCTGGACATCTTGGTCGGAGGCACTCTTGAAAAAGGCGATCAGCACTTGAAGATATGGACTTATTGCGGTGAATGTCTCTTCGGCACTGAAGAGATAAAGGTCCGTGCCGTCTTCTTGCCGAATATGATCAGCAATGTCCTCGATGACATGAAATAGAGCTCGGATGCCGTTATTCGTGCACAGATACCCCCCTCGACCATCACCGATCTCCCAGTGATACGTAAGCTCGGTCGAGAACATCGTGAGGCAGTCCGAGAGCACTGATAAGGCTTTCTTCAGGTTCGCCTCATATTGGTCCGTCCTGATCGTGGACAGCGGGCCCGGTACAACTGCGCCCTTGGTGAACATTCCTAATAGCTTGGAAACGCGGAGGCCGTCTCGAATCGAGGTCTGCGTCAGGCAGCGAAACTGGGTCTTCCTCGTTCCGGTGACTACCATGCGGTCATGAAGCGGCGAGGAACCCTCGCTGTTGAGACGCGAGGCGATACGCGAGAGTAGGGCCTGGAACGCTTCTTCACGGTCGGATGAGCACCAGTGAAGGTCCGCGTAAAGCTCAACCAACAGGCCTGTACTCACCTTGACTTGCTTGCTGTTGATATCGATGAAGAGGTTCATCTCCTTGTCGGAAGGGAGGTTTTCAAAAGCAAGTACGGGCAAGACCGTCGAATCCTGCTTGAAGGCTTTTTGCTCACGCGCATAGGCATAGCCGTAGAGCCTATGTTGGCCATCGATGATCCAGGCGGAGGCATAAAGCGGCGGCAGATGCAGTACGCCCAAGGCCTCATCACCGTAGTTCTCCTTTACATCGAACCGCAATTTGTTCTTCCTTCCAGTCTTCAGGTTGGCAACGATATTCGTCGGAAACTTGTTACCATCATTGATGTATTCTGCGATCTTTTTCAGGCGGCGCGGCTGGAGCATGCGCTGGTATGTTTCCAAGTTCTCGATGTCGCGGCTTGCTTTGTGGCCGACGTAGGCAATCTTCAAGAGTTCATCGGGGCGGATAAGGAAAGTGTAGAAGGTCTCACCGCCCATCTTACCGCGGGTTGCTACGACTTCTTTTGTTAGGCCGTCAATCTTCTGGCCTGCAAACATGTGCCCCAAAAACTGGTAGCGCGCCGCTTGCTTGAGGTGCTGCGCTAGCAACGCATAGTAATTGAGTTCGCCGTCGGAGATTACCGAAATCTGCGCTTGCTTGCACTTTTCAAGGTCCACGTCACTCCAAGAGATGTTTCTTGTTGCGATGACATATTTAACTTTGAGCTTACTGTATTGGCCGTAGACCTTGCGGATCGATTTGTGCAGGTTCTCGCGGATTGCCCTGATCTTCTCGATCAGCTGCGCCATGCTTTTTTTGCTCGGCGTGTCGCGCCGCGTGCACTCCACGATTATGACAGTTTCATCATCTTTGGCGAACACGTCGATCTGGCGGGATGGCAGGCCATCTCCGACGGCAATGGTGAACTGGCGTCCTTTGCTCATCTCCTTGAAGCCCATCTGGGCTAGGACGCTCCAGACTTCGTCTTCAAGTTGCTCGTCAGCAGGCTTCGGCTTGGCCATGCGCGTTGACTTGGCGTTTCTTCTGACTATCCGCCAACCGTCAGCTTCTTCGAGCTTCACCTTTGCAGCAATGATCTTTCTCGACGAACCCGATACAGTCTTGTATATATCCTTCCTTTTTCGGCTTCTGAGCTCTGTTGTGATCTCATCGCCGGAGACGAGGGGTCCTAGGTATTCATCCGTCATGCCACAGAACGCTCCTGAATCAAAAAGCCGTTGAGAGAAGGTTCAAATTTACACGCGATTATAAGATATGAGCTTGACGGATTTACCCCTTGCCCATACCGGACGCCAGCCAACCAAGAAACACAACAACCGCCACTGGTATTGCCAGCAACGGATAATGCCACCAATCAAATCTCTGCATTGTAACCGTCCGTTTTCGACATTTGGACAATTACTCCACACGCTCATATACATCATAACTGTGACGCAGAAGCCAGGTACCTTTCGTGTGGTCTTTGAGGACGCCACGGACATTCCGTTTCCATTTTGGTTCTGACGTCCAAGGAACTGGATCGAAATCTTCATCATCGAGCGAAGCCCGGTTTTCAACTATGTCGTATAATTCAGAAACATCGTAACGTCTTCCCATTTGCATACGCCTTTGAAGAATATCTCGGATCTGTGGGTATCTGGTCATAAGGCTTACCCTGAACGATATTGCAATTTAAGTTGTGGTTGATTGAGTCCGAGCCCGACAGTGCCGGGCGCATTGAAGCGCTTGCCCGCGAATATATCGTCCACAGTGAGTATTTGCAGAATCTGATATGCGGCTTGCCCGTTTTGAACGTCTCCCGCGTGTGCCGTTTCCCGCCTGAAGTTGTGTTCCTTTCGGTCGCCGAGGCGCTCCAGAACGATTCGCCCGCCCACCATGCCCAAGTAATTTACTAAAATGCTGCGCAACCCCCGCAAGTCGCAAATACCGACATTCTTACCCCCTTGACTTCTATGGCTATGCATTGCAGGTCCGGTTTCCTTGGACAGTCGAAATTCAGCCGGCCGTCGAAATGGTTGCCACTTTGATGACCATGACCGCCTTCACGGAAGCACGGGCAATTCGCCGGGGACGCCAACGGGTTCGTCGTCTCCAGGAATGTCCTGTTCCGTGTGCAGTTCGTTGTAGAGATTGTCTCGTTCCGCCGGCTCCCTTCCGGCTTCGATAATGCGTTCCACCAGCTGTTTCCGGGCGAGGACCTGCCGGGTCTCCTCGTACGTGCGTCTCGTAATTTCGTATTCCTGGATGGTGCCGTCGATGTCATCCGCGCCGTACCATAGGGCGACCTGCGAGATTTCGATGGTGTTCATGATCCAGAAAGACTTGATGTGCGGAAAATTGTCCAGCATGAGTCGGGCGACGGCGATTTCCCGCAGGTCTGCTTCGCCGGTGGGGGTGGGCAGGTCTTCCAGTTCGGTGCGTTCGGGGTGGAAGGAAAGCGGAATATATGCCAGAAAACCGCGGGTCTCGTCCTGGAGTTCCCGGAGGCTTACCAGATGCTGAACCCTTTCGTCCGGATTCTCTATGTGGCCGTAGAGCATCGTGGCGTTGGTGGGCAGGCCCACTTCGTGCGCGGTGCGGGCAACCCGCATCCATTCGTCGGAGTCGGCCTTGGTCCAGAACATCTCCGCCTGGACCCGGTCGCTGAAGACTTCGGCGCCACCGCCGGGGACCGACGACACGCCAGACGCCTTGAGTTCCAGCATGACGTCCCGGAGCGGTTTCTTTGCGGCTCTTGCGATCTGTACCCATTCGATCGCCGTAAAGGCCTTTACGGCGACGTCCGGGCGGACTTCCTTCACGGCGCGTACGATGTCGATGTAGTAGGAATAGGGCAGCTTCGGGTTGATTCCCGCCACCATGTGGATTTCGGTGATGGGGATGTGCAGATATTGTCTTACCCTCTCCCGGACGTCTTCCGGGGAGAGGACATATCCCCGACGGTCTTTCGGCGGTACGTAAAAGGAGCAGAATCTGCAGAGTTTATTGCAGATGTTGGTGTAGTTGATGTGCTGGTTGCGCACGTACCAGGCCACGTTCCCGCATAGACGCTCGCGGACGATATTGGCCATGAACCCCACCGCGTTGAGATTCGACGTCTTGTAAAGCCGCATCCCGTCGTCGGCGGAGAGGCGTTCGCCGGCGACGACTTTCTCGTAGATGTCGTAGAGTTCGCGTGGAATCTTCGGTTTCACCGGGTACTCCTTCCAGTTGCGGCAATCGGGACGACCCGACAGGTACGGGTCCGCCGGCGGGCGTTCAGTTCTGGCTCAGCAGTTCGCGGGCGTGTTCCATGGTTACGGCCGATATTTTTTCTCCGCCCAGCAGCTTTGCAAGTTCCCGGGCGCGGTCTTCGTCGCCCAGGTGGTTCACCCGCGTTACGGTGCGGCCGTTCGATACGCCTTTGTGCACGGCCAGATGGGAGTCCGCCATTCTGGCGATCTGCGGCAGATGGGTAATGCAGATGGTCTGGCGCGCACGTGACAGGCTCTTGAGTTTCCGTCCCACGACGTCGGCGATACGGCCGGATATGCCGATATCGATCTCGTCAAAGATGAGCACCTGAACCGGATCGGATTGGGAGAGCACGGACTTGAGGGCAAGCATGATGCGTGACACTTCGCCGCCGGAAGCCACCTTGACCAGCGGCCTGAGGGCCTCGCCCGGGTTTGTGGAGATGTGGAATTCCACGCGCTCGATGCCCTTCGGGCCCGCTCGATACCGCCGCCCGTCCATGCTTATCCAACCGTCGGGCGACGCTTCCCGCACTAGCTCAACGTGAAATTCGGCCCTCGGAATCCCCAGGTCGCTCAGCGCCTCCGTCGTTTTGCGAGAGAGGTCGCGGGCGGCGGCTTCACGCGCTTTGGAAAGCCCGGCGCAGGCTTGCGTCAGTCCCTCGCGGGCCGAATCGATTTCCCCTTCCACCGCGGCCAGCGAACGGTCCAATCGCTTCGATTGCGCGAGTTCCTCTTCCGCGTTTTCGCGGAACTCAAGTACCGTCTCGAGGCTGTCGCCGTATTTCTTCTTCAGGTGCGCCAGGAGATCCAGACGTCCGGTGACTTCGGCAAGGCGTTCCGGGTTGTGTTCGACGCTGCGTGCATAGTCCGAAAAAAAACGGGCCAGTTCTTCAATCGCATAGCGTTGGGCGGCCAGTTCGTCGGCCCGGATGCCTAGCGATTCGTCCATCTGTGCGGCGTCTTTCAGGAGATGCTCCGCGGCGCCAAGACGATCCACAATGGAGTCGTCCCCCTGGTAGAGCAACGTTTCCAGGTGCGTGGCGGTTTCGATAAGCCGCTCGGCATGCGTAAGCATAGACCTTTCCTGCAGGAGGCGCTCGTCCTCGTCCGGTTCCGGATCGGCCGAAGCGATTTCTTCCACCTGAAACTCGAGAAGCTCCCGCCGGTCCCGCATCCGTTGCGCCTCGGCGTCGGCGTTTCTCCGCTTCGCAAGGAGGTCGGACAGGCGCATGTGCGCAATACCAACCGATTCCCGGAGTTCTCCGAGTCCGGCGAACCCGTCCAGAAAGTCGATATGCCGCTCTGTGTAGAGAAGAGACTGGTGATCGTGTTGTCCGTGAAGGTCAACCAGGGCTCTGGCCAGGTTGAGCAGGCTGCGCAGGGGTACGGCGAGGCCATTGACGAAACAGCGGCTTCGGCCATTCACAACGACTTCCCGGCGGATAATGAGTTCGCCCTCATCGGCCTCGACGCCCATGGCGTCCAGGAGCGGCAGACACCGGTGATCGGGTTGCAACTGGAAAATGGCCTCGACAAGACACCGTTTTTCTCTGGTTCGTACCACTTCCGGGCTTGCCCGCATACCGAGAACCAGACCCAGGGCGCCAATGAGGATCGATTTGCCCGCGCCGGTCTCCCCGGTAATGATGTTCAATCCGGGCCCGAATTCGATTTCAACTCTGTCGATCAACGCGTAGTTGACGACCAGCAGTCGGCAGAGCACGGTCAGGACTCCTGAGGTTCGCGCCGATCCAGGCTCCAATCCAGTTTGCGCCTGAGCAACTGATAGAAAGATAGCCCCTGGAGATTGATCAGACGGGTGGTATGAGCGGCCTGTCGGATGTGAACGCGTTCTTCGGGCTGTATGGGTGAGACGATCTGTCCGTCGGCGGTTACCATGAAATCGCTGTGTTCGGCGATCACCTGGACGGTGATCGATTGATTTCCCGGGATCACCGCGGGACGCAGCGAGAGCGAATGCGCGCAGATAGGTGTGACAATGAATGCCCGCAGGTCGGGATGGAGGATGGGACCTCCCGCGGAGAGGCTGTAGCTGGTCGATCCGGTTGGGGTGGATACAATAATGCCGTTCCCGAAAAAGGAACTGAACGGTGTGTCGGAAATCCAGGACTTCACCTGTACGAGGCGGGCGAGTACCCTTTTTTCAATGACGAATTCATTGAGCGCGAAGAAGGTCCTGTTTCCAATTTCCGCTTCCAGTGCCATGCGTTCTTCAAGCTGATACTCGCCCCGCTTCAACCGGCCCAGACTCTCGCGCAACTCTTCGGGCGCGGCCCCCGCCAGAAATCCCAGGCGACCGAGATTGACGCCCAGAATGGGTTTTTGCGTGGTTTCGACCAGTCTGGCCGCCCTGAGAATGGTGCCGTCCCCACCCAGTGCAACCACTATATCCGAAAAGCGAGCGAGGTCGGCGGTCGGGCGAAAGGTGACCCGGTTGAACGCGCAGATTTTTCTTAACGGTTCCTCCAGAATGAGTTCGATGCCCTGATCGTGCGCGAGATTCACGAAATTCTGGATGATGGGACCGATGCCGTCCCGTTCTACATATGCAAGAATGCCAATGCGTTTCATAGGGTCCGGATGCCAGTGGGGGATGTATTCTGATTCAACTGTATAAATGTACCCTGAATACCCGGATCTCGCAACCGTCGTTACTCTGCCGGTTGTTCCTCACCGGCATCCAGGTCGGTGAGCCTGAAGTCGTTTCCGCTCTCGGCGGCGAGAACTTCGACGCGCTGCTTCGCCTCTTCCAGCCGGGCGCGACAAAGGTTTGACGCTCTCAGTCCCTCTTCGAAGAGACGGAGCGCTTCCGCCAGGGGCAGGTTTCCGGATTCCAGGATCTCAACCGCGGACTCCAGTTGCTTGAGTGCATCTTCGAACGTGGGTTTACCTTCAGCCATTTGACTCCTCAGAGGGTGAACGGACAAAAAACCCCTCGTCAACGATCTGCCGGGCTCCTGTCCCGAATACCGTCGACCGTGCAGGTTATTTCGCCTTCCGACAGGCGCACGCGGACCCGATCGTCTTCGGCAAGTGACCCGGCGCGGGTGACCAGTTCATTGTTGTCGGCCCGGTGCGTGAGGCTGTATCCGCGGCTCAGTACGGAGAGCGGGCTTAGCGCCCCGAGTTCGCCGGTGTGCCGGCGGTACGATTCCAGGCGCCCTTCGAAAACGCGCCGGACGCTGTTCTGGAGACCCTTCTGAAGGTCGTCGACGGCCTGGATGCTCTGGAGGATGTTGTCTTCCACCTTTCGCAATCCATAGCGCCCCAGGTAGCCGTCGAGAAGACTTTCATTTTCTTTCAGATAACGGTTCAGGGCGCCGTACGAACGCCTGACGAGATTTTGCATCCGGGCGCGCAACTCAACCGCGTCGCGAACGGCCAGTTCGGCCGCCGCGGATGGCGTAGGTGCCCTGCAATCGGCGGCCAGGTCGGCCAGGGTGACGTCGATTTCGTGGCCGACCGCGGAAATCACGGGGATGTTGGAGCCGCAGATGGCCCGAACGACGATTTCGGTGTTGAAGGCTGCCAGGTCTTCGGCGGAACCCCCGCCGCGACCCACAATCAGTACGTCGGCCTTTCCGCAGGCGTTCTGTTCATTTATGGCCAGCGCGATATCTTCGGGGGCGCCAACGCCCTGAACCAGCGCCGGCCGAAGGACGATTCCAACTCCGGAGAAACGCCGCGCCATGACGTTAAGTATGTCTCGAATCGCTGCGCCCGTGCGCGAGGTGACCACGCCTACCGTGAGGGGGAACGCCGGCAGCGGGCGTTTCCGCGCCTGATCGAACAGACCCTCCTCCTGAAGCTTGAGTTTCAGCGCTTCCAGGGCGAGTTGCTGCTGACCGCTGCCCGCCGGGAAAAGCCGTGTGACGTTCAACTGGTACTCGCCGTTGCGTTCGTAGACCGTAATTCGTCCCCGGGCGAGTACCTTGACCCCGGATTCGGGCCTGAAGGCCGGCGCGGCGGACCGCCACATGATACAGCGAAGCTGACAGGTCTTGTCTGCCAGGGTGAAATACCGATGGCCGGAGGCAGCCTGATTATACTGCGATATCTCGCCGACGATCCAGAGGACGGGGAATTCTGCTTCAAGGTTCTGCCGGATTGCCTGCGTTATCTCTGTAACTGTAAAGGGCCGTTCCGCCACGCTCAAGGCTCCTGCCAGTCGATTCGCAGCCGTTCGATGCGGGTCGCTTTTCCGGTTTCGTCTTCCACTTCCACGATGACGCCGCAAAGCTTGATGTCGTTTTCAGCCGGTTCAAACCGGACGGGAGTACGGTCCAGAAACCGATGGATCACGGCTTCCTTCCGGGCGCCGATGACGGAGTCGTGGGGGCCGGTCATGCCGGCATCCGACACGAAGGCGGTACCGCCCGGCAGAATGCGCTCATCCGCGGTCTGTACGTGCGTGTGCGTACCCAGGACGGCGCTGGCGCGGCCGTCCATGAACCATCCGTACGCGATCTTTTCGGAACTTGCTTCCGCGTGAAAGTCGATGACGATCACCGGGGTCTGCCGGCGGAGGCGGTCCACAATATCTCTACCGATGCGGAACGGACAGTCCAGGTCGAGCATGTGCACGCGGCCCTGTATGCAGACAACACCGATCGGGATGCCCGATGAGGCGGCGAAAACGCCGTAGCCAACGCCGCCGACGCTTTCCGGGAAATTCGCCGGACGCAATACCCTTTCGGCGCCCAGTATAAACGGGATGGCGTCCTTTCGGTCCCAGACGTGGTTTCCCGTGGTGACGACATCGGCCCCGTAGGCGAAGAGCTTCTTCGCGATATTTTCGGTGATACCGAAGCCCCCGGCGGCATTTTCTCCATTGGCTATACAGAAATCGATCCCGTAGCTCTCCCTGAGTCGCGGTATCAGATCCGCCGCCGCTTTTCTGCCCGGCCTGCCGTATATATCGCCGACAAACAAGATATTCAAATGGACACCTGTGAAAAACAGTCAGTGAATGACAGCGCGAACCCTGCGGGAAGGCGGATTTCTCGTCTCGTGGAAATTATGGCCGGAAACGGACAGCAGGAAAACCGGGCGCCAGGAATGCGGTTGCGGCGGTACGCAGGGAAGCGCCCGGAATCGAGGGGCGCGCGTCATCGCGCAAAATCCACCGAGCGCGTTTCTCTGATTACGGTAACCTTTACGGGCCCCGGGCATGTGGCGTCTTCGGTGAGCCGCGAGACGATCTGCGTGGCCAGCCGTTCGGTGTCCGCGTCGCTCATCATATCGGAGTCCGCAACCACGCGGACTTCCTGTCCGGCCTTGATGGCGAAGACCGATTCCACGCCCTGTACCATCTTGGCGATGGACTCCAGTCGTTCCAGCCGTCTTACGTAATTCTCGATCTGTTCCCGCTGCGCGCCCGGCCGCGACCGGGATATGGAGTCGGCTGCGTCGACCAGCACGGCAACGGGCGAAATCGGATCCGAGTCTCCGTGATGGGACTCGATGGCGTTGATCACAACTGCGTCTTCACCATATTTGCGCGCAAGGTCAGCGCCATTCTCTCCGTACGTGCCCTCGGATTCGTGCGCCAGGCCCTTGCCAATGTCGTGAAGCAGACCCGCGCGTTTGGCAAACTGGGCGTCGAGACCCAGCGACGTGGCCATCATGCCCGCAAGAAACGCCACTTCCTTACTGTGATTCAGCAGATTCTGACCGTAGCTCGTACGGTATTTAAGGCGTCCCAGGCAGGCAATGAGGCGATCGTGCAGGCCCGGCACGCCAACATCGAACGCCGCCTGAACGCCGGCGTCGTGCATGACCTCGCGAATCGACTCTCTCGACTTCTGCACGATTTCTTCGATCCGGCCCGGGTGTATGCGTCCATCCAGAATCAGTTGTTCCATGGCAATCTGGGCAGTCGCCCTGCGTATGGGGTCGAATCCCGACAGGATCACGGCTTCCGGCGTGTCGTCGATCGTGACATCCACGCCCGTAGCCATCTCAAAGGCGCGGATGTTCCGCCCCTCGCGTCCGATGATCCGCCCCTTCATCTCGTCGGAAGGCAGGCGAACTACCGCAACGGTGGATTCGATCGTATGGTCTGCGGCCAATCTTTGAATTGCCGCGGCTATAATTTCCCGTGCTTCATCGTTGGCGCGGACGAGCGCGTCGTCGCGGATTTCCTTTAGCCGCCACTCCGCATCGCGTTCAGCCTCGTCTTCCATGTTGGCCATCAGAACACGTTTTGCCTCTTCCTTTGTGAGCCCTGCGATCTGTTCCAGGCGCTTGTTCTGTCTCAGCCGGCTCTGTTCCAGCTCCCGTTCCCGGTCGGCCAGTTGCGCCTCCAGCAACCGGAGTTGCTCGTCTTTCCCGGTAGCCAGCTTTTCCTTATCGTTCAACAGATCCGCGCGTTTGTCGAGCTGCCGCCTCAGGCTGCTCAGCTTCATCTCTTCCCGGGCGGTTCGTTCGCGCTTTTCTTCCAGTTCCTGTTCAAACCGGAGCCGTTCCTGCTGTATCCTGTCTTTGGCTTCCAGGACCGCCGTCCGCTTCATTGCGTCCGCTTCGGTCTGGGCATCTTCAAGGATCTTTTCCGCGGAGAGTTCGGCGCGATGGATCTTGCTGTGCGCGATCTTGCCGCTGATAAGCCATCCCAGGAGATAACCCAGTATAAGCAGGCCGGCCGACAGCATCGTCACCGTCACGACTTCCAGGGTCGTATCTATCGGCAGGTTCATTCTGGTCTCTCCGTCCTGTTAAATCCATGCACAAAAAAACCCGCTTGCATCATCCGGTTCCGTACATCCCGTCCGGTTTACAATGTTCGTTCCGGATGGTTACAGATGAACGCAGCAGGCAGCACCGGAATTGTCGATCCGGCAGGCGCGCCGGGAATCGCTGGCGCGCCCTCACTGTTTGAGGTTGTCTTTACGCAATCCGGTTTGTGAAAGACGCCAGATTGTGGGTGTGTTCCGTCAGGGTGTCTCCCAACTTCCGACTGGCTTCTTCCTCTTTGTGCAGTTCGTGGGCAAGATTGACGGCCGCAACGACTGCAACTTTGGCAACCGAACGAAGCGAAATGCAGTTCGCCACGTCACGCATTTTCCGGTCGACGTACCGTGCCGCGGCCCGGGCATGATCCGGGTCGCCTTCCGCGTAGATGCTGTATTCGGTGCCGAAGATCTGGACGCGTATTACCGGTTGGTCAGACATGAAACCTCGGGTCATCCGGAGGCAATGTGAAACTCTGTCAACGGACTGCCAGGGTTCGGTGTGGTAATTCGGCAGCGCTGTTTTACGCTGTATTGATTGAATCCAGACGCGTAATCATGGTTTCGATTTTGCGTTGGATTTCCTCCTTGTTCTCAATAAGGGAAGCATTATTGTCGTAAATGGACCGGAGGCGTTCCCTATCGGCCCGCAATCCGGAAATGACCTGGTCCTGGTTTCCCAGCCGTTCCTCTTGTTCCCTGTTGCTCTGCTGGAGGTCTGTGATTTCCTGCCGTAACTGCTGTATCATATCCACGGCACGATCGATTTCACCAATAAGCAGATCCAGCTGTTCTGAAACTCGATTTTCCGACTCCAGTGGATCCTCTTCCGGGTCTTCGGTTACGGGCTGTCCGTCTGCCTCGGCGGGGGTTTCTTCCGCATCGTGCGACGCGGGCGGTTCGTTTGCGGGTTCGACGGTTCCGAATGGTTGTTCTTGCGTGTCTTGAAGATCGAGTTGCGCGTCTTCCGGATCGTCCGGTTTCACCTGTTCGTCGGTCGGATGGACGGGTTCGAACGGCTCGTTGTCTAAAATCCCGGAATCCAGCTGTTCATTTACCCGGTCTTGCGCTTCCATGTAGTCACCCTTTCATCGCTGACGGTAATTCCCGATGCGTTTTTTTCGTTGAGGGAACACAAGTACGCTTGCATAATACCACACTACGCAATGTAATACCTACATGGCCTGAAGTCAAGGGTGGGTTACCTGAAGCAGGGGGGAGGGTAATCGGAATCGGAACCGGCGCAAGGAGACGCTTTTCCGACGAATTCCGTGTCCTGAAGGCCATTTACAGGTGTTGTCGGGCCTGGTCCGTCAGCGCTGTGAAGGCCGCTGCATCCGTGACGGCGAGGTTGGCCAGAACTTTCCTGTCAACCGAAATATCGGCCTTTTTCAGGCCATTGATCAGGCTGCTGTAGGACAGTCCGTTAAGCCGGGCGGCGGCGTTGATTCGAACGATCCACAGGGCGCGGAAATTTCTCTTCTTCTGACGACGGTCCCTGTATGCATAGGAAAGCGCCCGGTTTACGGCGTCGTCTGCGGTGCGGTACAGCTTGCTGCGCCCGCCCCTGTAACCGCGCGCGGCTTTCAGTACTTTTTTCCGCCTGCGCCGCGAAGCGACGCTATTTGTCGATCTGGACATGTCGATGGTCTCCTGGTAGCGTCAGGCCGTGTTGCGTGCCGTCGTTGCCGCCCGCCAGCGCCCTCTATTGAAAATCCGACTTACTCTGAATGGAAAGGAATTTTCAAATTGAAATCGCAATGGTCCGTCAGTTAGGAAGCAGGCGTTTTACACGGTCCTCGTCGGATTTGTGTACCTCGGTGGGTTTGCGCAGATGCATCTTGCGTTTGCTGCTCTTGCTTGTCAGGTTATGCGTGACCGTTGACTTCTTGCGGCCGATCGAACCGGACTTCCGGCGCTTGAACCGTTTCGCTGCGCCCCGGTGGGTTTTCATTTTGGGCACGTTAAACTCCTTGGCAAAATTCGTGGTTGCCATCCGAATGGAAACAGCAAACGAACAGTCCGGAGCAAAGAAACGGCGGGATTGAAATTCCCCATGCTCCCGCGTTCCTGCTCCAGGGGTTATCGGCGGATGCTATTTCGGCGCGATGATGATAATGATGTTGCGGCCTTCGTCTTTGATGGGTAATTCGGCCACGCCGGCATCCTGAAGGTCGTCGATCGCGCGTTCGAGAAGCACCCTGCCCTGCGCGCGGTACATATTCTGACGACCGCGAAATTCCACGGAAATCCTGACTTTGTGGCGGTGCTTTAAAAAGTTCTCGGCGTGGCGGATCTTGAATTCGTAATCGTGATCGCTGATTCTGGGACCCAGCCGGATCTCTTTCAGTTGCGACGCGGTTTTCTTGCCCTTTTTCTGTTTCTTGCTCTGTTCATACCGATACTTGCCGTAATTCATGATTCGGCATACGGGAGGTCGGGCGTTAGGCGCGACTTCGACCAGGTCGAGGTCGACCTCCATTGCCATTTCAATTGCCCTGCCGGTTTCAACGATGCCGACCTGTTCGCCCTCGTTGTCGACCAGGCGAACCTGCGGAATGCGGATCTGCTCATTTACACGAGGTGCTCTTTCCTGCTTTCGATCTCGAAAACCTCTTGGACCTCTGTTGATACCTATCACCTCCGAATTTGATTCGAGCCGATGTTGGCCAAAATGGAGTATCGAGGGGGTTTACGCGACACTTTTCGTCTCTACCTCCTTTTGCATCCTGGCAATCAGGTCCGTAGTGGACATGCTTCCCAGGTCACCGGCGCCATGTCGGCGAACCGAGATGGATTGTGCGTCGAGTTCCTGCTTGCCCACGATGACCATGTATGGAATTTTCTGAACTTCCGCCTCGCGAATCTTGAAACCGAGTTTGGCGTCCTGGGGATCGACTTCGGCGCGGAGCCCCGCTCGTTTGAGATGGTTGGCAACCTCTCCGGCATAGTCGGCAAAGGGATCGGAAACCGGAAGCACGACAACCTGCACCGGCGCGAGCCAGAGCGGGAAGTTTCCAGCGTAGTGTTCGATCAGGAGGCCGAAGAACCGCTCCACGGCGCCCAGGAGGGCTCGATGCACCATGTAGGGCCGATGAAATTTTCCGTCGGAACCGACAAAACTCAGGTCGAATCTTTCAGGCAGATTGAAATCGAACTGAATCGTGGTACACTGCCATTCCCTGTTCAGGGCATCGTTGATGGTCACGTCGATCTTTGGCCCGTAAAAGGCGCCTGCGCCCTCGTCGATCCGGTAGGGCAGGCGCTGCCTGTCAACCGCACGCTTGAGAGCGTCGGTGGCTCTCTCCCAGTCCGCCGGATCTCCAACCGACTTTCCCGGCCGGGTTGAGATATAGACGTTAAAATCCTCAAAACCGAAAGACTTGAGGATGAAAAGCGTGAAGTCGATAACCCGGGCGACTTCGTCTTCCACCTGGTCGGGACGACAGAAGATATGGGCGTCGTCCTGGGTGAATCCTCGCACCCGCAGCAGCCCGTGCAGCGTGCCGACCATTTCGTAGCGGTAGACGGTACCCAGTTCGGCCCAGCGAAAGGGAAGCTCGCGATAGCTTCGCCTTCGGGATTTGTAGATGAGGCTGTGGAAGGGACAATTCATCGGTTTGGCGAAATACGCCTGGCCGTCGATGTCCATTGGCGGGTACATGTTTTCCTGAAAGAAATCCAGGTGTCCGCTGGTTTCCCAGAGCCTGGACCTGCCGAGATGGGGCGAACCGACCAGGTCGTAGCCGCCGCCGTAATGTGCTTCCCGCCAGAAATCTTCAATCTGATTCCTGATTCGGGCGCCTTTGGGGTGCCAGAGGACGAGACCCGGGCCGGCCGTATCGTTGATTGAGAAGAGGTCGAGGCGCGCGCCCAGGGTGCGGTGGTCTCGATTCCTGGCTTCTTCGAGGTACTCGAGATAGGCGTTGAGGTCCTTCTTGCCCGGAAAGGAGATACCGTAGATGCGCTGTAGCATCACGTTGTTTTCGTCCCCCCGCCAGTATGCGCCCGATGAACTCAGCAACTTGACCGCCCTGATGCGGCCGGTGTCCGGCACATGCGGCCCACGGCACAGGTCCAGCCATTTGTCTGCATTCTTGTAGATGCTGATGGTTTCGCCGGGTTCGATTTCCTCCAGGATTTCCAGTTTGTAGGTTTCACCGCGTTCCCCGAAGAGATTGATTGCGGCTTCCCTCGTGATTTCCTGGCGCTCGAATGGCTGGGCTTCCGCAATAAGCTCCCGCATGCGGACTTCGATCCGGTGCAATTCGTCCGGCGTGAACGGTTTTTCCCGGTCGAAGTCGTAGTAGAAACCACTCTCGATGGGCGGACCCAGCGTGACTTTGACGTCCGGAAACAGATCCTGCACCGCCTGTGCCATAATATGTGCGGTGCTGTGCCAGTACACTTCTTTGCCTGCATCGCTGGAGAAGGTGAGGATTTCCAGTTCGACGTTGGCGTCCAGAGCACTCGTCAGATCAACCGCCCGGCCGTCGACCTTGCCGGCCAGCGCCGCGCGGGCAAGGCCGGAGCCGATGGATTCGGCCACCTGCAGGATGGTGACGCCGGCGCGGAAATCTTTCCGGGAGCCGTCTGGCAGGGTAACCGTTATGTTGCCGGTTTCAGGCATGTTATTCGACACTTCCCGGTATTGACGGGACAAATCGGCTGAGACGTTAACCTCAATCGGAAAAAAAGCAACTCGGCAACGCGACGAAAACCCCTTAAACGGGGCGTAACGGTTGTCAAAAAGGACGTTTTTTCAGTTCACGTCCAGTGACCTGGTGTATCCTGGTAATCAGCCGTCAAATCGCCTTTATCTACTTGCATATATTCGGTTTTACTTCCCCGAAGAATTGCGAATCAAGGTTAATGACGATCGAACAATGAGAGTTTTCTTGAAAAACGCGCGGAACCGACACTGCGAAAGGACCGTCGCGACCGTCGACGCCAGACTTTCCTTTCGTATAAAAAAAAACGCGCGACCTGTCTACTTGCGCGTCGTATTAAGCAAAGCACCAGGTGACAAACGATCCTTTCCGTTGACACTCCTCCGCAAGTAGGTTGGTGGGCATATACTTATGGCATTTGACAAATTTAATTTATCGGGATCGGGTTGTCAAGGGAAAACTCCCCTTTCGACAGGGTAATTCAACGCGGATTCGTCCCGCGAGGATGGCCCGCGGCAACCGCCGTTTCGAGTTCCGTGTTGTGTATACCGATGGCGCTCTCTTGTGGAATGCCCTCCGTGTCGTTACGGGAGGTCGAGCATCTTGTGGACCCGGCACGACAGTCGCCAGGCGGGGTGGCGTTTGAGGATATCGAGGGTCTTGCTGAGGTATTCGGGTTTGCTCGACTCGGGTTGGAGGTAGACGTACCCGGCGCGGCCTTCTTCCACGACATCCTCGTGAAAGTGTTTTCCAACCACGTATTTGAGCTCGGTAATGTACCTGAGGCCGCGCGCGATGGTTTTTCTCTTGGGGGAAACGGTCCAATGCTCAATGAGATCGTAGAGGGCGGGATCCGGATCGATGGCGCCGTTGGTTTCTATGTGGATTCGGTAATTCGCGGCCCGAAGTTCCCGGCAGAGCAGGCCGATGTTCTGGCCGAGGGGTTCGCCGCCCGTCAGGCATACCCATGAGGCGCTGTGGCGGCCGACTTCAGCCAGGATTTCGCCGACGTCGAGTTCGGTGTACGTATCGAATTCAGTGTCGCAGAAGAAGCAGCGCAGGTTGCATCGGGCGAGGCGAACAAAAGTGGTGGGCTGGCCGACGCGCAGGCCCTCGCCTTCGATGGAGTAGAAGATCTCGTTGATCTGCAGCGTCCGGGCTTCTTCGCGCCAGAGCGGCATCCGGTCGGGCGGTGCTGGAGGGATGCCTTCCGGCATGTCGGGGTCTCTCGGGGACAAGACAGGCTCCGGTGGGTCGGCGTGATGGCGTTGTGTCCGGCAAGAGAGAAATAATGGAAAACCGGGACCCTGGACAAGGAAAATCCTTGACAGCGTGTACCGTGATTTCAATATTCCCGACCGTTCGGGGCATCCACCGGGGAACGCTCCGTTTTCTTGACGATTCCGTTTGGTGACCGGCGCACCCGCGTGCGCGTCGACGTGGAATTGTTTGAGCCGGGTTGCAGTCCGCGGCGTTATTGAAGGGCAATCGTGTGTCAGACCGGACCTATGAATCGGTGATATTCGACGTGGACGGTGTGATCGTGGATTCCGAAACGGTGTACTGCGAGACGTTCAACATGACATTGGCCGATTACGGCGCAGGAATCAGCCGCGACGATTATGCGGTTTGCGTGGGACATCCGGTGGAAGAAAACAGCGCGTACGCCGTCGAACGATACGGATTGGACGTGGCGCCCGACCGGTTCCTCGGGATCTGGATGGGTCGATTCGAGGAAGCGATCGCAAATCCAGACCGGGTGATGCTGATGCCGGGAATCCTGGAACTGTTGGCGTACGTCCGGTCCCGCGGCTACATGCTCGGCCTGGCTTCGTCCACGCAGCGTTGCCGGATGACGAAGACGCTGGGCAGTGGCCTGCTATCCAGACTGGAAGCCGTACATGAACTGGCCGACGTGTTTGACGCCGTGCTGTCCGGCAGCGACGTCGAACGGCTGAAACCGGCGCCCGATATCTATTTGATGGCGGCCGAAAAACTTGCGGTCGAACCGGAGCGATGCGCGGTCATCGAAGATAGTGAGGCGGGCGTTAAAGCCGGCAAGGCCGCCGGGATGACCGTGTTCGCCGTGCCGAATTTCTTCACCGCAAGACAAGACCACGGCGACGCCGATTTCGTCCTTGGCGGACTCACGGACGCATTGCCATATTTATGAAATTGCCGACGATGCCGGGTTGGAAACGATCGATCGTCATCGGGGGACCTCACGCGTAGGTTTCGGCGTCGTCCTCGGGGGCGTAGCCGAGTTCCTCGCGGGCGTTTCGGAGGTCCCAGTATGCGCGGGTATTGTTCGATATGCCGTAGTAAATGCCGAAATGAACATCGGTTTCGATGCTGCACCGCACGAGTTGAACGGTGTCGCGGTGGCTGAGCCAGGACGCGAGGATGCGGTCGTTCGTGCGGTTGATGACCGAGTCAGCGGGCTGGAAGGAACCGATCCGCAGACAGATAACCGACAGCCCGAAAGCATCCGCGTAGTACCGGCCCAGGTCTTCTCCGTAGGCCTTGCTGGCGCCGTAGAAGCTGTCCGGCCGCGCGTTCACCTCGGTCGTGGTACCGATGCCGTTTTTTTCGTAGTAACCGGTCACGTGGTTGCTGCTGGCAAACACGACGCGGGGCACGCCCCTCCGGCGGGCCGCTTCGTAAACGGTGTACGTACCGCGGATATTGGCTTCGAGGATGTCTTCGAAGGAGGCATTCCCGTTCGGATTACCTGCCATGTGCACAATGGCGTCCACCCCGTCAGCTGCTTCCGCCACCTTGTCCATTTCCGTAATATTTGAAACGAGCACCTCTTCGCCGGGCCGGGCCGGCAGGACGGTGTTGTGATAAAGCAGTCTGATGACGTAGTCGTCCTTCAATCCCTCGTGCAGAACACGGCCGATCCTGCCGGCAGCGCCGGTGATGAGAATTTTCTTTTTTTGCACGTGAAGCCTTTCGGTTGAACTGTACGTCAACAGAGGATGACTGCGTGGAATGGCCTGCACGTCCGGCGGGGACTTACAACGGTTTGACATCCGCCCATTCGGGAAGGAGCCTGGCGGCATTGTTCCAGAGAATGTCTCTCATGGTCTGTTCGGGGAGATCGGCGCCCAGGATCTTTCCCAGACACTGGCCGAACAGGCGGACCGGCAGGTCCGACGCGTAGACGACGCGACCGCCTCCCAGGGCGTCAACTGCGGTTTCGACGATGCCGGCCTCCGGGTCGCCGCCGCCGGTGTCCACCACCAGGTTGGGACAGTGGACAACGTGCTCGATGCCGCGGAGCCCGCATCCATTCAGGTGGGCCATGATGATTTTCGCGCCGGGATGCCTGCGCGCCAGGTCGGCCACGTCCTGAGGAAAGGATTCGCCGGGCAGGTTGCCGGAGGTTTTGTCCCACGCGTGCTGCAGGACCGGGACGCCGAGTTCGGCGGCGCGTTGTATTATCGGATCCAGACCCGGGTCGGTGGCACGTCGCGCCACCCAGAGCTTGATTCCGCACATGCGTTCTTTTATGATACAGCGGTCAATTTCGTCGACGGAATCGTCGGGATAGGCCGGATTCACGTAGCAGAAGGGCAGGAAGGCTCCGGGCGCCCGATCACGCATCCGCAGGTTGTAATCGTTGCCGTCGCGGCAGTGTTGCATCGCGGGTTCGTGCAGGCGGCTGCCCGCGCCCGATGCGGGATGCAGCAGAAAGATGCACATTTTCGTAATCCCGGCGCGTCCGGCGGCTTCCAGGATTCTCCCGGCGTCTGCCTTCACGGAAGCCGCGCCGGGTCCGAGAGGGTGGACGTGCACGTCCAGGACGTCGCAGGGCGGCTTCAGCTTGTCTCTCAACGTCGAAAGGTCCACGGCGACTCCTGTGTTCCGGGACGGAACACGGGTTACCAGGTGACGATCCGCTCGGCATTCCCGCCCAGGATGGCCGCGGCGTCGTCGTCCGAGAGGTCGGTGACCACGCGCGAAAGGGCCGAATAGGGGATGAAAAGCGGAGCGTGTGAGCCGAACAGCAATTTGTCCCTCAGGCCGTCTTCGACCAGCACCTTTACCGCATCCATGCCATCGGCCTGGGAAACGTCGGCGAAGAGGTTGGGCAGGTCAGGAAGCCTGTCTCCAAGCGCCCTGATTTCGCCCGTGCGCGGGCCTCCGATGATTACGGGAAGATCGGGATACCGTTCCGCGGCATCCGCGATTTCGGCGGCCGGGACGTCGGGTACCTGGCCGAGGGGATGTTGCCGGCGGGGATCCTCGAGACGGGTCTGGACGATAACACCCAACCCCGTGTCGGAGAGGGCCGTGAACAGGTCGCCGGCGACGGCAAGTTCGTAGCACGAGTAGGCGGGCAGGAGCTTGACCAGCCGTACCCGGGGTTGCTCTTTCGCCCGCTCCAGTTCGTCTCGCCACGTGGCGATGGTTGGATCCAGGACAGGTACGGGATAGACGTCTTCGGTAGCGTGCGACGCGGCGTAGATACCGTCGTTGAACCGATGGGGGTTGCGGCACCACGCGGCGTCGAGCGGGGAGACGCAGATGCGTTCCACGCCGTATTCGGTGAGGGAGGCTCGCACGCGGTCCAGGGCGCCTTCAACGGGATGCGAGGGCCAGTGACCGGCGTAGGCGTTAATGTCGATGATCATCGGGTTCTCCGTGCGTAAACTGCATAAATATCAGATGAGAACGAACCGCCGTACCGGAGCGGCAGCGATCGGTCAGAGGGTTTCAACGCCGGCCCACGCCGGCAGAAGGCGGGCCGTGTTGTTCCACAGGATGTCCTTTATTGCGGTGTCCGGAAGATCGGTGCCGAGCGTCTTGCCGAGTTGTACCCCGAAGTGGCGGATCGGGGCGTCGGAGCCGTAGACGATGCGCTCCGATCCGATGGTTGACGCCGCCGCTTCGACGATTCCGCTGTCCGGATCACCTCCGGAGGTGTCGACGTAGACGTTCGGACAGTCCGCCACGTCTTCCATGCCGGCAAGCCCGCATCCGTTCATATGCGCCATGATGATGTTCGCCCGGGGGTGACGGCGCGCCAGGTGCGCCACGTCGGACGGAAAGGACTCGCCCACAAGATTGCCGTCTGTTTTGATCCACGCGTGTTGAAGCACCGGAACTCCGAACTGTACGGCGCGTTCCAGGATGGGGTCCAGGCCCGGATCGGTGGCGCGGCGGGCGACCCACAGCTTGATGCCCCCCATCCGCTCGCGTTCGATGCAGCGGTCTATTTCCGCAACGGATTCCAGAGGGTACATCGGGTTGACGTAACAGAAGGGGATGAAGATATCGGGCGCCAGATCCCGCATCGCCAGGGCATAATCGTTGGCCTGCCTGAACGCTTCAACCGATGGTTCTCTGGGGCACGTGGTGTACAGTGAAAACAGGCACATCTTTGCCACCCCCGCACGCGCGGCGGATTCGATAATGAGGCGTGCGTCTTCCTTGGCGCCGGCTATCCTGTAAAGCCCGAAGCAATCCAGCGGATGCACGTGGACGTCCAGGGCAGGACAGGGCGGTTTCAGGCGGTCCGACAATTCGGAACGCGTCATCGCGTATCTCCCGGATGAGGCATTTCGTGTATGCTTATAGCAAGCGCTGCGGGCGTTTTTTTCCAATTTTTCCCCTTGCCCCCGCAACGGGACCCATATATAATTAACTTACGGCGAGTTGTCAGCAGATTTCGACCCCGCCGGCGCAGATTCAGGACGTCGATGCCGCGATATCAAGGAACCCGAACTGCCTCGACGTTCGGACGGCGGAAATGGATTCGGTCGACAGGCGGCGCAGGCGCGATAAGCGGCGGTCGGAAGCTCGTGCGTTGAGAGGTCGGACCCGGAACCGGGAAAAACATGAAAGCAATCGTCATTGCCGCGGGATACGCCACCCGTCTCTACCCGCTGACGAAGAATTTCCCTAAGGGGCTTCTCAAGGTGGGCGGTCGCGCGATCATGGACTATCTCATGGACCAGATCGCGTCCGTTCCCGGGCTGGATGGGGTCTATCTGATCACCAACAGCCGGTTCGCCGGGCATTTCGAACGGTGGTCGGCCGGGTGGAACGGCCGGTTGAAAATTGACGTGATCGACGACGGGACCACCACGAACGAAAATCGGCTTGGCGCGGTGGGGGACATCCGGTTCGCCGTTCGGGCGCGGTCCATTTCGGACGACGTTCTGGTATGCGGATCCGACAATCTGTTCCGGTTTCGACTGAAGGATCTGGTGGCGGATTTCCACGCCAATCCGGTGGCCCATATCTGCGTATGTCGCGTGGACGACCCGGAGGACCGCAGGCGGCGCGGGATTGCAGTTCTGGATGAAGAGAACAGGGTCGTGAGGTTTAGCGAGAAGCCCGCCGAACCCGAGTCATGCTGGGGCTCGGCGGCGTTTTACGTATACCCGGCATCCACGCTAAAGCGGTTCGACGAATACGTCGACAGCGGACGGACGACGGATGCGCCCGGGCACTTCGTCGAGTGGCTCTGCCACGTGGAGCCTGTGTATGCACACAGGCTCCGGGGAACAGCGATCGATATAGGTAGTCCCGAAACCCTGGAGCAGGCGAGGCGTGAATACGAGAAGACGGCCGGCCAACTGGATTCTCCTTGGTGAATTGTTGCGGATCAAAGCAGTAGATCGGGGGTGGTCTTTTATGCGCCGTCACTTCTCCCTGGGCGCGATGTTTCTCCTGTTGATTCCGGCTGCGGGGTTCGCCCACAGTCTGGGGGCCGATTTCGACGGGGACGGCGAGGTGGGGTTTTCGGATTTCCTGCTGTTCGCGGAAGCGTACGGGTCCTCCAACGTCCGGTTTGATCTGAACGACGACGGCGAGGTGGGATTTAACGACTTTGTGCTGTTCGCGGCAGACTACGGCAAAGTCACGCACGAGGAGGGGGAGACGGACGTTGGGGGGGGCCGTTCGACGTTCGAGGCGATACAGGACCATATATTCAATGAAAGCTGCATCAGCAGTTCCTGCCACAGCTCATCATGGGCGGCTGCCGGACTTTCGCTCGAACCGGACGTGACATACGATCAACTGGTGGGGCGGGTACCGCAGAACGCGAAAGCGCGGGAAGAGGGAATGCTGCTGGTAAAAGAAGGGGATCCCCAAAAGAGTTTTCTGATGACAAAGCTGACCGGGTCGGGGGTGGGGTACGGCGACCGGATGCCGAGGTCGTATTCCAGTCTCAGCGGTGTCGCCATCGACGCGATCCGGGCATGGATCGCGGCAGGGGCGCCCCGGGACAGCGTGGTGGCGGATGCACCCGACCTGGATCGCGTCCTGCACGGGACGGAGTTCTATTTTCAACCGCCGGCGCCGCCAGCGCGGGGGATTCAGCTTCACCTGAAACCCTTTGCAATCGGGCCGCGGTCGGAACGGGAGATCTTTTCAACAACGCGGCTGGGTACGGCCGAAGACCTGATGGTGAACAAGATCGAGGTGGTGCAGCCGGAGGGCAGCCATCATTTCATTCTTTATCAGACGACGGACGAAAACCCGCCCCCGCCGGGCGTTCGAGACCTGGATCCGATCGAGGCGCTCGGGATCTTCCGCAAACAGTTCGTCGTGGGCAGCCAGTCGCCGAAGGCCGTTTTCGATTTTCCCGATGGCACTGCGATTCCGATGCCGGCCGATGCGACCTATGAGCTGAACTCCCACTTTGTAAATACGTCAGGGGAGAACACGCTCATCGGCGAGGTGTACGTCAATTTGCATACGATTCCGGCCGATAGTGTCAATGTAGTCGCGAAACCCATCTTCGTCAGCAATTTCGGCATCCGGGTCCCACCGGGTCAGACGGCGACGACCGGCCAGGACTGGACGTTAAGGCAGGACGTTAACGTGATCATGCTGTCCTCGCACATGCATCGCCACGGCCGCCGGTTCGACATTTTTCTGGGCGAGGAACGGATCTACAGGAGCGAGGAATGGGCCGAGCCGGTGACACTCCTGTTTAATCCGGTGCTTCAGGTCAAGGCGGGTGAAAGAGTGAGATTCGAGTGCACCCACGAAAACGACGACAAGGACTTCACCATTCAATTCGGATTTACGGCCGAGAACGACGAGATGTGTATCATGCTGGGGTATTATTATTGACAAACCCGGAACCGAATTCCCGTACGGGATTCGCGCCGGAGGCAGTCTCGGTAAGGCGGATCGGGATCTCTCAGGCGACGTTCCGCAGTACCTCATCCAAAAGAACACCGTTGGTGGAAATGGCTTCTCTGCCCCGAATGGTCGGTTTTCCGCGCCAGTCCGTAAACGTTCCGCCCGCTTCTTCCAGAATAGGCTGCAGCGCGGCGCAGTCCCACACCTCCATTACGGGGTCCAGCATGATTTCCGCACGCCCTGTGGCCACCAGGACGTGGCCGTAACAGTCGCCCCATCCCCGGCAGTACGCGACCCTTCCGGCGAGGTTCAGGTACGCGCCATCCTTGCCGTATTCCGCGAACGACTCGAAGTCCGTGGCGCACAACAGGGCGTCTTCCATGCGTGAGACACTCGAGACTCGTGCAGGCCGGCCGTTCCACGTGCAGCCCAGTCCCCTGGCGGCGCAGACCATCTCATTCATGGCGGGGAGGTTGACCACGCCCACGGACGGCACGTCGTCGATTTCCACGCAGATCATCACTCCGTAAAGTGGCACGCCGTGAACAAAGGACTTTGTACCGTCAATCGGATCGATGATCCAGCGACGCCCCGTCCGCCCGTCCCGGTCGCCGAATTCCTCTCCGACGATGGCATCGTCCGGAAAACGGTCCTGTATCAGACCGGCTATCTCTCGTTCGGCGGCGCGGTCGGCTTCCGTAACGGGGCTGTCGTCGGATTTCCTGTCTACGGCTATGCCGGTCTGAAAATGCCGCAGGGTGATGCGGCCCGCCTGCCAGGCCGCGTGGGTGCTGAATGCCAGAAGATCCTGGAGTGCAGGCTGTGCCATGGGCGTCCCTTTCTCTGTCCCGAGCGGCACAATGGCTCCGCGGGGTTGTAGGCCTCTACACGGCGGAATGGAGACCGCGTTGTCTCGATTGTGGCTGAAATGTATGCAGGCGTGAGAAGGATGTCAAGTTCGGGCCCGCGGTGTGCAGAGTTCTGCTTGCGTTTTTTGAACGGAATGGTTATATTTGCGGTGGAGGCTGGATCTTCAGGATTCAACCTCTAAAAGTGCCTTGAATCTACATTGAGGGTGACCCAACCGGAAGTTATTCCACAGGTTACTGTGGAACTTCGTCAATAATTTTCGGCACCTGGTAGGTTAGGCGCTTTTTTTATTTGATGCGCCGGACCTCAAAGCGTGTGTACCGCTGGCCGCGCGTGCGGATTGACGGGAGGCATTTATGCTGGACGTCGAGTTTGTCGAACCTGTGGAAGTGGAAAGAGCCGCCCGGATTTTTCATCGGGACGGGTTTGTCGTGATGCGAAATGCATTGACGGCACAACAACTGGCCTATGCACGGTCGGGTGCGGACCGGGTGATCGCGCAGCAGACGGCGGCGATTCCATTGGAGGATGCGAACCGCGGATACGCGCGCTACTCCTTCGGTCCTCAACACCACCACCCGGAGTGGGCTCAACTGATTGATTTGCAGACGGTTCTACCAGTCCTGGAAGCGATCTGGACAAGCAGTGAATTCCACTGTTGGGGCGCCGGAGGAGATTACTCGCTGCCCGGCGCAAGGATTCAGAAGCTGCATGCGGATATCACGGATATGCTCCGCGATCCCCAGGGTCGGGTGAATGTAATGGACCTGCCAACGCCGGTAATCGTGGTGAATTTCCCCATGGTGGATTTTACGGAGATCAATGGCGCCACACGGTTTGTGCCCGGCACCCACCGCAATCGGGATCCGGTGCCCGGGCTGGAGGAGGAGCCGGACTGGATGAAGCGGTCGATCGTATGCGGGCCCGCGGGTGGAGCGGTGATTCGTGATATCCGTTGCTGGCACGGGGGTACGGCCAACCGGTCGGGTGAGATTCGCGCGATGACCAGCGTGGGTTATTCGGCGCCGTGGTTCGTGTGGCTCAGAAGGGAACACCCCTTGCCCCGGCCCGTGTACGATTCCCTTTCGGATCGGGCGAAGGACCTGACACGATTTATCGTGGAAGTTTGAGTGGCAGGCAACCGGGACGCGATCCGGTGATGAAAGGGCAGCATCGCATGGCAATACGATTGGCCCCGCAACGTTGCGGGGCCCGAGTCATGCCGGATTGAAATAAGCCGCACACGCGGGCCGCAACCACAGGTTGCGGCCCGCTTTCAGTGTATCAAAGTTTGAATCCGATGTCCCGCAGGGAGACCTGTTTTCCTGTATTGTGGGCTTGGTCCGCTGCGGTGGAAATTGCGACGCTTTCCAGGATTTCGGGGTAGGGGACCGGGGGTTGGCGGGTTTCAACCAGCTCTTTGATAAGCTTGATGTTTTCGTGAGCGCCGTAGGGAAAGACGTAGTCTCCAAGGGGCGCTGAATGTATATCGCCCATGTTTCCATACGCGCTGGCGTAGAACGCGCAGTGATAGGTTTCTCCCGTGTCGCAACACAGCATGGCGCCGCATCGCGGAAAACCGGGTTCGTCCGGATAAACGAGGTGCATGAAGCCGCCGGTGTTTTCCCCCATGGATTCCACGGCGCGCACGCCCGGTCCGAAGAAGTTCTGCGCCAGGCAGATGGCGTGGATCTGACCCGCCAGTGAGGGGCCTCCCCCACGGATGGAGACGAATTCCAGGTTTCCGACTTCCGGAAAGCGGGCGGCGAATTGCCTGGCCTGCGGGAGCGTATTGAGGATGGACCGCGATAGCAACGGTGCATTGTTTTCCTGCGCCAGGCTGACAATGGCGTTCGCGTTTTCCAGGCTGTTCGCGAGCGGTTTGTCGATGAACGTGGGTACGCCTTTCTCGAGGCCCGGCGTGGCCAGTTCGAGATGGTCGGAGCCGTCGTAATTGCAGTCGGCAACCAGAACAACGTCCACGTCGTCCGAGACTTCATGAAAATGGTCGCATACCCGCGGCCTGGACGTGAAGACTTGCGCGAAAATGTCTCCGACGCCCGGGTGTTCGTCCCAGACGCGTGCGATTTCGAATTCGTGCAGGCAGGGAACGGTCATACGGGCGGGGTCGCTGTAGAACGTATAGAAATAGAAGTGGGCGCCGCCGCTCATCCACGTGTACGGGGCGCCGGCGCTGTCTGCCATGGGTTTCTGCAGTCGCAAGGGGTCGTGCTCGGCCATCAGAGCGCCGTAATACATACCGTGCATGTCGCAGCGGATCAGACCGACTCGGATTTTCTTCATGGTATGTCTCCTCAATTCAACCGCACGAACAGGCTCGACTAATGAATACAGGCTTTTTCCCGCGGATGCAGGCGCGAAAAGTATGAAAAAAAATCCACGAAGACAAGGAGATTCTGCTTGAATACTGAACAAATGTTCAGTATATTGGATGTACTGAAGAACAATACAAATTTCTATGGTGTGTCATTCATTCGCAACCGGTCGGGTTACTTCAGTTCACGGAGGAAAAAATATGTTCGCCGAAACGTCACCATGTCGTCTCGCGTCTGAAGAGAGGTCCCTGCAACACTACTACAACGATGTGGATCGCCACCCGCGCATAAATTCGGCCGAAGAACGGGTTCTCGCCGCCAGAATTGAAGCTGGGGATGAAGCGGCGCTGGAGGCGCTTGTAAATGCCAACCTTCGATTTGTCATTCACATTGCCAGGGGGTTCCGGAATCGGGGTCTGTCGATGGGGGATCTCATCAACGAGGGCAATTACGGGTTGTTCGTTGCGGCTCGGAAATTCGATTTGCGCAAGGGCTGCAGGTTCATCACCTATGCGGTCTGGTGGATCCGGCAGCACATTCTCAAGGCGCTGGACGTTCAAACCCGTACGGTCCGCCTGCCCGCCAGTGTCCTGAACGATTTCGGCCGCATGCGAAAAACTGAAGATCGTCTGATGCAGCACCTGGAAGGGATCCCGGCGCGGGAGGAAACCGCTGCAGCGTCCGGCCTGCCGTTGAAGAGGCTGAACCGCTGCCTGGATGCGGCTGAAAACGCCGTTTCACTCGACAATATAGATGATGGGGGCAGCCTGAGTCTCGCAGAGACACTGCCGGACCGGCGCGTCCCACCGGCAGACGAAATATTAAACGAGCGGTGCAGATTCCGCGCCGTAGAGGAATCGCTGGATGGTCTTTCCGAACGACACCGGAACGTCCTTACGCTCTATTTCGGGATGCGCGGAGAGGAACCCGCCACGTACCAGGAGATCGGCCGCCGGCTGGGAATCAGCCGGGAGCGGGTGAGGCAGCTGAAAGAGGATGCATTCGGAAAATTGAGACAGCCTTCGGTACGGAAACGTCTGAAGGCGTATTTATGACACGGTATTCAGGGCGGCCTCGCAGCATGAACAGCGGATTCGATTTCCAAAAATTCGGGTCACCTGCCTGACCGGCAGACCTGTTGCGGCCTTTTTTATGTGAAAAACCCCGGGGCAGGACCCACCAGCGTCAAGCGTCAACGCGGGAGTTCCATCCCCGAATCCAGGAATCTGTTTGAGGGATGGAACACCGGTTTCCGGAGGTTTGCCCTTGACGAATCCCGCGAAATGCTTCAACTTATATCCGTTCGCGCCGTTTAACCCATCTCAAAGGCCGTTTGCCCGTGCTGGTCATCGTTTACGCAGTTCTTGGCGCCCTGGCGTTGATTTGGGGCGGAATACTTGCGCTGATTTACTGGGTGAAACTCCTGTCGCAGAAACATCTGCTGGGGTTTGGCGTTTATGTCAGTGTCGTCTCGGGTCTGGCGATTTTCCTCGTGATTCAAACGGCGCTCCAGCAGCAGGACGTCGCAATGAAAGACACCCGCGAGCGCCTGGCCAGGACGGTCGATACGTTCCGTGAGAAGCTGGACGAGCAGGGCGCGAAACTTCTGGATCGAACCATTGAAAAGGTGGACCTGACGAAATCGGAATGGGAAGTGAGGGCCGACCTGCAGGAGGAGCAGTCGCGCCATGCCAGCACAAAGGCCGACCTGGAAGACACGCGAATCCGGCTGCGGCAGACGATGACGGCGTTGACAAGGGAAACGGTGTCCCGCGGCGCCTATTCAGACAGTTTGAATACGGAACGCGCGCTGAAGCGGGACTCGCAGACCCGCCTGGCAAGCGAAGAGGCGCGCCACAAGACCACGCTCAAGAGTCTCTCGCGGGCGCGAGAAAGCCTCGCGGCCGCAAAGGTTCGCGCAGATCGGCAAGAAAACGAACTGGCCCTGCTGCGCTCGTCCCTGCAACGCGCACAACAGCGGGTTCAGGAGGCATTGAGGAACGCGTCCACGGCACAAAACCAACTCATCAACACGATGGCAAGGCAGGTCAAGGCGGCCAGCACCCTTCAGGCCGCCGTGGACTCCATCTACGGCAAGGTGATGAAACGACCGCGTAATCCCTAACCCGCAACGTGGCTGAAGGTTTCGTCGCTCCGGCCGTTTCTGATTCCACGCACCCTACCGCGGTTCACCCGGCGTGAATCCGCGCACTTTGGAGGCTGCTCGTGAACAGAGAACCCGATTCATCCGGTGATAAGAAGCGGATCATCATTGTCGTTGGCTTTCTGGCCGCGTTGCTTGTCGTTCTCTTGCTGACGATCTGGAAGCCCGAGACCGTTCCGGAAGTCGATCCGCAGGTCGTGCAATTGGAAAGCGATATTGCGCTATATACGGGCCAGATCGATTCGTTGAACGCGCTGGTGGATGAAATGGATTCCCGTATCAATGCGATGCGCGCCCACGTCGACAGCGCAAAGGTATCCAACCGGAAACTCCTGACGTCTCTGCACCGGGTCACGAGCGAAATGAGGGAGTACCAGGCACTTTACAGGAAACAGAAGGCAATGAACGAAAAGCTGGTTGCACAGCTCGTACAGTTGAAGGGTGAGAAGGACGTGGCAACCTCGGCGGTCCGGGAGTTGAAGGTGGA
>CAXXJS010000051.1:0-83221 GCA_963662665.2 Candidatus Latescibacterota bacterium
GCAGGAAGCTGTCGCGGGTTGAGAGCCAAGGTTGGCCTCGATGCCGCGGATAGCCAAGTTCATGTGCGCCAGCCGCCAGGTGGTGGGATTGGACTCCTGGCCGAAGATCGAGATGTCGGTCTTCTGTCCGCCATGGGCTTCCACGAAGCGCTCGGACTGCACGAACATCCCCGCCGAGCCGCAGCAGGGGTCGTAGACGCGGCCCTCGTACGGCTCCAGCATCTCGACCAGCAGCCGCACGATGCAGCGCGGTGTGAAGAACTCGCCGCCGAGCTTGCCCTCGGCCTGGGCGAACTTGCCGAGGAAGTACTCGTAGACCCGCCCGAGCGTGTCGCGGGCTTTGGCGCGATCGTCCTTGAACCCGATGTCGGCGATCAGATCGATTAGCCCATTCATCTTCTCCGGCGCGATGCCGCGGCGGGCGTAGTCGCGCGGCAGCTTGCCCTTGAGGTTCGGGTTGTCGCGCTCGACGGCGAGGATAGCGTCGTCGATCAGTGTAGCGATGTCCGGCCGTACGGCCTGATCCTGGAGGTTCTGCCAGCGTGCTTCGGGCGGCACCCAGAAGATCCGCTCGGCAGTGTATTCGTCGCAGTTCTCCAGCAGGCTTTCGAGCTGAGGCCCGCTGATGCCGTCGGCTTCCAGTTCACCCCTGAGCTCGCCGCGCCGCGCCGCGAAGGAATCGGAAATGTACTTCAGGAAGAGCAGGCCGAGGACGACGTGCTTGTACTCGGCAGCGTCGATCTGACCACGCAAGGCGTCGGCCAACTTCCAGAGGGTTTCGGCGTAGGCCAAGTCGGTGGTGGCTGTGACATCGTTAGTCATGTCGTAGTCTAGACGCCCCCCTTCTGATTTCGAGTCTGTCACTCTCCCTAATAAAATAATTGGCGCATCCGAATCTGTGTAAAGCGTTCGACTTGCCAGCGGTTCACGAGTAAACGACCGTGGTCTGCTCGTCGGTGAGCCCCAAAGCATCGACAACGTGTACCATTAGTTCGACAGGTGCCGCGGATCCTCCAAGATCATGGGTCGCTTGCAAAACCGGCCAGAGTAGATCAGCGATGCTGGGCATATTCACTTCGTCTGACTTATCATCAAGCTCTCAACGATGAATTGCGTTACGATATGGGCAGCCTTTTTTCGCGAGGTATACTGTGATATCGCGGAAAGGCATACAGCGCATCCTGATACATTAAGCGGCGGATTTGACGTCTATAACCCGAAATTCAACTCCTTGGGCGGTGAGTTTGAAACCTCTTTGAGCTTATGTCCGGTGCCAGCATTTCTGAGCTTGTGCGTTCACCAGAACATTACTGCAATACACTGAAGCATAAATCCCATAACGATAATGAATACGCTAAACTTGGCTATCCAATTCCTTTTTGACTGTCCCTTTCTCTATTCGTCCCGAGAATCATCCTCAATCTTAAAGAACGCCTCTGTCTGTGGATCAGGAAACTTCTCCGGCGCAAAACAGAATAGCAAGACACTTAGACCGGGATGGAAACCGGTTGTGGATTCAACGCCTGTTGGGTGAAGATTTCCGCCCCTGTCCAATTCTCTACCCACTAGTCTGAATAATTCACAAAAAAGGTAGTTTCCTTACCCAAGTCATTGTATTATATTATGGTTACGAGAATAACCTGATAACAATGAACCGGGAGGAAACTACCGTGGCAGGTCAAGATAAACAACAAAGGATGTCTTTCGCAAGTGTTTCTGGCAAACGGGTAGAAGCCACCTTCGACGGGGGCATGCTGACCAGCGACACCGGGGCGATGCTGCTTCGCGAGGTGGAATCCAGAATCGGCATTTTGTGTCGGATCGTCGAGGCGATAACAGATCGTCGGCATCCAAGTTACGTGGATCACCCGTCGGTGGACCTGCTGACTCAGCGTGTCTTTCAGATGGCGTGTGGGTATGAGGATGCGAACGACTGCAATGCGTTGCGTAGTGACCCCGGCTTCAAGGCGGCCTGCGATCGGTTGCCGGTCACCGGTGCCAACCTGGCCAGTCAACCCACGATGAGTCGGTTCGAGAACCGGATCACCAGAGGTGACTTATATCGTATCGCGAAGGCCTTTGCCGATGCGTTTATCGCCTCGTATAAGCACCCCCCTGAAGCCATTCTGTTGGATATCGATGACACGGAAGACAAGGTGTATGGATCCCAGCAGTTGTCGTTATTCAATGCGTATTTCAAGGGCTATTGCTACCAACCCCTGCATATCTATGAAGGGCAAACCGGCAAGTTGATCACGACGGTCTTGCGTCCGGGCCGCCGACCCACGGGCAAAGAGATCGTGTCGATTCTCAAACGGGTGATCGCCTACCTGCGTAAAGCATGGCCCGATGTCAAGATCCTGTTGCGTGGCGATTCACACTTTTCGTGTCCGGAAGTGCACACGATGTGTGACGAAAACGATGTGTTTTTTATCCTCGGACAAGGCGGAAACGCGGTGCTGCTGCGGTTGGCACAGCCCTTGATGGACCAGGCCAAAGCGCTGTATGCCGATGGGGGAAAACCTGTGCGCCTGTATCGCTGTTGGGACTATCAGGCCGGCAGCTGGTCTTCCCCACGCCGCATCATCTGCAAGGCAGAAGTCACCCCGCAAGGTCACAATATCCGATTCGTGGTCACCAACCTGAACGGCGCACAACCGTCATTCATCTACAAAACCGCTTATTGCTCACGCGGCAGGATGGAAAACTTCATCAAGAATCACAAGACCTTTCTGCATTCCGATCGCACCTCTTGCCACACCTTCCACGCCAATCACTTCCGGCTCTTTCTCCACAGCGCCGCCTATGTGTTGGTGCACGCCCTGGCCCATATCGGGTTGCGCGGCACCACGTGGACGAACGCCCAGTTTAATACGCTGCAAAACCGCATCTTGAAAGTCGCCGGGCGCGTTTGTGAACTGAAAACCAAAATCACGTTCCATCTGCCAACGGCGTTTCCACTCAAACACCTCTATCGAACCATGCTCTACAATCTGGGAACCGCCATGCCATAACGTTTCCATCTGGAACAGGCCGCCTTCACGTCTTGATTGCTACCACCAAAAGCCATGGAGAAGTCTGTGCTCTTGGCAGTCACAACAAGGTCATCCTGACGCCTCCACGCAACCCTGCTACAAAAATACACCCTGAAATCGCTTGAAAACGCCAGTTCCGCACAGCCAGCTTTCTCCTGCGTTCTTAGACTCACTCGAAAGCTGCTTCTGCTGCACGAATCTGCAATCCCTGACGATTCATGAATAGGTCAGGCTAGGGAGAGAATCTTTCGCTGCCTGAATTCTCTCCCCGACGGAGAGAGAATCGCCGCGGCGCGTCCAATAACTAGCCTTGATTCGTCACTTTTCGGGGACGTTAAATCGATTTTACGCAAGTTAACAAAGGCGATCTGACTCTGGATTTCCAGGATACTTCAGGTCACTGGACCTGAACTGAAAAATGTCCATTTTATCGCCCTTTTCGGCCCATTTCGGAAGGTTTTGTCGCGGCGCCGCGTTGCTGTTTTTTCGTATTAAGGTTAGTATTTACACTACTGTATCCAAATGGATATCATAATCTTGTAATGGCGGAGAGGGTGGGATTCGAACCCACGGTACCCGTGAGGGTACACCGGTTTTCGAGACCGGCCTGTTCAACCAGCTCCAGCACCTCTCCGCTCGAACGAGGGGACACACCGGAAATCCGCTCGCGACACCGACTTCCTTCGCCGCGTTACGCGTCTTTCCGGCGCAGATTTTGAAAGAACCGCTTCAACATCTCCGAACATGGTTCTCTGAGGACGGATCGACGAACGTCGATCCGATGGTTAAGCCTTGGATCATCGGCGATGTTTCGCAGCGAACCGCACGCGCCGGTTTTCGGATCGTCTGCGCCGAACACCAGGCGGGATACCCGCGCAAGCACGAGCGCACCCGCACACATGGCGCACGGCTCAAGCGTGACGTAGACGGTGCAGTCAGCCAGCCACTTCATTCCCGTTCGGGCCGTTGCGGAACGGATGGCCAGCATCTCCGCGTGCGCCGTGGAATCGCAGTCCCTCAATATGCGATTCTGACCCCGACCCACAACGTTCCCGTTGTGGAAGATGACCGCCCCGACCGGCACTTCACCGGCATCGCCGGCGCATTGGGCCTCGGCCAGCGCCAGCCGCATTCCGGCTTCGTCCGCGTCGGTCAATTCGCGCACCAATCGAGCAAAAAATCGTCTTCCGGAAAACCTCTGAATAGCCTGACAATAATACCGGTTTGCTTCTCCGGCGTCAACAATTTTCCTCTGAAACGGCAGTTGGCCGGAGGGGCGTTTCCATATCAAAAACCCACGCCGCTTCCCCGCCGAAAGGATCACCCGCGGGCACCCAGCTTCATTGCGAAAAAGGGAATCAGCATTTCCCGCTCGTGCAACCCGCCGTGGCGGCCGCCCACGATATCGGAAGGCACGGCGTCGTCCCTGTACGCGTAGAAAAGCGTGGTGCCGCCGAACATCAACGCCAGCACATCCCCGATCCTGCCGGAAAACCCAGCCGCCCGCGGCCCGTTTCCCCACAGGCCATCGGCGAGCGCGCGTGGGGCCTTTGCGACGCACGCGGCTCCGGCCAGCCCGGATTCAAGAGCGGACATGACATCCGTTATTGCGCCGTCACGCACGTGAAAATACGCCGACCGCGCCGTCCCGGTCGGTGGCGCCACCAGCCGGTGCTTCAGCCCTGGCAGTTCCGCAACCTGTACGATATCCGCCTCGTCCACTTGAATATGCCCGTGGTCGGCCAGAAGCATGAACGCGGCGTTCACGTCCTGCCCCTCGAGTGGCGAAAGCAACTCTCTTTCAATCGAGTAGCCCAGGCTGTAGATCTCTCCCTCTGGTTCTTCACCCCGGGTACCGTATCTGTGCTGGATCGTATCCATCGTGTCCGTATACAGCCAGATGCACGCGGGCCGTCCCGGATCCGAGGTCACCATGCGTCGAACCTGGATAAACAGGTCCGACGCATTCACAAACGGGATTACGTCCGTGGCGCCGTCGTACAACATCTCGGAAAGACCGCTGTGCGCCAGCGACCGATGAATCATGCAATAGGACGAAACCCCCGCCGCCGTCAACAGGCTGTGCACCGTGGGCACGCCCAGTAGCGCCCGGGCATCTCCGCTGTTCCGCAACATGCGGCCCGGGCGTTCGTCCACCTCGGGACTCAGACGGATCATGTTCGCCACGTATCCCCTGTCCGGCAGGTACATCCGGTAGCCCACAACGCCGTGTCCGGCAGGCGGAAGCCCCGTGTGAAACGACGAAAGCGCCGCCGCGGTTGTCGACGGGAATACCGACGTGAGCGGCACGAACCTTCCCCGTTCCGCCAGCGCCTGGAATCCGGGAACCCGGCCCGATTCCATCGCCTGCGTCAAGGTCAGGAAACCCAGGGCGTCAACCAGCGTGATGACCAGTTTCTGTGCGCCCTTAAGTACGCCCCCCAGAACCTCTTCTGCCAGCTCCGGCGACCTGGCGCCGCCGATGCCAAAATGCCTCAACACGGTTGGCGCGACGTTCGCCAGGCTGTACCCGTCGTATGCCGGCCACACGAGTTCATCCGGCAATGGCACGTTTCCGATTCTTGCAGGCCGCCGCAGTCGCTTCAGAATCCGCTGTGAAATCGGATTCATTCCATCTCCAGTCGCTGGGGTTCGTCAATGATCGGGACAAGGCACCAAATTAGACCGTACCGGACATGATGTCAAGGCCGAATCCCAACACAAAGACGCCCGCCGGGGCCCCTGCTACCGTACGAGAGAACGGCACGTTATGCCGCGTTGGCGAAGGCCGCAGAATCCGATTTTGTGCTTGACACCACACGCGCCTTGTGGTAATTTCTTTCCGCTGCCGGATTCGAGGGTTCCGGCGTAGCTCAGCTGGCAGAGCGGGTGGCTGTTAACCACTAGGTCGTAGGTTCGAGTCCTACCGCCGGAGCCAATTATTCTACCGCCATCCCAGGCAGATCGATAAGATCAATAATAGACGCGAAGCCCCGGAAGGCAGATCCTTCGGGGCCTTGTCGTATCAGGAACGAAACGGACACGGGGACCGAAAACCACTAACAACGTTCCCGTAACCCGGAATCTCAGATCGGCGTCGAGCCGCGGACGGGAGCGGACGCCATGGATGCAGGTACGGCCGGGAGTTCACCTGAGACCGGAAGGAATAGAGGCAGGAAGCCGGTCCTCCTTTCTGGCGGCAACCCTCAAATCGCGAAGGCCGACGGGAACGCTCCGGTACGCGACTATATCGCGGCCATGCCGGGCTGGAAATGCGACGTTGGGCGCCACCTCGACGACCTCATCGTTCGCGCCGTGCCTGACGTCCGCAAGGCCGTGAGGTGGAACTCGCCGTGGTATGGCATCGAGGACAAAGGCTGGTTCGCGAGTTTCCACGTCTTTACCCGTTACGTCAAAGTGACTTTCCTCAACGGCGCGTTGCTTTGCCCCGTCCCGCCCGGCTCAGGCAAGGACAGGGACTCGCGCTGGGTTGACATATACGAAGGCGAACTCGACGAGGCGCAGATGGCGGCGTGGGTCCGGCAGGCGGCCGCCCTGCCAGGCTGGCGCGGGTTCTGACGACAGAAAGAGATACCGGAAAATATGGATACCTACCCAAGAAGAAGGTCGTTTTCGGTCCTGACCGTGCGCCTCGGATTTTTTGTGCTGCTCTTGAACTGCGCCGGCTCCGACGTGGATGATCCGGGAACAGCGGCCGTGAGCGGGCCGACGGTGGTCAACCCGAATCTCGCTTCAGGCGACGAACTGAACGCACTCCCGGGAATGAGTCAGGATCTGGCAGGTGCGATTCAACAGCAGCGCCCTTTCCTCAAAATGGAAGCGCTGGACTCGGTTGTCACACGGCACGTAAGCGGGGAGGAAGCCGAAAATATCTACGTTCGGATGTTCATTCCGATCAATCTGAATACGGCGAGCAACCGGGAAATACTCCTGGTACCGGGCGTTGGAGACAAGATGGCGCACGAGTTCGAGGAGTACCGTCCATATACGGCAATTGCCCAATGGCAGCGTGAGATCGGCAAGTACGTGGACGACGCAGAAATCGCGCGCATGGGGCAATACGTCTTTGTACCTATCGACCTGAATACGGCAACCAGAGAGGAAATCCTTGCCATCCCCGGCGTGGGCAGACGGATGGCGCACGAGTTCGAGGAGTACCGACCGTATTCGAGCATCGCACAATTCCGTCGCGAAATCGGAAAGTACGTGAACGACCAGGAGGTCGCGCGGTTGGAACGGTACGTGGAGATTCGACGACAGGAATAAGGACGATCTATGGCGGATCCCGGACACTCGTCCAATTGAAAGACCCCGCGGTAAAGTGCCCGCGGGGTTTTGTTATATCTATTATGTTATCAATATGTTATGTGCTATTCAGTTATTGTATGACTGACAGACCACGTGCCGCGTCATCGGTCAACTGAACATGAAAGGACGTCATCGATCCGGTGTCCGCTCCCGGAGCCGCGTGATCACGTCCGCCGCTGCTTCCACTTGGCCGGCCTCAATCTGCCGGTTGCCCAGTGCGAGCATCTTGAGCAGTGCCATCGTCTCCTGTGTCTGTTCAAAGCTGTCAATGTCCTGCAGCACCACCTTGGCTTCGCCATTCTGAGTGATGACCATGGGTTCTCGCTGCTCGCCAAGCGTGCGTACAATCTCTGACACGTGGGCCTTGAGGTAGCTGATCGGCTTGATCTGGCTGGACAGTTTCATGGACACCTCCTTTCCAGTCCAAATATAGTCCATAAACAGGTCCGATACAAGCGCCAATTTCGCGGGTCGCCGGCGCGTCAAAGCCAACCAGTCCTCTTCGATACCCTTTCCAATGCGCCGGTTGCGCTTCCATTCGGTATCGCTGCGGTTTTCTTGCTGCAAGTTAAACTTCAAGATTGACCTGGACCCATCGAAGTTATATATAGTAAGTACCCGTACATAATTCGTACCACTTCCGTGCATATTCCCGCCGTACAAATGGCTGGCTGACCCATCCCGGGGCCGCGGGTTGCATTGATTTCTCCTGGAGGCAGAACGCGTGCATGAATTCGATTTTCTCGGGGATCTGATAATCATACTGGGTTCGGCGGTCCTGGTTGCAACGGTACTGCGCCGCGCGGGCATCCCGTCGATCGCCGGGCTGATTCTCGCGGGCGCCCTCGCGGGACCCACGGCGCTTGGTCTGGTTGACGACACGCACCAGGTCGAGATGATGGCCGAGGTCGGGATTGTCCTCCTGCTCTTCGGGATCGGTCTGGAACTCTCACTGAGCCATATGAGGCGCATGTGGCATGCCATCCTGTTGGGCGGCGGCATCCAGGTGGCCGCCACGATCCTTTGCACCGCGGCCGCCGCAAGCTGGTTCGGTCTTGCGCCCGGCCCCGCGGTGTTTCTGGGGTTCATCGTCGCCGTTTCCAGCACGGCAATCGTCCTGCGCGGGCTCTCCACGCGGGGCGAACTGGATGCGCCGCACGGCCGCCTGGCAGTCGGCATCCTGATCTTCCAGGACCTGAGTGTGGTGCCGATGATCCTGGCGGTGCCGTTTCTGGCAGGTCAGGATGGTACCACGAGGGAAATCGCGGTCGCTGCCGCTACGGGTCTTGCCATTCTGGCCGGTGTGCTTGTTGCAGCCAACCGAATCGTCCCCTACATACTCGGGTTCGTTGCCAGGTCGCGAGAGAGAGAACTGTTTGTCCTCACGGTGTTCCTCGTGTGTTTCGGAACTGCGTGGGTTCTCTCGATGGCGGGAATATCGCTGGCGCTCGGGGCGTTCCTCGCGGGCCTGATCGTTGCCGGCAGCGAGTTTCGCCACCAGGCGATGTCGGACCTGATCCCTGTGCGCGAAGCCTTCGCGAGCGTGTTTTTCGTATCCGTGGGCATGCTGCTGGATGTCTCGGCAGTGTTCGAGCACCTGCTTCCAACGCTCGGGCTTTGCGGCCTGATTCTGATCGGCAAGTTCGCGATCGTATTCATCATGGGGCTGGTTCTCCGGCTGCCGCTCCGCGTGGCGATCCTTTCCGCGGCCACGCTGTGCCAGATCGGCGAGTTCTCATTCGTTCTCCTGAACGCGGCCTCCGGAACCGGCCTCCTCGGCGCAGCACTATCCCATAACCTTCTCCTCGCGATCATCCTGTCCATGTTGCTCACACCCATCGCCATCGCCTTCGCCCCTCACCTGGCGCTTGGGGTCACCCGAATTCCGTGGCTCAACCGGATTCTGGACGCCGAGCCCCCAGGGGTCGACACGCACGAACCGCACAGCGACCACGTTATCGTCGCCGGATACGGACGGGCGGGCCGGGAAGTCTGCCACGCGGCCCGGGACGCGGGGTTCGCCTGCGTTGCGGTTGACGTCAACGTGGACAACGTACGCAAGGCGCACGCGGCAGGTGACCTGGCGGTGTACGGCGACGTCACCCAGCCGGAAGTCCTGGAAGAACTCGGGTGCAGGGATGCGCGTCTGGTTGTGGTGACAATCAACGACACCCGGGCCACCGAGGTTGCCGTCCGCGCGGTCCGGCGCGTGGCCACGGACACGCCCATCATCGCGCGCACCATGTACGACATGGACGAGGGCTCACTTGTGGCCGCAGGCGCCACCCGCGTTATCACGGCCGAAGCGACCACCAGCCACGTTGTCGTCGACACCTGCCTCGCGGAACTGGGGTTGGAAGAGGCTGAGACGTAGACAGGGTTGCTCGGCGCGGGGGCGGACCTACCCCCTGACCCCCTTCCAGAAGGAAGTGGGAATGTTGATTGGTCAGTTTACCGGTGAGGCGACTCTCAGCTTACCTCCCCCATTCCTTCAGGAGAGGGGCCGAGGGGAGAGGTGCGGGCACTGAGCCTGTCGAAGGGTCGGCGAAGGGTCAAAAAGGCGCCGGAACGCGGGCCCTTCGACAAGCTCAGGGACCGGCTCGGCTTCTGCGACTCCTCCTCAATGAGCAGGGATTGCGAGGGTGCGGCCCCGAGAGGCCGGGCGCCCAATGCCGGGCACCCCGGCGAGGCGTGGGTTGTGCTTACGAGGTGATGGCGCATTGTCAGATCGCGAAGGCCGTTCCTCCCTCTGCATTCCGGCAGAAGAACGATGAAAGTGGCAGACAGGAATGTCTGCCCCACCTTCACACCCGCTTCCGACATGCCTCAGGGCCGGTGTCAGTCTAAGGGGACCAGAAGATCGTGCACCGACGAGCAGTGTTAGCAACTATCGTCCTCGCGTTTCTCTTGCTTGCCTCGACGGGTCTGGCGGCAGAACAAAGGGACGTGGACGTGGAGGACCTTCGGCGGCGGGCCTTGAAAGGCGAGGCCGAGGCGCAATACCTGCTTGGGATCATGTCCGCCAACGCCATTGGTGTCAATCAGGACTTCGCGGAGGCGGTCAGATGGTACCGTCTCGCCGCCAGGCAGGGTCACGCGGCGGCGCAGACCGGCCTCGGGTGGATGTACGCCCACGGTCTGGGCGTCGAAAGGGACCCCGCGGAGGCAATCAAATGGTACCACGCCGCAGCCGCTCAAGGACACGCCGACGCCCGGTTCAACCTGGGAACGGCGTTCGCCCGTGGCCGCGGCGTGCAGAGGGATCTCACGAAAGCGGTTGAATTTTACCGCTCTGCGGCGGACCAGGAACACGCCGGCGCGCAATACCTCCTCGGTACCATCTACGCCAACGCCCGCGGTGTGCCCCGGGACTATGCAGAGGCGTTGAAATGGTTCCGCAGGGCAGTCGACCAGGGCTTTGTACGAGCGCGGTCACAACTCGGGATGATGTACGCTCTGGGCCTGGGCGTGGACCGGGACGACGTTTCAGCCCACGCCCATTGCAGTCTGGCCGCCGCTGCCGGTGACAGCCTCGGCAGCGTTGTGCGGGACAATCTGGAAACGTCGATGACGCCCGCGCAGATCGCCGAAGCCCGGCGACTCGCGCAAGAGTGGAGCAGGAAAGCGAAGTCTACTCAGGAATAATTGGCTTAGCCCAAGTTTCGGTGTAAGAAACGAAAAGGCCCCGGAATTGCGGGGCCTATATTTGTGCCCGGGTCGAACTGGATTCACGCGGTCCCCGTGAGTAACGGGACGCTGCCAGGCCGGGAAACGCTGCGGTTTCCACCACCGCCGTAGAAGGCCGCGACTCACCCTCAAAGGGGAGTGATTGTGACGGGACCGCCGACGAGCGCCGGGCGCTTTCAGGACATAAACATCTGCCTCGTTACCGTGATGGTTGGATTCGCTATCGGCACCGCAGCGTTGCTCATTCAGCCAACTGTCTCTTGCTCAGATCAATGGAAACGGAAAGTCGAGGATCTCCAATAGGGTCGCCCTGCCTCGGATGTTCGAGAAACGTAATGCTATCATAGAAGTCATCCAACGCCACAAATACACCGTATTGTTCAGCCCATTCCCTCATCCTTCGATTGCAGCTGTACTTCCACGAAACGACCTCAATACGCCATCCCCGCTTCTGCATTCGAGACAAATCCGCGTGAAATCCAACGCCATCCAAAAAACCCGCGCCATCGCCGGTCAACATGACGACTGTGCCTGGGTCTCCGTTGTTGTCGAAACCATCACGCAACATTTCTGTCTGCAATATCTGGTCTACTCCCTGTTCGCGTCCATACAGGGTACCTCGTTCCAGCAGCTTCACCTCCACACCGCTGTTTTCCAATCGATTCCAGACGCTTCTCAATTCAGGTGGGACCGAACCTGCTGCAACAGCCCGCCTGACAGTTCGCCCCGCGTGCGCCAACTTCAACATATTCGGGAAATGTATCCGTACGCGTGATCGGGCTGCTTCGCCTTCCCGGTCAACAGCAACGTCCTGAGCGCCAATAAAGATGTTAGAATTATCCCAATAGATGAAAACACCGCCCATCTTTCGTTACCCCCGTATCTTGCCAATCCGTGAATCGAGAGGTCGTTCCATTGTGGCAGGCAATTCGGCCCCTTATTTCTCCCGTACACGTGCCGTTTGCGTTTGCATCTCGTTTCCCATCCTCTACATCTCCACTCGCAGTGCCACCAATCAAGCTTGTCGATTGTCCTGCATCTGCAGTAATCCGTTTTTGGAAATCTCCACAATTTCATGGCGTCTTGTCAAGTAGAAACGTCCTTTCGATCCGTCGGCACGCTCTGCTACCTTGTCGGCCTCAAGGATCCGGAACATGCTGCCTCAGGCCCCATGGGCGGCGCCATCCTGGAAACGGCGGTCCTGTCAGAAATCGTTCGGAACTTGACCCATCGCGGTATTGATCCGCAGGTCTATTTCTGGAGAACCACGGCGGGAACGGAAGTCGATTTCCTGGTTCAAACAGGCGCAGGGATCGTTCCCATCGAGGTAAAGTTGTCCGCTGTGCCGCGCCCGGCAATGGCCTCCGCTATCAGGAAATTCCAGCGCGACAGGAAAGGCGGATCGAAACCGGGTTACATCGTGCATCCGGGCGACGTCCGCTTGCCGCTGGGACCATCTGTTACCGCCGTCCCTTTTGCCGACCTGTAGCATTGAGCCAATGTTCAAATGAATCAGAAAACAACGAGGCCCTCGGAAACGCCGGGGGCCATTTTCATTTAAGATTACCGAATTGATTCTATGTGTGCTGTTGTTCCTGACAGTCCACCTTCAGTTCGTAGTCTCGCACCTGCATCCGGGCGAGACTTCCGCATCGGCCGTTCATCGATTCGCCGTATGCGCGATGGTTTCCACGAACTCGGGCGCTTCAACGTCCTCGAAGCGCCTCTCGATGATTGAGACCGCGTCGTTTTTCTTCCAGGTTTCCCAGTTCTTCCTGATGGCGCCGCGCGCGTTTTCGACGAGTCGGTCCGGTTCCGGGTGAACGATCACAAACCGCCGTCCGTCCTTGCCGTCGTACCAATCGATCAACTCGCTGTTGACGCCCCCGTCGTCGAAGCCGTACCCACAGACAACCATCGTATTCGCACGTCCAATCGTCGACCGGAAGCAATAGCGTAGTTCGCGGAATATCCCGGATCCATGTTCCGGGACCGCGTTCGTCGGACCGATCAGCAAAATCCGCGGGCTATGTTCCGCGTACAGAAAGCTGCCCTCATCGCCAATGCGCAGAGGATAGAGATTGTGAGGGACGCGCCTGATCTGCCCGTCCGTATAGCGGTACCAATCCACGGAGCCGCGCAGCTTCAGAAACGGAATCGCAACATCCGCGGGGACGTTGCCGGTCCAGAGCGAAACGGCATCCTGTTGTACCGTAAATCCGTCGACGAGCACGATCTCCCGACCTCTCAGAAACGTCTCGACGTGCGTCTCGTGGCTCAGCGTCGCCAGACTGGCGACATTGAAAGCCTTACAGGCGTGTTCGATGGCGTTCAGATGCCGTACCCGATCCTGCGCAGGTTGATGTATCACCAGGCTCTGTGAAACGACGTCCGCAACGTATTTACATGTTTCCCTCATCAGGATTTCCAGGTCGTGGGTCACGGTCGGCTCGATCAGGCCGGCGCCAACGCCGTTTGCCTCCGTCGCGGTTGCGGCCATCGACGACATCCCGGCTCTCAGGTCATCGACGAACCCGCCGAGCGCCGGGTTCTCCATCTCGCCGCACGCTTCATCCAACGCCTGACGCGCCAGGAAGTAGATGTCCTCGTAGTCGCCCCGTCTCCCGCCGTGAGCCGACAGGTACGCGTCCGCCTCGGCGCCCAATCGTTCCGCAATGCCGGCGGGAACCTTCACGGCCTCCACCCTTGGCTCATCTCCGCCACTGATGTAGAAACACCCATCGCCGTGCCGGGTAACGCCACGGCCCGAAACAACAATGTCGGTCAGTTCTTGCGTGGACGGAAAGCCCGCGGCTACAGACGCGCCCGCACCCAGCAATAATGCGATATTGGTATTCCTGTAAACACCATGTCCTTCCCACAACGTGGGTTGCGGCTGATAGCGTTCGACTTCGATGCTGTCTTCCTGCTGGCGGGCCTGCAGGAGATCGTAGGACGTCTGTCTCCGCAACCAGTCCTCGGCGTCGGACCAGCCGGCCTTCTCCAATCGAATCGCCATCTCGGGCGAGATGGCCGCGTGCCCGTTGAGCACCCGCGATAGCGTGTGACGTGCCACGCCCAACACCCTCGCGGCGTCGGTGACGTTGAGGCAGAGCGGGTCGAGCCAGTTCTCTACAATGCTGAGACCGGGATGATGCGGTTTCTCCACAGCCATGACATTTGTCCCTCGGCGGTTGTGGTTATACAGCTCGACGCCGTACGCTGCGCCCTCCGCGTAATATCGTTGTTAATTCGGCAGTCGACTGATTCACAAAAAGTTACAATCCCGATAGATCGTGTAAGGGGGAGTGACTTCGAAGATATTTATCCGAGGGAGGGCGTTCTGCAGGACATCTCCGGGCGGGGACTCTCCTGAATTTACGTGTCTATACCCAACGTAAAAGGCCGCGTTGATGGAGAATGTTGCGTTTTTATAAATGTATCGCGTACCGGTACGCGCGTCAAGTGGATTCGTGCCCGCCCGGACCACGGGCGCGCATTGTATATTCGATATAAGAGGCGGGTCGAGAATATCAAAGGCTGACGCTGACGGAATTTCGGAGATTGACAGTTCGCGGTTCAGATTTGGGGCAGGCATTCGTGCAATTTACAGCACCGACACGCCATCGGTCCGCGCCGCCTTTTCGTCGAAGCTGTATAGCGGATTGGCTCCGGTGCGTTACGATACGTTCGTTTCTTAAGGAGGCCCTTTCGAATCGTTCGTCCTGGAATCGATGCACTCCAGTCCGAAAAAGCGAGACCCCGACGGGAACTTCCATCGGGGTCCTTTTGTGTTCTGCGCGGAGGCGGGTGGCGCATCCGGTCTGATGACTATCGGTCTCGTGACTTTCCGGAAGTCACTCTCTTACAATTCCAAAATCCGTCGCCAGACCGCCAGCGCCCGTGTCTCCAGGTTCGCCACCGATCCCGCGTTTTCTATGACGTAGTCCGCGGCCTTAACCTTCTCCGATTCTGACATCTGTGACGCCATCCGGTCCCGGACCTCGGCTTCGGACAGCCCCTTCCGTTCCATGGCCCGCCGAATCCGGACCCCCTCCGGCGCCGTGACAACCACCAGAACGTTGCACAGTTCGCGATGGTCGCCCCACTCCAGGAACAGCGCGGCGTCGATCACAACGGACCTGCCCGGACACTCGTCGAGAGCGCGACGGGAATCCTCCCGCAACATACGTCCAAGAGGCGGCCATACAATGGCATTCAGCCGGTCCCGCGCCTCAGCCGAAGCGAACGCGCGCCGCCCCAGTTCCCGGCGGACAAGGACCCCATTTTCATCAAGAATATCCCCGCCGAAACTATCGGCCAGCGCCCGCAGAACCGCCGGGTCTTCCACCGCATCGCGCCCCACCTCGTCCGCCTCGATCACGTACGCGCCCTCCCGGGCGAAAACGTCGCACACCCGGCTCTTGCCCGCACCAATGCCTCCAGTAACCCCGACAATCACGACCGGTCCCCGGGTCGACGTACCCGCAATCGCAGGCGCAGCGGCAGCGCGTCTTCGGGAGACTCCTCATCCCAGCGTTCGATCACCCGCCTGTTGCGGACCCGCACCGCAACGAACACGCCGATGAGCAGCAACGTCATGTAAAGCCAGAAAGCCTCCGCAGAGGTCAGCAAGGCCGTTGTACTGAACCTTCCCTTTGCGTATTGGGCCCACTCCCGTTCGAACTTCCGCGGCGTGAACCCGGTAAGCCGATACAGAGCGACGTCGAACGAAACCCCGGTCTTGAGGGAGTGCACGATCTGAGCCACGGCGTTGGGACCGCCCAGGTGGATCAGGTACAGGACGGCAAGCAGGCTTTCGGTATACGCCAGCCTCGCCTTTGAAGACGAAAAACCGAGGACCCCCTCGATTTCCGCCAGCGGAACCAGCCCGCCCGAAAAGATCGCGTAGGAGACCTCGGTGCTTTCCCGCAGTCGCCATTCCTGCGCGGCCCACATAGCCACGCCTTCGTCGAACCAGCGCGGAACCCGCGCCTGCGTCAGTTGATACAGCAGAATATGAGAGATTTCGTGCCGGGCCGTTTTCAGGACCTGCCCGCGTTGCCCCGGCAGCAGGCGCAACACGGCGATCCGTTCTTCGGGGAAGGCGCAACCTGCCCCCCAGTGGGGCACGCGCCCCCGCGTAACAGCCTGAAAGAGCGACTGCGAACCGGCCACGTAGATGATAATTGGGACATCCCCACCACCGCCCAGCTTTTCCGCGACATCGGACCTACCGATGATCAATTCATCCAGCAGGCCCCGCGCAAACGTGCGATCGACGTCCTGAAACCGCACCGACAGTCCCTCCCGTTCGAGCCGCTCCCAGCCCGCCGCGGCCGGAACCGGCCGGAAGACCAGGCAGACCACCCAGATCAACGGGCAGAACCGCCGGGCGATCATCGTCGTTTCCTGTGACCCAGAAACTTGAAGAAGTCCGTGCGCAGGGGCAGCACGACCGTGGTCGTGCCCTGGGTGAGCGTGCGTTCGTAGGCCTCGAGCGTACGTTGAAACTCGTAGAATCGGGGGTCTTTCTGGAACGCCTTCGCGTAGATCGCCAGCGCTTCGGCATCGCCCTGTCCCCTGATAAGCTGCGACTTCTGGAACGCGTCGGACGTGATGCGCGTAACCTCAAGGTCGGTCTCGGCGCGGATCTTGAGGGCCGCCTCTTCACCCTCGGCGCGATATTCCTTCGCCTGCCGGGCGCGCTCCGCCCTCATCCGGTCGAACACGTTCTTCTTGTTTTCCTCGGGCAGGTCGGCTCGTTTGACACGCACGTCCACCACCTCTATGCCCAGTTCCTCCGCGTCCTGGCGCGATCGCTTCGTGACCTTATCCATAATTACTTTCCGATTCCCGGAGACGATTTCAGTAAGCGTCCGTCTGCCCAACTCCTCCCGTACGGCCGCGTAGATGATATCGTCCAGGCGGGATTGGGCGCCGCGCACCGTCTGCACGGACTTCAGGAATTTCAACGGATTGACGATTCGCCACCTGGCGAAATTGTCCACAATCAGGTTTTTTTTGTCCGACGTGTAAATAGGCGCCGGTTCGGCGTCGCTATACAGCAGGCGGTTATCGAAGGAGTGAAGCCGTTCCACAAACGGGACTTTCCAGTGCAGGCCCGGGCTCCGGATGGTGCGCCTGGGCTCGCCCAGCCGGGTTACGACCACCTGCTCACGTTCGTCCACGGTGAACAGGACCGATTCGATAAGGAGACCCGCCACCACGACCGCCACGATTGCCTTGATTAACGATTTCATCCTTAGTTCCCTCCTGCCGTGGTCGGTCCGGCGGATTTTTGTGCGTTGGGCTGCAGATTCAACAGATTCAGAAAACCGCTCCCCTTGCCATCGGACTCAATCACGTATTTCTGGATACCGGGCAGAATCTTCTCCATGGTTTCCAGATAAAGCCTGACCTCGGTCACCTCTTTGGCCTTGCGGTATTCCGTTAGCACCTCCAGGAAACGCTCCGCGTCACCCTGGGACCGCTTGACGCGTTCAACCGTATATGCCTCCGCCCCCCGGGTCATCTTCTCGGCCTCGCCCCGCGCCCTGGGGATCACTTCGTTCCGATACGCTTCGGCTTCGTTGCGCAACCGCTCCCGGTCCTCGCGGGCGCTGGCGACGTCCTTGAACGCGTGGTCCACCTCACGCGGCACGGAAACCGTCTGCAACTTCACGTTCTCCACGTGCACGCCGATCTCATAAAGCGCGAAGACGTCCTTTACCTGCTCCTCGATCTCGCCCTGGATTTTGAATTTCCCTTCGGTGAGCGCCTCGTCGATCGGGGACCGTCCAAGGACCTGCCGAAGCGCCGCTTCCACCACGCTCCGGACGGCGTGCACCTGGTCCGCAACGTTGAACACATAGTCTTCAATGTCGCTGATCCGATACTGGACGATGAGTTCGACGTTCACGATATTCTCGTCGCCAGTGAGCATGGACGCCTCGCGGGTCACGGTCTGATACCGGGGCGCCGGCTCCACGGCGATGGTCCGGAATCCGATCTCCACCCGCTTCACCTCGCTCACCCGCTCGATTTCCACGGACTCGATCGGCCACGGCAGATGGTAGTGAATGCCGGGCTCCGACACCCCCATGGAGTTCCCGAACCTCAATACCACCGCCTGTTCGGCGGGCTGCACGATGAAGATCCCGCTGAGCAGCCACAACAGGACAAGAATGCCCAGCCCGTAGTAGACCAGCCGGGGACTGAAGGACAGGTCGAAACTCGGCCGACCTGGAAAGTCATATTGTTGCATAGGACAAACCCCTGTAGAGAGTGGTCGGCAACACCCTTGCGGGATGCCGCCGGAAGGAGACGAAACGGCGTGCGAACGTCTTATTGATCCAAATAGTCACCGATCCGACACATCTGCTTGACACCCCTGAGGCAGCACGTGACGCCCGCGACCCGGTTGGCGAACCGGCTTGCCGCGACCACACTGCCCGTTTGCAGAAACGACCACGTATAACCCATCAGGAACGCGTCTCCGCATCCGGTCTCATCCACGGGAACGTCCGCGGCCCGGGACGGGTAACCCTGAACTTCAACCCCGCCCTGCCGGTTCCTCGCGATCGAATCGGCCCCGTGTTCGCCGCGGGTAATCAACAGCGCCTTCGGTCCAAGCGCCAGTACCCGCTCGCCGAATCTCCGGGTGGCCTCGCCGCTATCGAGTGCCTCGCCCGCCAGCAATTCGCCTTCGCGTTCGTTCAACTGTACGACGTCGGCGCAGCCCAACCACGACTCCCAGCGGGGTGGTACGCGGAAAAACCTGCGGTGATTCCCGTCGATTCCCAACGTGAGGCTGTGAACGTCCATCAGCACAAGGCCGCGCGCCGCTTTCCGGAAGGCCTGCATTGTCTGCAGTTCAAGCTCCATCCCGGTAATGAAATTGAAACAGATCGCGTCGCAGTCCAGAAACGGGAGAAGACGCCCGGCCGCAAGCGGGGCCACGTCGCCCAGAAGCGTTTCGTACTTCCGTCCCCGAGAATTGTACGTCAAAAAACAGTGGGGATTCCGTTCGGAAACGAACCGCACGCCATCCAGGCGCACCGACGGCCAAGAACCCAGCAGATTCCGGACGTCGTCTTCGACGTCTTTGCCCACGTTGCACACCGGAAAAATCGTAGCGGATCCCACCGCGGCGAGTGCCGCGATACTGTAAAGGATCCCGCCATAACTTTCGGTGCGGATCCCGTCGGGCGTACAAATCGTATCCCGGTTGATTGATCCGACCACCGCGATACGGCGCGTGTTTCCGGACATTGCCCACCTCAGCGGGGATAGTTTTTGAATCTACCACAAATCCCGGGAGGTGTCAACCCCGAATCCCCGCTCGATCACACCGCCCGGCACTGCCGTCCGAACGCTGCCCCCGTCATCCCGCGTGCCCGGTCCGCTCGTCCAGGTTTACGGACTCGACGCTCCGGCGCAATGCCTTATGGCTTTCGAGTTCCGGATCCCCGTCCAGAAGCCGGACCGCTTCCTCCCGGGCAGTGCCAACCAGGTCCACGTCCCGCGCAAGGTCGGCGAAACGAAACTCGGGATACCCTGCCTGCCGCGTGCCGAAGATCTGTCCGGGCCCGCGGATTTTGAGATCCATCTCCGCTATTTCAAACCCGTCGCCGGTAGTGGTCATGGCGTCCAGCCTGGCGCGTGCTTCGTGCGTTACTTCGCCTTCCGGGCCCGCAATCAGGATACAATACGAGCCGGCGGACCCGCGACCCACCCGGCCCCTGAGCTGGTGGAGTTGCGCCAGCCCGAACCGTTCGGCGTGTTCAACCATCATCACCGTCGCGTTTGGGACGTCAACCCCGACTTCGATCACCGTTGTGGACACCAGGACATCCAGGGCGCCCGCCCGAAACGCGGCCATCACCGCCTCCTTCTCCTCGTACGGAAGCCGGCCGTGCAGCAGCCCCATCCTCAGCCCCGACAAGATGCCGGCCCGCAACTCCTCGAATGACGCGGCCGCGGCCCTGAAATCTCCCTCGCCGGAGGCGTCGATCATTGGAAAGACAATATAGGCCTGTCCCCCTGCCGACACCTGTTCGCGCAGAAAACGATAGGCTCTCTCCCGGTCCGCCGGCGTCCGCCATCCGGTAATCACCGGTTGACGCCCCGGCGGCAGTTCGTCGAGCACGGTTACATCCAGGTCTCCATACGAATGTAAGGGCCAGCGACCGTGGAATCGGCGTGGCCGTCATCACCAGCAGATGGGCGCCCGCCTCCTTCTCCAGCAGAGCGGCGCGTTGTAATACGCCGAATCGATGCTGCTCATCGACCACGGCGAGCCCCAGCCGTGCGAAAACCACGCCTTCCTGCATGAGCGCGTGGGTACCCGCGACGAGTTGGACGCGGCCGGAGGCCAGGCCGTCGAGCACCTCACGCCGCTCATGCTGAGCCTGACGTCCGGTCAGGCACGCGACCGTAAGCCCCAGCGGCGCCGTGAGTGCGTGGATGGTTGCGGCATGCTGCTCAGCCAGAATCTCGGTGGGGGCCATCAGCGCCGCCTGGGTTCCGCCGTCCACGGCAGTCAGCATCGCCGCCGCGGCCACGATCGTCTTGCCCGAGCCAACGTCGCCCTGCAGCAGCCGGCGCATGGGCCTGCCGCGCGCGAGGTCACCGCTAATCTCCTTGAACGCCCGGCGCTGGGCCCCGGTTGGGTCGAAGGGCAAAGTCCCCATCAATCGCGAGGCCAGGGCGCCCGATAAGGGAAATACCGGCCCCGGCCTTTCGTTTCGGCCCGGCTGCAAGGCCCGCAGCCGCAGCTGAAAAAATAACAATTCATCAAACGCCAGCCTGCGTCGGGCTGCCTCAACGTCCCGAACGTCATCCGGAAAATGCAGCATTCTCACTGCCTCGCCGAGCGAGAGCACCCCGCACCGGGCCCTCATCCGGACCGGAAGGGGATCCACCAGGTCCACGTCTTCCAACGCCTGAAAGATGACGCGCCGCAGTCCGCGGCTCGTGAGGCGCTCGGCCTTCATACGCGACGTTGTCGAATAGACGGGAACCACGCGCCCCGTATGGAGACGGGTTCCATCCTCACGCTCCGAAATCACCTCGACGTCCGGGTGAACCATCTGTCGCTTTCCCCCGAACCGGGTCACTTTTCCCCCGACGGCAAGGAGGTCGCCGGGCGTAAACGCCTGCCGGAGATATCGGTTTCCTGAAAACCAGACGCATTCCAGCGTGCCCGATTCGTCTTCCAGCACCAGAACGAATCGGGGCCGCCGGCCCGGAACCGCGTTCCCCGCGCGGACCGTGGCGACGGCCGTGATTTCCGCACCAACCTGCAGGTCCGCGATGGGCGACTGCTGCGTGCGATCCACGTACCGGTACGGCAGGAAAAGCAGAAGATCGGCCAGGGTCGAAATCCCGATCTCCCGGAGCAGACCCTCCCGTTTCGCGCCGATGCCGCGCACGGTACTTACTGAAACTTCCAGATCGGGTAACATCGACCGGCCTTTCGTGACGTCGGAGGATCGAACGGACGCACTGTGCCGCCCCTTTGACCCGCGTTTCGTTTTGCCGGCGGATGCGTTCACGATGACGGTCACGGGGTGATTCCACGTAAACATCCAACGGGCGCAACGCGGGATACGGCCGTTCGTGCGAATATAGATAATCAGCAATACACCGTCAAGAACCCGCCCCGCGTTCCCGCGGATGGAGAGCGGGGAATAAAGGGCCGCATTTTCCTTGTTGCCGTTACGCCCGCGACCTATCTTTGGTGGCGTTGGCGCGAGAGACGAGATTTACCTGCGACGATTCGACGTGGCAACAGCGATGGAGGATGACTATGGGGCCCGAATCGATTCACGATGCCGCTGGCAGTGGCGACCTGGAAACATTGAAGAAAACAGTCGAGGAACGGCCTTCGGCAGTCAACGAGGACGACCGGTACGGGTGGCGCCCGATATTTCACGCCGGTTTGCGCCGCCGCCTGGATGCGGTCCGGTATCTGATCGACCACGGCGCGGACCTGGCGGCACACGACGGCGACGCGATACACTACGCGGCGGAGGTCCCCGACAACAAAGAGGTCGTGTCGTTGCTTGTCGGGTACGGCGGTCTGGACGCACACACGAAACCCGCGAGCGACACCGCGCGCCAGTTCATCTACGCGGTATTTCTGGCCAACGCCGCCCGGGTTGACACCATGCTCCGCGCCAACCCGGTGTTGGCACGGGAGCGCTATGCGCGTGGGGACACCGCCCTGCATCACGCCGCCCGTAACGGCGACCTGGAGATCGTTAAGCGGCTCGTCGGCCACGGCGCCGACGTCAACGCCACCTCTGACAACGAACATTTCCCCCTGTACTGCGCCGCCGGACACGGCCACGCGGAGACGACGCGATTTCTCCTGGAAGGCGGCGCGGATCCGAAAGCGACGATGGCGGATGGGAAAACGGTCACGGAATGGTTGAAGCAATACGCCGATCAGGACCGCCGAATGAGATCCTGCCTGGAAATCCTGGAGAAATGGATGTTGAAGTCGTAAAGAATACGGCGGTTCGGGCGTCTGCAGCGCGTTAACACAGGGTCCTTCATACCTCAATCCGGATGCGAAATTGCGGACGCCACCACCCGCCCGCCCGGTGAAATCAACAGACCTTGAGGATGAGGAATAAATTCCCTTGACAACGCTTGCGGCATTTCTTTTATTAGGATAACGTCTAGATATATTTACACTTTATTTTAAGTTTATACTCCCCCAGCACGCGTAAGCAGTCGCTACCCGGAAAGGTTCTTTATTGCGGCACGACGGCCTACGTTTCAGCGGAAGGTGCGGATTAGGCAAGCCATCCTGCCGATCGCCAAGCCATTCCGGGCGCGTGGGCTGAACATTGCAGGTCCTCACACCTTTACCGCTACACGTGGGTCTGGCGTCCAAGCGATACAAATTAGCGCGGTACACGTTTTATTACATCCTTAAGAACTGAAGTACCCCAAGCTGATCTGACAGATCAGGTAACAGCAGTTTGCATATGGCAACACGCTGAAATCTGAAGGTGGTTTTTTTGTGGGATGTTCGTGACGGGAGGCACACCAGACGCCCACGCCGTCCCGTCGGTAACCGTTGCGGCCACATTCTTCCACGGGCCGCGGCAAGTATCTAATTTTTAGGGAGGTAGACATGGCAGGTAGAGTTATCGTAGGTCTCATCGCCCTCGGTGCGATCATTGGGGGCCTGGCGGGCGACGCGATCCTTGGAGAGGGCATCCTGGCGCTCGTGCTGGTCATCCTGGGTCTCGCCTATGCGGGCGTTGCGATCGACGCTGAAGACGCAACGGCCTACCTCGTGCTTGCAGTTGCCGTCGGCGGCGCGGGAATGGCGAACGTACTTGGCAACATCCCGGGAATCGGCGAGAAGCTGGACATGATCGTCGATCTGGCCGGTGTTTCACTGAATGCAGGTGTGGTCACCGTGTTAGTGCAGAAGACGCTGAATCGCCTCAAGGGTTAGGCGCCTTCACGGAAAGAGTTATCTGTAACGCCAGGCACGACTCTCGTGATATACAAGGCTTCCGGCCACAGCCTGGCCGGAAGCGCGAACGATATCTTCCGCGCCTCGGATTTCGACGTCCACCATCGAATAGCGGATGCCGCGACGTCAGCGTTGGAATGACAGTTTGCGAACGAGAGTGGGGAATTCTCTTTACACCGCGTCCGCTCTTACAATTACGGTCGGATTCTGACGATCCTGCGTAACACACGGGGGAAGACCCCTAGCTGCCAAAAAGCGGTAGTTGAATGGCTTCTTAACAGGTCGCCGGGTTTATTGCCCTCAGTTCCGGCGACCTGTTCGTATATACAGGACCCCCGGGGAGGACGCCCGGGGGTCCTGTCGTATGCGCCACCGCCGTAGTGCAGGCCCCCCGGACTGCAACGGCGGGTTCCGGTACTCCAGGCAGTATCCGGACCTTTGGAATTTTCAGCCCATTCCAATCGAAATGCGGGCTCTGTGTCTGCAGCCAGTGAGCCTCAGCCGACCATCGGTATCGACTCCCCTTCTATCGACGGTCCTCACAACTGCCGACGGTTGAACCGAAGTCCACCACACGCGCGCGGATACACGGACGATGTCGCTCCCTAACCCTCTGCGAAATTCCATACTGGTACTGGTACTGGTTCTCACCGGATGCCAACCGGACGAAAAAGTGACGGTTTCCGGCGCCGTAGCGAAACCGGGATTGTACCGGTACGTTCCCGGAAAACCTGCGGCGGATTATCTGGAAGACGCCGGCGGCGCAACCGGGGAAGCACTGTTGGACGAGGCCTACATGTCGCGGACGCGGACCGATACGTCCGGATCGGCGGAACCCGGAGACGTGGCGGTCCCGCTGTCGGAGAATCCTGAGATATCGCCAGGTGATGAGATTCGGATTCCCGGACGCGTTTATGACGTGCGATTGGACACGGTTCGCCTCGTGGATGACGTCAGGCTGGTCGCCGGGAATCGAATCTATCGGATTCCCTCGGGCGCCCTCGTAACCGGAGGGACGGAGCGCGGCGTCCAGGCGGCGCTGATACTGGGACGGGGAAAGGTATTTGAAACGCCCGATACGGCGAAGGCGGTGTCGGCGTTTCACTATCTGTATATCCATCTGCATCCCGGACAATATCCGCGCCTGGCGCGGTTTACCCAAGAGATCGTGGACAGCCTGGAAGTGCTTGAAGACGCCCACGTGATCCACGGGCGGGCTGCAAACACACTGGAACATCGGCGCGGCGGAGGTCTGCAGCTTCCCCCCGACGGGTATTGGCGGGTGATCGAAGGCTTTTTCCTGGCCCCGAGGAAGACATCGGGTCCCGCGAGAGGCATGCGCCGGCGGCGGTTCGAGGACGGACGCGTGTTGACGACCTTTCCGGACGGGCGGCGACGCTGGCAGCATCCCGACGGGCGCGTCAGCGTGGTGGCTCCGAGCGGCGCCACCGAGGACAGGTTTCCCGATGGACGAATCGTGTTCACCGACCGGTGGAAAAACGTGCGCACCGCGTATCCCGACGGGCGGGTCAACGTGGCGTTTTCAAGCGGCGCCATGGAAGACCGGTTTCCCGACGGACGGATTGTCAGACATAACGTGGATGGCGACGTGGTTGAACGATTGCCTGACGGCAGGACCCGCCGGGTCGCTCAGGACGGGCGGCGTGTTTCCCGGCTGACCGACGGCTCCGTCATTCATTCCGGTCCCGCGGACAGTGTGGTCACCGGGGTGGAGAAACATGCCCGGGGGACGTCCCGCGAACCGGTCGCGTCGACCGGGGCCGGCGGTGGCCCGCCACGGCTCGACGAGGGAAGTCTGCGTATCATCCCGGCCAGTGAATATGCGACGATAAATGGCACGACCCGTGAGACGTTTCCCGATGGACGGTGGGTAGAGACCGATCACCGCGGCCGGAAAATCACCGTCTGGCCCGACGGGAGAAAGGAACTCCGGATGCCTGTCGGCTACGGTTATCCGGGTCAGTTGAAAACGGGGCTTGCAACGGTCGACCGGCTTCCCGGGGGCGTCGCCGTCGGCGAAGAACTGACCGTGTCCGGGCAGGTCCATGGCGAAGTGGAAGATATAAGTGTCATCGCGTTCCTTGTGCCCGATGGAGATGCGATCGAAGGCGACGTGCGCAGGGTAGAGCAGCGGTTTCACGCGCGGTTCCGGTTCGGCGAGGCGGGGCACTGTCGCGTTCAGGTTCAGATTGTATTGCCCAAAGCGCGCACGTATACGGTTTCCCACCAGTCCGTGATTGTGGGCAACCCCGATGAACTGGAAGACGAAGTCCTTGAAATTGTTCCATATCCGGGGGACGATGCCGCGCAGTTGTTTCTGATCGATCGAATCAACGCGGCCCGGAAGCGAATTCGACGCCGTCCGGTATCTCCGCATCCCGAGTTGATGAACGTGGCCCGCATCCGGCTGGAAGAGATGCTTGCACAGGGTATCGTATCCCATTTTTCCATGGCGGGACTGGACGTTGGGTGGCATACGACCTACCGGCGGTTGCCCTTCCACCGCGTGAGCGAAAACGTGGCAAGAACGGATTTGGTCGAAACGATGCATGCAGGCTGGATGCTGAGCGCGGGGCACCGTGCGAATATCCTGGCGAAGCACTGGACGCACGTGGGGGTGGCGGTTGCCGAAGCGGAGGAATCGGTCTGGGGCGTTCAGGTGTTCGGGCAGCGTTTCGAACGGAGCCCTTAGCAGCCCGTTGGAAAAGTCCATCCGGGCTGCGGCCGGCCTCGCCTGCAGAGCAACTTTATCAACGGACTGTTAACGGCAAACGCCGTTGCCCTTCCCTGTGCCCGGAACACAGGGGAAAATAAAGTGGAAAGAAAACGCTTGACAAAACAGACATACGTCTGTTTTTTTGTTTGTGAACGTTCCTTCAGCAGAATGCAGAACCGTTTTCACTCCCGGAAAAGGTCATCGAAGTGCGGCGCGTATCGGGCAATATCAAACCAGAACGCTTTTCAGCCTTACAGGACAGCGGGTTACAGCGCCTCCGGGCCGATCTGAACAGGATCAGGGCCCGAACGAAAACGCCGCGCTGGTCGCTGGCGCAGTTGGCCGGGCGCCTCTGCGAACTCTCCTCCAATTCAGGAGCCGGTCTGCTCACGGCTGCCTTCCGGCTGGTGCTGGACGCGCAGATCGGGCATGAGCCGGCGGCCTGGATCACGGCCACGCCGGATACCTTCTTCGCCCCCGATGCAGCCGAAAACGGCGTGGACCTGAACGCCGTCGTGGTCATCCACGTGCCCGATGCCCAGTCCGCGGCGCGTTCGGCGGACCGGCTCCTGAGGTCGGGCGCCTTTGGTCTGATCGTGATGGACCTGCACGCCGATCCCACAATTCCGTTTCCGCTTCAGGCGCGCCTGGCCCACCTGGCGCGCGCCCACGACACCGCCCTGCTCTGCCTGACCTCAAAAGCCGGAGAGACGCCTTCGCTGGGGCCGATGGTCTGTCTGCGAGGGCAATCCTCCTGCCAGCGCCTGGGGGTCGACCGCTTCCAATACAACATCGAGATTCTGAAGGACAGACGTCATGGACCGGGTTGGCGCCACACCGAAATCTGCCGCGGGCCGGACGGCCTGCATTAATATCCGGGAGTTGCCGCTGCAACTCCTGCTGAGAAGGCACCCGGAGTGGCAGCGGAGACCGGTCGCGGTGGTGGAAAAAGAGAATCCCCAGAGCCCCATCCTCTGGACGAACTCAGCGGCCGGCCGGGCCGGCATCCGCACGGGAATGCGATATGCCTCCGCCCTCTCACTGGACCGGAACCTGTGCGCGGGAACGGTTTCCGAGAGGGAAACCCAGGCCGCGGTGAGGCAGGTCCACCGGCTTCTGGACCGTTTCAGCCCCCGGATCGAGCCCTGCGACGACGAACCCGGGATTTTCTGGGTCGATGCCAGCGGACTGGACAAGCTCCATACCTCTCTCGAAGACTGGGCCGGACAGATCGACTCCCATCTCTCCCGGCTGGCGCTGAAGGCCAGTATCGTCGTCGGCTTCAGCCGTTTCGGCAGCTATGCCATCGCCAAATCGGCAAGCCGGGTGACCGTGTTCCCTTCTCTCGAGGTCGAGGAGGCGGAAAGCCGCATGGTGCGTCTGCTGCATCTGCAAATCGACCCGAAGCTGCGCGACCGGCTCGAAAAACTGGCCGTTCGTACCGTGAGCGACTTCCTGGCGCTTCCCGCGGGGGGCATCGCGCAGCACCTCGGCGAGCAGGCCTGGCGCCTTTATCGTTTTGCGTCGGGAACGCTGTCGCTGCCAATTCAATCCCGAAAGATCCCCGAGCCCCTCCGCGTCCGGATGGACCTGGATGAGCCCGAATCCAATGCCCAGAGACTCCTTTTCTGGATCCGGGGGCGGCTGGATCCCCTGTTGCGGGCGACGGCGGCAAGGTGTCAGGCAGTGGCGGCCCTGCATCTGCAACTGCTGCTGGAAGACGGAGACCGGCATTGTCAGCGCATCCAGCCGGCAAGGCCGACTCTGGAAGCGCCGGTCTTGCTGGACCTGCTCCGTTTGCACCTGGAAACGGTCTCTTTCCGCACTCCCCCGGTGGAATTGGCCCTCGAGGCGGAGGGCGTGACCGTCTCCGCCGAAACACTGAACCTGCTGCAGCGGAATCCACGCCGCAATATTGAGGCGGCCCTGGATGCCCTGGCCCGGGTTCGCGCCGAGTTCGGCCCCGATTCCGTGCTGTCGGTCCGGCTCAAACCGGGGCACCTGCCGGAAGCCCGTTTCGAGTGGCAGCCCTTCAGGAAGCTTGCCGCAGCCAGTCCCCAACCGGTCCCCATGCGCCCCCTGGTGCGGCGCGTCCACGCCTGCCCCGAACACCTGGAAGGGGCTTCCCTTTACCATGTGAAAAACCGGAAGCCGGCGCCGGGGGCGGAGCGCCCGCCGGGACACGCGATCAGTGGAGAATGGTGGCGCCGGGAAATCCGGAGAGACTACCGGTTCATCAAGACCCATCGGGGAGAACGTCTCTGGATCTACTACGACCAGCAAATGCATCGCTGGTACGCCCAGGGTCGCGTCGAATGACCGCGCCCGCCTCCAATCCGCCCTACGTCCCCCTCTGGTGCAAGAGCAACTATTCCTTTCTTGAAGGCGCCAGCCATCCCGAGGAGCTGGTCGAGGCCTGCCGGCAGAACGGCCTTCCCGCCATGGCGCTCACCGACCGGAACGGCGTGTACGGGATCATGAGGGCTCAGGTTCAGGCCCGCCAGGCGGGCATTCGCCTGATCGCAGGATCGCAGATCGGCCTCCAGGACGGATCGGAGATCCTGTTGCTGGCCCGAACCCGGAAGGGCTACGGCAATCTCTGCCGCCTGCTGACCGACGGGCATCTGCGTTCTTCCAAAGGAACGTGTAAACTGGGCCTGGATGAAGTATGTCGCTGCAATCCCGGCCTGATCGCCCTGTGGATCGGACGGGACGGGACGGAAGCTCCCGCGGAGGACGGCCCGGAGCCCGTGCTGGAACAGCTCAAAGCGGCATTCGAAGACCGTCTGTACATTCTGTTGGCCAGACACCGTCGGGCGGAGGAGATTCTGCAGGAAATCCGGCTCCGGGAACTGGCGGACCGGTTGGGCCTTCCCACCGTGGCCGCCGTGGAGGTCCTCTATCACGCTCCCGAACGGCGCCGCCTGCAGGACGTTCTCACCTGTATCCGGAAAGGCGTAACCCTGTCCACGGCGGGCCGTCACATCCAGCCGAACGACCAGCACGCCCTGCAGCGTCCGGACGATCTGGCCCGCCTGTTTATAGACGATCCGGAATCGGTCGGGCGAACCCGGGAAATTGCCGACCGCTGTTCCTTCTCGCTCCAGGAACTGCGCTACCGCTATCCACTGGAACGCGTGCCGGAAGGCAAAACCTCCATCCAGTACCTGCGCGACCGGACGTTCAAGGGAGCCGCCCGCCGGATGGGCGAAAAGTTCCAGGACCAGATTCCACAACTGGAAAAGGAACTCAAGCTGATCCAGGAACTGGAGTACGAAGGCTACTTCCTGACCATGTACGAAATCGTCGAGTACTGCCGCCGTCAAAAAATCCTCTGCCAGGGCCGGGGGTCGGCGGCCAACTCGGCGGTGTGCTTCGCCCTGGGGATCACCAGCGTGGACCCCACCCAGGTGGAACTTCTCTTCGAACGCTTCCTGTCCAGGGAGAGGGCCGAGCCTCCGGATATCGACCTGGATATCGAACACAATCGCAGGGAAGAAGTGATCCAGCACATGTACGAGAAATACGGGCGCGACCGCGCCGCCATGGTGGCCAACGTGGTGCGTTACCGGTACCGGTCCGCCATCCGGGAAGTCGGCAAGGCGCTGGAGATTTCAGCAACCAGCCTGGACCGCCTGGCCAAGCTGGTGTCCCATGAAAACTGGAACGACGCCTTCATTGCGCAGGCCGGGCTCGATCCCCGGAACCCGGCCCTGCGCCATCTCGCTTCCCTGGTGGAAGAGATCCAGGATTTTCCCCGCCATCTCTCCATACATCCCGGCGGCTTTCTGCTGGGCCATCGCCCCGTCCACGAACTGGTGCCCATCGAGAACGCCGCGATGGACGGCAGAACGGTCATTCAATGGGACAAGGAGGACGTGGAGCAGGCCGGCCTGTTCAAGGTAGACCTGCTGGGGCTGGGCGCCCTCACCCATCTGCATCTCTGCTTCGATCTCATGCGGCTGCACCGCGGACGGGAGATGTCTCTGGCCACCCTTCCCCGGGGCGATGCGGCGACCTTCGAAATGATCTGCCGCAGCGATACCGTGGGGGTGTTTCAGATCGAAAGCCGGGCGCAGATGGCCATGCTTGGGCGCCTCAAGCCGCGCAGTTATTACGACCTGGTCATCGAAATCAGCATTGTGCGTCCCGGACCCATCACGGGCGGCATGGTGCATCCCTATCTGCGACGGCGCAACGGGGACGAAGAAGTCGAGTATCCCCATCCTTCCCTCGTTCCCGTTCTCAAGAAAACCCTGGGCATTCCCCTGTTTCAGGAGCAGGTGATGCAACTGGCCATGGTTGCGGCCGACTACACCCCCGGCGAGGCCGATCAGCTCCGGCGGGATATGGCGGCGTGGCGGCGTTCCGGACGCATCGAGCGGCACCACCGCCGGCTCGTCACCCGCATGGTCAAAAAGGGCATCGAACACGAATTTGCCGAACGCATCTTCAATCAGATCCGCGGCTTCGGCGACTATGGCTTTCCCGAGAGCCACGCCGCCAGCTTTGCCCATATCGCCTATGCCACCGCCTATCTCAAATGCCACTATCCGGCGGAGTTCGTCTGCGCCCTGCTGAATGCCCAGCCGATGGGGTTTTACGAGCCCGCCACCATCGTCAACGACGCCCGGAGGCACGGGATTGCCGTGCGCCCCGTCTGCCTGCGCGAGAGCCGCTGGGACTGCACCCTCGAACCGGTCCGGTCCGGCGCGTCGCCCGCTCCGTTCGCCGTGCGCATGGGGCTGCGTTACGTCAGCGGACTGGGCGATACGGACGGACGCCGGCTTGCGGCCGCCGCGAGGGAGCGCCCTTTTCAGGACCTCGAAGACGTCGCCCGGCGGAGCGGGCTTCGCCAGGACAAGCTGGAGACCCTGGCCGAGGCGGGCGCCTTCGAGTGTTTCGGCCTGGACCGGCGCGGCGCGCTCTGGCAAGTTCACGGTAATGCAACCCCACAGAAGCCGGCGCTACCACTGAACAACCACGTTTCGCCGCCCCTGTTCCCTCCCCTGAGTGGGTTGGAGACCGTTGCCTGGGACCATCAGGCCGCCGACCACAGCACGCGGGGACACCTCCTGAAACCGCTGCGCTCCGCGCTGGCCGCCCTGAAACTGCCCACGGCGCGCCAGATCAACCGGATGCGGGACGGATGCCGGGTCCGCTACGCGGGGATGGTTATCTGCCGCCAGCGCCCGGGAACCGCAAAAGGCGTCACCTTCATGACCCTGGAGGACGAGACGGGTTTTGTCAACCTGGTTATCTGGGAAAGGACGTTCAAGCGCTATTCCCTGCTGGCCAAAACGCTTTCCTGCATGGGCGTGACCGGGAAACTGCAGGTGGGCGAGGGCGTAACCCACCTGGTGGTTGAAAAAATCTGGAAGCCGAATCTGGATACCGGGCCTGTCCACGCCAGGAGCCGGGATTTTCATTGACACCATTTCCCTGAAGGCCGAAATTGCACGTTCCGGTCAGAGGAACCCAGACCGCATCCCACCCCCCGGCCAGATGCGCCTTCCGCGCCCGAATCGCCAACCCCGGGGCGTTGCCGGGCCGGCACGAGAACCAGAGGAGACGATCCCATGTGCGGCCGATTCACCCAGATGATGACCTGGACGGAACTCCACGAGCTTTACACCCTGGCAGAACCGCTCGCGCCGCCGGACCTGCAACCCCGCTACAACGGCGCGCCCACCCAGGACTTCTCGGTATGCCGGCTGGACGGGAACGGCGACCGGGTGATCGCCAGGCTGCGCTGGGGCCTGGTTCCAAGGTGGGCCAAAGACGTCAGAATGGGCGCGCGTATGATCAACGCCCGATCCGAAACCGTCCACGAAAAACCTGCATTCGGCGCCGCCTTCCGCTCTCGGCGGTGCCTGGTCCCCGCAAACGGCTGGTTCGAGTGGCAACGGGCCGGACACGGAAAACAGCCCTACTTCCTGGTGCTCGCAAACGGATCGCCGCTGTCATTCGCCGGGCTGTGGGAACGCTGGGACAGAGGCGGCGAAGCCCTCGAGTCCTTCAGCATCATCACCACCGACGCCGACGTGCCGCTATCGGACATCCACCATCGCCAACCCGCCATCATCAATCCCGAACACTTCTCAGCCTGGCTCGACACCGCGTCATCCGAGGACGCACTCCTCGACCTGGCCCGCGAACCCCGCGCGGGACCCTATGAAATCCGCGCCGTCAGCACCCGCGTGAACAGCGTCCGGAACGACGATCCGGACATCCTCACGCCCATGTCCCAACAGCGGCTGTTCTAGGCGGAAGGACGAATTGTGGTCAAGACCGGCCTTTATTCAAGTTTTCGGTTGACCAGACATATGGCCGGTCGTATATAGTGAAAGACTGGATACTGAGTCTTCCTGAAGATCCTTGAGGTACGGAATTCGAGACGGCCGTTGTTCTGAGAATATCCATATGGATGCTGAAATTAGAGCTCCTCTAGAGCAATTGGCGGCATTTTGCGAACGCTGGGGGGTCGTCGAACTGGCGTTGTTCGGCTCTGGGTTAGGCGGCGAACACGGTCCCGAAAGCGATGTCGATTTGCTTATTAGCTTCGATAAAAAGGCGCGGCCAACACTCCTGGACATGGTTCGCATGGAGGATGAATTGACCGAATTGTTCGGTCGACCGGCCGACCTGTTAGAACGAGACGCTGTAGAGGCCAGCGACAACTATATTCGCCGCAAAGCGATCCTTGCTTCGGCGGAGACGATTTATGCGGCGAAGTGAAGCCTACTTGCTGGATATGTTGATCAACGCACGCAAAGCCGTCAAATTCGCCTCCGGACTGTCGTACGAAAAATTCACACAGAGCGACCTTCACCAAAACGCAATCTTCACGTAGATCGAAATCATCCGACGTATCGTCACACGATCCCACCACCCTCGTCTCTGACCTGAAAATCCTAAGCCGGAGACTCGCCCAACGCGATCCCGCGATGCGCTTCACTCGGCACCTGTAGATTCCTTCTCACCCAAGCTCCTGCCGAATCCTGACGGTGGCCCTGTCATGTCCCTCCCACGACCTCGGTTTACGCAAGAATCGTTGAGAATCTTCGTGCGTACGGCAATAATCTTCTGCATATGTACGGACACGTGCCTTGCCTACCGGCTCGTCGGATCTGAATCTTTGTCGGACGCCCTCGTCGCCCATCACTATACCATCAATGACAGGCTCGACGTCGTCATCGTGGTGGACCCGACGATGCCCACCTTCGAGTATCAGACGTTCTACGCCATGGGTTACGCGGATGAACCCGAACATGAACAGGGAAAACTGCACTTCCTCGAACATTTAATCGGTGGTCCCGGTAGCCGCCCTCCGGGAGACCTCGAACAGCTAATCGCACGCAACGGCGGACAGAGTTCTGCCTCCACGTCGCTGAACATGACCGACTTTACACTGAGGTTTCCCAAGGGCAAATTCGCACTTGCCGTTGAGATAGACCGGGAGAGACTTTGCGATACTCTGATTGATCAGGATAGTATCGAAAGAGAACGACAAGTGATACTTACAGAACTCAGCTTAAGAAGTGCAAATGAGTGGACCAGGTTTACCAATCAGTTCTAGCCTGACCTATTCATGAATCGTCAGGGATTGCAGATTCGTGCAGCAGAAGCAGCTTTCGAGTGAGTCTAAGAACGCAGGAGAAAGCTGGCTGTGCGGAACTGGCGTTTTCAAGCGATTTCAGGGTGTATTTTTGTAGCAGGGTTGCGTGGAGGCGTCAGGATGACCTTGTTGTGACTGCCAAGAGCACAGACTTCTCCATGGCTTTTGGTGGTAGCAATCAAGACGTGAAGGCGGCCTGTTCCAGATGGAAACGTTATGGCATGGCGGTTCCCAGATTGTAGAGCATGGTTCGATAGAGGTGTTTGAGTGGAAACGCCGTTGGCAGATGGAACGTGATTTTGGTTTTCAGTTCACAAACGCGCCCGGCGACTTTCAAGATGCGGTTTTGCAGCGTATTAAACTGGGCGTTCGTCCACGTGGTGCCGCGCAACCCGATATGGGCCAGGGCGTGCACCAACACATAGGCGGCGCTGTGGAGAAAGAGCCGGAAGTGATTGGCGTGGAAGGTGTGGCAAGAGGTGCGATCGGAATGCAGAAAGGTCTTGTGATTCTTGATGAAGTTTTCCATCCTGCCGCGTGAGCAATAAGCGGTTTTGTAGATGAATGACGGTTGTGCGCCGTTCAGGTTGGTGACCACGAATCGGATATTGTGACCTTGCGGGGTGACTTCTGCCTTGCAGATGATGCGGCGTGGGGAAGACCAGCTGCCGGCCTGATAGTCCCAACAGCGATACAGGCGCACAGGTTTTCCCCCATCGGCATACAGCGCTTTGGCCTGGTCCATCAAGGGCTGTGCCAACCGCAGCAGCACCGCGTTTCCGCCTTGTCCGAGGATAAAAAACACATCGTTTTCGTCACACATCGTGTGCACTTCCGGACACGAAAAGTGTGAATCGCCACGCAACAGGATCTTGACATCGGGCCATGCTTTACGCAGGTAGGCGATCACCCGTTTGAGAATCGACACGATCTCTTTGCCCGTGGGTCGGCGGCCCGGACGCAAGACCGTCGTGATCAACTTGCCGGTTTGCCCTTCATAGATATGCAGGGGTTGGTAGCAATAGCCCTTGAAATACGCATTGAATAACGACAACTGCTGGGATCCATACACCTTGTCTTCCGTGTCATCGATATCCAACAGAATGGCTTCAGGGGGGTGCTTATACGAGGCGATAAACGCATCGGCAAAGGCCTTCGCGATACGATATAAGTCACCTCTGGTGATCCGGTTCTCGAACCGACTCATCGTGGGTTGACTGGCCAGGTTGGCACCGGTGACCGGCAACCGATCGCAGGCCGCCTTGAAGCCGGGGTCACTACGCAACGCATTGCAGTCGTTCGCATCCTCATACCCACACGCCATCTGAAAGACACGCTGAGTCAGCAGGTCCACCGACGGGTGATCCACGTAACTTGGATGCCGACGATCTGTTATCGCCTCGACGATCCGACACAAAATGCCGATTCTGGATTCCACCTCGCGAAGCAGCATCGCCCCGGTGTCGCTGGTCAGCATGCCCCCGTCGAAGGTGGCTTCTACCCGTTTGCCAGAAACACTTGCGAAAGACATCCTTTGTTGTTTATCTTGACCTGCCACGGTAGTTTCCTCCCGGTTCATTGTTATCAGGTTATTCTCGTAACCATAATATAATACAATGACTTGGGTAAGGAAACTACCTTTTTTGTGAATTATTCAGACTAGGGATTGATTTACGGAAGGGAAAACTTCGGTGGGGTACTCTCGGTGAAGATAACTTTGTTCCCAGCATGGTATCCTCGACGCTGGGGAGCATTCCCCGATAGGGGATGCTCTATGAATATCTGAGAGTCGAGATAGGGCTGGTTTACAGTACCTCCTGTACTTTTTCGAGGACGGGCAATATCAAATTCCTTGAGATTCTCGCGGATCCGCGAGTCGAATATAGTGAGGCTCTCATAACGCAGATGTCCGAGTTCATTCCGGGACTTGCAGACAATCCTCGCTTCTGGAAGACCATTGCAGAGTTGCGCGATAACCGTGACTTTGCCGACGCCGATTTGCACGAGAAAATGACACCAAAGCATTATCTCGATGATGCGGTCGACGGCGCCCTCTTCAACTTTCCGAGCCGCGAAGACGGCATCAGATCCGTCACCGACGCTGAGATACGGTCGTTTCTTCAGGAATACTTCGTGAAAGAAAATATGGTTATGATGCTATTCGGACCGAAGGACCACATCATCGAAATCCTGGAGAAACACTGGCCTGACATGACCATTCACGTGCAGCCCGTAGAGAAGGCCATCGAATAGGCGCCCCCCCAACCCACCAATGAGCCGCCCCCATTCGCCCCCCGACTCCGATCCCACCCCCACCGGACAGGCGCAGGTCCTGCGCCAGGTCTGGACCATCGCATGGCCGGTTGTCGTAGCATCGATGCTGGACGCCATGGAGGGGCTTGTGGACATCTCGATGGTGGGACAACTGGGACCGGCCGCGATCTCCGCCGTAGGACTCAGCCGGCAAATCCTGTTCGTGATCATGGTCATGGCAATATCGGTCAGCACCGGGTCCCGGACGCTGGTCGCGCAATTCTACGGTGCGGGCAGACACGGCGACCTCAGCCAAACGGCCCAGCAGGCAATCCTTATGGGAATTCTGCTTTCGGGGGGGCTGGCTCTCGTGGGGAGCACGATCGCGCGGCCGGCGCTGGTCCTGCTGGGCGCGCAGGAGGACGTACTCGTCCACGCCGTGCCGTTCATGCGCGTCTACTTCGCCGGCATCGTCTTCATGATGCCTAACTACATCATCGGAGGAATATTCGGCGGCGCGGGGGATACCCGGACGCCATTGAAGATTTCCTGTCTCATCATCTGTCTGAAAATTCCGCTCTCCTACGGTCTGATCTTCGGGGCGTGGGGACTGCCCCAACTGGGCGTGACCGGCGCGGCGCTCGGCAGTGTCGTCTGCCGGGCGGTCGGCTGCGCCGTCGGCGTGTACCTGCTTACGTCCGGACGCACTCGGGTGCATATGCGGTGGAACTGGCGGCTTCCGTTCAACCGGGACATTATCGGTCGGATGATGCGCATTGGCGTGCCTACGGGGGTGCAGGGTTTCTTCCGCAATGGCGCAAGGATTCTGATCTATCGCGTGGTGGGATGGACGAGCCGGCCCACCGCGGCAACGGCCGCGCTGACCATCGGTTTGCAGATGCGAATGATCGGCATCATGCCGGCCCTGGCGTTTTCCGTGGCGGCAACCGCGCTGGTCGGTCAGAGGCTGGGCGCAAAGCAGATCGGCGAAGCCGAGCGCTTCGCCGCAAACACGATCCGGCTGTGCATGACGTTCATCACCGTCTGCGCCGTCCTCATCTGCGTCTTCGCGCGGGACATCGTCGACCTGTTCACGGACTCCGCGGCGGTGATCGAAATGGGATACGTGATGCTCCTGTATTTTACAGCCGCCCAGGTCTTCTCCGCGTTGTCCATCGTGGCCGGGGGCGTCCTTGCCGGCGGCGGTGAGACCAGACCCCTGCTCTACTATACTATTGTGGCGCAATGGCTGGTTATGCTGCCGCTCTCCTACGTCCTGGCGTTCCTTTTGGATTTGGACGTCGCGGGCATCTGGATCGCATGGTTTATCGGCGGAGCCGCGCAGGGCGTTATGGCCTGGGTGCGTTATCGCAAGGGCGTGTGGAAACAGACGGTGATATAGGACCGGTGCGGAGCGGCAAGGGTAGATGATGTGGCTGAACAAAGAAGGGCGCCCACAAGGGACGCCCCTACACGGCCAGGATAGTGATTTGGTACCGTAAACGCGGTGGTGACCTCCTACTCGCGAAGCTGCTTCATCTTACGCCCCATCTCGCTGATGCCCGGGGCGTTGCCAACCTGCAGGTAGAACCGGTGTGCCTCTTCGAAGGTGTGCAGCGCCTCCCTGCGCTTGCCCACGCGCTCAAGAAGCATAGCGAAGCCCCGGAGCGCATTTGCGAGTGAGTGCGTGGGTTTCGGGTCGAGACTTCGGTACGTCCGGATTGCCGACCTGTAGTCGCGCACCGCGCCTTCCCAGTCACCAAGATCACGGCGGACGTCGGCGACGTGGCGGAGCGAGTGGGCCGCCTTTTCGACATGGTTTCCGGCCACGTAGTGGTTGTGCCCTTCCTGGTAAAAGTGGAGGGCTCCCTCCCTGTTCCCCTTGTCCCTATCAAACTGCCCGTAGACGTGCGCCACCCGTCCCAGGGATTCGTGGTCGTCTTCCCGGCACAGTCCTGCCGCCTCGTCCACCAGCCGTTTGCCCCGCTCGTAATCCGATTCCCCCCTCGTTCTCCAGGCCTCGTCCAGCAACTGCGTGATCTTCTGTTTAATTGACATCCCGTTCCTTTCTTCCGGACGAGTGGTAACCGGACGAGAATGTACAGCATCGGGCTCGAGGCGTTTGATTTTACCCTTCAGCGGGCTCGATCATGGCTTCTTTGGCGTATAGAACAGCAGGGTTCCGATCCGGACGTATCCGACTGAGGAATACAACAACGCGCCGGTGTGAGTCGCGGTCAGGACGGCCAGTTCCGAACCGTGCGACCGGTCGTCACGGAGCATTCTGCACATCAGCGCCTTTCCAATACCCCGACGCCGGGCGGCGGGCGCCACGTGCATGTTCGAACACCACGTTGCCGAGTCCACGACGATGCTCTGAACCCACCCCACAGGCTGGTCGTTTTCGAGCGCGACGTATTGCCTCAGCGGAGCGTCCGGTAAAAGGTGCTCCGGCAGAATCTGCCTGATCCGCGTTGTCTTGTTCAATCGGTCCGCCGATTCGGCGGTCAGAACACGTTCGATAAGCAATGGGTCCACCACGCGTGGGATACGCAGCAGCCGATGCACCATGACCGGTTCGGTTGAATTCAGACGATAATTGAGCGCTTTGAAGTCGGCCCGTATACCGGCGTCGGATTCACCCTCAGCGCAGATCGCGCAGATGCCGAACTGTCCGCGGGTGTTCTCTTTTGCCACTCTGTCGATCTCGCCGGCATCCATCCCATGGGCGATCCATTCCTCGCGACGGTACGGACCGCGTTTTCTGGGCGCGTCCCGAACCACCCAGATCGGGCCCTCCCGACTTGCCAGATAGGGATGCGTAAAACTCCTTGTAAAGCTGAAGCCGCGGGCGAAAACCTCCAGCGCCCACTGCATGAGCGCGTTATCGGGCATGGTATTCTCTCTCCCCTGAATCGCCATGAGCCTGAAAGACCGGACGTCCGTTTTGCGCGAAAATTCAACTGGACAGGAGGCGAAGCGCCTCATAGTTTTCGAAGACCGCCGAGACGGTCCTGTTTCAAGACCTCCGGAAAGTTCGACTTCCAACGCGATCGAACATCCCATGCAAAATACACCTCTGTCGCCCCCTCGGAAATTCCAATCGCCCCCGGTTCGGCTGGATTTTCCACCGTTCGGATCGGGCGACCGTATCGGCGTCATCTCCGACTCCCACGGACTCATCAGGCCAGAGGTACTGGAACTGCTGCGAGGCGTCCGGGCGATCATCCACGCCGGGGACGTTGGAAAGATCACGGTACTTGAGCAATTGGAACCGATCGCGCCGGTGTACGCGGTCCGCGGAAACGTGGACCTGGTTCCGCCCTGCAGCGACCTGCCCGAACAACTTGCGTTGACCGCCGGCAGGCACGTGATTCTCGTGACGCACATCCTCGAAGAAGCGGACGTCGCGGGCTTTGATCTCCTGGTGTGCGGGCATTCTCACATACCGAAGATTGGCACGTATGGATCGACTGTCTGCCTGAATCCGGGCAGCATCGGTCCAAGGCGTTTTCGGCTTCCGGTCTCGATGGGTTTCATCACTGTTTCTTCCGACGGCGCGCTGGTTCCGGAACTTGATACCGTGGAGATAGAATAGTCGTGCGGCGGACGAGTTGATTCCAGCACGAGGACTCCTCAAATGAAAAGCAATCCCGAATCGACGGACAGCACCCATGCGAATTGGGTGATTTCGCGTATGTTCAGGCCTCCCGAGTTGGTGAATTCCGGGTATATTGCCGAGAGCAAGGGCAAGGGGCCGGAGGTCTGGGCGATGTTCTGCGCGACGATACGGGGCGACCTGGCGCTGATTCGGAGGCTTGCCGGGCGCAATCCCGACCTTGTCCAATGCGTACATTACTACACTCAACCCATAAAGTTCGCGGTGCGCGAGGGTCACGCGGAGGTCGTCCGTTACCTGCTGAAAACGGGAGTCAGTCCTTTCTACCGGACCCGGATTTTCCACGACTCGCTGGTCAACCTGGCGGCCGACCGGGAACACGACTCTATCGTGAAAATCCTGGAGGAAGCCATCAGCGAACGGAGCGGCGGGTACAGACGGGACACGGAACCCCTTGCGAACGAACTCATCGATGCCGTTCGCGCACGCGATTACGAGAAAACGGCACACATTGTCGGGCGTTCTCCTGAACGGGTCAGATTGTGCAACGCGAACGGGACCACGGCTCTGCACGAGGCGGTTTCGATCGGCGACTTCCACCTGACCCGTCTGCTTCTGGACAACGGCGCCGATATTCAGGCGCAGGCCGGCACGGGCTTCAGCACCGGGCAGAAGCCGATCCACGTTGCAATCTACGCCGGATGGCGGGACAAGATTCTCATCCGGAAGAAATCGGCGCTGGCGGGTTATCTGGTCGCCCGGGGCGCGGACTACAATATCCTCGTGGCCTCTGCGTTCGGCGACACCCGGCGCGTCCGGGAATTCCTGGACGCCGAACCGTCCCTGGCCAATTTCCGCGACACATGCGACATGCTGCCCATATCCATCGCCGCCGGCCGGGGCCACCACGATATCGTGGAACTTCTGCTCGAACGCGGCGCCGATCCGAACGCGTCGGAACCGGACGCGCCTCGCGGAAAGGCCCTGCTCGAAGCCGTATTCCGTGGACATACCGCCACCGCCCGGTTGCTTCTACAGCACGGCGCCGACCCCAATGGCAACGTGGACTCGACCGGCACGGCATTCCACCATGCCAGGAAGTACCCTGAACTCTACGAGTTGATGAAGTCGTACGGCGGCAGGACGGATATCATCCCCCCGATCAGCGCCGCGGTCAACGCCAACGACCTGCAGGGCGTGGACGACATACTCAAGAGAAATCCGGAAGAGATCGCGAACGCGAAACTTGGGAATCCCGCGCGGCGAGGCAGACTTGAAATGGTGAAACTGCTCGTAAAACACGGCGCGCCCGTATCCGGCGCGAATCACGGCAACTTCTTCCGGGTCTACCAAACGGCGAAATACCTCCTCGATAAGGGCGCGAATCCCAATTACAGGAACTGGCAGGGCATCTCCTCTCTCCACATGATTGCCCACGAAGGAGACGTTCAGAGAGCCGGTCTTCTGCTCGACTACGGCGCGGAGATCAACGCGATCGAACCGGAGTATTGCGCAACGCCGCTTGGACTGGCATGCCGGGCGGGTCATGCGCCAATGGTCGAGTTTCTCCTCGGGCGCGGGGCGGACGCCGGCCTGCCGCGCGAACATTCGTGGGCGAGGCCCCTGGCATGGGCGGAGAAGAAAGGACACCCCGAGGTGGCCCGGATTCTAAGGTCGCACGCGGCAACGTAACAGTATCGGACAGTCCCTTTCGTGAACGCGTTCCCGCGTGCCCGCCAGCCGAACGGCGACAACCTGGAATGCATCGATGCGGACACGTGCAGGGCATCAGGCCCGTCTGTGCGATTGCCACCATCTGGCGATGGGAAAGGGAGAATAGACAAGGGAGAACATGGCCAGGCCGACGACGTCGAGAACAACGAGGTACCATGGCCACGGCAGGAAGAAGAATGGCGATACCGTGCCCCACGGGGGTTCGGAGAGATACATGTAATTCGAATCGCACAGGAGGTTGACAACCGCAACAACCGCCGCGAGCACGTGGAGCCCCACGAACGCTCTGAAGAGCCCGCCCGGCGTCGGTCGCATCTTCAGGCCCCACGTGGCGTAAAGGACCCCGGTAACAATTCCGGAATGTGCGATGAAATACTGGATAAACCGGTACTGCGGGTAATCAACCGCCAGGTTGCCGGGCGTAACTACCGCGTTCGCCGATCCGACGAGACCCCAGAAGTAGGCGATTTCGTAGGCCTTCTGATTGTGGAATATCAGGGTGATGGACGTTGCGAACATCGCGATGCCGCAAAGGTGGAGGGGCAGGAAATATCGCAGGAAGATATCGGGGCCGTACCCGGAGATCCGGAATCCCCAGTGGATCAATTCGTTGCCGAGGAGGAGGACTCCCAGCACAATGCCCAGAGTGGCGGCTGTCCGCGGCGATGCCCGTTTCGCGAGCAGCGAAAGCAGCACCGGCAGGGCCACCGTCAACGCCATCGCCACCAGATGCGGCGGCCCGAACGGCTGAAATCCGCCCGTCAAACCGCCCATCCCTCACTCGAAGTCAGGTCTCGTCCCACCCGCCACCTTTCGCCCGATACGCTGACGGTTATCTCCACGCGGTCATCCCCTGCCCGCACGCCAGCGGGCAGTTCGGCCGAAACGACCGGCGGCTCCGTGCCGCGATAGGGAACGATCACCGAGGCAAAAACCGTGGGCGCCTGGCTGTCCAGCGCGAACCGGAACGCCCTGCGCGGCGTACGGTACCCGTAGTCCCACGCGAACCAGCCGGTCTCTTCGACCACGGTCGCCGAAGCACCGTGGGCCGCCTGCACGACGACATTCGCATCGTCAAATCCCGTGAACGCACGGTTTCCCCCACCGTTGAACGTGACGTCGCCAGGCGCAAACTGGAAATGCAGGGCCAACTGACCGGGCGCAATGCCTATCGCCTCGTCAAGGAAAACGAAGAAGCGACGGTCAACGAACCAGACCGAACGACGGTGGATCAGACCGGGATAGGACCCGTTCTCCACCACCAGGACGTCTGAATCAGACCCTTCGGAGACCCACATCAGATGGCGCGCGTCGTCGGCGATATCCCGGCCGTCCAGCGTCAGGGTCTGATGCACCGAGGTCTGCCGGTGCCAGGCCCGGGCCTCTTTGTCCCGGCCATACGTGTAGAACCCCGTATCAGGCATCAGCCAGCGTCCGTAGGCGTACAATTCAAACGTCCCGTTATCGGGCTGGTCGTGGCTCGAAATCGCGGGCGGAGAACTGTGAAACGCCATGTAGACCTGGTCGGGACCCCAGTCGTTTCGCATCACGCAGAAGCCGGCCTCCGTAAACGCGTGGCTCTTCCGGTCCGGGAGGGCATCGCGATTCAGATTCGCCCTTGCCGCGTATTTGGGATCGCCCAGCAGTCCGGTCGCCCGGACCAGTTCGTTGTATAACGGCCACCTTGTCCGATCGTCCGTGGTTTTCAACGGCCGCGAGCCATCCCCGAACATGGGCGGACCCAGGTCCGGCGTTGCGATCCAGAAGATGTAGTCGTACATCTTCCGCACGCGCTCCAGGAACGATTCCGGAATCTCAATGCCGAACGCGTCCAGGCGGCCGAAGATCTCCACGGCGTCCCTTAAAACACCCTGATGATAGCCGAAGGACCACTCTCTCTGGACCCCGTCCACCGTTGTCTGTCCCAGGATATTTTCCTCCACGCGCGCCAGCCCCAGTTCCATCCACTCGCGAGCTTCCCGGAACTCGCTGAACGTGTAGGCAACGTTGATGAATCCGCGCTGCTCAAACACGGCCTTGTTGTGAATGAGGCCCATCGGAATCAGCTCTGTTTTCGTCTGGTGGTCGTACAGACTCGCAAGCAGCACGCCGAGGAACTCCGGCGTGAACGCCTCCGCCTGAACCAGGCCGCGAAACGCCGCGCAGATATTCGTCGCCCGGATGCCCGTCTGCAGGTCCAGCCACGCGAATCCCTTCCAGAATTTGTAAACCGGATGGGTTCTGGCGTGTTTTTCGAGCGGATGTTTCGATATCCAGTCGGTCGCCAGATCGACGAATGCCCGCGCGTACTTTTCGTCGCGGGTTGCCGCATAGGCGTTGACGAGCGGTGCGGCCCAATAGAAACGATAGAGGACGCATACCCATTCGATATCACCGGGCGCGTCCCACTCCCAGTCCATATCGTCGCCGTACTGGGCCTCTTCGTACGGCCCCCATTGGAAGATGCGGCGGCAGATCTTGTTCGCCACTGTATGATCGCCTTTTCCGCGGGTCTCTTCCAGCGGGTATTTCGCACGGTAATAGTCCAGCAGCGCGGCAAGTGCGCCCAACCGGTCACCGGAATCAAATGCCTGTATTACCTGCTCCATCCCGGTTCCTGTCAGATCCAGTTTTTCGAGAATGTGTTCCGGGTCCATTGACACCAGCGGCATCTCGTGATCGATCTGATCCGCGCCCGCGGGGCGCTCCACAACGTAAGTCATTTCTCTTCCCTCGATGACGGGTTGTCATTCCGGTGAATCCGACCAACAGCTTATCGGCCCCTCCAAAACGCACCTAAATTACGTTCCGGTCGATGCGTTGGCAATACAATTGTTGGTGATTTTACAGGACCTGGGAACATGGATGCACGGGATGGGCAGGATGAAAACCGGACACCGCAGCTACGCATGTGTATATTTGAAAGTAGTACTTGCAGATATGCTGTTATTTCAGTAATTTGGCAATCCTTATGATTCCTCGCGAAATCACAGACCGACTGGTCGGGCTATTCAAGCAGTATCCCTTTGTTACTGTGACGGGACCGCGGCAGTCCGGCAAGACGACGCTCTGTCGCGCCGCGTTTCCCCATCTCGAATACGTCAACCTGGAAGCGCCCGATCAGCGCCTGTACGCCGAAACCGACCCGCGCGGTTTTCTTTCACAGCACGGTGATGGCGTCATCCTGGACGAGATCCAGCGGGTCCCGCAACTCCTTTCCTACCTCCAGGTCCTGGCTGACGAAAATGGCGGAAACAGTCTGTACGTCCTCACGGGCAGCGAGCAGTTCCGGCTCTCGAATTCCATCAGCCAGTCCCTGGCGGGACGTACGGCGCTGCTGTGTCTTCTGCCGTTCACCCTGGACGAACGCAGACGCGCGGGCGGCAGCGACCGGGTCGATGACATCCTGTACTCCGGGTTTTATCCGCGAATCCACGACCAGAAACTGGATCCACGGCAGGCGCTGGGCGATTATTTCGAAACATACGTCGAGCGAGACGTGCGCCGCCTTGGCGAGATCCGCAACCTCACCAGTTTTCGTCAATTCGCGCGCCTGTGCGCCGGGCGCGTGGGACAGTTGCTGAACGTCTCCTCGTTAGGCGCCGACGCGGGCGTTTCCCATACCACGGCGCGGGAATGGCTGTCAATTCTGGAAGCCAGCTTTGTTGTCTTTCAACTTCCGCCTTTCCACGCGAATATTCGCAAGCGCCTGGTAAAATCGCCCAAACTCTACTTTTTCGACGTGGGATTGGCGAGTTATCTGATCGGAATCGAACATGCCGATCAGATTGCAACCCACCCGTTGCGCGGCGCGCTGTTCGAGAATGCCGTTGTCGCCGAGGCTACAAAGTACCTGTTCAATCGCGGCCGCCGGTCCAACCTGTCCTTTTTCCGCGATACACGCGGCCTCGAGTGCGACCTTCTCTATGAAATGGGGAATCGGACTGGCGCTATCGAGATCAAATCAGGCGCCACTGTCGCATCCGATTACTTCGATGCGCTGAACCGGATCGCAAGGCTCCTGCCGCAGGTCTCGGACAGGGGACTGGTCTATGGGGGCACGTTTCGTCAGGCCCGGCATGACGTTGACGTGGTGACGCTGAACGACGTCGGCGACCTGCTCCAGCGGTTCGACAGCAACGATAAAGACTTATAGATAACTTTTAAACAAGGATTTTCGCCCATGGACTCGATTCGTTTGGGGCTGATTGGATCGGGCGGTATGGCGCACAGCCGGGCGCGGGCTTTCGAAGATAAGGATGGATGCAGGCTGACCGCGCTGGCCGCCCGGAACCCGCAAACGGGCGCGGAACTGGCCCGTCAATACGATCTTCCGCTGCTGGGAGGCTGGCAGGACCTGATCGGCCGTTCCGACGTGGACGCCGTGGTGGTCTGCACCAACAACGACAGCCATGGGCCCATTGCACGGGCCTCCCTGGAGGCCGGCAAACCCGTCTTTCTGGAATATCCCGTCGCGCGTCACACAGACGAAGGGACCGCCCTGGTCGAGCTGGCGCGTTCAACCGGCACGGTGCTGCGCGTGGCCCATCCGGAGGTCGTGTCCGGCGCTCACCGGCAACTCAAAGAGGCCGTCGGTTCGCTGGGTGGCCTGCTACTGGCGCTGTTCGTGCGGCTGACGCCTGGGCGAGGTGCGCGGCCGGAGGTGTTGTTCAACATCCACGCGTCGGGGCCGCCGAGCCTCTTCTTCGTCTACCAGGTCTACCCGCTGGTTGACCTCTTCGGCCCCGCGTCCTGGGTGGAAGGGTACGCCTACTATGACGGAATGGACAACGCAGGAACGTACAAGCGCTTCGTCAATCGCGTCGCCGTTGGATTCGCACGGGGAGGGTCGGCCGAATGGACCTGGGCGGGCGGAATTCCAATAGGCAATGCCGAACAACACCAGCGGATGGTTATGGATAGAGGAACGCTGGTTCACGGCGATGGCGGCTGGCGGGTTTCATCTGCCGACGGCAAGGAAACGCCACTGCCGTCGACCGGACGAGAGATATCGCTGGAAGGCCTTTTTTTTGAGGAAATTCGCGGCGACAGGCATGATTGGCGATCGGACCTGGATACAGCCCTCGAGGCCGTTCGCATCGGGCTGGGCGCCGAGGAGGCGGCAAACCGTGGCGGGCGGGTGCATCTGAGGGACGGCGGAACCAACCCGTGAGGACTTACGCTCCTGCGGAACCGCTGGCGTGTTCGTCCCGCGGCCCGAAGGCGGCGGCTGAACGGAGACCCAGAATGAACCTGGACAGACACGCAGTCCACATCGGACAGAATATTGGAGAGGGCGCGAGGCTCGCAACGGTTCTCGTCGCGGTCGCCCTTGTGTCCTTTCCGAGCCGGGCCGACGCCGGCACCTTCTCATTCGCCCTCATCGGCGACGTGCCCTACGCGGATGCCGACAGCATCCGGTTCGCAAGGGTGACCGACCGGATCAACGCGGAACGCGATGTTCAATGGGTCATCCACGCGGGCGACATCAAGCGCGGTGGACAGCCCTGTACGGACGCGGTTCTGGAAGAGCGCCTGGAGAGATTCAGCCGTTTCGAGCGTCCATTCATCCTTACGCCGGGCGACAACGACTGGACGGATTGTCATCGGAAGATCGCTGGCCGTTTCGATCCGCTCGAGCGCCTTCAGAAGCTGCGGTCCCTGTTCTATCCCCGCGTCGGGATGACGCTCGGGAATCGGCCCATGCGGGTTGAATCCCAGGCGTCGGTGCCCGAATTCAGCGAGTTTCTCGAAAATGTCCGCTGGGAGCGGGACGGGGTACATTTCGCGACCATTCACATCGTGGGGAGCAGAAACGGTCTGCCAGCCTTTCAGCGCCGCGACTCGACCGAAGTTGGCGCGGTCCCGATGAGGACGGAACGGCACGACGCGGCGGTGGAGCGGCGCACCGATGCGGGAATCGCATGGCTTCGACAGGCCTTTGCCGCGGCGGGTGAATCGGGCAAAGGACTTTTTCTTACCCTTCACGCGTCGATGGGCCTGGAGCAAAAGCCGGCGCCGGACCCGCCCCACTTCCAGGCCCTCCTCGACGTGTTGCGCGAGGAAACAGAGCGATTCGGCCGGCCCGTTGTCCTCGCGCACGGCGACTCGCACTATTTCCGGATCGACAAGCCGCTTCGACGCAGGGGGGGCGGACGACGCCTCTCGAATTTCACCCGCGTGGAGACGTTCGGCGCTGCGGACGTGCACTGGATCGAGGTCACGGTGGACCCCGCCAGCGAGAACGTGTTCAGCTTTGAACAGAGAATCGTGAAGGAAGAACGGATGAACGGAAAACAAAGCAAATTGACGGAAAGGACCGGAATGACCGCCGAAAAATCCGGCGAAACGGAACGAACGCCGCAGGACATCATCGACGCCATGCACCGCCCGTCCTGGTGTGTCAACACGGACGAGGGACGCCTGTATTGGAAACTGATCGGCGCCGCAATCCGAAACGACGCCGATGCCCTGCGTGAACACCTGCGCGCGGAACCGGACTGCGCCAGACTGCAGTTCTGGTATACGTCCCCGATTCACTTCGCGGTGCGGGAGGGCAATCTGGACGCGACGAGAGTGCTGTGGGAAGCCTACGCGCACGACGAGGTGGCCGATCTGATTGCCATGGCCGACGATCGCGGTCACACGTCTGTCGCGGATTATTTGCGGAAAGCCGTTGGGGCCGCGACGGGCGCATCGGAGCCGCGGCTCCATGCGGCGGTGAAATCCGGAGACTACGCGGAGATCGAACGGTTGCTTGAAGATTCGGACGGGACCGCAAAAGAGCGGGACGCAGAAGGCAGGACGGCGCTCCACGTTGCCGTCATCGAGCGGGACGAGGCAGCGGTCAGGCTACTTCTCAAGAGCAATATCAAGGTCGACGCGACCGACCATGCCGGTTTTCGCGCCGTCCACTACACCCGCTGGCGCGATCTGATGTGGCACCGGCCGAAGGGGAACCCGAAACTGGCGGAACTGCTTCTCCAAGCAGGCTCACGCGACACCCCCACGCTGGCTGCCGCGAGGGGCGACCTGAATGCCGTACGGGCATTTGTCGCCGCGGACCCGGCGGCCGTGAATGACGGAGAAAAACTTCAGAAGCGGCCCCTGTCGGCCGCCGTGGAGGGAGGGCACCGGGAAATTGTCCGCTTTCTCCTGGACAACGGCGCGGACCCCGGTCTGCCGGAGAGTCGCCTTTGCCCCTACGGGTCGTCGCTGATGACTGCCACGGTGGAAGACAACCTGGAAGTTGCGACCTGGCTGCTGGAAGCGGGGGCCGATCCGAACGGGCACGTGGACTCCTCGGGGTCCCCCTCGATCCGCGCCCGTTCGGATGCCATGCGGGGGCTGCTCTACGGTTACGGCGGACGCGCATCCGGGGCGTGGGGCTACGTTCAGCGCGGTGAACTCGAAACTCTGGCTGCTGTTCTGAGATACACCGACGATCCTTTTTCCAACGAGGAGAGCGAGTACCTGACCACGCCCTACACGGCCGTAATCAGCGGCTGCGGGCGGATGGAGGAACGGGGAGAATCCACGGACGCCCACGAGGCGATGTTCAATATGTTCCTGCAGCGCAAACACCCGATGCCCCTCGTGCTGACCGCGTGCAAGACCTACCTCTACCACGTGCCGCGAATGACGCGCCGGCTCCTCGAACACGGTCTGGATCCGGACCTTCCCGACTGGATGCGGCGGACCCCGTTGCACGACCTGTGCCGCGGCAACCGGGCCGTGTCCGACCACGCCGGGATGGTGCGCATGTTCCTCGAATTCGGCGCCGACATCAACGCGATCGACGAGGAAGACCGGTCAACACCCCTGGGTATCGCCGCACGCGAAGGCAACGCGGAACTGGTCGGGCTGCTCCTGGAGCGAGGCGCCGACCCCAACGCGGCGGGCGCCGAATGGGCCGCGCCACTGGCATGGGCGAGACGCCGCGGGCACGAAGATGTCGCAAAGATGCTTCAGGATCGAGGCGCCCGGTAGACAGAATCCTCGTCGCGAACGGGAGTAATTGACAGATGGCACGCGAGACGGAAACACATCCTCGATTCCTGGCGCTCCTCCGGGGCATTAACGTCGGCGGGAAGAATATCGTCCCGAAAGACCCGCTCCGCGAGTGCTTCGAAGACATGGGATTTCGCAGCGTCCGCACCTACATTCAGAGCGGTAACATCCTGTTCCGGTCTGCCGAAACCGACGCCTTGGCGCTGACGGGAAAGATCGAACGCGCCCTTTCTGACCGATTCTCGTACCATGCCCGCGCCGTCGTCCTGTCCCGGAGCGCATTCCGGCTGGCGGTTGACGCCGCCCCGGAGAAATGGGGAGAAGACGATGCGTATATGCACCATGCGCTCTTCACGCTGGCCGAAACCACGCCGAAACACGTTCTCTCCAGACTCCGTGCGCCGAAACCGGAGTTCGAGACGGTCACCGCCGGGCCCGGCGTGATCTACTGGTCGATATCCCGGTCCCGCCCGACCCGCTCCACGTGGGTAAGGCTGCCGGCCTCACAGGAATATCAGAAGCTCACCGCCCGAAATCACAACACGGTATTCAGACTGACACAACTGTTTGAGGAGATATAGTGTTCTGTCCCGGAAATAGGTTGCCAAAATTCGGGCGTCGGAAGGCAGCAAAAACAGCTATTGGCTTTCGGCAGTCAGCTTAAATTAAGACAAACAGCAAAAAGCAAACGGCGGAACCACCACGAATCCGTCAGATTGATCTCCCTGAAATTCCTTTCGCCCGTGCGGTTGGGGGGATGGGGGAGATTTTAAAAGTGAAAGTTGGTGAAAAATTGAAGCCCGTGTCCTCCTCGAACGCAGTTCCAATCAGCCGAAATAGATGAGCGCATTGACGTTAGCGCAAGACACCGCAGCGAGACGGGATGAATCGGCGGGCGAATGGTGAGATATTTATGGGGCAGGACACTGAGCGAATGGCGGGCGACGAGGAACTCGTCAGCCGGATAAGGACGATCCTTGCCGACGAGGACGGATTCTCGGAGAAAAGGATGTTTGGCGGGGTCTGCTTCATGATCCACGGCAACATGTGCGTGGGCACGTGGAAGGGGTCCCTGATTGTCCGACTCAACAGAGCGCGCCATGAGCAGACGCTTGCCGAGCCGCACACAAGGCCGTTCGACGTCACGGGCCGCGTCATGAAGGGATGGGCGCTGGTTGAGCCGCCCGCAATCGAACTGGACGATGACCTGATGGAATGGGTGTACAGAGCGGTCGACTACGTCGGATCGCTACCGCCCAAATGAGGGTGGGACGTCCATTGGAACCGCGCCAGGGTTGTAACCCTACTTTATTGGCGAGAAGGAGGTTGGGATGAGGACGTCGGAGATTACCTCGTCTACGATGGGACCGTTGGCTTCGGTCCGTTCCCGCGCCTCGATCCATTCGGGGTCTGCGCGGAAAGCATCCCACGCGGTTTTCATAGCCTCATCGCTTTCAAATTCGCAAATGTAGATCAGGTCATTGGCATCCTTTCGCGTCCAGAATCCGACAACTGTAATGCCGTGCCTGTCGAAGAGACCGAACGTAACGGTTTCAAACCGGTTGAGGATGTCCGGCATCCGGCCATCGGGGACTCTGTAGGTGCGGTGTTCGTAAATCATCGGAACGCTCCCTGGTGTGTAGGACCCTGAATCGATCCTGTATGGAATGAAATTCGCTACGGCCTGCCATGGTAACAAGAATTCAGCCGGATGGAAAGAGCCGCCCCGCCCGGCCGGCGCGCATATGAACGCGTATAACGGAACGTTGAGCATGCGTGCTTCTTCCGTCTGAGATCGATCGATGCCAGGACGACGTTGCAACTGGACATTGACCGATTGTCAACCTGTCCGGGAGGATTCCGGGAACGTGAGAACAGACAAACGCGGTGGCATCTGCTTCCGGGTAGACGACAACAAACCGATTCAGCAATGGATTGAGTTCGCGGAGGTCTTCAACCGGTACGGGTTCAAGTTTTGCGCTGCATTGTGTCCGGGGAGAATGGCCGGCGACGAAGCCTATACGGCACTGGTTCGGTCATTGCAGGGTCGGGGCCACGAAATCATGGACCACACGCCCCTTCACAGCGTGGACAAGCTCCCGCTCCCTCACGGCGCCGATGCGGATGCCTGGCGCACGATGCCGGGCGTCGACCACGTGGATGCAACGCGTGTCTATCTGACCTATGACGCGATAGATACGAAATTGCTTCCGGAATATCGTGCTGATATTTCGGGCAATGTGATGACAGGACGGACGCCTCAGGTTCTGAACGACCCCAACCAGACGAGATTCATCGCCGTCTACCTTCCCGCTACAGGCCGTGTGTTTCGGTTCAGGCAGATCGAACATTCGGGCGACGCCACGTTGGCGTTGCGCAGTTTCTGGGACGAAGACAACGTTGATCTGGGTGAACTGCGGGACGTGGTCTGCCACAAGCTGAGCAAAGCCGACGTCCGGATGACGTTGGCCGCTCGCAGGCTATTGGCCGAATCGTCCCTCAATCTGTTTGACGAGATTGGTCTGGAACGTCCCCTGACGTGGATACAGCCGGGCTCGGGAGGGTGTTCCGACTTCTGGCGTGAAGACGTCAAAGTGTGTTTTGGAGACCTGTATGGCTACGTGGCCGCGGCAACCTACCCCGACCGGTCTCTGAAGTGTTACAACGAGGATGATCCCGATGGAGACAAGTGCTTCGGTATGCAGTGGGGCGACTTCGACGACGAGGCTAAGGATCTGGATTGGAACCTGAAACGAATTGCGGACGGGATCGCCGGGCGTCGCGTGCTTATCGGCCACAGCCACTTCTGGGAACACGCCATGCCGGACGGTTGGGGCGGTTATCTCGAGCGGGTCGACCGGATTCTGTCCTGGTGCAAGGACTACCGGGTGCCGGTCAGGACCTATTCGGAGTGGGCGGAAGACCTTTATCGATCGAGACCGGACCCGCACGTGAACGTGTTTCCCGAATTGAATGTCGATCTGAATGCAGACGGCGTGCCGGATGGATACGACATGCTGTCCGCAGAGCTGGTCCAACGCGGCGGCGGGCCCATTGCCAACGATGTGTTCCTGTCGGTACGGAATGCCGGGACAATCTGCAAAGTGGATAGACTGGGTGGTCTGGAAAAGGGCGCAATTGCCTTCTCGTTCCGGACACGCGGGCATCCAGGCGGTTCGATTGAGGCAGACTTCACTTTCTTCGAAGTTGAGACCACGGAGAAACTCACGTTTTCCGTGGGAAGTTCCGAATGGACAGAACGACGCGCGACGGTGACGGTGCCCACCGGAGTTTCTCTGGTGAACGTCTCAATTGAATGCACGCGAACTGGAGGCAACACCCTGGAGATCGGCGGGATGCGTTTGCAAGCGCACAATTGAGAATCCGGTCCTCCGCGGAATAATGCAGTACGGCCCCAACCCCCATTCCGGCGGCCGTGCCCATCCATTTCTACCAACGAAAAGGAACGATTGATGTCCGAAACTGCCGAAGACTATGATGTGGTGATTTCCGCCGGGCGCATATTCTGCGCCGACACCGGCCTGGACGGCCCGGGCGCCGTCGCCGTACGGGGCGACCGAATCGTCGCTTCCGGCCCGGACGTTAGCGGGGCCGCAGGTCTGACGCTCGACTATCCCGACGCGCTGCTTCTTCCGGGTCTGGTGGACATCCACGCCCATCCGGCCAGGGGCGGATCCCGGTTCGGCGTGGACCCCGATACCCACTTTCTTCCATGCGGGGTCACCACCTGTCTGTCGCAAGGTGATGCCGGCGCCCTCAACTGGCCGGCCTATCGGAAGGAGGTCATCCACGGCAGCCGAACGCGGGTGCGGCTCGCGCTGCATCTGTCGAAAACCGGCGAATCGCCGCCGGACCACTGTTTCGAACACCTTGAGAACGCCGACGTCGACCTCTGTGTGGATACCATCGCGGCAGCGGGCGAAGACATCTGGGGCATCGCCTTCAACACGGTACTCGAACCTCGTCTCGCTCACGACCCGCGGGAGATCATGCGCCGCGGCGTGGAAGCGGCCGGACGCAGCGGGCGCCCCATCCTGTACGGACCGCGCTTCAACCTGGATTTTCCGCTCGAGGAACAGCTGGCGCACCTGCGGTCGGGAGACGTTTTCACCTACACTTTCAGCCCCCGTCCGGACAACATCATCGCAGATGGCAGGGTGCGGCAGGCCGTCCGGGAGGCCAGAGGCCGGGGGGTGCTGTTCGACGGCTGCCACGGAATGCAGTCTTTCAGCTTTGCGCACGCGGAGCAGGCCATCGCCGAGGGATTCCACCCCGATACGATTTCCACCGACCAGTACAATGCTCACCTGGGCGCCGACCCGCCCCACCACCTGCCCGGAACGATGTCAAAATACATTGCGGCCGGCATGCCTGAAGCCGAAGTCCTTGCGCGGGCGACCGCACGACCCGCCGCAATACTCGGCCTGGAGGGAGAAGTCGGCACGCTGGCGCCCGGCGCGTGCGCCGACCTTGCCGTCCTGCAGTGGAATCCCGACGGACGTCTGCAAGACGTACTCGGCGTTGAACGCCCCGGCGGGTCGTGGGAGCCGCTGGCCACCGTGAAATCCGGCGAGCCGGTGTCGACCGGATGAACGTGATGACGCTCCAACCTTCCACGGTATAGTCACGCAGGAACGGTATGAAGGCCATGGAGGACGATACTGCCATAATTCTCACGTCGATGCCCGGATTTCCTTCGGGCATCAGATCCGGACTTTGTTTCTGTTACCCGGCTGAAGGCAATTTGTAGCGTCCACTTTACACGTTTTTCACACCCTATCGATCGGGGGAGACCCACTGTGAGTCAGGAAGTGATCATGATGGTCGGTTTTTTGCTAGGCGCCTATTCTATCGTTGGAAACGACGCGATCCAGACCCTCGGCACCTTTCTCAGCTCCAACGCGAGACGCCCGTGGTGGGTACTCTGGATCTTCGCCTGCAGCATTCTGGTGGCCGTTCTCGTTTACGGATGGTGGATCCACGACGACGTCTCCTACGGCAGGCTGGAGAAAATACCCGTTCCAGGACAATGGACCTGGATCTACTGCGTCCCTCCGTTCGTTCTGCTCCTGCTGACCCGTTGGGGCATTCCCGTGAGCACCACGTTTCTGACCCTTTCGATTTTCGCTCCGAAGGCGCTTCCGAGCATGCTGATCAAATCGCTCGCCGGATACGCGACCGCCTTCATTGCGGCCATCCTGATCTATCGATGGGTCACCCGCGGGTTCGAGTCCCGATTTCACAAAACGGAGGGCCCGACGAGCGGCTGGTGGGTTGTGGCGCAATGGTGTTCGACCGGCTTCCTGTGGAGTCAGTGGCTGATACAGGACCTGGCAAACATCTTCGTCTTCCTTCCACGCAGCCTCAGCGCGGAATGGTTCTTCTCGGCGGTCGTCATCATGCTGGCCTTGCATGCCATTATCTTCTACAACCACGGAGGCGCCATCCAGAAGGTGGTCCTGACCAAGACGAACACGACCGACATCCGGTCGGCGACGTTTGTCGATCTGATCTACGGTATCGTGCTGTTGTTGTTCAAGGAGGTTTCCAAGCTTCCGATGAGCACGACCTGGGTCTTCGTGGGACTGCTGGCCGGCCGGGAGATCGCGGTCGCCTGGAATCAGCGGCACCGCAGCCGCAAGGAAGTGACGCGCCTGGTATTGATGGATTTCGCGAAAATTACCGGCGGGCTCGTCATCAGCATCGCCCTCGCCTACCTCCTGCCCGAATTGCAGGCGCTGATCGGGTGAGGAACGGCAGATCGATCCGAACTCAGTTACAACAGGCAGCAGTGTATTCTATATGGGAGTCCGGTGAGAATTGGCAGGGGCCAGGGAACAGCCCGGGTTCCCGGTAAACCACCAGGGAGGTTCTGCATGCGATACCAGGCGACGCGAAACGACGCGCAGATAGAGTCCGTATTCCGGCAGGCCGCCGAACAGTATGCCGCCTTCGGCGTGAACGCGCACGAAGCCGTGGAAAAAGCAGCCGACGTACCCATATCGCTTCACTGCTGGCAGGCCGACGACGTGGCAGGGTTCGAGACGAACGACGAAGCCGTGGAGGGCGGCGGCATCATGGCCACGGGCAACTACCCGGGCCGGGCGCGAAACGGGGATGAGTCGCGCGCCGACCTGAAGCAGGCCATCGACCTGTTGCCGGGGAGACACCGCGCGAACGTCCATGCGTCCTATGGCGACACGGGCGGTAAAGTCGTTGACCGGGACAGCCTGCAACCCGAACACTTCGCCGGCTGGATTTCCTGGGCGAAGGAAATCGGGGTCGGGCTTGACTTCAACCCCACGTATTTCTCCCATCCAAAGGCGAACGACGGGTACACCCTGGCCCATCCCAACAGCGATATCCGGGCGTTCTGGGTCCGCCATGGCGTGGCCAGCCGGCGAATCGCGGAAGCCATGGGCGTTGCCCTGGACGACGAGTGCGTGAACAACCACTGGATTCCCGACGGCGCCAAAGACCATCCCGCGGACCGTTACGGACCCCGCGAACGCCTGGTGGAATCCCTGGACGCCGTCCTGGATCCCGCCCTGGACATCGGGCCGGCCTGTGTGGACGCCGTTGAGGGCAAACTCTTCGGCCTGGGCGTGGAAGACTACACGGCGGGCTCCAACGACTTCTACGCGAACTACGCCCTGTCGCGGGGCGTGGTCCTTTGCCTGGACATGGGCCACTTCCACCCCACGGAATCCATCGCGGACAAGATCTCCGCACACCTGCCCTTCCACGAAAAGCTGCTCATCCACACCAGCCGCCCCATCCGCTGGGATTCCGATCACGTGGTGCTTTTCGGCGACGACGTGCGCAATGTCTTCCTGGAAATCGTGCGGTGCGACGCCCTGGACCGCGTGTACGTGGCGCTGGACTTCTTCGACGCCAGCATCAACCGGATCGGCGCCTACGTGATCGGCGCCCGGGCCACGCGGAAAGCCATCCTCTACGCGCTGCTGGACCCCACGCGGCAACTGCAGGAACTGGAGCAGGAGGGCAAACTGGCTCAGAAGCTGGCCCTGATGGAAGACATGAAAACGATGCCCTTTTCCGCCGTCTGGAACATGACCTGCCTGAAAACCGGTGTCCCCCCCGGCGCCGCCTGGATTCCGGAAATGGAACAATACGAGAAAGAAGTGCTGTCAACCCGGGGATAAAGAAAATCGCGGGACGAGTTGGGAAAACCCACTTCGTTCCGCGGTTCGTATCGGTTGTGATTCTCCTGTACACCCTACCGAATCGACCGGATATCCCTCCTCCAGATTTACCTACCGCCAATTCCCACATAACAAGCGCAACTCGAAGCGCGATCGCGTTTGTTACGTGCCAACCGGATCGTAGGCCAGCCCGAACACCATATCGGCCATCTCGCGCCTGAAGTCCTTGTCGTCCATATACCGCTTGAACAGCTCGGTGTCATCCTTCATCACTCCGGTCATGACGCGCAGCAGCGCCTTGTCGTGCTCAATCCGTGCATTCTGGCGGTCGGAGTTCACCCGGGCGTTTCGGAACGCGGTGTCGGCGGCGACGCGGGCCGGAATGGTTTCTGTGATAAGCTGCTCCACGCGGTCGCGATCTTCCCATGGGATGTCACCAAAGTGTTCGTTGAACACGCGAAGAATGTTGGAGAGTCGATCCAATTCAGGCTCTGGCTGATGTCCTCCCCCTGACGTCGGTACCGGATCGATCTCGGCATCCTCGTCCGTCAGCATAATATTTCGCATTGCCTGCTTCTCAACCCTGTAACTGTCAAGATCGATCGCATCGAGGATCCCCTTGGAAAGGTCCTCTTCCTCGGGCGCCGGCAATTTCGGGACCAGGAAGTTCAGAAAAATAGATCGCTTTTCCCATTCGACGATGTTGTAAGTAAGGACGGACGAAAGAAAGGCGTAGGTCCGCACGAATGCTTTGGCGTTGCCCTTGAATGCGACCTGGCCGTCTTCGTCGAGGTCGTGGCGATAGACGGCGACGCATGCGTCCAGGATCGGATCGAGCAGGTCGCGTTCCACACCATCCAGATAGAGCCGCACAAACTCGTCGATCTGTGTTTCGGAATAGACCTGAACGCCGTCCAGTTCCGCCTGGAGGTCGTGCAGCTTGTTCGGGTCGGTCTCCTCGGCCAATATCGTTGTCCGGTAGAAGTCTGAAAACGCGTCACGAATCGTATCGGTGTCGTTGAGAAAGTCGAAAACGAACACGTCGTGCTTCTTCGGGTGGGCCCGGTTAAGGCGAGAGAGCGTCTGCACGGCTCTGATGCCGGACAGCGTCTTGTCTACGTACATCGTGTGCAGCAGGGGCTCATCATAGCCTGTCTGAAACTTGTCCGCGCACACCGGGAACCGGTAGGGGTCCTCCCGAAATCGCCTGGCGATCTGCGACGACGGCAGGCCGTTCAACGAGGCCTCGCTCACCCTGGCGCCCCCGTAATCGTGTTCACCGGAGAAGGCGACCAGGGCCTCGTATTGGCTCTTGCGCTCCTTGAGATAGTCGCGGATGGCATGATAATACTGGATCGTGCGCTCGATGCCGTTCGTGACCACCATCGCCCGCGCCGCGCCGCCGATTCTGCCCTGCTTCAGCACCTGATCGTGGAAGTGGTCGACCATGATCTCGGCCTTGAGCCGAATCGCGTGATCGCTGCCCTCCACAAAACGTCGCAGCTTCTTCTGCGCCTTCCGAACGTCGAATTCGGGATCTTCTTCAACCGTCTTCGCAAGCTTGTAGTAGCTCGCCACAGGCGTGTAGTGCGCGAGTACGTCCAGGATAAACCCTTCCTGGACCGCCTGCTTCATCGTGTAGCTGTGGAAAGCGCGATGCCTTACCGTACCGTCGGGCTGCGACTCAGGAGCGCCGAAGATCTCGAGGGTTTTGTTCTTTGGCGTCGCGGTGAACGCGAAGTAGCTGGCGTTGAGAAGGAGCTTGCGCGACTCCATCAGGCGGTTGATCCGGTCCTCAAAGGTGTCCTGATCGTCCTCTTCGCCCGCCTCCGACAACGCCTGGGCCATGGCCGCGCTGGTGCGACCCCCCTGGCTCGAGTGGGCTTCGTCGATGATAATGGCGAAGCGCCTCCCCCGCTGTTCGTTGCCGATCTCGTCCAGAATGAACGGAAACTTCTGGACCGTGGAAATGATGATCTTCTTGCCACTCTCGATGAACTGACGCAGATCGCCAGAGCGGTCAGCGTGCCCGACGGTGGCCGCCACCTGGGCGTATTGTTTGATTGTATCGCGGATTTGACGGTCCAGGATGACCCTGTCCGTGACGACGATGATCGAGTCAAAGACCGGAGCGTCGTCCTTTTCGAGTCCGATCAACTGATGGGCAAGCCAGGCGATGGAGTTGCTCTTGCCGCTGCCTGCGGAGTGCTGGATCAGATATCGCTGTCCGGCGCCGCGGTAGCCCGCGTCGGCCAGCAGTCGGCGAACCACGTCGAGTTGATGGAAACGCGGCCAGACCTGGGTCTTTCGCCTCTTTCCGCTCTTTTCGTCCTTCGACGCAACCACCTGCGCGTAATTCTCCAGGATGTTGGTGAGACTCTCCCGGGTGAGTACTTCGCGCCAGAGATAGGAGATCGAAAGACCGTTCGGATTGGGCGGATTGCCCGCGCCGTCGTTCCAGCCGCGGTTAAACGGAAGAAACCAGGACGCCTTGCCCTTCAGGTCTGTACAAAAACGCACCTCGCGTTCGTCCAACGCGAAGTGCGCAATGCACCGCCCGAACTCGAACAGCTTCTCACGCGGATTCCGGTCCTTTCGATATTGCCAGACCGCATCGTCCACCGTCTGCTTCGTGAAGCTGTTCTTCAGTTCGAACGTGAACACCGGCAGTCCGTTGATGAACAGCCCGATGTCCAGCGCCCGCTGGGTATCGTCACGGCTGTAGCGAAGCTGCCGCGTGACGGTGAAGCGGTTCAGGGCGAACAATTCCTGTGCCTGCGGGTTGCCGGCCGAGGGCGTGCCGTAGAACAGATCAAGGTTCAACGCCTGGTGCTTGATCCCGTTACGAAGGACGTCAATGGTGCCGCGCTTGCTGATTTCGCCCTGGAGCCGGGTCAGGAATGAGCGCCGCACGGGACCATCTTCGGAAAGCGGCAACGCCTCGGCGGCCTCCGGCTGGGTGGCGCACAGGAATGCAGACAGTTGCACCAGATCGACGCAGAACTCACGGTTATAGTCGTGGGGATTCCCGCAACTCCAACCGACGCCGCCATAACCCACAGGCGGTTCTCCCACGGTGCCTGCAGCGGAGGGCTCACAGGCATGGCCTGTCATGGCGGTACAAATCAGGCGTTCAAGCCCGCGTTCAGTGGTGTCTGTAGCAATCATACAACATCAATCCTGCGAAGGCACGCTTCAGGACTGCGCCAATATCCGGTCGCGCGCATTCCTAAGCCATGAATCATCGGCACACAAGCGGGCGACTATAGAAGGTAACCGGAGCTCGTTTTTGGGCGTCTATGTGCCCCGCGTTTTCTTGCCCTGCCGGATGTCATGAGCCGAAAACAGGCATTGCCGTACAGCGTCGACATGCGCCTTCAGGGGGCGATACGTCATGCTTTCATAGCTGGCAACGTCAACCGATAAGGGCAGATTGCTCTCGTTGAACAGAGTCCACAGTCTGTCGATCGTGGCATCCCTGACGTCTCCGTGAACGACAAGATCAACGTCGGAATTTTCGCGGTAGTTTCCCGTGGCCCTCGATCCGAACAGGTCAACCTGTGTGATCTCATCGGCGAAGTTGGCCAAAACTGCCCGAATCGTCTCGAGCTCCTCATCGACAAGTCCGTGGTCAATCAATGTCGGCCTCCTTCTCCAAAAGAACCAGGTAAAGGTCTTCCATTGCGGTAAGATATCGGATGCGGATATTCTCTATTACCGCTTCAAATTGCTGGAAATTGTAGGTATGGGACATCTTGTTTCGTGCATCGAGTGCGTCCATCCATACCCTCCCGTGTTCGGTCAGATTGGTCTCGAAGGCCTTTCTGATGACGTTCCTCGGAGTGGTCTGTTCAAATACGACGCCCTCGTGCTCCAAATAGTCCTTCATGACGTTCCACGCAAGTTCCATCGTGTATTCGAACCTCTGGATGGTTCCTTCCTTTTCAAGTTGGCTCAGTCCGGACTCACTCAACGTCTCTATCGCTTCCCGCAGCAACGTAAAGGCACGCTTGTAGTTGGAGAATCTGTACCTCCAGCGTGGAGTCGAGTGGCTCATATTTCTCATAACCTCTTGTAAATGCGGAATTTCGTGACGATTCCCCGTGTCACGTTCGTTCTGTTTGGGGCGTTCAGAGGTATCGGTGTTCACCGTGAAACCTGCTGGTCCGTGAACGGGTTTATGACCCGGAGGCCGTCGTAGTCCTGCTCTGTACTCAAATCTTCGGAATACACGGCATCGCAGCCCAGGGCGTGGGCTGCGGCGAGAATTGCGGCGTCCCCATAGGACAGCCGGAAGCGCTGGCTGATAGTGACGCCGGCGCGAAACACGTCGTGAGTGACGTCCTGCACTGGAAAGTGACTGATGCTCTCGATGAATTGCAGCGCATGGTCCTGGGTGATCGCTCCAGGACGGCTGGCGCGCGTTGCCTGGTGATAAAACTCTTGCAGAACCTGCACAGACAGTGCCAATTCTCCTGTGGTCAGGAGGTTAAGGGCGCGAAGACGCTTGTCAGCGTCCTCGGACAGAGCACTCACCGCGTACAACAGCACGTTCGTTGCGACAAAGCGCACGGCGCTCACCCGCCCTCAGGATCTTGGTTTTCGACGGCGGCCGCTGCCTCGGCTTCGGCCCTTGCCTTGGCGCGGTCGTATAGTTCCTCCCGAGACAGGTTGTCGGGCATCCGCAATCCGCCGCCGTTGGCGGTGATCTTCTCGATCACTGCGTGCAATCTCCTGCGACGGCGTTCGGCTTCCGTCTCAACGTCGGGCCCCTCGTCCGCTGTTCCGACGACACGGTCCGCAGCCAGGTTCTTCAGGAAATCTCGCACCAGGGCGGATACCGATGTATCCAACTCCGCCGCACGGATACGCGCGAGCCGGTGTGTCTGTTCGTCGACGGATACGGTGATATTTCTCATGGTCACAGTCTCACATTTTCTGTCTTTGACAATTTAAGATTTAATCATCCGACGGGCAACTCCAGCGGCGGCGCGCGAACTCTGAGAGTTTTACATCAAGGGCTGGTTTATCACGCTACCGCAAGCGTCAGGCCTGCGCCACGGTACACATACTCGGACCTATGGGACCTTGTCGGGGCGTTAAGCGGCAGTGATGGACGCCTCCGTAAGCACCGTCGTGGATGCCAAATGACCAGTTTGGTTTCCGTCACCTACGGCGCAGACGCGTTACCCCGATACTCCGATATCCTTCTTCTACATCGAATAGCTCAATCTCACTTCTCTTGTCAAGAACCGGCAAATTCAAATCGGCCGGGACTTTTCCAAATACAAACTTCGTGATGTCGTCTCGGAAAATACACAAATCGTACCGTCCACAATAGTCTGGTCCCCAGAGTTCTTCTATTCGATCACCCAGATCACTCCATTCTTCAGAATTCATCCTGACGGCGTACCAGTCACGATACTTCTCTTGACGATTCCTTTTCAATCGCCAGCTATGGGTGTGTTGAGATGGATGAAATCGCTCGTGAACGACCCATTCCACAATCCGCGTAAGCCCATACGTGATCTCATGCAGGTAGTCCACACTGACCAACGGCATTTTCCCGCTCTGCATTTCCTCGATAAGGAAGTACCGCCAATCGAAGGAGCCAAGGTCTCTATCTCCATCTAGGTTTTCAAGGAAGTCCTCGATGGAGTCAAATGGAAATCGTCCTAATTCCGCATGTGCTGTTGCCTTGTAGTCATCGAAATATTCTCCGAGAATCGAATTATCATTTTGGTCAAGAAGGCCGAATAGAACAGAAAGTGCATGCTCTTTGGGAACCTCCTTCGCCCGAACGTGAAGAAGGGCCTTGAATGCTTCCTCAACCAGGAAGTATCCAACAACTACAAAGCCCCACCCTTGAGCAGATTCGTGGCCCGGAACCATATCTGGCAGTATTGGAGACTTTCTGTATTTCTCTTTCTCCTTCTTCAAGGCCGTATCTAACCAAGTCAGGATCCAAGAAGGCTCTTTGAACTTGATGGCCTGTTTCGGCTTCTCTATTCCCTTGCCCTCTGGAGGCTCGTTGTTGTCGCCGTCCTTCATACGGTAACGTCCGTTTCGATTGCGTACTCGTCCGCCGATTTCTCGGTGTCGCGGTGAACGTCTTCCTCCGGCAGTTCAGCCGCCGCCTCGCGCACGTCAAGTTTTCCCGTGACGACATCGGAAATCAGGCGGGTGCGGTATTCGTGGAGGAGGTCAATTTCGCGTTCAGCTCCTTGGATCGCCACATCAGATCTCGCTGTCTCAAAGTTAATCCACTCAAGAATTGTTGTCTGATCCGCCAGTGTGGGGTAAAGCAACCAACAGTCACCCAGCGCTTCACGGTTGATTTTGGGCATGGCAACCCGCATTGAGCATTCGACAGTGTATCTAGTCACATTGTTCGACAGAAGCAATTGCAAAAAAAATGAAGGGTTGATCTCATCCTTTCGCACTCGGATCGGGTATATGTCTGCGCTGCAAATTCCATCGACTGGAGAGATCGCTGCCTTGCGCAGGTTCGGACGAATTTTGCTATAGACCACGTCTCCGGCAGTTACTTCGTGTTTTCCACTGTCAGCACCCTGTGCCTCTGCAGTCTCAAAATCCGTTATTTTTCCGAGCCTTGGCGCAATGTGGTTTGGCGCGATAAGTACCTTATGTCGGTGCTCTTCAAGGCGCGGATCAACCAGACTACTTGGGATGTAGGCCAAGAACTTAAGCCGCTTAACTGCCCAATGCATTGGAACCTCTCCTAGCCACCTCACGCCGGAGTCCCTGTAGGCCGGGAAGGGCTGGCCGGTTCGGACGTCGATCTTGCCCGTGACAGCCTGGTGGATGATGGCCTGCTTCTGCTCATCCAGCAGCACAATCAGCTTCTGCTTGGCGCGGATGTAGCGCTGGATGCGCCGGTCGGCGCGGTCGAGGAAGCGGACGATGGCGGCTTGTTCGGGCAGGGGTGGTATTACCACAATTAGAGCCTTGATCATACCGGAATTTAGTCCGTGCATGATCGAGCCCTTACCTGAGACCGTGATTTGTTGTTTTATATATGGGGACTCGTCAATTAATAACACAGCGAATTTAGGACAGATTGTATCGTCCAACCGCAACCGAAGTAAATGGGAATCCATTATGCCAGCGGCTGCACCGCTGGGAACACCGGCACACCTTCCGCTTGTACCCATCATTGTTACCAGTAGATCGCCGGGAAGTACTTCGCAAGCGGCAAGCTCATCGAACTTCTCTTGGCTGATAAATTTCGTTCCGCACAAGAAATCATTGGAAATTACATTGGCCTGCCCGTACACCTTGTAGCCTGAATTCGACATCTGATCTAGCTTCAACTGGCTCCCGAACGGGCCGATTTTTATCCCATCATACGCCCGAAGCCTTCGGCGCAGTGACGTGACATCCCAATGTCCCGGGACGTTGTCGAACCACTCGACACCAGAGTCCTTCAATTCCGGATACGGCTTCAATGCGTGGGTGGTGGGTAACTTCATACTTAGTGAGCCTCATCGTGTGCGAAGTGCAGTCAAATCGACTAAGGGCAGGGCATGGAGTCATTGAAATGGCAGGGTACCGCGTTTCGTGCGGTGGCTCCTCGGGGTTTCCAGTCGTCACGCTGGGTGAAGATGCTGCGCCCGATGCCATCAGATGGTCGTACCCGAATAAGGGCTCGGCGGAAGAGGAGGATGCCTCGGATTCTCCCACGGAGCGTAAAACCACTTGTTCTGCATCACTGGTGGCGGAGTAAACTGGAACCGGCTCACCACGACGATCTTGCTAAACTGCACCGTATCTTCGCATTCCCGGATGCTCGCCTCGATCTCGCTCCGATCCTCCTCAGATAGAATCTTAATCGGCGCAATCACGATCTCATCGTCTAAGACCAGCCACCACTGACGGTAGCGACCGGCTTTCTCGCTCTTCTCAATCTTCGCCACCTTCTCTTGTATGCAAGCGAGTATTCTCTCGGTAAGGGTGGGCACGACGGCGCACCCCTTGTCGCGACTAACCCCTGAAAAGGATCCCTCGTTACTCGCCGGATCCAACGTCAAAACCACGCCCCTTCTATGGATATCTTCCTCTGGCAACAGCTGAAACTCGCCTCCGAACGGATTTTCGAGTGCGTCGTGTACGCGTTCCTTCCAAGTGGGATCTTTGCTTGATGGTGGCCGTGGTTCTCTGGGATCGTATTCACATCGTGCGTGCCACCGCCGATCGCCTTCCTTTGATGCCTTTTTGATCAATCGTTCGAGTTCACGTTCGAATGCCGTCTCCTTAGTCCTCCCCCACCCTTCCGTGTTATGGAGGAGCGTTACCTCAACACCAATCTTGGTACCCTTGTACTGAATTTCCCAGTCCGGTGGGCCGTCTCCATCGCGACCGACATATTTTTTCGTAGCCCCGATTTGATCGAGCCATTCCCCGCTCGAAATCTCACTACCCTTTGGACAGTTCATCAGCTTCCTTGCCATCCATTTCCGTCCGAGTCAACGCGAACATGCAATGTAAGCCACGCCATTTCGTCTTCGTGTACGACGAAGGTTATTCGCGTACCAGAAATCGCTCGCTTCTGTTGCATCGGTTGTCCGCTTCGTGACTGCTGTATAGGACCATCGACTGTTGGATTTCGACAATTATTCCTGCCGAGCCGTTGCGCGTCCGATCGGGGATCATTCCGCAGGCTCTTCAGTGACAAGCATCCAGACTTGCTTCAAGGGCAGCTCCGCCTGAATCTCCGCCGGGAGACGCTCGTAATTGCGATAGATGGCCTCTACGAGATCTCTGCTTTCCCACAAACGCACCATGAAATGGCTTTGCTTCGATTCCTGTAGAACTACCTTGTTGAACCCGCCCCAACAGACGAGCAACCCCTGTTCAGCCTTGAACGTCTGCATCGTCCCCAGCAACGTTCGGTATACCGTTACGTCGGCGGGACTATTCTGCGACTTGACCTGCACGCACAAGCGAGGGCTGTCCAGACCCAGCGAGCCACGACCCGCGAGAATATCCACGCCTCCATCAGGCCCAGGCGGCGAGACTCTCGTGACCCAACCATCGACTCTTAACACCGCATCTACCAACCCTGTCAGGGCGTGCTCGGTGAACCGTGACTGAAGCCGGGCAATAATCTGATCGTGCGCCATCTCTGTCAGATCTGGAATCGCATCGGTCTGATCTGCCGTTTGCTTCGATAGCTCTTTCGGTGAGTGTGACGTCGACGGGCCGGGGTCGGACTTACCATCAAGAACCGTAAGGACTCGCTCAACCGCGTCATTGCGGGAGACGTTACACACAGTCATGGCTGCGCCGAATGAATAGAGCAGGTCTTGCTCGAACGTGGCACGCGGCACATCGGACAGACTCCATTCAACGGGCCGTATATGCCGTTTCATAGTATCCACTTGGTCGTATCGATAGGGTCCCGTGACCCGGCCGATAGCAATCTGCGACGTGAGCTTGCGTGGTAGGACGACTATGTCACCTTCCTGCATTGCCAACGCGAACGCCCAGAGTTGCCCTGCGAGATTGCCCACGGCACGCGGCTTCCGTCCGGGCATCGCTTCGCTGACCTGCTTGAAAACCTCATCATAATCTTTCGCTCCTTCGAGAGATGGTACGTCCCGAAAACCAATAATGGCGATATTGTTTTCAAGGGCGTAGTCCTCTTCTTCACCATTTCGACCTGCCCTGACGAGATATACCTTCGGGGTACTGTTCATTGTCTAGTCTCCGACTCGACGCTTTCGAGCTTCTTTTCGGCGAGGTAGCTACATCCTGCGATGGCCTCGACTCTGACGAGATGCAGTCTAATTATTCGTGGCATGTTCTCGTCGTCGAAATGACAGAGCACCGCGTCTCGCACCATCGCCTTGAGGTCGTTCCAGTCTTCTCCCTGCGTGAAGATGCTGTGCCCGAGCGCTCTGGCGTCGTATCCGCCTTCAGCCGCTTCGGTTACCTCGAAGATGATCTCGCTCGGTCTCATCTACTTATCCTCCGTGTGTCCTGGCCGCCCTTAGCGACAGGATTCTCCGGGTCTTTCGACCACCTGGCCGGGTTATCCGCGATGTATTGCCGAATCCGGGGCAGATTCACCATTTGCCTGAAGTTCCAGCATATCGCCACCCGTCGCGGCGACGCGTGCGTGTTCATGACCGTCTGCCATCTCCAATAATCTCGTCTAACAACCCCTCGGTCTCCCTCTCAAGCGCCAGGATGTCCGCCCGTATTTCCTCCAGCGTGCGCATAGGCTGGGGTTTGTAGAAGTATCGCGTGAAGCTGATCTCGTAGCCGATTTTCACGCTGTCCGCCTGGTACCACGCGTCAGCGGCATAGGGCAGGACCTCACGCTGCAGGAAGGCTTCGATGCCGCCCTCTTCCTGGAGCGGGATCTGTTCTGTGTCGCGCAGATCGGTGTCCGGTTCGTATTCGACCACCGCAGGCCTGCCGTTGATAGTGACCTCGAACCGGCCGCGTAGTGGGTCAGCCGCGGTGCCTTTCTTGTGAATCTTTTTGATGACGGGCGGCGCGGTTTCGTTGCGCTCACTACTCTCTTTCAGTTTCTTGATTTCGGCGGCCTTGTAGGCCCGGTTGGGGTCGATCCCTTCGAGCCGCAGCGGCCGTTCGACCGTCACTTTCCAGTATCCGAAGGCGGCGTTGTCGAAGATCTTACTTTGTTCGTTCTCCTTAAAGGCGAGGAAGGCGTCGCAGATGCGCTGGATGTCCTCCTCGCCGAGTTCGCAGTTCTTCTTACCCAGGTTCTTGCGCAATGGCCGATACCACTCGGTGGCATCGATCAACTGCACCTTGCCCCGGCGATGCTCCGGCTTGCGGTTGGTGATCACCCACACGTACGTGGCGATGCCGGTGTTGTAGAACATATTGAGCGGGAGGGCGACGATCGCCTCCAGCCAGTCGTTCTCGATGATCCAGCGACGGATATTGCTCTCGCCCTGACCGGCGTCTCCGGTGAACAACGAACTGCCGTTATGCACCTCGGCGATGCGGCTGCCGCCCTCTTTCATCTTGGACAGCTTGTTGGCGAGAAAGAGCATCTGGCCGTCGCTGGATCGGGTAACGAGCGAATACTCGGGATCGTCCGCGTGCTCAATCACGAAGCGCGGGTCGCGCATTTCCTTCTTGCCGCCCATGCGTTCCAGATCGGTCTTCCAGCTCTTGCCGTAGGGCGGATTGGAGAGCATGAAGTCGAACTCGCGGGACGGAAAGGCGTCATTGGCCAGGGTGGAATGCTCCGGTCCGCCCACGATGTTGTCGGCGGCGTCCCCTTCTCCCTTCAGCAGCAGGTCGGCCTTGCAGATGGCGTAGGTCTCGGCATTGATTTCCTGTCCGTACAGGTGGGTGGAAACCTGCTCACCGCGCTTGGCGGCGAGTTGCTGAAGTACCTCTTCGGCCACGGTCAACATGCCGCCTGTACCGCATGCGCCGTCGTAGATCAGGTAGGTGCTGGATGTTATCTCGTCAGCGACGGGGAGGAAGACCAGCTTCGCCATCAGCGTGACAGCGTCGCGCGGCGTCCAGTGTTCGCCCGCTTCCTCGTTGTTCTCCTCATTGAAGCGCCGGATCAGCTCCTCGAATATCGTGCCCATGCCATGGTTGTCCAGGCCGGCGTGCCTGACCGATCCGTCGCCGTGGTGTACCGGGTCCGGGCTCAGGTTGACGTCCGGAGATGTCAGCTTTTCTATCAGCGTGCCCAATGCATCGGCCCTGGAGAGACGTGTGACCTGGTTTCGGAACTCGAAATTTTCAAGAATATCCTGGACGTTTGGCGAGAACCCGTCCAGCCAGGCCCTGAAGTCGGCCTCGAGTTGCTGGCGATTGCCGCGGGCGCGCAGGTCGCGCAGGGTGAACCTGGAAGTATTGTAGAAGTCCTGTCCCGCCGCCTGCCTCAATGGCTCGTCCTGGTCGACCAGGCCGATTTTGTCGAGCGAGGCCTGCATGTCCAACACCGCCTGCTTACTATCCTCCAGTACGGCGTCGAGCCGGCGCAGCACGGTCATCGGCAGGATCACGTCGCGGTACTTGCCGCGTACGTACAGATCTCGCAGGACGTCGTCGGCGATTCCCCAGATATAATTCGCGATCCAGTTCAGGTTGGCGTTGCTTGTCATCGGGATTCCTTGCAGGGGCGACCGGCCGGCCGGCCCGACGGGTGATCAGATCACCCGGTTGGCCTCCGCTCTAACGAAACAAAGGCGAATCACCCGTGGGGCGTCGCCTTGGTCGATGTCAATCTCCTCTTCTCTCACCCCCGGTTTCCGCCTCCCCATGCGGACGCGAACTGTTCGCCCTCGATGAATCTGGCGGGGCGGAAGGGGTATAGATCGAACGCGGGCGTGCGGCCGAGGATGACGTCGCTGAGCGAATCGGCAATGGGCGGGCCCAGCTTGAACCCGTGTCCGCTCCCGCCGAAAAAGGCGTAGTAGCCCTCCAGCCCCGGCTCGGGTCCGACCAGGGGATGCCAGTCGTCCGTAATCGTATAGACAGACGCCCAGCCCTTCACGTATTCGCCCTGTCTGAACGCCGGCACCCGTTCAAAGGTCCCTGATTCGATGCGCTGACGCGTGGGCTCATCGAGGTTCGGATCGTACGCGTCCACGTCCATCGGCTCCACCTCTTTGGGAAAACTCAGGCCGGCAAGCAGTCCATTGTCCCCGTCGGGACGGAAATAGACCCGAAGATTGGGATCGGAAACCACTGGAAACCGACCGAATCCCTCCGGCAATTGCAATATCAGATCACTTTCGCGGCTCCATCGAACCGAATAATTCAACCCCGCGGACAATCCCATCTGTCGCCCCCAGGGGCCTGCCGCGTTGATCACCAGTTCCGTCCGGATTTCGCCCGCATCTGTCACCACCCCGGTCACGCGGTCGCCGTCTACACAGATCCGGTTCGCGCCCGTGCCCTCATAACATAACAGTCCCCAGTCTTTCGCCCTTGTCACCAGGTTCCGAACCGTCTTGACGGGGTCCGCGTATCCAGACGCGGGTTCGTGGATGCCCGCGACGATCCCGTCCGTGTTCACACCGGGAATCAGCTCCCCGATCTCGTCCGTATCCACCTCCACTGCGCCGGTGGCATTTCGCTGCTCCGCCTCCAGTACCGCCCGCCCTGCTTCCGCTGTCTGTTCACCCAGAAGGCAGATATACCCGGTATTGCGAAAATCGCAGTCTCCCCCCAGCGCCTGTTCGCCGTTCGCGAACATCTCCAACGCTGTCATGGACAACCGAACGGTCAGGTCATTCGAGTAAAACGTGCGGATCACAGCGGCCGAATGCCCCGTGCTCACGGCGGCCAGTGCCCGCTTTTCGAGAAGCACGATGTGGCCGAGGCCCTTCTTTGCCAGAAAATGGGCAATGCTGGCGCCCATGATGCCGCCGCCGATCACCACGGCGTCTGCCATCTTTACCATCTGTGTGACTCCTGTGCAACCGGTTGCTCCGGCTCATTTGTCCGGATGGCGACCCCCGGCAAGCAGGGTCAGACCTTTACGAAGACCATCGTTACCTGCGACTCGCCAATCCTCGAAGCCAAAGTCAGTTCGTTCCCGCTTTTGGTGGCGGTCGTTCCGGTGACGCCAAGCGTCGCTGTTTCCTGGAACAAAATGCTCGAACCTTCAATGGCGTACGTTCCGTCGGAATACCGATCTTCAAGCTGAAGGACTGGTATACTCAGACTCATCGAAAAGTCGCCGGTTGTCGTCAGTACGAGCGTGCCCGTTGCCTCGGGCGGACGGAGTGTGCGGGTTTCAGATCCGTCTGCCAACTGTATTTCACGCAGCGTATAGGTGCCTGCGAGCGTATCGTAGTTCAGCGGGTTGTCTTCGCCACACGCCACCGCGAGCAACGCAAATACAAACAAAATTCCAGCAAACGTCCTCATTCGTGATCCCCCTGAGCCGGATGGTGTGCCGCGTATCCGGATCCCCTACCGGATAATACCCTCCAGATACGCCTTGGCCGCAAGCAGCCCCTCCTGATTCAATGCGGTGCTACCCATATAACGATCGTCTTCCAGCTCGATTGCGAGCGGCCCGTCATAGCCGAGTTCTTCGAGCCGCGCTACGATCCAGGCCCAGTCGGCGTCGCCCCACCCCGGAATACAGTACCGCCACCAGCCCTCCCCGTGTCCATATCTCCTGCCGAAACTCTGGCCGAGGCTTCCGTAAAGGTACAGACCGTCGGCCAACAGTTCCGTATCCTTGGCATGCACGTGACGGACGCGGTTGCCGAATTCGATCAACAGGCGCTGATAGTCCACACCGATCCGGATGAAATGCGAGGGATCATAGCAGATCCCCAGATTAAGGGAGGGCACAACGTCGAATATGGCCCGCAGCGTCTCGGGCGTACATCCCAGATTGCCGTAGCCCGGCGCGCCTCCCGGATAGGGCTCGATGGCAAGATGCACGTCCTGTTTTTCCGCATAATCCACCACGCCGGGATAGACGTCCTTGAAAATCTCGAAACTCTCGGACCGTGACTGCATACCGTCGTCCGGCGCAAGACAGAGAAACACCACCCCGGAACCGTGGGCGCCTGTTGCCCGAATACGCCGCTTCATCGCAGTGACCGCGCCGCGCCGAACCTGAGCGTCTTTGCTCAGCAGAGCGCCTCCAACACCCCAATCGACGGTACCGACCGCCAGATCCGATCTGTCGAAAATCCGCCGAACGCGAGCGTCGACTTCCGGCACATCCACGGATCCGAAACCGCGTTCGCTGGCCCAGGCAACCACGCCTTCGAGACCCAGTTCCCTTCCCATTGGTGGAATTCGCATCCCAACGTGCATAACTCCCTCCGTAGAAATCGTGAGTAAGCCGACTCGCAGCATCCGGTGCGAGACCCGGTTCTACACCGACCAGAGGTCGCGGATATCGGAAAGAATCGCATCGAGTTCGGCGTGATCATGCGTATCCAGCGTGCCGGTCGCGGCGGTCCTTACGTGGGTCGATCGGATGACACCGCGGCGGCGAAGCACTTCCTTGTATGCGTGCACACTGTGAAGCATCTCGAAATTCAAAAGCGGCAACAGGCGGTTGAACACCTCGCGGGCGCCGGACACGTCGCCGGCCTGCCAGGCATTCCATATCGAAGCGTGCACGTCGGGAACGTCGCAGGCAGGCATCGTTCCGGCGGCCCCCCGACGCATCTCATCCAACATGTACCTGCCTGCCGCGCCCCCGAATACGCCCTCGACCGAATCTCCGCAGGCGGCAATATCCGCCGAAACGGAATGGGTGACCGGGGGGACTTCCTCCTTAATGTATAGTACGCGTTCAATCTCGCGGGCAAGCCGACCCAACAGCGCGGGTGACATCGGCACCCCGATCGGCAAAGGGTAGTTCTGGATGAAAATCGGCAATCCAGTCGCTCCGGAGACCGCCTCGTAATACGCCCTTACTCCATCCGCCGGGGGTTTGGAAATGTACGGCGGCAATGCAATCAGGGCGTCGGCCCCCGCTTCCTCAGCATGTTTCGCGATCCACACGGCCACCTGGGCGCTCACGCCGGACACACCCGCAACAAAAGGCAGCCGACCCCGTACCGCCCGCCCCACCAACTCGATCACTCTCAATCGTTCCGGGTCGGACAACGCGCTGAATTCACTCGCATTCACGGGCGAGACCAATCCGTGCGCCCCCGCCGCTATCGAAAACTCAACTTGGGTCTTCAATCCGTCTTCGTCCAGCAAACCACCATCCAAAAACGGCGTTGCCAGGATGACGAATACCCCCCGAAACGGCCGCCCCGCCATTCAACTCCCTTTCGCTCGCGATTAACGTGCAAACCCCATCCAATGGTAAGGCGGAGCCAGCAGATGTCAAGCGGAAAATCCCCGTGATATTTCGATTGACTTACCCCGAACCCCAACCTAACATATCCAATCAACCGGCGTGAACCCCTCTTCCCTCGTTGCCGATGCACACCACCCCGAGAAAACTCCAGGAACTGCAGAGCTTTATGGACGCGCTCGAACCCGGCGGTCCACCGCGGGCGCGCTTTTTCCGTAAGGCGGCGAAGGGTCTCAAGAGGCCCGGCGGCAACCTGGTTGTTATGGATGCCTCCTTTAATCCGATGACCGTCGCTCACGAAGCCATGCTGAAACGGGCGTTAGAGACGTGCCCGGCAGGCGAAGCGTTGCTCTTGCTTTCTCACGCCAACGTCGACAAGACCGTCTATGCGGCATCTCTGGCGCATCGTCTTTCCATGCTCGACCATTACGCGGAACCCTGTCCGGAAATCTCCGTTGCCGGTTGCAGCCATGCCAGATTTGTCGATAAGGCGAGCGCCCTTCGCGCCATCTATCCGGAATCGACCGGACTGTTCTTCGTGGTAGGTTACGACACCCTGTTGCGGCTGTTTGACCCGAGGTACTATGTGAATATGTCGGATGAACTATCCACGCTCTTCGACGTCGCACACATCGTCGCCGCCAACCGCGACAATGTCGACCCGAAAGCCGTGCAAATGTTGGTGAACAGCCGGGAGTATGCCGGATTTTCCGACAGAATCCACTTCATAAGGCTGGGCGGCGTTCATTCGCGGGTTTCTTCCACGGAAGTCCGGGAGCTGATGTTTAACGGTGCGGTAATCGGTCACCTTGTCCCGCCCCGCATTGCAGACGCGATCGATGCGTTGAATCTGTATCGGGCCTGACGGATGGATGGGCGCGAAACCGCGCCGGCGAATGGCTTCCGGAGCCGTATCCTGCGCCTGTAATCCCGTCTTCACTTTTGACGGAACAGACGCGTCGAAGTTCCACGGGAGGTAAAAACATGAACGGTGCGGACCTGCTGGTGGCCGAACTTCAGCATAAGGGCGTCCCCTTTATTGCAACACTCTGCGGCCACGGGCTTGACGACCTGGACGACGCATGCGACCGGGCGGGAATGCGCCTTGTCGACGTGCGAAATGAACAGGCCGCGGGATATATCGCGGAAGCCGTCGGACGCCTCAGCCGCACCGTGGGCGTCTGCGCCGTCAGCAGCGGCGTCGCGCACGTCAACGCGCTCACAGGGGTCTGCAACGCCCACTTCGACGGCGCGCCGATGCTGCTCATCACGGGAAGCGGCCCCGCCGGCACCGCCGGACTCGGGCACTTCCAGGATCTGGACCAGGTTGCCGTCGCGGAACCGCTGTGCAAATACGCGAAAACCATCCACCATCCGGGGCGTATCCCGCAGATGCTTCATGAGGCCTTCGAAGCCGCCATATCCGGCAGGCCCGGACCCGTGCACCTCACCGTCCCGCAGAACGTCCTGAGCGACGAAGTCCACGCCGACGCCATCCTCCGCGTTCACGACCCCAGCCATCCCGCCCCCACCGTGGCACCGGGGCATCCGGGAGAAATCGACCGAATCGCCGACCTGCTCGCACGGTCCAACCGCCCCCTTCTGGTAGCCGGCGGCGGCACGCACTATGCAGACGGCAACGCGGCGCTGGCTGAGTTCACGCGCGCCCTGTCCGTCCCGGTAACTGTACCGATATGGGACCGGGGCGCTATCCCGAGGCCCATCGAGACGTTTATGGGCGTTGTCGGCGCCGCGAGCGGCGGCCCCCGGCTCCTCCCTGACGCGGACCTGGTTCTGCTGGCCGGCGCGGCCTGCGACTACCGGGTGGGCTACCTTCAGCCGCCCGCCGTGCATCCCGATGCAACCGTTGTGCGCATCCACGCGGATGCCTTTCACGTTGATCAGGGAGTTGGCGCCCACCTGCGCGTCGTTGCCGATCCGGGTTCCGCGCTCGCCCAGTTGACCGAAGCTGTGCGTCTTAAAAAAATCGCGCCCAGAACGGCGTGGCTCGAGGAAGCCGCCAGGCGCAGAGACGCGTATCGCAGGGGTTGTCTGGACGCCCGCAAGGGAAACGGCCTGCACGCGCTCGACGTCATTCACGCCGTACAGACCGTCCTGACCGACGACACCGTTGTCGTCATCGACGGCGGCAACATCGGGCAGTGGGCGCACCAGATCCTGTGCGACCGGTATCCCGGCCACTGGCTCACCTGCGGCGCCAGCGGCGTTGTGGGCTACGGAATTCCGGGAGCGATGGGCGCCCGCCTGCTATACCCGGAACGTCCGGTTATCCTCATTTCCGGCGATGGCGCGCTCACGTTCACGGTTGCCGAACTCGAGGCCGCCGCCCGACAGAATCTGCCCTTTGTGGTCCTGCTCGCGGACGATGAAGCCTGGGGCATCACACTCACCGGTCACGAGGCGCAGTACGGCCGCGGGATTACCTCGGAACTGGGTCCCATCGACTACGCGGGGATGGCGCAAGCCTTTGGCGCCAGGGGAATTCGCATTGAACATGCCGGCCAGATCCTTCCGGAGTTGCGGAACGGCCTGTGCGCGGCGCGGCCCACACTCATTCACGTGCCTGTCGCGCGGAGCAGCCCCACCGACAAATAGGCGCCGACAGGGGCCCCGGGCCCCACAAAGCCCGAATAAACTTTTCCAACGGGCCGTTAAGGTTCACATCACGCCGTACCAGCCGTACTGATCTCGAGGAACAAGCACAAAATTGGACCGTGCCGCGGGATACCAGGTTTCCGGGTTCGCGTTCCGATGATCGTCCACGGCGCGCACCTCCACAAAATACATCCGATTGGCCTCCGGCACCCTCCAGACAATTGACGTGTCTCCCGTCGTTTCCGACATGACTTCCTCCCGACACGTTCGATCCGAAAAAACGCGCACGTCGTACGCTATCGTGCCACCACCCATCTTGATCGACCGCGCCCAGTTTATCCTGACCTCCTTCCCCCCCACCCGCTGTGCCGGCAATGGCATCGGGAACGTTGGGGGATGTTCCTTTTCGGCGCCCAGATAGTACGAGTAATACGGCTCCGACCCCCAGATGCCGAATACATAACCCAGAATCCAGAACCGGTCTTCGCTCTCGAGCAATTCGGGATCGTACGCGAAACATTCCTGCGCGAAGCCATCGGCGAAATAAACGTCCGACTTCAGTTCGGCCACGGACAACACCCTTCCGGCTTTCTGCGGCTGACTGGCGCCGAAAAACAGCGCGTCCACCACATGGTCGCTTCCGTCGTACGTAGCCTCCGCAACCACATGGTGGGAGAGACCTACCGTTCGCACCGGGATGCCCAGCGTTTCCAGAATCGCCACCGTAACCGCAACGCCCTGTCCGCACCGCGCATCGTGTCCCTCCAGTATGGCCACCGGGTCCCGGGTATCCGGTATCTGGACCGGATTGTAATACAGCGCCCGATTCACGTAACCCGCAACCTCTTTGACCGCGTCCGCGTCCGACGACGCTCCGCCTGCAATGGTCTCGGCAAGGTGCCCGAGGTACTCCGACCGATCTGTTCTGGCAGCGCGCCGGATCAACCCGGCCTCCTTCCCCGGCGGGTAATCCGTTGCCGGGCCCTCCATATTCACAATGGGCGGCGTCCACGGCGTGTGCGGCAGAAAGAGCGACCGTTCCGTACCGTACGTCCGGCGGTTCCGGTTCAGATGCGCACTCCTGTCAAAGGCCGTGTCCGGGATTCCGAAACCCGGTTCCTGCGCCGCCGGCTCGCTCTGCATTACAATCCAGGACCCGAAAGCCCTTCCCGGCTTACCTGGTTGCGCGTAGGGTATCGTCGTACCCGTAATAACGAACCGCTCGCCGTCCGTCCAGTGATAACACAGCAGCGGGACTCCGTCCGGCTGTTCCGGAGCCACCAGGTAGTCGAATGCTCCGGTATCCGGGTCGAATACGAGAAAGCGGTCCAGAAACCTGGGTGGGTTGCCGTCGATGGTCAGAGGCCCCTCCGGGATCACGATCCGACCCGTTTTCGCATCGAGTCGGCTGGGATGCATATAGGTACTCAGGCAGATATACGCACGGCCCCGGAAACCGAACCCTCCGCCCAGGAATCCGTAGACGGTGCCGTGGTCGGGTGTGGGAATCGCTTCTTCCCACCGGCCACGGACCGGTTCCAGAGGCAGGATCCGGCCCTTTGCCGTATCCCAGGTATAGAGAAGGCCTCGATGCATGAGGTGCCCGGACAATGCAGCCTCAGGATAGGGACCGGGGCGCTCGTCCAGGAATCGTTCCTCGCCAGGATCGAACCTGATGACTCTGGAAGGGTCGGTCACTGGCGAATAGACCATCTCTTCAATGCACCATCCGCCTGCCAGTTGCCCTTCAAACGGACAGTCCACGACACGCGGCTCTGCCAGCGGACCATCCAGAACCAGAACTCTGGATTCCGAACGCTCGAAGAGCAGCACCTTTCCGCAAGGCGTTTTGAGTCCGAACCATACAATGGGCCGGGCTGCCGGGATCTGCCGCCTTTCGCACGTCCGACGCACCGGATCGACAACCAGGTAGTACGGTACGTCGCCCAGGGTGAGTACCAGCTTGTCGTCCCAGGAGATGACCTGAACGACCGATCGATCCGCCATATCGGGCACCGGTATCTGAACCGTCTCCGCGGTACGTAAATTATGGCCTGTCAATCGGTTGCGCCCGCAACCCTCCCACAGCCAATCCGATCCGTCAACGTCAATTCCAAACGGTCGTCCGGTTTGAATCTCGTCGTGCCTGTACATCCAGACCTGATTTTCCATCAGTTGCCCCCTCGCTGGCCGCGGCATCCGCCAGAGCCCCTTGCGGGGAGCGGGAAACGCAAGCGCCCGAAGGATATCCCGACCATTAAACCCATTGACAAAACAAAAATACCGGCTAATTTATGCCAATATCCGATTCTTTCACCTGACAGTCCGTTGATAAAGTCGCTCTGCAGGCGAGGCCGGACGCAGACCGGATGGACTATTTCAACGGGCTGCTAACGCTCGATGCTGAATTCGAACGCATCATCTCACGTCAGCGAGGCACAATATGGGTGTGATTACCGTCTCCAGAGAATACGGCAGTGACGGACGATCGGTCGCTCAGAAAGCCGCGGACCTGTTGGGTTATCTTTGCATGAACAAAGACCTGCTCGTGGAAGTGGCCGACGAAGCCCAGGTCCCGGTCTCCGAAGCCGAACGTTTTGACGAACGTCCTGAACATCCCGCTATGCGCGTCATTCGAAAATTCCTCACGCCCGGGCACCCGGAGGCCATCACGGGTCTCTCGGAGTACGAATGGTGGGCAACCGCCACCGTACCCGAACTGACAGGCCGAGCCGATTCCCGTTTTTCCTTGCCGGACGAAGAGGCTTTTGTCGACATTACGCGGGAAGTCATCACGCGTCTGGCCGAACGGGACAACGTGGTCCTGGTGGGCAGGGGCGGGCAGGTTCTGCTGAAAGATCGATCCGCCACGTTGCACCTGCGGGTGGTCGCTCCCATCGACTATCGAATTCAGGTGGTCATGCAGCGGGAAGGCCTTGAGTCCCACGTTGCCGCGAAACGCATCCGAAAAATGGACGAATACAGGAGGCGCTATCTCAAAAGGCACTACGGAATTGCCTGGAACGCTTCGGAAAACTACCACCTGACCCTCAATACCAGCCAGACCGGAATCGAAGGCGCCGCCAGTATTGTCGCCGAAGCCACGCGGTATATGAGGAAATCGAGGCGAAACTGAACGCGCGCCATTCGGGATAATCGGAGAACGCAAAAAGACGCCCCGCAGATCCACTCCGGGGCGTCCTTTTTTTACGTCCATTTATTCTTCTTCTCTGAGCATCTCCACCAGCATCTCCAGCGCCGCGATATAACCCCGCCATTTGAATCCGGCAACCTGCCCCACCACGACGTCCGAAAAGCAGGAGTGCCGCCGAAACGCTTCCCGGGCATGAATATTGGACAGATGCACCTCCACCGCAGGCAGCCGGCTGTCTTCGATCGAATCCCTCAGTGAATATCCGAAACCCGTCAGCCCCGCCGGATTGAGAATGATCCCCTGTACGCGATCCCTCTCGGCCTGGACCCTATCGACGAGAACGCCTTCGTGGTTGGACTGCAGGAACGCCAACTCGCAATCCAGCACGCGCGCCCGCTCCGACATCCTGGAGTGGATCACGTCCAGCGTGACCAGACCGTAATGGGCCGCCTTCCGTTTGCCCAGCATATTCAGGTTCGGTCCCTGGAGCACAAGTATCTTCATGACGACTTCTCCGTTGTCCAGTCCCACGCGTGGTAACAAGGGTCGCGAAACGCGGTCCGACAAGCCGTTTCGACGGGCTCAACGCAAGCAGTGCAGACTGCGAAAGCAATGACCGCGATTCGACTAGGTGTATTCTGCGCGATCCTCCTGCAGGGCCGCGACAACGTCTCGGACGCGCTGCGCCCGATCCCGCCTGCAGATCAACAGCGCATCGGGCGTATCCACGACGACCAGATCCTCCACGTCCACAAGGGCGATCAATTTACCCTCGACGCCGTAGGCGGTTATATTTCTCGAATTCAGATTCAACACGTCGCCGGAGATCAGATTGCCCTCCGTGTCGACGGGAAGGACATCGGTCAGCGCGCCCCAGCTGCCAATATCGCTCCAGTCGATATCCGCTTCCAGGGTGGCTACCTTCGGGGCTCGTTCAATGATGGCGTTGTCAATGGCCACCTCCTTCATACGGGGATACTCCCGTTCGATCGCAGTCCATTCCTCCCCGGTACCCACCGCTGACCGAATGCGCATCAGAATACGATGGAGGTCCGGTTCGAACTGTTCGAATAACGCCAGGACGGTTTGCGCCTTCCATACGAACATATTGCTGTTCCAGAGATAGTCGCCACTCTTCACGTACCGGCTTGCCGTCTGTTCGTCGGGTTTCTCCCTGAATCGCGCCACACGGTACACCGGTTCTCCGTTTACCCGCCTGGCGACCGCTCCCTTTTGAATATATCCGTACCCCGTTTCCACGCGGGTGGGTCTCACCCCAATCGTAAACAGGGTTTCCGGATCCTCCTCGGCGGCCGCTTCGGCCACCCGAAGCAGACGGCAGAATTCCTCCGGCTTTCCTATATGGTGGTCCGATCCCAGGCTGGCCACTGTACAGCCGGGGCACCTGCTCTCGAGCAGCACGCATTCGAGCCCGACGGCCGGGCCGGTATTGCGCAGCGCCGGTTCGACGATAAGGCCGGCCCCGGGCAATTCCGGAAGTTGCTCCCTTACAATGGAGGTCAGCTCGCTTCCGGTTGAAACGTAAAGGTCCCGGACGCCGACCAGCGGCCGGATCCGGTGTGCGGCCTCCTGCAACATGGTGCGTTCGCCGACCATTCTGTGGAACTGTTTCGGCCGTGTTGTCCGGCTGAAGGGCCAAAGGCGGGTGCCGAAGCCGCCGGCCCGAATGACGAATTTCATTGCATTTCCCGTTGCACGGGCAAACGCCCCAGTGCCGACCGATCCACTTTTACGGCTCTTATGGCGCCACCGCACACGTCGCCTTCCACCGCGAAATATACACCCGAAAATCCGGTTTGATCGGACTGAAGGACCAGATTGAGAGCATATCCGGCATTCTCCAGGAGGTCCAGATCGTCCACACAGTCCAGCTCGACCCAGTGCAGCCGGCCTTCGCTGCAGGAACCAAACCCGTCACGGTCCGTCTGTCCCGTGAAGAACACGACGTTAGTAACGCCGCCGTCTTCAGGGCGCGTCAGTACGACACGGATGTCCAGATTTTCGACGTCCTGCGTTTCAATTCCGGCTTCCTCGCCCAACTCCCGGCGCGCCGCCGCTTCCAGATCGGCCACTTCGTTCGGTTCCACCCGTCCCCCGACTCCTGTCCATCGCCCCGGCGCGAACCCCTTGTGAGGAGCGCGCTCGAGTAACAGAACGCGGTTTTTTCGAAACAGAAAAACCGCCACGTAGACGTTGAGACCCACACCCATGTCTGCCTTCCAATAGTGTTCTATCCCAGAAACGGGTTGCCTGAATTCGGCCGTCGAGTCGCCCGGCTCGCAAGGCGCCACCGACCTGCGTAAGGTCGGCCCAACGCCGCGAGACGGGATGAATCGGCGGAAGAGTGGTTAGATTTCTTGGGACAGGACACTGAACGCCGACCGGCGCTTTTGCAGCCGCCTGCCTGTGCGTTGCACGCAGACAGGCGCGAAGACCGTTGGAAATTCAAAAGCAGCTTCCAGGGACCGACTTCCGGTCATACCCGAACAATCGCGCCGGATTGCGAGTTCAAGAGCAGCCTGAACAGCCTGGCCAGCGTCTGCCGCATTTCGTTGCGAGGCACAATCATATCGACAAACCCGTGCTCCAGAACCTTTTCGGCGCGCTGGGCCCGGCGGAGCGCCTCCAATTCCTCCTCGCTCACGGAACTACCCGTAATCCGCTCTCCCGTAAAGCCGATCAACGCATTGGGCTCCGCAATATTGATGTCGCCGATAAGGGCGTAGCTGGCGGATACACCCGCCGTAGTGGGATCGGTCAGGATGGAAATGAACAATAGCCCCGCGTCTGCAAACCGCGCCAGCCTGGCGTTGATTTTCGCCAGCTGCATCAGGGATAGCGCACTCTCCTGCATCCGGGCGCCTCCTGAGCGACAGATCAGAATAAGGGGTAACCGCTCCGTGATACAGCGATCTATAAGGCGACAGAACCGCTCGCCCTCCGCCGACGACAGCGTACCCATGATGAACGCAGGTTCGTGGATACCCACGCCGACGCGCCAACCATCGATCTTGCCGATGCCGACACAAACCGCCGCATCGAGCCCGGTGGCTTTTCGACCCTCCCGGATCCGATCCACATATCGTTTGCGATCTTCGAAATTCAGCGGATCGGCGGATTTTACCCCTGTGGCGAATTCCTCGAAGGAGCCGACGTCCAGAATGTGATCAAGATACTCTTTATAGCCGATCCTGAAATGTGCGCCGCAATGGGGACAAATCCCGAACTCCTGCCGCACCTGCTTGTTGTAAAGCGTCTGATGGCAGCGTTCGCACTTTATCCACAGATTGTCTGGCATGGTCCGCCGGACCAGCGTTTGAATACCCGATTTCAAACGATCGAACCAATTCACAATTACGTTTCCTTTCAGAACAGTTGTGTACCCGTGTTTCCGCGCTGTTGGAACCCGCACGGACGGAACGCGAAATATACCCTCATGGGCAGCTTAACACAAGAAAATTAACATATAGAAAACAGTTAGACCGGTGGGGCGCACGGACTTGCGTTTCTTTCAGACTGCGGATGGCAGCTGGTTAATCTGAAGAGATGCCCCGCAAGTTTCGCCCGGACATATAGATTTTCTGTTGACTTGCTTTCGTGAATCTTATAGTTTTCTTTGTAAGATTCACCTATTGACACCTCTGAACGCCCAACCTGCGCTTTGTGTGGATTTCCAGCAATTTGAACGTCGCTGCGGTGGATCGGAATCGAGTCCTGCCCCATCGGGAAACCGGCATTCCGAATACCTGAACCCCCTGGCGGAGGCAGGACGTCACGGCGACCCCGGATCGCGATCCGCTTCCGGAAATGGCCACACTAACCGAACTGGAAACGATCTTGTGCTTACGGAAAGCCTGAAGGTCTTTTGCGACCTTATTGAAAACCAGAGCTTCTCCAAAACCGCGTTGCTCAACGACGTCAGCCAATCGGCTGTCAGCCAGCAGCTCAAGAGCATCGAAAGACGTCAGGGACGTCTGCTGGTACAGCGGGAGAAGAGACGGCTTTCCCTTACGGTGGAAGGTGAAATCTTTTACGCCTATGCGCGGGAAATCGTCCGTCGATACGATGAAATGCAACACCGCATACAGTCGCTGAGCGGCGAGGTTTCCGGTACCGTTCGACTTTCCGCCATATACGGAGTGGGCATGATGGAACTGGGCCCGTTTCTGAAGAACTATATCAAGTCCCATCCGCGAGTCAATCTGCGATTGTCTTATGCGCAGGCGAAAAACATCTACGACGACGTCGCAAGCGGCCAGGTCGACCTCGGGGTTGTTGCCTTTCCCCGGCCTCAACGGAACGTGGACGCTGTCCCGTTCGCGGAAGATCCGATGGTTGTGATCTGCTCGGTATCCAACCCGCTCAGCATGCTGCCGACCGTCAGCCCGGGTCAAATGGGCAAACATCCACTTATCCTCTTTACGCGTGAAGCCCCCACCCGGACGGCCATCGACCGTTATTTCCGGAAACACGGCGTGACCCTCCGCCCGGTTATGGAACTGGACCACATCGCTACCCTGATCCATGCGGTAGAAGTCGATATCGGAATTTCCCTCGTGCCTTCATCGGCAATGAAACAGGGACGGTTCAAAGACACCCTTAAAGCGCTTCCTCTCCGTGGCAAGCCATTGGTACGCCCGCTGGGCGTCCTCAAACGCAAAGGGCGCAGTCTTTCCATGGCCACACAGAAATTGTTCGAAACATTGTCCCGCGGCAATGGCCACATGGCGTAGATAAGGAGCGCGAATGTCACTACCGAGCCGGGATGAAGCCCTTCAACTCTTGCGCGAATACACCGGGAATCCGAATCTCATCAAGCATATGCTGGCCGTCGAAGCGGCGATGCGGGCCTACGCGCGCAGATTCGGGCAGGACGAGGATCTGTGGGGCATCACGGGGCTGCTGCAT
>CAXXJS010000052.1:0-10669 GCA_963662665.2 Candidatus Latescibacterota bacterium
CGGCCTTCACCGCGGCTTCGTTGGCGGTGATACTCTGGCGAAGCCTTTCGAGGTTCAGGAACGACAGCCTGATGTCCATCGTTCTCTGGCGTTTCGCCTGGTCGAGTTGTTCCATGCTTCTGAGGTACTCCAGTTTCTGGATCTTTACGTTATTTTCGGCACTCAACCCGTTGAAAACAGGGAGGCTGACACTGATGCCGGCGTTGTACGAGTAGTTCTTGACAAAAAGGTCTTCCACACCCTCGAAACTCTCCCCCCGGTTCAATTGCCAGCTGTACCCCCGCGCTACCCGAGATTCTCGGGAAGCGCACGCTATATCTCGTGGCTTTCAGTTGATCCCTGCTTGCCAGCATCCTATGCCTCTGCGCCAGAATCCCGGGATTCCCGTCCAGCGCCCGATTCAATGACTCTTCGTACGTGATGGCCGGCGGCGCAACCGTTAACGTCTTCTCGGTCGGATAAATGTTCACGTCGGGACTGAGTCCGAGAGAAAACGCGAGCAGTGAGCGGGCAGTGGCAACGTCGTTTTCTCTGGCGATGAGTTCTACACGAAAACGTGCCAACTGAGATTCGGCGCCGAAGACGTCCGAAATGGTGGAGGTGCCGATCTCATACAGGGTTTTGTTTCGGCGAAGGCTCTCTTCCGATACGCTGACCTGCTCTTTCGCCAGTTCCAGCTGCTCCATTCGCTGGAGAAGGATGAAATAACGTTGTTTCACCTCAAAAACCATCTGGCGGCGGCTACCGGACAGATCCATTTCAGCCGCCCGCGCCGTCTTCCGGCTGGCCGACAGATTCGCAAAAGCGGCGGCGTCGAAAATGGTGAAGCTCAGGCTGGACCCCACCGACTGTGCCCCGCCCACCCGGTCCTCGCCCAGGGTGGTGACAATTGTCTGCGTTGTCTGATCGAAAATGGCGCCTTCCCTTGGGCCGGTTACGCTTCTGGAAACACGGTAGTTGGTGCCCAGCGTTGGAAGAAACGCGTTTCGACTCTGGTCGATCCGGGCGACGGCAACCTCCCGCGAAAAGCGGGCCTGGGTAATTGCCGTGTTGTTGCCCAGCGCAATTTCGATGCATTCGGTGAGACTGAGGTGCATTTCTCTGGATGCCGCTTCCTCGGCCGCAACCCGGGCGGAAAGGAACGCGGCGAGGGTGAACAACAGCGCTGTTCTCAGCACATATGACATACAGGGCGCTCCCGAATTCTTCGCTTCCCAACCCTTTCGATGTCATAGAAAAGGCGGAATCATTGGTCTGTTTCAGACCGGCCGGATGCCGGTCAATCAGTTAGACAACGCAAAACGAAAAAAGTTACCGGTAAATGGCTTCCCGCCGGGGATGACGAATTACAAAGAAAACAGAATTCAGGAGAAAAGGAAAGTGAAAACTTCCATCTCTGGTAACCGGAAACGGTCGCTTCGGCTCCCGTGATGGGTTAACGGGCCGGAGTTCCGCGGGCCCTTTGGGTCGCGTCGATCAGTAGGCGCCGGCGCGTATTTCCTACCCGTAAGGTTCTGATTTCAGGCGTCATTCTCCCCGATCCAGGAGGGAATAGACAGTTGGTATGACGATGAGTGTGAGCGCGGTTGAACTGATAAGGCCGGCAACCACGGTGATGGCCATGGGCGTTCGAATCTCTGAGCCTGCGCCCAGCCCAAGCGCCATAGGCAGGAGCCCCAGAACGGTTGTTGCGGTTGTCATGAGAATGGGGCGCAACCGCACCGAGCCGGCCTGTACGATCGCGTCGACCTTGGACCGGCCGTTGGCGCGCAGGTGGTTGATGTAGTCGACGAAAACGATGGCGTTGTTGACGACAATTCCGGCCAGCATGATCAGACCCAGGAAAACCACGACGCTGAACGAGATGCCGGTAACGAAGAGGGTGAACAGTACGCCGATCAGTGCCAGGGGAATCGTGAAAATGATGACAAAGGGATGGACGAAGGATTCAAACTGGGAAGCCATGACGATGTAAACCAGAAAAACTGCCAGGCACAGTGCGAAGATCAGGCTTTGCAGCGACGTCTGCATCTCGCGGTTCTGGCCCCCGATAACAAAGGATACGTCCGCGGGAATGTCGATTTTCTCCAGCGCCTGCTGGATCAGTCCGGTTGCGGTTCCCAGATCGGTACCCGCGACGTTGGCCGATATCAGCACTGCGCGTTGCTGGTCTATGCGTCGGATCTCGCTGGGTCCCTCCCGTACCTGTATTTCGGCCACGGCGGAAAGGTGGATGGGGGCCTCACCGTCGGGATTGACCACTAGGCGTTTCAGATCGGACACGCCGGATCGATCGGCTTCGTCTACGCGAACCAGAACATCGATGCGGCGGTCGGCCTCACGGAATCGGGTGACCACGTCGCCTTGCACTTTTTCTCGAACCAGCGTGGCGACGCTTCGAAGATTGAGCCCGTAAGACGCAAGCAGGTCCCGGCGATAGACAATCTGTACTTCCGGACTCCCGCGCTGGAGACTGGATTTGACATCGTATAAGCCCGGGATACCGGAAAGGGCGCGTTCCACGTTACGTCCCAGGCTCGCGAGGTCTCCCAGGTCGTAGCCACGGATTTCCAGCTCTATCGGTGTCTTGAAAGTAAACAGGGCCGGACGTGAAAAGTCGACCGAGACCTGTGGGAGATCGCCAAGACTGTCCCGTAACCTCGCCATGAGATCCGACTCCCGTTTCGCCAGCATCGTATTGCCGGATATGCCCGCCCAGACTCTCTTCGGAAACGTCGTGAAGTCCTGCCAGAGCCGGTTAAGGTCGCCGGCGCCGTTTGACGTTTCGTCGGAGACGACGATGGTGACCTTTGAGGTATGTTCTCCCTGGTCGGAGTTGGAAATTGAGGTCTTGTCCACGCCCACGACGGTTGCGATGCGCTCAACGCCACGTTCTTTCAGAACCCGCGATTCGACGTCGGCTACGGTCTTCCCCGTGCGTTCCAGGGGCGTTCCCACCGGCATGGCGAGTTCCAGATCGAATTCACCGTGGTGAACGGCAGGGATGAGTTCGCGGCCGATCCGGGGTAAAAGGAAGTACCAGCACAGAAGGAACGGCAGGATGGCGATGACGATGATGGTGAGGCGGTTCTGCAGCGCCCAGCGGATCAGGAAAGGATAGAATCGGCTGATGGCGCCGAAACTGAATTCGAAAGCGCGAATAACGGGCGTCAGCAGGGGTACGGCGATGGCGGCCAGCAGCGCCACCACCGTCAATCCGACTGGAAACGTCATCATCAGAGTGAGGATCAGCAGCTTGCCCAGCAGGGATACCGTCTGGAAGATGCAATATCGCAGAATGACGTAGACCGGCCCCAACACGAAAAGCAGGCACAGAAGAAGAACCCCCGCGACGGCACAAGGTACGCGCAGAAAAATCCCGAGACGACGGCCGCGAAACGCCCATTGGTACGTGCGTCGGGCGGCTCTCCAGGTCCATCGCACGGAGTTGGCGAGTCCGTTACCGAGCGTGACCGGGGCGTTGAACACCAGCAGGTCGTGCCAGATGGCGTGGACGATTCCGGATCCGAACAACATCGGGTTCCCGGACCATGCGCATAGATCCCGCCAGGAATTCGCGGGTTTCTTCCGGATCTTCAGAACAAGGGCGGCAACGGGAAAATACAGGGCGGGAGCCAGCAACACGCAGGCCGCCTTCAGGATGACAATCAGGATCGCGAGTACGACCCAGAGTGTGCGCCAGACGAATTCCAGAACCAGCCAGGTCACATAGACGAGGGCCTTGAACACCAGGGCCGGAAGGCGGGTCATTGACCGACCACCGGAAAGCTCCCTGAGGCGTGCGAGGGACTTGAACTGCAGCAGTTCCGAGTTGAACATGTCGCCGACGGACGGCCGGGCGCGTCCGCTTCCGGACCCGGCGACCCGGATCTGGCGGGAAGCCAGCATCGGGATGAAGAAGAGTGCAACAGCCAGTGACGCCACGAGCGAAAAGACGACGGTAAGGGACATATCGCCAAAGACCTGGCCGGCCACGCCTTCGACGAAGACAATGGGAAAAAAGACGGCAACCGTGGTAAGCGTGGAGGCAAATACGGCGCCGCCTACTTCGCCGGTGCCCCGGACTGCCGCCGTCACGATGTCGTCTCCTTCTTCCCGGCAACGGAAGATGCTCTCCAGTACGACGATGGAATTATCGACAAGCATACCGATACCCAGCGCCATGCCTCCCAGAGACATGATGTTCAGAGAAACGCCGAATATTTTCATCGGAGCAAACGTGGCGACGATGGAGATCGGAATGGCCAGGCTTACAATGCCGGTATGTGAAGGATTTCGCAGGAAGACGTAAAGCACCAGGATAGCGAGGATGCCGCCAATAATGGCTGTCTGTTTGACTTCGTCGACCGATCGCTTGATGAATTGTGACTGGTCCGACAGTACTTCCACCTGCATGCCTTCCGGCAGCGAATATGAGATAAAACTGGTCATTTCTCTGAGTTGGATAAACTGCCGCACCTGGGCGGCCCGATCCGTGGCCTCGGCCTGTTTGATTTCTCCGGCTTCGAGTCGTTGAACGTAGGCCAGCTGCTCGGGCGTGCCGAACAATCGGTCCCTGACCCGCCCGGCGGCGGCGACGATGTTGGCGTCGGCCTCTTTGAAGATATCGATTTCCACGCTTTCCACGCCGTTGACACGGGTGATGATCTCCCGGTCCTTATGGCTGCGGACAACCCCGCTGACGTCTTTCAGCCGGATATCCGCGCCGTTTTTCTGTCCGATCACGAGATTGCGGATTTCGTCGACCGTCCTGAATTCGTTCAGGGTGCGAACCATGTACTGGGTCTGCCCGTCCAACAGACTGCCGCCGGCAAGGTTTACGTTCTCTTCTCGGAGACGCCGATTGATATCGCCAATGCCGAGCCCCATCTGTGCGAGTTGCCTTTCGTTGATTTCAACGCGGATTTCTTCTTCCAGGCCGCCGTGCACCCGGGCCGCGGCCACGCCTTTCATTGCCTCCAGCGCCTGCTTGATTTCTTCTTCGGCTATAAGCCTCAGGGTATATAAATCGGCATCGCCGTAGAGACCGATGCGCATTATGGGATCCTGCGTGGGGTCGTAACGCAAAATGAGCGGTTTGTTGACGCCCCGGGGCAGGTTCAGCCGGTCCAGGTTTTCCCGAACGGTCTGTACAGCGTCGTTCATATCCGTATCCCAGCCGAATTCCAGGATGACGTCCGACATCCCGGCCCTGGAAATGGATACGATGCTGGCCAGATTGTTGACAACCCCCAGCCGCTGTTCGATTTGCCTGGAAATCAGGTTCTCGACTTCCTCAGGCGCGGTATCGGCATAATCCGTGCGGATCGTGAGGGTGGGGTAGGAAATGTCCGGCATCAAAGTGAGCGGTAGCTGCTGGTAGGAAATGTAGCCGAAGACAGCGATGGCGAGGACGACCATAAAAATGGCCACCGGCCTGCGGGTGGTTAATTCGAAAGTGCGGGAGATCTGGGTTCCGGCGTGGGAACGGGGACTCTGTGACGCGGCGCCTGTGGATTCGTCATTCATTATCTTATCGGGTCCTCAATCAGCGGCATCGCGGTCATTCGGTCACCGGAGCCGGCCTGCCTGCTGAAGCATGCGAGGCAGGCAGACAGGATGGACGCTTTCAACGGGCCGTTACTCCTGCAATTCCAGGGAATCTTGTGCCGTGGTATCCGGTTTGGCCGGAATGCGCAGGCCCTTGCCCTCGATCACCCTGACTCTGGCCAGGTCCTTAAGGCCGTTCTGGCCCACGACAACGATGCTGTCCCCTTGCGAGACGCCGCTCAGGACTTCCAGGTTTTCAGTGTCTTCGAAACCTACGTCCAGTTGAATCTTTCGTGCGGTGCTGTCCTGAACCACGAACACGTGAGGATGCCCGTCATCGTAGATGATGGCGCGCTTGGGCACCAGTAATGCCTGGTCGTGGGTCGCGGTAATAATATGCGTTGTGACAAACATACCCGGCCGCAATCCGCCGTTGGCGTCGTCTATTGCCAGCGTTACCCTGAAGGTCCCGCTGTTCGGATCGACAACCGGACTGATTCGGATAATGCGTCCGGGAAAATCGACGTCGGGCAGAAGATTCGTGGCGATCCGGGCCTGCTGTCCCACGGAGATGTTGCGCAGTTCCGATCCGGGTATATGTGCTCTGGATATCAGGCTCCGCATGTTGACCAGAACATAAAGCTTGGTTGAAGGACCGATGCGGTCGCCCAATTTGACAATCCGTTCGGCCACGACCCCGGCGATAGGAGATCGAACCAGCGCGTGGTCCAGATTCAACTGTGTGCGTTGCCACCGAATCCTGGCCTGTTGCAGGTCGAATTCGTCACTTTCGAAATCTTCCTTGGATAGCAGGTTCCTGGAATAGACTTCTTTGCGGCGTTTGAAGTTGCTCTCCAATTTGAGGTATGCGATTCTGGCTTCGGATTCAGAGAGCTTGAGTTCGTGGTCGACAAGGTGGACCAGGACCTGATCCACCTTGACCCGATCGCCCTCTTCGGCCAGCACGCGTTTAACGAGCCCGTCTCCGTGGGCATATACGTCAACGGTCTCTTCTGCCTCGACCTTTGCATTGTAGAGAAGGTATGAGGAAATCGCGCCCTGTTCAATGCGATGGACCTTGACGGGTACGCCTTCCGGCGTTTTTTTCCCTTTCGCGACTTTTGCCGTATCTACCGCCGTCGAGTCGGCTCTTGTGGAATCGGCCGCGGCTTCGGTTGTACTCTGTCCCTTGGCTTTTTCGCCGCCGCACCCCGTGAGCGCGTAAGCCGTTAAAACAGCGGCCACTATTACAGGACACTTCGAAATCCGTGTTTCCGTCATCCGTTGTTCCTTCAGGTCGTCAGGTTGGTATCTCCGGCAACGTGCAAGATCGAGGGCGGCGTCCGCCGGAAGCTCCGGCCGATTCCGCCGCCCGTTCGGCCGATGCCGGCCTGCGGTGGAATTCCCTTTTGTCTTTGACTCCCCAGGCAGGCCGGATGTTTCGCAAAAAGCCGTTGGGCCGTCATTAATTCGACGGCCCAGGAGGGTGGAGTTCCGTATATGTGTCTGTTCGGGGGACCGCGGTGTACCGGACAGGGCGGCCGGCACACTATCCATCCACCGCCTCTCTCACTCTCGATGCGATTTCGACGTAACGTCGGGAGATCGGGGAATCCGGGTCTGCGGCCGCAATCGGGGCGCCGGTATCTCCGCCCCGTCGAATGCGCACGTCCAGAGGGATTTCGCCCAGAAGCGGCACGTTATATTCGGCAGCCATTTCGCTGCCGCCGCCGTGCCCGAAGATGTCGGTCTGCGTATTGCAGTTGCCGCAGACGTAAACGCTCATATTTTCGACGATTCCAAGAACGGGCACGTCGACCGTTTTAAACATTTGAATGCCGCGACGCACGTCCTCGAGCGCCACGGATTGCGGTGTTGTGACAATGACGGCGCCGTCCAGGCGTGCGGACTGAATCAGGGTAAGCTGGACGTCGCCGGTTCCAGGCGGCAGATCGATAACCAGAAAGTCCAGAGGCGCCCAGGCAACGTCCCGCAGGAACTGGGTTACCATTTTGGCCAGCATGGGACCACGCCAGATGACCGGGGCGCCGGCTTCGGTAATGAAACCGAGCGAGATCATCTTGACATTGTGACGCTCAAGAGGCACAATCCCGCCGTTCGGACCCATGTCCGGTGTTTCGTTTACACCCATCATGATAGGTACGTTTGGACCGTAGATGTCCGCATCCATAAGGCCCACCGCGGCGCCCTGCCGCGCGAGCGCAACGCAGAGATTGGCGGCGGTTGTGGATTTTCCCACGCCTCCCTTGCCGCTTGCTACGGCGATCAGGCGCTTCACGCCGGGAATCGGCGCGGGCTGGGGCACGGTCGCATGCGCGTTCAAATCATCGCCTCCTCCGTATGGTCCGCGAATGTTGCGTTCAGGCCGGCGTTTTCCGGGTGTTTCGAATACAGTCGGCCAGAATCGGGATGCCCTTACGGATATCGTCGTGTGTTGCAAAACCGAACGCGAGTCTGATATACGGTACGTCCATATTGTCCACGTGGAAGGCTTTTCCTGAAGCGTAGTCGACGCCCATTGATTCCGCGAGCTTCTCGCAGGCGACCGTGTCGGTGGCGTCGGGCAACCTGACCCAGATGAAGAGACCGCCCTTGGGCCGGCTGAACCACTCGAAGGCGTCGGGGAAACGTGAGAGCGAGTCAAACATCAGATCGCGTTTTTCCCTTACGATCGCGTTGATTCTGTCCACGTGCGACCAGAGTTCCTCTCTGAAATATTCATATACGATGGCTGCGCTGAGCGCGCTCGTGCCGCCGTCCCGCCGATACTGAAGAATCCGGTCGAGCAGATGTCGAGGCGCCGCCAGATAGCCCAGCCGGATTCCCGGCCCCAGGATTTTGGACAGGGATTCGATGTGGATCACCGGCGTATCGTGTTCGAGCGTCCACAGTGCGGGTTCGTGGTCGTCTTCGTAAACCGTGTCGGCGTAACAGTGGTCTTCAACCACCGGTATACCGAAACTGCCTGCAATAGCCAGCAGCTCCCGGCGCCGGTCGAGCGGCATGATCGAACCCGTCGGGTTCTGGTAGGTTGGCAGCGTGTAGATGAATTTCGGTTTTCTGTTCCCGGAAACCAGCGTGTCCAGCGTTCGTTCGAGGGCGTCCATCCGCATGCCGGATTCGTCCAACGGAATGCCAACGAGTTCTGCCTTTTCCTTGCGATAGGCGCTAAGGGTGCCCGAGTACGAATATTCCTCGAGCACAATCACGTCGCCGGGCGACTCGACGAATATCTGCGCCATCAGCGTAACCGCCTGCATCGAGCCCGTGGTCAGGACAATCTGTTCGACGGGCAGGGCAACGCCTTCACGGTGCGCGAACCTCCGGGACATCAGTCTCCTGAGCGGTTCGTACCCCAGTGAACCGGGATAACACGCCAGTTCATCGCCCATCTCCGGCAGAATACGCATGGCGGCTTCCGCCAGGCCCCGGTTGGGAAAGGACGCAGGGTCGGGACGGCCGCTGCCAAAGGGAAATGTCTTCACGTTGGACACATATCCTTATTTTTCAAGTATTTGCAATCGTTTTTCGTAAGCGGGACGGCCCTGTAATCCCGGACGCCGTCAGGCGCCTCCGGATCGCGCGAAGGGTGCGCCGGGAGGTGTCAGATTCCTTTTTCCTTGCCCCGGATTCTGGGATCGAGCGATGCGAGAAGTTCGTCGTCCTCGGTGATTTCGATGGCCCTGACGTTTGCGGCCGCGCTGCCCTTGCCCAGCGTGTATTTGACTTCCGACCTCAGGTAGTCGGGTGCGATTTCACCGAACCCTTCTTCAAGTGTGACCCATTCGTTGCCTTCGGAGTGCACTCTTGGCGCGCTGACCGCCCAGTCGAGATCCTCGTCCAGGATCAGTCGCCGAGTCAGCACCTGAAACAGGGAAGACGGGATGCGGGTGCCGCCCGACGCGCCGATTGTCATCGTCGGTTCGCCGTCGCTGAGGATGAGCATGGGGCACATGTTGTTGACGGGCGACTTGCCCGCGTCAACCGAGTTGGGCAGGCCGGAACCGGGGTCGAAGCGGGACATGCCGGCATTCAGGATCAGTCCCATTCTGGGGACGGTGACAAATGAGCCGAAACCGGGTCCGTGGGTCAGGGTGAGTGAAGCCATATTGCGGTCGCGGTCTACGACGGAGACGTGGGTCGTGCCGCCGTACGTAAGCGGGCGCAGCAGCGCCTGCCCTCGCGTGCCTTCCGATACGTGATCGGCGATTTCGCGCCCCGTTGCTCCAATCTGAACGTCGGACGTAAGGGTTTCAAGCGGTACCTTGACAAATCCGGGGTCGCCGAAATGCCTGTAGCGGTCCAGCCACGCGGCACGGATGGTTTCAGTCATGCCGTGGGCGAGACGTGCGGCATCGCGGGCCCACAGGTCCAGTTCCGCCACTTCGGCGACGCGACACATCTGAAGGACGGTGAGGCCGCTCGAACAAAGGGGAGCGGTATATAGATCGTAACCAAGGCACGAAGCGTGGGCGGGCTCGACGTGGCGGGCCTGGAAGTCCGCGAAATCGTCTTCAGTCAGTATCCCGCCGTTTTCCTGGACGTATTTGACGATTCTTCCCGCGATCTTTCCCCGGTAGAACTCATCGACGCCTTTAGTGGCAACCTGTTCGAGGATGCGACCGAGATTGGGGTTGGCTGCCCGGTCTCTGGTTGTTGGCGCCGAACCGTCGACCAGCAGAAGCCGTGCGGTGTCCGGAAACATGCCGATGCGTTTTTCGTTCGCTGTCACGGCGTCCGCGTACTCGGGCGACACCCGAAAGCCGTTCTTGCAAGCCCGAATGGCCGGAACAAGCGCCTGATCCAGTGGTATTTTTCCATATTTTTCGAGTGCCGCAGCCAGGCCGGCGAGAACGCCGGGAACCGAGACGGCGAGACAGCCGACCTCGTTGGCCCGACTCCTGACCAACGACCCGAAGCGTCCGTCGGAGCGGACTACCTGGAACATCCTGTTTGTGGCGGCCTTAGGCGCAACCGTGTTGAAGTCGATGCAGCCGATTTCGCCGTTCATACAGACCATGAGGGCGCCGCCGTATCCGCCGATTCCCGTGTGGTGCGGCGTGACCACGCAGGCGAGCAGGGCGGCGGTGACGGCAGC
>CAXXJS010000053.1:0-96468 GCA_963662665.2 Candidatus Latescibacterota bacterium
GGGCGCCGCGAGGGTCGTGGCCTTCGCGAAGACCTGCAGGAAAGCCTCGCTGGTCCACGTGTCAACCGCGTACGTAAGCGGACAGCGGACCGGCCGGATCCCGGAGGCGCCGTTTCCACAAAATCGGAGCGTTTCGGATCTCATCAACGGAAGCCCGGCCGGATTCGACCTTCAGGACGAGATTGACGCCATTCGGGCGTTCGCCCGGGAGGTGGAAGCGGCATCCAGGAAGCCCGACCTGGAGGCCGCGTTCCTGAAGCAACTCAGGCGCCAGGACCGCGGCAAACGCGTGACGGACTACCGGAAGGCGCACCAGGTCGAAGCGCTTCGGCAGCGCTGGATCCGGAAGCAACTGGTGGACGAGGGAATGCGGAGGGCGAGGCGCTGGGGCTGGAACGACAGCTACACGCTCACCAAGGCGATGGGCGAGCAGATGATCGTGAAGTCGCGTGGAGACCTTCCAACGGCCATCGTCCGTCCGTCCATCGTTGAGAGCAGTCTCGAAGACCCGGAGCCGGGCTGGGTGGAGGATCTGAAAGTCGCCGATCCGCTGATCGTCCACTACGGTAAAGGCCGCCTGACGAACTTCCCTATCGATCCCAAGATTGTGCTGGACATTATACCCGTGGACATGTTGAACAACGCCGTTACGGCGGTGCTTCCGCAGGTTCACGGGGCGCGGGAGATGAAGGTCTACCACGTGGCGTCGGGCTCACAGAATCCGGTGCGGGCGAGTGAAATGGTCGAACTGGTATACGGCTACTTCAAGACCTCGCCCTTGCGGGGCCGGAAAGGGCAGCCCATCGAAGTCCGGCCCTGGCAGTTCATCAGCAGACGGCGGTTCTCCTGTATGGTCCTTTTGAAATACAAGCTTCCGCTGCGCCTCTTGAAGGCGGCCGTTGACTATTTGCCAACCCGGTGGGTTTCCCGCTACAGGCGCCGGGTTATGGCGATGGAAGCCATACTGGTCAGGCTCGAGTCCCTGCTCGATATATATTGCGGGTATACCCATCTCGACTGCGAGTTCGAAACGGAAAATACCCGCAAGCTGTTCCAGGGGTTGAATCCGGAAGACCGGAAGGCGTTTAACTTCGACGTGACGCGCATCGACTGGCGGGTATATATCCAGGAGATCCACATTCCCGGATTGAAACACCATGTATTGAAAGAGGGGGACGGTGCGGTTTCCGTGCTGACCGCTCAGGCCGATTGACCGGGTTGCGGGAGTTCGAGGATAAGGACCGCCAACGGTCGACAATTCCCCCGACCGGGTTTGAACGGTCGAATCAAAACCACGCCCGGGCGGATGTTCGGCTCTTTTAGTGGGACCGAGGCCAAATGAATCGGAATCAATCCGTTCCCATACACCGTATGTTGCTGCAGGATCCAGCCCGTCTGGCGGCCGCGTACGATGAGGCTGCCGCCGAGTTGATCGCGGCTGTCCGGCCCGAAGGCTATTTCGAGGGGTGGGCGACGGAGGATCTGACGTGGCCGGCGGGCGGCGCCGATGAGATCGGCCTCGATGGCCTGCGGAAAAGGGCGCGCATCGTGGACGCGATCTACCAGGGCGTTCCGGGGCTGCGGGACAGTCGCCTGAAGGAAGCCCACGACCACTTCGATGAACTGACGCCCGCGTATCACGAAGGCAGCCGGATTTATCTGCGCCTGCGGGATGAGTTCGTTGGCAGCGGCGCAGGAACGGGCCAGGACTTCCTGAAACTATACCAGTCGCTGTACGTTGAGGCGCTCGCAAGGGGGGACGATTTTTCGCCCGACCTGGCGGAAACAGCGCTGGCGCAGGCCAGGATCTCACGAGTACCGCTGTCCCACGCAAGGGCCGTTGCGGAAGCGCTGCCCAGCGTTGCCACGGACGAAGATCCGCGTTGGCATGTTGAATACTCCTGCGAGGTCAATGGCAATACATGGAATGGAACCCTCCGGGAACTCCTGGAAACAGTGGCGCAGAAGACGTTGCACTACATTGCGGCCGGAGAGCTTCTCGCCACGCGCTACAACACGTACAATAACCTTGGATGGTTCGGCAGTTCGGTGTGGAAAGTGGTCGCGGAAGCCGACGTCCTGCTATGCCGGATCCAGGGTCTGGATCCCGAACACTCGGCGGCACTGAAGGCAGACGTGGACCTGGGCCGGAGCATGCTTGTGGAGTTCCTTGCCGCGCACCGGGAGGACCCCTCGCGGCTCAGGCCGGAGAATTACTGGTACGGGCAGCCGTACAGCTATCTGACGCGGGATATGATCGACCTGAGCGCCCGTATTGTGGATGGCGTGAACTCCGCGGCACCGGAAGCGGACGGAGTGGAGGCATTGGCGCTTCCCCCGCTGCTCGCCGGTTCCCACACGGGTCGGTTTCTGGACTACGCCCACGTGGGCGTAACCGAGGAACTGACCTCCTTGAAGCGCAAGATCCGGATGTTGCGGTGGGCGAAGCGCTGCTGGAGGGTAGGAAAGCGCCGGGGCCGCATTGCGGAGGAGGATCTTGCACCGGAACTCAGGCACGAGCGGGCGTGGGAGGTCTGGCTGGATTGGTCGCGGGACACGATGGATGCGTTCGGCATCCGGCTGGAAGTGACGGTTGATCCGATGTTCCGCACCCTTGTCCGGGAAATGGACCTTTCCGGTGGGGGCCGGAAGATTCTGTTCCTGCCGTCGCACCAGAGCATGCTGGAGCATTTCGTTGTGTTTTCCGTGTTCAACGATCCCGTGTTTCTGGATGCCATGGGATGGGACCGTTCCCGCCCGGTGGTGCAGTTGGCGCGCACGGGACTGGCGAAGTCCACGTCGGTGAGGATCGGGTCCCGCGAGATCAGCATCTTCGGAATGTCGCCGGACAAATTCGACCGGATGTTCGAGACGGTGGACGGCTTCATCACCCGGGACAGCGTGGATATCTCATCCCATACGATTCCGCGCATCCTGCAGGAAATGGAACGCCGCCCCGGTGTGATCTATCCGATGGGCACAACGGCATCGTTCGACGTGCAGTTGTTTCCGCTGCAGCACGCGCTGTTCGCCAAGCTGCCCCAGGACGTCGTGATGATTCCGATTGTCTTTCGGGGCAGCCACGCGCTCTGGCCTAAGTGTCCGGCGCGCAATCTGAATATCAATCCGGGTGTGATCGAGGCGGTGATCCTGCCCCCTATGCCGGGCGAGACCACGTTGCTGCCCCGCCGCCGGTCCCTGCGAATCCAGCTGGAGGCCGCCAATCTGCTTCAAGCGGTGCATATTTCCAATCTGCTGAATCCGGAACCCTCGCAGTGATGCGCCTGGTCCGGACGTCCCGGGCCATCCTCATTTAATCGCCTGGCTGCATTCGACTGGCACGGCCGTTTGTGGCAATCGGGAGTACGATATGCCTGACTGGGGAGTAGCAGCGGTTGCCGTAGCCGTTATGCTTGTGTTTGCACATCTGTCGAACCGGAAACGATCCGGAAACGAACCGGATGATTTCTTCGATCTTTCCGAGGGTGAACGGTTCCCCCACAAGTGGGGATACACGGATACACGCTTCGAGTTCGTTGGCGAACGGACGGTGAAGGTAACCGGGAGCCGGTACCCGATTTCGGGATACCGGATGCCGTTTCTGGTGGACTTTGTGGAGGACGTGCTGGGAATTGCAATCCGCAGGGAAGACTCGTACGCGGAGCGTGAGGACGTTGAAGCGCCCAGGCCGAATCTGGATGCCGCTTTCGGCAACGCGGTGAAAGAACGGTTCAGAGACGGGCAGGTTTCGTTCGATTCCAAAACCAGGCTCGTGCACAGCCACGGACAGTTGAGCGTTGAGGAAGTGTATCGCGTGATGTACGGCGACTCGCTGCCGCGCCTGGTCGATATGGTGTTCTATCCGAAGGAAGAAGCCGAGGTCAAGGACGTCATCGACCTGGCAAATGCGCACAATGTCTGTCTGGTTCCCTATGGCGGAGGGACGAACGTGAGCGGGGCGCTGGCGTGTCCGCCCGATGAGCGGCGCACGATCGTGTCCGTGGATATGCGGCGAATGGACCGGGTGTTGTGGATCGACGAGGACAATCTCCAGGCCTGCGTCGAATCGGGCATTTCCGGAAAGGCGATGGAGCAGGCACTCGGGGAGCGGGGGTATACGTCGGGGCACGATCCCGACAGCGTGGAATTTTCCACGATGGGCGGGTGGATCTCGACCAACGCGAGCGGGATGAAGAAGAACCGATACGGCAATATTGAAGATATCGTGCTCGAGGCAACGCTGGTGACGCCCACCGGAGAAATTGCGACCCGCGGGGTGACGCCCCGGAATTCCACGGGCGTTCAACCCAGGGGGCTGTTGTTCGGCAGCGAGGGCAATTTCGGAATCATCACCACGGCGGTGATCAAGATCCATCCGATCCCGGAGGTACGCAGGTACGGCGCGCTTGTGTTTCCGGCGTTCGAGAAGGGCGTCGCATACCTGAAGGCGCTTCGGCGGACAGGGATGCTTCCGGCGAGCATCCGCCTGGTCAACAATAACGAATTCCGGTTCGGTCAGGCCCTGAAACCGGAGCCGACGTCACTGAAAGGCGTCAAGGAACGGATTCAAAAGTTTGTACTGTTGAAGGTGCTGGGATTCGATCCGATGAAGATGGCGGCCTGTACCATCGTGATGGAGGGCACTCACGACGAGGTCAGCCAGCAGGAACGCACGATCTTCAGCCTGGCGAAAGAATACGGCGCAAAGAGCGCGGGCGCGAGCAACGGCAAGAGAGGATACTCGCTGACCTTCGGCATCGCCTATATTCGAGACTTCCTGAATCAGTACGGCATTCTGGGCGAAACCTTCGAAACGTCGGTTCCCTGGGACCGGATCCACCAGGTATGCGACGCGGTATCGGAGGAACTGTTGGCGCAGGCTGCCAGGCACGAGGTGCCGGGTAAGCCCTACCTCTCCTACAGGGTAACGCAGACCTATCATACCGGCGTCTGCATCTATTTTACCATGGGCATTTGCGGCAAGGGTCTGGAACGGCCCGGCCGGACGTTCCACGCGATCGAACACCGGTTGCGCCAGGTAATACTCGACAACGGGGGGTCGTTGTCGCACCATCACGGCGTTGGAAAGGTCAGGCGGGAATTCCTGCCCCAGATACAGACCGATAACAGCATTCAGGTTATGCGCCAGGCGAAGAACGCGATGGATCCGAATAATATCTTCGGGATAAGGAATGGAGTGTTTGGGGGATCAGACTGACGAGAAAATCTAGAAAAACCCCCCATGCCACAACCGGGCGTGCGCAAGGTAGACCCGGAAGGACCGTCGCGGGGATATGCGACCATACCGCCTTTCGTTGTTTGCTTTGTGTCGCGCCTCCGTTGCATTTGTAGGGGCAACCCTTGTTTTGGTTGTTTCCGGTTTCCCTTTGTGTCTTCGTGCCTTTGTGTGAGCAGAAGTTTTATCTGACCTGAAGGGTCGCGTATGTTCCAGGGAAAAGTCGTTGCGATAACAGGCGCGTCATCCGGTCTGGGTGCCACGCTGGCGCTGGCGTTCGCGGAGGAAGGCGCGGATCTGGCGTTGTTTGCGCTGGACGACGGCGTACATGAGACGGCGGAAGCGTGCCGCGAGCGGGGCAGCCGCGCCATTACGGCAACGGGTGACGTAGGAAAACCGGAGGACTGCGAGGGTTGGATCGACGCCGCTGTTTCCGAATTGGGTGGTCTGGACTACCTGGTTGCCTGCGCCGGTATCAGCATGTGGGCACGGTTTGAAGAGGTGGAGGACCTGGCGATCTTCAGGAAGTTGATGGAAACGAACTATCTGGGTATCGTGCATTGCGTGTATTACGCGCTGCCCCACCTGAAGGCGCGCGACGGGATGGTTGTGGCGATTTCCTCCATCCAGGGCAAGATCGGCGTGCCCTTGCACACCGGATACGTGGCTTCCAAGCACGCCGTCCAGGGATTCTTCGAGTCGTTGCGAACGGAATTGCTCGATACCGGCGTGGACGTGATGACGGTGCTGCCCCACTGGCTGCGGGGGACCAACCTCCGCAAGGCTGCGTTCGGCAAGCACGGCGGCTCTCTTGGCGGGTCGAGCCGAAAACACAGCAAGGAGTCCATATCGCTGGACGACGCATCCAGGGCCATCATCAAAGCCATGAGAAAGAGGAAGCGGGAACTGATTATCCCGTTCAAACTCAGATTTCTGCCCTGGCTGCATCTGATCAGTCCGAAGATTGTCGAATATCTGGTAACGCGCGGGGTGGCCAGGCAGGATAAGGGATGACGGCGGGTTGTTGAGGGCGAAAGCACAGGAAAGGATTCAGGAAAACAGCCAATCAAGGTCCAGGTGTCGTTCAACCAGTTGTGGCAGGAGTCCAAGCTTTCCGGCGTCTACGTCCACGCCGGTATCGTAGGGCAGGATGCCCAGCGAGCGGACCCCGGACAGGCGGGAGACCACGTCCGGACTGGTGAGCGCGGCGCGCGGATCGCCGGGTCCGGTCGTGTTGTACACGACGCCCACTATTTCCAGATTGCGCCTTGTCGCGGCCTCCAGCGTCAGCATTGTGTGATTGATCGTGCCCAGCGCCGCGCGGGCGACCACCATCAGCGGCAGGTTCAGGCGGACGGCAAGGTCCGAGACGAGGAAGTCGTCCCGGATCGGAACGAGCAGGCCGCCGACCCCCTCCACCAGAACCACGTCGTGAAGACCTGTAAGGCGGTCATAGGCATTCACGATGGGTGCAAGCGGGACCTGGCGGCCCTCCAGTTCGGCAGCCACGTTTGGCGAAAGCGGCGCGGCGAGGCGGACGGGATTGACGAGTTCGAGGGCATCGGTGACGCCCGCGGCTTTGGCCAGGAATCGCGCGTCGGCCGCGCCGCCCGACGAAACAGGCTTGAAAACGCCCACGTCAACGCCGCGTTTTCTTAAGACCGCGGCGAGGCCGGCTGTTACGGCGGTTTTGCCCGCGCCGGTGTCGGTGCCGGTAACGAAGACTCCCCTGGGAAGCATGGTCAATTTGTCCCGGAATTGGGGGCGGATTCACACAAGAGTGTCGGGATTCTCCAGTCAGGCCGCCGTCAGGCGGCTTTTCATCGGGCGATTCCACGCGGGCGCCCGGGTTGTGCGGGCAGCGGCGCGGTCCGGGTCAGGCCGGGCCCGTGACGGCGTGGATGGACTCGTAGACGATATTCAACAGTGCTTTGAGATCGCCGCCGGGAATAGCCAGGGGCGGCATGAGGACGATGGTGTCGCCAAGCGGACGGATAAGAAGACCCTGCCTTCGGGCCTCGGCGCAAACGCGGGCGCCGATCCTCTCCGCGTGGGGATACGGTCGACTGTCTGACCGGTCGGCAATCAGTTCGATGCCGGCGATGAAGCCGCATTGCCGCACGTCGCCCACGTGGGCGACGTGCCCGAACCGGCGGAGTCCGCGCGCGAGCAGTTTGATTTTGTGGCGCAGAGATGCCAGTACCCCCTGGTTTTCGAAGCGGTCGATGGCTGCCAGCGCGGCTGCACAGCCGAGCGGATTGCCGGTGTACGTATGGCCGTGGAAAAACGTCCGGCCCTCGCTGTCTTCGCCCAGAAAGGCATTGAAGATGCCACTGGTTGTCAGCGTGGCGGCCACGGGAAGGTATCCGCCCGTGATGCCCTTGCCAAGGCAGAGTACGTCCGGTGCGACGCCTTCTTTCTCACAGGCGAACATTGCGCCCGTGCGGCCGAAGCCAGTGGCGATTTCATCGGCAATGAGCAGGACGTCGTGCGCCTTGCAGAGGTCGGCGACACCCTTCAGATAGCCTTCCGGATGCACCAGCATTCCGCCCGCTCCCTGGATGAGCGGTTCCACGATGAAGGCGGCGATGCGGTGGGCGTCCCGCTCCAGAATGTCTTCGACCGCCCGCAAACAACCCCGGTTGCACGCAGTTTCGCAGGAGCAGAACGTACAGCGATACGGGTGCGGCGCCGGCGCGCTCAGCGATGGGAAGAGGAGGGGACCGTACGCCTCCTGGAAGAGGTCGATGTTGCCGACGCTCATGGCGCCGATGGTGTCGCCGTGATAGCTCTGCGAGAGGCTGAGAAAAGTCGTTTTCTCGGGTTTCGGATCCGGTCGCTGCCGCCAGTATTGGAAGGCGATTTTCAGGGCGATCTCAACGGCGCAGGCGCCGGTGTCGGAGTAGAACACGTGGTTCAGACCAGGGGGCGTGACTTCCACGAGTTTTTCAGCCAGACGGATTGCAGGTACGTTGGACATCCCCAGTAGCGTGCTGTGTGCGACCTGGTCCAGTTGTGCGCGTATGGCGTTGTCGATGTCAGCCACGCGGTGACCGTGGACGTTGCACCACATGGAGGAGTAGCCGTCGATGTACCGGTTGCCGTCGATATCCTCCAGGTACACACCGTCGGCGCGCGCGATGATTACGGGGTCCTCACGCGCGTAGGATCGCATCTGGGTGAACGGATGCCACACCAGGCGACGGTCGAGGTCTTTCAGGCGGGTCTTCTCGTCCGGAGACATGATACCTAACCTTGATTCGCTATTTTTCCGGGACGTAAAATCGAATATAGGCAAGTGGATAAAGGCGATTTGACGGCTGATTACCAGGATACGCCAGGTCACTGGACGTGAACTGAAAAAACGTCCTTTTTGACGACCGTTGCGCCCCGTTTCAGGGGTTTTCGTCGCGTTTCCGAGTTGCTGTTTTTTTCGGATTGGGGCTAATCGTGGGGTGTTTGGACGGGAAGCGGTGGGTGAACGTGGATTCCCGGAGTTCGTCCACGGCTGCGGGCACCGGATTTCCGCGGGCCTTTCTCAATGGCAACAGGCGCCGGGAGTCTGCACCGATGAGTCCCGTAGCACGGAGTCAGGGGCTTCCACCGGGCCGGATTCCCCCCGGATTTCGGCTATTGCCTGCTGGCGCCGATGCTCTCCAGGATGTTTACGGGCATCTTGCAGACCATCGTGTACGCGGGGTCGTAGACGTTGCCCACGTCGTATTCCACGGCCTGGCCCATGAGGATGTGTATGGATCGGGCATCCAGGCCGAAGTCTTCCTGGAGGAATCGGATCAACTCGGTGGTGGCGTGTTGCGTTGCCTGATCCAGCGGGCGCGCGTTGCCCACCGCCATCACGTGGGTCTCGTTGATTGCCCGCGGCCACTGGATGGTTTTGCCCTTCAGGAGACGTAGCGTGAAGGTCACGTCGAAGGAGATTTCAATGCCCGTGCCGGCGATTTCGCCGTCGCCCTGTACTGCGTGGCCGTCGCCGATGTGGAACAGGCCGCCTTCGACGAAAACGGGGAAGTATACTGTTACGCCCTGGACAAATTCCCTGTAGTCCATATTGCCGCCGTGCGTATCGGAGGTGGCGGTTGAGATGGCCTGACCGCGGGGCGGCGCCACGCCGAAGCAGCCGACCATGGGCTTCAGCGGGATCCGGAGCCTGCCGATGGGAAGGTCTTCGAAGCCGATGGGCGTGGCCGTGTTGTTCTTGAAGTCGATTTCCCAATCCAGGAGGCGGTCCCGGTTGTCGTCAAATTCGGGCCTGTATCCGAAATCCAGCACGTTGGCGGCGACAACACCCGACGTATACCCCACCCTTCGGTTTGGCGCCAGTTTGTCGAAAGTAACGGCCAGGGTGTCGCCCGGTTCCGCGCCTTCGAGGTAAAAGGGTCCCGTCTGGGGATTTCCGGCCGGAGTGATCGGCGTGCCAGTGGCGTCGCTTCCGCCCGCGTCCACGGTCGTTGTTGTAATGGTGTCTCCGCTTGCGACGTGCAGCACCGGATCGTGCGCGCCGATGGCCGTGTGGTAGGTTTCAGGGACGAAGTGATGGTGGGCCATGAAGACTCCTCTAATGTAAGTGCGAGTGGGGTGGCGGAGCGTTCGAGGGCGCAAACCGGGCCGATTTCAGCGGATCTGTTACTGCGGGACTGCAATCATCCGGATATCTGAAGGCGCATTCCAGGCCGGCGTCCAGGTAAGGCCCCGGTCCAGGCTGCCAAAAAGCGTGGCGTCCACGACCGACCAGGCGCGGCCGTCGGGCGTGAATGCAACGTGAAAGGTATCGATGTTGCCCGCTGTGGTATCGGGAAATCCGTCCGTGACGTGAGACCAGTTGCGGCCGGCGTTTTCGGTCCGGTAGAGTTGTCCGCTGGCGTTTCCGTGGGGCCCCGTGCTGACCGAGGCGAGAATACAATCCGGATCTTCCGGGTGCACGGCAATGGCGCGGCCATAAAAATAGGGAAAGCCCTCGGGACGGTGTTGCCATGACTTTCCGCGGTCGCGGCTGAGGTACACGGCACGGGCCGTGTTCGCGTAGACCAGGTCGTCTTCCCGGGGCGACGTGGCCACCTGGTGAACGTCCTGGTGCAGGTCCAGGGTGACGGGTTCCCAGGTGCGGCCCTGGTCGGGAGACCGCATGATGCTGCCCACGTGAATGTCGGCATAGACCCACCCGTCCCGCGTACGGGCCAGGCTCCGTACGGCCGCGGGTCCTCCCCAGGGAGTGTACCAATCCTCGCGGCATTCAAGCGCATCGAAGGAGGCCAGGCGCTTGGTTCCGTCTTCCGATACGGCATAAACGTGAGGGCCTTCCACGCCCACGAGGAAGCGCACCGGTTCTTCTTCAAGGACAAGCAGGCACTCTATAGGTTCTTTAATGCCGGTGGAGAGGGTCCGCGATCCGTTTTGCGACAGGACGGCGATCTCCCCGTCCTGCAGTGCCGCAAGCCCAACGGACCGTCCTTCCGCAATTCCCTGTACCACGCCGCGTTCAATTAGACGATTCGGTGCAGAACCGTCTCCATTCATGTCAAAGACAGTTTCCCGGGTGGCGATCAACATACCGACTCCTTTCGCGCAACGTAGAGCGGGCCGAATTCGGTTCCGGCCGGATTCCTTCATGCTGAAACGTGGCGGGTGATTCTCAGAAATAGCGGATATTGCGGCCGCCGTCCCGCAGCGGCAGGTCGACCGAACGGTGTTCCGCCGCGGCGCGATTCCAGGCCAGGCAGAGTTCCAGCACGTTTCGGGCGTGTTCCGGCGTCACGTCCAGGGGATGGCCGTCCCGGACGGCGTGGACGAAGCGCTCTACCGCAGCGTCGATGGTGTCGTTCTGGGCGCGGTAAAACACACGGGGAGCGCCCTTGTCGTCCTTGTGCCAGACAATGCCTTCCATCATATCCAGATGCGCGCGGGCGATGCCCTCGGTGCCCACCACTTCCATTTCCCATGCCGGGGCGCCGCAACTGACGTTGAAGATGATGTCCATGGAACCCATACGCCCGTCTTCGAACCGGACGGTTCCCTTGCCTGTGTCCATCCAGATGCTGTGCGGGGTGGCCAGGTTGTCGTATTCGGCATAGGCGCGGACAGCTCTTGAATCGATGAGCCAGAGCAGCAGGTCCGCGGCGTAGACGCCCAGCGAAAGCCCGATGCCACCCTGTTCCGGGCCGAATTCCCCGCTGCCGTCGAAGATCATTCCGGGGCCGAAACAGCCGTGTTGGATCCAGGCCCTCGCGGTGATGACGCGTCCGACGGCGCCTTCCTGAACCCGTGTTCCCATCGCGCGGATGGCGCCGTCTTCCCGTCCGGGCAACAGGGCGGACAACCGCACGTTGTTGCGCCCGGCCGCGGCGATCATCGCGTCGGCGCCGGCGAGAGTCATACACATGGGTTTGCTGATGAACGCGTGGGCGCCCGCGTCCATTGCGTTGGCCGCCTGCTCCGGTTTCAGGCTGTCCGGGCATGTAACGAAGACAAGGTCCAGGGACTCGGCGCGAACCATCTCGGTCACTGTAGAATACGCCCGGATGCCGTATTGGGCGCCGAATGTCTCTTTGGACTTCATACCGAGACTGCCGAGCGTTTCGTCGCTCTGATCCAGATGGGCGTACGCCGCCAGTTCGATATCGGGGTTCCGATTCGCGGTTCGGGCAAACGCGTTCGAGTAGAAGGATCCGATGCCGCATACGCCCGCTTTCAGCGACATAATTTCGAGTTCCCCATTGTTGGTGATTGATGGCGCGGATTAACCGGCTTGACGATCTGCGAATCCCCGCCCGCGCCATGCGCGGCGCCGGGATTCGCGGGAGGGTATTCATGCCAAAAACAGGGGCATTGTCAAGCGCAATCGTACGCGCACGTGGTTTTGCAGGTTTGCAGGGAATCACCGCGCATTCGGCAGATAAAATGTCATCGGGAGGTTGAATGAGCGCTGTTGAAGCAGGAATACGGCTGGATGTGTCGGACGGGGCGCGTTTGCTTGCCGGCCATTCGTCGTCTATAAGGGAAATCGACAATCGCCTGCGCGAAATCCATGAGCTGTTTTCTCTGGAGGGTGCGCTCCCGACCCATACTCTTGCGCGTTACGGACGCGCCTGGACGCGCAGCCATCTGCAGGAAGGGGACCTCAGACAGGTGGTCGACCTCGCGGACCGCGCCAGGGAGGAATGCGCCGTGCTGGTTACGATCGGCATTGGAGGGTCCGACCTTGGTGCGCGGGTCTTCCACGACGTACTCAACCCCGCCTACCACAATCTCCTGTCCGCGGATGAACGCGGGGGGGCGCCGGAAGTCTACTTCGCGGGGGATACGTTCGACCCACGCCGGCTCCGGGCGTTGCTGGACATGCTGACCCGGCGTGGATTAATGGACAGGACCCTGTTCAACGTGGTCAGCAAATCAGGGCGAACGGGCGAGACCATCAGCGCGTTGATGGTCGTCCGTGACTGGTTATCGCGGTACATGCCTCGCAGCACGAAAGACTGGCGTAGCCACATTGTAGCGACAACCGGACCGGACGCGCAAAGCGCGCTCTATAAATTGCACAGGCACAAGGCATTCTACGGCGATGCGCCGTTGCCCGTTCCCGAGGGCGTCGGAGGAAGGTTTTCGGCGTTCTCGCCCGTGGGGACGTTCTTACTTGCGATGACGGCTGGCACGGAGACGTCCACCGGAACGCGCGTACAGGAAGTGCTGGACGGGGCGCGTTGGGCACACGCGCGCTGGGCTCTGGACTGGCAGGAAGAACGAAATATCGCCTGGCGCCTCGCCCGGTGGCTGCACGTCCATGAACGTTGCGGCGGGAAGCAGGCGCTGGTATTCTACAACTACGCGGACAATCGCCGGCCTGGAGACTGGTTCCAGCAGCTTTACGACGAGTCGCTGCAGGAGCGCGGATCCGGCCTTCACGTCGTTCCCGCCACCGGACCCGCCGGCAACCATTCCGTTCTGAACGGGATCGTCGGCGGTCGTGCGGACCGGGCCGTCCTGTTCGTGCATTGGGAAGATCTGGGGCGCGATGCGAAAATTCCGGAAGGTGCGGAGATCGGAGGCGAGATGGCGGCATTCGGGGGTCTCCGGATGAGCCAGGCGCAATTGGCGTCGTTTTGCGGTGCGGCACGGGACTTTACCGCACGTGGGATTCCGGTTGCGACGCTGCACGTGGCCAGACGGGACGAGAGGCATCTTGGCGCGCTGATGCGCGTGCTGATGGATGCGGTCGCGGTTAAGGGGCGGCTGCAGGGCCTGCACGTCAACGATGACGGAGAGATCGATCCGGCCGGCGATCTTACGTATTCGCAGGACGGGGTCGAAGGATACAAACTGCGAACGCGCGAACTCGCGCTTCAAATGAAATCCCGGTGTTGAGGCGACGGCGCAGAACGCGGAGGGTTTGCCGGACAGCCCGCGCCGCGCTTCCGGTTGTGCCGTCTTTTCGATCTGACTATCTTGACGGATAACGCGGTTTTTTCAATTAGAAAGAAAAGGAGTTGAAAAATGGCGGTTGAGATTGGCGGCTTGAGGGTCAACGAGATCCTGTACAATCTGGTCAGAGATGAGATAGCCCCGGGCACTGAGGTGGACCCGGACGCGTTCTGGACGGCGCTGGGAGCGATCGTCCGGGAGCTGGGTCCCGGAAATCGGGAACTGCTGGAAAAGCGGGACGATATGCAGGAGAAGATAGACCGGTGGTACCGGGCGAGGAAGGGCGGGTCCATTAACCGGGAGGCGTATCGCGCGTTCCTGACGGAAATCGGGTATCTGGCGCCGGAGGGCGACCATTTCGAACTGACCACGGCCAATGTAGACCCGGAAATCGCGGCAGTGGCCGGGCCCCAACTGGTGGTTCCGGTGGACAACGCCAGGTACGCGCTGAACGCGGCGAACGCGCGTTGGGGAAGCCTGTACGACGCCCTTTATGGTACGGACGTCATACCCGAGGAGCCCGGCGCCGAGAAGGGTGAAGCTTACAATCCGGCACGGGGGGCGAGGGTGATCGCCGCGGCCGAGGCGTTTATTGACGACGCTGCGGGTCTGGCATCCGGCCGATATTCCAACGTGACGGACTTCGCCCTGGAGGACGTGGACGGGATTCAGCGGCTCGTTGCAACGTTGCAGGATGGCCGGACGGTTGGCCTGGCGAATCCCGGGCAATTCCGCGGATATCGCTCGGGCGCCGGCGGACTTGAGGGTGTGTTGCTGGAAAACAACGGTCTTCATGTCGAGATCCGGATCGACCGGAACCATCCGGTAGGCGCCGCGCACCCTGCGGGCGTGAGAGACGTGCTGCTGGAGGCCGCTGTGACAACCATCCAGGATTGCGAGGATTCGGTATCTGCCGTGGACGCCGAGGACAAGGCGCTGGTATACGGAAATTGGAACGGCATTATGCGGGGCACGTTGGAGACGACCTTTGAGAAGGGCGGTGACGCTGTAACGCGGCGGCTGAATCCGGACCTTGAATTCACGGCGCCGGATGGCGCGACGATTACCCTTCCGGGCCGCAGCCTCCTTCTGGTACGAAACGTAGGCATTCATATGTACACCGATAGCGTGACCACCAGCGACGGTGAGGAGATTCCCGAAGGGTTTCTGGACGCGATGGTTACCGCGCTCGCGGCCAAACACGACCTGAAGCGACAGGGCAGAATCGTCAACAGCCGCGCGGGCAGCATCTACATTGTGAAACCCAAACTGCACGGGTCCGGGGAGGTCGCTGCAACGATCGACCTTTTCGAGCGCGTGGAATCGTCCCTCGGTCTGGAGCGAAATACCATCAAGATCGGCATTATGGATGAAGAACGAAGGACCACGGTGAATCTGAAAGCGGCGATCCGTGAAGCGCGGGACCGTGTGGTGTTCATCAATACCGGTTTTCTTGACAGGACTGGCGATGAGATCCACACGAGCATGGAAGCCGGTCCGATGCATCCAAAGGCGGACATCAGGGCGCAACCCTGGCTTGCCGCCTACGAGGACTGGAACGTGGACGTGGGGCTGGAAACCGGTTTCAGCGGCCGGGGGCAGATCGGAAAAGGGATGTGGACAATGCCCGACGAGATGCGCGACATGGTGGAAACCAAGATGGGACATCCGCAGTCGGGGGCGAGCACCGCGTGGGTGCCGTCTCCCACCGCGGCGGTTCTGCACGCCATGCACTATCACCGGCTGGACGTCGCGGCCATGCAGGCGGTACTTGCCCGGCGGGAGCGGGCGTGTCTGGACGAAATACTGACGCCGCCGCTGCTGGATCGGGAGTTATCGGCGGACGAAATCCAGCGGGAGCTGGATAACAACGCTCAGGGAATTCTGGGATACGTCGTGCGTTGGGTGGACCACGGCGTGGGCTGCTCGAAAGTGCTCGATATGAACGACGTCGGACTGATGGAGGACCGCGCGACGTTACGCATTTCCAGCCAGCATATCGCCAACTGGCTGCGCCATGGGATCGTGAGCGAAGCCCAGGTTCAGGCGGCTTTCGAGAAGATGGCCGGGATGGTTGACGAACAGAACGGTGACGATCCGGATTATCGGAACATGGCGCCGGACTTCGAACGAAGCATCGCGTTTCAGGCGGCGTTGGATCTGGTTTTCGAGGGCATGGCGGAGCCGAACGGTTACACCGAACGGGTCCTCCACCAGCGGCGGCGTCAGGTGAAAGCAGCCGTCAGCTAAAGGCAAAAACCAAATTCAAAGTCCACTTCTCCCCAAATTCCCTGCCTACGGCGTGTTCCTTAAAACCGGGAAGACGCAAGACGGGAGAGGGTAGAGATTTCCTGCACTGTGAGGTTTCGTTTCGTGCCGGAGGCAAGAAGGAATAAAATAGCGGGCAGGGATTTCTTCTACCGGCTTCCCTCTACCTTCTTACCGCCTTTGGAATAGTCGCCGCTGGGCGCGGGGCCTGCCATATGCACAGCGCGAATTACCTCACGGGACGCACCGGAATATCTGCCCTGCCAGCGACAAGAGAACAATGATCCTCAGTGCGGGACGGAACCGCGCGCTCTGCTTTGATCTCGCTCTGGAATGGCAGTACGAAATCTGCCTGGATCTCTGAATGCGAGCAGCAATTGGGTATCAGAATCCAGTCAGGACCGGTTAGCGTTACGGCCTGGCGATATCAATTCGCGGATGACCGGATCTTGTAGGGGCGGTTCACGAACCGCCCGCCTTGTGGCCCTTCAAGTTTGTCCCCGCGCCACGCGGTGGTGGCGTGGGGGCTTTTCCGCGCTATTCCGTTCAGCAACTTCGACTTGGATGGCCTGTGGCGATGGAAGGGCAACATCGTACACGTTCTCCATTGTGGTGGTTCGCGGAAAAGCAGCCCCGCGGCGTTTGAGCGGCGCCGTTCTTTTTGGTCCTATTTCTTTGGCGAGAAAGAAAAAGGACGTAAAAAAATAAAAAACAATAAGATGCAAGAAAGATGACCTCATAGGCCTCGAGTGCAACCGAGCATCTTGTTACACTTAATTAGCCCTTTCCACTGGTAGACGTTTGTTCATTGACTTTTGTCCTGCGGCAATTAACTTTGTAGACGTTTTTTGACGATTTTCGGCGCGACAATCGAAAATGAGGAGGGCATTGTATGCAGGCCGCAGGCGAGTTGAAATCCGTCGGGCAACGGGTGGCCAGGCTGAACGGACCGGATATCGTGACCGGGCGGATTCAGTATGCAGACGATATCCAGCTTCCGGGCATGTTGTACGGCCGCATCCTGCGCAGCCCGCACGGTCACGCGCGAATTCGGAAGATCGATACCTCTCCAGCCAGAAAGCTGCCCGGGGTAGTGGACGTGGTGTGCGGGCAGGACGTGCCGGACCTGTCGATTTTCGAATCCGAGGAGGTCTGCTACCAGGGTCAGAAGGTGGCGGCCGTTGCTGCCGTGGATCCGGATATCGCAGAGGACGCCCTTGCGTTGATCGAGGTGGACTATGAAGTGTTGCCCGCGGTTGTGGATCCCGTGGACGCGATGGACCCGGACGCTCCGGAGGCCGTCCTGGGGGCGCCGACAGAGGACGTAAAGGCCCCGGACGGACGCAGATTGAGGAACGTAACGGCCTACAACGTGTTGGAGGAGGGCGACGTCGAGCGAGGCTTCGCCCAGGCGGACGCGGTTGTCGAGGCGGAATACCAGGTACCCTTTTTCAATCAGACTTACATGGAGCCGAATGCGGCCACGGCCCGCGTGGAGGCGGACGGGCGGCTGACTGTCTGGGCCGCCGGTCAGGGCACGTTCACCAAGAGGGAAGGCCTTGCAGAGGCGCTGAACATTCCCGAGGGGCGCATACGCGTGATCATGACCGAAACCGGCGGGAGCTTCGGCGGGAAGAACCGGATCAATATCGAGGCGCATACGGCCCTTTTGGCCATACGCACGGGCCGCCCCGTGAAGGTGACGATAAACCGCGGGGAAGACTTCCGCGACAGCCGCCCGGGGCCGGGTTGCTGGGTACGGCTGAAAACAGGAGCGCGCAAAGACGGGACGCTTACGGCCGTTGATGGGCGAATCGTATGGGACGGCGGTCTTCTGGGCAGCGGTGGAGCCGCCAACCGGCTGCTGGGACCCTACAGGATTCCGAATTTCAGGCTGGAAGGCATGGCCGTGCGAACGAACAAACCGGGCCCGGGCGCGTATCGGGCGCCGGGTGGACCGCAGACGGCGCTTGCGAGGGAGTCCAACCTGGACATGGTAGCCCATAAGCTGGGGATCGACCCCGTGGAGATCCGTTTGAAGAACGGGCTTGGCAAGGGTGATCAACCGCTTATACAGCACGATTGGCTGAAAGACACCATCCGAAAAACCGCGGAGACCGCGGGATGGGGCCAACGCGAACTGAAACCCAACCAGGGCATGGGAATCGCGGTGGGAGACTGGCACAACGCGTCCGGGCCGACGAACGCCTTTGTGACGATGTCGGCGGATGGTTCGCTGGCCCTCGTGACCGGCCAGGTGGACATCACGGGTCTGCATACGGTGATGGCGCAGGTTGTGGCCGAGGAACTGGGCGTACCAGTCGAGAAGGTGACTGTCCGGCTGGGAGATACCGACACGGTGCCCTACGCGTCGTTGAGCGCGGGAAGCAAAGCGGCTTATTCAGCCGGTACTGCAGCGCGAGAGGCTGCCCGCGAGGCCAGACAACAGTTGCTGAAAATGGCCGCCGAAAAGCTGGAAGCCGCCGTGGATGACCTGGTCATCGCGGATCAGCATGTGCATATCGTGGGTTCACCGGACCTGGCGATCGGCCTGGGCGAACTGGCCGCCGAAGCGATGGAGTCCAGTGGGGCGATCAACGGCCGGTGCGTGTTGAGCAGCATCCCCACCTATCCCTCGTATTCGGTAAACGTCGCCACCGTGGAGGTGGACACCGGTACGGGGCAGGTGCGGCTGCTCGATCTTGTGGCCGGCCAGGACGTGGGCCGTGCGCTCAATCCCCTGCTCGTGGAGGGTCAGATGCAGGGCGGCGCCATCCAGTCCATCGGTTTCGGACTCATGGAGGGGTACCGGTACGACGAAAACGGCCGGATGCTGAATCCCAACCTGCTGGACTACGCAATCCCAACGGCACTGGACGTGCCGAATATAAAGACGGTTATGGTTGAGGACCCTTGCGAGCACGGACCCTACGGGGGGAAGGGCGTGGGTGAACCGCCCATCATTCCGGGAGGCGCGGCGGTTGCCAACGCGATCTACGACGCGGTTGGCGCCAGGGTCCGCGAACTGCCCATGACGCCGGAGCGGGTGGTGGCGGCGTTGCACGAAGCTGGAAAATGAAGGGTAGAGGAGGTTGAGATCGTGAATCGATTCGAATATTTCGCGCCTGGAACCGTTCGGGAGGCGGCGGATGTGCTGCAGGCCCATCCTCAGGCAAAGTTGCTGGCCGGAGGCACCGACCTGCTTGTACAGATGAAAGAGCGGGCGCGAACCCCGGACACACTTGTGGATATCCGGCGGATCCCCGGTGCGAATGAACTGTGCTTTGACAGCAAGACCGGACTCAGTATCGGGGCGGCCGTGACCATGCGCCAGGTGGAACTCATGCCGGCGGCGCAAATTCATTGCGCGGGTCTCGCTGAGGGGGCTCGTGTGGTGGGTTCCTTCCAGATCCGGAACCTCGCTACCATCGTGGGCAATATCTGCAATGCCGCACCATCCGCGGATACCGCGCCGGGTTTGATCGTCCAGGGTGCACAGGTGAAGATTGCGGGTCCGGATGGGCTGCGTGAGATGCTTGTGGAGAATTTCATGACCGGTCCCGGTCGGACCGCACTCGAGACGGGCGAATTCGTGACAGGCATTCGCGTGCCGGCGCCGTCCCCGCGAACCGGATCGGCTTACGTCAGGCACACTCCCAGAGGCGCAATGGATATTGCGATGGTGGGTGTTGGCGCGGCGGTTACGCTGGCGCCGCGCACCCGCAATTGCCAGGATGCGCGCATCGTGCTGGGCGCCGTGGCGCCCACGCCCCTGCGTGCGAGGGCCGCCGAGCGCTTGCTGAAAGGACAACGATTGACCGAGGCCCTGATCGCGGAGGCGGCTGAAGCGGCGGCGGAAGAAGCCCGGCCCATCAGCGACGTACGTGGATCCGCGGCATTCAGGCGCGAAATGGTGCGGGTGCTGACGGCGAGGATGGTGGCGGCGGCATCCGGAAATGCGCAGGACCGGTCGGGATCGGCAAGGAGGGCGGCATGAACCATGAGATCAAATTGAACGTCAACGGCACGGTCTATGACCTGTCCCTGGAGCCGCGTAAGACACTACTGGCCGTTTTGAGGGACCGCCTCGGGCTCACCGGCACCAAGGAGGGATGCTCCACGGGCGACTGCGGCGCCTGTACAGTGCTGATTGACGGCGAGCCCGTAACGTCGTGCCTTGTGCTGGCGGTTGCCGCCGACGGCCGGGAGATTACAACGGTGGAAGGCATCTCGGACGTTGACGCGCTGCATCCTGTCCAGGAGGCAATGGTGAGTACGGGAGGTCTGCAGTGCGGATTTTGCACGCCAGGGATCATTGTCTCGTCGTACGGGCTTCTACGGAAGACCGCGGCGCCTTCCGAGGAGGAGATCAGGCGGGCGCTGGCCGGCAATCTCTGTCGCTGCACGGGGTATACGAAAGTCGTGGAGGCCGTACAGGAAGCCGCGAAGCGAATGGCTGGAAAGAAGGGCGGGAAACGGACTGCCGCGTAGTCGGATGGATTCTCCCGGATGATTCCAGAGTTGCAGAGCGCGCCGCGTCAGATGACGCGGCGTCGTTCGATTTCGGAAGGCGGGTTACGGGTGGATTGTTCCGGGAAGATATCCAACCTGACGATTCCGGAACGGACGTCGAGGGCTGAATCGGTACAGGAGGACCGACGGGTCTATGACGAAATTCAAGGCGGGCATCATCGGATGCGGGGGCAGGGGCCGCGGTCATGCGCAGGGCTATGCCGCGTCGGCCGACGTTGAAATCGTGGCGTGCGCGGATCCGATGGCGGAGGCCAGGGGGAATTTGGCAGAGCAGTTCGACGTTGTACGGCCCTACGAAGATTACCGGGAAATGCTGGAACGGGAGAACCTGGACTTCGTCAGCGTCTGTACCTGGATTGGCATGCACCGGGAAATGGTCGTGGCGGCGGCCGGGAGCGGCGCGCGGGCTATCCATGCGGAAAAACCGATGGCGCCCACGTGGGGCGATGCCAAAGGGATGTACCAGGCGTGCGTCGACCACGGCGTCACGATTACGTTCTGTCACCAGAGGCGATTCGAGGAACCGTTCAAAAAGGCAAGGTCCCTCGCGCGGGACGGGGCGATCGGCCGGCTTGTGCGGGTGGAGGGTGCGTGTCCCAATCTGCTTGACTGGGGGACGCACTGGTTCGATATGTTTTTCTTCTACAACGACGACGCGCCCGCCGAGTGGGTGCTGGGGCAGGTCGACGCGTCGGAAAAGCGGGAAGTCTTCGGTGTTGAAGTTGAGGCGGGCGGCCTTTCGTGGGTGCGCTGGCGGAACGGGCTGGAAGGATTGCTTGCGACGGGCGACGCGGCCCTGCACGGCGTAGCGAACCGGCTGATCGGCACGGACGGAATTATTGAAGTGATTGGCGGGCGCGACAGGCCGCCGATCCGGATCTTGCGCCCCGGCTCGGACTGGGAAGTCCCGGACCTGCCGGGCCCGCAGGTGAATCCAACCGTACTCTCAGTACTCGATCTCATAGATTGCGTCAAGACGGGGCGCGAACCGGTTTTGAGCGGCCGCAAGGCGCTGCAGGCGACGGAACTGATCTTTGCGACCTATGAGTCCAGCCGGCGTCGCGGGAGGGTCGACCTGCCCCTGGACGTGGACGACTCGGCGCTGTTGACAATGCTGGAAGACGGGACGATCGGTTCGCAGGGAGACAAGGACGTCGGTGCAAGTCCGGCCAACTGACGGATTGGTATGCAACGCTGACAGAAATACGCGGCGCGTCCGTAGTTTTCCCCCGCATGTCGTACGTACTGCTTTGCGTAAATTGGACGTTCTTGCAACTGCACATCACCTGCAAGACTTGCGGGTGCCTCCGGGAAATCGATTGGAAGCCCTGAAAGGTGATCTAAGAGGATTTCACGGCATCCGCGTCAACGATCAATGGCGGGTTATTTTTCGATGGTCCGAAAATTCCGCACATCAGGTATCGCTGACTGACTATCACTAATTGATCTGGAGGCAAGAATGTTACCGGAAAACCGAATTCCGACCCATCCTGGAGAGGTCCTCCTGGAAGATTTCCTGAAACCCCTTGGAATGACTCAAGTGGCGTTCGCCAGACACATCGAAGTGCCGCTCCAGCGGGTCAACGAGATCATACGCGGGAAACGAGGCGTAACCCCAAAAACAGCCTGGCTGTTTTCTCAAGCGCTCGGTACGTCGCCGGAGTTATGGCTGAACCTTCAGCGAAATCATGACCTGGCCAGGAGTCGACCCGACAAGGAAATCCGAATCCTTCGAACGGTGGGATAGATCGGAATCTACATGGAGGATGTTGTGAGTGGTCAGGTTTACGATTATCGGACTGATGTGTGCAACATGCTCGTCACGCCCTGGATCCGGTCCCGTTTTCTGCGAATGGAGCCGGGAGAGTCCGCATCGTTGCACAGCCACGACCTGGGCCACGAGATCTTTCTTGTGCTCGCCGGCAGGGCTGAGTTTACGATCGACGGCGGTGTTGGGGAGGTGGGCCCCGGACAATTGTGCGTTGCGCTGGCGGATGAGATCCATTCGGTGCGGACCGTTGGGGATGAACCGATGACAATGTACCTGTCCGTCACCCCGCACATCCAGCCCACGCATACCGGCAGGACCGCGGATGGCGACCGGATGCCGACACGCTTCGCGCCGTCGCGATCGTACGACGTGGAGGCGGTGCTGCTGTGCCATTCAGACCCGAAGACCGATGCTGTCCTGGCCGCACTGGACGCGGGCAAACACGTGCTCATTGAAAAGCCGGTCTGCTATTCCCTCAGGGAGGCGGAAGCGATCGCCGGCGCCGCCGGGCGGGCCGGCGTGGTTGCCCAGGCCGGATACATGAAGGTGTACGATCCGGCGTTCGAAACCGCGAAGGCCGAAGTGGACGAAATGAAGGACATCCGCTTCGTTCAGGTGAATCATCTGCATCCGGACAACCGGCTTCATCTGCGCCAGTTCAGATTGAAACGGTTCGACGATCTGCCGCCGGGGCCCGTGGCAGAGGCAAATGCAGCCAGGAAGGCGGCTGTACTGGAAGCGATCGGTGAGGCGTCCGATGACGCGGTCCGCGCATTTCATACGCTCTCGGGAAGCATGATCCACGATCTCTACTGTCTTCGGGCAATGTTGGGGATGCCGGAGTCGGTCGTAAGCACGGAAGTGTGGAACGAGGGCAGGGCGATTTCAACCGTCTTGTCATACCGTAATGGCGCACGCTGCGTCGCGTCGTGGGTCGACCTGCCCGAGCTATGGGAATTCAGGGAGACGCTGGAAGTGTACGGCGGCGACCGGCGCGTCCTGGTTTCGTATCCGACCGGATTCGCGCGCGGTATTCTGTCCACCGTTGTCCTTCACGAGATCAACGAGGCCGGGGAGACGTCCACCCGGCGGCCGGCGGTCGCGTGGGAGAGCCCCTTCGTGCGCGAACTGCGCCACTTTCACGCGTGCATTACCGGACGGGAAGCCTGCCGGACGCCCGCGGCGGATGCGCGGGAGGATGTCAGATTGATTATCGATATTACAAGGGCGTATATGGAACGCGGGCCGTAGCGGAGAGACTCTGACAGCCAGCGAAAAGCCCGGGCGGTTGCCCGGGCCTTCTTGTTTCTGTCAGCTTCCTTGTGTGAAAGGGTTTCTCAGGGACGATCCGAAACCGGGTATAGAGTCAGTCTTCCCTTCCTTCCCGCGCCTTCATCGGCGACGATCAGCGTGCCGTCCGCGGCGAAGGCAATGCCTTCGACCTGTCGATGCCATTTTGCAGGAAACTTTCTGACCGAAACGACCCGCCCGCCCGGCGTCATTTCCGCGATAGACGCCTGACGTGCTGCCACGATATAATAATTCCCCGACTTCGGATGCCGTTCGATTCCCGAGGGGTGAAATTTCCGGCCTTTGATGTGCCGTGAGAATTCTCTAACAGGTATCACGAAGCCTGCATCTTCAGACAGCTGTTTTCTGTCAACTGACCAGAAATATATCGACAACTTCCCCTGCATGTCAAGGCTGCGGGCGTCCTTGCACATCAGCAAGAGTCCCCGCCGGCTCCGGTCATACGTCAAACCCTCTATTTCGCAATCTCTCCCGACGCCTGTCGCGTAGACGTTAAAGAGAACGGATTCGCCGGGAGATCCCTCGCGAAACTCGAACAGCCGCCCCGAACTGGAGACGAGGTAGATCCTGTCGTCAGTTGCGGCAATGCCCTCGAAATCGCCGGCAACCGGAAATTTCGTATCCGACAACTGGAACGACTTGACGATCGACCCGTTCCGATAGTCGATTTCGAAGACGATCGCCCGTTCGTCGTTGTGAGCCAGGAGCCTGTTGTCGACGGTCATTGCCAGACCGGAGACCTCTTCCAGTTCCCTCGGGAGCTTCCAATGCGTTGCCGTCTCGGGGTCAAGGGGATAGCTGTCGAGAGATATTCTCCGTTTCGATGCCGCGGCCGCGTCCGCCAGCGAGAGGACGCCTGAAATATCCTGATTCGTGTCTGACGGAACACCAGCGACCTCCGCGGATGCATCCGTTCCCGATCCCGCCGCCAGCATGTTGAGAAGAATGCCGAGGCCAAGGCAGTTAAGCGGAAATTTAGGTTTGATGTTCTTCATTTCCGATTTCGCCGTTTCGCGGGCGCCGCACACTGCCGGTTGCGCTTCTGGATCAAGCACCTTCAGGCGGCCATGCCGTAGCGCAAATTGACATGATCATGCGCCGCCGCAGATGGGCACCCGGCCTCAGGCGGCGGCGGTGATCCTCAGCAGCTTCTTGCGGCACGGGGTCATCTGAATTTTCGAATCAAGATCAGTGGTTATACACTCTTTTCAGCCTCAGCTTCCGTTACTTCCACGTCTTTAATACGCTTTTTCCCCCTTTGCTCTATCTCCCCGGCAAGAGAGGGCAGATCGAAGGATTGTTTCGAAGAGACGTCATACACAACGACGACCGTTCCATCCGGGTTCTCGATTATTTCTGCTACGTCCCACTTTGCGCCAATGGACTCGAGGGTCGGGCCTGCCGCTTTCTGTGCTGCATCGACGTTTGTTGCATGCACGGCTATCCTGCAATCGGAGGAATTCCCGTTGGTGTCACCCTCAAGTTCGGACGTCTCCACCGATTTTCTGCGTGAGACAAGCTTCCAGCCCGAGAGTATAGGCGGTTGTGATCCATAATTGGTCTTCCACACGCCCAGCGTGATGGTGACGAAAGCCAGCGATGCGATGAAAGCCACTGTCGTAAGCTGGGTACCTGCGGCCAGCCCGATCCCGATGACCATAAACATGAAAACGGCATCCATTGTTTCTTTCAGCGTGATACGGAAACTGACGGCGGCCACGATGCCCGCCAGGCTGAACGCAAGGGCAAGACTGCCTTTAACCAGGAAGACAACCAGCGATATCGCTACCGGCATCACGAGCAGCGTGTGCGCAAACGACTGGCTGTATTTTTTGGACGGTCTCGTCCAGGCGTAGACCCACGTGATCGGAAGGGTAACCGCGAAGGAAAGAACCAGAGCGACCACAACCGGAATCGTGTGTGCCGGATCCAGAAGGCGGTTTATGCCTTCCTTGATGTTTCCAAGCGGAACTGCGGCATCGGCGCCGGAGCCGAGGGATTTCCCAACGAATATGCGTTCCCGCTCCTTGGCGACGTAGTGCAGAACTTCGGGAAAAACGTGAAAGAACGTATTGAGAATCACAAGCCACGTGATATAGTAAATAACCAGACGTACGATGATATTGTTAGACACAACATTCTCCCTCACTGGCTGGTTCCGCATCCCATATCGAGATCTGCGTATTCATTCGAAACTCCGGAAGATCGATCCTGGTGTTGGCGCCCGGACTAATGGCTTGGTCTTCTCGTGGTTGTTATCGATAGTGTTTCGGATTCTCTTCACGTGTTCCTGAGACGGCAACAGGTCTAGAACAGGAAACCCCCACGCAGATAAACGCCCATTAAATCATCCCCTTTTACCAATGCCGCGCTCAAGGTGTGCCTGCGCTTCAAGAACGACAGCCAGAATCCACCACCGATACTGGTGTGCCATTTGTCCGCACTTGCAGGGTCTCCGTCGTAGAATACACGGCCGGCGTCAGCAGTACCGAACAGACCCAACTCTCCGGCCACAAGGAGCCTGACGTTGGCCAGAACGAGCCGCAATTCGGAATTTCCATACAGGGAAGCGTCTCCGGCGAACCGGTTTTTCCGGAAGCCGCGCAGGTTGCCCCTGGAAATGCCGGTGCCAAGCGCACCGGGTCCGCCAAGAAACGCACTTTCGTAAAAGGGAAAGGACCCCCATACCTTCTTGCCTCCCGCTCGAAGCGCAAGTGTCGGGTTCGTCGGCATACGCCCGGTCAGGTAAGTACTGGCTTCCAGATCTATGTTTCCAAAGGTCGATTCCACAGTCCCGAACCCAGGGTATACGGCGCCGGCAACCCTGACCCGGAACCCCTTTGTGGAATACAGCGGATTGTCGCGCATATCGCAGCTGAGTTCCGCCTGTGCGCCTGCCTGAGTGAAGGAACCCGTACCGTACAGGGGTTGATCGAGCGAACCGACGTATTTCCCCTTGTTGGAACTGAGCGGTACATTTGAATACTTTATGATCGGCCCAAAGTCAACGTTTAATTTCGAGCGAAGCGACTCGATACCAACGCCGGGAACGTCTTCTTCATGGTCTTTTGCCCGGTACCCGAGCGCCGGTGCGAAAACGAAGAGTCCCTGCTCCAACTTGTAATAGGACTTCGGTTGCGAAATCTCCGTGTTGTTTCCAAACCCGTTGAATCTGAGCAGCTGGATCCCGGAGTACCCGACGTGGACCCTGGCATCGAAGGTGCGCACCGGCTGGCGAAAGTGTCCGGTATAGGAAACAAACGGCTTGACGCTTTTCGGACCGTCGAGTGCCGCAAGACCTACGGTAAAATCGTGTTGTGAAGAGAATGGGTCCTTCCGATATCCGTAATACTGCCTGATGTGCTGTGCTCCCGCGTACACGTGCAGGTCCGGATTAACCATAAAGATCGGAAGATTCGCCGTGCGCTTGCCCCAATCCAGTGCGTACCTGGCATTCGGCGTATGCGATCCATGCGGCCGCTGGTAAGGATGCTCTTCGATCCTCGCTCCGTTGCCCTTGACGAACCGGTTCGATCCTCGTGAATCATAAAACCTCGTCTTAGAGGCGCCGGCGACGGATGAGTTCGTGAGCGTGTCATTTCCGCCCCCGCCATCGATGCGAACGACAATCCGCCCTTTCGTTCCCGATATTTCGGCGCGGTCTTCTCCTCCCCGGAGGTGTATTCTGACTTCCCGGGTTTCTCCGGGATGAAACGTCCTTTGGAAATAAGGTGTCTTCCTTTCACCACCAGCGCCCGCCATCAGGCCAATTCGGACTCTGAGATCACCGTTCGGAAGGTGCTCGCACTGGACGTATTCGTCTTTGTCGGTTGCCCATATTTCGGCCTCGCGTAAAATCAATTCATAGTAACTGGCGGCAAATTCCGGTAAAGCGTTCCGCCTTGATTTGAGGGCATCGGCCAGGGTCTTGCCAACCATCTTGTAATACGGAGGCGGCAACTTGCTCACGGCGTCGTCGATAACCCTGTCGGTCAGACTCGCCCGAAAGGACGCCACAACCGAATCCCACGCAGCCCTGTCGAGTTCGACCAGGAATTCGCGGTCTATTTCCCACCCGGTCAGCGTGAGACCGATTAGACTGGGATAGGTCCTCTGGAACTGAATCTGTATGGGGAATTGTCGTCTTGCCATTGCCATGGCAAGCCCTTCGAAATGGATAAAAGCCTGGTCGCGGTCCTCGGGTATCGGGAGCCAGGTATGACAATCGCCGTCCGGGAACCGCGCCCATCTCCACTGGCCGTGATGGCGGTCCTTGTCGTTGACGAGAAAATCCATCAGTCTCGCTTTAAGAAAGGCACGGGCATCCACGCGGTTACACGGGCTTTTTTCCAGGTGTTTCATCACCTTCTCCGTGCCGCTGACCTTCCGGGAACCGGCAAAGCCGGGCGTGTCGTCCGGTCCTTCGGAAGGGTGTTCCTGCAGCATGCCAATCAGCCCGGCAAACGCCCCCCGGAATTCCCCGAGCCTGGGGTCGTCCGGAATAACGACGAGCGTATGCCCGGAATGGAGGATACCCGCGGCCTCCATCAACGGATCGACCACGAGCGCGCCCGTCGGCAGCATCGCACAGATCAGGTCCTGCAGGACTTCGCCCACGAACGTATTTGCGATTCCGTCGGGGACCCGCCTGGTGGCATCCTTATCCAGCGAGCGAACCGTGTACCTTCGGCCGTCTTTTCCTGTAAAGTGCAGTGAGATGGATTGTCCGAACCCGCCGGTGCGAAGCGGAGTCAGGCCTCCCCCCACACTGTCCAGGTCAAGTACCGCCACCTCGACGGGGGTATTCCAGAGGTCCCGGTAATTGCTGCCGTAGAACCAGCGTTTGAATCCGCCTGCGCGAAATCTCTCACCTGGAATCACCCTATGGGTTTTTGCTCCAGGTGGAGGAACGGATCGATGAATCCTGGCTCCCGGGGCCGGTGAATCCTTCAGAGAGGCGGAATCTGCGGGAACCGAAAAAGCCAGCACGAGCATGAGAATAAGGAGGTTCCACCTGTTGAATGACATTCTTGTCCTTTGTGATTCAGGGTGATTCGGACAACCAGACGCTGTCCGGTAAAATTCGACCCTGCACCAGTTCAACGCGCAGCGCCCCGGCATATCCCTGGACATTAGCCTCAATTGGAAAAAAACAACAACTCAGCGGCACTATGAGAACCCCTGAAACGGGGCGTAACGGTCGTCAAAAAGGACTTTTTTTCAGTTCACGTCCAGTGACCTGGTGTATCCTGGTAATCTGAAGTCTAATCGCCATTATCTACTTGCATATATTCGGTTTTATCTCCCCGAAGAATTACGAATCAAGGTTAGAATCCGAAACCGATTGAGGCGTCAATCTTGATATCCTTCTTCTGGGTGCTCACAATATTAACGCGAATGGGTCCCAATAGCGTCGTGTTGATATAGCCTCCAACTCCGAAGCCGTGGATAGGGGTATAATCCTTCTCCGGATTTGAACTCATATCATATAGTCCGCCCTGATAGAAAATTCCAATACCACTGCGCGGCACCGACTCCCAGAATTTAACCTGTCTCCATACGGATATGCCGACCGATGCGAACCTGGCAACCCTCAGTTCATCCCGCTTGAGACCGACGACCGGCAATGCCGCGCTGCTGAAATGCCCCGCGCCACCTAATGGGAAGAATTCGAATACGGGAGCCGGCTCTGTCACGTAGCCTCCGATGGACGAGAAGCCCACACTCCATTGAGAGCGGGGACTGGCGAAGAACGCGAGTCGGGTTTGAATCTGCCTATGTGAAAACGTCCGGTGAATCCATTTTGCATGCGTCTGAAAATAGACGCCCTGCGTTGGCACCATCGAGTCATCACGGGTGTCGATCCCTGCAGATAGCCAGAAGCCGGGCAGAAATTCGGACGCATCGCCTATTGAACGGGCCGCATAGCGGATGCGGGCGTGCTCCAGCTGGTAACCCGCCTGAAAACCACCCCAGCTGTGAAACAATGCCTGCAATCCAAGTCGTGAGCGAAAACGTCTTTCCTCGTACCCGCCGTCACGCTGCCGATTTCGAAAATACAAACGTTCCTGGTCCCAGGTCTGGACCTCCCCCAGCAGACCCAGACGCCCGGAGGTCCGGAAAATCATGACCAGTTCAGCAAAATTCAAATTGCCCAGCAGGCCGCGAAGATGGAGTTCCGATATGCGGCCAAGTGTACTTTGGTGCGCGATTTCGCCCAGCACCGAAACCCGGTAATCGTTGTTGTAATGAATGCCCACTTTCAACTCGCTGGGGGGGTTTTCGAGCACGTGAAAGACCAATTCGGTCTGGCCTTCATGGTAGTAAACGTGGAAATCAACCGTCTGAAACAATCCGGTGGCGTGCAACCGGCTGCACTCGTGTTCCAGTTCCTGAAACGATATCGGTTTATTGACAAACTTCTCCAGCCGTACCTTGAACAGGTCCATGGAATAACGCTGTACGCCCTCGATCCGAACCCGGTCGATTACCACGTCCGGTGGTATGTCCGCCCACGTATTGATATCGAACGCTTCCGGCAATCTGGACGTTCTTGATTTTCCGACGCTTCTTGGTACTCCAATCGTCTGCAATGCCGTCCAGATCGTGTCCAATTCCTTTTCAGTTGCCTGTTCACCAATCGGAATCAGGGTATACGACCGATTGAAATCGCTTCCATCGAAGTTGTGCAGTTCGGGCAATATCAACACATGGGAGCGCTTTCGGTTTTCGATTTTTCTTTCTTCTATTCGAAAACTGACGGCCTGATCGATGACGTCGATAATATCCTGAATTTCTTCTTTTAAAGTACGCAGGGGCGTGGCGCAGTCCACGGCAATGACAAAATCGGCGCCAGCGTCCAATGCAACGTCCACCGGCAGATTATTGACGATGCCGCCATCCACGAGGTGGGTATGTTCCGTACTGAGCGGCGCAAATACCCCGGGAACGGAAATACTGGCCCTGATCGCAGAGCCGAGAGAGCCGTTATCGATCACGACCTGTTCTCCGGAAAGAATATCGGTCGCAATTGCCCGAAAGGGCGTTGGAAGTTGATCGAAGTCGTTGCGCGCCCTGTAGGTTGCGCCAATGGTCAGTTGATTGAGGAATTGATGGATCTTTTGTCCGGCAAAGATCCCGTAAGGCAGTTTCAGTTTCAGTTCCTCAAGATGCAACGCGAACATCTGACGGTCGGCCATCGGTTTGCGGTTCATGTTCGACATACGGCGGTCCGGGCTGTTGCTGGTAATCTCCCACCAGTCGGTTTCCAGGATCACCCGCTGGAGATCGTCTACTGAATATCCCGCGGCGTACAGGCCTCCGACCAGAGCGCCGTAACTAACCCCCACAATCATATCTATAGGTACGCCTTCGCGCTCCAATACGCGCAACACGCCGATGTGGGCGCCGCCGCGCGCGCCGCCGCCGCTCAGTACAAGCGCGACCTTTGGCCGCTGTTCAGCAAACGATGGAAGCGCGCTGAATAGGGTGAAAAAGAAACACAGAAACGACATGCTCCGGACAAATGGACGCTGAACGATTCCCCACTTTTTCGCCTGTGTTCTCTTGCCCGTCATCTGGTTCCCTGATTAAGAGGGGTTTTGCCGATTCTTGAGTCACCCATTGCAATAACAATACGGGTTTTTCAGCGTGCCGTGGTAAGACGTGCATCGTATGGGGTTAGACGGTCATGCGGTCAATGCCGCTCCGGCACGCCCGACATTGGACGCGGGCAGGACGGAAGCGACCGGATCGTGGACACAGACAGCGAGACCTTCAATGGATTCGATAGAGCGCATTGTAGCGCCTGCGTGGCGAGCTTGAAGGACGATACGTGAATGGGCGATGAGCAGGCCAAAAGATAAAATCCCTTGCATTTGGGAGAAACGAAGCCCGATATATTCATCAGGGATAGAATCACGTTAAAATACCTGTAATGTCAAGTCTGAAGGCTTGTCCTCTTGTGCAAGACTTGCCCTGGATTCCACTTTCTTGTGATTATTGGCCTGATGGTATCGATATCATGTCTTTTTTATGGGAAACTCGACAGGATCGAAGGGCTGGAATTACGTCCCGGGTTTACCGCCAGCGGAGTCCGGGCGGCTGATTCATCCCGCCTCGCAACGTTTGATGCACTTAGCCTGTCGAAGTGCCTTTACTGACTGTCGTGATGCTGTGGAAACGGCTTCTTGAAACGTGGTCATTGAGCTTGTCGAAATGCCCGCGTTTCGTACTGTTGGGTGTTCTTCAACGCCCATCGCCGACCCTTCGACAAGCTCAGGGAGCGGCTTAGGGCTCAGGCGCCGGTTCTTGAGCCTGCCGAAGGCGTCGCCCTGAGCCTGTCGAAAGGATGCCAACCTGTCGACTCGACGGCCTAATTGAGACTATCCATTTCGGGGACAAAACACTGGTTCAAGGAGTCAGACCGGCCATTCGACGAACCCGATGATTTTCGTAAGGAGGTATGACATGGCAAACCTGGCGTTGTACAGTAGTGGCAGCAGGCCGTACGTGAGTAGCATCGCATACAATCACCATGCGTCCAGGATCAACGATGGAATCACGCCCGGGGAAGAAGCCTCCACGAGCGACACGGCCTGGGCCTCGGCATCGGAACGATTGCCGCAGTGGGCGGCGGTCGTGTTCCCAACGTCCGCCCGCGTTGACCGGGTGGTGATTTACTGGGGGAAGGGACGATTGCCCGAGTCCTCCCGCAACGTCGAAGTTCAGGGCTGGGTCGACGGTGTGTGGGTCGCCGTCGCGACTGCGAATATCCCGGAGCCCGAGCAAGAAACGGAATTGGTTTTCGATCCCGTGCAGGTCGAGGCGGTACGAATATGGCAGAACGCGCACGGAGGCCCGGAATCAACGCCGGGCCGGATGCATGTCGCGCAGCTTGAAGCCTACGGCGGATTCGTGGAAGGTCCCGCGGTGGATTATCTGAAAATCAGGGATGCACTGCGGGGGGAATGGGAAGACAATTATCAAGCGGCACGGAAGGAGATCACGCTGGAGGTTTTGGATCGCGTCGATCGGTCCCCCATGGAGCGTGCGGGAGCCGGACCGCTAAGTGTGGACGAAATCGCGAGGGCAAGGAGGAACCGGGCGACAACCGCGTGGGGCAGGATTCAGGCAGAGAAAATCCTGCAGGACGCCTCCTGGTGGCTGGACAAGGACGATGAGTTCATCTACGGGATGATACCCACTCAAAATCCCCGAGCGATATCGCCCAGTTACGAACGGGGCTGTCCGATCCACGGCGGAGGCCGCAAATGCATGCGGACAAATACGTCGCTGGAGTACCGCTGGCAGTGTGTAATTGGAGGAGAGTGGTGGTACAACGGGGCCATCGTACACAATCCGGCCACGGGAGAGCCGGTGGAGGTGCGGGACGAGGATGACGGCTGGATCGCGCCGGAGGGTTTCGCCAACCCGGGAACGATCTACCACTTCAATTCCGCGTGGCGATACTACGTTCTCTCGAAGCTGTTCTTTCATCCCTACGAGTTGACGATCCATTCTCGAAATGCCTATACCGGCGATACGGCTGTGCTTCAACTGTCACGCGCCTTTGCAATTACGGGCGACGACCGGTACGCGCACAGAGCCGGCGTTATGCTGAACCGGCTGGCGGAGGTCTACCGATTCTACAACGGCACGGTTGACGAACAGCGTCCGCTCACGCGCGGCTATGTGGTACAGGTGAGCTGGGAAGAAATGCTGATTTATAACTGTATGGTTGCCTGCGACATTGTGATGGACTCGATGTTGAATGACGATGCGCTTCTGACATTTTTCGGGTCAAAAGGTGAATGCGACTACAATTCCGACGGACGGGTGGATTTCGAGGATATCCGTTACAATATCCGGCACAATCTGTTCGGCTACATGTATGAGTGGCTGCACCGGGCTATGGCGATCCAGACCGGGGACTATATTATCCGGGAGGGGCTGGTGCTCTGGGCTCTTGGCGAAATGCTCGGCAATGAGGAACTGGTTGACGAGGCCGTCGAAGGGCGGTACGGACTGGCCGTCAATCTGACCAACAACACGTTCCGGGATGGCAAGTGGTGGTACGACGCACCCGGTTACTCGGTGAGTTCGATAACGCGAACGATTCTGGATCGGTTGTTTTCGATGAAAGCAACGGCCAGGCAACCGGATTCCCGTCTTCGAATCCGGGAGTCCATAGAGTTCGCCCGGAACATCTACTGCGACGGCAGGATTCCCGCAATCGGGGATACGGGGGGCGGCGATTCCAGGATCAAGGTGCTGGATCCGCTCGTCAATTGCGATATTGAGGAACTGGCATATATCCATACAGGGGATGACGATTATCGGAACCGTCTGCTCGCTGTGTCCCAGGGAGACGTGGACGGGATCAGAGAGCGATACGCCGATGCCAACCTGCTGTTTCACGCGGAGCCCATTCGCGGAGCAACCGGGCCGTACGTGCCGCGCACGACGATCTTTCACGATTCGGGCATCGCGATCCTGAGAACGGGAAGCGATATCGCAACGAGGAAGCACCTCGTGATGAACTACGGGAAGGGCAGCAGCGGGCACGGACACCGGGACAAGCTGGGGATCAACATGATCGCTTTCGGGTATGATCTGGCTTGCGACCTGGGGTATCCAACCACCTTTACCCACGATAAGGTGGACGGCTGGGAGAAGCATACCGCCAGCCACGCAACCGTCTGCATCGACGGGCAGGCTCAGGAGATCGCCACGGGCAGCCTTGGGTTCTACGGACGTACGCCCGGAATGCAGGCCGTCTGTGCATCGGGAGAACGTGCTTATCCAGGATGTGCGGAGGTCTACGAACGGACGCTTGTGATGGTGGATGCGCCCGGCTCGGACACGTACGTCGTCGACCTGTTCCGCGTGAAAGGGGGATCCACGCGCGACTATATGTTCCGAAGTCTGAGCGGAAATGACGGTGAGAATTTCAGGCTGGAAGTCCCGACGGGCACTGAGACGGTGCGACAGGTCCGGGGTACTGCCGCGGGAGAAGACGTCGCATTCGGGACGTCGCCGGGATTGGGATTCATCAGGGACGTGAGCCGGACGGTGTGTGATGGAATGTGGTCGGCCGCGTGGCGGGCGGGGGACGAGGAGAATACCGGCATCCGGCTTACGATGATCGGGCAGCCCGGCAGTGAGATTGTAAGCGGCAAGGGAGAAGGATTCGGGTTTTTCGGACAGAGTCCCTGGGACGCCTGTGTGGCGGTCAGACAATCGGCTGGAGGCGGCGAGTCGATCTTCGCGGGCGTGCTGGAGCCGTTCCAGGGCGAACCCTTCGTCAGGTCGGTGGAAGCGTTGGAAGTCTCCGGGGGCATCGGCGCAAGGATCCGCCTCGACGGACGAGTTGATTACGTACTTCACCGGTTGGAGAAGGGGGCGGTCTGCACGGCGGAGATTGACGAAATACCCGTGTCTTTCGACGCGGAAGTGGCGAGGATTTCCATGTATGACTCCGGCCGGCGCGGCCTGGACTTCGTACAGGGTATCCGGCTGCGATTTGGAGACGAGGTCCTCGAATGCGGGCCAATACCGGCCGGCCGGATCGAGGCGATCGATCCGGAAGACCGCTTCGTTGTTGTGGCCTTGGATTCCGGGGACGGGATCGTGGAAGGAGACGTGGTCGTCTTCAGGAATCCCGCCTATACCTGTAATTCCAGCTATGAGGTCCTCACCGCTGAAGCGATGGGCTCGAACAGGTACAGGCTGGGATTGCACATGTCCTTCAATCTGTCGGAGGGCGTCGTGCAGTCCGTGGATTCGGCGAGAGGCCTGTTCGCGACGGACACGTGTATGACCAAGCTGAGCGCGTGCCCGGGTCTGTTTGACGGAAAGGCGATCCGCTCGGGCGGAAAAGCCGTCGGGGCGATCGAGACGGCGGGTCCCGATATCCTGAAGCAGGATGAACGTCCGTTCGCGAGCGGGATGGGCGACGAGGCGTCTGCGACCGGTACGTTGAGTTATTTCCGGTTCAACGAGCCACCCCCGGATTCCGGCTTGAACGTCGGGGACCGGTTTATGGTATGCGATTTGAATGCGGGCGATCGGTTCACGGTGATGCGATCGGCCTCCCGGACCACCGCGTGAATATTCGCAACAAAGAAATGGCCATTACCAGAGGCCCCGAGGTAGTGGTATTTGCGGGCTGACTATCGACTGAACGACTTTCAGGTGCCGCTAAAGGTTGGCTACCTCTGGTGCCTGGGCAATGGCTTGCGTGACAAGATAGACCGGCTTTGGCGGGATGTCAATCAGAAAGCAACGATCCATCCGATGGGCCCGTAAAACCGTGAGACGTTAGACATGAGACGGTAGAAGACGTCCTTGCCCGACTGGTTCTTCCTTTGTGCCGCTGGCAGGAAATGAAACCGCACGGGCACTCGTATCATCTCCCGTTTCCCCCAGGGGTGAGGGGCTGCGCAGGGGTGTCGGCCCTATAGACTTACGTCAACTTGCCATGCACCGCGATCCAGATGCAGGGCGGATCTGCGCTGGTGTATTCCACGCGGTGTTTCCTGTGGGCGGTTATCAGGAGATGGTCGCCCGCGCTCAGGCTTACGTTCGGACCGTGCTCAATGGCCAGGACGGCCTTGCCCTGCAGGAGAACGACCCATTCGTCCCGCTCCTGGTCGTACCACTCACCCGGCGGCGTGACCTGTCCGGAGGACACGATGCGTTCAATGAGCACGCCCCGGTCCGGGACAAGGCTGGCGAACAGCTCTTCATTCCCGAGAGGGGCGGGGAGTTCGTAAATGTTGGTCGTCATCGTTCCGGGTTCGACCTTCCTGTATGAGGTTGTTAAGATTCCGGCAAGCGGCTTCAGGGTCGGCGTGGCAGCAGACGGCTGATATAACGGCGACGCCGTGGGCGCCGGACGGCACCACCGCGGCCGCGTTTCCTGCGTTGATACCGCCGATGGCAATCACGGGCGCCCGGACGGCGCGGGCGAAATCGGCCAGCTTGTCCAGTCCCTGCGCGTTGCCGGCGTCGCTCTTCGAGCCGGTTGGAAAGACGGGCCCGAATCCCACGTAATCCGCGCCGTCCGCCATGCCCCGCCGGGCTTCATGGAGATTCCCTGCTGACAGGCCGATGATCCGATCGGCGCCCAGAAGATTCCTGGCAAGCGCAACCGGGAAATCGTCCTGGCCCAGGTGTACGCCGTCGGCATCGGCGGCGAGTGCGACGTCGACTCTGTCGTTGACAATGAGGGGGACGCCGGACCCCGCGCAGATGTCCCGTATGGCTCGAGCGGTCTCGATCATCTCGCGGGTATGCCCGTTTTTCTGGCGGTACTGCACGGCGTCCGCGCCGCCGGCGACGGCCATTCGGGCCAGTTCGGCATGGGTGTGGCGGGACTGCAGCACGGTATCCGTGAGAACGTGGAGAGAGCCGATTCTCTTCATTATTCGCGGTCGAGGAAGAAGAAGTGATGGGTGGGGCCGGGTCCGCGACCGATGGAAAGGCCGTGGCGAATGGCTTCGGTGACGTAGGATTTCGCGTTTTCAATTGCCCGTACGAGTCGCTGACCCCTAGCGAGGTTTGCCGCAATGGCGGCGGAGAGGGTACAACCCGTACCGTGCGTATTCCTGAACGGAAGTCGTTCGCCTGAAAAAACGGTTTCTTCGGATCCGTCGAAGAGCACGTCCGCAGTGGAATGCGGATCGGACAGGTGGCCGCCTTTTACGAGCACTGCCCCGGGGCCGGCATCGTAGATGATTCGCGCGGCCGCTTTCGCGTGGTCCGGGGAATCGACGGGTATTCCTGCCAAAACCTGAGCCTCGGCCAGATTGGGCGTGACAAGCGTGGCCATGGGCAGGAGGCGTCGTTTAACGTCCGCGACGGCGTCAGGTTCAAGCAGGGCGAAGCCGCTCGTGGACACCATAACCGGGTCCACCACCAGATTGGACACCTGATGTTCGGCGAGTTTATCCGCGACGGCGTTGACCGTCTGCCCCGATGAGAGCATGCCGGTCTTGACCGCAGAAACTTCGAAGTCATCGAATATCGCGTCGATCTGGGTCTCGATAAGGTCCGCGGGCAGGTCGAACGACCTCCTGACCTCCCTCGTGTTCTGGGCGGTAATCGCGGTGACGACCGACAGGCCGTATACGCCGTTGGCGTGAAAGGATTTGAGGTCGGCCTGGAGGCCTGCGCCTCCGCCGGAATCGGACCCGGCAATGGAGAGTACCTGTTTCATGACGGCAGAGAATGACGGGCGCAGGGTGCTGAAGCCCAGGCCTCCAGATAGGCGCTCACGGCGCACGAGATTTTTTCGGCGGCGAGGATGCCCGACATGACGGCAACGCCCGTTACGCCCTCGCGTTTGCACGCGGCGACCCGCCCCGGTGTGATGCCGCCCAGGGCATAGACGGGAAGGGATGAGAACCCGGTAGCAAGGCGAAGTGCCGTGGGACCCGCGCCGGGACCGTATCCCGGTTTCGAGCCCGGACTGTGGATAGGGCTGAACGTGATAAAATCCGCGCCGTCGGCCCTTCGGCATTCCGTTCGGCTGTGGGTTGAACGGCCGATGAGCAGGTCGTTACCGTAATGTTGACGAATGATGGATGGGGAGGGCCCGTCTGCCGGAAGGTGCACGCCCGCCGCGCCGGTCTCGCAGGCAAGCCCTGCATGCGTATTGATGAGCAGGCGCGCGCCGTAATTCTCGACCCGGCGCTGGATACGGGCCGCCAGTTGACGCAGCGTGCGGATTTCGAGGCATTTTTCCCGCAACTGGACGAGGCGGACACCGGCGTCGAGCGCTTCCGAGAGAACGTCGTCAAGCGCACGTGGCGCGCAAGTCTCCCGGTCTGCTATCAGATAGAGCGGTGGCAACCCTGTCGCATGCGCTGTCTCATTCATGGCTGACCGCGCCCTCCATGGGCGTGGATGCCGTGGCATAGAGTTTCTGAGGGATGCGTCCGGCCTCGAAAGCGAGGCGGCCCGCACGGACGGCGTGGCCCATGGCTTCCGCCATTCGCACGGGGTGGCGGGCGCCGGCCACCGCTGTATTCAGCATGACGCCGTCGCAGCCGATTTCCATCGCTACGGCGGCATCGGAGGCGGTGCCCACCCCGGCGTCGACAATAACGGGGAGGTCGACCGCGTCCAGGATAATGCGGAGATTGTAGGGGTTGCGGATGCCCATACCGGAGCCGATGGGGGCGCCGAGCGGCATCACCGCGTCGCAGCCGGCGTCTTCCAGTTTCTTGCAGGTAACGGGGTCGTCGTTGCAGTAAGGCAATACTTTAAAGCCGTCTCGAATCAGCTCGTGCGCGGCCTCCAGCAACCCCGCGACGTCGGGGAAGAGGGTGTTCTCGTCGCCAATGACCTCCAGCTTGATCAGGTCGGTTTCCAGGGCTTCGCGTGCGAGTCTGGCCGTGAGCACGGCGTCCCGGGCGGTGAAACATCCAGCGGTATTCGGCAGCAGCGTATATTTCTCTCGTTCGATCAGATCGATCAGGCTCTCGCCGGAAGGATCCTCCAGGTTGATCCGCCGGATGCCAACCGTAACGATATCCGCGCCGCTGGCACGGATGGCGTCCAGCATGACCTGCATGTTGGGGTACCGCGCCGTCCCGATAATGAGGCGGGAGCCGTACGTCGTCCCCGCAATGGTCAGACCGTCAGTCATATTTCCCTCGTTGAACAACGGTTCGGATACAGGGGTTTTTGAAGTGGATGCCCTTCCGCCCTGGTCGAAATTTACATGGCGGCGCCCACCGCGCCATCGCGCTTGCGGCGCCGCTGTTCTGTATTCTATCCGCCCTGAACCGCTGCGATGATGTCCACCCTGTCCCCGCTGTCCAGGCTCGTGGACGGCCACTCCGCTCTGGATACGATTTCCGCGTTGACGGCAACCGCAATACCCCTTCGGCCCGGGTCGTGCGCAAGGTCGATCAGCAGATCCCGGATGGAGATGCCGTTCCCGACGTTCCTGTTCTCTCCGTTCAGAGTGATCTGCATGGCATGAAGTTTCACGCGGCGAAGCGGCCGATGCCGAAGGGCCGGATATCTTCTGGTGTGTTGCCGTTCAGCACCAGTTCCGCAATGGAGTACGCGGTGATGGGCGCGAGCAGGATTCCCTTGCGGTAGTGGCCCGTGGCCATAATGAGGCCGTGAATGGGCGTGTTGCCGAGGATAGGCGCATCGTCCCTGCTGCCCGGGCGAAGACCGGCGGCGGTTTCGATGATCGGCAGGTCGTAAATTCCCGGAACGACCTCCCAGGCGGCGCGCAGGAGCTCGAAGATACCGCCTGCCGTCAGGCTGTCGTCGAAACCCATTTCTTCGGAAGTCGCCCCCAGTACCAGACGTCCCCCGTCCTTTGGGCACAGGTAGGCGACCGCCGATGACGCGGCCCGATTGTACCATACGATGGTTTTGAGGGTGCAGTCTTCAGTCATTTGCAGGCGAAGGATCTGGCCTCGGACGGGGCGGACCGGCGGTCTGGCGAGATCGGGCAGACCCGGAATGAGACGCGACCAGCATCCCGCGGCGAGGATGATCGTGGCCGCCTGGTACGCCTTGTCTCCGGCGACAATGCCGCGGACCCGGTCCTGAGCGACGTGGATGGTTTCGACCGGTGTGGATTCCATGAGGGACCCGCCGGCTTTGAGAAATGCCCGCCGAAGGGCTTTCACCATCAGGCGATTGTCTACCTGGTGGTCTCCAGGACACCAGACCGCGGCGCCGACCTGGGGCGAGAGCTGAGGCTCCCGCGCACGCGCCCGGCCGCCGCTCATCCATTCCACGGGCAGGCCGAGGTCCCGCTGGTAGTCGTAGCGGAAACGGAGGTATTCGATATCGTCGCGGGTGACACCCACCAGAAGGACGCCGTCGGGGCGATAGCCCACGGATATTCCGCTTTCGGATTCGAGTTCCGCCACAAATTCCGGGAAACGCCCCAGACTCTTCAGGCCAAGCCGCAGGAGCCCTTCTTCTTCGTGACGCACCTCGGCCAGCGGCGTGAGCATACCGGCGGAAGCCCGGCTTGCTGCCTGACCCGCCCCGTCTCGATCGAAGATCAGGACGTCCCGCCCCGCCCTGGCAAGCCGCCATCCGATTCCGAGCCCGATGATGCCGGCGCCGACAATAATGATCCGGTCAGATGGCATCCGATGCATTCCCAAAAAAGCCGCCGCCCTCGATCTGGTCGAAAAGCGGCTGGGGTGCGTTTCCTCGACTCCCTGCGCCGGTATAATCCGGATCAGGTTCAAAGGGTATGTTCTCAGCTCGGCGGGCGAGCACCCCTGCGTTGTATTGAGACAAAGATAGCGGTTCGGCCGCGCTCCGTCAAGCGATTCCACTTGACATCGATTGACGATTTGTTATTAAAGGCGGTAAGACGTTAGGCGGGAGAGGATGTGAGTGCCTGAAGCGCGGGTAGACGTAAGACGGGAGAAGGGAGATGATGTGAGTGCCCGTGCGGTTTCATTTCCTGCCGGAGGCATAAAGGAAGAACCAATCGAGCAAAGACCTCATCCACCGTCTCACCTCTACCCTCTCCCCGCCTTTCAGGTCTTTCATCTACTGTCTCCCTGCTCACGTCTAACCGAATTAAAGGGGGTTATGTGGTCGATTTCACACTGAAGGTTCACGCCGGGCCGCACCGGCGAGTCAACTGTCCGGTCTCCGTACTCGTGAAGAGATCGGGCACGATGCAAAACATCCTCGACGTCCTGGATCGAGCCGGGAACGGGGAAAGGAATGTAAGTCTGGCTGGTTCGAGCGGCGCCACGGCCTGCCAGGTGCACGGCGAGGAGGACGGCGTTCGCGTGAGCTGGATTGTGGACGATCTGCCGGCGGGTGAGACGGCGGACTACGAATTGGAGGTCGGTGAGTACGAGGCGTCCGGCGGCGCGGTCGAAGTGTCGGAAGCCGGCAACAGGATTCAGGTGCGGATCGACGGCGCCTACTTTACCAGCTACTGCTTCGGGAAGGACCTGGTGAGACCACACCTCTACCCGGTGATCGGACCGTACGGCGACGGAATCACGCGTCCGCTGATCGACGAGGGCGAGGGAGACCATCATCACCACCGTTCCATCTGGATTTCGCACGGTCACGTGAACGGATGGAATAACTGGGGGGAGGGCGAGGGACACGCGTGGACCAGGCACCAGCGGTTCGAGGGCGTGGAAAGCGGCCCGGTCTACGGCCGGATCGTGTCGATCAGCAACTGGGAGGGCGCCGAGGCATGGCGCGGAGAGCACGGGTCGAACGTGATATGCGAAGAACGGGCCGAGTGGACGTTCTACCGGTCTGGTCCGGATGTACGGATCTTCGACCTCCACCTCACACTGACCGCGCCGAAGATCGACCTTCTCTTCGGTGACACGAAAGAAGGAGGCCTGGCGTCAATTCGCGTTGCCGAATCGATGGAAGTGCGATCCGGCGAAGGCGGGAAAATTGAAAACGCGATCGGGGGCGTCAACGAAGACGAGACCTGGGGTAAACGAGCCGCCTGGTGCCACTGTAACGGGCCGGTAAACGGCAACAGCGTGGGCGTGGCCATTATGGACCATCCCGACAGTTTTCGGCATCCCACCTATTGGCACGTGCGTAACTACGGCCTGATGACGGCCAATCCTTTCGGTCACTCGCACTATTACGGCGACGCGAAACGGCGGGGGAACCACGTGCTTTCGCCAGGCGAATCACTTACCGGCCACTACAGGTTCTACGTGCACAAAGGAGACGCCGCCGAAGGTCAAATCGGACAACGCTATCACGACTTTGCCCATCCGCCCATCGTGGAGGTCGAGTAGAGAACATAAGCAGGGCGGAAGGCAGGTATTGCCCGATGGCCGATTCCTTCGAGCGACCACACATCGTCTTCATCACCACGGACCAGCAACGGGGCGACTGCACAGGGGTAGACGGACACCCGATTCTTGAAACGCCTCATCTGGACCAGCTTGCGAACGAGGGGGTCTATTTTCCCAGAGCGTACTCGCCCTGCCCTGTCTGTGTGCCGGCACGGATGGTGATGATGACGGGGCAGTCGCCGTATAATACCGGATTCTTCACCAATTCGAGCAACGCGCTGGGCACAACCGATACGCTCCCCGCGACTCTGCGCGGCCGGGGCTATCAGACACAGCTGATCGGGAAGGCCCACTTCAGCCCCAAGCGGGCGCGGCTGGGATTCGACAATACGATCATCAACGAGTCCGGCCGGTACCGGGAGGGCGACGATTATCACAGGTGGTTAAAAAAAACGCCCTATGCGGGTCTGGAGCGTGCAACGAGCATCGGGAACAACGACGTGTTCTCGCGCAGGTCGGTTGTGCCCGAGACGCATCACGTGAACACGTGGACGGCAAACGAGTGTATCGAGTTTCTGGACAGGAGGGATCCCACCTGTCCTTTTTTTCTGTGGATGTCTTTCAGCCGACCGCATTCGCAATACGATCCGCCGGCGCCTTACGACACCTGGTACGATACGGACGACGTGCCGCCGCCCATAAAGGCCCCTGGCGACGATTTCCTTCCCCCGGAACTCCAGGAGGCGCCCCTGCGCTACGATTGGGATCGGATGTCGCCCGCGAGGATCGCCCGGGCGCGGCAGCACTACCTGGGGCAGATTACCCACATCGACCATCAGATCGGGCGTTTTTTCGCCGCACTCCGCTGGAAGGGGTTGTGGGAGAACACGCTCGTAGTCTTTACCTCGGACCACGGGGATATGATGGGGGATTTCGGGCTTTTCTTCAAATCCCATTTCTTCGAAGGATCGGGTCGCGTGCCATTGATCCTGCGGCCGCCGCGAAGTTGGGACGGGGCGATTCCCGCCCGGCGTTACGAGAAGCCGGTGTCGCTTGTCGACGTGATGCCCACGCTGGTCTCGGCGGCGGGCGGTAGCGTGCCCGGGCAGGCGGCCGGGGTGTCGCTGCTGCCGGCGCTGGAAGGAGACGATCCCGTTGGGGAGCGGATATTCCACGGAGAAATCGGTGCGGAGAAGCGGCGCCACCACTGCCTGACGGACGGGCGGTTCAAGTATATGTGGTTCCGGCTGGGCGGGCGGGAGTATCTGTTCGATCTGAAGGAAGATCCGAACGAGGTGAACAATCTGGCATACGACGGGGCCCGCGTGGGCGAATGGAGAATCCGGTTGATTCAACTCCTGGAGGAACGCGGCGATTCCGCGGTAAGAGACGGCGCGCTGCTATCCACGCCATATATGGCGACCAGCGAGGCCGAACTGCGGGCGATGGACCCGTTCGGGAGAAGGCCGTATTAGCGCGTGCAATGCCGCCGGCGCGGCGTGCATCCGCGAGCGGGTTCCATGAAGGCACGAAACGGAGGTCCGGGCTCTGTGGAAGAGTGTCTCGAAGCGCGATTGGGTCAATTGCTGGTGGAAAGAGGTTGGACCATCTCGGTCGCGGAGACCACCGCCGGCGGATTGATATGCGCGCGCATCGTGAGCGTGCCCGGCAGTTCAGCCTGGTTCGAGCGCGGACTTGTGCCTTACAGTGCCGGAGCCAAGACCCGGGCGCTGGGGATATGCCAATCTCTGCTGAAGCGTTACGGCGCAGTGAGTGAGGAAGTGGCCTCAGCCATGGCCGAAGCCGCGGGCAGGACAAGCAATTCAACGCTGGGACTGGCTGAAACGGGCATCGCCGGGCCGATTCGAGGAAGATCGCCAAAGCCGTTGGGGACGGCGTATATCGCGCTGTGGACGCCGGAGGGCGTAGGATGTAAACGCTTTACGTTTGAAGGCGACCGGAGTGCGATTCGCGAACGGATTGCCGAACAGGCGCTGCGGATTGTGGTCGATTATGTCGAAGATGCCGCTTGACACCTGCTGCGCATTATCATAAATTGATGCTTTGGCCTGAAAAAGGTCTATCTGTTCACAGGCTGGAGGTTGCATGGCAAAAGAGGAAAAGGTCTCACTCGAAGGAACCGTCACGGATACGCTTCCCGACGGGCAGTACATGGTGGAAGTGGAGGGTGGGCATGAGATTCTGGGGTATACGTCGGGCAAGATGCGGCGTTTCAATATCCGCGTTCTGGTGGGCGACCGCGTGACGATCGAGACCTCGCCTTACGATTTGAATCGCGGGGCGCATCGTGTGGCTACACCGGCTGCCCCCGCCCGACAATGCTGGCGGAAAGCGCAGGGGTGGCGGCAATCGCCCCAGGCGCCGGCGTTAGACTCAGATGCTTCCTGAGTTTCTGTGGCCGGGATTCCGCACCGCACGTGCATTCGTTCGAAAGTGATGTGCCAACCGCGTCACGACGGGTAAATCGTTGCAGATATCCATTCTGGAGGGCCGAATCTGAATTTTGATCGGCCTTTTTCCTTTTTTCGCGCGTCCCTTAAATGTGTTCGCCACCCCGCCGGGGAGCCGAAAACGAGCCGCGCAGGTAAATTCGTCAGCATCGACATCCATGTTCAGGAAAGAGCGGACAAGTCGGGTAACGACGAACCGGGTTTTGCGACACAAGAAAAACAGGTCCGGACATAGGCTTGCGCAATCCGGACAACCTGGACTGGGCGGACAACTGGTGTTCTTTTCGAAGAGGCGGTGAGCTTTCGCAGGACAGAAAAAGAACAGGGATCGCTATGTGAACAAAGAGAAAGAAGGCGACGCACAAGACGGGACGCCCGGTTGCCAAACCTTCGCCGGAAGCAGTCGACGAAATACCTGAAAACGTTAAGCGGGCTCCTTTGATCGCCCGGCAAAGAGTACCGGGCGAGTGGAAGTATCTGAATCGGAGCCGCTAAGTTATTGCAATTAAGTTGTTTATATACAAAGCCGCCCACCTATCTGGACGGCTCCCGTTTTTTTGCATGTGATGACTCGTCTTGTTTATTCCGCAATTCCTCGCCGGAATCTCCTTCCCCTTCTCTTTGGCGCCCGATTTTCCCCCCTCACGGCACCTGAGCCCCGACCGTCTCCACGTATAGGGAAAATAGCGACTACGAGCAGGTCATGAACAACCTGTTTTTTTTTGCGCCGCCGAAGCAGAGATTTGCGCAGGGGGCGGGGAGGTGGATTTTGCCGATGAGGGCGCCGTCCGGCGCGAAGCAGTGCACGCCGTCGTAGCCGTCTCCGGCCCAGCAGGCCCCCGCCCACAGGTTGCCTTCCACGTCGGCGCGGATGCCGTCGGACGAGGCGGGATCCATGTCGACGAAGACGCGGCCATTCGCAATCCAGTCGCCATCCACGTCGAAAACGGGGATGCGAGTGGGATAACTTGAAATCGGCAGCGAACATGAGTATATTTTCAGAAGACGCACAGCGAAGTTTCCCGCGCGAACAAACCGCATGCTGACAGCAACATACGGGATTCGTGGTCCGATTTCCGGTTCACAGCAAAGCGAAAGAGTAAGATATTCGATGTGCATTGACGACGAATATGTATCAAAATTGGCGCCTATATACCGAGATATTCTTGCGTCATTTCCCGTTACTTTGCCGTACCGCAAGGCGGGAGATGGTCTTCATTACAACTTATTGGATTCAACGTTGACGGAGCAACAACGAGCAAACAGGTACGGAGAGATTTCGGAAGCGTGCCAGAATTTGGCGGCTTCAATGTTCGTGGAGATCAGTAATAAACACTTCGTCTATACCACCGAAATCGGGGAGGAACTCATTTCAAAGATAACAGGCCTTCCCGTATTAAGTTCGGGGGTTCCCCAAATCGATCCGCCCCCGTAAGTTGGAATTGGGCCTTACTGAATTCTGGATGAAGTGCGAGTTCGTTCCAAGCTTGCCCGCATCGCCCTTTTTTGGATTTCCAGCTCGGTAGAGTAACCCCGCTGTTCCATCGTTAGTGATTTATTGGTTAGACAACTTGCCCTTGGAAACCAGTGGACGTTGTAAAGGGCGAAGGGGCCGTGAAGACAAAGAGCCGTGGGTCGCGCCGGTAGAATTGTATGCAAGAAGTCTTAGCGAAGGTGTCCGCTACACAACGCATCCATGGAGACACGATACGATGAAGAGAACGTTGACCATAGACTACGGCGATGAGATCCTTCTGGCCCTGGGATATTCACCCAAGCAGTTCAGCGAAGAGGCCAAGATTCTCGTCGCCGTCAAGCTCTACGAGTTGGGACGGTTGTCCTCGGGTGCGGCAGCCAAGCTGGCTGGTATTCCCAAACCATTATTCCTGATGAAATTAGCTGACTACGGTGTTGATGCCTTCCATCTGACCGAGGAAGACATCCAACAGGACCTGGCCAGTGCCCGACGTCATCTGTAATACGTCTCCTCTCCAGTACCTGCACCAGGCCGACGTATTGGAACTTCTGCCCGCACTCGTCGAACAGGTGTGCATCCCGGAAGCGGTGGTGGCGGAGTTGCGAGAGGGTCGACGGTGAAATGTACCCCTGCCTGCCGTGGAGGAACATGCGTGGCTTTGCCAAGGGTTAGCCCGTTTGGTCCCTACTGCGCCTTCCATTTCTCGCCACTTGGACTACCTTCAAAAATCCTATTGTCTGAGACAGGATCGTCTGTTCTTCACGTCGTCAGTATGCCCACCATTGACACATGAATCAATCCTGACTACATTCCGTTATCACCATATCTTGCCACCGTAGACAGCGATCGTGCGTTCAGTTTTGCCGTAATCTCAATGAAAGGGTATTGTAATGATTCAAATCCCAGAGTGGCGTACTGAGCCTCAGCAAGTTTGGATTGCGTGTCGTCAATTTCATAAAATGGGATCTTCTGATGAATTCCTGGTTCAATTTGACGCAAACGGAGTGACCTATACGGCATTTGTGCCGGCTCGGTTTTGTGATCTTCAGAATCAAGCGCTAAAAGGATCAATCATTGCCGATTGCAATGATGATTTGCTTGTTGATTTGCCGACAGACACTTTGACTTCGGGACCGAGAATTTTGGTACGCGGCACGGAACGAGAATCTGTTTTGCAGGAATTCGAATAGGAATACTCAATGGTCCTTAGTGATCGAGAGATTTGGGCTGAGGTTGAGAAAGGTAAGCTTATTATTGAGCCCGATTTGGAACCTGATCAAGTTGGCCCTTCTTCCATTGATCTTCGTTTGGGAAATCAATTTACCGTTTTTAAGTCACCAGAAGAGGGAATCGAGACTATCATCGATTTGGCAACAATTGGCGATACAGAACGAGTTGCGGAACAGCTAGGCACGACTGAGAATTTGAAAGAAGGCGAGACGTTTGTTCTTTATCCGGGCAAGTTTGTGTTGGCCTATACGTTAGAATCCATTGAATTACCTGATTATCTTGCGGCTCGAATTGAGGGCCGAAGCTCCTTTGCCCGATTGGGAATATCTGTTCATCAAACAGCTCCAACTGTTCACGCAACTTTTAGAGGTCAATTACGATTGGAAATATCACACAATGGACCGTATGCATGTCGGCTACACCCTGGACTGAGTATATGTCAACTAATAGTTGAACGGTTAGGTAGTTCTGCTGATGCTGAACTCAGTAGTAAGTTCCAAGGTCAAGGGCAGCGAGAACAAGCTAAGAAGGAGATGTGAGACGAAATTCTCGCAGGTCTTCACCTTGTGTAGTTCTTCTTTTTCGAAATTCTGAGAAACCTGCCAGCAGCCCACTTTCCGGTCCCGATCCGGCGACACATCTGCTACGCAACGAGCCGCCCACCTGTGTGGACGGCTCTTGTTTTTTGCATGTGATGACTCGTCTTGTTTACTCCGCAATTCCTCGCCGGTGTCTCCTTCCCCTTCTCATTGGCGGCCGATTTCCCCCTCTTCACGGCGCGTGAGCCCCCACCGTCTCCACGTAGACCGAGAACAGTGATTGGGAGCAGGTCATGAACAGCCTGTTCTTTTTTGCGCCGCCGAAGCAGAGATTTGCGCATGGGGCGGGGAGGTGGATTTTGCCGATGAGGGCGCCGTCCGGCGCGAAGCAGTGCACGCCGTCGCAGCCGTCTCCGGCCCAGCATGCCCCCGCCCAGAGGTTGCCGTCCACGTCGGTGCGGATGCCGTCGGACGAGGCGGGATCCATGTCGACGAAGACGCGACCATTTGAGAGTCGGTCGCCCTCCACGTCGAAAACGCGGATGTGGGTGGGGTATTCGGGGCCGTCCGACCGTCCGGTGTCGACAATGTAGAGCAGCGATTCGTCAGGGCTGAAGCAGAGGCCATTGGGGCGCTGGAAGTCTGCCGCGACCACGGTGGCTTCTCCGGTGTCCGGATCGAGACGGTACACGTTGGCGTCGTTTTCGAATTCGGTCCGGTGCCCCTCGTAGTTCATCAGAATGCCGTAACCCGGGTCCGTGAACCAGATCGACCCATCCGACTTTATCACGACGTCGTTCGGTGCATTCAACGGCCTGCCCTGGAAACGGTCCATCAGGACCGTGATCGACCCGTCGTATTCCGTCCTGGTAACCCGCCGCGAGTCGTGTTCGCACGATACCAGACGGCCCTCGCGATCGCGCGTATTCCCGTTCGTGTTGTTCGATGGTTTGCGGAATACCGAGACCTCCCCGGTCTCTTCTTCCCACTTGAGGATGCGGTTATTGGGGATATCGCTGAAACAGCAGATAGCGGCCGTCCCCGAACCAGACCGGGCCCTCCAGCCAGCGCCCGCCCGTCCAGAGCATTTCGATGGCGGCATTCGCCAGTTTGTATTTTGCAAAGCGGTCGTCAAGAACTTCGATGCGCTGGTCCGGATATCTCACAATGTCCATAATTCCATTCCCGTCCCTTCAAGTGATCCGACTACGTCGGATATCTGACGAATGATCGCAGTATTCCAATGGCATCCGGTTTAACGGCTGGTTGGGCGACGGACTATCTGCGAACAGACTTACAGCGCGCGGCTGTCATTTTCGCGTTGTTCCCCGGAAATCTACCAGCGCAAATTGCACCCTGGCAGCAGCCTTGTCAACGTTTTCACGGGAAGACGGAACCTGAAGGTCATCGCCGGTCGGACCGGAGGTCGTTCACGCCGCCACACCTTGACAACTTTTCAGACGCCCCTTATATTGAAAATTAGCAGCGGTGGAGGCACCGGTTAACGCGATAATCGGTCAACTCGTGACGTGTTGCCCGCAAGCCCGCGGAAGACCTGCCTCGATGACGGGACGCAGCCTGGATGGATTTTTTCAACGGGCTGTTACGATTATCAATATGACACGACGCCGTTATATACGGGGATTGAATCTGGCAACGGTCCTCGTCTGTTTGTTCTCGCCCGATCCGACCGGGTGCGGGGAGGCAGGCGCCTCCCGTCCGATGTACCAGGTTGTCAGCCGGCAGGAAATACTGGAGGCCATGCGTCAGGTCGGCGACTACGATCCGACGACGACGACGAACGGTGCCCGGTTCCAATGGGAGGTGATCTTCCATCTTTCGCGCCTGGCGTGGGAACGAGACCCGGATGGGGCGCCCCTGTTTATCGATTCTGAGGACTGGTTTCGGGCGTTTATGGAGGCAACCGGACTCACGAAAAATGAAATGCCACTTTACGCACGCCTGACACATGAGCACAAACAGCACATGGACGTGGAATATCGCACGGATCGTGTTGTCCGGAAGGTGATCGAGGGGCCGGCGCCTCATTTTGCGTTGAACGTCCGTATCTGGTGGGAGGATCGGCCGGGAAAGCCCGATCGGTATACATATCTGGATACGCTCTCAACACCGCATCTCAGGGTTACCAATCGGCAGATGATAACCTATCGGCTGCTCGATCTTGGGGGTTGGTTTACCTGCGACAGGATAACGGGTATAACAGGGCGTCCGACGTCGGGCCTGTTGGGATTTATCTTTCGAATTATTGGCGACGGGCACCTTGTACACTCTCGCATGGCAATTTCAAACGACGGTCTTCAGATTGTTCGTGGAACTTCGAAGAAGGGGTTCATGAAAATGACGACCACCGCAACGATTTATCACGATGGCGAGATGATCAAGGGTCTGCCCGATGGCCGGTCCGACCTGCTGCAACTGAAGAAACGCATCAAGCAGACGCTGAAAGTCGACTACGTGGAACTTCCCGGGGGCAACCTGGAGAAACCCGAAGTCCCCGTGGAGAAACCGAAGGGCACGACCCTGGAGGAGCCTTATGAGCCAACGGACAGGCGACGCGAGATACACGATGGGACGCAGCAAGGGCGAAGAAGAGCGGTTGATTCATCAGTCTCAGTTGTACGACGCCGTCACCCGGCGTTTCTTGAGTGAAGCGGGCGTAGGAAACGGGATGAAAGTCCTGGATATCGGCTGCGGTCCCGGCGACGTCTCCCTGACGGCGGCCGAACTGGTGGGGACCGCCGGAAGCGTGTTGGGCGTGGACGTCAATCCGGCCATTATCGAAACCGCGCGGGAACGGGCGCACAGCGCGGGTTTCACCAACGTCGAATTCAGGACGGGAGACGCCCGGACGCTGGACGTGGGAAGAGACTTCGACGCGCTTGTCGGCAGGCTTGTGCTGATGTATATGGGCGACCCCGCGGAGGCTCTGAGACAGCTTGCGACACTGGTGCGGCCGGGCGGAATCGTGGCGTTCCAGGAAGCCGATTTCAGTTACTATCGCAAACAAGCCGATACCCCCGTGGCGAACGATCTGATTGAATGGGCCATCTCGGTTTTCGAACGATCCGGCGCCCACACCGAGATGGGCTTCAACCTGTACGGCGCGTTTGTAGACGCGGGACTTCCAGAGCCGGCAATGAATTTCGCGGCCCCGGTGGGTGGACCGGCGAACTGGCCGGGGTACCAGTTCGTCGTGGAAGCATTTCGCAGCCTTGTTCCGCTGATCGAAGAGTTCGGGATCGCAACCGCCGAAGCGGTGGACCTGGATACGCTGGCAGACAGGCTCCGAAACGAGGTGGTGTCGACCAAACGTGCGTTCATGCTCCCGCCCCACGTGACCGCATGGGCGGTGCTGCCGGGATAGGCAATTGACGTCGGATCCGGATTTCACTGAGCGGCATGCTGCGGAAGGCGTTTGGTCGATAAGATATCGTTTCGCAGGGGCAACGCATGCGTTGCCCCTGCATTGTTGCGATTGACGGACGTCCTTTTTATGCCGACCTCCCCGCCGCACGGACGCCTTCCTTTTCGTCTACCCACTTCAATAGCACACTTCCTGCCACGAATAAGACCGCGACGATCGATACACCCGCGCGCTGGGACTGGAAGATACGCGTGAGTTCGCCAAGGGCGAGGGGTCCCAGAAAGGCCGTGGCTTTGCCCGAAAAGGCGAACAACCCGAAAAACTCGTTCTCCTTTTCCGGCGGGACAAATCGGCCCATGAGCGAACGGCTGGCGGACTGGTTCGGACCGGCAAAAAACCCGACCAGGATACCGGAAATCCAGAAAACGGTTTTGTCTTGGGTGAAGATTGCCATCAGCGTCGCCAGGATGAGAAACACAAGGCTGATCTGAATGGTGCGTTTGCCGCCCAGCATATCGTCCAGGAAGCCCATCGCAAACGCCCCGATACCCGCGGCAACGTTCAGGACGATGCCAAAGACCATGATTTCGGTGAATGTGAAGCCGAAGGTGCCAACCGCGTAAATGCCGCCGAAGGCAAAGATGGTGATTAGCCCGTCGTTGTAGACGAGGCGGGCAATAAGCAGCTTGATGATTTCCTTGTATTGCCTGGCATCTCTGAACGTCTGACCGAGTTGGCGGTAGGTGGACGCCAGAACCCCGCACGTTTGGAATGCGCGGGGTTTTTTTTCTCGTACCCAGAGAAAGATGGGGACGCTGAAAACCGCGAACCAGACGGCTACCAGCAGGTTGGTTGCGCGAATGTTTGCGCCGTCCTCCGATGTCAAGCCGAACCATGGCGTTTCCGGGCTGACAAAGCCGACCATGGCAATGGCCATTGCGATGAGACCGCCAATATAACCCAGCCCCCATCCGTACCCGGATATACGCCCAATGTATTCCCGGGGCGCGATGTCCGGAAGAAAGGCGTTGTAAAAGACGTTTCCCATTTCAAAGGCGAAATTCGCAACTGCGAACCAGAGCAGCGCTCTAACGACCTGGCCCGGCAGTACCGTGTAGAGACCGGTGGTTGCAGCGATCGCGATGATCGTGGAGAAGAGCAGGAAGCCTTTTCGGTAACCGCCGCGGTCGGCAAGGGCGCCCGCCAGCGGTGAGACCAGCGCGACGGCGATGGCCGAAAAGGTGACGGCTCTGGACCAGAGGGTGGTACCGATGATTTCGTTTGGCGCGACGGATTTTACAAAGTACGTGGAATAAATGAAGGTAACCACGAGAGTGGTAAACGCGGAGTTGGCAAAGTCGTACATTGCCCAGGACACGACGGTTTTTTTGTCAATCCTGTTCAAAGGCGGGTGAATCCCTTCCTATAAACACAGGGGCGACCACAAGGGTCGCCCCTACAAATGCGCATTGGGCGCAGCGGGTGACGTGTTGTTCCGGCGGTTTATCAGGACAACGCTTGTCTCCCCCTTTCCTTCAGGAGAGGGGGCCGGGGGGAGAGGTCCCGGGAGCGAGGGCATCTTGCCCTCGCCGTGCATATTCCGGGCTTGCTATTCACGGCGCTGATGTCAACGGATCTGGTCTTTGATTCAAGCTGACTGCTTATGGCTGATAGCTGTCTTTGCCTGATTGCTAAAACTCCGCCGTGAGTCCAACGGACAGCAGACGCCCGATCTCGGGTGCTCCAACGAATTCGCGGTGTTTCTGGTTGAACATGTTGGATGCGTTCACGACGAGCTCGACGGTTCCATCCGTAATCAGGGACGGCAGTTCGTACCTGACGTTTGTGTCGAAGACGAGGGCGGACTTGACGTCGCCGATGTAAACACCGGAGTTCATGGGAAATCCGCTGCGACCCCGGAGGCGTAAACCGAAGCGGACCCCGGGTTCGGGCAAATTGGCGGATGCGCCCAGGGTGAATTTGTTTCGGGGGGCATTGAGCGCAATGTCCGCGATGCCGGCCAGATTCTTGAAAAGGTCCTTGTTAACGTGCGAGTAACTGCCCGTAAAGGTCCAGGTTTCGTCGGCGTAGTAGGCAAAGCTGACGTCGAAGCCGTAGAATTCCACGTCGCCGAAGTTACGATAGGTCAACATGACCGCGTGGGGATCGGAAGCTTGAAGGGGTGAAACGGTGCCAAAGGGGATAAATGCGGCGCCGTTGTTATTTGTGCCGGCCACGAAGAGACGGGTGATTTCGTCAATGGGTGTGTTGTTTCCGTTGCCGCCCTGTTCCGGCATATCGAGGACGCCGAGCGCTACGGCCAGAAGTGCCGCGGAGGGGTCCTGCAGGGCTTGCGCGACAGCGGCGGAAAGCGAGGCCGAGAGCGCGTTGGGATCCAGGAAGACGTTCGGCGTTTCCACACGCAGCGGCGCGACGAAGTCGTGCGTGCGGGTACGGTACACGTCGGCCGCAAACGCGAAACGGTTACCGAAGATACCCTTGTAACCCAGTTCATAGGTTTCAGTGATCGTCGGCCTGATTTTTTCAATTTCCCGAATGGTGGAAGCACCCAGATCCGGGACCGGATCGAAGGCTGCCGTTGATGGATTCAGAACCCTGAGGGTATTCCTCAGGCCCGGCAGGGTCTGCGGTATAATATTCTGAAAACCTGCCGCCAGCGCCTCCACCTGCGCGGCCGCGATGGCGGGTATCTGTTCCGCGGGGACCCCGGCGGCCGTAAGTTGCCCGGTTATCAAAGCGGTTGCAAGTTGCTTCAGGGATGGAAGGGCCGCGGCCATGACGGCGCTTCGACCGATTCCCCACATGACGTTGCTGAACCTCGCGTCGTTCATCCCGATCTGGTGGGAAGGCGAAAGGCCGATCACCTGGGCGAACGGCGAACGGAAAGTGGGTACGCCGCCGGCGTCGCGGCTCCATGTAAATCCATCCTCGGTGCCCTGCGCGCGGACGTCGAAGCTCGGGCTGAATCCCAGGACCGGTTGAAAGCCGCGCCCGGTGCCGAAGGCGTCCCTGGCCTGTGCGACGTCCAGAAAGAGGTTGTTTGTGGAAGGCGTGCTGAATGCCCGATTGAAGGTGAACCTGACAGTCTGCAATGGATCGGGTTTTAGGACGACCGCGGCCCTTGGCGAGAAAACGCGCTCGTCGACGTGGTTGTGGTCGTCGTACCGGGCGGCCGCCACCAGGGTCAGATACTCGTTGATCGTGCTCTCCCCTTGCACGTAAACCCCGTATTCGTCGATATTGTCGCGGGTCTCATTGGAACCGGTTATGGTCCCTCCGGTTTTCGGACGCGTGAACAGGCCGTCCACCCCGTAGGTAATCCGGTTGCGGTCTGCCACGCTCAGGCTATGCTGGGCCTGGAGGACCGTAAAGGATGACGTGTCAACGATCGGGTCGTTTGACCGGAGGAGTTTGGTATCCCCGGCGTCGCTGCCGTTGTGAAAGGCCTGAATGAATACGTCCTTGAACAGCAGGCGGCCCTGCAGGGAGTAGTTGGACCATCCGTCGGCCTGGCCGGCGCCGATTCCAGTCATTTCGATACTGTTGATCTGCGCAAAACCGCTGGAAAAAATGGCCGTGAAGTCCTCGGTTGGACGAACGTCAAGTCGCAACTCCCCGCTGATTCGGCTCACGTCGTAGTCCCTGGGATTCCTGCCGCGCAGCCGCACCTCCTCCGGGTCTTCGTATTCCCAGTCTGTTCCGGAAAAGTATTGGCCCGAGAGTTTAACGCCGACCTTTTCGGTTGAAGCCGCGTGCCGGAACGAGATTTTCCGAAGGTCGCGTTCTCCGCCCATGACACTGACTGATGTTCCTTCGGACCCGAAGGGAGACCGGGTAATAATGTGCATCACGCCGTTTGCGCTGTTCGGCCCGTACAGAGCCGATCCGGGTCCCAGGACGACCTCGACGCGGTCGACGTCGTGGTTTGTAACCGGGATGAAGTGATGTGCATTGAACCGGAGAGAAGGCACTCGCGAAATCCGGTTGTCCACCAGAGTAAGCAGCGTTCCGGAGAACACGTTGTTGAAGCCGCGCGCCACGGTGTTGGCCTGGAACAGGCCGGTTTGGGCGTTGTCCACGCCCGCAAGCCCCACGACGTAGTCCGCGGCGCTCAGCCCGCGCTGCGCCTTCACGGCCTCGGATTCGACGACAGCGACCGAGGCCGGCGCATCCAGGACTTTTTCCCGCCGGCGAGAGGCGGAAACGACAATCTGTTCGCCATAAAGAACCTCGACGTCCAGCGAGAAGTCGAGGTTGATTGCGCCGCCGGCGGATATACGGACGTTGCTCCGGGTCGCCGTCTCGTATCCGACAAAGGAAACGGAGATTTCGTAGACGCCGTCCGGAAGGTCTGCGACCTTGTACATGCCGTTCACATCTGCGACGACTCTGATTGGAGCCTGCAGAGCCGCGCTCTGGACAATGACGTTGGCGCCGTACAGGGCATCGCCTCCCGCGCCTGTGATTTCTCCGTTGATGGAACCCGTGCCTTGTGCGAAGGCAGGAGCGACGAAGCACAGGAGCAGGGCCATGGCCTTTCTTGCGGATGTCATAAACTCACTCCTTACAGTTGGAAGTTTGGGTTTCGGCTTTGACGATAACGTTCGGAAGTTGATGGGAGCACATTGCGGGGTTTTCGATAGGTCCGGCACGCGGTGGGGGAGTCCGCTGCGCCTGGTTTTCCGGCTGGATCCTGCCGTTACCCTTGTGGATCGTTCAGACGCTGCATCCGCCACCCTGGCCCGGCGCGCGGGACAGGGTGGCTTTGATTGCGCCCGCCAGCGGTTCGGCTGAATCCAGAAATTGTCGCTTGCTCGAGAATACGCGTCCGCCGATCTGTTCGCCGGAAAGCCTGGGTATCAATTGAAAGTGGAGATGGGAAAGTTGTCCCGAACACATCGTCACCTGATAGACCTTGTCGCAGGACGTTACGGTTTTCAGTGCCCGGGTCAGCCGGAGCATGATCGCCATCAACTCGCTGCCGAATTCGTCGGACAGCGCGGCGATATCCGGAACATGGGGTTTGGCGATAACGATTGTGTGACCCAGGCCCCGGGGGTATTGCTCGAGGACCGCGAAACACCGCTCGTTTTCGAACAGCAGAGTACCGTCCGAGTTCGACGTTGCTTCTCCCCCGGCGATCCGGTGACACGTATGGCACACCTCCTGCTCGATAAGCCGGTTCCATCCGCGACCGCGCTCGACGCGCTTGCGCAACTCGTCCTCCGTGGCAGGTCTTACACAGCCACGCAGACGATCGAAGTCCGCCACCGCCGGTTTACCGTCTCCCATCTATTCGCCGGTTTCGCAAATTGCGACAGTGATTTTTCTTAATATAAGGAATTTATCATTTTCTGCCCGAAGAAATCGATAATTTCGCAGAATGCGGGCGGGTAACACGAACTAAGGCAGCGCGATTTTCCCCAGGTATTCCCTGAGCCTGGGGGGAACATGCTTTCGTATCAGGGTTTTCTCCAGCGTCCAGGCCGTTTCCGGATCGAGTTTCTTCTCGAAGTGAACTGATTTTCCTTCGTACCTCGCGACGGGTTCTCCATCGCGAAAGAGAATCCGGTTACCCGGAGTCGCGGGTATGCGTTTACCCGGCGTAACGACCCCCACAAGGTTGACCGGATCGCAAGCGCTGACCGATACGAGTTCGCCCCGTTTCTTTTCGCGCTTAAGCGACCGGATGACCGTGATCGCCTCCGGGAGCGCGTACTGCTCTCCCCATCTTTCCACAAATCGGCCTCCCCGCACCTCGCCTCGGTCCTCCATCCTCCTCAAGACCCTTACCAGATCGCGCCACGGCGGTATCCCGTTCTCTCTGGCCAGTACCCGCCTGAACACAACCCCGTAACGTTTAAGCAGAATCCGCGCGCATTGTTCGATATCGGCCTGATCCTCGAATTCGGCGTCGATCACGGACCACCGGCCTGCCTGCTCCATACCAAAGACCGGTCCCCGATTCCGTCGGAACCGCACCTTGAATTTCTCGGGTATCAGAAGCGCCCGCAGACCTGCGAAGCTGTCGCACGTGAGCAATCCGCCCGCCACCAGTTCCGCGATGGCGCTCTCGATTTCGCTCCTGAGCATTTTCGACCTGGCAAGGACGTCGTGATAGAACAGCGCGCCGCCGGCTTTCAGACATTCGAGTACCGTTTGCGCGGACGGGGTCAGGACCGGCCCAGAGGACTCATGTGGGCGGAACGGCCAGGCCGGGAAGGTGGTTCGATTCACCAGGGTGATCGGCGTGGTGCGAATTGGCGTGTTTCCCGCCTTGACGCTCTGTGTCCGGAGATAACGGCCCCACATGGTCTTCCCTGATAAGCAGCAGGTATCCAGCCATACGTGGTCGTAGTCCTTGATGCGTGACGGCAGGACGTCGCTCTCCCACGCGATGGCGGGACAGGAATATCCGTCGAGTTGATCCAGAACTTCATTGAGCGCTTCGGGACCTTCCTTCCGGGTGCCCTCCGTCAGGCTGTGCCAGCGGAGCAGAAACCGCAAGTAATCCGACGAGGAAATGGGCTTGATCGCTCGCCGCAGCTTTTCGAGCGTATATCTGTGGATGCGCGCAAGCAGGCGGCGCTCGCACCATTCCGTTTCGGCATCGGAAGGCTGATCCGGGGAGAAGTGTCCCCTGATCGCAAAGCCTTCGGATTCCAGAGCGAGAAGGGCCTGGTCGATCCTCTCACTGGAGAGGCCCAGGTCCCCGGCGATCCCGGTCGCGGTTGTGGGACCCAGCAGTTCTATTCTGCCCCTGACCACGTCCGTGAGTACCTGTTCCGAATGTTCCGACGGGAATTCCCGGATGGTGTCGGGAACCGTCGTCCCGGCACGTCCAACGGCTTCTCCATAAAGGAGTTCAAATTGCTGAATTCGTTCGATTGCGATCCAGAACCTGTGGCCGTCCTCCGGGTCGACGGGTACGGCCTGGCCGGACGCCACAAGCGTTTCCAGGTGTGGGCGCCACGTCCCGTTGCCGCCTTCCATCACTTCCGCGTCGGTCAGGAACCCGTGCATCACCAGAACGTCGTAAAGCTCGTCCGCGTCCGTAACCACGGGCCAGGCCTCCGCCTGCACCGCCTCGATCGCGCCTTTTTCAAGCTTGCCCAGCTTCCTGGCGTCTTCGGGTTCGAGCCATCTACGGGTTCTGACGGCCTGTACCCGCCTTTCCTCCAGGGGCGCGTCGTCGAGAAACGCATACGGCCGCGCGTTGAGAATGCCTTCGGACATCGGAGAGGGCTCGCGCAGGTCGCGGGCGGAGATTTCGATTTCACCGTTGTGAATCCTCTGGAGAAGACGTTCCAGGGCACCCACGTCCATCGCCTCGTACAAACAGTCATGAATAGTCTGGTACACCAGAGGATGGTCGGGCACCTCGCGGTCGCCAGGGATGTTTTCCAGGCAGGCGAGCTGATCGGGAAATATGAGCGCAAGCAGGTCTTCGGCGTCGGAACGCTGGATCTGGGGCGGAACGCGTTCTCCGCCCCTTCGCCTGAGTACGGCCAGCGCGGTGGAGGCGTTCCATCTCCAGCGCGCCTGGAACATCGGTGCATCCAGGAGGGCCTGTACGAGAACCTCCCGAACCGTCCGGTCGTTCAGATAATCCACCACTTCCTTGAGAGGGAAGCTGTGCGTGGGCCCGAGGGAAAGCACCAGACTCTCTTCGTTGGCCGCCGCCTGGAGTTCGAAATTGAACTTGCGGCAGAATCGTTTTCGAAGGGCGAGCCCCCACGCCCGGTTCAACCGGTTTCCGAAAACCGAATGAATGACGAGGTGCTGGTCGCCAACCTCGTCGAAGAATCGCTCCAATACGATGTGCTTCTGAGATGGCACGAGGTCCAGAGATGCCTTTGTGGCAGCGAGGTACGTCACCACCTGATCGGCCGCCTCCGCGCTTGCGCCGACGGATTCGGTCAGCCAGGCGACGGCGTCTCGTTTCCACTCGCCGGACCCGTCGTCATCGAGCACATCCAGGTCTACGCGTGCTGACACTTCTTCGCGGACGCGGGAGACTGCCGATGAGAGTTCCGCGGACCTGCCCGGAGCCTCGCCGATCCAGAACGGCATTGTGGGGGGAAGGCCGTCGGCGTCTTCGACGCGCACCTTTCCCGTTTCCACCTTGAGAATTCGCCAGGACGCCGTCCCCAGCTGGAAGATGTCACCCGGAAGGCTTTCTACTGCGAAGTCCTCGTGTACGGACCCGATCTGGACGCCAGACGGTTCGAGCCGGACGTCGTAGTCGAACTGGTCGGGAATCGTTCCACCTGACACGGTCGCATTGAGGCGGGCGCCTTTCCGGGCCCTTAGTGTCTGAGTGACCGGATTGAAGTGGAGGTATGATCTTCGCGTGCCGCGCCTGAATGTGAACCCTTCAACGAGCATCTGGACGACGCCGTTGAATTCTTCAATGCTCAGGTCGCGGTAGATGTACGACTTCCGTACGAGGTCGTAAAGGGCATCTGCGGTATCGTCCTCGCAGGCGACTTCCGCCACAACCTGCTGGGCGAGTACGTCCAGCGGTTTCTCGGGGATCGGGAGCTTGTCCAGTTCTCCTCTGCGAACACTGTCCAGCAGCGCCACCGCTTCGACCAGTTCGTCCTTGGTGAGCGGAAATAACTTTCCCCTGGGCGTTCCCTCGAGGGTATGGCCGGATCGGCCAACGCGCTGGAGCAGCGTGGCAATTGACTTGGGCGACCCGATCTGAACGACCAGATCGATGGATCCTACGTCGATGCCCAGTTCGAGAGATCCCGTGGCCACCAGGGCCCTTAGTGCGCCGGCCTTAAGCCTCGTCTCCGCATCTTGGCGTTTCTCGCGGGACATGCTCCCGTGGTGGGCGGAGACGACATCGGATCCCAGCCGGGAGGAAAGATGATGCGACAGGCGTTCGGTCATGGCGCGTGTGGGAACGAATATCAGCGTCGTCTGATGTTCGACGATCGTACTTTCCAAAGACCGATGGATCTCTTCCCAGACCTCGTTGGCCATCACCGCCGTGAGTGGGGACTCGGGTAATTCGATCTCGAGTTCAAGCTCGCGCCGGTGCCCGATGTTGAGGATCTTGCATGGATCCTGGTCGCCGGTGAGAAATCGCGCCATCCGCTCGATGGGTTTCTGGGTGGCGGAGATGCCGATCCGGTGGATGGGGTTCCGGCTGAGACGGGCGAGTCGCTCCATGGAAATGGAAAGGTGGGCGCCGCGTTTGTTACCGGCAACGGCGTGGATCTCATCCACGATAAGGGTGCCCGCGTTGCTCAACATTTCCCTTCCGCCGTTGCTTGTCAGCAGAAGGTAGAGGGATTCCGGCGTGGTCACCAGGACGTGGGGGGGCGTCCTGACCATTTTCGCCCGTTCCGTGGCCGGGGTGTCTCCGGTCCGGACCATCGCTCGTATGCCGGCGTGCGGATAACCGTGCTGTTCGAGGAGCGCCTTTATGCCTTTGAGAGGAACCTGCAGATTGCGATGGATGTCGTTGCTGAGCGCCTTCAGAGGCGATACATAGACGACCTGCGTCCGGTCCTCCAGCTTGCCATTGAGACTACGCTCGAACAGATCGTTCAGGACGGCAAGAAATGCGGCGAGTGTTTTTCCGGACCCGGTCGGCGCCGACAGCAGGACGTTCCTTCCGTTCAGAATCTCAGGCCAGGCCAGCGACTGGATTTCCGAAGGGCCGTTGAAATTCTGATTAAACCACTGTTCGACAAGGGGATGGAAGCCTCTTAGGGACATTCGTTTTCCTCATCCGGTGTCTGCGGACGCCGGGGCAGGATGTTCTGGCGGACATGGAAGGGGATCATCCGTTCACCAATATAACGAACAGCCACTCCATGCGCAAGACATTGGATTGCGATTTCCAATGCATCCCTGAACCGGCGCCTGGAACCTGTGGCCGTGAAGCTATACCCTGAGCCGCTCCCTGAACACTCGCCCTGTGCCTGTCGAAGGATGTCGAAGGCTTGGCGAAGGGTATCATCACGGCCTGAACGCATCCCAGTGGGTGATCGAGTCCTGCCACGCCTCCCGTTCCGCCATCGGCCGGTCGTGTGAACGGTCGAAATAGATCGCGTTCATGCCCAGCGATTCCGGCCCCAGAACGTCGTTGCGAAGATTGTCTCCGATAAACAGGACGTTGCCTGCACGGTCGTGGGTGAGACCGGCCCGGCGGAGCGCTTCGCGATAGATCTCGGCGCCGGGTTTCCTGAATCCGATTTCGGCGCTGTCCACGACGAACTCGAAATCGCACAACAGTCCGTGAACGGCCAGCAGCCGTTCCGGCCATCCCGGCAGGTAGAAATTCGAGACGACTCCCATTGAAACTTTGCCGCGCCACGACGCCAGCATCGCCTCGACCCCGGGGGTTGGCCGGACCTGCTTCGGATACGCCTTCTCGAATTCGTCAACCATTTCCTGTACAAGCCGATGAACGGGCTTTCGACCGGTCTTTCCCGAAGCCGCCAGAACATCTGTCAGACGGTCCGGGAGCAACACCTCCCTGGAGTTGTTTCCGGTCAACCGCGTTTTCCGCCAGCGCGAATACGCATTCACGAAGTCGCGCGTCGTGGCGAAGAATCCCTCCCGGACCGGCAAATCCAGAATCGAGCTCAATCCGGATTCGTCTCCGGTTTCGTCGAAATCGTCCAGGAGCGTATTGAAGCAATCGAAGAAGATCCAACCGGGTATGTGTTCGGGCATGGGGTCCACGAATGGTTTCGCAGGGTTTCAGACATCACGGCCGGGATTCTCCAGCGTCCATTCCAGAACGGTATCGAGTCCGGCCAGATGCGCGGCCGTTCGCTGCGACATCGGCCAGGCCGTTGACGTCTCGAAGATGAGCACGTGGTCGGCGTGGTTGTGATATACGTATGGGACGACACCGCCGGTGCCCCACGACGGTGCGACCTGGTAGACGCCCCGGGATATGGGGATGTCGTTCTCGTCCTCCTCCCCATCCGGGTCGATTATGCCCACGCTTTCAACTGCCCGGATGACTGACGGTCCGGCCCACCGTTCATCGTGCCGGCCCTCGTACATGTAGAAACCCGCAGCCTCCCAGTCCTCGTGGAAGTCCACGTAAAGGTCGAACCGCTTTCCGTTCAATATGCGCCTGACAATTTCCCCCTCGCGAACGCCGGCTTCCGAGAAGGACCGGTTGATATCCTGGCCCAGGCGGTTCTCTCTCTTATTGTGGACGTATCCCCAGGGATTGACGCAGGGCAGAACCAGAAACGAAAACGACCGCAGCAGGTCGGCCGGGTTACGCTCGAGAAACGCGAGGACCGCTTCCGGCCCCGCCGGCTCGTCACCGTGGACGCCGCCGGAAAGAAGCACGCGTTTCCTGCCGCGCGGATCACCGCCCAGCCGGATACAATAGATGGGATAGTCGTCCACGAATCCGGCCGCCTCCATTTCCATGTCCGCCAGGTCCAGACCCTCCAGCCGCCGGGTCAAGCGGTTAGAATCATGGTCATTCATCTTTGCAATTTCCGTGTTACCGTATGAATTCGTGTGTGGATATGATCAGGCAAGGCTTCGGTAGCGATCCAATGCCTCTGCCCTCATGTCGCGGGAAACACACCCCGTGACCATCTTGAACGCACTATCCAAACCCCAGGCATATCCAATGTCAACGATTGCTTCTCCAGATGCTTCAATTATTCTCCGAGTAGGAACTTTATTGCTGTTGGAAAGCTCGACCAGTTCATGAATGCGGTTACGGTCCGAGATCAGAACTGGCGCGCAGCATTCAATTGTCCTACCCAACATCAGCGTCGCCAGACGTGACGAATCCGTAGGAAGCTTGTCCCACACATTCCAGATTATCGGTTTGGAATTTGCTTGTTTTGCTTGGTCTATAATGTGGAAACATTCCGCTGCATCAAGCATTCGTTCGTTTCGCACAACACCCAGGTAAACCGATCCCTGTTCGAACTCAAGAGTACATCCGGGATCGTCTACAGTCCTCCATCTGGACCCGCTGAACACAGCCGGTTGTCCATTGAGTTGCCGCACACGGATTGGCATCTTTGCATTCGGGTTTGGTGGATTCTGTGGTCTCGGTCTCGGCAGGTCATCGGCTTGTGGAATCCGATCCCACTCCAATTCTCCATCAAGTAACCCCAAAACGAGATCCACAACGTAGATCGTCTCCGATTCGGTACATTTCGACAGTGGAAGTGCATTCGTAGTACCCACTTTTATTGCTGTGAGCTCGTTACCATCTGGAGAAAACGCAAATGGATGGGTTCTGGTCGTCCTCTGTTTGCTATCGTGGAGCGTACAGAGTGCGAACACGCGATTTTCGACCGCTCTTAGACGTAGAATCGATGACCATTTGATGTCAACTACATTGTCGTAGCTTGGATTAATCCATATTTGGGCGCCGCTCCTGGAGAGAAATCGGGCGAGCAGGCCCAAGTATTGGTCGTGGCAAATGGTCGAACCAGCCGTTACGCCGGCCAGATCGAAGGTTGGAAGCATCGAGTTCGGTGTCCAATCGGGTGTCTCAAATGCAACTGCGCATTCTGTCGAATGCTTCACATATGTTCGCGAGTGTGATCCATCTGGATCTATACGTAACAGGACCTGCCAGGTGCGGCAGGTAGAGTCGATATTATCGTCGGTCGCGCCGACCAGCAATGGTGCATCGAGATCCCCAGCGAGTTCCTTCAGTAAGTTGATCCGCTTGGAATCGGTCGCCCTAATGTATCCTTCCGGAAAGAGAACGAAGTCTACGACTTCGCCAGCAAAGGATGCGCGGGTGGGTATGACGGGTTTCTGGGCATTGTCTCCGAAAGGTACGATTCCGAGTATCGTTTTTTGGTTTACCTGAGGAAACACGAACGCCGCACGCAGCGCAGAAGTCTTTTCATTAGCGTAATGATGCTTTTTAATCTTCGTTTGAGTTGTTCTTACGGGCTTCTGCATTGAACCGCGATGGCCAACAAATGTGCCGAATCGCTGCTGGTCGATGGTGCTTTCCGGGTCGAGGGAGCACCAGATCATATCGCGGGCGTAAAGTCTGACTGTCGGTTGAAGACCCTTCGTCACCGGCACGAGATCGCGCAGGGCGTCATACCAGGCACGCTGTTCGTCGCGGAATGGGGGATCGTTGTCCTTTGCATCGTGTTGCTCACAGTGTGAGATCCATTGCTTTCCGGAAAAACCCAGGACCAGGTCCTCCGGGTACGCGTGAAGCGTCAGCTTTCGAGGCATCGTAAAGTGTTGTCTTTCGTCAAACTCCAGGATGAAGCCGGGTTCCGGTACCCAAAAGTCGCACGCGGCCAGCGATTCGGTTTTCACGAAATCCTTCAGGGAAAAACCACGGTATTTCTCTAGAATTGCTGCGAGGTTGCGCAGTGTCGAGTAGATCGGCGTTCCAGGGAATGAGGAAAGACGAGTTGGCCAGTCAAACCTGTGATTCGCCAGGCATTTCCCGTAGATTCGTTTGAGAAGATCGCGAACACGGACCTTACAGTCCTGACAATGCTCGCTGTGATGTTGATGCTGAATCACGGACTTTGTTTTCCTGAGTCGACCGGCATTAATCGCGGATGGCGAGGGGTAATTATTACCTCCGCAATTGCAATTGGTGATTTGGAAGCCACGTTTCCTCAGAAAGCCGTTTGACTCACCGCCGCCAGAGAATTCGTCCGAAGGAAGAAGCCGACCGGTTGCTATCTTGTGAGCCAATGCGACTGTGTATTTCGGTGGATAGTGGTATCCATCCGATACAAGACAGTAATTCAGTGCCCGCCTTCGTGGTGGAACCCCATCACGTCTAATTTGGCCCATAGCTGAGACTACGTGAGTTTTGCTGATCAATGAAGGAATCATTCGTCTCTCGATTTGGGATCGGCGATTTTGATTGATTCGAACAACATTGCTTCCGCCTTGTGCGTCTCGCTGGAAGATTAGTCAAACAGTCGAATCTCGATTTCTGTACCGTATCTCGTGGTGGTCGTAATCGCTCGTGATGGGCACCGGTTTACCGTCCAGAAACGCCCATCTCCCCACGTCGCACGCGGATGCGCGGACGAATCCGTTGATGTACGATCGCCGGGGCCGGTCGGTTGTATTCGGCGATGAGCCGTGAACCGTGTACGACGTGAACATCAGCACGTCGCCCGGCAGGGCCTCGCAGGGCACGGCGGAGGAGACGTCCAGCTGCGCTTCGACGCTCCCTTTTGCATACCGTTTCACTTTCAGGTTACCCAGTCTGTGGCTCCCCGGAACGACGTGCAGACACCCGTTGGCTGCGTTGGCTTCGTCCACCACAACGATGGTCTGAACATAATTCTTGACCTGATCGCGAAACGCGGGTGTGGGGCGCACGTCCTGGTGCCATGGAAACTCGATTTTTCCGCCCGGCATCTTGAAGTTGATCTGGTTGATATACTGCTTCAGCGTCGTCCCGACCAAAGGGGCAAGGAGCGCGGGAAACTTCGGACTGTTTCGGATCTCCTCGAAGGCCGGATGAATGAGAGACGGCCACTGGACCTTTCGAAGATATCTTACGGCGTTTGGCCCGACCATCGGCCCGGGGGTCTGCAGGTGAATATGCACGTCGTTTCGCCTGCCCTTGAGAATCTCATCCGGAAGGTCCGTCCGCGAAGCCAGTTCCAGGATATAGTCGTAACCTTCGCGCAATCGCGCGATTTCGTCCAGGCCGAACACGCCGCGCGCCACGTGGAAGCCACGCTCCCGGAAGGCCTCGACTTCGTTCTTGCTCAAAGTTGTCATCGATAATCTTCCCAACCCTGCCCTCGTCGTGGGGAAGCCAGTTACCGCGATTCCGGGCACGCTATGCAATGGCGTAGCGTAGCCGGGCGATTTCACACCATGGGAGTGGCCTTTCCTGTCTGCCCTTCTCCTCGTCATTCTGCATTCGGAGACGCACAGACATGCCGGTCAGGACACCCTTCGCTCGCGATATCATGGCCGCTTCCTGGCGACGAACAGACCGGGCCGCTTGACGATATGTATAGCGCCCCTGCCGGCAATCTCCCGGTCCGCGATTTTTTCCAGTTCCCGCAATTCACTGGCGCTGAGCCAGTTGAATGACTTGAAGTACGCGACCAACGGTCCGGACTCCGTAATTCGGAGAGCGTCTTCGTACTTATGTAATCGCACGTCGGAGAACCATTCTTCAAGCTCCCTGCGGCCACTTTCGAGGCTGAACCAGTTGGAGTCTGTCACTTTGTCCGGAAATAAATCCGGATTCACCCTGCGCCCAAGTTCCGAGATGTTTCTCTTGTCTCCCCTTCCATTTGCAGCCGCGTACAGGAATCCACCGGGTTTCTGCACCCGCCGAATCTCGGAGAATGCTGTCCGGCGGTCCGGTACGTGATAGAGCATGTGATTCGCGATAACGGCGTCGAATTCGCGGTCGCCGTAAGGGATCGCCTGGACGTCCAATACGACGAAGTGGAAGGGCGATTCGAGATTCGACAGAATCTCTCTTGCGGCCTTGACCATTCCAGGCGAGAAGTCGGAAAGCGTGACTTTCCAGTGTAAGGGAACCCTTTCCGCGTTGTGGGTCCAGAGGTAACCCGGCCCGCATCCGACCTCCAGGATCCTCCCGAAGGAAGGCGCCGTAAGTTGATCGAAGACCCACGGGTGCCAAGCGCGGCTGTTCGTGCTGAAACGTGCGTGGAGTTCATATCTCGCATTGAGGTTGGACGTATCCCCATACTGTTCAAGACGGAGGCGGTCCCGGTCGGAATGTCGTATCAGTCTACCCCTCCGCGCCGTATCGCCTGAGCAAAGCGCCCATGTCTGTTATCTTCGTTTCAATTCGGGCATATTCCTTGTAGCCCTGCGGATTCTCGGTCCAGGCCAGCGGCGTCGCCCAGGGCGCACCCGCCAGATTCGGATTGGCGCCCGCTTCCAGCATGAATCTGACGAGTTCGGGCCACTCGAAGCGTACCGCCATGGCGAGCGGCGTGGATTGCCTCTCGCCGCCCAGCACGTTCAACTCGGCTCCGTGGTCAATCAACTTTTCCGCGAACACGATTCGGTCGTGCTCGGTGACGTGCCAGGTGATTTCCGCGGTCCAATGAAGGGGGGTGAGGCCGCCTTTTTTCTCGCGTGCGTTCGGATCGAACCCGTGATCCAGAAGGCGTTCGAAGCAGGAGTAGAAGTGTTCGGCGCGGGATTTTCCCGGTTTGCCCGGACAGCGTAACCGCCACATCCGCATGGACTGGCACAGTACGTCATGCATTTCGCTCTCTGAAAAACACGGATTCCGTGAAAGACAGAGTGCCACGAGATCCGGGTGCCCGCCGTGGACGGCGCCCTTAATAACGTCCTTTACACACGATGGATCGGAGTTGACGAGCGCTGCATCGACGGCAATGTTGTCGCTGTTCGAGGCGTAGAATCCCGGCGCGATCTCGTCGTCGAACCCGGGATATGCGCCGTGCCGTAAAAGCAGTTTTTCCATCGCCTCGTTCCCGTTCGCAATCGCCCAGTTCAATGCGTTCCCGGATGCGTCCATCACGGTATGCGCCGAGGCCCCGTTCGCCAGGAGCAGCGCCGCCATCTCAAGATCGTCGTTGAGCGCAGCCGCGTGTAACGGGGCGCCGCGCTCGGCCACGGGGTATCCTTGGTACTTGTCATAAGGCGTGTCCGGATTCGCGGCCCGTTCCAACAGGAGACGCACGACCTCGACGTGTCCCTTGTCGGCGGCGATCGAAATCGGATAGGCGTCCATGCCAGGATAGTTTCGGGCCCGGTCATTCACGGCATCGGGATCGGCATCAAGAATCCTCCGCGCGCCGTCGGCGTCGCCGATGGCGCAGGCCACCCACAGATCGTATTCCGCGCCCCTTCCCAGCAGAATGCCGCCTATGACCGGCCACAACGGGCTCGGCGGCGGGTCCCATCCGCGTTTGGGCCGTGGTCCAAGGGCGAGGTGGATGGGCTTCTTTCCACGAGCATTCGTTCGATTCGGATCGGCGCCGCGGTCCAGAAGTTCCTGAGTCACGTCGATATGATGGTTTTCCACCGCGACGTGAAGCGCCGTATCGCCGCTGCGGTTCACCGAGTGTACACCGGATGGGTCCGAGACGAGCAGTTCCGTCACGCGATCGTAATCACCTCTGCCCGCCGCCCGGCACAGCTCGACGCCAGTCTCTGACTCTCCGGACTGCCGCAACCGCCACGCTTCCATCGCTTCAGCCACTTCGGCATGCCCGTGGTGCCTGGCCATATCGATCGCGGAGACACGCTCCCGGTAGGTTATCCGGGTCGGGCTGGCGCCGGCCGACAGGAGCAGCCTGACCACTTCCAGGTGTCCCTCGCGCGCCGCTTGATGGATGGCCTGATAACCATGCACGCCGTCTCGCCACGCGAGTTCGGGTTTCTGCTTCAAGATGGACCGCACCTGGTCCAGGTCACCCTCGCGCGCTGCCTTACAGATTTCCGCGACGCCGGCGGACTCGTTATCCCGGGCCGGTCCATTCCTGCGAAGCTTTCTCTCTGACATCGTCAATAGTCCCTCTTCAACCTTATCTATTCTGGTCGCAGACGCATGATCACAATAATCGGCGGCGCCTGCGGAAACGCTGTGACTCACTGGTAAGCCTGATGATTTCAGTAAACCACGCGGGGCGAGTTGAACGTGGTTGATGCGTCCCGGACAGTCTTTGTCAGGTTCACCCCGATGCAGGTCAGGACCCAACCAGATCGGACGTCTCTACGAGTTTCCACGTATTTCCGCGGTCTTCGGACATTATCAGCGAGCGGCGGCTTTCGGGGTGGTCGTTCCGGTAGAACCAGTAGGTTGAGAAATAGTCGTATGAGAGGAAAAGCCGGCCGATGCGGTCTATGGTGAGGCGGTGGTAGAACACGCTGTATTCCGAAAACGGAGGCACGACAAGGACCCTGGGTTCCTGCCAGGCGTCGCCCGCGGGGCACTGCTGATGCGCGAGGGTGGCGTAGTTGCCGGCAGGGAAGTAGCTGGTTCCGTTCCACCAGAGCCTGAAGGCCGAATGCAGCGTGTCTTTCGGGTCACACACGAATCCGATGTAGGTCTGCCGGGCGTCCGGCCAGGCCTCCCGGGGCTCCGTCCAGCCGGCGTCAGCCGTGTTCGAACCCAGCGATCGGGCATACGGGAAGGGGCATCCGTGGGTACCCGAGAGCGCGTGTAGATAGCCCTGGCTGTCCATCGTGATGCTGGGTGAATTGTGGACGTCGTTCGCGGGCGGACCGTAGCCGACCAGCGCGGGCGCCCCCATCGTCCGTGTCTTCCTGTCGATGGTGGCCACGTACGTCGGCACGCCCGGGACGTCTTCGTCCGGATCGGTCGCTTCGGCCCAGATGACGTGTACTTTGCCTTCCCTGGAGACAACCGAAGCCGGGATTCCGGAGTGCTGGGAGAGACCGATACACTGATCGGAGACGAGTATCGGTTCTCCCAACGAAAGCCCGCGCGACGTCGTCTCGGGCAGGAAAAGTTCCAGGTCGTTGACTTTTCGCCAGAACAGGCGGGCATCTTCCGCGGTGCGGGCGTAGCGGAGGATGGGGGGCGGTCCGTCGCAGGAATTGTGGCCTGTGAACCATTCGATATCGAATGTACGCGGACAATCCTCTCTTCCGGGAATTGCGCACGCGGAAAACGTGTGGCCCTGATCCCTGGAATACAGCAGGTTGGGTTGACCGTTGACATTTTCTACAATATATAGTAGATTTCGCGCGTCGAAGGCAATCTTGGTGGACGCGGATCCAAAAGTGGCGTTGTCAAAACCGTCGACGGATCTTCTGAAGTCGGATTCGGTCCAGCGTCCCTCGCGCAAGGCGCCGATCCCTTTTTCGGTCCTTACGAACGGCCGGTTGTCGAGATCGAAATAGATCTGGCTCTCCACGGGACAGTCGGGAACAAAACCGAACTGTGCGTTTTCATGTTCGTAGGGCTTTAGTACCAGTGGTAGACGGATGGGACGTCTAACGGGTGAAGTTCCGGTCCTGAGCGTCAACGTCGAATAGGTGGATATCTCGGGGTATGTTTCGGATGTTGCCGTCACTCGGCACGTTAGGACGTCGTCTTTCCCTGCCGAATCCGGCATGCTGTAACGGGCGGAGACGCGCGCGCTCTCCATTGCGCCGAGATGGACGGTGTCCGCTGAGAGCCGGACGGGGACGATGGCTGCCCCATCGATTTCGGGCGTCAGCCGCACGGTTTGCGGGCTGTTGGAGCTGTTTCTGACCTGGAGGTCGATCGCGCCGGACGCTCCCCGGCGAACGTACACGTTTCGGTTGTAGGGTGTGAGCAGCCAGCGGCAGGCGTGGAGCGGGAAGAAGGAATCCAGTTGAGGGGTCCAGTAGGACATGTTCACGTGCGGGTCGTCGTCCCACCAGCGCGTGACGCCGTCGATGTGGATAACGGCCTGCTGGGCGGGAAGGTGGAGGCGCCACGGCGTGGAACGGTGAACGTCTGCCGGAAATGTATGGAGGACGCGCCCGCCCCGAACCGCAAGGGTATCAACGAGGCTACCGGAAGCATCGAACACGGTCAGCGCTGCCACAGAGTCGGGCAGGTCTTCGATTTCAACGGCGAACGCGCCCTCGGGAGGAAGAAAGCAGACGTCGCCGGGATGCTCCGGCGCGAGCAGCACGATGGGTTCCTGGTGCCTGGCGTCCTTGTGCCCGCGGGAAGTCTCGATGAGGTAAAGCCTGCAGTTGGTCCGAAACGCCCAGATGATCTCCTCGCCGTACCTGTCATTTGAAATAGTGATGCTGAGTTTGTAGATACCTTTGTGGTTGACATACGTCGACAACCGTGTATGTTGAAGAGGGCCGTCGCCATCGCCCGGACCGGTATCGGGGAGCGTCACCTCCTGAATGACCTTTCGGTCCGGCGCTATCAGAAGCGCGCGCAGGTCCGTGCGGCGGTCATGCACGTTCCGGTCGCGTTTCTGCAGGTCAATGACAAGCTCACCGGGCTCAGTGAGAAAATACGCGCCTCCGGCGCCTCCGATACCCCATCGAATCTTCGAGTCCATGGTCCTCGCCTCCGGATTGTCGTCGATGCATTGTATTGGTACCAAGTATAAGGTTGGGGCCCGTCAATTGAAACGAAAATAAGCCGTGGGCAGGGTCTGCGGATCTGCATTGCGTCGGCTGCGATCCGATACGCTTTACCATGGAAACGTGAGACGCGAAGCTGAAATCTTGGAACGAACAAGCGAACCGGGAAGTCGAAAGGGCATGAAGGAACCACGCCTCGACGTCGGTTCGTCTCCACAGGTAATAGATTCAAAACCTTCACGTAACCGGTCCGTAACATGGGTTGTATATTCTGCGTTGCTGATGGTCTTTTTCGCGGTTCGACGTAGATACAACGAGGGGGGATAAGATGAAGTTCGTGCTGCATCGGTTTGAAGGATCCATACTGTCGAGTCTGGCCGCCAAGCGAGAGCGGAGAAAGCGGTTTCATCTGCTCCTGGCGGACAAGCGAACGGGGATCCAGGTGGAAAAAAAGGACAAGGACCCGGAGGCGGATCTTAAACAGCGATACAGGCGGGCGTTGGGCTATTCCATCGTAATCTCCGCTGCAATTCATGCCGGAATCGCCATCCTGTTTCCAACCCTTGACATCCAGGCCACACCATCCAAACCCGATCAGATCATTATTCAGATAGAGGATCTTCCGGAGACCCGGCAGTTATCCCGTCCGCCGCCGCCACCGCGTCCGGCCCTGCCGATCGAGACCGAAAGCGACGACGTGCCGGACGACGTGACCATTGAGACGACCGACCTCGAATTGGACGACGTGCCGGTAGACCTGCCGCCCCCGCCGCCGACGGGAGATAGTGAATCCGCGCCCTTCGAAGAAGAGGAAATTCTGGAAGTCTGGAAGGTAGAGCAGAAACCGAGGCTGGTGAGGAGGGCGATTCCGGTGTATCCGCAGTTCGCGCTGCGTGCCGGCCTGCAAGGATCGGTCATGTTGAAAGTGCTTCTTGGCAAGGACGGCAAGGCGGAGTCGATTCAGGTCTTGAAGGGCGAGCAGATCTTCCGGAAATCGGCCGAAGACGCGGTGCGCAAGTTCCTGTTCGAGCCGGCGCGCCAAAGCGATCGGCCCGTCAAGGTGTGGCTCGTGGTTCCGATTCACTTCAAGCTTGAGGAATAAGAGCGGCGCGTCAGCCGATCCGAACACACGACGGGCTCAGGAAAAACCGGAGCCCGTCGTGTGTTCGAGGGTAGAGGTAAGACGTTAGACGGTAGACGACGTCCTTGCCCGATTGGTTTTTCCTTTTTATCTCCGGCACAAATTGAAACCGGACGCTGAAACGGGTTGCGAGGGAATAAACTCAATTATCAAGTATTTAATGCTCTGTTTATCGACGTTCTTGCCCCGCTACCACAAAGCAGGGGCAGATAGACGAAATCATGCTCCCCGTCATACGGGCGAAATAGGGCACGAAGGCGTGATTTTTTGTCATTGCAATATGGCGGAAAATCCGTTACATTCGGTGATTGAGTGTGGCGTCCCGAGAATGACTTCACCTTGCCATCCCTCTCTATTAAAACTCTTCTTTCCAGCAGGGACAACCGACAGCTTAATCAGAGATTCCTCAAGTTCACAATTGCAAACGTAACCCATGGGGTCAGCCTTGTTTACCAAGATTCGCAGTCTGTTCGTTTTCTCGCTCGTCGCTGCCGTGAGCTGGGGCTGCGTTGCAGATGGTCTGCCCGAAAAGATCGAGATCGGCGTCGCACTCCCGCTGACCGGCCCGCAGATTTTATACGGCGCGCCGGCGTGGGAAGGCTTCCAGTTCGCACTTGAAGAAATAAACGGTTCATCGATACTCGGAGGCTCAAACATCGAGTTCATCAGGGAGGATTCCCGAGGCACGGTTGATGCCGCCACGAAAGCGTTCAATAAACTTATCAAAGAGGACAGTGTGTCCGTCATCCTGGGTCCCGGTATTTCCACTGTGGCGAAGGAGGTATTTCCGATCGCTCAACAGAGCGAGGTTCTGACTTTAAGTTCGACATCGACCGCCGTCGGCCTGAGCGCGATCGGCGACTATATCTTCCGCACGGGCCTCAACGTTGGCACGCTCGCTCCAGGCGCCGTCAAGGGTACGAAGGAGAAACTGAGGTATCGAAGAGTGGCGATTATGGTCGATTCGACCGACGTGTATTCCCTTAGCCTGGACGAGGAATTGCGCAACGCCCTGGCCGAGAACGAGGTCCAGATTCTGACAAGGGAGACTTTTGCAACGGGCGACACCTCGTTTGCCGACCAGCTGAGCAGAATAATGGCTTTGAAGCCACATGCCGTGTTTGTCTCGTGTCTGGCGGCGGAGATGATTCAAGTTCTGGTCAACGCCCGTGAGGTTGGCATCACTTCAACGATTCCTATAATCATACCTGAACTGTCCCTGGCCGAAGTTAAGAAAGCGGGCGACGCCGCCGAAGGCGCGATTTCCGTATTGAGTTGGGCAAGCAACGCTTCCACACCTGGGAACCAGGCCTTCGTTGAAAATTACATCGCCAGGTACGGCTATGAACCGCATCCATGGGGCGCAATTTCTTACGTCTCGCTGCTTGTTCTCGCCAAAGCAATAGCGGAAACTGGATCGATGGACGCGAGTGCGATCAAACGCGCGATGAACAATACCCGGGAGGTCGATACGATTCTTGGGCGTTTCTCGTTCAATCCCGATGGCGACGCGGTTTACAATCCCATTGTGCTGAAGGTGCGGAACGGTGCCTTTGAAGTCTTCAAGTAAGCCAATCTATGGCCCCTACTGAGATAGTGTAACGGGCGCGATCCCGCCCGCCAGAGCGATCGGCCCGTCAAGGTCTGGCTCGTGATTCCCATACACTTCAAGGTGCAGGACTGAAGCGGCGCGCCTGTAGATCCGTGCAAACAACGGGCTCCGGAAAAACCGGAGCCCGTTGTTTGCACGTGGGTAGAGGTGAGACGGTAGAGGGAAGACCCGAAAGCGGAAGACGGTAGATGACGTCCTTGCCCGATTGGTTCTTCCTTGATGCCTCCGGCACAAAATGAAACCGCACAGGGCAGGCGATCTCTCCCCTCTAACGTCTCCCCCGGAGGGGACGTGCAGGGTGGAAAGGTCCCTTCGGTATCTCCAACAGATATCGCCGGCCCGTATCGTTATCCGATGTGCGAAGTGTCATCATCTCCCGTCTACCGTCTCACGTCTAACCGTTTTTCCAGGAACGCATACGCCATTTCGCGGTGCGCATCTTCGAATCCGTGGCCATCTTCGTGCAGGACCTGGCGATAGTTATCTTCAACGCCATAAAGCGAAAAGACGCCGGAGACGGATTCTGCCATGCACTCGAGAACCGGCCGCGTGAGATGGACTTCCTCCAGGCTGTACTGAAAGTCGTTGAGCGCAGTGATGTGCATAATGGCGCGGGGGGCGGCCAGCGCGAGGTATTCGTGGAGTTCGATCGGGAAAGGTTTACCGGCCTGACAGTACGGCCTCAGAAAGGGGCGCCCCACCCACCAGCCCGTGCGCGCATGATTGAAGGGATTCTTGGAGAACCGCACGGGCCAGTCTCCGCAACTCGCGGCACCGGCCGAGATGCGCGGTTCGAGCGCCATCGCGTGAATCGTGATGCCGCCCCCCTGTGAATGGCCGATGGATCCGATGCGTTCCGCGTCCACCTCTTGTATGGTCTCGAGCAGGTCGACGGCCCGGCTCAGGTCCCACAGGTCTTTTCCGCGTACGGACCATTCGGGATTTTTTTTGTAGAAGGGCGCGGTGTCGAAGTCGCGCAGCCCCTCGTATTTGCGTTCGTTGGCGCTCAGAAGGTCGTATGACAGGGTAATGAACCCGCGCCTGACCAGGTGAAGCGCGTAGGCGCGGTCCTGACCCTTTGCAGAGGGATCGTTACCGATGACCTGCTCTCGCCCGAAGGGTGTGGTTGGGTGGATGCACAGTACGGCCGGGGCCCTGCCGTTCAGTCTTTCGGGGATGAGCACGTCCGCGACAATGCGTTCATCCGGCCCGACGCTGTAGGCGATGCTTCGCTTGACGTGGTCTCCCCGACTCGTTTCCGAGACAACCTCCGCGTCGAGCGGACAGACCTCCGAGGGGCCTCGACCCAGGGTCTGGCGAAAAATCGTCCTGAGCGCCTCCGCCTTTGCCTCCCATTCTTCCACCGTCTCGATTGTTGCGATATGAGACGGCCCGCCACCCATCGTGAGGCCATCTCCACCCTTTCGAATTTCCAGCAGATCGTCGAACGAGATGTCGGTCATATCTTGTCTCCGTTTTAGGGCGCTTTCGCGGCAATGAATCCTGCAACATGGATATACAGGATGAAAAGGATGAAAGGCACGCTCAGTGCGTCTGCCGGCGCATCGCTTTCTGCAATATCAACAAACTGTGCAGACAAAACAACTTGAACGCACGCAAGGCGGGGACGCGGTTCGCGAGAGGAGGATCTATCTACCAGGCCCCCTCGAACGAAGCTATCGGCGATCAGCCGTAAGCGGTCAGCTAAACACGAAAAGCAAAAGGCGAAAACCCAAATTCAAGATCCCCTTTTCCCCAGATTCCCTGCCTACGGCGTGTTCCTTAAAACCGGGAAGACGCAAGACGGGAGAGGGTAGAGATTTCCTGCACTGTGAGGTTTCGTTTCGTGCCGGAGGCAAGAAGGAAAAAAATAGCGGGCAGGGATTTCTTCTACCGGCTTCCCTCTACCTTCTTGCCGCCTTTGGATTAATCGCCGCTGGGCCTGCATTATGCATAGCGCGAAGTACGTCGTAGACCCACTGGATCCTCTGCCCTGTAAACTTCGAAAGTACACCCGTCCCAAGCGGTGTACGGTAAAGCGCGCTCTGCTCTGGAAGTACTCGCGAATGACCTCGCGTTAGAAAACCGAATGACATTCTGAGAGCGAGCTATCAGCCCGCAGCAAAGGGCGCAGACCTCTCTCCCCGGCCCCTCGTAGAACCCATCCCGCCTGCCTGGCGGCAGGCACCCTTTCCTGAAGGAAAGGGAAAAGCGGGTCACGAAATAGGATCCCGGTTCCCCCTTCCTTCGGGAAGGGGGTCAGGGGGTAGGTTTCGCCCCATCAGTGAATTTCACACGTGGCGACCGGGGGTATGGGGGGTTTTTCCACGCTAATCCGTCCACCATCGAAGTGCCGTTCGGACCTATAAGTGCCCAGGCCACAAGGGCCGATTTACACCTCAGAAGTGGTTCACGGAAAAATGATTGGACTCTTTGAGTCTTACAGTAAGACTTCAACGCAAAATGCGTAGAAGTTTAGTCATGCTGCTTGCATACGTTAAGGCGTTGAAATCCCCCCACCGCATCAGCCGTCGCCGGCCCTTCGACAAGCTCAGGGATCGGCTCGGCTTCTGCGACTCCCCCTCAAGGGGGGAGTGATTGAACTCTCAAACGGGCTCGACCAATAATTGCCACCTGTTTGGTTGCGGCTGAACACAGTGAAACCGCGTTAGGTATATATCTTGTCATTACGACTAAATTTATCTATAATACGGAGTTAATTACATAATATATGACAAGAAATACATACACTCAGTTTCGAAGTCCTGGCCTTGTAGTCGTTCCTTTTTCGCAACGCGTTTTTCCCCGGTTGTCGTAAATTCGAACGGCCTGCGGGGCAAACCGAAGCAGTCGTTGCAGGAGGTGTGTGTGATACAAATCAAACTCGAGGACATGATGTGGCGGCGGAGAATTCGCAGCATCTCCCGCCTTGCGCGTCTCGCGGGGCTTTCGCGGCAGACGGTCGATGCACTTTATAACCGACCGCACCGGGTGAAGGGGTTCCGGCTGGAAACCCTGGAGGGACTCTGCCGGGCGCTGGACTGCCGGATCGAAGACCTGATCCAGTACGTGCCAGAGACCGATCGGGAGTTGCCGCGCCGGACTGAGGAAGCGGACGAGGAGGATGCCGATTCGGATCGGGTCGGCGCTGTCGGGGTTTGCACGACACCCGTGGATACACAATCTGTGCCTCCATCTCAATGAAACCATGGGGCAAGGGTCTTTGGATCGAAGCAGACGAAACACGGCGAACAGGATGGCGAACGGTAGGAGGTGAGGTTGTGCTACAGGTGCATGAATTGCGCGTTGCCTACGGGGCTGTTTCAGTGCTGGACCGAATAACATTCAGCTTGCAGGGGGGTGAGGCGGTAGCGGTCGTGGGCGCCAATGGATGCGGAAAGACCACGCTGTTGAAATGCATTACCGGCGAGATCACGGATTGCGATGGAAACGTGGCAATGGACAGATCGGTCGCGCTCGCTTTTGTGCCTCAGGAGAGCCCGGTGGATTTCGAAGGGTCGGCGCTGGAACGCGCACTGTCCTTCGATGCCGGATTGGCTCGGTTTTACGCGGGCATTCAGGCGGGGCGGCACGAGTTCTATCAGGACTACTATGAGTCGGGCGGGTTCGAGCGCGAGGACCGGATTCGAGCCTATGCCCGGAATTTCGGCGTGGGGTTGGAAACGCCGTACAGGACTATGTCTCGCGGGCAGCAGCGGAAGGTGGACCTCGCGGGGGCGTTGGCCCTGGACGCGGACCTCTTGCTGTTCGACGAACCCCTGAATTACCTGGATATCCGGGGTATTACGGCGTTCGAGGAAGCCATCGGCCTTGCAAAACGCCGCGGAAGTGCCATTTTGATGGTGAGTCACGACCGAGAACTGATCGACAACGTCGCGGATCGGACAATTTACCTGGAGCGGGGAAGCATGTTCTCGGTCCAGGGCGGCTATTCCACCGCGCTGGAGCACAAGGAGCGGGACTTTCAGGGCAGAATGGACAGAGCGAGGACGCTGAGAAGGAAAATTTCCGGGCTGCAGGAGGCCATGCGGCGGCGGATGTCGTGGGGGGCGAGCCGGGAGAACGAGACGAGGGATTCGTCAAGCCGTCGTCTGGCCGCCAAAGTAATGAAGGGCGCGAAGGCGATGGAGCGGCGCCTTGAACGGCACACGGCCGCCCTTGAAGAGGAGAATCCCTGGATCGAAAAGAGAATCCGGTTGAATTTCCCGCCCTACGACGTGGATCGGCGGCTGGTGGGCCGGCTGGAGTCGGCTGGCAAACAGTTCGGTGGCGAGCCGGTTCTGGATGCGCTGGACCTGGTTGTGGAGACCAAAGACCGGATCGCAATCATGGGCCCGAACGGTGCCGGGAAGACAACACTCCTGAACGTGATGACACGGAAACTGCCACCGGATTCGGGTGCGGTCTACTTCAACTCGAGGGTTAGGGTGGGGTATGTAACACAGGGCCTGGACGGGTTTTACGACCAGCAAGTCTTCCTGGACAATTTCCGCGACGTCGATTACGAGGAAAGCGAGGTCCGGCAGTTCCTGGGCGCGGCCAAACTGCGCGCGGACAAGGTGGTCCGGCCGGTCCATACGCTGAGTTACGGTGAGCGGATGCGCGGCGCCATCGTGAAAATGATCCTGAAGCAGATGGAATTCCTGGTGCTGGACGAGCCCACGACGCACCTGGATATCGAATCCGTGGAGGTGTTGGAAAGGCTTCTCGAGAGTTTTTCCGGCGGCTTTGCGATCGTCAGCCACGACCGGCGGTTGATTACTAACGTGGCGGATGAAGTCTATATATTAGAGGAAGGTCGGCTGAAGAGGTTGTAGCGGTGGAAACCCTTCTGATACAGGCGAATTTACACGAACCACGATCGCATATCCAATAGGGGACGCAGTGAAAGTCATCTATTCGCCTACCCACAGTCGTCATGCGCCGCCCGTTCAGTTTATCGGCGGCGGGCTGAAGCCGTATCCGGAGGTCCCCGCGCGTGTGGAGGCGATTCTGCGCGAGATTGAAGGGACGCATGATGTGCTGCCGCCGCGGACGTTCTCAATGGACGCCATCCGGGCCGTGCACGACTCGGGATATCTGCGCTTCCTCAAGCGCGTTCACGCGGCGTGGGTCGAGCGCGGAGGAGGAGGCGAAACCGGACTGATCCCGGACACGTTCGCGGCGCGCGTGTCATCCCGCAAGCCGCGCGACGTGGTACATCAGGCGGGTTACTACGGCTTCGAGACGCAGACGCCGATACTTGAACATACCTTCGCGGCGGCGCGCGACACCACGTTCTGCGCGCTTACGGGCGCTTCGATGCTGCTTGAGGGTGAGCCGTCGGTCTACGCGCTCAGCCGTCCCCCGGGCCATCACGCCACGCGCGATCTCTACGGCGGCTATTGCTACCTGAACCACGCCGCGGTTGCCGCGAGTTATCTCAGCGACGGTGGACGGGTGGCCGTGCTGGACGTGGACTATCATCACGGGAACGGGACCCAGTCGATCTTCTATGGGTCGGACGCGGTTCTGTTCGTTTCTATTCATGCAGACCCGGACTTCGAGTATCCGTGGTTCAGTGGTTCTGAGGATGAGACGGGCGCCGGCGCCGGTCGCGGGTTGAACGTGAATCTGCCGCTTGCCATCGGAACGGACGAAACGCGGTACCTGGAGACGCTGGACCGGGCGTTGAACGAAGTGGACCGGTTCGCGCCCGCCTTTCTGGTGGTTTCACTGGGCGTGGATATCTGCCGCAAAGACCCGCTGGGCAAGTTCGCCCTGCCGGTTTCCGCGTTCGAGACAATCGGACGGCGACTGGCCCTGATGGACGTTCCGACACTGCTGGTGCAGGAAGGCGGATACCACCTGGACAGCATTGGCGCGTGTGTGCAGAATGTGCTTGATGCATTTGGGCGTTAGGCGTTAATTGTCCGTCCGGACGTCCCGAACGAAAGCACATAATTCAGGCGCCATAGCGACGCCAGTGTCCGCTATTGCCAGCGAAAGGCGGCAGTGATGATTCTCGCTGAAATGACGTCCCCCGAAATCGACGCCCTGCCGCGGGATATTGTGGTACTGATGCCCGTGGCGTCCTGTGAACAGCACAGCCTGCATCTGCCGGTGTTTACCGACAGTCTGATCGGGGGCGAGGTGGCCAGGCGGGTGCACGAACGCTGTCCGGACGACGTGCTGGTGCTGCCGGTGCAGTGGTTGGGGTACTCGCAGCATCACATTCGATTTCCCGGTACGGTGAGCGCCGTGTCCGAGACCCACCTGCTCCTGATGATGGACATTGTGGCGTCAATGGTGGGGCACGGGTTCCGGAAGATTCTGATTCAGAACAGCCACGGCGGCAATGGCGCGAATGTCTCCGTACTGCTGCAGCGGCTGATGGAACGGTACCCCAATGGCAACGTGGAGTTCTACTCGCGCTGGGGGTGGGCATCGGGCGATACGCTAGACGAGATACGCAAACTCGGTTCCGGCGGGTCCGGCCATGCCGGCGAGTCGGAAACGTCGATGATCCTGGCGATCCGACCTGAGCTCGTGCGAACGGACAGGCTGGACGCGGATGGCGAGCGGGACGGCATGCGGGTGCCCGGCGTGGCGTCCTATTATCGATTCGATCAGCGCACGCGGCACGGGGGCGTGGGCGACCCCACGGTCGCAAGCGCGGAGGACGGGGAACGTATGCTGGACGCTTCCGCCGATGAGGTCGCCTCGCACGTACGGCAGATCCGGGCACTCAAGCCGTTCGGTTAGCCCCAATTAAAAAAAAGCAACTCGGCAACGCGACGAAAACCCCTGAAGCGGGGCGTAACGGTCGTCAAAAAGGATATTCTTTCAGTTCACGTCCAGTGACCTGGTGTATCCTGGTAATCAGCCGTTAAATCACCTTTATCCACTTGCATATTTTCGGTTTTACTTCCCCGAAGAATTTCGAATCAAGGTTAGAATCGGATCCGGCGACCAGGCATCGGGTTCGGCCGGCGATGACGATATCGCCGGATGACGTGGGGGCCGGCCGCGCAATCCAGTGGTAGACGTCCTGGAACATTGTGAATTCAGCAGGTTGAAAAAACCGGAGGAGTCGGCATGCGAAGGAACAAATTGAGTGAGTTGCTGAAGGCGGACAAGCCCAGCGTGGGGACCCACGTACACAGTCCCTGGCCGACGGTTATGGAACTCGTGGGGCTTACCGGAATGTACGACTACGTGGAATACGTGTCGGAATACGCGCCGTACGACCTGCATACGTTCGAGAACCTGGCGCGCGCGATCGAGCTGTACGATATGTCGTCGATGATCAAGGTGGAACAGGAGCCCAGATCGCACCTGGCATCGCGCGCGATTGGCGCGGGGATCCAGAACGTCCTGTTCGCCGACGTTCGGACCGTTTCCGACGCCCGGGAATGCGTGCAGGCGGTGCGCGCCGAGACGCCGAAGACGGGTGGGCAGCATGGTGCAAGCATGCGCCGGAACATGGGGTTCGGGATGGCCGGGGGTCTGCCCGAGTTCGTGGAAGCCATGGAGGACGTCGTCATCGCCGTAATGATAGAAAAGACGCCGGCGGTGGAGAACCTCGAGGCGATCCTGTCCGTGGGCGGCCTGGACATGGTGCAGTTCGGCCCCGGAGACTTTTCAATGAGCATCGGTCATCCCGGCGAGTACGGAAATGAGAGAGTCAATGAGGCGGAGAAGTTCGTTATCGAGACGTCCTTGAAAATGGGCGTGGCGCCGCGGGCGGAAATCAGCAGTCCGGACCAGGCGAAGCGCTATCTGGATATGGGCGTGAAACATTTCTGCATAGGTACGGACGTCAGCATTCTGATGGACTGGTTCCGCACCCGTGGAGAGGAGATGCGGCGGGTGCTTGAAGGCGCGTAGAGTTGCATACGGGTTGCGGGCGACTCGACGGCCGAATTCAGGCAACTTATTTCACGGACAGAACACAAGGGAGGCGATTTTCTGATGGCTGCGGAATCGGGTGACAACGGTCGATCGAATCCACACGGTCTCTGGAACGTGGACAATCCCCGCATGCACGTGGGAACGCAGCGGTTCGACACAACGGACGAACATCTGGCGTTTCTGGCGCGCCTCGGCGTGAACAGCATGGCAGCGAACGATATTACGTTCGATCGCGAGCGGGGCTGGGATGCCGAGGAACTTGCGGCGAAACGTGAGAAGTGCGCTTCTTTCGGCGTGGATCTGGAGATGGTGGCGCTGCCACTCCATCAGTTCAACGAAGACGGCGGGTCGGTGCCCAACTACATGCTGAGAAACTGGAAGAAGGGAGAGAGGGAGATCGAACGCGTGTGCAGGATGGTGCGGGCGACGGCCGATGCCGGCATTCCCGCCATCAAGTATTTCCTGTGCGAAATGGAGAACCAGCGCACGGAGAGTGTGCCGCTGGGACGCGGAGGCGTTCGGTACTCCACGTGGGACCTTTCGAAGGCCGATGCGGCGACGCCACATTACGACAAACCCGTGACGGCCCAGGAGAACTGGGAGCGGGTGACGTTTTTTCTGGAGCGCGTGATTCCCGTTGCGGAGGAGTGCAAGGTCCGTATGGCATGCCATCCGTGCGACCCGTGGCTGCCGCCGGGATACAGGGGCGTGGATCGCGTCCTGGGCGGAGCCGAGGGGTTCAAGCAGTTTATTGAAATCTGTCCCAGTCCCTATCACGGCCTGAATCTATGCCTGGGTTGCATGGCCGAGAGCGTGGAGGACCCCGCCACGGAGGTGCCGGACATCATCCGGTATTTCGGAGAACGGAAGAAGATCCACCTGATTCACTATCGAAATATCTTCGGCGGCCGCAACAAGTTCCAGGAGGTCTGGCCCGACGAAGGCGACATGAATATGTACACGCTGATGCAGGCGCTCAAAGACGTCGGATATCCGCACATGGTCGTACCGGACCACGCGCCCGGCCACAGCGCCCCAGGGAGTTTCGAACAGGCGTTCGCCTTCCAGTTCGGCTATATCAAGGCGATGATGCAGGCGGTGCTCACGGTTGCTTGAGCACAGGTGGATATCGGCAGATCACCAGACTCGCCCAGTCAATCCGGCGTCGGGGAGTTGATGTTTGTCGTATAGTACCCGGTTATCCGTGGAGTCGTGACGATGTTTGATACGAGCATATTCGACCGGGCATTGAAAAAACGGAAACGGAAACGGAACCGCGAGAGAACGGAATGTCTGCGTTCGGTTATCGCAACTCTGAAACGGATCCGGAACGATTATGACATTCGCGAAGCTTATGTCACGGGATCGCTTATTGTTGAGAATCGATGGAATGAGGCTTCCGACGTCGACGTGGCTGTCGGTGGTTGTTCCGGATCAACCCTCGACGTAATGAAAGCGCTGGAAGATGCCAGCGGACGGATTATCGACATCATCGATCTGGACACACATCCATATCCGGGAACGGTCAGGGACAGGGGATTGACGGTTTATGGATGAGGCCAGGATTGCCATTCTGAGGGCGGAAGTCGATTCGCGCCAGCGTGATATCGATGCCATTTACGATCGGATCGAAAACAGGCGTGGAGTATTCCGCGAAACGTCCGAAGGCATTGACAGTATGGCCTATCAGATCCACAACCTCTATTCCGCTTTCGAGCAACTCTTTGAGACGGTTGTACATTTCTTTGAAAACCGTATTGAAGAGGAGCGGTATCACATAGACCTCTTGCGCCGAATGCGTCTTGAAATCCATGGTATCAGGCCGGCTCTGGTCTCCGACGAGGCATTTGATATGCTGGATGAACTTCGCAGGTTTCGGCATTTTTTCCGGCACGCGTACACGGCCGAATTGAATCCGGACAACCTGGCAGACCTTGTCGCAAAGACCGACCGGCTGAGGGAGGTCCACCGCCGTGATGTTGAAGGATTCGTGCAACGGATGACGCAATAGGCGGAAACCCGCTGCGCACCGGCGGCGCCGGACGGTGTTTTCCTATTCTCTCAACACGTTAAGGTAGATTCGGATGACGGACGTCGCCACGAACTGGAGGATGGCGTGAATCTGTTTTCGCTGGAAGGCCGCGTCGCTCTTGTGACGGGCGCCGGACGCGGGATCGGGCAGGGCGTGGCGAAGGGTCTCGCAGCCCACGGCGCCAGGTGTGTATTGGCGGCAAGGACCCGTTCCCAGCTGGAGGAAACCGCGGCGGCGATCCGGGCGGCCGGGGGCGACGCGATTGCCGTGGAAATGGATATGGCGGACCTGGATTCCGTCAGGCGAGGGGTGGACAAAACCTGCGCGCACTACGGTCAATTGGACATTCTCGTAAACAACGCGGGGATGAATATCCGGGAGCCGGTGGACGAAGTCACCGAGGAACATTACGATCGGATTATGGCGGTAAATCTGAAAGGGCTCTATTTCCTCACGCAGATGGCCGCCCGGCGCATGATCCCAAGAAAGCAGGGCAAAATCATCAACATCGGCTCCCTGACAACGGCAATCGCGCTGCATGGCGTGTCGGTCTATACCGCAACCAAAGGAGCCGTGGGACAACTGACGAAGGCCCAGGCGCTGGAACTGGGACCGCACAACATCCAGGTGAACGCGATCTGCCCTGGCTTCATTCTCACGCCGCTGACGGAGAAACTCTGGACGGACCCCACGATGCGGGAATGGGGCGAGAACCGGACCCCTGCCGGTCGTCTGGGCATCCCGGGCGATCTGGTGGGAACCGCGGTTTTCCTGGCATCCGCCGCTTCGGACTACGTAACGGCCCAGCACATCTACGTGGACGGCGGCTTCATGGCGGGAGAGAAATGGCCGCTGCCTCCCAAGGGCGGTCAATAAGGCGCATGTATACAGATGCCGACAGGATGGACCAGCAGATTGCCTTCATTACGGAGGTCGACAAGCTGAAGCATGTGCTCCGACGGACGTATCTGATTGACGGGAAACGCAGGGAGAACGATGCGGAGCATTCATGGCACCTGGCGGTGCTGGCGGTGCTGCTTTCGGAGTACGCCAGTGAAGAGCCGGACCTGCTGAAGGTCGTGAAGATGTTGTTGATTCACGACGTCGTCGAGATCGACGCCGGCGACACGTTCGCGTACGACGAGGCGGGCCACGCCGATAAAGCAGAGCGGGAGCGGCGTGCCGCCGAGAGGATTTTTAATTTGCTGCCGGCCGATCTGGCCGGGGACGTGTTTGCGTTGTGGGAGGAGTTTGAAGCGCGTGAGACACCGGAAGCAAAATACGCGCAAGCCCTGGACAGGCTCCAGCCGATTCTGCTGAACTACGGTTCCGGCGGGATCGCGTGGCGGGAGCATAACATCAGCCGGGAGCAGGTAATCGCACGGAACCGGCACATCGAAGCCGGGGCGCCCGCCCTGTGGACGTACGTCCGGGGGTTGATCGACCGCGCCGAAGACAGCGGTTATCTTGTACCGGAATCATGTTCGCGCGGACGAAGTGCGGCGGGTGAGTCGGCCGGAGTTTAGTAATATGAAGGAATTAACCCCAATACAAAAAAAAGCAACTCGGCGACGCGACGAAAACCCCTGAAACGGGGCGTAACGGTCATCAAAAAGGACATGCTTTCAGTTCACGTCCAGTGACCTGGTGTATCCTGGTAATCAGCAGTTAAATCACCTTTATCCACTTGCATATATGCGGTTTTACTTCCCCGAAGAATTTCGCATCAAGGTTAAACAGGAGATCGGGATTATGGGACAACAGGCTGAAACGATGTGGTTCTACGTGGGCGGCGCCGGAATATCGGTCTACCGTCTGGATCTGTCCACCGGGAACCTGACGCACCGGAGTACGGTTTCGGACGTGAAGAATCCTTCCTTTCAGGCAGTCCATCCGTCGAACCGCTTCCTCTATTCGGTGGCGGAGGTGCAGGAGGGCGGGGCGGTTCACGCGTTCGCGATCGATCCGGCCACGGGTGCGTTGCGTACGCTGAATCACCAGTCCTGTATGGGCGCCGGTCCCTGCCACGTGAGCGTGGACGCAACCGGTCGCGTCGTTCTTGTGGCGAATTATTCGAGCGGCGGCGTGGCGGCATTGCGCATCCGGGAGGACGGCAGCCTCGGCGAAGCCACATCCGTCTTTCAGCACGAGGGTTCCAGTGTGAATCCGGGTAGACAGCAGGGGCCGCACGCGCATTCCATCACCATTGATCCGGGCAATCGATACGCCGTCTCGGCCGATCTGGGTATCGATAAAGTGCTGGTATACCGGCTGGATGCGGAGAACGGAACGATTTCGCCGAACGACCCCCCGTCGGTGGACGTTCAGGCGGGCGCCGGGCCCAGGCACTTCGCGTTCCATCCCAACCGGAAACACGCGTACCTGATCAATGAGCTGGACAATACCGCCGTGGCGTACGCCTACGACGGGAGTCTCGGGGTCCTGGAAACGCTTCAGGTGATTTCCACGTTGCCCGGGGATTTTACCGACACCAGCTATTGCGCGGATATCCACGTGTCGCCGGACGGTCGTTTCGTTTACGGTTCCAACCGTGGGCACGACAGTATCGTGATTTTTGAAGTGGACTCAGGTACGGGCAGGCTCTCGGTCGTGGACTACGAGTCGACCCGCGGCGAGTTCCCGCGAAATTTCGCCCTGGATCCCTCCGGCAGGTTCCTGTTCGCCGCCAACCAGAATACGGACAACGTTGTCACGTACCGGATCGACGGACAGACGGGAAGACTCACGGCAACCGGACATCAGGTGGAGACGCCTCAGCCGGTCTGCATTAACATGATACCCGCGGCCTAGTCCCGTCCGACTGGAAACCGCCCCGGTCCCGCTCGCGATCAATCCGGGCCTCGTCGATGGCCAATGACGACCAATTCGCGAGTATCGCTGGAGTGAAGCCAACCCAATCAGAATACCTCGCCGACGGTCAATCTTGCATTTCAAAATCAATTACCATGGCAAGAGGTTCGAAAGAACTCTCTTCAACCCTTCGAATGACTCGACGGCAGCCTCATAAACGTCTGTGTCAAAACTCTACATAACCGATTTCCACTTACAAAAATTAGTCGGAACCTGCACTTTCGGCTTCTTGAATTGAGTGAATCGACGTTACACCTAAGACGGGAACGTCGGAACGTGTTGATGCAAAATGTAACACAGTCCTACAGGCGTTCTGGTGAACCAGCGCAAATTCACATCAGAACTTCTGTTATATTGCAGTGGAGAATTAACACCATACCCCTTGAGAGAAGATGCCTTCGACCATTCCGGATACGCTTCGGTTACCAGGTGTCAATCTTCAATGATTGTTTCCATTTTCAAGCCCGTCAGGGTAGGAACTTGACTTCGATAAATCTTCTCCTCTTTCTTGTCTATTCGAAGCAGAATTGAATGCTTGCTACTATCTGCCTCAACATAATTCCAAGAGAACCAGTGATGCTTCCGCTTGGAAAAAATCAAAAATGGGGTGACCAATAGCGCTGCTGCAATGCGCGAATGCTTAGACCGTTCATAGGTCAGACCGGACATCTGGTCATAACGAAATGTTCCCTCAATTCCTGCGTAACGAACAGAATCATCACCGTCTTTGAAGCGAAGAGTGACAGTGGAATCGCCCCACGTCACAATGGCCTTCCTCTCCATTGTCTCTTCGCCATCAAATACGACAATTTTCGTCTTTTTAAAGACAAGACCTCTGGCTTCCGCGATTCCAATAGGGAGCATATACGCAGCTAGAAGTGATAGCGGAATTACTCTGAGTATTCTTGACACAATACCCCTCCAACGTGGAATTTCGTTGATGTCCTTTGACACCCGATAGGTCGGATACCAACCGATGCCCGAAATTATCCAGAGAGTGCCGAAATTACTCTGCCAGTGCCGATGGAAAACGTTGAATCGACTTATTCCTCTTTCGGCTACTGTTATTGCTATTGGCACACCATCAATCGTCCCGGCTCTCCCTTTCTATGGTAAGTGCGAATATCAGTTACTCCGCTTGAAATTGCAAGTTGATTTGTGGTCCGAGTGTGAATCCGTTGCAATTGGGATTGACTATTGATTGCCGGTTCTCTAAATTTTCGGTGGAAATATCAGTTTTGTCGAAATGATCCAGGCGTGTTGAGAGTGCGACGCCCAAACGCAAACCCGAAACACTGAAGACAATCGTAAAATCGATACTTCGCGCCGAGAATACAATCGAGAGCGAACGGCGGTATCTCCAAAACAAAACCGTACGTAATCTCACACCAGAAAGAAAGTCATGCCGCTATCCAAAGAGATCCAGGCATACGAAAACTTCCGCTCTGAACTGGAGATGGACCACTTAGGCGAGTGGGTGGTCGTTCACGACGAGAAGCTCATTGGGAGGTACCTCTCATTCGAGGCCGCTGCCGAAGATGCCATAGAGAGGTTTGGGCGAGGACCGTATCTTATCCGTCAAATAGGACAGGCCCCACTTACGTTGCCGGCTTCTGTGGTGTATGGAGTTGGCTATGGCACGCACTAAGTGTGGTTTTGAAGATCAGCCTGATTTACCTGGCCGTGATGCATTGATTCTTCACGGGCCAACGTTAATAGTCAATATTGGGTTAGATATAGCCTTCCGTGCAGGCAAAAACGCGCGCCCCCAACTTCCCTCTCAAAACTGGCCCGCTTTAGTCGATACTGGCGCAGGCGAGAGTTGTATTGATTCCAGTCTCGCGTCGAGCCTGAGTCTTCCAATTGTGGATCAGCAAATCACATCAGGGGCTCATGGCGCACATCCCGTTAACGTTCATCTAGCACAGATTCATGTTCCAAGTTTGAATTTTACAATCCATGGCCGGTTTGCAGGCGTTCATTTGACCGCTGGTGGTCAACGCCATATGGCGCTTATCGGAAGGACGTTCCTGCAACATTTCACCATGATCTACGAGGGTAGGACAGGCACTGTTGTAGTGAGCAATAACTCATGAAATGAACAGATTATTCCATCTCATCTGTGTATCCCACCGACCGACAGCCTTGCGAACCGATGCCTCACGCCTTGAATTTCCATTTCGGGCTGAGGCATCACCTGTTTATGCGGTAATCTCGTTGTCTGCATCGTGGAAGAAATTCCTTCGGGACCGGTTCGCTGAGTGAATGAGACACTTCAGCGTCGAACCGAAATGGTTTTTCTCCCACGAACAAAGGCTGCCCATGAACATCGGCACGTTGTTGACGAAATCCGCGCGAACGTTTCCGCAGAATCTGGCGGTGGCGTGCGGCTCCAGGCGATGGACCTATGCCCGATTCAACGAACGCGTGAACGGGCTGGCGAACGCGTTTGCCAGGCTCGGCATCGGCCGCGGCGTCCACGTCGCGATTCTCATGCAGAATCTCCCCGAAATGCTGGAATCCATGTTCGCCTGTTTCAAGCTCGGCGCCGCGGCCGTGCCGATCAATTTCCGTCTGCATCCCAACGAATTCGCGTTTGTCATTGATCACTCGGAATCTGAAGTGGTCGTTATCTCCTCCGAATTCAACGCGCCCATTTCACAGATCAAGGATCGCCTGCCGCGGGTCCGGCACGTCGTCACCATTGCTGGCGCGCAGGAGCGAATGCTGGACTACGAGACGTTGATTCGCGCCGAACACGCCGCATTCGCCGACGTGGACGTGGCTCCCGACGACGTAGCGTGGGTGTTCTACACGTCGGGAACCACGGCTCAGCCGAAAGGAGCGCTCCTTACCCACCGCAATCTGCTTGCGATGACGATGAATTTCTACTCGGACATTTGCCAGGGGTTCGGCCCGGACGACGTGGTCCTTCACGCGGCGCCACTGTCTCACGGAAGCGGACTTTACGCACTGCCCAACGTCGGCAAGGCAGCGGCCAACGTCATCCCCGAGACCATTTCATTTGACGTCGACCGGATTCTGGAGGCGGTCGAGCGGTACCGGGTCACGAATATGTTCGCGGCGCCGACGATGGTCAAACGCATGGCGGAATGTCCGGCGCTGCATCGGTACGACCTGCGGTCGCTGAAAATCCTAAATTACGGCGGCGCACCGATGCTGGCCGAAGACCTCCGGATTGCAATCGAAGAGTTGGGTCCGTGCCTCGTGCAGCTATACGGCCAGGGCGAGTCTCCCATGACGATCACCTATATGCCCCACAGCGACCACGTCCTGAACGGTACGTCGCAGCAGATGAAGCGACTCAGTTCGGTTGGGTTTGCGCGCACCGACGTGGAAGTCAAAATTCTGGACGACGAGGGCTACCAACTTCCAACGGGAGGCATCGGGCAGATCGTGACCCGGTCGGACATGGTCATGAAAGGTTACTGGCGCAATCCCAGGGCCACGGCCGACGCCCTGAAAGACGGATGGCTTCACACCGGCGACGTTGGGTACATGGACGAGGATGGCTACGTTTTTCTCCTGGATCGCTCCAAAGACCTGATCATCAGCGGGGGTGAGAACATCTACCCCCGCGAGATCGAAGAGGTGCTCGTACGACACACGGCCGTATTCGAGGTCGCGGTCATCGGTGTGCCGCATCCGGAGTGGGGCGAGGCTGTTAAGGCCGTTGTGGTTCCGAATCCCGGGTGCGAGGTGTCAGGCGATGAGCTGATCGACTTCTGTAAAGGCCGGATCGCAAGTTTCAAGAAACCCGGATCCGTGGATTTTGTCGAGGAATTGCCGAAGAACAACTACGGCAAGATCGTTAAAAACCTGATAAGGGCGCCGTATTGGGAAGACAGGCAGAGCAAGGTAATCTGACGGGTTGCCCGCATGCCTGTGGGAGGCGACCCGGTACCGGGCCGTCACGTCCCATTATTATTTCACCCGCCGGTGCAACTGAAACAGGTGTCGAGGCGATATACAATGGTCAGGAAACGAAGACTCGGGCGCGGTGTCGCAATCGTCGGCGCGGGCATGTCGCCGTTCGGCATGTTCCGTGAAAGGGACTCCAGGGACCTGTTCGTGGACGCCTTTCGCGCCATGATCGAATCCGTGGAAAAAGGCCTGGACCCCGCTGAGATCGATGCGCTCTATATCGGTAATTTTACGAACGACTTCTTTGTACATCAGTCCCACTGGGGCGCCATTCTCGTGGATGCGCTGGGACTGGTTCCCACGCCGGCAACCCGTACCGAGGGTGCCTGTGCCTCCAGCGCAATCGCCTTCCGCGAGGGCGTCTTCGCAATCGCGTCGGGGTTCTACGATATGGTGTTGGTTGGCGGCGTGGAGGACATGTCCAAACGCTCCACTGCCGACGTGGCGGAGGGTCTGGCATCGGCAGCCGTACCCTACGAACGGAAGTCGGGCTTTACGTTTCCCGGGGTGTTCGGCGCGATCGCCACTGCCTATTTTCATAAGTACGGCGCGACACGGGAACATCTGATGGACGTGACCATTAAGAGTCATGAAAACGCCCCGCTGAATCCGAAAGCGCAGTTCCGGGCCTCAATCGCAGATATTATGGATGTAAAGGTTGAGCGCGCAAGAGCGGGCGGCACGTTGGTGCCTCAATGGTCGAATGAGAAGGACTTCCTTGCCGATCCCGGCGTCAACCCGCCGGTCGCCTGGCCGATGCACCTGTTCGATTGTTGTCCCATCAGCGACGGGGCCGGCTGTATCCTTCTGGTCGGCGAAGAGATGGCCAGGCAATTTACCGACGATCCCTTGCATGTGGTGGGCCTCGGCCAGGGCAGCGGCCGAGGGCTCCACGCCGCGCCCGACCTGACGAGCTTCGAGGCCACGCGCCGAGCCGCCGGGGAAGCCTATGCCATGGCCGACCTCGGTCCCGCGGACATACAGTTCGCCGAGGTACACGACTGCTTTTCCATCGCCGAGATCCTGCACATCGAGGATCTCGGCTTCTTCGGCCCCGGAGAAGGGTTCAGGGCCGCCGGTGAAGGCGCGACCCGGCTTAACGGGCCCAAGCCGATCAACACCTCGGGCGGACTGAAATGCAAGGGACATCCCGTGGGAGCGACAGGCATCGCGCAATTGATCGAGGTATGGGAACAGCTGAGGCAACAGGCCGGTGGACGGCAGGTGCCGAACCGCGATCTGCGTCTGGGCGCTGCCCATAACCTCGGCGGCACAGGCGGCACAAGTACGTTTACGATCCTGGAAAGGCGATAGAAGGTGGCCACGCCCCCGATCAGCGATTACTGGTTCGAATCGTTCCTCGGCGAAGAAAAACTGATGGGGTCGACGTGCGCTCGATGTGGGGCCACGTTCGTTCCGCCGCGTCTTCTGTGCGCGAAATGCCATCACACGGGAATGCAGTGGATCCGGATGGGAGGCGCCGGCAGGCTCGCGGCCTTTACAAGCATATCCATCGGCCCGCCCGCCATGCAGGACGAGGGCTACAACCGGGACAATCCGTATTGTACAGGGGTCGTGCAACTGGCCGAAGGCCCCAGGATCGTCGCCCGAATAGAGGGTGTCGACACGCGGAACCCGGAATCCATTGGAATCGGCGTATCGGTAACGGCGATATACCTGCATCGTGGCGCGGGCGAAAACCGCACGACACAGCTGGCCTTTCGGCCGGTGTCCGCGGACGATATTAAATGACGGGAAACAATTGCGGCGGCCTGAGTGCATGGTTATATTAGCACGCTTGCCCGTCGGGATAACGTCGAGCGTTTCATTCGGCGACGCGTTATGAAGCGGCTTCGGGAACGGTAGTCAGATCGGCTGACGCCCGCGATGCGGCGGGAGCATCCAACACCGGCGCCGGAACAAAGGAGATATACGGATATGAATCGGACACTCAAAGACCTGATGAACGAGAGCTTCACGGAGCACGCGGATCGGACCGCCGTGCGCGTTCTGAGACAGTCCGATAAGCAGGGAGAACGGGGTCTGCGCTACGTTCCGATGACCTATGCGCAACTTCGGGAGCAGCGGGACCGGCTGGCGTCCGGACTGGCCCGCGCCGGCTACGCGAAGGGCGACCGCGTGGGGATACTCACGGACGGCGGCCTCGAGACGGTGCTGATTTTCCTGGCGGCGGATATGCTGGGGTTGTCTTCCGTGCCGCTGTGCAACAAGCTTCCGGACGATATTCTCAAGTATAAAATCGAGCATTCGGGCCTCGAGGTGCTGTTTCTGGACAGCAGGAGCCGCGAACAGGCGGACCGGATACTGCCGGATCTGGCGAAATCCCCGAAGCTGATACTCACGGAGGGCCAGTCCGATGACATCAGGTCATTTTTCGCTGTGGTGCAGGACGGCGGCGATGCGCCTCCTCCCAACGTGGAAATCTATCCGGACGACGAGTCGAAGGTGGTCTACACCTCGGGTTCGTCGGGCCTGCCCAAAGGCGTGGTGCAGACCCATCGCAACCTGGTGGACAACGTCAGGTCGGTATGGGACGGGATCTCCCGCCTCGAACAACCCGTTCTGTTCAAGTCCGCGCCGGACTACCATACCATGGGCATCCTGAATATCTATTTTCCCCTTATGAAGGGCTGGACGCTGGATCTCGCGCGTTCGCCGGACCGGGTGCTGGTGGACATTCGATATTCCGAGCCGCACGGCTTCCTGACGGTGCCCCTGATTCTGGACAAGGTATATGGAAACGTCCGGAAGGAGATCGACGCCGGCGGCGTCAAGGGCAAGCTGGTTGAGCGTGCAGTTCGCGCCAAGCGAAACATCACGCGAGGCGAGGCTTCATTCGGGGACAAAGCGGTGTACGGACTGATCGGGAAGAAGGTGGTGGCAGCGATAAAGGAGAAGCTGTCCCAGCGCGTGGGCGGGCGGCTGGAACTTCTGATCGTGGGTTCGGCCAAGGCGGATCCGGAGGCCCTGGACTTCTTCCAGGACGTGCTGGATATCACCTCGCTCGAAGGGTACGGCACCACCGAGTGCTGTCCCCTGATCGCGGTCAATACGATGGACGCCCAGAAGACAGGTACCGTTGGAAGGCCCCTGCAGGAAGTGAAGCTGGTGACCGAAGCGGGTGAGGAGGTCGGGTCCGGCGATCCGGCCACGCACACGTACCGGGACAGCAACGGAGAAGAGGGAGAACTCTGGGTACACGGGTCACACGTGATGCGCAAGTATCTCAACGATCCCGATCGTACCGCGGAGACGCTGGTGAAGGACGAAACCGGCAAGACGTGGTATCGGACGGGCGATCTTTTCAGCATCGACGATGGCGGTTACCTGACGTTTCGAGGACGCCTGGGACGGCAGTTCAAACTGAGCAACGGAGAGTTTGTGAATCCCGAACTGCTCGAACGACTATACGCGCGGGTACCACTTGTCGAACACGTGATAATCTACGGAGATCAGAGCGGGTCCTTTCCCATGCCGGTTGTCACGGTAAACGTAGAGGAGGCGCGAACGTTGTCCGATATTTTAGACCTTCCCGAGGACGATGACGCCGTACGCAGGCATTCGGGCGTGGCGGACCGGTTGCGGGAACTCCTGTTGAACGAGGCGACCGCCGCCGGCCTGCCCGGCCACGAGCGCCCTCAGAAGGTGCTGGTGCTGCCGGACGCGCTCAGTGAGGAGACGGGTACGCTGACGCGCGGTTTGAAGAAGGTGGTCCCGGGCGCGATCCTGGAGACGTACCGGGACAGCGTAGAGGCTGCGTATACCAGTTAGTGTTCAGGATTCACCGGATAATGCAGCGCGGTAAGTGAATCCGCGTAGAGGAGTATTCAAATGCCGGTTTTTTCCGCCGCCGAACTCCGTCGAATCGGGCGGGAGATCTACGAGCGCGCAGGCGCCACGACCGAAGAAGCGGAAACGGTCGCGGGTCAGCTGGTTGAATCCAGCCTTTGCGGGCACGACTCGCACGGCGTACAACGCCTGCCCCAGTACGTTGCGGGGGTGGCATCCGGACAGATAGTTCCCGGCGCCGTGGTCGAGGTGGAACGGGAGACACCCGCAACGGCCGTGTTGAACGGGAACTGGGGGTTCGGGCATGTAACCGCGGTGGCCGCAATGAAGGTTGCGATACGCAAGGCCCGCGAGGTCTCGGTGGGGCTGGTCACGGTCCACCGGTGCAACCACGTGGGCCGGCTTGGCGCTTTTTCGCCGCTGGCTGCCGAAGCGGACATGATCGGAATGCTGACGAATAACGGACATGGGGCCGATCTGGCGATGCCTCCCTCGGGCGGAATCGGACGGATACTGCCCGCGAATTGCCTGGCAGTGGCGTGTCCATCCGCGGGTGAATTTCCAATAGCGCTGGATTTTACCACCGCGGTGGCGGCCGGAGGCAAGGTTCGCGTGACGCTGGCGAAGGGTGAACGGATGCCGGACGGCTGGATGATCGACCACGAAGGAAATCCAACGAACGATCCCCGGGTGTATATGACGGAGCCGAAGGGCGCGTTGCTGCCGTTCGGCGGTCCCGTGGCGCACAAAGGATACGGGCTGGCCTTCGTGATCGACATTCTCTCGGGCGCGCTCTCGCCGGCCGGATGTTCCCGCAAGGACTCGAAGGAGACCGGCAACGCGCTTTTTGTACAGGCCATCAATATTGAAGCGTTTCAATCGCTTGAGGCGTTCAAGGCGGAGGTAAGCCGGTTCGTCGACTACGTGAGATCGGCCAAACCGGCGCCGGGGTCCCACGAGGTGCTGGTGCCGGGTGAGCGGTCGTGGCGGACCAGGAAGGAACGTTCGAAGTCCGGCGTTCCCGTGCCGGACGCCACCTGGGAGCAGATTGTGGAGACCGGGCGAAAGGTGGGCCTCGAACTGTAAGAGGCTGTGTTATAACTACCGGTGAGTTCCCGAGCGCGAGCGAAAAAGTGGTGGTCAAGGCGGGAAAATTCGCCTCTATCTAAAGATAATGGTGGATTTGACCAACGCCGACCGGCGCTTTTGCAGCCGCGCGAAGACCATTGGGGGTTTTAAGACAGCTTCTAAGGAGTCGCATACCGTCGAGTCCGTGATCCGTGAACGACCCGTTGAGTGGCGCGTATATTTGTTGGTTCCGAAGGAGGATGAAGGACGTGTCTGACGAAATTCGTTCCAAAGCCGAGGGCGCCCGTGCGGCGGCGTTACAATTGAGCAACGCGTCTGAGGAGGAGCGCAACGCGGCGCTGGAGGCCATCGCGCGGGGTCTGGAGGCCAACGCAGGGGCCATTCTGGAGGCGAACCGGAGGGACCTGGACGCGGGCGGACGTCCTGCTGGCCGACGGCAGGTTGACGGGGGCGCTGGTCGGACGGCTGAAAGTGGATGAGGTCCAAGCTTCGAAGCGAGATCATCCCCGGGGTGCGCAGCGTGATGGCCCAGGTGGATCCCATCGGCCGGACGTTGGCGG
>CAXXJS010000054.1:0-23464 GCA_963662665.2 Candidatus Latescibacterota bacterium
TCAGCCCGGAACCCGTAGCGGCTCGGATGAAGACAGCCACGGTGTCGCGGACCTGCTCCGCCGTGAGTCCACTCGTCCCATCTCCTCCGGTCGCGGTGGATGAGATGGTGAGGGTGTTGGCGGCATCGTCGTGGACGATGGTTATATTCGTGCCTTCGCGGATGAAGGCAGCGATGGTGTCTCGGACCTGTTCGGCTGTCAGACCGCCATCATTTCCCCCCCGTCTACCGGCAGGAATCAAAGGCATGGTCTACTCCGTTTGAGTCACCGTGATGCGCCCGGTGCCGAAAGACAATTTGAGCCAGAGATTGATTCCTGGACGCGGTGTATAAGTGCGGCTTATGCCACCGTCTCTTTCGGCCGTCGGACGCCACGGGTGCCCCCGTATCCCGACCGAAGGTGGATTCGCGTCGTCTGTCTCGGCTTGGTGCGCGATGGCGTTGCGTCGGGCTTCCGAGAGGTCAACCAAGTATTCCGTTCCATCTGCCAGCGAAAGCGCAGACTTCAAATTCTTCCAATCCGTTGTCAGACCGGTTTCGAGCGTGACATCAGCCATCAGCGTTCAACTCCGCCAACATCGCCTGCGCCTTCAACTTTCCGTTGACCCGGCGCGTAGATCCGTCTGGGAGTGTGATGGTGTGCCACGATGCCTTTACCAGCGTTATGGCAGCCTTCTTGGGCGGGAGCGGCTTCGCGGGCCAGTTGGCCAGCTCAATGAATTGGCTGTCCCACAGCCGCCGGAGTTTCCCCCGGTTGCGCTTCAAGTCCGTGGGAATCGCGTCGCCGGGGCGAAAAATCTTTCCGCCCCATTTGATCACCCGACGGAAAATGAAGTCCGCATCGGGGTTCCAGCGCTGCTTCCAATGCCTCACCTTCCGGACTGTTACAGCCATCGAATTCTCCGATTAGCCGACTTGCCGACTTACTCGACGATGCCCTTCAGGAACACACCCAGATCGGACCCAGTCACCTTGAAATCGTAGGCGAACTGACCTTCGATCCGATCCGATTCGAGTTTCTCCATGCGGAACCGCTTGATCCGGACCCCGCCGTCGGGTCCGGCTCCCACGAAACCGGTCCAAGAGAAGGTGTATCCGGCGGACGGAACGAGAATTCCGGGGGCCGGCGGACGATAGCTGAGCAGCCCATCCTTTTCGGCGATGAAATCGTGTTTGTCGGCTAGGCCTTCGGCCGCCGAATTCACAATCGCATCCATGACCAGAATCTCATCCAGCTCGAAAAGAGCGGCGAGATTCTGACGGGTCACGATGGCCGGGTTCCCGGGGGTCTGGCCGCGATCGATGCGTCCCACGATGTCGCCGTGGTCCAGCAACGTATCGTAGACGTGGCGGCTCAGGGTCAGGATGTTCGGCATGAAACCGGTTTCCTGGAGCACCCGTCGTTTCAGGAACCGAATATCCTCGATCGGAGTCGAAGATCCGTCGCTCCAATGCACCACGTTCCGATTTGAATCAGTGCTGCTGGCGGGATCGAAACTCGATGAACGGTTGGCGGCTCCTGCGGCCTCGAAGGTCCACACACCGGTTTTCATGTACCGACTTTTCCACGCGACCTCTTTCTGCAGCAGACCCTTCCGGGTGACAAATTCGGTGGTCATCCGGTCGAGATTCAGGGGGTTGTCCTGGTTCGCTCGGATCTGATCCGCGAGATCGTAATGGAAGGCCCACACCCGCGTGTAGTATTGATCCGTCGACACCTCGAACCGGCCACCTGCCGACTCGGTTCCGGGACGCCTTTCCTTCATTTCGTCCCGGTTGAAGTGGCCCCGGGGAAACGTAAAGTAATCGTCGGACTTCGACTCCACCGGAATGTTCGGAAAGACTCGGGGTGCCACGAACATCGAGATGTCCTGCATGTAGGCGATGCTGATGTTCGTCAGCGGCCTGTTCACGTGGACATCGCCAGTGGTGGGTTGGGAGTAGGGCATGGCGTATCCTCCTCAAAAAATTGTCATTCAGCGCACAAACTTTAGTCGTCAGCGGTCACCCTTTGGCCGGATGCAACAGGACAGAGAAAATCTGACCGTCCACAGCGGCTTCGAGAGCGATTCCGATGGCGTGGTCCCCGGAGGCCAAAGTGGCGGCAGACTGCTTGGCCCGTCCGGCTTTCATTGACGTATCGCTGCCACCGACCATCTTTCCGGCGGCGACAGTGCCATCGGCTCTGACAACGGCGATCCCGCCGGCGTTCACCAAGATCACCGGGACGTTGTAGCCAACGGTAGACACCGGGGCGCTTTCCGCAAGAATCCCGACGGGCAGTTGGTCCGGATCGGTTGCTTTGATCACCCGACCGACATTGTTGACGGTCAGAATGGAAAAAATGTCGGTCTTGGCGGAAAGGTCCGCCCCGGCCGGCAGATTGACAGCCTTGGTTGCTTCGGTAAGAGCCATGGTTTTGTCTCCTAAATTCGAATTCGGTCAACGCCTTGGAATCACCGAACTCAGTCGGCGTCCAGGGACTTGGCATACAGATCCTTGCCCTCGTCCGTGTTGAGCACCTTGGCGTAGGCTTCCGAATACGTGATGTTTTCGGACTTGGCCAACTCCTTGGCCTTTTTGTCCAATTCCGACTCGGGGGAGTCGTCATCCAAGATTTCCTGGACGGACGGACCGCCGGTGACGCCGGACTTCTTGAACTTCTTGGACAGTGCGGAATTTCCGGCCTTGAGGATCTTGAGCGCACCCTCGCGGGCTTCCTCGTCTTCGATCCCGTTCACCGCCTTGACCAAAGCGACTCGAACGTCCACCGAGCCCGGGCAATTCTTGAGCAAATCGCCAGCCTGCTTCCGCAGATTGATCTCATCCTGAGACTTGCGGAGCTCGGCGTTTTCCTTCGAAATCCGGTCATTCTGCTTGGCCATGGCCAACGTGACCGCGCCGTCGGACTTGCGAATCTTCAAGCCGTCGGTCGTGGTGTACACAACCGGATCGGCGTTCGCGGCCTTTTCGATGGCGTCCTGCCGCTCGCCGGAATCCTTCGCCAGAAAAGCGTCCTGGTCGGACTTCCTGACCAGACCATCGAAGTGCCGGCGTTCGTCGGCTTTCAGAGCGATGATCTCGGTGGCTCGCGCCAGTTCCTTTTTCAGCTTCTCCAAGCGCTTTTTGTTTTCGTCATCCATGATCTGATCTCCCTGATTTTTCTTCGTCTTGGACAAAAGATTGAGAATGGCAGTCTTGATCGTGTCACCGTCCACCGAGTGCGTGTGGCCGGAACTCATCCCGATCTGGTAGGAACCATCCGAATCAACGGCTATCGGATGGGTGTGCTCGGTTTCATCGTCCGTACCCTTGGCGTAGGTCAAGTAGACGTAGGCACGTTTGTCGTAGATTGAGACTTCAAGCCCGTGCTGATGCCCATCCTCGACGGAGGTCAGGATCGTTGAAACCCGTTTCTTGGTGTCCGGGGAAGGTTTCGGGCCATCCTTCCGCTTCATCAAGACGACCTTCGCGCCTTCTTGAGCGGGAGTGTCCACTCCCGAAATCTCGTTGATCTTGAAGGCCCGCATGATGGTTTTAGCCATCCGAGACTTCCTCATCCTTCACGCGCTTCCCGCCGATCGAGAAGCCGGTCAAATCTCCAGACTTGAATTTCTCCATCATCGACTCGGATGGACGAACCGCGATCATCAAGCCCGTTTTCTCGGTCTTCACTCCGAACGATTTCGCGACATCCGCCGTCATGGGCATCGCGAAAACCACGGATCCCTGATCATCGCCGTCATGGTTGACCTTGGAGGCTCGGCTGTTTTCCATAAAATCGAGAGCGGCTTTGACCATCGAATCCTCAGGAATATGGTCATCCTGCAAATCGTAGTATTCTTCGCCGTTCTCTGAGCAGATGATGGCCCAGCCGAATACCAGGCCCAGTTCCTCATCAACCTTGATGATCTTGGACCCTTTGGAAAAATCCATACCGGAAATTCAATCAGACATTCCCGAGTTGGGAAAGGTGAAATAATTTCACATTGATGTTGACAGGGATGTATACAAGGAATATACTTGCTCGCGGTGAAAGAATTACTTGGAAATACAGAGATCAAAGCGGTCTTGTCGATGTCGGTTGTATCGACTCACAAGGCCATTACTGGCCTTCTGATCGGGTACTTCTACTGGCACGAGGATACGCTCGCAGTCGTATCGATGATCGCGCTGTACGGGCTCTACACGATCCCGTCTCTGGTCTTTGGGTTGGTTTCGACCGATAAAATCAAAACGTTGTGGTGGCAGATCATGCTGAGTGTGATCAACGTCATCTGCAATGTTTGGTTGGTCGGTCGCATCATGGAGCACTGGCAATGAATTCGTAGCAAGAGAAACAATTTGGAAGCGCCCGTAGCGTAGATCGCGGTTACTTCGGTTTGACAGGTTCGATTCCTGTACCGGCAAGGCTCATAGAGCCGGTCGGTATGCGCCGTGGTCGAAAAATCTCGGGCGTCCGATTTTGCTCGGTAGCGTAGAAATCGGGTACTTCGCTTTTGGTGCGAGAGATCCGGGTTCGAATCCCGGCGGGCCGCTGAGCGGTCTGTGGTGTAACGGTTATCACGCTTACGTTCCCCGATTCCGACTGTACTCCGAGCAATCTTTACCGGTCGTAGCGTAGACAGCGGTTACTTCTCATTTTGTAAATGAACCTCCGTACCGTTGCCGTTTGATCTCGACCGGATCATGAGGCGGAGTGGAATTCGTCAGGCTTGGGAGCTCAGCGAATCGCCGGTTCAAGCCAGCACTCCGCCACCGCATGAGAGTTCCCCGCATTGGTGGGGATAGACCGATTGCCCCATAGCGTAGGAGACAGATACTTCTTGGGCACATTGTTCCAAGCCTGTCACGCCGGGTTGATTCCGATACGTGGCAGACGCAACTGTTTCCGGTTGTTCTTGGGGCTTGTTTTTGGCCGTAGCGTAGGGTTCGGTTACTTCTTAAGGCTAATTAGATTTGTACCGAATCCGCTTATTCTCGGCCATCATCGTGGAAGGGCCGGTAGCGTAGACAACCGATACTTCGTACATTGGCGGAAAAGTCCCTTTTGGGCACTGCCGAATTGTTGCTCTCGGTTTTCGATTTGACCTCCGGCCTCCCTACCTTGACGGCCCTGAATCCGCTACATCACACCTAACCGGAGGAGGGGAAATGAAACTCAACAGACCACCGAAACCGACCGAATTCACGCATCAGGGAGCACCGGCCGCCCGGCTCAACATCTTCCAGAAGTTGCGCCGATCCGTGCTGGCCTGCCTGTTGTGGGAGAAGGAATTCTACGAAGACGGGATCTCGATCGCGGATCAGATCACCACTCTTGCCAAGGCACTGAAAGACCCGGTGGGTCTCTCGATGCTGGCCTGTCAGGCTCGATCCGACTACAAACTACGGCACGTCCCGCTGTTGCTCTGCTCGATCCTCGCGGAAGTCGGGAAGGGTTCCAGTGTGGTCGCGGACACCATTGCTCACTGCATCCATCGGGCTGATGAGCCGGCTGAGTTCTTGGCAATCCACGCGAACCGCAACGGTGTCAAGGCGAGCGAGATCAAGCCGATCATCACGAACCAGATGCGGAAAGGGCTGGCCCGGGCATTTCATCGGTTCGATGCCTATCAGTTGGCGAAATACGATCGCCCGGGGGAGATTCGGCTTCGGGATGTCCTGTTTCTGTGCCACCCGAAACCGGCCAGTCCTGAGCAGGAAGACCTGTGGAAGCGCCTGATCGACGGCACGTTGGAACCGCCCGACACGTGGGAAGTCGCGCTGTCCGGGGGAGCCGACAAGAAAGAGGCGTTCACCCGACTGCTCAAGGAAGAGAATCTCGGCTATCTCGCGTTGCTTCGGAACCTGCGGAACATGGTCAATGCCGGAGTCAAGTCGGATCTGATCCGGAAGTCCATCCGCGCCCGCAAGGGAGCGCAGTGGGTGTTGCCGTTTCGGTATGTCGCGGCCGCTCGGGCCTGTCCGCAAATGGAGCCGGATTTGGATGCCGCGCTCTTGGCGTCGCTCGAATACGGACCACAGACCATGCCCGGACACGGCAAGACGTTTCTGCTGATCGACGTGTCCGGTTCCATGGATTCCCGATTGTCGGCGAAGTCGGACCTGACCCGGATGGATGCCGCTGCGACTCTGGCGTCGATCTGGCCTGGAGCGGATCGAGTCTTCACCTTCTCACAATCGATCAAGGAAGTTCCGCCTCGAAAGGGAATGGCCGGAGTCGATGCCATCCGCAATTCCCAACTCCATGGCGGAACCTATCTCGGGGATGCGATCCGACATCTGAACAAGGAAATGGAGCCGGAGGATCGGTTGATCGTTCTCACTGACGAACAGTCAGCCGACCGAGTGCCGGATCCCCGGGCGAAGACGGCCTACATGGTGAATGTCGCGTCCTACCAGCGCGGGATCGGTTCTGGCCGGTGGAACCGGGTTGACGGGTTTTCCGAGCACATCATCCGGTATATCCGGGAGTTGGAGATGGCCACGAAAATCAGTTGACAGACTTGTATACTTCTTGTATACTTGTCTTGTTTGACCCTTTCTTGAAGTCAGCGGTCATCGGGGGCGTTCCCCGGTGGCCGCTTTCTTCATTCTGGGGTTGAATTTTCTCGCTTTCGGTTCTCCAGCAAGAGTTGGATCGCCACTTCGACGGGGCCGGGGATCGCGATCGCACCGGACTGCCATAGGTAGACCGTCCTGCGATTCACTTTGAGCCGATTGGACACACCAATCACCGTGAAACCCAGCTTTTTCCTCGCTTCCAGGAATTCAGCAGGAGTCATGACGTATTCTTTATCCTTGTCGTGACATCGCACCTGCAATTCACAACCTCCCGTCGTGGCCCGCTCGGGTCACCCGGATGCAACAGCAAAGCCCCACCGACTGAGAATCGTTCCCGCATCCCTCTTTGCTGTCCACGCGCCGCCAAGTGAGTCAAGCGCACCCTGTCGTCATTCGCCGTAATCCAAGTCCGGATCAGATTCGCTTCGTCTATATGGCCCTCGTCAATGGCTTGCAGGTAGGCCTCATGGGAAGCTGAGTGGACCGCTGAAAGGGCTTCGGTTCGCGCTATGGTCCGAGTTCTGAACGCTCGGTATCGGTCCCTATAGCGCTCGGTCATCCGGTCGATTTGCGCCGGAGACAATGGCTCTCCGGTCGTGATCGATCGTCGGATCGAACCATCGAATCTCCGGTCGCGAAGCTCTCGGTTCAGAGCTGTCGCATCGCCTTCCGCCGTCCGGCTCAGATAGGTCCGGTAATTCTGGACGTGCCGTTGCTGATTCTGAGTCAGCCCGATCGATGCGCGGAAGTTGCGGGCCTGTGCGTTCGGGTTGAGGCCTCGCCTGATCCCATCGACCAAGGCCTCCCGGGTCGCCGCTCGCTGCTGGTCGGTGAGTTCGGAAATCAGCCGGAGACGCTGATTTTGCATGTAGTTGACGGCACGGTGATTCACCCGGTCGAAGCCGATCGTCACGTCGAGTGCGCCTTCAAGGAAGGCCGCTGTTTTGGCTCCGGCTACGGAATAGACTCCTGAATAAGAGTCGTAAATCCGCACGGCACCGGCGTTGGCAGCCGTCTGGATCGCTTCATCAGGCCGGCCCTGGCCGATAAGGTCTGCCAAGTCCGTGAGCGTCCCTGTGGCGCTTACAGCGGCCAGAAAGCCGCTCTGAGCCGCTCTCCCCATGTCGGAAGTCGCCCGTCTGACCAGATCGGCCAAGCGGTCAGCCCTGTCGATTGTGTCCGGCACCGGATTATCGGGCCTCGAATTCGTAGAGTGCTTCTGCCGGGTCCCGCTCGATCAACCGGACCAATTCGAAGGTGATGCTGGACAACTCGGCTTTGTCTCCGACTTGGGGCACCGCCATTGGAGTCACCGACTTCCCAACGATCGTGAGGACCGGGATCGATTCGGCAACCAGAGTATCGGCAATCCTGACTTCCTTGAGTGAGAAGAAACCTTGAAACGAGTGGGTGGAAAGTACCGGATCGGTCGCCGCCGTCGGGTCGTCAGGATCACGCACACCGGGGCTTTCCTTCGTGAGCGTACCGGCCTGCAGTCCGCCGGCGGACGCGAGAGCATCCGCGACGATTTGCGCGATGTCCTGTCCGAAAATCTCGACCATCAGGCCAGCCCCCCTGTGTATCCAAAGGCGTCCATATCATCGAACTGGGACACCGCATCCGTCCCGCTCGCGCAAGCTCCGACCTCAGCATCTTGGTTCGGCGTCCCACGATCAAGCCATTCGTTGATCAACGCCAGGATTTCATCCGTTTCAACCGGATGCTGAGGCGCAGACTCCTGTGGGACCGCGAACCGGACCTCAGCCGACCCCGCCTTGACCACGCTGATGGCTGATGTTCTCTGAGTCGATTGGGTTGTGGACGGCAGACTGGTTGAACCCGCTGCCAGCGCGGTCGCCCGCTCGATCTCCGGCGGGATGGTATTTGGATCAACGGCTGCACCGCCATCGCGGTAAACCAGACCTGATCGAGGCCAGTCGGTTGTCTGACTTTCTGCGGTTTTTCGCCCCAGCCACCGAAAAAGATCAATCCGGTTCGTCGCCGCAATCAGGTGAATCTTCTTGGCATCTTCTTCCAGCGCGGCCCAATTCGTGTTTCGAGTCGGATCCACAGCCAAAATCTCATCCGCTTTCTCGACAGAACAATAACTCAGATAGTCCGTCCCGCTCAGCGTGATCGTCGTCAGGCTCATGGCAGCCCTCGCGTGTCTCCCCGTGGATCATCGGTAGGAGGATCATCGGGATTGGACGGATCAGTCGGGAGCAGACCGCCCTCGTAATCATCGAGGATTTCTTGGGGTCGACGCGGCAATCCGAGCATGTCTCGGAGTTCGTCGATAACTGGATCCAGCGGATGGAGTACGGCTCCGGCATTCGCTTGGTCTCTCAGGGACGCTGAGATTTCGGCGACGTCGGTATACCGCACCGCCTCTGTATCCACCGAAGGTTTCAGGTTCTCATCCCAAGCGTTGAGTTCCCAAATTCGATCCACCAAGTCTTTTCGAACGGTTTCTTTGATCTCGGTCAGGGCGGAATCGATCAACAGGTAGAAAGCGTGGGTCTTGTCTTTCGACGTGGAAAAGGAACCGGTCGCGCCGGCTCCGAGCAACAACTGCTCGACACCCATGATCCGAGCCATCTCTCTGTTGAGACGTTCGATGGCGTTCGCGTTCTCAGAGAATGAAGTGGCGGACCCCGTGAGCAGTTCGATGTCCCACTGCTTGGCGTTCGACGGGCGCTCGATCTCATCCGCTGTCTGATACGTCATCGAATCCAGCAACAGCCCCAACTTCGGATTCTTGATGTGGTTCTTGACGAATTTCCGAATGGGCGCTTCGAGGGCCTCCCGTTGTTTCTTGTCGATCAACCCCTGCTTTTCCATCTCCCTGAGCGCCGTGAATGGAGCTCGACCAAGCGGGACGCCACGAAGATCGGTTTCGAATCCGAAACCTTCAAGCTGCTCATATCTCTTCAACCTCAGGGACGGCCCAACCAGGTGCCGGAATATCCCCAATCCTTCGGGCGAATCATTCAACGTATCGTCGACCACGTACAGCACTTGATCGCGATCCAGGTAGATTTCCTTGTTGTCCTGTGGACTCCGCTGGATCATGCCCAAGACCTGTCCAGATCGATCCACGTCCCACCGTTCGATGGTTCGCTGCGGCCTGGGGGCGATGTCGTCAAACGTCAAATGCCCGTCGGCATGGCGACGGACATTCCATTCCTGCACTGCGAACCCGTAGAACCGGAACATCGCGGCTCTCCTGACGATGCGATGCCAAGGGGTCTGCGGATCGATCGTGATCATGGACGTGAGCCGCTGCGCGAACTCTCCGTCGGTGTCCGCTTCCGACGGAATCCAGTACCACTTCGCTTTGGCAACCAAATTCAGGTAATAGCGAACTCCGGCGGCAACGATGCTGGTATTGACCATCAGACCGGAATAAGTCCGATACCGTACATCGTGGGATTTGAGGAGCGGGTTTTTTTCCAAGACCTCGATATACCCGTTCGTGATCCGGGTGCCGTGGGTCCCGGCCGTGTTCTTGGGAGACGACGATCGGCGGGGTCTCGGAATGGTTCCGCCAAAGAGACTTAGAACAGCCATCGAATTTCATCCTACATGACACGGGAGGCGAATCACAACGGACGCTCAGGTCGTGAAAGATCGTAGATTTCAGCGGGAACAGTCGCGATTCGGCGCTCCCGGAAACGCCAGAAACACCGGTAACGGCTCATGTCGTAGATATGATCTTCCGCTTCGTCGTCTACGTCGTCAGGGTCTTTTTCGTCTCTCGGAAGCGATGGGACAGTCCGGAGGAAGTGTCGGCACTCCTCACCGACAACGAACAGGCCGGGTTTCTCCCGGGGGGTGTTGTCTTCGTTCGGATGCGCTTGCTTGATGAGCTTCCGCATGATCTCAGCGCCCTGCTTGCGACTTCCTGGGCGCTTGTTCGCCTTGATCCAAGTGATTCCGGGATAGATTCTGGTTCCGATTCTCACCGGAGATTTCATATCCGTAGCGATGGAGACGCGATTCTGAACGGCGTAGATTTCGCTGTCGGCGGGTCCGGGCCGCACCCGATGGTGAATTCCCCAAGCCAACTGCCGCTCGACAATGCCCTTGGCGACATCAACCGCGAGCATCCTGCAGCCCGTATTCGGGTGTCCGCTCCATCCGTACCATTCCCGCCAGAGGAATAGGTCCCGTCTGACCGTGGGAATGGTGAGGCCACCGACATCCAAGTCCGTTCCATCGGATTCTGCCCACCACCCGACGGCGAACGGCCGCGCCGAACCCCAGTCGAATGACCGGTCGATCCGCCAACTCGATGGCGGGTCGAAATTCGGAACGATATTGTGTTCCTCACTCCAAAGATCATCGAACATCCCGCCGGCGGTGACTGACCAGTCACCACGCAACCACGCTTCTTTCATCGCTTCGTTCGATGCCGCCGCCGTGATCGTTTTTTCGTACTTCGGATCCGCCTCCAGAAGGATCTTGTTTTCGCTCAGATGCGAGTGGATGGCGACTCGGGTTTGCTCCTCATCATCGATGATGATCGTCCGCCACCACTTGCCGTAGAGCCGGAATCGATCTTTGACCCACGAATGTCCGGGGCCATACGGATTGGTGTTGGCCCGCACCATTCTCGGGACGCCCTTTTTTGAGGCTCGGCAGCACGCAAACATGGGCGTATAGCACTCGGAGGTCGGCCAGTTCGTCAACTCCTCAAATCCGATGAAGGGCAGTTCGTGACCATGGTAGTTCCAATAATCCGACGGTTTGTCCATGTGCCGAAACATCAGAACTTCGCCCGTCGGCCATTCCCACGTGAAGGTCGAACGGCTGAATTTTGCCTGTGGGAAAATCTGACGGAACCACCGAATCGACTTCGCCGTGATGTCTCCCAATTGGGGGTAGGTCTGCCGGAAGATCACGCCTCTCCAAGCTTCCCCGTGACCTTTTCCGACGTGCTGAGCGAAGGCCATGAGCAGCACGTCGGTCTTACCGCCGCCCCGTGTTCCGTGGATCAGCGCTTCGAAATGGGGGCAAGCCATGAAGTTCTGCTGGGAGCCGGGCTGCGGAGACCAAATGACCTTCGTTTTCCCGTCTCGGCTGGCCGCTTGCTGTTCCTCATGGAGCCGCCGATGGAACTGTTCATCGAATTCCCGGGCTTCCTCGGCGGTCGGCTGATAGTCAGATCCCGGAAACATCAGGCTGGTACTTCACGGGCTTCTGCCTCAATCACAGATCCCTGATTGTAAGTGTCCTGGAGTTGGTTCCATTGGTCGGGGTCCAGCACCGCCGGCGCGAGCAGAACGCCGCCCTTGTGGTTGTGCTCAACGCGACCGCGCAGCGAGATCGCTTTCGATTCTTCCTGATAACCGTAGAACACCTTGAGCGCCCACGCTGCCCACTTCGGATCCTTTTTCGCTTTGTCGAGGATGGTGTTCGCGTGAACCATCGCTCCCTGCGCCCGGGCCTCTTCAGTTTCTTCCAGGAATCGCTGGAATTTGTCGCCCTGCCCCTTTCGCCCCAAGGCCCGCCAGCGCAAGAGCATTTGATAGGTGATGCCCGCATACGCCGCACAGTGCTTCCAGGTAAGCCCTCTATTCGCCGCCGCACAGACCAGCCTCACGACATCCTTCGTCATCAGAGACGATTGGCCGCCGGAGTCCACGACTTGGGCATCGGCTTCTACCAACTCCGTTTCCGCCGTTTTGACCTTCCCCATTTTCCTGGCGACGGTGATTTTCTCGAGGAATCGAGTGTATTTGTCCCGTTTCCCGGCTTTCAGGGACTTCCGAGCGGTGCGCTCCCACAGCCGGAGCGTCCCGAAGTTGATTCGGGCCAGAGCCGCGCACTGCTGGGGCGGCCGTCCCTCAGCAGCCGCATTGCATAGAATCTCCACTGTCTTCGGAGTCAGCTTCGATTTCCGTCCCCGTTTAGCCATCGGATTCCTCGGCTTCGATTTGATCCAGTCGTTCGGCAGCGAGTTGTGCCAGCATACCGAACGCGATTGCGGAATTCACGACGTTCCACTTGTCTTTGATGTCTCCGATCGTGTTGAAAACCGCATTGAAGTCTTCGTACCGAGCCAAAAACGCATCCGGCGGTTTCTTGCGGTTGACATGCCGCCGCTTTTTGCTCACCCGAGCATCGATCCGCTCCAAGACTTGTCGGAATTCATCCAGTTCGGAGTGGAGAAAGAAAATGTTGACTTCACGGTACTCCGGCAGCCCGACGGTCAGCGCGGGAACGTCCAGTCCATCGAATTCCTTAATGTCGTCATCCGTGATTCCAGAGTAGAGTTTTTCATCCATGTCCAGCGTTTCGTAGAGTTCCGCCAATACGGATGGGTCGTCTTGACCGGAAATCGCATTGTGGCTCAGTTGGATCGCGACCTTCCGATCCTCGGTCAAATCGGACGTGATGATATGGGCGTCGATCGTTTTGACTCCAGCCGCGATAGCGGCCTTGGTCCGGTGATGCCCAGACAGGATCTCGGGACGGCTCTGACCGGCGGGCCAATGGGCCAAGACGGAGCTCGTAAGTGCTCCGTCCCGCTTCACATTTTCCACCAAACGGGTGAACTGGTCGCCCGTCATGTAGCGGGCGTTTTTCTCCCGTGGGAGCAGGATTTTAGGGTCGATCTTGTCAATCCGGTAGTCGATTTTTTCCACGTAGATACTTTCGATACCACCAATTGAAAACCTGTTGCCCCGATTCCTCCCGAACCGGGGCCGAATACGTGATGATGTTTTTGCCCGTATCTTCGTCCTGTTTCCGCACCTTCAAATCGTAGATCCCACGGTACTTCATCGACATCGGGTGCCGGCTGATGGCGGTCGTGGTGATCGTTTCGATCCGATGGAGCATCCGCGCTTCAACCATCGAAATCACTTCCCGGCAGATCGACAGCCGCGTCACGAATTTCGACAATTTGAACCCACCCGGGAGCGTCACGTCGCTCATCAAGTAGATCGAGTTCCAAGCGTATCGATTCCAGTTGTAGACCAAGCATCCGACCAGCATTTCGTCGATCAGAATGACGAAATTCAGGTTCCCGCGCCGCTGAACGATATCGGCGGACAGGTACACGTCCCGCACGTAGTCGGTGACTTCGTGGGGAACTTCACCGATTCTCACGGTCGATCGACGGTTGACCTTGTAGAGGTCGATCGGGGAATACGCAATCGGAGATGTGTTCCGCGTGAAGCGCCGGACGCTCCCCCGAGCGGTTCGGGCGTAGCCGAAGTGCGGAACATTCTTCATGGTCCTGTGCTCGATCACCGGCTTGAAGCCATCGACTACCTGGTCGGAATGCAAGCAGTACGGGACTCCGGATCGATCCACTTTCGTCAGCACGTCATGAAATCTCTCGGGGTCATAGACCAGATATGGCGGCGGGGACCACTTCGTGTTTTGATCGATGAAGCGGAATTGCGCTTCGTAGCCGCCCTTGTAGAACGGCGGGAAGGCGACGATCCCGGAACCGGACTTGATGGCTCGGTCAATGTGGATGAGCCAATCGCCGGCGAAGTACCCGGTGAGCAGACCAGGCTCCATCGACTTCGAGAGCTTTCCGACTCCGGCTTCAAGGTATTGCTCGAACCGCTGTTCGTAATATCGAAAATGCCTCTGATAGTAAGGGTGCTTCGACTTGAAGCGGGACATTTCGAGCGCCACCAATAGCGCGGCGACTCGGTTGATGTAAGGCTCACCGTGCAGGATGGCTTCGATGAACCCCAGCCTCTCGGTGAACTCGAATTCCAGTTCAGCGCCGGTGAACAGACGCCCGAGCGCCGTGCTGTAGAGGCTCACGTCATTGCTGTAGATTTTAAGATCCGGGAACCGCTTCCGCAGGACGCGATCAACCTTGAAGGTTCCCGAGCAGCAAACGTGGACCCGCTCCCAATTCTCGAAATCCACCACGGCCAGCATTTGCTGGACAAACGCATTTGGAACGGTGCCGAGAAACATCTACGACGCCAACTCGAATTCGGGTGCTCGGGCGATTCCGGCTCCGATGAATTCCACGAACCAGACCCCATCGGCATACTCTTTGACTCCGGTCATTGGGCCGACGATCCCGGATTGATCGATCGATGGGTCATGAACGATCTTGGAATTCAGGCAAATGACCGTATGCCCGGTCCCATTTTTGCTCGTTCCGAGCAGCATGTAATAGAGTCCGGGGTTGTGGATCCCGACGGTTTCCAGCACGTTTCGAAGTGATTCCGTCCCCAGATAAGCCGTGGTGATCAGAGCCAAGCATAGGTATTGAGGAAGTCTATCGTGGCGTTGTGGGCCTTCTGGCAAGCCGCATCGCACCCATCCATCCCAAGCGTGATCCTGTCGTAAAAGTGCGGAACATCGTCCAGACCCAAGTCCAGAAGGGATGCGATACAGGCTCGGTAGCAATCACCGTAGGTTTCCGGCGGGTTGTGGAGATAGCGCTGAGTCAACGGAGTCATGGTCTGAATCATGCCTGAGAAGCGGAGATTCTGTCAAAACCCATGTTGACAGCAAGGAATATACGCTCTATCATCATGCATACACCATTTGGAGAATGGCTCTCCGGTCGATAGGCCGCCACCGCCGACAGGCCCAGTGGAACGGGGACCGGAGAGCCGAAACAGGAAGGGCCAAATGGAAGTCACTCTGGATCAGTTGATCGAGCGCTTGGAATCGATCCCGAATACACAGTTCTCCCAATCTCATTTTGCGAATCAGGATTGCGGATGCATCGCCCATCACGTGGCCAAAATCTGCGGCAAGATTCCCGTTGAAACTTTTAGCAAGGCAGTCTCCGCTGACTGGACAATGACATTTGATGAGGCGGAAGACGTGCTCGACTCAATTACTCCTCCTGAGATTCAATCCACTGACGTGACCGATCTGTGTGGTCCTGTATGGTGGGCGGAAGTTGATGGTCGGAATCGAGTGGTTTGTCCCAGTCGGGCGGAAGCTGTCGGGGTTTTGAAGCTGCTCCGGGAAGGGGTCAGTTTCCAAACTGCCGCCAGCATTGTCCTGTCAAAGAAAGGGAAATCGAAATGATAGACGGATTGGTCGATCAGTTGGAGAGAATCGTTTTCATCATCGAGCGGAAGGTCATTTATCAGCGCTCGGGAGAGAAGAAGTTCCGGTACATCGTCAAGGCCAATTTGAGTGTGGACGAAGGCACTTCCGAATCCGCAGCCTTGAGGAAGTGGGCTGAGGAAAACATGCCGTCGACATTGGTGAATGGGCCGGAAAATGATGCTCATAGCCTGATGGCGGCGGTGATCACTACCCCGGAACTCAGGGTCCACAAGGTCACATCGTACAGCTACCCGATGAAGTGGATCGATTGATGGCGACGTGGATCGAGCGGAGAGATCGGGAGTGGAGTCGCCAATTCCGGCTCCATAATCCGCCGATCCGACGACGGAAATCCAAACCGTTCCGATGGCCGAATGCGATCCCATTTCCGCCTCCGCAGGTCAACAGTCCATGGTGGCCGATCAAAGGCGTCAATTATCCGAAGTATCTGGTCTATGCGTGGGTAATCGGCAGGGAACCCCATCATCTGTGGGTGCCTATGACAATCGCGTTCGAAGCGCTCATGCAAGATTCCACAGCACGGCATTTTTTCGGTTGGACAAATTGGGAAAACGTCCAGAATCGAGCCTGTCAACTGATGGAATTACATGAGTCGATAGTGAAGGGAATGCCGTGATCCAAGCCAGTTCGGGCAACGCAGTCTTTTCGAAATGCGGAACCTACCGCTACCGGCTTGATCGCAAGTGGATGTTCGGCTCCGGCCGAGTTGTTTGGGTATTGCTCAATCCATCAACTGCGGACGCCAAGAAAAATGATCCGACGATTCGCCGGTGCATCCGGTTTTCGTTCGACTGGGGCTACCAGAAATTGACGATCCTGAATCTGTTCGCCTACCGGTCTACGGATCCGAAAGCGATCCGGCAGCAAGACGATCCGATCGGGCCGTCCAATCACCGAATCTCCCGGGAAGCGCTGATGACAGCGGACTTGGTTGTCTGCGGATGGGGCAATGACGGCTTCTACCGGAAGCAGGACCGTCGGTTTCTGGATCTGATCCAAAAGTGCGGGAAGACCCCGATGATCCTCCAGTGGAATGCCAGTTGCAAAGCCCCTCGGCACCCGCTCTACATCCCTGCCGCCGCGAATCCGATCCTCTACCCTGTCGAGATTCTATGAAAAGCCGCATCCTGATCGGCGCGGCCCATGAGCGCTTGAAAGAGCTTCCAAGCGAGTCTGTGAATTGCGTCGTCACTTCCCCTCCTTACTGGGGGCTTCGAGCGTACCGGGGCGGCCATGGGATGATCGGCCTTGAGCAGAACTTCGATGATCATCTGGTCAACCTTCTGGCCGTCTTCAAAGAGGTCTGGCGGGTGCTCCGGCCCGATGGAACCCTGTGGCTCAACTACGGCGATGCGTATGCCGGCAGCGGAAAGGGGGCCGGCGGGCAAGGAACCACGTCCACGATGCAACTCTCCAACACCGGAAGTTACCACAAGACCTACCGAATGAATCTGTGCGGGTTCAAGCCGAAGGATTTGATGCTGTTGCCGGCGAGAGTCGCCATGGCGCTCCAATCCGAAGGATGGTGGCTCCGTTCCGAGATCGTCTGGCACAAGCCGAATCCAATGCCGGAGTCGGCCACCGACCGGCCAACGTCGTCACATGAGAAAATCTTCCTGTTTTCCAAGTCTGGAAAAACTCTGTATTGGACGCATCCGGTCCATGCTGGCACGAGGGACAAACCGCCCGCCGACCACATCTTCATCAACAAGTTCACGGGCAATGTGACTCGGATCCAGCCGGAAAACTGGAAAGCCAACAACGAGTGGAAGCGCAAGAATCTGTGGCGCGGACACACCTATTTCTACGACGGTTTGGCGGTCCGGACCCCGCTTGCCGACGAAACCAAGCGGCAGTCTTTCGACACGATGGATTTCAAGCGTCGGGACACCTACAAGATGCCCGACGGCTGGGAAACCGGACCCGGATCCCATGGAAAGGTCCATTCGAAGGGGCGGTCAAAGGGAGTTCGTGGACGGAGCACCTACGGGCGGCATACGCTCGGGGATGAGCTTCCTCCCCACGAACGACGAACTGACAAGCAGCGCGGCCATTCTAGGCGGCACGAAGGATTCAATGATCGCTGGGACTCCATGAGCAAAGAGGAGCAGCAAGCCGGCGGCGCTAATCTACGCAATGTCTGGCGAGTCGCAACCCATCCGTACAAGGGCGCTCACTTCGCCACATTTCCGTCGACCCTGATCACGCCGTGCATCCTCGCTGGATCGAGTGAAAGGGGTGTTTGCGCGGAATGCGGAGCGCCTTGGGATCGGGAGATCATACGGGAATTCCTGCAGACCGGACCCAACCGATTCAATCTCGATCCATCGAGCGAATGGGATGGGTTCCCGCGTGGCACCACGGCGCAAACGGCCGGGGGCTGGAATCCCACCTGCGGATGCAAGGCGGAATTCGTGCCGTCTACGGTGCTTGATCCGTTCGCGGGATCAGGGACCGTCGGGCTGGTTTCTCAGCGTCTCGGACGGGATTCCGTATTGATCGAGTTGAGCCGCGAATATGCGGAGATGTCCGCTGCTCGGATCACGGCCGATATGCCGCTTTTCGCCGAAGTGGAGGTAATCGAATGATCGCCTACTACAATGACAACGACCGGTATATCTGCGATTGGCTCCAAAACCTGATGGACGCCGGCGAGATCATGCCCGGAAAGATCGATGATCGGAGTGTCGATGATGTCGACCCAGAAAGCCTTTTTCGATTTACCAGATGCCATTTCTTCGCCGGAATCGCCGGCTGGGACCTCGCGCTCCGCTTCTCTGGATGGCCCATCGAAAGACCGGTCTGGACCGGATCATGTCCCTGTCAGCCGCTTTCGAGCGCGGGCAAGAGAAAAGGTGCTGCCGACGAAAGACACCTCTGGCCCGCTTTTCATCGGCTCATCGAAATCTGCCGACCTCCAACGATCTTTGGCGAACAGGTTGCGTCGAATATTGGACGTGAATGGCTCTCCGCTGTTCGACTTGATCTTGAGCAGTTGGGATATGCCGTCGGGGGTGCCGATCTTCCGGCTGCGAGCGTCGGGAATGCCAAAATCCTTACTGCGAGCGGCAAGGAGTCCATTATTTCGGATGCGATCGGAGGCGCTCCGCACATCCGGCAAAGACTGTGGTGGGTGGCGCACTCCGACCACTACGGACGGAGATCGAGGAGCGGCCAAGAAAACTCACGATCGATCCCGGATCGGACTCACAACGATGGCAAGTTGGGCGACTCCGAGATCGGTGGAATCCGGCCATGCGACGGGAAGTCCCGACAGAGCGCAGAAGCACCTGAGTCGGCTGGAAGATCAAGTGTTTCTGGCGGAAGCCCACTGGCCTACTCCGATGGCCGGGACTCCGAAGACGAAAGAATACAACGAAGCGGGCAACACGGATTCGAGCCGGAAAACGGTCGAACTGGCGTCATGGCCGACCCCGAAATCCCGGAGGCCAGGACAGCCATCGACTTACGCGAGAGGCAACCCGAATCTTGCGATGGCCGCGAGCTGGGCGACTCCCACCGGTCGCGACCACAAAGACAGATCGAGTACGTTGGAAAACACGCCGATCAACTCGCTCCTTGGGCGTCAAGTCTCCTTATCCATTGCTCCGACGGAAAACTCCGTCCGGTTCCAGTTGAACCCCGCTTTTTCCCGTTGGCTCCAAGGGTATCCGCAGATTTGGGATCTGACCGCCCCGGTGAAGCAAGCCCGTTCCGCGTCATAACCGATCCCGAAACCGGACGATCCATCGGCCAGAAGCCGTGGCGGATCGGGATGCTCCGAGCCTATGGGAACTCCATCGTGCCTCAGACCGGTGCCCTGTTCATCCTGTCATTTCTCGATTTGTAGATTTCTTGTTGACATCCCATTTCCACCCTTGCTATCGTCGCTTTTGAGCGATGGAGAAAGTTCTGCTTGGGTGGACAAACCATTCTTGTTGCGGGTGTTCAATTCCCGTGCCATCGCTCTCAATCACCATCCGTAGACCGGTCTTCCACGCAGGAGAATTTGAATGAGCGGACACCCTGACACCAAGTCATTTCTCATTTGGTGCCCAGAGAAAGGCGAGACGGAGGGTGACGCCATGGTTCTTTTCTCTTCCGATCCAGAAATGGTGGTCGAGGAATGGGCCGAATACACGGACACGGAAGGGGCTGAATACACCATTGTCGCTGGGAAAGAATCTCCCGTCGTCATGGTGCGGGAACGGGATCGGGGTAAAGGCGTCTGGAAGCAAGCGACAATCTGGAAGGTTTCGGGACGATCCATTCCTGAGTATACGGCACAGGAAGTGAAAGGGGACTGATGAAGCGCATCTACAAATACCCGCTCGAAGCAATGCCGGTTCAGACCGTTGAAATCCCGGAAGGTGCCAGACCCTTGAGAATCGCGTATCAGCGCGGCCAAGCGTGTCTCTGGGCCTTGGTCGACCCCGACAGGGACATGATCCAAGTTCAGGTGCTTTGTCTCGGCACCGGATGGGATGTCGATTACCCGGAAGAAAATCTCACCTATCTCGACACGATCTTTGACCAGATCGGATATGTCTGGCACTGGTTTCTGATCAAGACAGATTCTGATGTTTGACCAGAAAAAACTGTGCTCGAACTGCCCGTTTCGGAAGGGTCAGGGTGAGAACTTCAAACTCGGCAGAGCACGGATCGAGGAGATTGCCAGATCCACTGCGTTCCAATGCCACAAGACCCTGATTCAGATGTTCGTCGCCAAGAAATCCCCTGCGCCTCAGCAATGCGCCGGCCTGATGTCGGTGCTGTTCGCTGAGCGGCGGCCGAATCAGATCATGCGCGTCGCCGTCGCTTTCGGAGAACTGGACCCGAACGATTTTCCAGTCGATGGCGCGTACTCGACTCTCGAAGAGGCTATCGCGGACCATTGCGAGTAAGACCATGAAGCTCAAGGGAATCAGATCGACTTTCAGCTTTGATGAATTCGACGATATGGCCGTGGTGACGTTCCACGCTATCCCGGACGATTACCCGTACAAGCATTACCGAAGAAAAGACCGGGCGGTCATGGTCATCTCCGTCATGGATTCGTTCCATTCCGAACCGGAGGAATCCAAGATTCTTTCCCGTATGATTGTCGCCACCGACATCACCGTCTCGACGGTCGCCTTCCATGCGAAAAAGGTGTTGGAGCACTACCGGGATCAATGAGCATCCGTTCGGTCGATCATTTCCGATCCTTGCGTGGTGTGGTGATCCAGTGCCTTCCCTACGTCCGAAAAAATTGGTCTAGGTTGCAGTCTTGGTCCGAGCGGAATTGCGCTCCGACCACCGATTACCTCCAGAAGCCGCCGGGGAAGCGCCGGTGCAAGTGGTGTCACCAACGGCTGGAATCCAAGCGCGGACAGTGGCACCCACTGTGCGCGAACCTGTACTACGCCTGTCGAGGCAAAGCGATCAATTTCTACCGGCGGCCGGTGATTCCCGGGGGCAAATGCGCCAGTTGTGGAGCGCCTGGAATTCCGAGCCGGAAAAAATGGCTACGGGCCGAGGAATGCGACAAAGAATGGGACCGCTACCGATCAATCCGAGATTCCCATCATGATCGACTGGATACGCTCCACAAGTTGGGTTTCATAGATTTCTATCGGATGCCATATGGAATGCTGATCCGGTGGGTCACATCTCAAATCAAGGAACCCGATTGTGATCGGTACTTGTCCCGTAAGCGAAACGCTGGATGGAAGCGAAGCGATATCTGCCGCCACGAACTTGACCACCGGATGCCGATCGCGGTCGCCCGACACAAGGATCCGGAATATTTCGTTCGCGCGTTTTTGCCTTCCAATCTGAACTGGTTGTGCAGGGATTGCCATAGACAAAAGACTGCAAAAGATGTTAAAATTATCTCAGCACTGAAAAGGATCAAGAAGTCAGGTCAACTGGGGTTGTACAGTGATGCGCTGCCAACATTGCGGGAAGGAATTTCAATCCAGAAAAGGTACGAAATATTGCAGCAGGAGTTGCTTGGCAATGGCGGATTCAGAGCGGAGAAAGACTCGAACCAGAAACCGGAGAAAGGGGCGAATCTGCGAAGAATGCGGCGGACCCATTCCGGTGACGAAGGGCGGGAATTCCCGAGTCTGTTCGAATGAGTGTCGGCGGCACAGAACCTCGGCTCTGAGAAAGGCGGGGTATGGTCCCTGCTCGATATCGGGATGTCCCAACGCATCACACTTCAAGTCCGGACCCTACGCTGGAATGTGTTCGACCCACGCGAACCGAAAACGCACAGGCTCACCCCCGATGGATGCTCCCATTACTCACCACAAGTCCACCAAGGGAAGATGCGAGTTTTCCGATTGCGACCGCAAGATCAAGGCGGATCGCCTGTGTGCTTCCCACTATGAGCAGAAACGGCAGGGCCTGGAATTGACTCCGATCAAGGTTCATCCCTCGTTTTCGGGAGGATGGAAGCCACTGGGAACCAAGACTCGGACACCGCACGGATACGTTCGGATCAAGACTGATCATGGATGGATTCGAGAGCACACGGCGGTGATGGAGAAGCACTTGGGCCGAAAACTCTACCAGGGTGAGTCTGTGCATCACCGAAACGGAATCCGGGATGATAATCGGATTGAAAATCTGGAGCTGATGGTGAGCTATCACCCGAAGGGTCAGCGTGTCCCTGATTTGGTCGAATGGGCGCGGGAAATTCTGGAGCGCTATGGGGAATTCACATGAAAATTCATTCTCCGACCAAGGCTGAGTTGAAAGAACAAAGACGGCTGGAAATTAAAAACAAACATCTCACGGATCAGTTGTATTTGACAACCTTGCTGTCCGTTCCGAAAGTGGACCATGGACGATTTGCCGCCGGATCAGACCGCTGCATTTCTGAAAATAGAGCCGATGGTCCGATTGGCGTTCATCGGGGGCGCGGCCAAGGCGCTGACCACGTATTTCAAGGATATGGGAGATATGACTCTCGATGAACTGTCATTGAAGTATTTCCAAGTCCTCAAGGAGTTGGAGGCGAACGGAGCCGACGCCAATCCATCCGAAAGGGTTCACTGACCATGCGCAAACAGCCCCTATTCGTCATTCTCTACGACCAGCGGAAGCTGATCGCTGCCCAGATCGAAGTGAAGAAAGTGCTCGGATACCGGGTGAAAGCCTTCGGAATGTCGGTTCCGGCGAGGCAGAGTGTCGGATACGGTCGCCCGGTGAAAAACAATCCGCCGGGGTTTTGGTGCCTGATGGAACTGACATGGTGGGAACGGTTCAAGAGTGCGCTGTTGGATTGAATCATGAAGCTGATTGTCGCGGTTTTCGCATTGATGCTGCTCCATATTTCGGACGCCTTCCATTGGCTGGATCGGAGATTATGGTTGAAGTCCAGGATTCTGGAACGCCGGATGGCGTGGTTCTACCGCTGTTCGGAGTACATTGCGTGGCGCTGGACAGGGTTCAACGACCGCCCGAAAGAGCTCATTTGGGACAAATCGTCGGGCATGTCTGAAAACGTCAATTGGAAGCCGTTCAGATGGCGTCGATGGCCATGAGGCGAGCCGACCGGCTCCGGCGGAACAAGCTGATTCTCGGGCTTCACCTGTGCGGTCTGACCGATGCGAAGATCGGAAGTCTTGCAGGACTGTCCCGGACCGCCGTCCTCCAGATCGTAGCGAATGGCCGGAAGCAACTCGGACTCCCGAGCCGTGCGGAAGAATTCGCCCGGGCCAGACAGCAACGGGAAGCCAAGAAACTGGCGAAGATCAAGCGGAACCGGAAGATCATCGCCTGCAGGCGGATGGGGTTTTCCTACTGGATCATCGCGAAATCATGCGGGCTTCATC
>CAXXJS010000055.1:0-93083 GCA_963662665.2 Candidatus Latescibacterota bacterium
CGACGGTCCTGGGATGCGTTTTGCAAAACCGTATCCGAAAACGGGACCGAGTCGAGTAGCGCCGAGTTGTCTGGCGTCACGACCCTGGCGCCTGCCCGCACCAGCCGTTGTACGAGGATCGATAACGTCTCCGACGCTGTTTCGTTAACCTTCCCCGACGTCAGGATGCCAATTGAAAGTGCCGCCAGGCTGGATTGTACATAGACGGGTGGATGATCCCTTTCAATTCGCCCGGCGAACCAGGATTCCACGTTGCACAGCGCGCGTTCCAGTCCGCCGTCGAGTTGGATACTCGACCAGCCGAATCGAGCGGGGTCGACACCATCGCGTTCAAGTTCGTGTCTGAGATAGTCATTGTGAGTCTTCTCGCAGCCGTGTTCCAGGAGCAGCGCGTGTCTTACCAGGGGGTGGGTGAGATAGCCGAGCATGGTTCGCGAATACATCCTTTCGGTCTCGTCTCCCGCGACGCCGCAGCCCTCGGTATGTACCAGTGCGACGTACCGGGAGATGCCACGGTTCTTTCCAATTTTCAATTGTTCAAGGCGGTCTGCGGCCATTTTCGCGACCTGCCCCGCGCAAAGGCTGGTAGGCATGATCAGACCGACCTGGTCCGTGGCGACTCCGGCTTTGGTGACGATGCCACGAAAGTCGCCTGGCAATTCGACGGGTTGGCGTCCGATGGATATGGGATTGCCCGGTGGCTGCGGGAGCGACTGAAGATGTTCGAGGTTGGCGGTGTCGGTCTGACGCCAGTCTCGCCAAATGGATACCTGGGTGTGCCCGGCCCGTTCGCCTTTGCTCCGCATACCCGAGGCCACTTCGAGCGTGAGATCGGTCATTTGCATCCCCAGCGCGTCAATCGGGGTGCCGTCGAGATAAGCGCCCGCGTTGACGTCCATCTCGTTGGCGAGGAGTTCATAGCGGTTGGTGGTTGTAATGATCTTAAGCGTGGGGACGAAAGGGAAATTTGTGATGGATCCGTTTCCGGTCACAAAAAATATGAGGTTGCAACCCGAAGCAACCTGACCGGCAATGCTTTCAAGGTCGTTGCCCGGACTATCCATGAAGTGAAATCCGGAGTCGTGCATGGGTTCGCCGTAATCCAGAACGCCGTCAAGGCGGACCTCCGGATGGCGTTTCATGGCGGCGCCGATGGATTTGAGCACGATGTTGTAGATGCCACGGAACTTGTTGCCCCCCGAGGGATTGCCTTCGGCACTCGTGCCATGGCACGCGGCGAGGTTCTTGTAGCCTTCCACGCGCTCCAGGAAACGACGGGCCGTGTTCAGGTCCCTGACGTTCTGCAGCACGTAGGATTCAGCGCCGATCAGTTCGTCCGTTTCCGCCAGGTTTGCCGCGCCTCCGTGCCGGATGATTTCCCGTGCGACCCACGACGCCAGCGGGTTTCCCGATACGCCCGAAAAGGCATCCGATCCGCCGCATTGAAGCGCGATTTTCAGGCTTGAAATGGAAGTCGGTTTTCGGATTGTCCGGTTCACTCTCCGCATCCATCCGGTGACGATGCCCTGGGCTTGATCGAGATTCTCTTCAAACCCCCCGTCCAGGGTGAAAAAGCGGTGGGGGACGTCGGACAGGCTATCCTGGTTTGCCGACATGTAGGCGCTGAGCATGGCATTGGTGAGTGGCTCCGTACCATAGTCGACGGCAAGGGCGGCGCCCACGTTCGGGTGTACCATGAAGCCGGCAAGCGTTCTCAACAGAAGGTCCAGGTTGTTCGGTGCCGTCCGACCGCCACCTTCGGTGTGCGTAACGGCTACAATTCCGTCGACGTTGGGATAGGCATCGGCAAGCCCGCCCAATCGTTCCTCCAGACGTTTCACGAAACTTCCCGTGCGTGAGGTGGTACCCATGATCAGAACATAGTTTCGGGTGCCCACACCCCGCGCGGCGCCGCGTATGTACCCCTTAAACGTGCGGGAAGAGACAGTCGGAGCAACCTGCCGGCCAGGGTTGAATGAATCCGTCTTCAGAAGGTAAGGTTCGATACGGTCTTCAAAATTAGGTTTGGCAGGCAGTTGGAAATCCAAGTTGCGGATGCGGAGTGCTTCCAGCATGCCGGCGTTACAGACATAGGCGCCCGGTGCAATGCCCCTCCGGGCCACACCGAACGGGAGATTCCAGGAAAGGAGAAACTCACCCTCGGATATGGGGGCCACGGCGAAGCGATGACCCTCCAGTACGGCCGTATCCAGTTGAAGTACCGATCCTCTGGTGCGGATACTGGCGCCCGCGCCCAGATTCCGTGTGGCGATGGCGACGTTGTCATCTGGTTGCGGCAGTCTGGCAACGTCCTCGAATTCGAGAATTTCCGTCATTGACCGGCTCCTTGGGGAGCGTTTCGAGGCGGCGTGGTGTCGGGACAGGTTCGTGAGGTATACGAAAATGGTAAGTAAAAGTCAAGCCCGTCCCCGCGGCCAGGCAATTTTCACTTGACATGGAGTCCGTTTAGTGTTTAAGTTTATAACGATTGTTTTATTTGTAAAACATTTGACTGGTTCCGGCGCCTGAGGGCGGAAGGGAGGCCAGGTGGCATCTTCCGATGTATGGAAAGCGTTCGAGGAGAATGAGATCACGCATAGCGTCGCTCATCACCTTGCCGCCATCAGAGAACTCAGGGACCAGCTGGGATACGCCCGTGTATCGGATGTTGCACGATTTCTGGACATTACACGGGGCAGCGCGTCCTTAACACTAAAGGCGCTCCGTCAGAAGCAGTTCGTTCTGGAAGATCAAAACAAATTCCTGCGGCTGTCGGACAGAGGTGAGCGATTGGTCGACCTGGTGCTTGCCAAACGCGCCATCGTTCGCAAGTTTCTGAAGGATGTGCTGCACGTGGAAGGCCATCAGTCGGAAATTGACGCGTGCAAGGTGGAACACCTGCTGAGCCAGGAAACCAGCGAGAAATTGCTGAATTTTGTCAGATTCCTGCTCGCGGACACGCGGGAGGCACGGGAGTTTCTGAGTGCGTTCTGGCAAACCAGCGATTTCTGTCACGATCTGGCCGATTGTCCGATCTGCGAAGACGAATGTCTCCTGAGAGCCGGTACGGAGAGCTGATCCGGAATCTCAACAATTAGGGGATAATGCAATGGTGGCGCGTCTCGTGTACCTGGCAGGTCGCCATATCTGGTGGCGTCCCGACCGTAAAACCCGGTTGCAGAGATTAATGCGGGGCTCCCTTGCCGGACTGAACGAGGGCGACGAAGGCACGGTCGAATCCGTTGAGGGGAATTCACCCCTTGCCTCTCGGTTGCGGGAACTGGGAGTTTGTCCGGGCGTAAGGGTCCGAATGCTTAGATGCGGCGGCAGGTTGGTGGTGCAGGTGGAAGACGCCCGGTTCTGTTTGCGGATGCGGGATGCGGCTGCCGTGAGGCTCAGTCCCATCTCTTGAGGTTTGAGGCATGGCCACGGAGTTGTCCCAAGATTCGCACATCGGCGTAAAACAACCGAATACAGTCGCCCTTCTGGGCAATCCCAATACCGGTAAGACCACGCTATTCAACGGTCTTACCGGTCTTTTTCAACGTGTCGGAAATTATCCCGGTGTGACCGTTGAGCGGAAGGTTGGCCGGATGAGTCTGGCCGAAGGCCTGTCGGTGAACCTTATCGATCTGCCGGGGACGTACAGCCTGGCCGCAAATGCTCCCGATGAAATGATCGTCGCCGACGTTCTGCTCGGACGGTTGCCTGGCGTACGAAAAGTAGACGCGGTCCTGGCGATTGTAGACGCCTCCAACCTCTACAGGAATCTTTATCTGGTCTCACAGGTACTCGAATTCGGCATCCCGACCGTAATTGCACTGAATATGACGGATGTGGCGGACGCCCGCGGTATTCAGATAGATGTCGACGTGCTCTCCCGTTGCCTCGGCGCGCCGGTGGTAAGGGTTTGTGCGAATAGGAAACGAGGGCTGGGAGACCTGCGCGTTGAATTGGAAGGGGTGCTGCGCAGCGAGAGGGGTAAGGCATCTTCGCCTCTGCCGGAATTCCCAAACGGGTTTCCTGCGGCCGTCGATGAAATCGCGGCGGTGTTACGGTCGGACAATGGACGAAGTTTCTCCACGTGTCGCGCCGAAGCGTTCCGGGCGATCGTCGACGAAGGCGGTTACGCTGAGTGCCGGCTTATTGAGGCGCATGGGGACGAATTTCGTGCGAAACTGGTGGAGGCCCGGGGCCGGATTTCGGCGGATTCAGGATTGTCCGCTCTGGAATCGGAGGTCCGCTACAAATGGATCAGGCGGGTGCTGGCGAAAAGTGTATTGCAGCCGGAGCGCCTCCAGCAGACGCCTTCGGACCGCATCGACCGGGTGCTGACGCACAGGATATGGGGCACGCTCCTCTTCGTCGCTATAATGGGCGTCGTTTTCCAGGCTATTTATGCGTGGGCCGGTCCACTGATGGATATGGTCGACGGTATCTTTTTTGTATTGTCAGGATGGGTGGGAACGTGGTTTCCAGACGGGGCGTTGAAGAGCCTGATTCAAGACGGCGTCATAGCGGGCGTCGGCGGTATCATTATTTTTCTTCCGCAGATCGCTGTCCTCTTTTTCTTTATCGCCATTCTGGAAGATTGCGGTTATATGGCCCGGGCGGCCCTGTTGATGGACAGGCTGCTGACAAAGTGCGGTCTGTCCGGTCAGTCCTTTATCCCGATGCTGTCCAGTTTTGCGTGCGCCGTGCCGGGCATCATGGCAACTCGAACCATCGAAGATCGCCGGAATCGACTGGTTACCATCCTGGTGGCGCCACTGATGAGTTGCTCCGCACGCCTACCGGTTTACACCATCCTGATTGGTGCTTTTATCCCGGTGAAACCAATTCTGGGCGAATGGGTCGGTCTTCAGGGGATAACGCTTTTTGCAATGTATTGCGTGGGCGCTGCTGCGGCCGTTCCCGTGGCGTGGTTACTAAAAAAGACGCTGTTGAGAGGCGAAACACCTGCTTTCATAATGGAATTTCCTTCGTACAAGGTGCCGGACAAGCGGACGGTGGGCCTGCGGGTTTACCAGAGTTGCCGGGCCTTCCTTGTGCGTGCAGGAAGTGTCATTCTTGCTGCAACCATTGTGATGTGGGCGCTGGCCTATTTTCCCAGGTCTGCAGAGACGGTCGCCGAATACGAGCGCCGTCGGCAGACGGCTGCGGCATCGCTCTCGGGCGAAGGCTTGCAGGCGGCGATTGCAGATCTGGACGTGCGCATGGCCGCGCAGCTCCTGAACGAAAGTTATCTGGGCAGGGCAGGACATTGGATAGAACCCGCGGTCAGGCCTCTGGGCTGGGATTGGCGCATCGGGATGGCCACGCTCGCATCGTTTCCCGCGCGTGAGGTCATCGTAGCCACGCTAGGTACAATCTACAGTCTTGGAGGCGATGCGGACGAGTCCTCGGAAGACCTGCGAAGCGCGCTCCGAAATGCAACAATGAGGGACGGACGCCCCGTGTTCAACGTCCCCGTGGCGCTCTCGGTGATGGTCTTTTTCGCGCTGTGCGCTCAGTGCGTATCGACGTTGGCCGTCATCCGTCGTGAGACGCAGTCATGGGGATGGACGATTCTGACGTTTGGCTATATGACGATATTGGCCTATATTGGCGCACTTGCGACCTACCAGGGCACAATGGCACTTGGTTGGGGCGGTTAGAATGGACTGGCAGTCGGTGGTGGCAGCCGTTGTCGCCTTCGCGTGTGGTATATGGGCGGTCCGGATGTTTGTCAGTCCCTTCCTTCCGGGATCCGGCGATTGCGCCTCCTGCGCGGGCCGCCGCGGCACTTCAAGCGAATCTCTCCTTGAAATAGAAACACCGCCGTCGGCCTGAACAGAGCCCGGATCCCACACCACCTCCACCGCCAGAGCCCGACCCGCAGGGTCGCGGGTTTTTCTGAGAACATGCGAGAAAAAGCTTGCATAGTCCTATAGAATGCTGTAACCTCTTTTTCTATTCAATACCTGAATAGCTGCACTTAAAGTGTTGCCCGATGAATTGGTGTGCCCTTTCCGGAAATGGGAAATCGCACGTTCGTTTAGAAAAAGGGGGAGACGCCAATGCGTTTTTTTCTTACCGCTGCGGTCGGTTTCTTCATCTGTCTGTCGATGTGCCAGGCGCCTTCCGCGGATGCAAAAACAAAAAAGCTGGATGACAAATCCCTTTCCATGGCCAAGAGACTTGCCAAAGATCGCGAATCGGCATTTGCGGGCGCAAAGGCTATGCCGCTGAATGAATTCAAGCAAGGTTGGAAGCTGCTGGCAGAGCGCCTGAACGAATTGTATTCGGGGCACACGGTGCGAGTTAACAAGGTGGGCGCACATGTCCGATTCCGGATGGGGTTCAGTCACCTGACGTACATGGGATTGAAGGTACACACCCGCGTCACACCGCTGGATCCTTCGCCCGGTGAGTTGGTCGCAGGTTACCCCTTTCTTCAGGAGTTGATGATCGACGGGAGTTTTTATCCGGACGGTCGCCAGTTTCCTACGAAAATGAAGGATCTGCTTCATGTGGAACCACAGATGGTTGCGGCGCTTCGCGAATCTCTTGACGGGTGGGATAGCAAGACCAGGCAGAGGTTCGATAAGGAGTACCCCATTAAGGCGGCGAAGACCATGGAGTGAGCATCAAGTCTGCAATTTCGATGCGAGAATTGCACATAAAAAGGCGATGCCTTTCCCGGCATCGCCTTTTTATGTGATCAAACAGTCAGGACCGTTCTGGGATCACGCGCCTTATCGAGGCCCAGGCCCTGCTTCGGTGGCAAACCTTCCCGCGGAAACGGGTTGAAAATCAAGCCACCTGTTCGGTGGACGGCACCCGGTTTAACGCCGGCATCAATTCTGTGGCGAATAGTTCCAGGCTGCGAAGCCAACTGTCCTTGTCGTCCCAATCGTATGACATCATGACGAGGGTGCCGAAGTCACCCACTTCAGCCCGCATGATCTCAAGACGTTCGAGCACCGTGGGCACGTCTCCAGCGATAATCTGCTCGCCCATCAGGTAATCCAGATTACAGTCCGCATCGGGCATATCCGGATCGCGTTTGAACATGCCGATGCCTCGGCCACCGCGTTTGAGCAGCGTACCGATGTACTCAAAATTGGCCGCGACCGTGTTTGACCTTGCGCGCCTGACAGCCTCTTCGGTGGTGTCTGCCAGGAAAATCGCCCTGGCGATCTTGTAGTCCGACCGGGCCGGCCGGTGGCCTGCCGCCAAAGCAGCGTGCTCGTAGGTCGTCCAGATGTTCGCCAATACGTTGGATGGAATCAGGCTGTGGCCGAACGGCCGGAAACCGCGCTTTCCCGCCTCCCTGGCTGTTGCCGAATTCATTGACGAGACAGGCATCGAGACTGGCGGATGAGGTCGCTGGAAGGGCTTGTGGATGACCCCGAGACCAACCTCTGGATCGATGGTGCGATCCATTCTGATATTCCAGAACCGGCCCTTGAGTTCGTAAGGCGGTTCGGTTAACCACAGAGCAAGAATCATTTCGACGGCCTCGGCGACCATCGCTGCGCTGTCCTGCGGGTCGACACCAAGGATCTCCAGGTCTGTTGGTACGCTCCCGGGTCCGAAGCATAGGTTGATCCGACCCTTGGAGAGGTGATCCAGAAAGGACAACCGGCTTGCGACGAGCGCCGGGTGGTGTTGCTGCAGACACACTGGCGCGGGGCCCAGCCGGATATTCCTGGTTTCACGCAATGCCGCACCGATGAAAATCTCGGGCATCGCGATGTTCTCGTAGACCATGGTGTGGTGCTCGCCAATCCAGAATTCGTCGATCCCCAATTCGTCGGCGCGAATGGCGAGCTCCATGTCTTCATCGTGGCACGTGCTGAGTGTTTTGCCCGGCGGGTGGAACGGCATGATGAAGATGCCGGACCTGATCTGTTCCATAGACGTTACCTCGGGTTATTTCGGCCCGACCGGCCGATTAAGGCTGCCGCGCCGCGATTCCGTTATGCGTCGCGTTCACTCACTCGCGGACGAATAGGCGGATTCGCTATCCCGTTGACGACACGGTCTGAAACTGCACCCTGGCGGTTCAGGAGTGAGATTGGACGTCGGTTTCCTGGAAATATCCGACGATTTTCGGGCATACGCAACGAATTTCTGGGTTTGGCAGCGGGCAACAACGGCAGGTCAGGCGATTTTTCTGTTTCAGCCCTGCATTGAAGCGTCGATGTACGCATACATCGACCGGTGAGCGATATCGGGTCTTCCGGCGGCATTTGCCCGAGTATTGCCGGCTCGATAGACAATTGAAATGTCGTTCGCCATGCGGAAGGACGCCGAACACCCTGAATCCGGCCTACCGGCGTCGCCGGAGACTTTGTCACTTGACTTTGGCGGTCCGTTATTTTATATTTAGATGCGGCTAATTATTTTTTTATCGTTATAAAATAAAACTCGGCGAGAGGAGAGTGTAGTGATCGAACCCGTGCAGGCGCTGCTCGGCGCAGGCGTCATTCTGACAATTCTGTGGATTCTGTTAAGGCCGGACTCGGGCTATTTCTGGCGCTGGCGGCAAGGCCGTCGGCTGACCGAGCGCGTGCTAACGGAAGATCTGCTCAAGCACATCCACAACTGCGAATATCAACAACTGGTCGCAACGGTGGAGAGCCTTTCGGGGGCGTTGGGAATTCCACGCAGCCGCGCGTCCGACTTGCTGGTACGAGCCGGTGCCCGCGGACTGACCGCTTCCGACGGGGGCAGTGTCAGTCTTACAACGCAAGGCCGGGATTACGCGCTTCGCATCCTTCGATTTCACCGGCTCTGGGAGCACTATCTGGCAGAAGAAACCGGTGTGGCGGAGGCGGAGTGGCACAGCAGGGCGGAACGCCGGGAACACGATATGTCTTCCGAAGAGGTGGAATTGCTGGCCCGGCAGATGGGGTATCCCGTATACGACCCTCACGGAGACCCGATTCCCACCGAGGCCGGAGATATCGCGCCCAGGCGGGGAACGCATCTAACAGATCACCACGCTGGTGTTACGGCGGTGATTGTGCATATCGAAGACGAGCCGGAGCCGGTTTATGCGCAGTTAGCGGCCGAAGGTCTCCACGTTGGGATGCGGATCGAGCTGATTGAGGTCCTTCCGCAGCGCGTGCGTTTCTGGGCGGATGGTGAAGAGCATGTACTTGCCCCGTTGCTGGCGGATCATATTTCGGTCGCGGCGGTATCCAACGGGACGGCGGCTGAAGCGTCCGACGAACTGCTGTCCGGACTCAAACCGGGCGAGACTGGCCGGGTCGTCCGGCTTTCCAGGTCCTGCCGCGGTCTGGAGCGGCGCCGGTTGATGGATCTGGGCATCCTGCCGGGAACCCTTATCGAGGTCGAGATGCGCAGCCCTACCGGAGATCCCACCGCATATCGGATACGCGGTTCCACCATCGCGCTTCGGAAGGAACAGGCAAGTCAGGTTCAGGTTCAGGTTCAACTCGGAGAGTGACCGGCAGTCAGCTCCCTTTTTCAAAACTGCAGAATTCGACAGGGGATCTACAATGGAAACACAGACATCCACCGAAGGTTGCAACGCCTGTCCTTCGCACCATTCGGGCAACCTGACCAAACTTGGCGTGAATATGGCAAACTGGGACTATGTGGTGGCGCTGGCCGGCAATCCGAATACGGGAAAAAGTACGGTATTCAATGCCCTGACGGGATTGCGGCAGCATACAGGAAACTGGCCCGGCAAGACGGTGGTGCGGGCGGAAGGCGGCTTTGCGGTCAACGGCCATCGGTACAAACTCGTAGATCTTCCCGGAACCTATTCTCTCTTATCCACCAGCCCGGACGAGGAAGTCGCACGGGATTTTATCCTCTTCGGCCGGCCGGACGTCACGGTGGTCGTGGTCGACGCCGCGCGTCTGGAGCGGAATCTGAACCTCGTCCTACAGGTACTGGAGATAACCGACCGCGCGGTGTTGTGCCTGAATCTGATGGACGAGGCAAAACGCCAGGGCCTCTCCGTGGACGAGCGACGACTTGCACGGGACCTCGGCGTCCCGGTGGTACCCGCGGCGGCCCGCCGCGGCGAGGGCATTCCGGAGTTGACAAGCGTATTGAGTGACGTGGCGGCCGGCAGGACGGTCTGCCGGCCGCAGCGCATTCGTAACGAGCCGCCTTCGCTGAAGCAGGCCGTCGGCAAGCTCGTGGCGCAGCTGGAGACGACATTTCCCAACGTGCCGAATGCCCGGTGGGTGGCGCTTCGTCTGCTCGAAGGTGACACACGAATCATCGAGGCGGTCTGCTCCGGAGAACTGGGAGAACTTAACCGAGTTCCCGGGCAGGAAAAGGCGGTGATGGCATGAACGATCCAAAGACAAATGAGCGACCCGAGGAACTGATACGATTGGCCTCAAAACTACGGTGGGAAGTTGGGTCCAATTTCCACGATTCCTTAATGGAGACGATCTATGCCAACGCGGCCCGGATTGCCGATCGCGCCGTCGCCAGAACCGGAGAAGCAGTCCGGTTCGATCTGGACAGGACGATCGACCGTCTGGTAACCAGCCGCTGGCTGGGTTTCCCAATCATGTTGGCAATCCTGACGCTGGTTTTCTGGCTTACTATCGAGGGCGCGAATGTGCCGTCAGCGATGCTGGCTGGCCTATTGATTGATACTGTTCATCCCATACTCAAAACGATGGCCGCGGCAATTGGGATGCCATGGTGGCTCGATGGCCTTCTGGTGGATGGCATGTACCTGGCAATGGCATGGGTGGTCAGCGTCATGTTGCCGCCCATGGCGATTTTCTTTCCGTTGTTTACACTCCTGGAGGACTTCGGTTATTTGCCCAGGGTAGCGTTCAATCTGGACCAGTGGTTCAAGAAGGCAGGAGCGCATGGAAAACAGGCATTGACAATGAGTATGGGATTCGGCTGCAACGCGGCGGCGATTGTGTCCACGCGGGTCATCGATAGCCCCAGAGAGCGCCTGATTGCAATCATAACCAACAACTTCTCACTTTGTAACGGTCGTTGGCCCACCCAGATATTGGTGGCTACGATATTCATTGGTAGTCTGGCGCCGACTCATTTCGCGGGGTTGGTTTCGGCCGGAGCCGTCGTGGGCGTTGCGGTTTTTGGCGTACTGCTCTCGTTTATTGTCTCGTGGGGGCTTTCCCGCTCGGTTCTGCGGGGAGAAGCATCCGCGTTCAGCCTGGAACTACCACCGTATCGGCCGCCCCGCGTTTTGCAGACGGTTTATTCATCCATCATCGACAGAACACTGATTGTGCTCTGGCGCGCCGTGATCTTCGCAATTCCCGCCGGCGCCGTGATCTGGCTGAGTTCCAATATCGTTATTGGACGGCTCAGCCTGGCGGAGCATTTTATTAACTGGAGCCAGCCCTTCGGCCTGCTTGTCGGACTAAACGGCGTTATTCTGCTAGCCTACGTCATTGCAATCCCCGCAAACGAAATCGTGATTCCCACCATCCTGATGCTGACTGTATTGAGCGCCGGGTTGACCGGGATGGGTGAAGGCGCGGGCGTGATGTTCGAACTGGATTCCGACGCGGCGGTCGCCCAGATCTTCGCGTCCGGCGGATGGAATCTCCTTACCGCGCTCAATCTGATGTTGTTCAGTCTGGTGCACAACCCGTGTTCGACCACGATCTATACAATCTGGAAGGAAACAAGGAGCGCGAGATGGACGACGGTTTCGTCGCTTCTACCCGTTGCCATGGGCTTCCTGCTTTGTTTTCTCGTGGCGCAGATATGGCGGTTGGTGTCCGGATGAGGGCAAGTTCAGGGCCCGTTTGGTTCATTAGGGTCGCGTGTTTATTCTATTTTGTAGCCCGTGTTGCCGCCCGATTCCAGGTTTCCGCGCAGGTTCAACAGTGAGAGGAAACACATGCTTAGTCAGGCTGCACAGGACTATCTGAAGTCCATCTACAAGCTGCAGTACGGTCATGAGCCCCGGTCCACCGTGAATACATCGCTGGTTGCCCAGAGGATGGAAGTTGCTGCGGCTTCCGCGACAAATATGATTAAAAAGCTTGCCGAAATGAACCTGGTTCAGCACACCCCCTACCAGGGCGTCGAACTCACCCCGGCCGGAGAGGCCGTTGCCCTGGAAGTCCTGAGGCATCACCGGCTTCTCGAACTGTACCTCGCCGACGCGTTGGGCTATGATTGGGATGAGGTCGACGCTGAGGCAGACCGACTGGAGCATGTGATTTCCGAAGAATTCGAGGACAAGATCGACAGAGTGCTGGGGCATCCCACCACCGATCCGCACGGTGCGCCAATTCCCACGAAAGATGGCAACATAGAAGCTACGGATTGCGTTCGTCTGACAGGGGTGAAGCCCGGAGAAACGGTGGTGATTGTTCAGGTGAACGACCAGAGTCCCGAAATGCTCAGGTATCTGGGTGCGCTGGGCCTGCGGCCCGGCGTGACGCTGGCTGTTCAGGAGAAGGCGCCGTTCAACGGCCCGATGACCATTGCAATGGAAGGCAACACGCAACACGTGGTGGGCGTCAGCGTGTCAGATAGCATTTACGTGACCGTCTCGGAACACGGTACGTGATTTTGCAGTCGCACCACCATCACCACGTCGCTATGTGTCGGGGTACGGCAGGGTAAAGGGCAGATCATATATGAATTTGCCAACTCGATTCTTCATATTTGCTGTCCTCGTGGGCGGTGTCGAGGTATACGCCGAGACGCCGCACGATCTGTCTCCATTGTCGCGCGAACAGGAGGTTGAACTCTTCAACCGTTCGGCAGCGATCTTCAGGCCGGATCTGCTCCCGCAGGACAGTCCCTATTTCCACGACCGCGCGGTTTGCGGTACACCGGTCATTATGGGTCTTGCCACCCAGTGGCCCAGGTTGAGCAAAAGGACACATCAGACGTTCGCACATTTGTTTCAACGGCCCTCGATGACGGACAGCATAACCTCTCCCGGTGGTAATTTCCGTGTCCACTACGATACTCGGGGGCGGCATGCCGTGTCGCCGGTCGACGCCGACGGGAATCGGGTTCCGGATTACGTGGAGGAAGTGGCAAGAACGTTCGATGCCGTCTGGGCGTTGCAGATCCACGGCCTTCGGTACCGGGTACCGCTGGATGACGGCGATGGCCTGTTCGATGTGTACATTCAACAGTTGGGCACGCGCGGTGTGTACGGTCAGACCTGGCCCATCATTCAAGGGGATCCGGTGACGGCTGCCTACCTGACGGTCGACAACGACTACATGGATCGTATCTACGCGACCCGTGGGTTAGACGGTTTGCACGTGACCGTCGCGCACGAGTTTTTCCACGCCATTCAATTTGCATACAATGCCCGGAATCTGTCCTGGTGGCACGAAGCCACGGCGACCTGGATGGAAGACGTGGTCTACGACGATGTGAACGACTATTTCCAATACACGCGGTTCGTTCTGGAATCGCCCACCGTTTCGCTGGATTCGCAGCCGAGCTTGCAAGACGGGCATCAGTACGGCGCGTGTGTGTACGTCCATTACCTGGATCAGGTTTTTGGAAGAAGCGCCATTCGAAAGACGTGGGAGGGGCTGGGCGAGATAAATGCCACCCAGTACAATATCGTGAAACTGGACCCTGCAATGCCGACCGGCGGCTTTTCGGGGACGCTGGCCGGTTACGTCACCTGGAACTATTTCACGGGGACTCGCTATCGGGACGGGTTCTACGAAGAGGGCGTCTTTTATCAGCCGGCGGCATCGGTAAGGACCATCGCGCCGACAGCAGGCGGACAGGCATCCGGTTCGGGTACGGTCGACCATTTGGCCTCAGACTACATTGAGGTGGTAACGAAGGGGCTGCAGGGCGGCCTTCGCGCCGATTTTACCCTGGCCGGGGAGGGAAGCTGGCAGTTCTGGGCAATGTTAATCGACAACGACGGCGTCGGTCTGTTACGCCTCGCGGGCTCCAGGGTGGAAATCCCCGACGCGGGTCATTACGACAAGATCGTATTCCTGCCCGTCTCAGACGCACTGGATGGGCACGACTTCAACTACGACTACAGGATTTCGAACGTAGAATCGGTGGATGGCAGAACCAGACCACTGAACCTGACCGTGAACGGCAGCAGAGTCCCCGTCACGCGACTCGACGTTCACGCAGACCGTGCGACCGCCCGCGCCGAAGGAGCCGGCGGCAATCCGGTCATGTGGACCGTTGCGCGCGCCAGCGGCGACATGGCGATCTCCGTACCGGACCATGTCGACCTCTCATCGTTTACGACGGCGGCGGATTCGATCGAAATCCTGGCGGACGGGGGCGGTACGACGGTTGTGAAAGTATCCGCAACGGCGGCCGGCACGACGCCTTCGGTCGCCTGGGCGGTCTTCGGTCACTCGGTCACGGGGAACCTGCCACCCGTGGTTGCCGGGATTGCAGATACCACAATAGGAGAAGGACAGCCACTGGCCATTCTAATCGATGCGGAAGACGAAGAAGGCGACGATCTTGTCTTTACGGCTGCGAACCTGCCGGATGGTGCGAAGCTGGATCGGAACCACTTCACCTGGACGCCTGGACATGATCAGGGGGACCGGACCTACGAGGTCCAGTTCCAGGTCAGCGACGGCGTAAATCTGGTTCGAACCGACGTGAACATCCGCGTGACGAATGTCGACCGGCCGCCGGCGATTCGCGAAACCGATCCGCAACGCGGGCTGGTATTCGCCGCGCCGGGTGAGACGGTTCGTTTTTCGGTGAAGGCCCAGGACCCGGACGGGGATGTATTGAGTTACGCCTGGTCGGTCAACGGCGTTCCGGCGGATGAGAAGGGCTCGTCTCTCCTCGTCGCGGTTTCCATCACAGACGTGGATGAGGAGGTCGCCGTCCTCGTCACCGCAGGCCAGAAGTCGGTTGAACGTAAATGGACCGTTAGCAAGACGTTGAAGGGGGATTTCAACAACGACGGCGCAGTCAATTTCGCCGATTTCATTGCCTTCGCCGCGGCGTTTGGTACAGAGAGCCCGAAATACGATCTGGACGGTACGGGTTTTGTAGACTTTCAGGACTTCCTCATATTTGCAGCTCATTTTGGCCTTCCTTGATCGCCGGGTCGCGTATGGTCCATTGGAGTGGAAGCCCTTTAGTGTTTGTTTTTATACTACCTTTTGTTAAATTACATCCCGTGAGGCACTACCCTGGTCCAAACCGGTTACAGGTGAAAGATTGATCACGCTTCGCTCAGAACGGGAACTGGAAAGAATCCGGGACGCCTGTCGGATCGTCGGGCTTGCGCATCGGGCCCTCCGGGAGTGGATTCGACCTGGAATCCCTACGTCCCGGCTGGACGGAATCGCGGAGGAACTGATCCGCGACCACGGCGCGTCTCCGGCTTTTAAGGGATACCAGGGGTATCCTGCAGCCACCTGCATTTCCGTCAACGAACAGGTCGTTCATGGCATTCCGGGATACCGTGAATTGCGCGAAGGAGATCTTGTAAGCATCGATATAGGTGCCAGGTTAAAGGGATATTACGGCGACCAGGCGATTTCATTTGCCGTAGGCGCCGTGCCACCCGAGGTCCGGAAGTTGATAACGGTTACGCGCGAGTCTCTTTTCAGAGGCATCGAAGGGGCGCAGGAGGGCCGACGTTTAGCGGACGTATGCGGGTCCATTCAACAGTGGGTGGAGTCGCACGGGTTTTCGGTTGTTCGTCAATTCGTCGGGCACGGAATCGGACGCAGGCTGCACGAAGACCCCGCAGTGCCGAACTATGTACCACTGGAAAAGAATCCGCGGCTGCGGCGTGGAATCGTAATTGCGATTGAGCCGATGGTGAACCAGGGGAGGCCGGAGGTCGTGGTCGCCAGCGACGGATGGACGGCATCGGCCAGAGATGGATTGCCCTCGGCGCATTTTGAGCATGTCGTAGCTGTCACCGATGGCGAGCCGGCGCTGCTGACAATGACCGAAGAGGAAATCTTCGAGGGGGAGTTCGCCCATTAGATCTCAATGCACTTTGGACGCATCCGGTCCCCCATTCGGGAGGCCGGTCCGTTTTTTTGTTCGACGTTGACCCATGAATCTTATCGGACGATTCCTGAGTGCGTTGGCCGGGCTTCTGCTTATCTGCGCTTGCGATCAGCACTACAAGGAAGGTGCGCATCCGCCTCCGAAGCCGCGGCGGCCAGTCCTGCCGGCGGGACATCCTCCCGTCGGGACTGACCGAAGGCCATCCGCGGAAGCCGTCGGTAAAACCGTAAGCGGCACCATTCGGATCAGGCGGGAGTTGCAGAACCGGATCCCGGACGGCGCTTATCTGTTTATCATTGCGCGTGAGCGGGCCGACGGGGGCCCGCCTTACGCCCTCAAACGCATCCCCGTGCCTGCGCTTCCGTACCGATATTCGCTCACACAAGCCGACGTCGCACGGATGTTCGGCGACGGAATCGTATTGGCGGACATCCCCGAGATGTATATGGTAGCCAAAATCGACCGGGATGGTTTCGTGGGCGTACAACCGGGCGATATGGAGGGCGTGTGCGCGAAGAATCCGATTGCCGCAGGTGAGCTTCAGGCCGACATTTTAATCGAACGGATTCACTGACGCCGGATCGTGATGGAATCACACGGAACGTACGAGAGCAAGAAGCGTCTTACAGTCTGCGATTCGGGCAGGAACGAATCTTCGAATTGAGCGTTACAGATTGAAGAGTACAGGTTTTCTGCGAAAGCGTCACGGAGCGAGGTGTGCAAATATGGGTCGCCGTCCACTCTGGACGACAATGCTGATTGCGGCGCTGTTGTCAGGCTGCGGCAATAGAGAGGAGAATCCGGTCGGGTCCGGTCTGGTTACCCGCGGGCATGGCCGGGTAGTGGAACTTCCGCTTCTGCCTTCCAACGGTGGCTCCACCCGGTTCGAGGGTACCTTTAGCCGGGGATTCGGCGAAGATGAACAGTTGATGGTCGGTCGAATGGGCGGTCTCGTTTTTCGGTCGCTGATACGGGTCCGTCTGGATCCTGATTCTCTGGTTACGGCGGCGGCGGGCTCGAGCGGGGCAACGCCGGACGTTCGCTCCGTTCAGATATGGATCTGGAAACGGGAGGCCGCCAGAGGTCTGGAGGAACTTCAGGTACACCGTCCGGAACAGGCCTGGAACGAGGCGGATGCATTTGTAGATACACTGAGTCACGCGGCTGTAAACTTCGCTTCATCCGGAATCGACGGGGCGTCCGCGTCGGCCCTGGGGGACAGCCTGCTCCGGATAGATCTCCCGCCAGAGTACTTGATTTCGGCCTTAAGGGAAAGTCCTGACAGCCCATCGCTCGATGTGCTTCTGCAACCTGCCCCGGGCGCCCGGTTTTTCTCGAGTCTGGTGTCTAATGACGATTCGCTGCCTGAAAATTTCAACAGGCTTCCTGAACTTCGAATTGCGTATTCCGTTGGCGGGGATTTATTTACGCACGTTTCGGATGCAACGGAAGACACGTACTGGGTGGCCCGGGACGGCCCCGAACCAGGGATGCTGGTGCTGGCGACAACCGTTCGTCTCAGCCCCGTGTTTCGCTTCGATCTGCCCGATTCCATTCCGATTGGGTCGACGGTTACGTCTTCGGAACTGTGGCTGAACTATGATCGGTCGCAGTCGATGTTCGGCGAGTTTACGTTCACGATAGAACGCATCAGCATCAACTCGACTACGGGAGATACGACATTTTCCATAGTCAATACCTGGGATTTCGACGAACAAGAGGCATCTTACACGCTGGACCAGACCCTCGTTCAGGGCTGGCTTTCGGGCACGACGCGAAATCTCGGCCTCGCGCTGAGCACCCCGATTACCGACCTCCAGAACTGGAACGTCAACTGGGTCGTTTTCCACAATCCGATGTTAAGGCTGGTCTATTCAACCCCTCCCGATCCATAACAACGCGTCCATTCGAGGAAAAACGTGAGTCATTCAGGCAGGTTTTCAGTTTTGTTGTGCAGTTTACTCGTGCTCGTCGTTCGGGTGGATTCGCCATTTGCAAAATCCATCTTCTCCTTCAATGGCATCGGTGATTCGGAACGCCGTGTTGACGTGCGGGCAAGGGGCATGGGGGGTGCGGGGCGTGCACTTGCCGACAGCCAGAATTTCAGTTCGGCAAATCCCGCGCTTCTGGCTGCATTTTCGCGCGCCGGCGTGCAGAGTCGCTTCTTCGTGCAACGCCGTTCTCTTAACGACGGACGGAGCCGGCACGTGGTCTCAGAGGGTGATATCGGCGCGTTCCAGGTCGTGTTGCCCATTCGGAGCGGTACGGTTTTTGGCGCGGGACTGGAACCGTTAACCGACCTGGATTTTGATCTTGTTGGCTCCGACAGTACCTCTGCGGTGCCATATACGTTGCGGGTCAACGCAACGGGCGGCATCCAGGCATTTACTTTTGGACTCGCAAACCGGTGGGGCGGCTTGTTGCTGGGCGGGAACCTGAGCGTCATCTCGATTGGTACCATCACCGAACGCTGGATTAAAGATTTCAGTTCGACCGGATCGGATGGATCCGCAGGATCTATCGTGGTGGATTCCAATAACCGGCAGATTTCAGAATACCTGAACAGCGAGGATCGTTACGTGCGAACGCACAGTGGTACGCAGCCCACGCTTGGCGCGGTATACACCAGGGGTGCGAAGTGGTACGTCGGGGCCGCGTACCGCGCCGCCACCACGATCACCCAGACACGCATTCTGCGCAATTTTTTCGCCGAAATAGGGTTCGAAGATGAGGCCCGTTCCCGGCTGGATGTGAAAATACCTGCCAGTTTCGGTGTGGGGCTGGCGTACCGGGCCGGATATCGTTGGCTGGCAGCACTCGATTTCGAACGTGCTTTCTGGGAAAAAACGGAGGCGGGTCGCTATAATACGACCGACCTGGCGGGTGGCGTCCTTTACAGAACGGGCGATCCGGATAGCCGCAGTACGCGCCGACGAATCGAATTGACGGCCGGAGCATACTATCGGTCGCTTTATTTCAAGACCGCCGGGGGCTCACCGATTGGAGAGGCGGGCGTAAGCATGGGGATTTCGCTGCCCTTCGAAACCCGCAGCGCGGGCAATTTTCGATATGTAATCGAGTTTGGCAGACGAGGTGACGTGACCAGACACGGAGCTTCGGAGCAATTTATCATGCAGACGTTCTCGCTGTCCGGATGGTTACATTAGCGATCGATAGTCAATGGTCATCGGATTCGGCGTCTTAAAGAAGATTTGCCATCCTACCTGTGGATGGCTTTTTTCATGCCACCGGGCACATAGAACGTCCCGTCCCGAAGTTCGTCTCCATCCTTCCGCCGGATTCTAACGTCTCGTTACATTGCCAAAAGGCGGTGAGACGGAAGAGGTAGGCCGTGTCAGTTACATTCCCGTATCACTTGTCCGCAAATGGACGCTTGTTGTGCGAAACGAGATGTGGATTGTGCAGCCGCACGAACGTCAACCGATCGGGCATTTGGTTCATGCTGACGGATGAGATCTGATCCCTGTATTTGCTGCGTCCGGTGTGATGAATTCCAGCAGTCTATCTCCCGGACAGAACACCGGAGGAGTCCTGTGCGCGTCGGCGATCCATGCGCTCGTACAGGACGAGAACTGGTGACATCAGCAACGGAAGGACAATGCCGCACAACAGAACCACGCCGGCGCTCAGCCCGTCGCCAACGTCCGGCTGTGTCCCTGCCGCGAACACATCCGGCAGAAGTGCGAATACGACAAATCCCTGAGGGAGAACCTGGGACCAGTCTCGAACGTATAGACGTGCAAAATGCCTGGCAGACAGACCGCCGACGGTTTTGCCCAAAAGCATCGCGGCGACGTAGATTGCCAGAACCTTCCATTGAAGCATGGAGATCTCAAGTAGGCCGGTGAGATCGAGTCCAGCCACAAAAAACGTGAGTACAAAATGTGAGAGGGGAACGGACAGGGGCTCCATCGACCGCAGGGAATACCCGGACCTCCCCGACCGCGCGGCAACACCCACACCGGTCACGAGCGCCAGAAAGAAAGGAGAAATGTGCATCATTTTTGCACAAACGAAAAGCGTCGCCACAATGGCGCCGAACAGAACCTGTCCTCCATATCTGGTTCTAACCGTGTGCGTTATCCTGATAATGAGTTCAATGCCCACCGCCCACGTTATCACGGATGGGATAGCCCGATACAACCCGGGTGAACGCAGAATCAGGTCCGCGAGGAACCAGATTGATAACGCCAACATCGTTACCAGGAGCGAGAAGGACAGCGCCTCTCGCCTGCCCGGTTGAGAAATGAGCGTGATCACGGGACCGGACATCGAGGCAAGCAGACCCAGTCGGATCGCCTGGACGGCCGAAAGATCCAGAAAAAACGTAAACGCGAGCGAAGCCAGTGCCAATGTTGCGCCGGCGGAGAGCAATGCGGCGGCGCCAAGATTCTTGCTGAAAAACCGGTGATATGAAAAACTAGCTCCCAGATACAAGCCGACCCAGGCCTGCGCGAGTTCGGCGAAGGGCGCAGTCGCGGTAAATGCGTCGGTCTCCCGTAACCCGAAACTGCCGGCAAGAAATCCAAGAAACAGGGATATCACGTGGACGGGAATGCCCGACCCTGCCAACGTGCTTGCAATGGTCAAAGGAATCGTCAGCATGAGGCCGACGTATACCACGGGCTGGATCGAATCGGGGAAATGCCGATGGGCCCCCCAGACAACCGCACACACGATAACACAAATAAAAAAACGCCTCATACGGTACCTTCCGTATGTTCAAACTCCGTGTCCGACCCGGTTATTTGTCAGCACTCTGCAAACTGTTTCAGGGACGTAACATCAGTTGGATACGTCTCGGGGTTTGGGCAGTGGTATCACTTGTCCGAACGCTGCCGAGACCAGAACCGCAGCGATGAGCGCGTAGAGATTGGGCCCTGAATCCAATAGGAGAAGCTGAGCCGCCAGAGCCACGGACAGGGTCCCGAGGGGCCTGAGAGCAGAGCCGATAATTTCGGTGAGTGAGAGATGGCATCGGGCCAGGCGGGCGGAAACCGTAAGGCTGATACCCCTCGCCAGACTCCTGGCGACAAGGAACAAAAACGCGAAAGCCGTCAATCGCAACACAGCAAGGTTCTGCGTCGCAAGCAGTCCTCCAACAACCAAGAAAAAGACGGGTTGCACGATTCCTGTGGTTTTCTCCAGAATTTCAAGTGCGTCCCTGCGCCCGCGTGGTCGTATTGATGAACCAAACGCCGGAGATGAAGCCGATGACGACCCCCGGAATCGCCTTTCCTACACAGAGTCCACCGACGATAGCCACTGTACCTCCCGCGACAATCGTACACAGGACATCGTCCTGAAAAGTCCCGAAGATAAAGGTTAGCAACAGCCCCAGAAGAATACCCGCGCCCGCGTACAACACCCAGAAGCCCGCGGTACTCACCAGGGTGAAGGGACCGAGTTCGAGAACGGTTCCGCCCGTGCAATATGGGTACAAGATCGTAAGAAGGGTCATCCCGACCGCATTGGTGATAAACGGGCCCGCCGGGGAATTTTCGACTGGGGGGGTGGCAAGGGCAGATCTCACGTAATATATCCGGTCCGGCATACGGAGCGTGGTTGCCAGCGTCCCAAGCAGCAGAGCGATAAGGGTGGGTTCGGCCGTGATTCCCATCTGGTACCGCAACACGGGCCTCCACAACAAGGCCATGAAAAAGACGATGGCGGCGGTTCCCAGGACCTGAAGCCCTTCAAGTGCGAGGTGGCGGGTCGTGCGCCTACCCAACCGGCGGAAGTCGAACCGGAGACCGGTGAACATACCCAACCAGACCAGGATGACGCCCAACAGTCCCTCTTGTATGCCTGCAACGATCACCGCAAGTTCGCTCTCCATAGCCATGATGAATCCCGCCGCCATCCCGATTGGAACAAAATGCAGGTGGCTTGTTCGCAGACTGTCCAGGGGTGCGGCAAGCTTGCGCTTCACGAACAGGTTTCGGCAGATCAGGCAGATTGCGTAGATAAGGTAGAAGCTGGCGATTACTCGCATCGAATCCATCCGTCTTCGGATTTTCCGTTGTCGCGGCTGTCGAACCGTGCACGGAGTATAGCCCCTGGTAGGTACCAAGTCAAGCCCGAAGTCCGTTATCAGTGAGGCCCATCCGCTTGACAGTGGAGGTGTTTTGACATATATTCAATTCCTGCAAGAACCTATAAATGTAAAGGTTATGCGCGGAGCATAAGGGGTACCCGATGGCGTCCGGGGCGCGCGGATTCCGTCATTCAATCCTCGGCTTCGTACTCGTAGCGGCGCCAAACCATGGAGCCCGGTGTGCAGGAAATTTCAATTGCGGAAGTGCTGGAACACTTCGGCGAAAAGCTCGCCCTGAAGTTGATCGCCGGTAAAGACGACACGGAAAAGAAGCTGACCTCCAGCGACGTGCACCGGCCAGGTCTCGTCCTGGCCGGCTTTGTGGGTCTGTTCACGTTCGACCGCGCACAGGTGCTGGGCAACTCCGAAATGTTGTACCTCGACGGTCTTTCTCCCCGCAGACTCCGTATGGTATTGGAAACCGTGTTCCAGTTCGACATCCCCTGTGTGGTGGTTACCGACGGAAACGAGGTTCCCCCAACTCTGGTGAAACTGGCCTCGCAGCGTCGCATCCCGTTGATGGTCACACCGTTCTCAACGACGAAGTTTTCCCACCTCTTTTCATTCTATCTGGACGATGTGTTTGCACCGCGGACCGCCATCCACGGGTCCCTCGTTGATGTCTACGGAATTGGGCTGCTGTTTACCGGTCGAAGCGGAATCGGGAAGAGTGAAATTGCATTGGATCTCGTCGAGCGCGGGCACCGGCTGGTCGCCGACGATATCGTGCTGGTTTCCAGAAAGCTCCAGGGTATTCTGGTTGGCAACTGTGGCGATGCGTTACGGGATCATATGGAAATCCGCGGCCTTGGTATTCTGAACGTCCGGCACATGTTTGGTATCGGTGCTTTTCGGATTCAAAAACGGGTTGAGGTCGTTGTTCAGCTTGTGGAATGGGACGAAACCAAATCCTACGAACGCGTGGGTCTGGAAGAGGATTGGGTGTCAATTCTCGACGTGGAGATTCCACAGGTGACCGTGCCGATCTATCCGGGCAAGAATATCACTGTCATTTCGGAGGCCATTGCGTTGAATTATCAGCTCAAGATTCAGGGTTACCATACGGCGCGCGAATTCAACCGCAGATTGATCGACAAGATCAGCCGAAAAGGCGCATCGGAAATGCCGATTCGCGCAGACATCGAGTAACCGTGTTGCATTCCTTCAGCCCCTATACAGGCGCCGTTGAGACGTCACAAACGGGACGGATGACCGTGAACCGCACGAAGGTTCGAAATTTGAGGAGCGATGTGAAATGGCGAGAGTAATTTCAGCATTTCTATGTATGGCAATGTGCGCCGGATGCGGCAACGAGGCCGGCAGGAGAGAGAAGAAGGCGGGACGTTTGTACTATGTTGTATTTCGAGACCGCGAAGAACAGTTGGAAGACCTGCCGGAGGCGATCGCACAGTACGCCGGGATCTCCAGGGAATACGGAGATACGCCCTCCGGAAAAAAGGCGGCCGAACGCTATGAGCAGCTTGTGAAGGCCCGGGACTTGCTGGCGGGATCGGATTCCCTGGGTGCCGACCAGTGGGTGCCTTTCTATTCTCGCGTGGATTCGGTCGCGCCAGGATATCCACCGGTTGTCCGGGCGCTGGGCCGGCAGTATTTCAACAATACTCACCTGGCGGCCCGATCAGGCGCCATGACGCGTCACCCTGCAATTATTCGGAGTGTGCTGAAAATCTGGGGGCGACAGGACAGTCTCTGGTCGAAATACGAATTTCGTCCTACGGAAACGGATAAAGCGTGGCGAGACAAGCTGTGTCGGCAGGCTACCGACGTCGCGCGCATGCTGGAGGGGGTCAGGCGTTATGGCGAAGCGCTCCAGGTTGTAAGTCGGGGGCTGGAATACGGCGTTGGCGAAGGAGCAATTGCCCATGCGAGGGTATTCGCGTCGTATTACAGTTTCCGGGCCGCCCGCTACGAGGAAGGCGTCGATCTTGCAAGGAAAGCACTGGCCTATGAGTTTCTTGAAAAGGAGGACAGCGCCAGAGCGTATCATGTTCTGGGACTGTGTTACTGGCGACTGTCAGATCGGGGCGGTGGGCCATCCGATTTACAGAAGGCGATCGACGCATTGAATGAGGCGCTGCAGATCGATCCGGAACTCACGTCCGTGAGGGAGTTACTGAAAGAACTTCGCCTGTATCAGAAGCGGAATCCTGCCTGACGGGCGGCGGCTCGGCGGTTATCAGGAGGGAAATCCGGGAGCCCCGCGGTCATAAGGGCAACGAGCAGCGTGGGTAAGCGAACGGATCTCATAGGAGGTCGAACGGGAAAATGAGAGCGGTCGTATGTAAATTCGGCGGAAGTTCGCTGGCCGACGAACGGCAGATGGCACAGGTTAAGCAAATAATCGAATCCGATGCCCGCAGGCGAATTATCGTTCCGTCGGCGCCCGGCAAGCGCAACGACGACGATACCAAAATTACTGACTTGCTCTACCTGTGCCAGGAATTGGCCAGGCAGAATCTGGATTTTTCAGAGCCCTACTCTATTGTACGTTCCAGATATGAAGAACTCGCAGAAAAACTGCGAATTTCGCTCGATATCTGCCAGTTGCTCGATCAGTTGAAGATCAGTATTGAAAAGGGAGCCTCCAGGGATTTCGTCGCTTCCAGGGGGGAGTATCTGTGTGGTCGGGTAATGGCCGATTATCTGGGAGCAACCTTCGTCGACGCGACGGAAGCCATCCGTTTTCGACCCTGCGGCCAACTGGATCCCTCCACTTACCGCCTCCTCGCGGAGCGGATCCACGGCGGCGGGATCTTCGTCGTGCCTGGATTCTACGGCAGCGATCCGGGTGGCGAGGTAAGGACATTCTCAAGAGGTGGTTCCGATATCACGGGCGCTATTGTTGCACGGGCCGTCGATGCGGGCGTCTATGAGAATTGGACCGACGTATCGGGACTGCTCATGGCTGATCCGGGCCTCGTGCCGGGTGCGCGCCCGGTCCGTGAAATCACGTATCGAGAGGTTCGGGAACTGGCATATATGGGGGCATCGGTGTTCCACGACGAGGCCATGTTTCCCGTACGCGCAGCGGGGATTCCAATCCACATTCGAAACACGAACCGGCCGCAGGACAAGGGTACCCGGATTCTGGCCCGCAGGGAATTGACCGACGATCTCATTGCGGGCGTTGCCGGACAGCCGGCATTTACAATGTTGTTTATAGAAAAGGCAATGATGAACCAGCAGAAAGGCTTTGGACGTCAGGTGCTGGAGGTGGTGGCGTCGCACGATATCAGCTACGAACATACGCCATCCGGAATCGATACGATGTCGGTTATCATGCGGGACGACCAGCTGGGCGAGAAGGGTGAACGACTCGTCGTCGATATTCAACGGATTTTGCAGCCGGATCGCGTTGAACTGTTGCAGGGACTGGCTCTCATCGCAACCGTCGGCGAAGGAATGTCCCACCGGATCGGCATCGCCGCCCGTTTGTTCAACGCACTCGCCGACGCACGCGTCAACGTCCGTGTGATCGACCAGGGCGCATCTGAAATCAACATCATCGTGGGAGTGGAAGAGGCAGACTACAAACGGGCGGTGCGAGCCATCTACAATGCATTCATAAACTGAATCCTATAGGCGTTCCGTACCGGGAACAAGACGCCACTCATCCACCTGCCTTTGCGTGAGACAGCACGCACAGGCGCCGCCCTGAGCAGGTTGAAGAGATGCCGGCCCGGCGACCCTGCGGCCGAATCCTGTCGATCAATTCACCGGACCGAAAGCTGACGCAACCGGCATGCAGGAAAAAGGGGCTTCCGTTAAGGAGGCCCCTTTTGGATTTCCAGATACAGACGAGACTTATCCGATCAGTGCCCGGCGTTTTCCCTTACCGGCGTTCGGGAAGCGGCCTCATACTGGCGATCGAATGTCTCGCTGCCGTCGTCGGACACGGCTTCCAGGATGGAACCGGGTTCCGAAATCGGCTGTGCGTCTTCCACGTAGATCCGGTGAAGGTCTTGCCGGTTGCACGCGTAGTTCGTGATTTCCCCATTGGCGCGGGAGTAACGGTAGAGATGGCGTGGCGGGTCCACCCAGGCATGAGACACGGCGTATCGCGTCAATGACTCCCGGTCGACGTTTACGCCCAGACCGGGCGCTTCAGGCACACGATAGAATCCTCCACGCACGTCGTGCGGGATTTCGATTAAAGTACGATCCCAGATGTTCATGCACGTGATGGCCGGCCATTTGGCCTGCGGCAGGACAGCTCCGAGATGCGCCGCCCATGCCGTTGTGATGCCCGTCCCGACAAGCTGCAACCAGAACGGTTTGTTGGCTTCGTCACAAACTGCGGCCTGACGCAACAATCCGGACGCGCCCGCGCACAGCACGAAACCGTCCGTAACGTCCTCCTTCAGTGCGGTGATTGCGGGAGGGCTGCCGTAATGCATGGCGAGAGGCCGATTGAAACGCCTTCGGATCTGGCGGTTGCCCTCCACGTCGTTCTGGGGAATCGGGGTCTCCACCATTGCAATCTCGGGATATGCCTCCAACGCTTTCAGGTGCGGTACGGCATTTGCGGAATTTGCCAGCGTGCCGTTGTAGTCGAAGTCCAGGTGGAATCCATCCGGTACCACTTCCTGTACGGCCCGGACCGACGCATGCAGATCAAACCACGGGCGGGCTTTCAATTTGGCGCTCATATATCCGGCTTCCACCGCCTGTTGGCATTCTACGGCCCAGTCCCCCGGCGGCATGTCCATGTGCCACCAGGAGATAGGGCACCAGTCCCGGACTTTCGCGCCGAGTAAACGGTAGACGGGTACTTCCAGACCCTTGGCCACCGCGTCGAACAGCGCCATTTGTACGCCGGCGCCCAGACTGTCGTCCCACATCAATTCGGCCGCGGGCCGGTTACGTATGCGGTTTTCGATCTGGTCGGGTACCTGCGCCCAGGTATAGTTGTGAACGGTTTCACCCCAACCCACAATGCCATTCTCCATCGTAAGCCTGCATATCTGGATGATGCGCCATTGGGGCAACCAATATTGCAGGTGTTCGTTGCTGTGCCGTGTGAACGGTACGTCCAGAAACGTCAACTCGATCTCTTTGATTTGCATCGAAACTCTCCTCGGATACAGGATCAACGCCTTATCCCGAGACGGTCCTCCAGCTTTCTCGTAACGGTCTTCAATACTTTGATCCTGGCGTAATATTTCGAATTCGACTCAACAATCACCCACGGTGCGTTGGGTGTGCTGGTTCGATGGATCATTTCTTCCACCGCTTCCTCGTACTCGTCCCACTTCTCCCGGTTTCTCCAATCCTCGTCACCGAGCTTCCACAGCTTGTGGGGGTTCTTTTTTCGATCCTTGAACCTGTTCAGCTGTTCGCCTTTATCCACGTGCATCCAGAATTTGAGCACCACGGCGCCAAAATTCGCCAGGTGTTCTTCCATTTCGTTGATTTCTCTATAGGCGCGTTTCCACTCAGATTCCGAACAGAATCCCTCGATTCGTTCCACCAGGACCCTTCCGTACCAGGAACGGTCAAAAATGGCCATGTGCCCGGTCTTGGGCATTCGATTCCAGAATCGCCAGAGGTAGTGGTGGTCCATCTCAATGTCGTTGGGGGCCGAAATTGGAATAACCTCGTATCCTCTGGGGTCCATATTCTGCACAAGGCGTTTGATATTGCCGCCCTTTCCCGCGGCATCCCAACCTTCGTAGACCAGAACAACCGGGATGCGCCGGCGGTGAACCTCGTGTTCCAGGTTCTTGATGCGGGCCTGGTACTTTTTCAGGGCTTTGCGATAGTCGGATTTTTTTATTGTTCTTGAAAGATCTACTTTCTTCAGCAGGCCGGAGGGGGTCCTATCGAGTTTGGGGGGGGTTTGCCGGGTTGAGGCGTCGGCATTCTCCAGTTGCCGGATTCTGCTCTCTACAGCTTCGATTACGGTTTTGAAAATCTGGATGTTCGCAGACCGCCAGTCTTTAGCACCGACCGGCGTCCATGGCGCGAACTCCGAATGGGTTATTTCCAGCATCTCCGATGCCACCGAAAGGCACGCGCGGTAGTTCTCATGTTTTTGCCAGTCGTAATCGGTTATGCGCCAGGCCGTTGACGGGCTGCGCTGCAGCTTCATGAAACGTTTCCTCTGCTCGGCCCGGGAAATGTGAAGGAAAAACTTTACGATAACCGTACCTGCGTCGACAAGCTGTTTCTCAAAAGATCTGATTTCGTCGTACGCCCGTACCCAGTCCTGTTCAGCGATCGTATTGTCCATTCGTTCGACCATAAAGCGTCCGTACCAGGACCGGTCGAAGATCGCTATTCTCCCTGACTCGGGTATTTTGGTCCAGAAACGCCACAGGAAGGGCATTCTGCGCTCGTCTTCATTGGCCGGATGGGTTGGATACACGCTGAATCCTCTGGGGTCCAGAGCAAGCAGCAGCTTGTTGGTGTGGGTCCCTTTCCCGGAAGCCTCCAGGCCCTCGAAAACGACGACGATCGGGATCTTCCACTTTCGGGCATTTCGCTGGAGATGTCCAAGTCTCAGTTCGAGATCCGGTATGAGTTCTTTGTATTTCGATTTTGACAATTTTCGTGAAAGTTCAACGGTGTCCAGCATACGGTATCCTTCCTCCGACTGAGTCAGGTGGGTAATACGCCTGCGATTCAGGGACATTATTAGCGCATCCGGACGGCAATGTCAACCGGATAAAGAACGGTTATCAGTCCGTTGGAAAAGTCGCTCTGCAGGCGAAGCCGAGTCATTGTGGCCGAAGACCAGGCGCCCGACCGCGTCGAATCGGGGGATTCGAGGAGGGAGTGCAACGCAGTCATTCGGCCGCAAGGGCCGGACGCAGCCCGGACGGAGGTTTTCAATGGGCTGTCAGCCCCGGTGACGACGGGCGAAGGAAAATTGTGCGGCATCCCGGGCAGTTTCTTATATTGTGCCGGGCCGGAACATCGATTGTCATGGGTCCCCGAACCATTTTTCCAAGGAGTCGGTATGGCAATTCGACTTATTCACCTGGGTGTTGGAGGCAGAGGAAGGTGGCCGGTTCGTCGCGTGATTGAACGGCCGGACTTCGAAAGCGTGGCGCTTGTCGATGTGAACGAAGACAATCTGAGAGTAGCCCGGGAGGAGTCGGGGCTGCCCGAAGCCGCGTGTTACCGGTGTCTGATGGATGCGCTCAACAGCGTCGAGGCCGACGCCGTCGTTGTCATCACGCCCCCGCAGTTGCACGCCGAGCAGTGTCTGCAGGCGGTTCGGGCGGGCAAACACGTTCTCGTGGAAAAGCCGTTCACCAAGAGTCTGGCCGACGCATGCCGGGTGGTACGGGAAGCCGATGCCATGGGCGTCAGGGTTGCCGTGTGTCAGAATGCCAGATACTCGGCGGCGCACGTCACGCTCAACCGTCTCGTAAGGGAGGAAACATACGGCCGGCCGGTATTCGGACTGATGACCAAGTACGGGTGGAGGCCTCGCATTCACCATTCAGGGGAAGATGAACACGCCTATCTGTGGGAGCGGGGCATACACGATCTGGATACCCTTCGTTTCCTGTTCAACGCAGATCCTGTCCGCGTTTGGGGGCACAGTTTCAATCCGCCCTGGAGCCCCTATAGGGGTGGTGGCGGTGTCCACGCGTGGATCGAATTTGAGGGTGGGGCGACTTGCGGATATCTCTGCACGTTTGCGGCACACAAGGGCGGTTCGGGCTTCAGGGTGGAGCTGGATGGAGGCGCCGTGGAGTTGACTGACAACGGTTTGCTTCTGCGCGCCCCGGGGGAGGACGAAGACGTTGTGATTCCCCTGGACAAGGCCGCACCGCCGGAGGCAGTTCTGCTGGACGGTTTCCACGGGTATGTGACCGGAGGTAGCGAACCGGATTTCGGCGGACACCGCAATCTCGCGACCGTCGGAATGGTGGAGGGGATTGGTACCGCTTCGGACGAGGGACGCGTCATCGATTTTCACGAATATATGATGAACGCAAGGGTCAACTCCCGATAATGACGCAATATCGGCGTCGGTTACCGGCAAAACAACACCACCCGGACGCGCCTGCATTCGCTGCGGGCGCATTTTAGCGAGGAAGGCGACGTGGCAGATTCGAAATTTACCGATCTGGAGACCTATCGGCGGGAAGTGTTCGCGCGAGAAGACAAGGTGCTTAAGGAAATAATGCCCAATGCAGTAACTCAAGGGCTTCCCGGGATATCGATCAGTCCGGAATCGGGCAAGACCCTTTATTTGCTTGCAAAAGCCGTCGGCGCCAGAAAGATACTTGAATTCGGTTCGCTTGCCGGCTATTCGGGTATCTGGCTGGCTCGGGCGCTGCCGGACGACGGATGTTTCGTTTCGCTGGAGGTGGATCCGAAACACGCCGAAGTTTCACGGGCGAATTTTGCCGCGGCCGGCCTGGCGGGCCGGACGGAAGTACGCGTCGGCAAAGGGGCCGAACTGATGAAAGACATGGCAGAGAAAGGACCGTTCGATCTCATATTTATCGACGCCGACAAAGAAAACTATCCGGTCTACCTGGACTTTGCATTGGAAAATACCAGGGTCGGCGGGCTGATCGTGGCCGACAACGCCAATGGCCACGGCCATGTTCACGAGGCGCTCGCGGCGGGGGACGGCAGGCGCGGGATCCAGATGTACAACAGGCGCGTGGCGGATCACCCGCGTCTGGTTTCGAATATAATCCCGGTAGGTGGTTGGCTGGCGGTTTCGCTGGTGCTGGCGGACGCCGGCGACCGGGAGTTGCCGTGCGCCTGAACAATGGCACCGGATCAGGAGTTACTTCAATGAGCACGCGCAGGAAATACAGCGGCGGAATTAACAACGGAAAATCGTCAATCCACGTTCTGAAAACTGCAGTACCAACCCGGCTATGGTCCAACGCGGATCCAAAAATCCGATTGTGATTCTTTGCGATCAACTCCAGCGGCAAACGTTGGGGACTTACGGAGGGCGGGTTCCAACGCCCCGTCTCGACGGCCTGGCGGAACGAAGCGCGGTTTTTCAGGAGTTTTACTGCGCAACTCCGTTGTGCGTGCCGACACGACCGTCCATGATGACGGGACGCTGGCCGCACGCGCACGGCGCGACGACGTTCGGACCTGGATACGACACAGTCAAAGCCGGAAGGCAGTTGCTGACCGATGTACTGTTGGATCATGGATATCGCGTTGGATACGAGGGAATCTGGCACGTCAACCGGCAGCCCGAGGACGACCGATGCGGGGAATTCGCCCACTTCGCGCCGCGCAGCTTCCCATACAAGGACCATCTGCGAATGCTGGTCGCGCAAGGGGGGAAGGACGGCGATCAGAGGGCGCCTGTCACCACGCCAACGGACAACGGAGAGATGTACGATTGGGATATCAGCATTCCGGTGCCGGCGCGCTGGCTGGAAAGGGCAGACGCACATCCGGATATGACGATTGCTCGAAACATGAGCGAGTTCATCCGTTCGGCGCCGAACGATCGTCCGTTTGCAGCCTGGTGTTCGCTGGGAGGACCCCATCCCCCGATTCTGGTTCCTGAGCCGTATTACAGTCTGTTTTCCCCGGATGAAATGTCGCCTCCGCCAAGCTTCGGCGAGAATATGGATGGCCTGCCGGGGCCCGTTCGAAACGCGGCCGGAGCGCAGTGTGTGCGCGGCTGGACATGGGAACGATGGGCGTTGGCAACGGCAGCCTACTGGGGGTTTGTTGCGTTCCTGGACGTCTGCGTAGGCGCGGTACTTGACGCCCTTGAGGCTACCGGGCGGGCGGACGAAACGGTTGTGATCTTTACCTGCGACCACGGCGAAATGCTGGGCGCCCACAACCTCTATCAGAAGGGCGTGCTTTACCGGGAATCCATCCAGTTGCCATTTTTGGTGTCCGCGCCGGGCGTCGCTCCCGGTATTCGAGAAGGCTTCGGTTCCCACGTGGACATGCCGCCGACCATCCTGGATCTGCTGGACCTGCCGCCAATGTGCCAGGTACAGGGAAAGAGTCTGATGCCCGATCTGACCGACGCCCGGGTACGGACCGGCAACGCGGCTTTCGTTGAATTCAATGGGTATAACCGGGGCGGGATTCATACCCGGGGACTGGTCACAGACACCTACAATTACATCTATCACCACCGTGACGCGGACCAGCTCTTCGATCGAAACGCGGACCGGTTTGAAGTGCGAAATCTCGCTCGAGACCCGGATTACACGGCGGCGCGAGGCCGCCTGAGAACGCAACTGGCCGGTTGGATGCATGAAACGGGCGATTTTCTCACGCCTGACTGGCCGGCATGACGCAAGGGAGAAATCGGGATGGCAAATAGAAGGGCGTTACCTCCGGACAGTCCGGTACGGAGTCTCCACGCGGGAGCTTCCGTGCTCGACGACGAGGAGGTGCAGGAAGTTCTGGCAGTCATAAAAAGCCGATCCCTTTCCAGGGACTACGGGCCCGACCGCCTGGATATGGTGGCGCGTTTTGAACAGGGCTTCGGCCGAAAGATGGGCGCCTCCTACGCCCTGGCCGTCACGTCAGGTACCGCTGCGATAAAGGTCGCCCTGGTTGCAGCGGGTGTCGGCCCGGGCGACGAGGTAATTATGCCCCCGGTCACGTTCGTGGCCACGCCGGGCGCGGTTATTCTCATCGGGGGTGTTCCGGTCTTTACCGAAGTCGACCGGTCGATGACATTGGATCCGGACGCCATCGAAGCCGGAATCACGCCGCGGACGAAAGCGATTCTTCCCGTTCATCTGTGGGGGACGCCGTGCAGGATGGATCGGATAATGGATATCGCGAAGAGGCATGGCTTGAAAGTTATCGAAGATTGCTCCCAGAGTGCGGGCGCGTCATACAAAGGAAAGGCGATTGGGACCTGGGGCGATCTGGGGGCGTTCAGCCTGCAATTCGGGAAGGTTATCACGTCGGGTGAAGGCGGTGTCGTGGTGTCCGACAACGCGGGACTTTACGAACGCGCCGTGCGCTACCACGACCAGGGTCTGTTCCGGGAAAAGACCCGATTTCCCGGATTCCAGCCGACTCTGGAGCCATTCGTAGGTGAGAACTTCAGAATGCCCGAGATGTCCGGGGCGGTTGCGCTCGCACAGTTGCAGAAAATGGAAGGCGTTGTCGAGTCGCTACGCCGGAAATTCCAGCGATTCAAGGGGGGTGTTGCGGGCGTGCGGGGGGTGGAAATCAGGCCGCCAAATGACGAAGAAGGCCATCTCGGGGTACATTGGGATCTCTTATTCGAAGATCAGCGCACCTGCGCGCGTTTCGCGAAGGCGATGCGTGACCGGGGGTTCTCGGCAGGTCTGGGATACGGCGGTAAGCCGGTCTATCTGGGTCCGCCAATCCAGAACCAGGCCACGGCTACGCCCCACGCGAATCCCTGGCAGTCGCCGATGTACGATGGCGAGGTTACGTACGGCCCCGGTCTGTGTCCCCGCACGGAAGACCTGCTACAGCGGGTCCTCCACCTTGCGTTCGTCAATCCCTGGTTTCCGGAGGAAAAAATCGACGCTCTCGCAGCCGCCGTTCGCGCCTCGGCCGAAGAAGTATTCTCACCGTAACGAGCGGTGTTCTCACACTGTGGATCCGAGATGAACCTATGAATATACTGTTGCGCGTGGCCTTGTCGGAACGCCACATGGAACAGATTCGGTCGGCGGTTGAACGTGTTGACCTGGTGATGCCTGATTCCGAATCTGAATTACAGATGATCATGCCGCGGGTCGAGATTGTTTTTGGCAGTGTGAGTCCTGGCATGTTCCGGCGCGCGGAGCGATTACGGTGGGTGCAGACCTGGGGCGCCGGTGTCGACGGGCAGCTATTCAAGTCGTTTGTGGACAGCAATGTGATTTTGACAAGCGGTCGAGGCACGGTTGGCGTGCATCTGGCGGAACACGCGATGGCGTTGTTGCTCGGGCTCACGAGGGGTATAGCCAGGGCCGTACGGGTGCCCGGTTGGGACCAGCGAATGGCTATCCGGAACGCGAGTTGGGAGCTTGTCGATCTGACGATGGGAATCGTGGGCCTGGGCGGTACTGGGCGCGAACTCGCCACCAGGGCGAGCGCATTCGGCATGCGGGTGGTGGCCGTGGACCCCGAGGACGTGGACGTACCCGCATGCGTGGCATCATGCTGGAAGATGGATCGGTTTCACGACCTCCTCTCAATGTCCGACGTTGTGTCCGTCTGCGCGCCCCTCACGCCGGATACCCGCGGGATGTTCGATGAAAACGCGTTTCATTCCATGAAATCCGGTGCGTTGCTGATCAACGTAACGCGAGGGGGAATTATGGATGAAAACGCGCTGATCGCAGCTTTGTCGCGTGGTATGATTGCAGGGGCGGGCCTGGACGTGGCCCCCGTGGAGCCACTCCCCCCGGACCATCCACTCTGGAAACTGGATAACGTGCTGATTACCCCGCATACCGCCGGTGGGTCGCCCAACCGGCAGGACCGCATTGTGAACCTGTTCTGTGAGAATCTGAAAAGATTGAACGCGGGACAGCCATTGTTGAGCGTGATCGACAAAGAAAAGGGATATTGAACAATGCGGGCTTTCTTTTTCTGGGAAGCCGCAGCCGGCGGTCTGGCGCTTCAGGACAGATGCAATCCCTATGGGCCGTTGCTTGCTCACGATCTGGCAAAGCTGGATATCCACCTGGAACTGGGCGACTACGAGTTCCGGCGGGAATGGCTGAATGACGCGCGAAACGATTTCTCCGTATTGCACCTGAACTGGCTTCACTGGTTCTACCGGGAAGACACCCTTGAGAAATCGGTTTCCCGGCTCAACCGTTTTGCGGACAATTTGCACTTTGCCAGGGATCTGGGTTACCGGATCGTCTGGACAATGCACAACCGGTATCCTCACGAACGGCCATTTCCGGATCTGGATCATCTGGCGCGGTTGATCGTTGGCCGATTGGCAGACGGAGTGATTGCACATTGCAACTACGGCGCCGGTCTTGCACGCAAGCTGTTTTATCGCACCGAACATCTGCACGTCATTCCACACGGTCACTATATCGACATTTTTCCCAATGAGATCCCTCGGGAGACGGCACGTCAGAAGCTTGAGTTGCCGGGAGACGCGTTCGTATACCTGTTTTTCGGAAATGCCAGGGTCTATAAGGGAATTGAAAAGCTGATCGACGCTTATCGGGAATGCGCGGACGCCGACACGCGTCTGGCCATAATGACCAGAAAGGCTTTCGACGGAAGTTACGCGGACAGGTTAATCGCCCTTGCGGAAGACGATGAACGCATTCGCGTGTTTACGCACTCTTTCTTTCCAAACGAGGATTTCCAGATCTACCTGAATGCCGCGGACGTTGTCGTGTTACCGTTTTCACAGGTACTGACGTCCGGATCCGCAATCGCCGCACTTTCCTTCGGCAAACCGGTCATTGTACCGGCGCTTGGATGCCTGCCGGAACTGGTTGACGACTCGATGGGCATTTTATACGACCCGAATGATTCCGGCGCCCTGTCGAAGGCGATGCTCGACGTCAGACGGCGTGACCTCGGTCGTGCTGGCCGAGCGGCGTTTGCACGCGCAAAGTCGCTGGACTGGCAACGGATCGCATCTCGTGTCGCCGAAGTCTACCGGGCGTAGCAGCCCTCTGATCGGGTCGATCGAATGAAAATAACAGGTGTCGATCTGGTTTCCGTTGGCGTGAACCACCGGGGCGACTGGGTTTTCGTACACATCAATACCGACGAGGGACTTCGCGGCCTGGGAGAGTTGCGGGCGGGTAGGAACTACGCCGGCCGGATACGTGCTACAAAGGAACTGGGCGAATGGCTGCTTGGGCGGGACCCCTGGCAGGTCAGGGATTTTTCACGCAGATTTGCAAGGATTTCTTCGGACGGAGATACTATCAGCGCCGTTAGCGCTTTGGAAGTCGCGCTATGGGATCTTAAGGGCAAGGTGCTCGAAGTACCGGTGTACACGCTTCTGGGAGGCGCGATACGGGAGGAAATCCGTCTCTACGCGAACATCAACCGGGCGTCGACGGATCGCAGCCCGGAGAGTTTCGCCGCGCTTGCGGACGGGGCCGTCGCCGAGGGATTCGACGCCGTCAAACTGGCGCCGTTCGACGAGATGCCGCCCGTCGTAGACTCTGTCGCGGAAACAGGGTTGGGCATCGCCCGCGTGAAGGCTGTTCGCCGGGCGGTCGGTCCCGACGTGGATCTGCTGGTCGACTGCCACAGCCGTTTTACCGTCAAAGGCGCCCTTGAGGCCGCCGACGCGTTGCGTGACCTTGATCTCTATTGGTTTGAGCAGCCCGTTTCCGAAGGTAATCCGGACGCCGTCGTCGAGGTGAACGGGCGTTGTGGATTGCGGACTGCCGGCGGGGAACAGCGAATGTTGCGCAGTGGATTTCGGGAAGCTCTGGAAAACGCCGCGATGGATATAATCATGCCCGACGTGACGGTTGTGGGGGGTATCGCTGAATTGAAAGCGGTCGCGGAGATGGCGGACACGTTTGGCGTACCCACGGCGCCGCACGGGCCCTTCGGGCCGGTTGCCGTTAGCGCCGGGATGCAGGTCATGGCCACGCACCCCGGTTTTTTAATTCTGGAATACGCCTGGGGCGAGGTCCTGTGGCGGAACGAGTTGACCGTGCCCCGGGAACAAATCGTCAACGGCCGCATTCGCCCTGGCCGGCGTCCTGGCCTCGGGGTGGAATTGAACCCGGAAGTGCTTGAAACTCACGGGGTCGCGTTAGGTTGATTGCGAAAGTGGGAATACCGACAGATGCCTGGGCCAATTCCGCCTCGCACCGGGCTGGCAAAACAGGACGTCATGCCTTGCTATTGGCCGGGACGAGTGTGGGATGAACGCGGACGCCGGTCCGGCCGGCTGCATCCGGCAAGCCTCCCTGGAGTAAATTAACTACGGAGGAATACATGTTCAAGTGTCTGGCGCCGGGCGCCATTGGTGTCAAAGCGAACCTGTCGGAGGGATTGTCGTATGCGAAAGCCGGGGGATTCCACGGCCTGGATGTTAATGTCCGTGAGGTATCGCGCCTCGTGCGTGAGAACGGAGCGGCGCATGTCACGGGGATGTTTTCCGAAGTTGGCATGAAGATAGGTGCCTGGGGATTGCCGGTGGCCTGGAACGGCCCGCAGGAGGATTTCGAGCGTGACGTGCAGGCATTGCCAGGGTTGGCGGCGGCCGGCGCGTCGGTGGGCGCGAACAGGGTCTCACAGTGGATAGCACCCGCTTCCGATACGCGTCCCTTCCGCGAACAGTTTCGGTGGTGCCTGAGCCGCTTCCGGCCGATATGCGAAGTATTGAAGGACCACGGCTGCAGCCTGGGGCTGGAATTCATCGGACCGAGAACCCAACGTCTGGGAAGGACGTACGGATTTATCCATTCGATCGGCGGAATGCTTGGATTCTGTGAGGCACTGGGAACCGGAAACGCGGGACTGCTGTTGGACAGCTGGCACTGGTATACCTCGCTTGGGACCCTCGCGGACCTCCGGGGACTCTCTGCGAACGACGTCGTCCACGTCCACGTGAACGACGCCCCGGCGGGAGTGACCGTGGAGGAACAGATCGATCAGGTTCGCGCGCTCCCGTCCGAGACGGGCGTGATCGACCTGGCGGGTTTCTTGAAGGTGTTGAATGAGATCGGGTACGCCGGGCCCGTTACGCCGGAGCCGTTCAGTCGGGAGGTGAGGGAACTGGGTGCGACCGATGCTGTACGCCTGACCCATCGGGGGCTGGACGACGCGTGGCAGGCGGCGGGATTGAACTCACGCGCCTGAAGGTAGGGGGTCGCGCGGACATCTGAAATGCGTGCCGAACGAGATCGAGTCAATACATCGGAGAATCCCATGGAACCCATTGAAACCTTTGCCGCGAAGTATATTCGTGAAAACGGAAGACTTCTGGCATCGTTGAATCCCGGGCATATCGCGCCTATCATCACCCTTATGCGCGACGCGAGGGACTCCGGCAATCGGATCTTCGCCATAGGAAACGGAGGTAGCGCGGGTACCGCCTCCCACTTTGTGAATGATATGGGAAAGGGGGCGTCGGTCGGTCGGGAAACACGCTTCAAGGTAGTTCCCCTGACCGACAACGTGGAGTGGATGACGGCGCTGAGCAACGACCTGAGTTACGAAGACGTGTTCGTGGAGCAGATGAGGAATTTTTCGGAACCGGGGGACGTGCTGCTGGCCATCAGCGGGAGCGGGAACTCCGAAAACGTACTCCGCGCAGTGCGTTTTGCCAACGGGATGGGCTGTCATACGGTCGGTTTTACCGGATTCGGCGGCGGAAGGTTGAAAGATCTCGCGCGGCATTGTATTGTCGTGGATTCGGATCATATGGGAAGGGTTGAGGACATGCATATGGTCCTGCAACACATCATTTGTTACTATTTCATGGATGTGGAACGGTTGCGATGAGCCGGTCCGACACGGCCATGATTGTCCTCTTGCCCCTGATTTGCAGCTTGAATCTGGAACTCGGATACTATCTGCACCTTGTACGCGGCCAGGCTGAATTGCTCTGGAACCGACAGCCAGTCCCAGGTCTTCTGGCGCGGCCGGACCTGGATCCGACTGTTCGGGAACGGCTGGAATTCATCCAGGAGGTGCGTCGATTCGCCCAGGAACGGATCGGGCTTGACCCGTCCCGGAGTTACACTACCTACGTTGACATCGGCGACGGGCCGGTTTCGTGGCAACTGACGGCATCGCCGAAGGACCGGCTCGAACCGGTTCAATGGACGTACCCGGTAGCGGGAAGATTTCCCTACCGGGGTTATTTTGACCTGGACCGCGCGAAAAAGGAACGGGATCGACTGGTTGCGCAAAACTACGATACCGTTCTGCGCGCCGTCGGCGCTTACAGTACGCTGGGTTGGTTTGAGGACCCGATTCTGAGCACGATGCTCCGGTATCGTGACGGGTATTTGGCCGAACTCGTCATCCACGAATTGACACACGGGACGGTCTGGATTCCGAACCGGGTCGTCTTCAATGAAAACATGGCGACCTTTGTGGGTGAGGCTGGCGCCTTGCTGTTTCTTCGGGAACTTCACGGACCGGAGTCCGCCGTTGTAAGGGAACTGCAGGATTTGAGGACCGACGAACGGAGATTCAATCTGTTCATGCACACGGTAGCTGAAGAATTGGATACGCTCTACGGCTCTGAACGTTCCTTTAATGAGAAGCTTTCCGAACGAGAGGTCATATTTAAGCGGGCGAAAGACCGGTTTGGCCGGTTGGACCTAAAGACAGATGCGTATTCCCGTTTCCCGCAACGGCGATTGAACAATGCAGTGTTGATGGCCTATCGGACATATCATGAAAAGGCGGATGTCTTCGATCGCGTGTACCGGACGCTCGGCCGGGATCTCAAGGCCGCGGTCCGGCTCTTCAAGGAATGTGAGTCGCAGGCGGACCCCTCGGGATATCTGGTGGAATGGTTGCGGGAAGTCGACGAAGACAAGCCGCATACCGACAGCCCGTAGTGTTCTGTTCCGCAAATGGATTCCCGAATTGCGGCCGCCGAGCCGTCCCGCCGGCAACGCCGCGGAACGGGATGAATCGACGGATGCATGGCAACACGTCTCCGGGAAGGGTCACGGGCGCACGAGGCCGTATATGGCGGGATCAACTGCCTTTGGAGAGTTCTGCGGGCATGCCGGAATTTGAGCGTACGTTTCGAAGGATCTATCGGGTGGTCTCCCGGATTCCAGAAGGTACCGTCGCCACCTACGGCCAGGTTGCGGGGATCGCGGGCGTGGGGCCCAGGCAGGTGGGGCAGGCGCTCAAAGCACTGCCCGCGAGCGCGAAGTGTCCGTGGCATCGGGTGATCAACGCACGGGGCACGGTGTCGATTCGCACCGGCGCCAGAAAGGCGCATCTGGTCCAGGAAGCGCTTCTGAAGGCCGAAGGCGTGACCTTCGTGAAGGGGAAAGTGGATCTGCACGTCTACAGATGGCACGCGGACGTATAGGTTCCATACACCGCCCCCCAACGGTCATTCGCGCTTAGCGTCTGCTAACGGCTTCCGTCTCAACTTCTTGCCCCGGATTGGGTTAGATGGGCGATGCAACCGCCGACAGCTTGTCTCCAGACCGGAGTTGGAACATCGAAACAACGGAACAGAACGTCCATCGGATGACCCAATGACGCTAAATCCCTTCAGACCCTTCTGGACGTATCTGAAACCCTACAGCAGTCGTATCCTCACGGGTCTGGCGCTGTTGTCGATCGGCCAACTGGCTTCGAGCGCGATACCTCTTGCGTTGAGAGAAGCGGTCGATCTGGTAAAGGAATGGTTGGACGGCGCGAAGGACGGGATCCCGCTGCAGGACGGAAGCGTGAGCGATCAGGTGGTATTCTGGGTATTGATTATCCTCGGACTCGCGCTGGTGCAAATGGGGTTGGAAATGGGCATGCGCTGGTGCCTGATCAGCGTTTCACGTTATGTCGAGTACGATATTAGACGGGACTATTTCAGGTCTTTGTTGAGGCAGTCTCTGAACTACTTCCATCAGACGCCGACCGGCGATCTCATTTCCCGTGCGACCAACGACATGAACGCCGTCCGTATGTTTCTGGGCTTCGGCGTACGTATGTTGTTCGGTGCGGTTCTGGGCCTGGCCCTGAGCATGATTGTGATGTGCTGGATCGACTGGAAGCTGGCAATATTCGCTGTCGTGCCGATGCCGTTGATGGCCCTGGTAATGAACCGCCTGGCCGGCAGGGTCCACCACGGGTTCCGGTCCGTGCAGGAACAGTTTTCGCGAATAAGCGCCCGCGTTCAGGAAAACCTGTCCGGCATCAGGGTGGTCAAAGCATTTGCACAGGGGAGCGCCGAGATCGATGCGTTTGACGAATTGAACCGGGACTACCTGGTCAAGAACCGCAAGCTGATCCGCATTCAAAGTCTCCTTTTTCCGCTGACGTTTCTGATCAGCGGCGCGTCGCTGGCGGTCATACTCTGGGTAGGCGGCGCGCATGTGATCGAGGGTCGGCTCACTCTCGGGGATTTCGTGGCGTTCAACGCCTACCTGACCAAGTTGATTTTTCCTATGATTACATTGGGCTGGATGATCGACCGGTACCAGCGGGGTCTGGCGTCCATGAAGCGGATTGAGGAAGTCCTCGCCACAATACCCGAAATCCAGGATTCGGACCGCGTGAGGAAAGTCAAATCGCTTCACGGTAAAATCGAATTCCGGAACCTGACCTTTTCGTACAATGGCGTGCCGGTATTGAAAAATATCGATCTGCATATTCCAGGTGGCAGCACGCTTGCGCTGGTCGGTCGGATTGGTTCTGGCAAAACCACGCTGGCACGACTGATCCCGCGCCTGCTTCAGGCAACGGGGGGCGCCGTGCTGATCGACGGTATTCCGGTGGATGATATCCCCCTGGTTACGCTCCGGGCGTCCATCGGATATGTCCCTCAGGATACATTTCTTTTCTCGGACTCGCTTCGGGAGAATATCAGCCTTGGGCACGACCGGGCAACGGAGGGAGACGTACTGTGGGCGAGCGACGTCGCCGGTCTTTCGAGCGATCTTTCGAATTTCCCTCAGGGAATCGAAACTTTGATCGGTGAGCGTGGCGTGACACTGTCGGGTGGCCAGAAGCAACGGACCGCGCTGGCCCGCGCGGTGATCCGTCGACCTGAAATTCTGATTCTGGATGATGCGCTCGCCAGCGTCGATACGCAGACCGAAGAGTTGATATTGAACCGTCTGCGTGAGGTTATGTCGGCCAGAACCACAATACTGATTGCGCACCGAATCTCAACTGTACAGGACGCGGATCAGATCGTTGTACTGGATGAAGGGGCGATTGCGGAACGGGGCGCCCACAAGGAACTGATTAACCTCGGCGGCATCTATGCCGACATGCACCGGCGCCAGCAGTTGACCCGAGAGCTGGAGGACATCTGACAGCCCGTTGAAATTGCCCATCCGGGCTGCGTCCGGCCCCTTCTGGCGGAATGACTGCGTTCCACTCCCTCGCCGAATCCCCCGATTCGACGCGGTCGCACGCCTTGTCTTCGGCCTCGCCTGAAGAGCGACTTTATCAACGGACCGCTAAACCTGCGGGTACCGTAGCTGCCCGGGAGCGGCAACCCCCAATGTCCGACGCAACACGCGATGTCCACGAAGAAGAGGTGACGCAGAAGCCGTTCGATGCGAGGCTGATGTGGCGCCTTCTGGCTTATCTCAAGCCGTATTCGGTTTGGGTGACTGTGGCGTTCGTCCTGATTCTCTTGGCTTCGGGCGCCAGGCAGGCAGGTCCGTATCTAAGCAAGATTGCCGTGGATGACCATATCCTTCAGGGGGACCTGGCGGGCCTGAACCGGATCGTGCTGGTGTTCGTGGGGCTGCTCGTGTTTCAGTTTATGGCCGACGTGGCTCAGAGGATGGTCACCCAGATGGTTGGACAGTGGGTGATGTACGATATTCGCAAGGCGATCTTTGCGCATCTTCAACGGTTACCCGTTCGATTCTTCGACCGCACGCCCATCGGCAGGCTGATGACCCGCAACACCAACGACGTGGACGCGCTCAACGAGTTGTTTACGGATGGGGTGGTGGCCGTGTTCAGCGATATCTTCACGCTGATCGCAATTATGGCATTTATGTTTTACATGGACGCGTCACTCGCGTTTCTGGTCTGCGCGACGGTGCCCGTAATGTTCGGAGTGACGTTCTGGTTCCAGGGGAGCATGTTGCGCGCTTTTCGCCTGGCGCGCAGCCGGTTGGCACGATTGAACGCCTATTTGCAGGAAAATATCACGGGTATGCCGGTGGTACAGCTCTTCGGCCGCGAAGGCCGGCACGCGGATCGGTTTGACGGGATAAACGGCCGATACCGGTCCGCAAATCTGGAGTCGACGCTGTATTACTCGCTCTATTTTCCAATAATGCAGTTGCTCGGTTCCGTGGCGATGGCGCTCGTCATCTGGCAGGGAAGCAACGATGTGATCCGATCTCAGATCGAGTGGGGAGCGTTGGTGGCCATGCTGCAGTACATCCCTCGGTTCTTCTGGCCCATTCTGGATGTCGCAGAACGGTACGCGATCCTGCAGGCGGCGATGGCGTCGTCAGAGCGGATATTTGAACTCCTGGATACGGAGCCGGAGCCCGGCCCCGGCAAGGCAGGACGGAAGAGGATCCGCGGCGAGATCGAGTTCTCAAATGTCTGGTTTGCCTATAACGAGGATGATTGGGTCCTGAAAGACGTCTCGTTCCTCGTGAAACCCGGGGAACGGCTGGCCATTGTCGGCGCGACGGGTTCCGGAAAGACAACCATTATCAACCTGCTGTGCAGATTCTACGACGTTCAACGCGGGCTGATTCGAATAGACGGAGTCGATATTCGGGAGTGGGACGTCGACGCTTTAAGGCGACGCATTGGCGTCGTACAACAGGATGTATTTCTGTTCTCAGGGGACATTGGCGCGAATATCCGCCTGAGAAACGCCGAAATCTCACAACAGAGGGTCGAACAGGCCGCGCGCGACGTAAACGCACAGCGGTTCATCAGCCGCCTGCCCGCAGGTTACGGTCATGCCGTCACGGAAAGGGGCGACACACTGTCCGGCGGACAGCGCCAGCTGCTGGCCTTCGCCCGGGCGATCGCATTTGAACCCGACATCCTGGTTCTGGACGAAGCTACCTCCAGCGTAGACACCGAAACGGAGGCCTGGATTCAGGACGCGGTGGGCAGACTGATGAGGTCGAGGACTTCCATCGTTATCGCGCATCGGATTTCAACCGTGCGCAGCGCCTACCGGATTCTGGTCCTTCACAAAGGCGAGATTCGAGAAGCGGGTACACACGAAGCCCTGTTGGCGCGGAGGGGTATCTATTACCGGCTTCACCAACTTCAATACGTGGGCGGTGGGCCCGGTTAGGCTGTTTTTTGTTGACAAAACGTCTACATTTGTATATCCTTTTCGCTTGTCCGAACCAATTCGACCGGTCGGTTTTTCGTTGAGTCGCAAGCCAATTTCGAAAGGGGATTCGGTGACCAAAGCCGATATCGTCAATCAGATTGCAGAGGCCACAGGGTTGCCGAAATCGGATACGGCGGCTGTTGTGGAGGGTTTTCTCGACTCGGTTGTGTCGGCATTGCAACAAGGCGAGCATATCGAAATTCGAGGGTTTGGAACGTTTAAGGTCGTGACCCGGGCGCCCCGGATTGGGCGAAACCCAAAAACAGGCGACGTCGTTCAAATTCCGGAACGCCCCGCGCCGGTTTTCAAGCCTTCCAGGGAATTGCGGGCGGGCCTTAGAGGAGAATAACCGGTCAGAACCCGCTCCTCACCACCGATGGTTTGACCAGAAGGAGTATCACTTGCCCTGCGGAAGAAAACGAAAGCGCCACAAGATCGCGACTCACAAGCGCAAGAAACGTCGCAGAAGAGATCGCCACAAGAAAGTCTGACCGTATTCCAGAGTTGTGCGGGGGCATTAGCTCAGTCTGGATAGAGCGCTGGTCTCCGGAACCAGAGGTCACAGGTTCGAATCCTGTATGTCCCACCATGCCTGTCAAAGGCGGGCCGGCGAGTAATCGACGGCCCGCCTTTTTTGTGTCCGCGCCTCGTGGCAATCAGATGTGTGGAACTCCAAACCCCATTCGCCGGTACGGAGTGGCCGTCGTACCCGAACCGTGCGGGACTTGAAGAAAATGGAACTTTCGTACTTCCAAATCGTTCCAAGCGTACGTCGCTCCATATCAAATCCGGAAACGCCGGTGAAATCGGGCGGCGGCTTCATGGGAGCAAAGGGGTTGTTATCCGCCGTGGACTTCCAGGAACCCACCAGGAAGCGTCTTCCTCACGACGCCTCGGTACAGCGATATCTGAAGGAACTTCGCCGGTATCCACCCATGACGCGCAAAGAGGAAACGGATACCCTCGCGCGGGCCCGAAAGGGCGATTCAAAGGCGATCGAGCGGCTGGTTACCTCCAATCTGCGTTTTGTCGTGAGCGTCGCCCTCGAGTACCAGGGCCGCGGTGTGCCACTTTCCGATTTGATTGCCGAAGGCAACATGGGCTTGATGGAAGCGCTGAACCGGTTTGACGAAACCCGGGGTTACAAATTCATCAGCTATGCAGTCTGGTGGATTCGCCAGGCGATATTGAATGCGTTGAAACGAACTTCAGCGGTGTCCATGCCGGCCAACCGGCAGGAGGATATGGATCGCATGGCCCGGCGGTGGGGACAGATGACCCAGGAACTGGGGCGGGTGCCCACGGTGGACGAGGTGGCGAGTGATATGAAGATCAGTCGAAAGCGCGCGGAACGCGCACTTCGGTGCGCACGGTCGGACCTCTCCCTCGAGTCTCCCATCGACGCGGAAGGTGAAAAGACCCTGTTGCAGGTGCTCGACTGCGACGACGCCCACCCGGATCTGGAGGTTCTGGAAAGAGACCGCACCGAACTCATCAACGCCTCCCTCTCGGGTAGTCTCGACGCCAGGGAGGCAAACGTAATCCGGTCCTATTTCGGCCTGGAAGGCAGAGACCGAAGGACACTGGGCGAGATCGGCGGCGAACTGGGCGTCACGCGGGAACGCGTACGCCAGATCCGGAATCGAGCCCTGGGCAAACTTCGCCGATATTTCAAACAACGGGTGCGTGCCGAGGAGTCCTGGCAGGATCAGGTCTGATGCCGCATTGACGCAGGGGCTGTAACAGGCGGGTAGGGGGTTTTCCCCCGCCCGCATTTTTGTTGCAGGGAGCGAAACCGGTACGGCAGGTCGGTTGCGGTGAGGAACCGGCGGTCCAAGACAAGTACAAAGTCGTTGATCCTACCGGATTTAATGGTTAAATTGGAAGCGCTTCCGGATTGGATCGCTTAGGGAATGTTACACCATTGAAAGACGACACTTATTGGCGTCATATCGAGATTCCCGATCGTCTCCATATTGGCTCTGCCAAGAACTACCGGATCCGGTAGTTGAAACCCTCCTCCGTGTGGGCGCGCGCATGTGGTTTTCGAGGTTTGAACGTCCGTGGTCACGTATTATCCGGTCTGTCCGTGGGGCGGCTCTCACCGCGGACTTTGTGTTCCGCCTTCGCGCCAGTACGACCGTACAGGCCTCTTGTTCCGCTGACGCTGGGAGGTGCCCGCCTGCGGCTGCGACCGGCCGGCGGTTATTCGCCGGTATGATCCCGTGAAAAGACTGTTGGAATTCCTGGGCCTGAAAACGACCCGCTTTCTGTTGCTGACCCACTCGATGTTCGGGTATTTTCAGCGGCTTCTTGCCGAATTGCCAAACGCCTACTTCTACAGGCGGCAGATCGTTGAACAATGTTACTCCGTTGGCGTGAATTCGTTGTCTCTGGTCATCCTTGTTTCGGCGTTCAGTGGCATGGCCGTATCCACAATGATGGCCTACCAGATGGAGGACTACGTTCCGGACTATATGGTGGGCAGCATCGTTGTTCGCTCAGTGCTGCTGGAACTGGCCCCGATTCTAATGGGGCTGGTTCTGGCGGGCCAGGTGGGTGCGGGAATTGCATCGGAAGTGGGCACGATGAAGGTTTCTGAACAGGTGGATGCGCTGGTTTCCCTCGCAGTGGATCCGGTCGGTTACCTCCTCATGCCGCGGGTTCTCGCCGGCATCGTAATGATTCCCGTACTTGTGGTATTCTCGGCTTTCACGTCGATTTACGCCGGTTACGTGATGTCCATTCTTCTTATGGATATTACAGTTGCGGATTTCGTGAAGGGAATGAAGCTGGATTTCAATTCGTACGATCTTGTGGTATGCCTGATCAAGTCCGTGATTTACGGAGGGCTGATCACCTTCTACGGTTCGTACGCCGGACTGTCGGCAACGGGCGGGGCGCAGGGGGTGGGCCGCGCTGCGACGTCGGCGGTGGTGATCTCGGCGGCCTCGATCTTGATTCTCGACTACTTCCTGACCAAAACGTTGCTTTATTGAAAACGGACTTTCATCCGTTTCGAATGTGGATCCTACCGTCCAGGGGCGTCGGTGCATGGGAAAAAAATCGGCAAAGAATGGCGCTGCTGTAAGATTCGAAGCCGTGTTCAAGCGATTCGATGACTTGAAAGTGCTGACGGGTATGGATCTGGAGGTCCGCTGGGGAGAAGTCACGACCATTCTGGGGCCCAGCGGATGCGGTAAGAGCGTGACGCTCAAGCATATTATCGGCATCGAACAGGCAGACCACGGACGGGTGACGGTTGCCGGCCACGATATGAATACCATCCAGAAGAACGACCTTAAGGAACTGAGAAAGCGAATCGGAGTGCTGTTTCAGTCCGCGGCGCTGTTCGATTCAATGAATGTAAAGGAGAACGTGGCATTCGGGCTGCGAATGCACACCCGGATGTCGGAGCAGCAGATTGCAGAACGGGTCGGGGTATGCCTTGAAGCCGTTCGGCTCTCCGGGGCCGAGCCGACGATGCCCGTCGAGCTTTCGGGCGGTATGCGGAAGCGTGCGGCGCTGGCGAGGGCAATTGCAATGTCACCGGATTTTATCCTGTACGACGAGCCAACCACGGGCCTCGACCCCGGCACGGCCGCAGTAGTGGGCGACTATATTCTGAAACTTCAACGTGAGCTGGAAGTGACCTCGGTTGTGGTTACCCACGATCTGCCGCTTGCCCGCAGGATTTCGGACAGGATTGCCCTGCTCTACAACGGAAAGACAGCCATTCAAGGGACTCCCGAGGAAATTGAGAGGAGCGGAAACGATGTCTATGACCTGTTTGTTCAAGGGAAAGTCTGAAGCGGGTGACGAATGATCAGCCGAGAAAAACAGATGGTTCTGGGCGCCGTCATTTTTCTGGCGATTGCGATTGCGGTCCTTGGCGCGACCTGGCTATCGGAGAATTACGCCGGAGCCGCCGGCGGTTATCAGCTGCATGTCAATTTCGAAAGCGTACCAGGGCTGCAACCCGGTGACCCGGTGTTCATCCGGGGTGTCTGGGCCGGCAAGGTGCTGGAAATCAGACTTACGCATGGATTGCCACTTGTAAGCATCGGCTTTGCGGAATTTCGAAACCTTCCCCGGGATTCGAAGATTTTCTTGCAGGCCGAGGGATTATTGGGGGGCAAGATGATCGACGTGCAGGTGGGATCGGACGTCGAAAGGGTCTATGCCGACCACGACACGCTGCATGGGTTGTCGGGTGGCGGCATCGAAGAGATGGCGGAACATGCCAGTTCACTGGCCCAGCGCCTGGAAGCGGTGCTTGCCGATAGGAATCTTACCCACGTCGAGGCCTTGCTGGAGAATATGGATAGTACGGCCGTGCACCTCAAACAAACCCTTTCAGAGAACCGCGAGACCCTCGCAGCCGTGCTGGATAACGCCGCCGAGGCTGCGCGCGACGCACGGGGCATGCTGGGCGAGAACCGGCCGGAGGTGCGCCGGGTTGTCGAAAACATGCAGCGCGCAACAAAAAGGTTGGACGGAGTGGCGCGTAATATGGAGACCGCGTTGGAATCGCTCGGGACGTCACTATCCGATCTGAACGACGTGAGCGGAAAACTGCGCCGCGGTGAAGGAACGCTGGGCCGCCTGATTTACGACGAACGGTTGTATTCGGATCTGGAGCGTACGCTCACCTCGGTGGATAGCCTGATCGAAGATATCAGAACGGACCCGAAACGCTATCTCAATGTTGATTTCAGTCTGTTCTAAGCGGAGGTTTGGTGTGAGGGGGATGGTTGTCCGAAATGCATTCTGGGTGCTGTCGTTCCTGTGCGCGGGATTGACACTTGCTCACGCAGGAGATCTGGAATGGTTCAGATGGGCGAAGCGTAAGGATGTTTCCTTCGGCGGCGCCCTTTCTGGCATGCGTACCGTTCGGATAATTCCTGCTGAAGCCGACACCGCCGGGCGTCTGGTTTACGGAGACCGCCAGGGCCTGTTGCACGTCCTCGAGTTCCGGGAGGGGCGATCCCGGGAGGCATGGGTGAGCCAATCCCTTAAATCATCTGTGGCGCAGGTATTTGTAGCGGATGTCAATGCAGATGGTCACCTTGAAATTGTCGCGTATTCGCATTGGGGCGACATTGTGATCTACAATGCGGATACGTATGAGTTGATATGGCGCAGCAAAGATGACGAGTACGCGACGATCTCAACGATGGCGATAGCAAACCTGGATGGAGACCCGCAGCTGGAGTTGATTTTCCTCGGGGAAGCGGAAGACGCTTCGGGTGAACAGGGATCCCGGTTGTTTGTCTACGACGGCAAGCATCTTGCGGAGGAGCGCAGGGGCGAACAGACCCTGATTGGGGAAAGCATGGTCATAGCGAACCTGGACGAAGACGCCCAACTCGAAATCGCCATAAATACCGGCGTAGTAATCGATGGAAGATCCCTCGACTTCGAATGGCACTTCGGCGGATGCGACCGCATGGGGTACATGGACGTGAACTATGACGGAACGCCGGATCTGATCGGAGAATTCAAGAGTTTACGGCCCGAGAGATACATAAAGGTAATTTCGATAACCTCGGACTTTCGGGGTAATCATGGAGACGATGTCTCCGGAAGGATCGCAGACTGCGCTTCCTGCCACAAGCTGAGGGCGTTCTGCCAGGATTGCCACGAGAGAGAAGGGGTAACCGGCACCGTTGGTCATCAGGACCCGGGTGGACGCATCGACGCGGAGGATTTCCATCTTCGGGAGGCGCCTTACTTTGCGCCGTACGGTAATGTGCAGGAATGCACGAACTGTCATAAGCCGGAACTCCGGGAGGTATGTCTCGCGTGTCACCAGCGTACCGTTCCGGACGGTGAAGAAGCGGTTAGGGCGAACAACGAGATCTTCTCGATTCTGTCCGAGTTAGAGGACCGATAGGTATGCAATTCCACTACTGGATTGCCGCACTGATCTGGCTTGCGGCACAGATACCTGCTGAGGCAGGGAAACCGGACTGGTACGGTTTACGCGACCAACGTCAATTCCGCTGGGGTGGAAGTATCGATGAAATGCCTCAGATTCGGCTTCTGCCGTCAGGAGACGAGGAAGGCTCGCGGGTCGTTTACGGAGACGCGGGGGGCAGCCTGAATGTTGTTAGGTACGTCGACGGACGTGGATATGAGGAGTGGAAGAGCGAGCCGTTGGGATCCGCCGTCCTCGGAGTTTTTGTGGAGGATGTCGATGCCGACGGGGAATTTGAAATTGTCGCCTACACGTTTACGCGCATCGTATTGTACAGTGCGGCCGACTACAGTTTTATATGGCAGATCCAGGAGGACATCACCCACGTCGCAATAGCGAATGTGGACGATGATCCCCAGCTGGAATTCGTCTATCTGGTCAAGAGCATAGGCCATAGCGAGATGCACATCCACGTTTATGACTGTCTGGAGCTGTACGAGCAGGGAATCAGCGACGTGATCCCCAAGGAATCGATTCACGCCCAGAGCATGGTGATCGCGGATTTCGACGACGACTACGGCCTGGAGGTCGTATTGAATACCGGTGTGGTCGTGGACCTCGACACGTTGATCCTGGAGTGGTACTTTGCCGACGGATTTGGCGACCGACTGGGCTATCTGGATATTGACGGCGATGGCGTCCTGGAGCTGATCGGCGAAGTAAACGGACTTCATCACAGCCGTTATCTTCGCATTTTCAACGTAGACATCCAGTCAGAGACGTTTCTGGTCCTGCCGAAGGATGAAAGACAGGTCGAAGCGGAATAGCGACCTTCACGGGCAACGGTATGCGAACTGAAATTCTAGACGAACATGAGTCTAAAGAGGGCGACTTGAACCATCATGCGGAGAGCCAGACTCCCTCATCTGAAGATCGCGCGTCCGGCTTCCTGTCCGGCGACAGGCCTTTCTTTCGCCTGGCGATTCTCTTGTTTCTTGTAGGGTTCCTCTACGTAATTCACCAGGACCTTTCTCCGTTTCTGATCGGCCTTTTGTTGCTCGCCATACTGGTAATGGTGCGAAAGGGAGTAAGGTTCGAAGCGGGAGTTGCGGTGGTTGTGGTTCTGCTGTTTGGCGCCTGGCTGATGGGCGACATGGCAGGGTTATTCTGGCCGTTCGTAACCTCGTTTGTATTGGCTTACCTGCTGTCTCCGCTTGTTGGCCTTATGGAGCGCTGGATGTCCCGCACGATTGCCATCGCCCTGATGGTGGTCGTCATACTTGGGGTAGTGTCCGGTATCGGCATTGTGGTCATTCCGGTGGTGACCCACGAACTCCTCGACTTCGGCCGTCAGGTTCCCAACTATACGTCCATACTCAAGGATCTCTACGATCGGTTCTTTTTGTGGCTGCAAACGATCGGGATCACACTTCCCAAGGGCGAGATCCAACGGTTGCTGCTGGAACGATTGCCGAAGTTGGGCGAACTTTTCGCAGAGCAGACCATCGCGGCCCTCAAGGGGTTGAGTTCCGGTCTGGCAACGCTTCTGAACCTGTTGATGATCCCTTTCGTAACCTTTTATATGATCAAGGACTACGAGCGTATAAAACACACCCTGGCGCGGATACTTCCCCGCCGGCACGCCGCATCCGCCGGCGAGTTATTAACGAGGGTCGACGAAGTCCTGGGCCAATACCTGCGCGGGCAGATGCTCGTCAGCAGTTTTATCGCGTTGCTGACATCCGCAGGTCTGCTTGTATTCGGTATCCGATACGCCGTCCTGCTGGGTCTTATGGCAGGTCTGTTCAACCTCATACCCTACATTGGAATGGCGGTTGCGTTCAGCGTGGCGTGCCTCGTGGCAATACTCGACGCGGACCCGGCGGGCAACCTGCTTAAGGTTATCGGAGTATTCGTTGTTGTGCAGGGTATCGAAGGCAATTTCCTGTCGCCTCGCGTTGTGGGGCAACGCGTCGGGCTGCATCCCGTCTGGGTGATGTTTGCGCTCGTCGTCGGCGCCCATTTCTGGGGATTCATCGGAATGCTCATCGCAATTCCGGCCGCGGCCGTCGTCAATATCCTGTGTAAGGTCATCGCTGAACGGTACTATAGTTCACTGTACTACAAAACCGAATAATTCGCGCTCGTATGGTGTTGCGTTTCAGGTTTGTCGAGACCCGGTCACGACGGTCGTCCAGTGTTCCGCGATAACATTTCACTTGACGGCGGTGGCAAGACCATTTAGATTTTCGCCCCGGCAGGAAGCAAGTTGAGATCGGAGCGTGGCGCAGCCCGGTAGCGCACTATCTTGGGGTGATAGGGGTCGCTGGTTCAAATCCAGTCGCTCCGACCAAAAGAGACAGGGACTTACGACGTCGATCGTGAGTCCCTGTTTTTCGGGTAGCGGTTCTGTGGCGCACCTTCCCTTGAATTTAAAACCGGTTTCCCCGTTTTCCGGGCATCGGACGTCACAGAACCGGGTCCGGAGAATTCGGGAGGTCTGGAAACGGTGGACGGCACGAAACCAACATCCTTCCGGCGGGGTTGGAAGCACTTCACGGGCCTCGGCCTGCGTGGGTTCTGCATGGGTGCGGCCGACGTGGTTCCCGGGGTTTCAGGTGGGACGATCGCCTTCGTTACGGGGATTTACGAGGAGTTGATTTACGCAATCCGTTCCATCGATCGCGGCCTCGCGAGACTGCTGATTGCCCTCAGATTCCGGGAGGCGCTGACTCGGGTCCCGTGGCAGTTTCTTGGCACCCTGGGCATAGGCATTTTGCTGGCTGTGGTGACCCTGGCGCGAGGTATTCAATGGATGCTCCATCATAGACCGGAATTGATCTGGGCATTCTTCTTCGGGCTGGTTGTAGCGTCCGTGTTCGTGGTGAGAAAAAGGGTGGTCGCGTGGCGCGTACCAACCTGGATCACCGCAGTCGCGGCGGCATTGCTGTTCTACGTTGTTGTCGGCCTCGTGCCGGCAAAAACGCCGGATTCGCCGTGGTTTCTTTTCCTCTGCGGCGTCATCTCCATATCCGCAATGATTCTCCCGGGTATCTCAGGTTCGTTCATTCTGGTGCTGCTGGGGAAGTACGAATATCTCCTGGCGGCGTTGAACAACCGGGACCTTGTCCCGATCGTCGTGTTTGCAGGCGGGGCTGCCGTGGGGATTCTGAGTTTCGCCCGGGTTCTGTCTTGGATATTCAGACGGCAACATGACCTGACAGTTGCTGCGTTAACAGGGTTTATGGTCGGTTCCTTGCGGAAGATCTGGCCCTGGAAGGAGGACGTTGCGGGGCTTGCGACCGACGCAAGACGGGTGCAGTTGAACGTCCTGCCCGAGGCGATTGACGGCGAATTCACTGCCGCCGTCGGACTGGCCCTGTTGGGGTTCGCGATCGTGGTCTTCCTGGATCGACTGTCGGAATGCCGTCGCTGAATCGCAGGCCAGCCCGTGTGGTTGCTCTGGAGGAAACGCGTTCCCTGATAGTTGCCCTGTTCGCTGCCGGCTTCCCGCTACCCGGTCGATTTCGAGTTTTTGCTTGCCACCTGGCCGTTTTCTTGTATTTTAATTGTCAAATTCGGGGCGTGGCTCAGTCCGGTAGAGCGCCTGCTTCGGGAGCAGGAGGCCCCCGGTTCGAATCCGGGCGCCCCGACCATTATATAACAAGGGTTTACGTCTGCCTGACGTAAACCCTTGTTGCGTGAACATCCGTGTATAGATTAGAATGAACAGCGCGTTGAGGGTTTCGGTATCCGGGTCTGAGCGAAGAAATGAAAACGGGGCGAGAGATGTGAACGACGGTCCTGGCAATGAGAACTTCCTGGTTACGGAGGGGTTGGCCATGCTCCGGGAGTTGACGTCGCAACCGGACAATACTGCCTTTCACAGCCGCTGACGCCGGTCCACGCGGCAGGGCCGATAAGGTGACAACCGCACACTTCCACTTATCCCGTTCATCCTGTCATTCCATGTAAATTCATCGCCTTCCGGATCGCCCAATTTGCAAAATTCCCTTGACAAGACAGATATTTGTCTGTTTTTTTTATTGATATTTCCTCATTGTCCGTTTCTCTTATGTGTTCCGAATCGAGGAACGCGCCATGGCTTATACGCCGCCCGGACAAACCCGTGAAAAAATCTATGAGTTCGTAAGGGGGCGTATCCTCAGCGGAGCGCCGCCCAGCACGCGGGAGGTGCAGAAAGCGTTTGGATTCCGGGCAGTTCAGTCCGCTCGCCAGCACCTGGAGGCGCTGGTTCTGGAGGGCAGACTGGTCAAGGATTCCGGAAAGGCCAGGTCCCACCGTTTGCCGAAGATGGGGAGGGTGGGTTCCTCCCATCTGATCCCGGTATTGGGTCGTGTGCAGGCCGGGGACCTGACCGCCGCCATCCAGAATCCGGAAGACTATCTTCCGGTTCAACAATCCCGCTACGAAGGCAGCGAACTCTTCGCCCTTACGGTTCAGGGAGACAGTATGCTCAAGGCCGGCATCCTGCACGGCGATATCGTGATCGTTCGCCGGCAGCAGGCGGCCAGGTCGGGAGACATCGTCGTCGCCATGGTGGGCGAGGAGGCAACGGTCAAGAGGTATCGAGAGAGAGGCGGGCGCATCGAACTGCGACCGGAGAATGAAGCCTTCGAATCCATCATCCCCAGCGAAGACGGAGAACCGTTTTCAATTCTGGGGAAGGTCATCGAGGTGCGCAGGCATATCGAGTAACGCCTGAATAAAAAACTTTAGAGGATTACGCCACAACACATTGTATCGAGTTTGATTCCGTCTGAATGAGATGTCTTCGAATTCCTGCCACAGACAATCAAGATTGCATTCCCAAACCCCGGAGGGATGATGGCTTCCATCAGGCGTTACGCCATTCCGCACAGCCGAATGCCGTTCATCAATGCCGAATTGGCAATTGTTCAGTTTCGCGGAGATATTCATCTGGTCAGCAGCGTCTGGGGAGGCAGTTCGGGCGGGCGGATCTACTTTTGGAATCCGGACACCCAATCCCGGGGCATGAGGGAGTTGCCCGGAGGCATACCCGGCGCCTACATGTTGAGTACCGCCGCCGACGGCTGCCTCTATCTGGGTTGCGGGAATGGGGATCTCATCCGGTACGACCCGATTGCCGACGCCTTTGAAATTCTGGTAACCGGCGAACTGACGTCCATTACGTGGGGTGGCTGCGTGACGGACCGGTATGCGGTCTGGGAGGCATCGCCCGGGCACGTGGGGGTGTACGACTGGCGGGAGTCACGGCTTGTTAAGGTTTTTCGGCCCATCGACACGGAACTCCCAACCGCGCTCTACGGCCACAACGTCGTGGAAGCGCCGGACGGCCGGGTTCTGCTCGCCATCGACGTACCTCAGTCGCGGCTGGTATTGCTGAACCTCGAAACCCTGACAGCGGAGTCCCACACACCTGAAAACATCCGGGGCGTGGGGTCAACGACCGACGCTTTTTTCTGGGACGACGGGACTCTTGCGGCCTTTGTCAGGGGCGAACTCCATTTCATGGCGTATCCGGGTTTTGAATTAAAACAGAGGATTGAGTGCCCCGAGAACGGTGGGTTGGGTGGAAAGGCCTGTGTTGTAGACGGCCGTCTTTATGCGTACAGCGCGGCTGACAGCTCGCTTTACGTGCTGGACCGTGGGGCGGAAAGATGGGAGGTTGCGGCGCCTGAATGGTCCGATGGGGGTCCGGCAACCATGCATCCGTGGGGCGAAGCCGCCGTGTGCGGCCTGACGTTGTCTGGCGTTGCGCTCCGATACGATACACGGACGCGGCGGACGGACCGAATCGATCTGGAATCCACCGGTCCCATGGCCGCACATGCCTTGTGTCCCGTACCTGAAAGGAAGATAATCGTTGGCGCACCGTTCATCAACCAGCGGTTCTGGATGATCGACATGGAAACGGGAGAAGGAAGGGACTGCGGACGGGCCGCTCCTGGCGGGGGGCAGATCAATCAGATCATCTGGGAGCCAATCACCCAACGGGTACTACAAAGCAGCTATACCACGTCATCGGTAACCGCATTCGATCCCGGGTCGCCTTTGGATTGGCCTCGCAACCCGCATGTACTGGCCAGCGCGCAGAAGGAAGGGCAGATGAGACCCACGGGGCTCGTACACGACGGGGAATTCGTCTGGATGTCAACGAGCCCCGAGTACGGACATCTCGGCGGCGCGCTGACCCGGATCGATCCCGCGACCGGCGAAGTTCGGATCTGGCGGCATCTTGTGCAGGATCAGAAAGTGAATTCCGTGCTGGTCGATTCGAGCCGACGCCGCGTTTACTGCGGAACCGAAATCTACGCCGATGCGAACTCCGCCCCGCCCACTCAAACGACCGGGCACCTGGTGTCATTCGATATGGACGAACTTGAAATCGTCCGCTGCCAGGCCATCCAGGAAAGTGAAGGCGCCGCAAGAGTGATGGCCGTCCTGCCGGCGGGGGAGGTCCTCGCCCTTCAACGCAACACGCTCTACGCCTGGAATGCAGAGGACGGCGCTCTGCGCGATCTGGGTCCGGCGCCATCCGGTTGCCGGGAGGTCGCGGCGGATACGACCACGGGATCCCTGTGGACGTCGGCAGGGGGAAAGATCGGACGCATGCAAGTGCGTGATCACGAAGTTTACTTCACGCCGTTGATCGACGGAGGGGGAGAATACTTACACATATTGGACCGCAACCTGTATTTCGCCTCCGGATTCGAGGTCTGCCAGGTGGACCTCCGGAATTTCGACGGTTAACAGTCGGTTGTAAAAAATCGCTCAGCCCGGATGGAGTTTTTCAATGGGCTGTCAAGTCTTGAGAAACTTGCGGCAACGGAATGAACGGCCTATATTTGACGCAGTCGAAACTCACCTTAACATGAGGCGCATTCCGCGCGCCGTGACAGTGTGAATCACGCGCTCCGGGTGTGGCCCTCAACGAGGTTTGCGAGAGGAATCAAATATGTCAATTGCGCAGATATTGCCCGCAGATGCGCACGCGGGAATGGACGCCAAGTCGGATGCGGTCTATCTCGACGTGCGGACCGAATCGGAATTTGCCGTGGGTCATCCCGAAGGCGCGGTGAATATACCGGTGGCTTATCAGAGTCCGGCCGGCGGCATGATGCCAAACCCGGATTTTCAGGCCGTGGTTGAGCGCGTCCTGAACAGGGAGTCGAACATCTACTGCGGTTGTCAGTCTGGTATACGTTCCCAATACGCCGCGGAGATGCTGGTGAAGGCCGGATACAGGAATGTTTCAAATGTTGTCGGAGGCTTCGGAGGCAAGGTGAATCCTGGAACGGGAATGGTGGAAATTCCCGGATGGCGGGATTCGGGATTGCCGGTATCCACGGACGTCACCGGGGAGAATTCCTACGAAGGACAGAAGGTACGCTGAACGCAAAATCGCGTTCTGAGGGTTAACAATAAGATGGGTGTTTCAGTTGTAGACCGGGGCGTCGGCCGCGCGCCGTCGACGGACGTGCATCCGGCTCTCCCGGTAGCAGAAAACAACGCCTTCTGCAGTGGAGCCATGCGGAAGGCGTGTCTGGAACGGGTCGGATTTTGTCGGTGGATCGAGGTCGATTCACAACGGGATGCGCGAAGGCGCATCCTTTTTGTTTCCAATTTGTTAATGTAGCCGTCACGCCCGCGATATTCCGCACTGGTAGTGCCGGTATCAACGAGGAAATCCAATTGAGCCGTTGTACGGCGATCCAGATTCCGGGCCGCCGCCGTTGAGAAAGGGCAAACCACGTTGGACATCGACTATAGCGCGCCCGCCGTTCAGGCAAAGGACCTGACCAAGGTCTTCCGGGTGCCAGACAACGAGGCGGCAGGGGCGAACGGCTTCCTGGGCCGCTTCAGGCGCCGCCGCAGGGAAATCATGGCAATCGACCGGGTCGGGTTTGAGGTGCGGCGGGGGGAAATTTTCGGCATTCTGGGCCCGAATGGCTCGGGGAAGTCAACACTGATTCGAATCCTCTCAACCCTGGTCTTTCCCGACAGCGGCGAGGCCCGCGTTTTCGGGCTGCACGTCGAACGGGAGGCGATGCGGGTGAAGCGTCTCATAAACCGGGTGTCGGTAGACGCGGCCTTTTTCAAGAAACTCTCGGCGTGGGAAAACCTGAGTTACGCGGCCCGGTTGTACGGAGTTCCGGTGCGCGAGGGGCGGAGGAAGGCCGAAGCGATTCTGGGAGAAATGGGGTTCGGAGACGACCGAATGGACCAGCCCGTGGAGGACCTTTCGCGCGGAATGCAACAGAAGGTGGCGGTAGCCCGAGCGCTCTTTACGTCGCCCGTTCTCCTGCTGATGGACGAGCCGACGACCGGATTGGACCCGGTATCAAAGCGCCAGGTGCAGGATTACGTCATGGGGATTCGCGAGCGCCATGAAGCAACGGTACTGTTAACAACCCACGACATGGACGAGGCGGAACGGGTGTGCAACCGGGTGTCGATTATTCACCATGGACGATTTATCGCCATGGGCACCGTAGAAGAACTTAAGGTCCGCGCCGGCTGCGTGGGGGGCAGTCTGGAGGAGGTGTTTTTCAAGATGACGGGAATGGATCTTGCCCACGCCGATCTGGAAGACGAAACGGAAGGAGACGGAGTATGAACCCGGTGACCGCCGAGATCAAGGCGTCGGTCGCGTTTATAGAGCGGAACTTCAACCTGGCGAGGCGGTACGCAAGCTGGGAATTGATATTTGTCGTCTGGAACGTGGTGCACGCGCTGACCATTGGCTTGATCGGGGTGTATATGGGTGGAAACGATCCGGTAAAAGTGCGGGAGGCCGTGCTCTTTCTGATCGTCGGCGCGGTACTCTGGAATTTTCTTCGTCTGCTTTTTTTTGAGGTTGCCGACGCCGTTGCGTGGGAGCGTTGGGAGGGGACCATCGAATACACGTTTATGTCGCCCGTCTACAGACTGACGCACCTCGCCGGTCAATGCGTGTACGCGATCATCTACGGGTTCCTCAGATCCGGTGTGGTTCTCGTCTCGGCGGTATTCTTTTTCAATCTGAGCCTTTCGGATGCGAACCTGACCACAGCGGTTGCCGTCCTGGCCACGGCCAGTCTCTCATTCCTGGGAATGGGGCTGATGGCGGCCGTATTTCCGCTTCTTTCACCGGAGAAAGGGGCGCGGGCCACCGATATTTTCGGCACCCTGGTGCTCCTGATTTCCGGTGTGTACTACGATGTTTCGGTACTTCCGGACTGGCTGCGGCCGCTGTCGACCTTTTCGCCCGGGACCTATGCGCTCCGATCTATCCGCACGGCGCTGTTGAACAACGCGAGTGTCGCCGACGTGCAGGGCGACCTCATTATCCTGACCATTTCAGGTGTAATCATGGTTCCCCTGGGATTGTGGACTTTTCATATAGCCGAGGTCTACGCCAAACGGACCGGTCGGCTGAAGCGTAGCGGGTGAACCCGCCGTCCTTACAGCCTTTATATTAATCTGGACAGTCTGGATTTTGTGTAAATGACCGAACACCTGTTGTCATGTCGTGTTGAGAACTTGAAAGGAAGGACGCATCGGAAGATTGTACAAGCCTCAGGTCCGGGAATCGGCCGCGCTCCTGGCGGCCGCGGCAGTTGAAACCCACGAACGCGTTCTGGACCTGGGAATGGCCGGGCTTCCCGCAGGGCTTGACCTTAGTGCTGCCGGGATCCACTTTGTGAGTCCCGATCTGCGCGATTTGAGGCATTGTGAGACCATGATCAGGCGCAACGCATTGGACAATGCGTGCGGCTGGCTCGAAACCTCGCCCGATGACGTCACGGCGCCGTGTTTCGACGTCGTGCTGTACGCTCCCGCCAGGTGGGAGGCCAAGCTGCGTGTGTTCCATCTGATCGACGCGGCGTATCAGAAGTTGGCGATTCACGGTCGGTTGCTGATGGCGGGACGGCTGGGCGCCGGCGTAAGGAGCTATCGGAACCGGTTGGAGGAGGTCTTTGGTAACGTTGAGAAGGTTACGGCCAAATCGGGTTTTCGGATCTATAGGTCCTGCAAGCGGCGCACCGTCCCGGGCGCGGATCCCGTAAACCCGATGCATTCCTTCGTCGTGAACGACCTCTGCGGATCGGCCAGCGAATTCGAGTCGTGTGCAGGCGTATTCTCGTGCGACGGCCTGGATCCCGGTACCCGATTGCTGATGGAAACGGCCGGTGTCGAGGCGTGCGATCGCGTGCTGGACCTGGGATGCGGATACGGAGCGGTTGGCATTGGCGCCGCGAAACGGGCGTGCGAGGTCCTGCTGGTGGATTCCAACCTGTTGGCGGTTCGATGCGCGAGGCGAAACATCGCCCGCCACCGGCTGGAAAACGCTCGGGTCGCCCTCAGCGACGCTTTCGAAGCCGCTTCAGGAAGGTCCTTCGATCTCATCCTGTGTAATGCGCCCACCCACCAGGGTGCCGCCACGGCCAGGCTGTTTACACACGGAGCAGCCCGACAGGTGGGTCCGCAGGGAAGATTCGTGGTTGTCGCGATGCGCCCCGGAATGTACCGCAAGCAGATGAAACGGTTTTTCGGCACGGTTGAAAAGCTGGGGTCACGTCTCGGGTACACCGTTCTATGTGCGAGTCGCCCGAACGCGGGTACACACTCGGACTGAAATGTCGCGGATCACCGTGAATCCCAACCGGAAATGGAGGTCTTATTCTGCAAATGCAGGAGGGAAGGCGGCTGCGGCAGGCGCCCCGAAAAACCTTGACAACACGCCATTGAAGGATTATATCTTACCCGCAATCTCAGGTCGTTTCAGGTGGTAATCAGTTGCCGTGAGATCCCCTAACAGTCCGTTGATAAAGTCGCTCTGCAGGCGAGGCCGAGGCATTGTGGCCGAAGACAAGGCGCGCAACCGAGTCGAATCGAGCGATTCGGCGAGGGAGCGCAACGCAGTATTTCGACCGCAAGGGCCGGCCGTAGCCCGGATGGACTTTTTCAACGGGCTGCTAACAATGCACAGGAGGAGCGAACCTTGCAAGCGTTCGATTACGTAGCGCCGCAAACCGTCGACGAAGCCGTCGCCGTACTCTCAGAAAACGGCTCGGATGCCAGAATGTTTGCGGGCGGTTCCGACATCATTGCTCAGTTGAAAGAGGGGCGACGCCAGGTGAGGGTTCTGGTGGACGTCAAGAAGATACCAGAGGCGAACGAACTCTCGTTCGATTCTCAGACCGGATTGACAATCGGCGCCGGCGTGTCTTGCTGCGACATCTACGAAAATGAGGACGTGGCGTCCAATTATCCGGCTCTTGTGGATTCCACCGCACTCATCGGCTCCATCCAGATCCAGGGCCGCGCAACGATCGGTGGAAACCTGTGTAATGCGTCTCCGGCGGCGGATACCATTCCAACGCTGATCGTCCTGGGGGCCACCGCGAAAATTGCGGGTCCCGGCGGTACGCGAAACGTCGACGTGGAGGACTTCTGCACGGCGCCCGGGCAGTCCGTGTTGGAGGACGGCGAGTTTCTGGTTTCCGTCCATTTCCCGCCGCCCGCAGTCAACTCCGGAGCCAAATTTCTCCGGTTTATTCCCCGAAACGAAATGGATATAGCCGTTGTCAACGCCGCGGCGTCGGTGGTGTTAAACGCCGAAAAGAACGCGTTCGAGTCCGCCAGGATCGCCGTGGGCGCCGTGGCGCCCATTCCTCTTTACCTGCCCGAAGCAGGGGCGGCCCTTGCGGGCAACGAAGTGGCGGATCAGACGATCGAAGCGGCTGCCGAGATTGCCAGGCGAGCCGCCAGACCCATTACGGATATGCGCGGTACCATCGAGCAGCGAATTCACCTGGCTGGCGTACTGACCCGGCGCGCGGTCCGCGGCGCGGTGGAACGCGTACGTTAGCAGTCCGTTGACAGAGTCACAACGCAGAAGTACGGCCACAAGGGCCGGACGCACTCTTTCAGCGGGCTGTTTGGTCGAGGTGTCTTGAATCTCCTGTCCCTACGCGAAAATAGGAGTCCGTATAAAATGGCTGTTAAAGTTCATGTGACAACAACGATCAACGGAGAAGAAGCCGAATTTCTGTGCGAGCCCCGGGATACGCTGTTGGACGTGCTTCGCGACAATCTGGGTCTCACGGGCTCGAAAGAGGGTTGCGGAAACGGCAACTGCGGCGCCTGCAGCGTCATTGTAGACGGCCGTGTGATTAATTCCTGTCTCGCGCTGGGTGTTGAGGCACAGGGGTGTGAGATCACCACCATCGAGGGTGTGGCCACGTCAGAGGGGCTGCATCCGCTGCAGCAGAAATTCCTGGAGCATGCGGCGCTTCAGTGCGGAGTTTGTACGCCCGGGTTTATTGTGGCGGCGAAGGCGTTGCTGGATCGGGAACCGGACGTCGACGAACACCGGATTCGCCTCTGGCTGGCTGGAAATCTTTGCCGGTGCACGGGATACGACAAAATTGTCAGGGCGGTAATGGATACCGCCCGCACCATGAAGGAGACAGTCTGATGCCAGCCGAGGATTTTCTCGGAATAAAAGAGTACAAGGTGCTGGGTACCCGGCCCATCAGGCACGATGGCGTTGACAAGGTCACCGGACGGGCAATATACGGAGCCGACGTCAGCATGTCCGGCCTGATCTACGGGAAAGTGCTGCGCAGTCCTCACGCCCATGCGCGTATTGTCTCCATACACACCGGCAGGGCGGAATCGCTCGATGGCGTGAAGGCGGTAGCTACCGTCGCCGATATCCCCATCCCGGAGAAAAAGGTGGAAGATCTGGGCGAGGGTGCGGCCAATATGGTGGATCTGCGCGCAAACGTACTGGCCGACGGAAAGGTGGTCTACGACGGCCACGCCGTAGCCGCCGTGGCGGCAACAAGTTCGCATATCGCCGAAAAGGCGCTGGGACTGATCGATGTGGAGTACGAAGTCCTTGAGCCGTTGCTGGACGTGCGTGCGGCAATGAAACCGGACTCGCCGCTCCTGCACGACGCGCTGACCACCGAATCGCTCGGAGAAGACACCGGTACGGCAAGCAATATCGCCACGCACTTTCAGCACAAGTTGGGAGACACCCGGCAGGCCTTCGCCAGGGCCGACGTAGTAATCGAAAAAGAGTTCTTCACCGACACGGTGCACCAGGGTTACATCGAACCTCAGAATGCAACGGCACTCTGGAATCCTGACGGGCGCATCACGGTCTGGTGCAGCACCCAGGGCTCGTTTACGGTACGCGAGCAACTTGCGGGGCTGCTGCAGGTATCGCCCGTGAATATCCGCGTAATTCCCACCGAAATCGGCGGTGGATTCGGCGGAAAGATCAGGGTTTACCTGGAGCCCGTGGCGGCGATTCTGTCCAGAAAGTCGGGCCATCCGGTAAAAATGGTGATGAACCGCGACGAAGTGTTGCGGGCCACCGGCCCCACGCCCGGATCGTACATACGTGCAAAGATGGGAGCCACAAACGAGGGTAAGCTGGTGGCGGCCGAGGCCTACCTGGCCTACGAGTCGGGCGGATTCGCTGGCACGTGGGCCGAACCGGGAGCCATGTGTATCTTCGCCCCGTACGATATCGAAAACGTGACCATCGATGGGTACAACGTGGTCGTCAATAAACCGCAGACAATGGCTTACAGAGCCCCGGGCGCCACGAACGCGGCGTTTGCGTCAGAGACCATTGTAGACGAGATTTGTGAGCGGCTGGGCGAGGATCCGCTCGAGTTCCGATTGAAAAACTCGGCGAAGGAAGGTACGCGGCGGGCAGACGGGCCCACGTTTCCGCGCGTCGGCCACCAGGAAGTTCTGCGGGCGGCGATGGCAAGCGACCACTACAATGCGCCTCTCCAGGGCAAGAACCGGGGCCGCGGCGTGGCTTCCGGCTTCTGGTTCAACGTGGGACTCAAGTCCAGCGCGTGCGCGTCGGTAAATACAGACGGCACCGTCAGCCTGGTCGAGGGGTCTACCGATATCGGCGGCACGCGAACCTCGGTGGCGATGCAACTCGCCGAACCCCTGGGAATCCCCGCCGAAGACGTCAATCCCGTGGTGGCGGATACCGACGGCGTGGGGGAGACCGACGTCACCGGCGGAAGCCGGGTTACGTTCGCCACGGGTTGGGCGGCCTACAACGCCGCGCAGGACATCATTGCACAAATGGTCGACCGCGCGGCGAAATACTGGGAGATTTCCCCTGACGACGTTGCCTTTGAAGACGGCACGTTCAAATCCATGTCTGATCCGTCGAAGTCGCTGACATTCAAGGAATTATCCGGAAAACTCAATGAGACGGGCGGTCCCGTTGTCGGGCGCGCGACCGTCGACCCGCAAGGGGTTGGAGGCGCATTTTCCCTGATGATCGCCGACGTCGAAACCGATCCGGATACGGGAAAGGTGGACGTTCTACGGGTCACCATGGTGCAGGACGCAGGCAAGGCCGTCCATCCCGCATATGTCGAGGGTCAGATGCAGGGGGGCGCGGCCCAGGGGATCGGATGGGGCCTGAACGAAGAGTATTGGTACAGCAAAGACGGCGAGTTGACCAATGCCAGCCTTCTGGACTACCGGATGCCGACGTGCCTGGACCTGCCAATGATTGAAACCATAATAGTAGAAGTTCCCAATCCCGGGCATCCCTACGGTGTGCGCGGCGTCGGGGAGGCACCCATCGTACCGCCCCCGGCGGCACTGGCCAATGCCATCTACCGTGCCGCGGGCGTCCGGATGAACGTATTGCCAATGTCCCCAGGCAACCTGCTCAAAGCGCTTTGGAATAAGAACGGTTCATAAGGAGCGTGGTGCGCGTGCTCAAGGAGCGGCGCCGCGCGTTCATTTCCGGAGATCAGATCACAATGGCGACAAAGACTGAAGACTATCTTGGCGTTGACAATTACAACGTCGTGGGAACGCGGCCAATTCGACACGATGGCACGGATAAAGTGACGGGACGCGCGAAGTACGGCGCGGATACCCATACGTCCGGCGTCCTGATCGGAAAGACGCTCCGCAGCCCGCACGCGCACGCCCGTATTCTGTCCATCGATACGCGCGCGGCCGAAGCGCTTGCGGGCGTGAAGGCCGTCATGACGGGCGCCCACCTCGCGCTGCACTACGAAGACAAAGTAGCGAACATCGGAGAGGGCTCCGTAAGTCTTCCCCACCTGGTTACAAACGTGTTGGCATCCGACAAAGTGCTCTACGAGGGGCATGCCGTTGCCGCCGTGGCCGCAACGTCGGCCCACGTAGCCGAAGAGGCCCTGGATCTGATCAGCGTGGAGTACGAAGTCCTGGAGCCGGTGCTGGACGTCCGTCCCGCTATGGAAGACGGCGCGCCACTCCTGCACGAATCCCTGAGAATGAGGTCCCTGGGTCAAGCCACAGACAAGCCTGGAAACATCGCCAGCCACTTCCAGCATTCCCTGGGCGACGTCGATGCCGGATTTGCACAAGCGGACGTCGTCGTTGAACGGGAGTTCAGCACCCAGACGGTGCATCAGGGCTATATAGAACCCCACAACGTCACGGCCCATTGGAATCTGGACGGTCAGATCACGATCTGGACGAGCACGCAGGGGCCGTTCGAGGTGCGCGACCAGGTTGCGGACATACTGGGCGTGCCCGCCTCCACCGTACGCGTGGTGCCGGCCGAGATCGGCGGCGGATTCGGAGGAAAGTTTCGTGTTTACCAGGAACCAACGGCCGCTCTGATGTCCCGAATGACGGGCAAGCCCGTAAAGATGGTGATGAGCCGGACCGAAGTCCTGAAGGCAACGGGCCCCACTCCGGGTTCCTACATGACGGTGAAGATGGGCGCGACAAACGACGGCAGGCTGGTCGCCGCGCAGGCGTATCTGGCCTATGAGGCGGGGGCCTATCCAGGTTCGCCCGTGGGCGCCGGAGCCGGGTGTATTTTTTCTCCCTACGACATTCCCAACGTGGTCATCGACGGATACGACGTGGTTGTGAACAAGCCGCAGACCTCGGCATACCGCGCCCCTGGCGCCACCAACGGCGCGTTCGCCGCCGAGACGGTTATCGATGAAATCTGCGAAATTCTCAACAGCGACCCGCTCGAGTTTCGCCTGAAAAATACCGCCAGGGAAGGCAGCCGGCGGGCGGACGGTCCGGTTTTTCCGCGCATAGGCCACGATGAATGCGTGAAAGCGGCGATGACGTCAGACCATTACCAATCCAGGCTCGAAGGTCCCAATCGGGGTCGCGGTGTGGCTTCGGGGTTCTGGTTCAACGGGGGCGGGACCTCTACGGTTGTGGTCAGCGTAAATGCCGACGGGACGGTCAGTCTGGTGGAGGGTTCGCCGGATATCGGGGGCACACGTACGTCCATAGCGATGCAGGTCGCAGAGGTGCTGGGCGTCCCCGCCGCGCAGGTCAAACCCATGGTTGTGGATACCGATGCCATCGGGCAGACGGATGGTACCGGCGGCAGCCGCGTGACATTTGCCACGGGGTGGGCGGGTTACGAGGCGGCTGAGGACGCAAAACGCCAGATGATCGCCAGGGCGGCCAGATTGTGGGAGATATCCGAGGAGGACGTGGTTTTTGACGGCGGGGAATTCAAATCCAGATCTGACCCTGAAAAAGCAATCCCGTTCACGGAACTGGCGGGTAAGCTGGGTGCCACGGGCGGCCCTGTGGTTGGGCGGGCGGCGGTGTCGGGAAAGGCGGCGGGGCCGGCCTACGCCGTTGTGGTCGTGGACGTGGAAGTCGATCCTGAAACCGGTAAGGTTGACATACTCAGGGTGACCATCGTACAGGATGCGGGCAAAGCCATACATCCCGCGTACGTGGAAGGACAGATGCAGGGTGGGGTCGCGCAGGGAATCGGATGGGCCCTGAACGAAGAGTACTTCTACAACGAAGCAGGCGATCTGGTCAACGCCAGCCTTCTGGATTACCGGATGCCCACCTCTCTGGATCTGCCGATGATCGAAACGGTGATTGTCGAGGTACCGAATCCCGGCCACCCATACGGGGTGCGGGGTGTGGGCGAGGTGCCAATTGTTCCGCCGCCGGCCGCTGTGGCGAATGCGATCTACCACGCGGTGGGGGTGCGTTTGCGCGACCTGCCCATGTCCCCCGGGCGTGTTTTGAGTACCCTGTTGTACAACGGCGGCGGGGGCAACGGGAAAGGGTGAGCCATGCCGGAGGTCTGGATACCGTCGTTGATGCGTGGTCTGACCGACGGTCAGGAGCAGGTTCGGGTTCACGGACAGACGATTCGTGAGGTCATTCAGAACCTCGAGGCGAGGTTTCCGGGAATCAGGGACCGGATCTGCGACGGAGACCGCGTCAAGCCCGGGTTGGCGGTTGCCATAGACGGAGTTGTAAGCAACGACGGGATGCGACAGGCGGTAGCGGGAGAGAGCGAGGTTCACTTTGTGACCGCCATAAGCGGCGGTCACTAACGAAAATTTGTCAAGCCTATGTCGGCCAGCGGTTTACACTCTAGCCGCTGGCTGTTTCTTTTGTCGGGCGTACCTGCGTCTGCCATTATCTGCCAGTAAATATGGCCCTGAATATCGGTATTATCGGCCTGCCGAACGTGGGCAAATCGACCCTGTTCAACGCGCTGACTACGGCTGGCGTTGAAGCATCAAACTATCCTTTTTGTACCGTCGAACCAAATGTTGGTGTCGTCGAAGTGCCGGACGAACGCCTGCAACGCCTGGATGAACTGCTCGGACCCGAGTCCTGTGTTCCGGCATTCGTTCACTTTGTGGACATTGCCGGACTGGTCCGGGGCGCCAGCCGCGGCGAGGGACTGGGCAACCGGTTTCTGGCGCAGATTCGGGAGGTCGACGCGCTGGTTCACGTGGTGCGTTGTTACGACAACGGGAACGTTCCACACGTAGAAGCCGGCGTGGATCCCGTGCGGGATGTTGAGACCGTTGAAACCGAACTCGAACTTGCAGATCTGGAATCGGCGGAAGGGATCGCGGGCCGACTTGAAAAAGTTGTGCGGTCAGATCCCCGCGCCCCGGAGCGCTTCGCGTATGAAGCCTTGAAAAAGGCCATTGAAGGGTTGGAACGGTCTCTTCCCGTAAGTCAACAGGATCTGTCGGAAGCGCAATTGGAAGCTCTGAGACCCTTCAATTTTCTCACCGCCAAACCAGTCCTTTACGTGGCGAACGTTGGAGACACGGACCTGCCGGACGGGGGCGCACGAACGGCAAGGTTGCGGACGCTGGTCGGGGCCGACAGGATACTTCCGCTGGCCGCCCAGATCGAGGCGGAGGTCGCCGAGTTGGCGCCAGCCGACCGGACGGAGTTTTTCGAAGACATGGAGTTGAGTCAGCCTGGTGTGAACCGGCTGATTCGTGCAGGCTACGCCCTATTGGGGCTTATCACTTTCTATACCACCGCAAAGGAAAAACTGCAGGCGTGGGAAGTCCTTGAGGGCACGCGTGCCCCTGCCGCAGCCGGAAGGATCCACTCCGACATGGAGCATGGGTTCATTAGAGCTGAAGTTGCGGCCTATCCGGACGTATTGGCGGCCGGCAGTATCGCGGGGTTGCGTGAAACGGGCAGGATGCGCGCGGAAGGCAGACATTATGCCGTTCAGGACGGCGACGTTATTCGATTCCTTTTCAATGTATGATGGCACGATGGCGGGCGGCGTGAAGCATCGCCGGGACGGTGCCAACCACCGGGCATTCACATAAATAGGGGGTTACCCTATGTGCAAATGGACACGCTGGACATTCGCTGTGATTGTGGCCTGCCTGGTGCTGGGCCACGGCCGGGCCGATGCGCTCGGGTTGCGCGGACTCGGTCTAAAGGTTGGTGTTGATCTTACTCGTGGGGAGTCGGACGACTACTACGCTGCGTACGAATTCGACTCAGTCCGTCTGACGGTGGGCGGGCACGTCGATTTCGGTTCCATTTTCGTTCCTCGCCTCCATCTCGTTCCGGGGGTGGATCTGGTCATTCAGGACAATATGAAGATATATTCCCTGAACGCCGAAGCGCAGTTCAATTTCGGCCAGGGAAGCACCGTTGGCTACGTGGGGGGCGGAATCGGCGTACACCTGTCTCGGTTCGACATTGTCGAGCCCGGCGGGCAGGGAGGCTCGATTAACCTGGCTGTCCCGGAGGACACGAAGGTTACCCTGAATATCCCACTCGGGTTCCGAAGGAAAGTCAGCCCGGGCGTGCTATGGTTCGGAGAACTCAAAATGATGATCGCCGACGAGGAAGCGGATTCCTCGTTCCGAATCAGCCTGGGACTCGCTTTTGGCGCGACCGACTGATGTTAGATAGTGCAGCATGAACACTGGTTTTCGCGGCGGTCTCCACGCGGATGCCGGAGGTTGAATTCGAAGCAACGGGCGTGAACACACCAGCGCAAACCTGGAATAAAGGGACGGCAATGGCGGAAGACAAGATCGAACGGATCGGATATCACATCGCGGAAATCATGAAGGTCCTCAACCTGGACATGAAGGATCCCAACCTCAGGGACACGCCGCGACGCTTCGCCCGGATGTACCTGGAGATCTTCCAGGGGCTCGACGAAGACAACGAACCCGAAATCACGATGTTTCCCAATGACGACGGGTTCGATAATATGGTGGCAATGACCGACGTTAGTTTCTACTCGATGTGCGCGCACCACTTGTTGCCCTTCTGGGGCAGGGTTCACGTGGGATATATTCCAACGGCGCAAATCGTAGGGTTGAGCAAATTGGTGCGGATTGTGGAGTATTACGCCCGACGGCCGCAGATTCAGGAGCGGATGACCCACCAGATCGTAGAGTTTCTGGAGCGTGAATTGGCGCCCAAGGGGTCAATCGTCGTGGTTGAAGCGCGGCACCTTTGTATGGAAATGCGGGGCGTGGAAAAACCGGGCGCCTGGGCGACCACCTCCGCCGTCAGAGGCGCCTTCAAGGATCGCACGACCCGCGAGGAATTCCTCGAATTGCTGCAACGGCGAAGGGAAGGTTGAGGTCGGATCAATTAGGTTTATCACCCGGTGATGAAACTTCCGGGCACCGGGCTACCCCTTGGTCCTATTGTCGTACATATCTGCCGTATGCAGGTCGAAAGATTGATGCTGCGGGTTCTTTCGGGCGCCCCGAAATGCGGTTTTGCAACTGTAACAAATCGTAATTTCCGGTAGACTCAGGTACAGAATAAAATCGATAACTGCGGCGGCGCCCAGGCTGACATAAAAGTAAATCGGTCGGCCCAATGCCACGAAGACCAGACCGATCAAGGCAAATAGCATTGCGATTGCAAGGCCTATTCTTCCGTTGAAGTCCCTCTGGACGTAGAAATCGGTCTTGCCGCAGCAGGGGCAGACGTCGACCTCGTTGCCGTGTACGATTTGGTCCGAAAAAGCCAGGGGGATATTTCTCCCGCAGGCCGTGCAGTCTGTCTTGTTTCGTGAAGCCTGGAACCGGTTCACGGCCTGACATTGGGGACAGCGAAGACTGATTTCCATAGGCTTAGACCGGTATGGTTGTCGAATAAAAGATGTAGGCGGAAGCGCATTCACCTATCAGGACGAATATCGTGGCCACGTAGAGTAGCCCCGTCGCAGACTGGGTCGAGTGAATCTTTACGGTTTGCCAGACCATAAAACCCACGATCAGCGGACCGAGGAGTCCAAAGAGAACGCGTACCCAGAGATAGAGACCGCCCAGGCCCAAAAACGATCTGAGCGTCTCCCGTATCTGAATATCGCCGTCCGTCCAGAAGACGTATATCGTAAGCGCTGTCAGCAAGGTCCTGGCCAAAATGGCGCCAAGCATCAACGTCGTGAGGGCGCGCAAAGGCCGGATGTGGAGCGTGGGTACCACGAGGTACCAGTGGCCCAGAATCATTGCGAATACGACGCTGCCCAGGAACAGAGCGGAGATCAGGTAACAGGCCGCTGTTAACACGCCGGCGGCAGCAGGCGAACAGGCCGCACAGGCAACGTACCCGGCCCACATTAACCCGGTCGATCCGGTTAAACCCGCGGCGGCAAGCAATGGTTTTTGGGGTCTGATGCGTCCGGTGACAACCGCAAGCAGGTAAACGAAGGCGAGCAGGGCGCTGGCCGTCAATAGGCTGCGGGGCAGCGAAAAACCCGCCGTGCCTTCCTCGAGCGGCGTTGGTATTGCGACTGGCCCTACCCACAGCGCCAGGACGAGAAACACAAGACACGCGAGTGCGCAGAAACGAAAAAAGCGTCTGCCGGCTTCGCGGGGAACGACCAGCATCGATAGCAATCCGCCCACGGCGAGCTGGCTGAAAACGATGTAAACGAGCGTACGGTACATAAAATCGCAACAGGACCTGGTGGGTTTTCCGGTTTGGGACTCAGGCGGTAACCGGTGTGAAATATATCGGAAAAACGTCGTGTAGGAAAACAAAATAAGGAAAGACGGGGAGCCCGTGGAATTTGATGGGAAAAACGCCTTCAAGATGACCGCGAATTGGAACCGTATCACCGAATGCGCGCCATGGCCGCCCAGAGACTCGCCGGGCGCCGTGGTTTTCAGGGATCGGGTCTGGCTGCTCGGCGGCTGGCAAATGCTGGGCCCGGACAATTTCCCGCGCCTCAACGACGTCTGGTGTTCGGCCGACGGCCGGACGTGGGAGTGCCAGTTGCCAACAGCGCCATGGCCCGCCCGAAATCTTGCGGGCTGTGTGGTCCTGGGTGGTCGAATCTGGTTGATGGGTGGATTCGACGGCGTCCATACGCTTGGCGACGTCTGGTGTTCGAGCGACGGTCGAAACTGGGACCGTGCGACGGATCGAGCGCCGTGGGGCTGTCGCGGCGCTTTCGGCAGCATGGTCTACGATAACCGGATCTGGGTTCTCGGCGGGCTTAACTGGGAGCTAGGGACGCATTACGGCGACGTCTGGTGCTCTAATGACGGACGCCGGTGGGATCTGGTGGCAGAGCAGGCTCCATGGGCGCCGCGCGCGATGTTTCCCGCCATCGAATACGATAACAGGATGTGGATTCTTGGAGGTGGAAACTACCACGATCGCCGCGTCAACTACAACGATATCTGGTGCTCGTCGGACGGCGTGACCTGGCAGCAGGATGCGGTCGATGCCGGATGGTCCCCCCGCCGGTTCCATAGCGCCTTTGTCTACAATGACAGAATGTGGATTGCCGGCGGAGCCATCGAGCCGTCCATCAATATGAACGACGTCTGGTGTACCGACAACGGCGGTACCTGGGAGCGCTGCCATCGGGCCGCGCCCTGGGGGGTGCGCCACGCGTTTCCCTGCGTTGACTTTCGGCAGCGGATATGGCTGCTGGGAGGGTACAGCGGGTCCATCGCCGGTAGCGTCGTTTACAACGATATCTGGACCCTTGAAACAACGGATCACGGAAGTGGCGCCACGGAAGGCCTCGCGGACCCCTGAAGATCGCCCAAATCTGCTGGACAATGGCTGATTATAGCGTATATTTTATAGCGTGAATCCGGTATTTCATTAAACACCGAGGAATGAGGTCGTTATCGATGTCAATGACGGAACTCGCAGCAACGGCTGGTGCGCTTGTACCCTCGGGTAAGGGTATCCTGGCGGCGGACGAGAGTATGGGGACGATCACGAAACGATTTGCGGACATCGGCGTTGAACCCACTGCCGAAGCCCGAAGGGCATATCGCGATATGCTGTTCACAACCCCTGACCTGGCGGACTTCGTCAGCGGGGTTATTTTATTCGAGGAGACACTGAACACGTCCGCGAACGGCGGCGTCGCGTTTCCCCGGCTGTTGGCCGACCTGGGGATGATTCCCGGCATCAAGGCAGATACGGGGCTCGTGAAACTGGCCGGCTTTCCCGGTGAACAGGTCACCGAGGGACTGGACGATCTCCGGGGCCGTTTGGACGCGTATCACAAGAACGGCGCCCGGTTCGCAAAATGGCGGGCCGCCATTGCCATTGGCCACGGGATCCCAACACGGACATGTATCCACGCCAACGCGCACGCCCTCGCCCGATACGCCGCGCAGTGCCAGGAGGCGGGGTTGGTGCCCATCGTGGAGCCGGAAGTGTTAATGGACGGTGAACATACCATCGAGCAGTGTGAAGCGGTAACCGAGCGGGTGTTGCGTAGCGTGTTTTCGGAATTGGGAGAGCACGGCGTGATCCTGGAAGGCACGCTGCTGAAAGCCAGTATGGTCCTGTCCGGCGCCAAATGTACGGTGCAGGCGGGTGTTCAGGAGGTGGCTGAAGCCACCGTGCGATGCCTGCGGCGGACGGTTCCCGCCTCGGTTCCCGGCGTGGTATTTCTTTCGGGAGGACAAAGCCCGGAGCTATCTACGCTGCACCTGAACGCTATGAATCGGATAGGAGGCTTTCCCTGGGAGCTCAGCTATTCGTACGGCAGGGCGTTGCAGGACCCCGCCCGGGCCGCCTGGAAGGGTCAGACCGCCAACGTGGCGGCGGCGCAGAAAGTCTTCTATCACAGGGCAAGCTGCAACAGCGCCGCGCGTTACGGCAGATACGTTCCGGAGATGGAGGGTGTTGCCGCCTGATTTCTTCACATCTACCACCCCTCGATCCCGTAACGGCGGCAGGCGCGTTGTTTCGGGATTTTTTTGACGACAAGCAGACGTTATGCATCTTCCCCATCGTATCAATCGCGGCGTTTGTCGTGTCCTGCGGGTGATCCGGGAACGATGGTCGCCGTTGAACTTTCGGAACGTCGCGTATTCTGTCGGCGGGGCGCTGTTAATTTCAACGTTGGCGGCACTCGTGGCCTTTCTGGAGTATCGGAACAACTGGATTGCGGGAAGGGTGGGGGAAGCACTTGACAGAACCAACGATAGGCGCGTCAGAACGGGGGCTATCTGGAATCGGTTGGACGCCAGGGCGGAGGTGAGAGATTCACTGAGGGTGGTGGAAGCGCCTTCGCCTGCCGGCATTCCCAGGGCCGTTGCGGCGGCGCGCTTCGACGTGGACCGCGTGCCGGTTTCCGGTCTGCCTTCCTTTATCGCAGTCTGGCGTACGCACCTGGCCGAGAGCGCAAACCGCGAAACGAGAGAACTGATCGGTAGCGTTGGCGCATTCGATCTGGGTCTTTCTCTCTTGAAGTTGGCAAGCCTTCCCGAAGCGCGTTACCGGGCCCGGATACGAAGGCGGGTCGACGCGCTATACCGCCACGCGGGCGAGACCCAATGGCGCGCCGAAGCAGACGCTCTGGCCATCGCGGATTCGGTCCGGTCCGACGTGCGTGAACGTCTGGCACGTGATTTCGTGGAACAGTTCCGGTCCGAGGAGCGGCAGCGTCTCACGGAAGCATACAAATCCGGACTCGTGAGCCAGATACTGATTCAGAGCGGGCTTGGCATTTACCACGGCGAGTTGGTTTACGTCGATCCGGAACGTGCCTCGGTCAGATTCGACGTGGCGCCCGGGGGGATTGCGGCTCTGTTCGGCGAAAGAGAAGGGCGTCCCTGAAATGCGCCGGATGTCGTTCCGATATTACCGGGTCCGGACGGGTATACTTCTGGGGGCCGACGTGTTCCTGCTCACGGGCCTTGGCTTTGTCTGGCTCGTGACAACGCTGCCCCGAATCCCGTCCGACCCCGATGCGTTGCGCAGCCAGGCGGGCGTAAATATCTTCGCGGATACCGGGGAGTTGCTGTTTACGTTCAACCGTCGGGTCAGGCAGGTACGGCTGGACCAGGTGAGTCCGTGGTTTATCAATGCGGTTATTGCAACCGAAGACGAATCGTTTTACCGACACCGGGGGGTTAGCCTGAAGGGAATTGCAGGCGCGTTCCTGGCAAACCTGACGCAATTCCGAAAAGTCAGGGGTGGGAGTACGATTACCCAGCAAATTGTCAAGAATCTGTTCCTGACCCGCGAAAAAACCTACCTCAGGAAGGCGAAAGAGGTACTGATGGCCGTACAGCTGGAGGCGATGTTCGCAAGGCTGTACGGCAAGGCGGGAAAGGACAGACTGCTGGAGATATACATCAATGGGAGCTTTTTCGGTACCAACGCCTACGGCGTGGAGGATGCGTCGCAGACCTTTTTCGGAAAAGCGGCGTCGGACCTGGGCGTGGCGGAGGCGGCCATGCTGGCCGGGCTGCCCAATTCACCCAGCGCGTTGAATCCGTTCCGCGACGGCGGACGGCAGGCCGCGGCGCGCACCGCACACGTCCTGCGCCGCATGCACGCGGCGGGTTACCTGGAAATGGACGCTCTGCAACGGGCTCTCGATGAATCGCCGGTTCTGGCGGCGGGGCCCCGCAACCGGAATCGGACACCGTACTTCGTGGAAATCATCAAGGACGAGGTCGTTCGGCGCTGGGGGCGGTCTGCCCTCAGCTTTGGCGCGCTGAATATCCATACAACATTGGATTTTCACATGCAGAAGGCTGCAGAAAATGCTGTGGCTGAAGGCCTTGCAGACCTGGATGCGCGCCTCGGATTCGACGAGTACGAGCGGGCGGGCGGAGAGGACAGGCAGGAATACATACAGGCGGCCCTGGTCAGCGTGGAACCGGCGACCGGATACGTGCGGGCATTGGTGGGCGGCCGTGATATCTTCATCAGCTATTTCAACCGGGCAACAACCGCACGGCGTCAGCCGGGATCGGGTTTCAAGCCGGTGGTGTATCTGGCGGCGCTGGCGGCGGGCGAGATTTCGCCCGTGTCATTGTTCAGGGACGAGCCCCGGACCTATACCGTCAACGGGAAACCGTGGACGCCTGGAAATTTCAGAGACCGGTATCTGGGTGTGACGACGGCGGCGTGGGCCCTGGTAAATTCCGCGAATGCGGCAAGCGTGCAGGTTATGGATCGGATCGGTCCGGAACGGGTCGTGGAAATGGCCCGACGACTGGGTGTCCGGAGTCCGCTGGACCCGTATCCGAGCATCGCGTTGGGGGCCAGCGAAGTCTCACCACTGGAGCTGGCCTCGGTCTACGCCACCATTGCCAATTACGGGGTCCGCGTGGAACCGACCTTTGTGCGGCGGATTGAAGATTCGGAGGGGCGGGTTGTGTACGCGCACCGTGCGCAACCTGTTCCCGTGATAGCGGCCGCGGATGCCTACGTGATGATCCGATTGCTTCGGAACGTCATCCTGCGAGGCACCGGCCGCGGCGTTCGGTCCAGGGGATTCGTTCTCCCCGCAGCGGGAAAGACAGGCACGACAAACGACCACGCGGACGCCTGGTTTACGGGCTTCACGCCCGATCTCGCGACAAGCGTCTGGGTAGGTTTCGACCGGAAGTCCGGCAGACAACCCGGGATCACGGGCGGGCGCGACGCCGTTCCGATCTGGACGGCATTCATGTCCGGTGCGAAAGCAGGCGGCGAAACTCCGGATTTCTGGAAGCCCGACGACGTTTACGAGGTGTCAGTGGATGCGGCGACGGGCGTGGCCGTGGATTCGTCGGCAGCTACCGGGACCAATCCGGCCCCGATCCTGGTGGCGCTCAAAGCGGGTGAGCGGACGAACACACGTCAGACGGTCGCAGAATTCCGCGCGGCTGCGAGCGATTCGGCCAATTAGCATCAATTCGAATAAAACAGCAATTTCACAACAGCACCCTGACGGGGAGAATACCATGCTTCGTACAGCTCAGGATTTCTTGAACGAACTGAGTGCAGACCAGCGGAATCGGATCCTGTACCCGTTCGACCACGAGGAACGTTTCAACTGGAACTACGTGCCCGTAAAGCGAAACGGCGTCCCTTTCAGGGAGATGTCGAAGGTACAACGGGACGCGGCGCATCGTTTGTTGATGAGCGCCCTCAGCGATACCGGATATCAGAAAGCGGTGGATATCATGGTCCTGGAGGGCATTCTCGGCCGGATTGAGGATCAGACAACGTCGCGTTTCCGCAGGGACCCCGACGGGTATTTCCTGACGCTCTTCGGCGACCTCGATTCGGGGACGGGGACCTGGGGCTGGCGGATCGACGGCCACCATCTGTCTCTCACGGTCTCGGTGGGCGCCGAAAAGAAGGTGGCGTCCACGCCTGCGTTCTGGGGGGCGAATCCGGCGCGGGTGCCATCGGGAGAAAGGAAGGGTTGGCGCGTCCTGCGCAGCGAAGAGGACATGGCGCGGGGAATTTTGAAAGCGTTGCCGGACGATCTGCAGGCCGTGGTCCGGATCGAGGCGGAAGCGCCAAGCGATATCCTCACCCGAAACAACAAGGCCGTCCGGATCGGTGACCCCGCGGGTCTGCCTGCATCTGCAATGCCGCCGCGGCAGAAAGAGGCGTTGGTGCAGCTGCTGGAGCTGTACGCCGCGAACCTCCGGTGGGACCTTGCCGAAGCGCACGTGGAGTGCATTCGAAGGGCCGGCGTGGACCGGCTCCACTTCGCCTGGGCCGGCGGGACCCGGCCGGGGGAGAAGCACTACTACCGGATCCACGGCCCCACCCATCTGGTGGAATACGACAATACACAGAATGACGCGAACCATATCCACTCCGTTCTGCGCGACCTGGAAAACGATTTCGGCCTGGATCCCTTGCAGAAACACTATGCAGATTGCGAACACGATTCCTAGGAGTACGACATGGCTGTTACGTTGCCCGAGGCAACCCGTGTGTCGCCGACCGTCTGGGAGATCCCGACTTCATTTAAAAAAGGCATGCTTGTCCCGGCGCGCATTTATGCCACACAGAAACTGATGTCGGAAATGGATCGCGGCGTGATCGAACAGGTGACCAACGTGGCCACGCTGCCCGGCATCCTGAACTACGCATTCTGTATGCCCGACGGGCACTGGGGATACGGATTTCCCATCGGCGGCGTGGCCGCAATGGACGCCGAGCACGGCGTGATCTCGCCGGGAGGCATCGGGTTCGACGTTAACTGCGGGATGCGTCTGGTTACCACCAATCTGACGCATGACGAGGTCAGGCCCCATCTGAAGAAGCTCGTGGATCGTCTGTTTGAACGCGTACCCGCCGGTGTGGGCAGCACGGGTTTTCTAAAAATATCCCACGACGAGTTCAGAACGGTCGTGCAGGAGGGCGCCCGCTGGTGCGTGGACAATCATTACGGTTGGCGGGAAGATCTGGAGCTTACCGAGGAAAGCGGCTGTGTTTCAGGTGCTGACGCGACGAAAATCAGCCGCAAGGCGGTGGAACGGGGCTTCAATCAGATCGGAACGCTCGGATCGGGAAACCACTATCTGGAAATTCAGGTGGCAAAGCCGGACCAGGTGTTCGACAAGGCGGCAGCGGGGGCATTCGGCATCACCATTCCCAATCAGGTTGTCGTGATGTTCCACTGCGGAAGTCGAGGGTTCGGGCACCAGGTGGCTACAGACTATCTGCAGGTGTTTCTGAAGGTCATGCAAAGGAAGTACGGGATTTCAATTCGGGATCGCGAACTCGCATGCGCGCCCTTTCACTCCCCGGAGGGCCAGGACTATTTCGCAGCGATGAAGTGTGCGATCAACATGTCGTTCGCCAACCGACAGGTCATTCTTCACCGCATTCGGGAGGTGTTCTCAGACGTACTGGGACGCAGCCCGGAGGACATGGAGATGCGCCAGGTCTACGACGTGGCGCACAACACCGCCAAGCTGGAACGCCACGAGGTGGAAGGCAGCGAACGAACGGTACTCGTTCACCGCAAGGGGGCAACGCGGGCATTCGGACCGGGTATGGACGGCGTCCCCGACCGATTCAAGCCCTACGGGCAGCCGGTGATTATCGGTGGGAGCATGGAGACCGGGTCCTATCTGCTGGCGGGATCGCCAGACGGAAACCAGGCGTTTTTCTCCACGGCTCACGGCAGCGGACGGACGATGAGCAGGACAAAGGCTCGCAAACGGTTTCACGGCAAGCGGCTTCAAAAGGAACTGGAAGCCCGCGGGATCTACGTGAAATCGGTGTCATTCGCGGGCCTCGCGGAAGAGGCCGGAGGCGCGTACAAAGATATCGACGAAGTGATCGAAACCACGCAGCGGGCGGGTCTCAGCAGACGGGTCGTCCGGTTTTCGCCAATCGGGAACGTGAAAGGGTGATGGCTGCGGAAAGCCGGCCTCATTTGCCTTTTTCTGGACGATGGGCGGGCATCTGACTCTGCTCCCCTGAACACGGCTCGTAGGGAGGACACCCGGTAATGAGAATCTCGATGATTCTGATATCAGGTTCGCTGGGCAGTGGCAAGACCACATTGCTGGGCCACCTGGTAGCCCGTGCAGACCGGCGGATCGCGATTCTGATGAACGAGTTCGGAGAGATCGCCATTGACAGCAAGGTGGTAACCGGAAAACATATCCGAATGACAGAACTTGCGGGAGGTTGTGTCTGTTGTTCGCTGGCGGGGGAGTTCGAGGAAGCGATTAAAGAGATCGTGAAAACCGTGCGTCCGGAACTGATCGTGGTTGAAACCACCGGTGTTGCAGAGCCGGATGCGGTTATCTTCGACGTGGAGGACAATCTGCCTGGCGTTCGATTGGACAGCGTGGTCGTCGTCGCCGACGCGGATCTGATGGTCCGGTTTCCCGACCTGGGATACGTAACGACTACGCAGTTTGAAGCGGCGGACATTCTGCTGCTGAATAAAGTGGACCTGGTCACCCTGAAGCAACTTGAGGCCGTGGAAACGCAACTGAGTCGTGTGAATCCCGATGCAAGCGTCGTACGGACCCTGAAATGCGAGGTCGATACCAGGCTTCTCTTCGGCTTTGGACGCAAAGCGCGGCGGTCCGTAATTGCCGCAACGGATCACGGCGGCAAGGTGGAAATCGACAGCTTCGATTTTGTTTCCGACGGGCTTTTCGACCGTGGGAAATTCGAACGCCTCGTGGAGAACATGCCGGACGCCGTCTACCGCGCGAAGGGGTTCCTTCAATGCGCCGAAGGTGCGTTTCTATTCAATTTTGCGGGAGGCAGGTGGGCGCTGGAACCCTTCGGAGCGGATCGAACGGAACTCGTGTTTATTGGCATAGGCGCCGCGGAAGCGCGGGTGCGCGTACTCTCGGAACTCGAAGCGTGTCGGAAGTAGAACCGTTTGTTACGGAAAGGGTTGCGTAAGTGTCCTATAGATTTCTCGAAGATATCGCCATCGCGGACGTGGCTTTCGAAGCCTGGGGCGAAGACCTTGGCGCACTCTTTACGGCATCCGCTGAGGCCACGCTGAACGTGATGGTGGACGACCTGGATTCTCTGGCGCTCAGAGACCGGCGATCCGTGCAACTCGAGGCTGATGAACTTGACCTGCTCCTGTTCAACTTTCTGCAGGAGGTCATCTTTTACAAGGACGCCAACCGGCTATTGCTGCGGCCGGTGAATGTACTCGTCGCAAAACGCGAAAACGCCTTCGCAGTGTCGGGGGAACTGGTCGGGGAGGAATTGGATATGAAACGCCACGATCTGATTGTGGACGTGAAGGCCGTAACGCTCCACCGTTTCCTCGTGGAACGCGCCGATGGACGGTGGCGGGCGTTCGTTGTCCTGGATATCTGAAATGAGCATCGGCGGCATTGTGCTGTGTGGCGGACAAAGTCGACGGATGGGGTCGTCCAAGGCCTGGCTGCGCTTCGGTGACGAGTACCTGCTGCAGCGAGTGGTCCGCGTACTCAGCGATGCGCTGGAACCCGTACTTGTGGTGTCCTCGCCACGGCAACGGCTGCCGCGCCTTCCCGGCAACGTGGAGATTGTCCCGGACCAGGTATCCGGCAGGGGCCCGTTACAGGGGCTGGCGGCGGGCCTTGAGGCGATTTCCCGCCAGGCCAGCGCCGCGTTCGTATGTGGTTGCGATGCGCCATTTTTGCGCCCTGACTTTGTACGCCGCCTCGCCCATCTGGCGGGCGAAGCCGATGTCGCCGTGCCGCACGAAGACGGCCGCCTGCATCCGCTCGCGGCCGTTTACCGGGTGTCCGCACTCCCCGCGATTCACGAAATGCTGGATGCCGGCACACGCAGACTCGGGACGTTAACGGAACGATGTTGCTGTAGACGGGTGCCCGGATCGGTATTAAGGGAAGTGGACCCTGGATTGGAATCGCTTCGAAATATCAACACCCCCGATGAATATGATCGCGCACTGGCGGATGCCGGTGTCCTCCACGGGGATTGATCGGTCAGCCGATTCTTTGTATATTGACGTCGGAACGTGGCCGAACCCGGCAGTGTCAGCAGTCCGGATGGACTTTTTCAACCGGCTGCCTGGATCGTTGGACGCGCAGCCTCGTCAACCGCACAGTGTGCGTGGATTAAACTCGACACATACTAAAACGTCATTTTTCAGGGAGGCGGCTATGCACGAAGATAAAACCCTTGTTACAGAGGGAGAAATCCGGGAAGCGCTGAAGGATCTGGGCGGTTGGGAATACGACCGGAATAGCAGGGCCCTTCATAGGGTATGGAAGTTTGAGAAATTCGTTCCGACGATGGCCTTTGTGCGCACGCTGACACAGGTAATGGACAGCAATAACCATCACTCGGACATCAACCTGGACAGCAGGAGCAAAACCCTGACGGTGACGGTGACGACTCACAGCGAAAATGCCGTCACCCGCGCCGACCTCGATTTCGCCAATGCTGTGAATGCGGCGGAATAACCCGCAAGCGTTCAAACGACGGTGAATTGGCGGGGTCCTGGTTTTCCGACCCGCTTTGTCGTCGCAGGCGCAGTAAGTGCCGGCTAAAGCAGCCCGTTGAAAAAGTCCATCCGGGCTACGGCCGGCCCTTGCGGTCGAAATACTACGTTGCGCTCCCTCGCCGAATCGCTCGATTCGACTCGGTTGCGCGCCTTGTCTTCGGCCACAATGACTCGGCCTCGCCTGCAGAGCGACTTTATCAACGGACTGATAGGCCTCGCCACATCGCAGGTATCCGTACTTGCGACCGTCACGGTCCGTTATCAACAATGGTCGTCGCCTACCTGCCGATCAGGAATCCCGATCGCATCCGTTCGGTCCGACGAATTGCGATTGGACTTGCAAATCCCGCAAGAGTTCGTTATGTTATTTTACGGTTGAATTCATGTATTCCGGTCGTTAATTCAAGAAAAAGGAGAACCACCAATGGGTAATCCCGCGATTACCGCATATCTCAAACCCCACTGTGGATGGAGCCGCGGCATACGGGCGGTGCTTGCCAAGTACGGCCTTGAGTTCGAAGACAAAGACATCATCAATTATCCGGAAAACTACGAGGAAATGGTACGCAAGAGTGGACAGCCAATGCAGCCGACCCTTGATATCGACGGGCAGATCCTGGCCGATATCAGCGGTGACGAACTGGAAGCCTATCTGGTTCGAAGCGGGTACCGGCCGGCGGGTCCCGACCCCGGCGTTCCCACCGACAGGTCATGCACCGACGAGGAACACGAGGCCATGGCCCGGTCGCAACAGGTGGTATTCTTCAACAACAGGGCGGGAAACTAGCAGACAGGGTACATTTCGACATGCTGCAAGAGGCGGTCCACACGGGACCGCCTCTTTTTGCATGGCCGGTCCGAAGGATATTGCGATATGTGGAATCCCCGAATTAAACCGGCGCGGCATGACGTCAACTCCAGCCGGCCGCCGACGGACGCGTGGTCCTGTCAGGGTGCGAAATTACTGAATATAAGGGGTCACATTGAGCGTCGAATCGGAGCGCGTCTTCCGTAAGGAGGAGGGCGCGAAACGGCTGCTCTTCGGTCCGATAGCAGGCTGCGACAATTGCGCGCGGCTCGTTGACTACCGCGCCACGTTTGCTTCGCCGGAATGCGAGCAGGAGAACGTTGTCCGCTACTGGGCGAAGCCGGTGCCGGGTTTCGGCGATGCGTCCGGCCAACTGCTCGTCATCGGTCTCGCACCGGGCGCCCATGGAGCGAACCGTACCGGCAGGCCGTTTACGGGCGACTTTGCCGGAAGGGTGCTTTACGGGGCATTGTTCCGACACGGATTCTGCAGTCAGCCGGAATCCGCACACCCGAACGACGGGCTGAAGTTAAGCAACGTCTACATCACAAACGCCGTGAAGTGCGCCCCACCACAAAACCGGCCGAACGGTAGCGAGAAACGCGCCTGCCTGGACTGGCTGCGGTTGGAATTGGCGCAATTGAACCGGACTCGGGTTGTACTGGCGATGGGGAGAGACGCGTTTGAAGCCTACCTGCGCCTCCTGAAGGCGGATGACGTCATCGAGAGGGTGGGGCGCTACCGGTTCGCGCACGGGGGGACCTATCGCTTCGATCGCGATTCCCGGATTCTGGTCGCCTGTTACCACTTCAGCCGTTACAATATAAATACGCGAAGGCTTACGGAGCAGATGGTTGAAGGTTTGTTCGAGACGGTGAATCGACTGCTTGCGGATCCGGACGGAATCGCGGGACGCGGGGTTGTTCCCCGGATATAGGTCGCCTGAATTCGGCCGACGAGTCACCCGCCTCGCATCCGGCTCAGGGCTGCGCCTTCGACAAGTTCAGCGTCCACATTTCGTTGAGCTCAATGCAGGTTTACTCAAAGACCACGTTTCAGGAAGCGAAGCCACCCCGGAATGACACCAGTGTCCGGTTTCCTTCGGCGGCGCCGGGCAGGGCCGTTGTTACGGTGTTTCAATATTCCTTAATTCCGCGATATAAGGTAGATTCCGGTACTTCTGGTCGTAGTCCAGGCCGTAACCGACGACGAATTTGTCGGGGATGGTGAAGCCGACGTAGTCGACCGGCACGTTCACGATTCGACGGGCAGGTTTGTCCAGAAGGCTGCAGACCTTCAGGCTTCGAGGGCGCCTCGTTTCCAGAATCCGCAATAGATATTCGAGCGTGAGGCCCGTATCCACAATATCCTCGACAAGGAGTACGTTGGCACCGGCGATGTCCCGGTCGAGATCGGCCAGGATCCTGACAACGCCGGAACTCCGCGTCGCTTTTCCGTAACTGGCTACGGACATATATTCGATCTCCACCGGAATGTGTAATTCCCTGGCCAGATCGGCAAGAAAGAAGAGGGCGCCTTTGAAAACGCCCGTTAGAATGAGCGGTTGCAGTTGCTCTTCCGCGTTTCGAGGGTCTTGGGCTCCCGGGCGATTTTGACAGGAGGCGTGGTCGGCGCGGAAATCAGCCGATATCCGGGCGCCCAGGTGGCGGACCTTCTTTTGAATTTCCACGGAGGGAATTAGAATTCCCGGTTGTGAGTCTTCCACGCAGTTACCAGGGTTTAGAACAACTTGACAGGTGGAGTACACCTCGAATACGGATTCCGGCACTCATCGGCCTTTCTGGGAATCGTCGGCCGGACGACGGGCCCTGGTTTACCAAGATATGGTGCGGCAGTCAATCGGGCAACCGGCCTTCGCCCGGGTGGATAACACATGACAAGACTGATCACTGGCAGTCGCCTTGTAATGGCGAGGGAACGGCGGGGCCATCCCGCATTCATACATGCCTACCGTCGACTGAAGAACGAGGCGAATGCCTTCCTGTCCGAAGAGATGCAACCTCAGGATCGCCCGGCGGGTTATTACCACAACTACTTTTGCCCGGACCACGCCGTCGAACTCACGTTCGACGCCGGGTCGCCGGGCGCCCACCGATGTCCCAGGGACGGACGTGTCTTTTCGGGCGAGCCGTACGACTCCGCGTGGCGCTGGTTCGTCAACAACCGGCTTTCCACGATGGCGTACAGGCTGGCGCTGATGTGGCAGTTGGATACTAACCGCGCTTATCTGGCAAGATGTCGAGAGATTCTGTTGGCCTATGCGGAACTGTATCCGGGATATCCCATTGAGCGTGAACTGCCGTATGGCTGGGGCAAGGTGGCAAACCATTCACTCGACGAAGCGGTCTGGCTGATACCGATATCCGGGGCGTATGACCTTGTGCGGGAATCCCTCACACCAAACCAGCGGACGCTGATTGAAACCGACCTTCTCGCCGTGGCGGCGGAACACATTCAGGGCCAGAAGTTCCACCGCATACACAACATTGAATGCTGGCACAATGCTGCTATCGCGGCGGTGGGTTTCTGTCTCAACGACGCAGGTTTCCAAAAGGTAGCCCTGGAGGACGATTTCGGGTTTTACCACCAGTTGCGCGAAGGCGTTCTGGATGACGGGTTGTGGTGGGAAGGATCGTCCAGCTACCATTTCTACACCCTCGCAGCATTGATTGCCCAGGTCCAGGTATCGGAGGACAGCGGCGCCGACCTGCACAGATGCGACCGGCTGAGGGCGATGTTCCGGTCGCCGTTGTCTCTGGCGTATCCCGATTGGAGGCTGCCCGCCACCAACGACTGCTGGTATTTCTCCTCGCTGCTGTCCGACGTCTGCCACGGCGTACCGCCGGCAGAATCTTTTTACGAGGTTGGGTACGGATGGTATAATGAGCCCGTCTTCGCCCGGATACTCGAAACCAACTATGCCCGAAGGCCCCGAACGGCTGTGGAGGCGCTTCTTTACGGGAAAGAATTGCCCGATACCGGAGGCAGATTCGTTGCGCAGAGCGCCGTTCTGAAACCGTCGGGAATCGCCATTTTGAGGTCGGGGGAGGCGATCGAACGGCAAAGCTGCGTGCTGCTGAAGTACGGCCCGCACGGCGGCGGTCACGGGCATCCGGACAAGCTTTCGATTTCCTTCTACGCGCAAGGTTTACCGGTGGCCGCGGACCTGGGCACGCCCGGGTATGGCGTGGACCTGAACGAGACCTGGTATCGGCAGACATTAAGCCATAACACCGTGACGGTAAACGGCCATTCCCAGCCTCCGGCGGAAGGGCGGCTGGTGAATTTCGACGTACGGCGCACCGATGGGTTCGAGGTTGTCGACGCGATCGTTTCATGGGAGAAAGCCCCGTATGACGGTGTAACCATGCGGCGGGTGATTCTGTGGACGGATTCCTACTTTTGGGATGTGTTCCGCGTTGTTGCGCCGGATGAATGCCAGATGGATTGGGTCTGCAGGTTCAATGCCAGCCGGCTCAGGGGCACGGGCCTGTCACGTCGCGGATCGATTTCGCTTTCCGGCGACGGGTATGGCCACGTCCGGCAGCCGGTCGAATTCGTGCCCGAGGAAATGGTTTCCTGTCAATGGCGTTTGCCGACGGGCGGGATCGGGGCATTCCTCGCTGAAGACGCGGGGGCGCGAATAATTATGGGAGAAGCACCGCTTCAGCCCGCGACGGAATCCGGCGAAGTGCTCATCCGCCGCAGGATCGCCCGGAACACAACCTTTGTCTCGCTCGTGCATCACTGGGACGCGCATCCCCTTGTCAGCCACGTGGCCGCGGTGGAACCGGGTGGTACAGGAGGGGCATACCGGGTACAGGCGGGGAGGGAACAACACCTCTGGGTCATGTCTGAAGCTGCTCCTGACCTGTCAGGCATCCAGGCCGATCGAACGTTTTCTTACCCGCTGACAGCGCAGGCATGACAGGATAACTTGACGTTTGCATTTTATCGGTTGTACGTTATTTTTTCGTTTGCGAACCCACGCGGACGCTGGCGATTTACGGCGAGTCTGGACAATCACTTTAAAAAAAGAGAGATTAAAAATTGTGGAAGGATCAGTTAAAGCAATAAACGGCGAGTTTCGGGATGTGCTTAACCGGTCTCTTGCGCTTTACGAAAAAGCGTCGCGTATTTTTCCCAACGGCGTTACCCACGATTCGCGCTTCACTGAGCCGTTTCCCATATACGCAAGTCGTGCCGAAGCCGGGCGTAAGTGGGACGTGGACGGTCGTGAATACGTGGATCTCTGGATGGGTCACGGGGCGTTGATGCTGGGGCATTGCTATCCGGATATGGTGGCGGCCGTTTCGGAACAGGTGGCGCGTGGCACGCACTACGGCGCGTGTCACGAGCTGGAAGTGGAATGGGGAGAATGGGTCATGAAGTTAATCCCCACCGCCGAACGCGTTCGATTCACAAGCTCAGGCACCGAGGCAACGCTGATGGCGCTCCGGCTGGCGCGGACGTTCACCGGAAAGCGAAAGGTTCTCAAATTTACCGGACACTTCCACGGCTGGCACGACAACCTCAACGTGGGTGTGCTTCCGCCCTTCGACGAACCCGTACCTCCCGGCGTTCTTCGCGAAGTTGCGGATACCGTCTGCCTGTGCCCGCCGAACCGAATCGATCGAGTTGAGGCCATTCTTGACCGGGACGACGACATTGGCTGTGTCATTCTGGAGCCCACCGGAGCCACTTTCGGCATTGCGCCCCTCCGTCCGGGCTTCCTGGAAGATCTGCGGCGGGTTACGCTTCAACACGACGTGCTATTGATCTTTGACGAAGTGGTCACCGGCTTTCGTTGCGCGCCCGGGGGCGCCCAGTCCTACTATAACATCGAGCCGGATCTCACCTCGCTGGCGAAAATTCTGGCAGGCGGACTACCGGGAGGCTGTCTGACCGGCCGGCGGGATATCATGGATCTGCTGGCGTTCAGGGGAGACCGGGAGTGGGACACGTGCAGAAAAATGCCCCACCAGGGCACGTTTAACGCCAATCCGGTTTCCGCGGCCGCCGGGATTGCCACGCTGAAGATTATCGAAGACGGTACACACATCGCACGCGCAAACCGGAACGGTGAACTCCTGCGCAACCGCCTCAACCTCGTCATCTCGGACCACGGCGTGGACTGGGTTGTATACGGCGACTTTTCCGGAGTTAAATTCCTTCCAGACAGCGGCCCCATGGATCAGAGCCTGGAAGCAATAGCCGATGGAACCTATGATTACCGCCGGCTGAAGGCGCCCGACCCGGTGATGCGGGATGCGTTCCGCGCAAACATGCAACTGGAGGGTGTCGATCTGCACGGATTGACCGGGTTGACGGCATCGGTGCACACCAGCGAAGATCTGGATCACGTCGTCCGGGCATTCGATCGCACCCTGGGCCGATTGAAAAGCCAGGACCTGATTGGGAGTTAGCAGCCCGCGGAGAAAGTCCATCTCAGGCCGATTTTGTCCGTGGACTGTCGGTGCTTGGTCCGGGGCGCCCGGGTTCCGGTTTCCAATGAGTATGAGGGATGTGTGGCGGGGGCAACTCTGAACCGCGCCGATCCGCTTGATTACAGGCAGCGCAGCAAAGGCAGACGATTCGGCATGCCCAATCGGATTCGCATCCTACCCGAAGAAATCGCCAATCGTATCGCCGCCGGCGAAGCCGTGGAGCGGCCGGGCTCCGTGGTGAAGGAACTGGTGGAAAACGCCATCGATGCAGGCGCGGACCGCATTGTGGCAGAAGTGGCCGGCGGGGGCAAAGAGACCATACGGGTTAGCGACAACGGGTGCGGAATGTCTCGTGAGGACGCCTTGCTGGCCGTGGAACGGCATGCGACGAGCAAGATTTCCGACCTCTCCGATTTGCGCACGTTACGTACGCTGGGGTTTCGCGGGGAGGCGCTGCCGAGCATTGCGGCGGTGTCCAGAATGGTTATCGAGACCCGCCACGTAGAGGAAATACAGGGCACTCGAGTGCGCGTTGAAAGCGGTCGGGTACGCGACGTCACGCCCACAGGCCGGGACCGGGGAACGACAATCGCCGTTCACGGCCTGTTTTTCAACGTGCCCGCAAGACGCAAATTCCTCAAGGGTGTCGAGACCGAACTCAAACACGTGACGGACGCTCTGACCGGCCTGGCGTTGGCCTATCCATCCATTGCCTTTGTACTTTCTCACAGCGGACGCGATATCCTGAACCTGAAGCGGTCCGAACGCCAACATCGTCTGGAGGCGATATTTGGCGTTCAACTGGGCCGGGACGCCGTTTTTCTGGACGGAGACCGTCAGGGTATCCGGGTATGGGGGTTTGCCGGAAGGCCGGAACTGGCGCGCAAGTCGGGTGCGCAGCAGGCGATGGTCGTCAACGGGCGCTGGGTGCGCGACCGGGCGGTGACGCACGCCGTGCATGATGGATTTGGAGGACTGCTCGTGAAGGGCTTCCACCCCACCTTTGCGCTTCTCCTGGAGCTGGATCCCTCCCAACTCGATGTCAATGTGCACCCCACCAAACGGGAAGTGCGTTTCGCAGACGCGACCGCGGTTCACGATGCGGTTGCTGAAGTCGTGCGTGCGGGGTTGAGGGAGGAGGACCTGGTGCCCGAGGTGGACAGCGGCTTCGCCACACCCGCGATTCTTACGAACGGGGCGACGACGACAACCCCCGGTCCGCCCGGTAACGTTGCAGACGCGCCCATGAAACGCGAGGCCTATCTTTCGGACCCGCTGGGCCTGGAAGACGTGCAAATGGCGCTGTCCCTTACCGTCGGAAAAAAGACGGAGGGCGGTGGAGCGCACACGGGCACGGAGGACGATGCCGACAAGACCGGCGAGGAAACGGTCGATCAGGTTTCTGTCTGGCAGGTACACGATAAATATATCGTGGCGCATATCAAGAACGGCCTGATATTCGTCGATCAGCACCTTGCCCACCAGCGGATGATTTATGAACAGACGCTGGCGTGCTTTAAGGCTAACGCCGGATCGGGGCAGCGACTCCTGTTTCCGGTAACGATTGACTTCGGACTGCGCCAGATTCAGTCGGTACGGGAGGCGATGCCGTTGTTGGAAACCATGGGCTTCGGCGTACGCGATTTTGGTAGCAATACCGTGGTCGTCGATGCCATTCCCGTAGATCTTAAGGCGTGGGAAGACGGTCTGCATCTTCGCGAGATCGTCGGTGATCTGACAGACAGGGAACGCCGGTCTTCGGTTCCGGTCGGCCGCCAGAACGCCGTTTCACCGCTTGAGCATCGACTGGCGGCCGCCTACGCCCGGCACACGGCGGTCCGGACGGGAGAGAGACTTTCTCCGAGGGAAATGCGGGCGATGATCGACCGGCTGTTCGCCACCCGGGAACCATTCGTTTGCCCGCATGGCAGGCCAACCGTTGTAAAGATGCCTCTGGATGAAATCGACCGGCAATTCAGCAGATAGGCCGCACCGGGTATTGGCCCTTGTGGGCCCGACCGCGTCAGGAAAGACCCGGGCGGGCATCGCCCTGGCCAGGGCGCTTGGCGGTGATGTGGTTTCCGCCGATGCGCGGCAGGTCTACCGTTATATGGACATCGGTACGGCCAAACCCACGATGGAAGAGCGCGCCCTCGCCAGACACCACATGATCGACGTCGTAAGCCCCGATGAGCATTTTAGTGCAGGGCACTACGCCCGTTACGCGTCCAGGGCAATCGAGTCGATTCTGGATCGGGATCGCGTCCCCATCCTCGTGGGGGGATCTGGTCTTTATCTGAAGGCGGTTGTCGACGGCTTCTCTCCGCTACCACGTACGCCCACCAACGTCCGCGTTCGTCTGCTTGCCGAGGCGGGACAGGATCCGACCGGGACCTACGCCAGGTTGCGCAGCGTGGACCCGGTCACAGCCGATCGGTTACACGCCAACGATACCAAACGCATCGTGCGCGCGCTGGAAGTCTTCGAACTGACCGGGTCGCCGATTTCGACGATCCACGGACAACCTCCGCCAACCCCGCGAAACTGGCGCGTGGAATGGATCGGGCTGAACATGGACCGGGCGCTTCTGTACCGGAGGATCGAAAAACGGGTAGACGTTATGTTTGCTTCCGGGCTCGTCGATGAGGTTCGCGCGTTACAACGTCGCGGTTTTGGCCGTGAACTCAACGCGCTGAATACGTTCGGGTACCGGGAAGTATTCGATTATCTGGACGGCAAACTGGACCTGGCCGAAACCGCACGCCAGGTCAAGATGGGCACACGGCGGTACGCCAAGCGCCAACTCACGTGGTTTCGAAAGGAACGTCGCCTGAAATGGATCGATGCAGCCACGGAGGATGCGCCGGATACCATTTCCAAAATCCTTGACACTCTGTGAGGGAGTTGGTAGATTCCGCGTCTACGGGGGGCGGGAATAGCTCAGCTGGTAGAGCGCAAGCTTCCCAAGCTTGATGTCGCGGGTTCGAGTCCCGTTTCCCGCTCCACTTAACATCCGCGTTTGCTGCGCAATCAATGGCCATTTAGCATTCCTGTTAGAATGGCCGTTTCTATTAGTGGCCGGTAACTCGCGCGGAACGCGACGGCCAACTGTGTCTTCGCGGTACCAACCGAGTAACGCGTCGGCGATATGTGTGGGTAATCTGTCGTGGCGAGTTTGCCTGTGTGAGGGTGGGGCAGACATTCCTGTCTGCCCGCCTAGCTAGCCGCCTGACGAAAACGAATCAGAAGAACGCCTGCTGCGTCGGATGATATCTGAACGCCTGGCACTAAGCCGGACCTGACAGGCAGCACGCGCGAAGAGTATCGACAAAAGGAGCCAATCATGTCTGCTGAGAACGAGACAATCTCAAAGTTCATCAAACTCCAGCCAGTTAGTCTAAAAAGGTTGGATCAATTTTCTGAGAAACAAGTGCAGGATCATATCGCCGATGATCCAACAATTCTGGGACTAGCTCGTGAACTTGAGGTTCTCGTTCGAGAGAGACGGCAGCCGAAGGCCGGGCGCCTCGACCTGCTTCTCGGAGACCCCAATACGTCTAAGCGGTATGTAGTTGAGATTCAGCTTGGTGCGACAGATGAAAGTCATATTATCCGCACCATTGAATATTGGGACTTGGAGCGCAGACGAAATCCGCAGTACAAGCACACGGCTGTGATCGTGGCGGAGGAAATTACGACGCGATTTTATAACGTAATCCAACTGTTTAACGGTGCAATTCCATTGATCGCCCTCAAGATGACGGCGTACCATATAGGTGACCAATTTGCGTTGACCTTCGTTAAAGTACTGGACGAAATCATGCGCGGGTCTGACGACGATGATGAGCCGTTACCGCAACCAGTTGACCGGTCGTTCTGGGAAACGGATCGTGGCACAAAAGAGACATTGAGTCTAACTGACGGCCTATTCGCAGTCGTGAATGAAGTCGAGCCTCGCGCCACTCTCAAGTACAACAAACATTATATCGGGCTTGAAGTGGCAGGGAATCCGTTCAATTTCGTAAAGTTTAGGCCACATAAGGGGCATGTGAGAATGAAGATTAAGCTTCCTCAGGATTTAGATACCGATGAACGATTGGATCGTACAGGCATTGACACGTTGGACTATAACACGGGAAGTCAAGAGTACCATATTCGGATTGGAGAAGACATCAATGATTCACAGCGTGACGCTCTGAAACTGCTCCTTAGGCAGGCAAGGGATATGTTCAAGAAATAGTGAAGGAATCCCAGTCCACTGACGTCAAATCATCGATCTCAATGAAGTCTTGAATCTGTACACCGATCAATGGATCGGTATTCCAATGGACCGAAAGTCCAAGAATAAGCGAAGAATCAGTGCCACGAATTGCGCTTGTGTATCTTGCGGGTAACGGGCAATACGGCCCAGAGGAATGCAAGCGGCATTTTGTAAATGAAAAGAAATGGTTGTCTCCAATGGGCAATCGCGCAGCCAATTGAAAGAAGCTGAAACGATAATAGAGGAGAACCGACATTATTCCCAAACAGCATGGCATCGGCACTTCGGGAGTTGAGGTTACCGGCATATCCGCCCACGGCGTCTGGCTGCTGGCTGGCCAGGAGGAGATTTTCCTGTCTTACGAGGATTTTCCGTGGTTCAAAGGTGCTTCGGTGGGAAGAATCCTGAACGTGAAGGAGCCGACTCCAGGACACTTCTATTGGCCCGATTTGGATATAGATCTCGGGTTGGAAACCATCCGGCATCCTGAACGTTTCCCACTTCGAGCAAGGCGTGATCCATAACTGGCCAGGAAGTACGAAGTCAATAGTGCGGTGTGTGCCGTTGAGATGACGGTTTTCTTGAACAGGAGGCTCGGCGTCGGCAATCCGATCATTGAATTGGACTCCATGGCGTCCGCGTTAAGGTAGCGGAGGCCATTTCGTTAGTTGAAATTGGAGGCCCTTAATGCTCTGGAGCTGATGTAGGTGCCAGTCTATCGAACAATCGCAAGGGCTGTGGTCACTCGAACCGGTTGACCGCGCCCGTCGTGTTTCGGACTCCCGTTGTTGTCCGGCGATGAACGGATGTGTATTTCAATCAGGCGCTGTAATGAGCGAATTTCAATGGATTGAACGCAATCCTGAGCCGTTTCGGCCGGAATCCCGGTTTACGATCGACGGAAAGCCCTCTTCCCTTTCGGTACTGGACTTTTGGGTCTGGGTCGGTTCGGACATTCTGAACAACGCCCTTCGTGGAAAGGTCGCTGAATATATCGTCGGTCAAGCAATGGGGGCATGGACAGACGCACCCGTCCGCGTAGAGTGGGATACCGTCGATCTC
>CAXXJS010000056.1:0-39432 GCA_963662665.2 Candidatus Latescibacterota bacterium
CCCTCTGGCAACCCTTCAGGCAGGGCAATGCTGTCTCGCGTTGCAACATCCCACAGTTTTATTGTGCAGGATCCGCTCGTGCTGGCGAAATCCCTACGCCCGCCAGTAGCGAGTGTTGAACCATCCGATGAAACCGCGACACTTCGGATAGACATTCTTGCCACTTCCCATGAGACAGACACCTGGCGGCTCTCTAAGTCCCAAAGGGTCACGCCACCAGAACCACCGCCCATAACGAGGGTCTTCCCGTCAGGTGTGAACACTATGGAATAGATATATTCAGGCAAGTCTATGGTCTCGACAACCGCCTTGTTTTCAATATCCCACACCTTCACATTACCATCGTCGTACAGGGCACCAAGGATTTTACCATCGGCAAACGCCACCACATCGATATCCAAACCCCGCTCGTATTCTCCGAGGACGGCGAGATTTGGTGTAGTCACCCCCTCGATCTGGCTATACGTCCTTATATCAGCACGCCATATTTCGATCCGGTTGTGGTCTCGTCCGGTAGCCAGTAGCTTGCCATCTGGCGAAAATGACACTGAGTTTATCTCACCGCCTCTGCCATCGCCCCTAACATTCGCGATGCGTTCCTTGCTTTCCACATCCCACAAGCTGAACGTATTATCTTCAGACCCCGAAGCGAGTACTTTGCCATCCACAGAAAAAGCGACAGACATGATCTCGAAGCCGGTGTTTGTCAAAACTATCGGCTCGGCGCTTGGGTATTCAGTACTCCAAAGTCTGACCGAGCCATCCCTTGATCCAGAGGCGAGTAGATTTTCAACCGGTGAAAACGCCACGGATGAAATGTCTCTATTTGTGGCGTGTCCCAACAAGATGGCGACATTCTCTTTTTGCGCCTCTTTCTTCTGTATCACACCCGCAATATCCCAAAGTACCACTCTGTTGTCGAACCTCCCGCCCCCTGAAGCGAGCTTTGATCCGTCTGGTGAAAACGTCAGGGCGGTCACATCGCTCTCGTGGCTTTTGTCTGTGAATAAGAGCTCCTTTGTCTCCATGTCCCACAGGCTGACTGAGCCACGACCCAACCCGGAGCCGATTGTCTTTCCGTCCGGTGAAAATGCAATGACGGGCCCGCCCGCTTCCAGCGTGGCGATATCCTCTTTTTTCTCCACGTCCCACAGGTTGATATACCCACTGGAAACCGTTATATATGCCAGGACGCCCTCACTCGAAAATGCCAATGACTCGACACTGTTATGGAAAGATATTCCGCCCTGATCTGGCACTTGAAGCGTGTGAAAAAGCGTGCCTGTTTCCGTGTTCCATATTGTCACCTCACTGCCTTCTCTTGTCCCCCGCCCGCCTGAAGCGACCAGTTTCCCATCCGGAGAAATAGCGACAACCTCTGGTTGAGAAATACGATCTGCACCCCCTGTTAATGGGACTGTGGAGATAAGTTCTCTTTTTTCGACATCCCAGGTCGCAACTGTCTTACTCAAGGTTATTAGTTTCAATGTCTTACTATCAGATGAAAACACTGCCGCCAGAACAGCAGTCCTGCCGAGCACCGCAATTCTCTCTCTGTTTTCAATGTCCCACAACACGAAGCCGACAGCTAACATCTTACCATCAGGTGAAATGACAATCGAGTTCTGGTTGGGCGACGGCGCGGCGGCCTCCAGGATCAGATTGCTCGCCACCGTATCCCATATCTTAACATCTTGAATCGACAGGCTGATGAGCGATGTGCCATCGGGAGAAAAGACCACGGAGCTAACCTCGTCCGGATGCTCTCCGAGAATAACTTGAGCGTGACTTTCTCCAGCAGATACTACTGTCGCCGTCAAAAGGACGACAATAGCCAGATTTAGACGACTTGGATACTCCATAGAAGACACTCCTCTCGAAAACTTGTGGAGTTACCCCGCTTTAGATGTTGTTACCGAATTCCGAATACTGTTCTCAGTGCAGGTAAACATAGGCAAAGCCTGAGATCAGTCCACAAACAACCACCCTTGTAACCGCAGATCCCTCTCAACCAATTCGGCAACAGCGTCAAAGTAGGGATTGGTTCCTTTTTTCGTCATCCCACAACTTCACTATGCGAGCATCTGTGCCGTAGCGAATAACTCTCCCATCGGGCGACCCAACGCCCGGTCCCAACGACCGATGGCTCTTTTACCCAGACGCATGATTGCGCCATCCGGTAGATGCCACATCCAATGGTCGCCGCCCAACGACTCCGAAGCGTAGATATTCCCAGTAGACGAAAACACCATTGAGTTGCCGGGATCCGAATGCCCTTCCAGGGTCGTCTGAGCGAAACTTTCCTGCGCGAATAGAAACACGAACAACAAGAGCGCGAGATTACACGATCGGTTCTTTTTCATCCGGACGTTCTCCTTTTGTGTGAGGACTGATTGGTGCCTGATCTGTCTCCACGTTCACACCTGACCGCCTTCCGTCGATACGGTTCGGTCAATCAACTCGTGTGGCGGTCCTTAGCCGCCTGGCTCTTCGGCGCCTACGAGCCGAATGCATCCACAAACTTGAAGAAATCGGCAAAATTCACCGTTCCATTGCAGTCCAGGTCGAAGCGTGCGTCGGTGCCGCCGTACGCGAAGGCGAAGAGGAAGAAATTCACGATATCGGTCCGTCCGTTACTGTTGAAATTCGTCGAGGCCTGGGACTCGGCCGTAAAAGTCTCCCGTGAAATCCCGCCAGCCGTGACCGCGGTGGCGGCACGCATACTTGCCTTCATAGGGGATCCTCCTTCGACGTTCGGTCTCAACTCTTGACGGAGCCCAGGACGTACTCGGCGAATGCGACTCACTTTGCCTCATTCTCCGACGGTACCGATGACGCGCCCATTCTCATCAACTACTTTGACCGGCCCCTCCGCGATGCAATCCCCCCATTCCAGGAGATGCTCGGCGACGGGCTTCGCGCTCACCGGGGAAGGCAGCACGTACGCGTCGGCCCGACGAACGTCGATCTGGTAGCCGTGGTCGGCCAGCGACTGGATCGTAATTGCACTCAAAGGCAGGGACCCGTCGAGATCCGGCCTGACGCTCGCGGTCATCAGTTCGTCGCCAAACACCGATCCCCTCCAGTGACCGCTGTCGTCCTCTACGGGAACCTTCGGACCGCTGTAGCTCCGGCCTCCCGCATTGTCAAACGCTTGAATCGCCAGCGGGCCGGTGAAGTATCTATCACTGACTCCGCTGACCAGGTTCAGTGTTTTCCATACCGTCCCAAACCCGAGGACGTGTGCCATTTCATGGAGGATTACCTCATAAAGAAAAGCATCGGACATCCACTCCAGATCGTCTCTATCGATTGCTATCGTACCGATCTTCGTAACGAGGGCGCCCGATTGCCTGTTCCTTCGGACAATGAGCGTTCCACCTCTCCCGAGGGTGCCGCGGATGCCGTCAATGTCGCCAATTCCAACAACAATTCGCAGATCGTCCACAAAGTCGTTCACGCGTATCCGATTATTCAAATCGTCGTCCCACTCGTCGACCGGATTGTCCGAGAAGTCACTGTCCGGAATGTCTCCGGTAATGATCGACGTCCAACGCGCGGCAGCCTTGTGGAATAATGCCTTCCGTGACGCGTTGAATCCGTCGCCGGAGGCGCTTTCAATGAAGACGAGCTCGATTCGGAAAGGAGACGGCGCGCCACCCAAGGCCACGCCCGACGGATCGACCAGTCCGTTGGCGCCCGTGAGTAGATCTTCGACGTTCGAACCGTCGAGGTTGGCACGCTGGATCTTGTTCGTACCGGCGTCCGCCCAGTATATTTTCCCGCCGGCCGCGTCCAACGCCAGGCCATTGGGTTTATCCAGGCCGCCGGTAACCAGATCTTCCATACTTGATCCGTTTAGATTCGCGCGCTGGATCTTGTCAGTGCGCCGGTCCGTCCAGTACATCTTTCCTGACGACACGTCAACGGCCAGCCCGGTGGGACTGCCAAGGCCGCTGGTAACCAGATCCTCCACCTGCGAACCATCAAGGTTGGCACGCTGGATCTTTTGGGATCCGGGGTTCGTCCAGTACATCTTCCCACCCTGCACGTCCAGGACCAATTCCCCGGGAAACACAAGGCCGCTGGTGATCAGATCTTCGACGTCGGTACCGTCCAGGTCGGACCGCTGGATCCTGCTGGTCTGCCGGTCCGTCCAGTACATTTTACCGCCGGCCAAGTCAAGAGCCAGGCCGTAGGGAATTCCCAGACCGGAAACCAGATCTTCAACACTGGCGCCGTCGAGGTTTGCCCGCTGAATCTTGTTCGTGCCCGCGTCCGTCCAGTAAAGCTTCCCGCCGGTCACGTCCAGAGCCAAACCGTCCGGACCGTCCAGTCCACCTCCGACGACCAGGTCTTCCACGCCCGAACCATCCAGGTTTGCACGCTGAATCTTGTCCGTGCCCCAGTCCGTCCAGTAAAGCTTCGACGCTCCCCTGGCAGGGGGTGTCACCGCCGCGACCGTTACGCTCACGGCAGCGGAGCAGTTGTTTCCGGTATCTGATTCACCTGTTACCAGATCCACACAGGCGCCGTAGTAGTAGGTGCCGGGGCTTGATGGAAACGTCAAACCGATCGATCTATGGACGGCGCCCAAAGCCGCAAGACTTCCAATAGCGTCCGTGCCCACCGCCGCGTCACTCGCCGAAATTGTCGCGTCCGACGAGCGGTAGTAGCGCAGCGTTGTGGAGGCCGCCTGACTGTCGCCCTGGTTTCGCACCGTCGCACTCAAGGTGAAGGACTGGCCGGGTGTGAGGGCGTTGCCGCTCACGGTGGGTCTTTCGACGACCAGGTCCGGATCCCGGCCGCCTGGAGACGAGACCTCCTTCCCGAAATTCCGCGCAAAGATCAGAAAGTCGGAAAATCCAATCTCACCGTTTGCATCCAGATCGAAACGCGCGTCAAACCCCGCGTCGCCCCGTTGTTTTCCGAATCTCGCCGCAAATTGAAGAAAGTCGGAAAAACCAACCGTCCCGTCGCCGTCGAAGTCGGGAGACAGCGTGGCATTGAACGTGATCACGTTCGCTGACGTGAGCACTTCGCTCGACGTGATACTCTCGGCGAGCGTAACAGTCTCAATGCCGATGGAGAATTCCCGGCCTGTTGCATCCGCAACCGTTTCAAACTCGGCGCGCGCAAGAAAACCGGAGGGCGTCAACGATACCGGTGTACTGGACGCAAAGTTGGCGCCTGTGGACCCTTCCGGGAGCGTTAACGGAAACGCGCTGTTCTCGGCTTCGACGAAGGTCAGAAGCGAAGCATCGAAGTCGAATTTGAGGACCATTCCGATCAAGGGTGTTCTCACATCTGCAGCGAAAACCTCCACCGCGATGGTTGTTCCCGTTCCAGTGACAGTACCTGACGTCACGCGGTCGTCGATCCGGTTGCCCGCCCCGCCGCCGGGTATGAGGTCAAGTGACAGGGCATTGTCTTCGTCGTCGCCGGAAGACGGCGTGGCATTGAACGTGATCACATGTGTCGTCGTAAGTACGTCGCTGGACGTCGTGCTCTCTGCCATCGTGACCATCTCAAAACCAATGGAAAACTCCCGGCCCGTGACGTCTGCAGTCGTTTCAAACTCGGCGCGCGCAAGAAAACCGGAAGGCGCCAAAGTGACCGGTGTTCTGGTCGCGAAGTTGGCGCCCACGGAACCTTCGGGAAGCGTTAACGGAAACGTGCTGTTCTCGGCCTTGACGAAGGTCAGAAGCGAAGGATCAAAATCGAATTTGAGGACAATGCCGATCAAGGGTGTTCTCACCCCGGTGGCGAAGACCTCGATGGCGATGGTCTGTCCGTCTCCTGAAACCGTACCGGTGATGACGCCGTCGTCGATCCGGTTGCCCGCCCCGCCGTCCGCAATCAGATCAAGGGAGAGTACCGCATTCGCATTCCGGCCGGCGAAGGCGTGACCGGTAAATATCAGCGACCCGAAAGCCAGGAGCGACAACAGAACCTGTCTTAGAGACATGAAAAACACTCCCGGGCAGCTTGATGGTGGTCTGATTTGCGCGTTACCGTGAGACTTCAACGCAAGATGCGTGCATAAAAGAAGGTGTTGAAATTCCCCCACCGCATCAGCCGTCGCCTGTCCCTTCGACATTTCGACAAGCTCAATGCAGGCAGGCTCAGGGGACCGTCCAGGCTTCTGCGACTCCCCCTCAAGGGGGGAGTGACTGGACTGTCGAACGGGCTCGCCGGATCGCTGTGACTTGTTTGGTTGCCGGTGATTGACGCGATGCCACGAAGGGCGCCTAACGAAGACACACGGTCGAGCCGCAACACGTCGCGGCGTCCTACGAACCAAACGCATCCACAAACTTGAAGAAGTCGGCGAAGTCCACGACCCCGTTTCCATCCAGGTCAAACCGGGGGTCCGTGCCGCCGTACGCGTCAGCAAACAGGAAGAAATCCACGAAGTCCGTCCGGCCGTCGGCATTGAAATCGGTCAGTGCGTGCGCCTGCCCCTGTGTCGTTACGGAATCGACGGACGACCACGGACCTTCGCCGGAACCGGTGACTGCCCTTACCTGAACGTCGAATTGCGTTCCGCCCGTCAGGCCGGTCAGTTCGTGGTTAAGCGAACCGGAACCGGTCGTCCAGACGTCCTCCACCACCGTCCAGTTCGCGTCGGCCTTGTCCTGGGCGTCGCTGCGGATGTAGCGCAGGTCGTAAGCGGTAATGTCAGAGCCGCCGCCGCCGGGGACGGCCCAGGCCACCGTGATTGAGCCTGGTCCCGGCGTCACGGCACGGATAACGGGTGCGCTAAGGGCCGGCGTGCCTACTGGAGGCGAACCGATCTGCATTTCGTAGGCGTAAAGCTTATCGTCGATATAGTCAGCCACCCACATGGTCGTCCCGTCCGACCAGATCCCTCGCGGCTCACTGTTTCCGGCGTCACCCAGCGTTTCAATGTCTTTGACGTCGTCATGCGCCTTCGACGTCGCATCGTAGGCGTACAGCTTCTCATCGAACCAATCCGCCACCCAAATTGCAGTCCCGTCGGACCAGATGCCGAGCGGCCTGGCATTTCCAGCGCCGCCGAGCGTGCTGAACTCCCGTGCGGGATCCCGGACCCTGGATATCATGTCGTATGCGTACAATCTCCTGTCGGAATTGTCCGCCACCCACATCGTCGTCCCATCAGACCAGATTCCCCACGGATCGTCATTTCCTGACCGATCCAGCGTGTCGAAGTCCCTGGATGGGTCGCGTGTACGTGAGGCCACGTTATAGGCGTACAGTTTTTTGTCATGGCTGTCCGCCACCCACATCGTCGTCCCGTCCGACCAGATGCCTGTGGGGGAGTCGTTGCCTGCCGGATCCAGCGAGTCAAAGTCCCTGGAAGGTTCACGGTCCCTGGAGTTCATATCGTAGGCGTACAGCTTTTCGTCATGCTGGTCCGCCACCCACATCGTCGTCCCGTCCGACCAGATTCCCGCGGGGGACGTGTTTCGGGCAGGGCGAAGGCCGGCGAAGTCATTCGCGGGGTCCCGCTCGAATCGAACGCCAACGGCGGTGAGTTCCCATTTTCGCACGTCTCCGTCGTCGGCGCCGGTGACGAGAAAGCCGCCGTCCGGACTGAAGGAAACGCTGCGGACGGGAGATTCATGTCCAAGCGACGCCTTGACTATCCACGTAAGCGGATCCCACAGCCGCGCCAGCCCATCGGCGCTCCCACTCGCGAACAGGCTGTCGCCCGAGGCAAACGCCACGCTGAGCACAGGCGAATTGTGATTGAGCGTCCCCAGATGCTCACCATCTTCGGATTTCCACACCCGTACTGAACCGTCCGTGCTCCCACTGGCAATCACACTCCCGTCGAAACTGAAAGCCAGGCTGCCAACGGTCCCCGTATGCCCGCTCATTGTGCGCTGGTGTGCGCCTGTTTCTCCGTCCCACAGCCGGATGGTCCCGTCCGCGCTGCCGCTGGCCAGCACTTCGCCGTCGAGGCTGAACGCCAGACTCGACACGCTGTCCGTATGCCCTTCCAGGGTTCTGGTGTGCAGGCCGGTCTCCGAATTCCATAGCCGAACAGTCCAATCGGCGCTCCCGCTGGCGAGGACGTGATGATCGACCGGGCTGAAAGCCGTGCTCAGGACGGCGCCGGTATGACCGGTGAGCGTGGTCTTGAGTACTCCGGTTTCCGGGATCCACAAGTTCAGCAGTCCATCTTCCGTTCCGCTCGCCAGCACACAGCCGTCCACGGCGCAAAACGTCAGACTCAAGACGGCAGACAGATGCCGCAACGTAAGCGTGATCCCACCGCTAAAGATATCCCACAGGAGAACCTCGTAGTCACAACCGCCGCTGGCCAGTGTCGCCCCGTACGGGTCGAAGGCGGTCGTCAATACACATCCGGTATGCCCCACCAACGTCAACGTGAGTCTAACGGTGAGATCGACCACTCCAACCGCGACTTCGACCACTCCCACCGCGACGTCCACGACGGCGACCGCGACGTCCACGAACGTGGTTGCAACCGTGGAGACCGTCTCGATAACGTCGCCGATCACACCAAAGAGATCATCGAAGAAGCCATAACCCGTACCAACAACCGTTCCGATCACCAGTAACACGGTGAGGATTGACACCGTCAGCTTTCGACTGGATATCGTGTATTTCATCGCGAAGTCCCTTCAGTGGATTCTGTTTTCGCCCCTGCAACCTGTCCAGGTGTTCAATGTTATCGCGGGGAACGCCCGATAGTTTACGTTTTGTCCACAACATTGACCCGGCACCCTGAGCCGTTCCCTGAGCATGCGTTGCCGTGAGCCTGTCGAAGGGTCGAAAGGTCGGCGAAGGAAAAAACGTGCCGAAACGCGGGCGCTTCGATAAGCTCAGCGTCCCCGTTTGGGCAAGTTCTTCTCCACCGTAGCAGGCGCAATTGATGTCGACTATTGACTGCTTCCGGTTATAACGATATTGGGTCAAGGTTAGGGTGCGGCGTTTAAGGAATGGGTGCCGTTCCGAAACCGCATAAGGATCTCACAGGCCTGATGGGCGACCGAGACGTTATTCGCGACGAGGACAGCGAGGCGGGCAGACAGGAATGTCTGTCCCAACTTCCTGCGCCCTCCCCAGGAGTGGGCCGAAACCCGCCGCAACTAAGCCACGTGCCTGGAATCGGCTATCTACCGCCAAGCCTGACGCCGATACCGATAAGGAGCGAGAAGTCATTGACTTCGTCGTCAAACCAGCGCCGATACTGTCCCTCCGCGCGAACGACGAAAGCAGGTCCCAGGTACACCTGATAGCCCACGCCGCCGCCGGCGGAAAAGTCGGCCTCAGCCTCCCGTTCGTCCACGTCGAGAACCAGAACCGCGCCGTTGCACAGCAGATACGGCCCGGAGACGGCATTGTCTCGCAGAGTGAACAAGGCGCGCCCCCCAAAATTCAGGGACGTGGTCTCAACCGCGCTGCCGGAACTTCGCCCGACGTTGATTTCCGGACCGCCGGACATGTTGGCGCTCGGAAACCAGGAGATAAAAATCGACGGATTTCCCAATACCCCGGACGTGGGGGAACCCGGCACGGCCATCATAACGATACTATCGTCGTCGGAGGAGATTCGGGAAATTCCGAATCGCGTTCCGATTTCGTAGTCGGCGGCGGAGTCGTTCCGTACAACACCGCCAGGCCTTGCCCATGCGCCCAATCCGACGAGGAGCGAGAAGTCATTGATGCCGTCGTCAAACCAGCGCCGATAACGCCCCTCCGCGCGGAGTACGAAAGCCGGCCCAGGACGCCATCGATATCCCAAACCCCCTCCGGCGGCATAGTCAGTCACTGAGGGGCGCTCACGAAGATCAAAATGCCGCACGGCGCCCTGGCACAACACATAGAGACCGGACGTTGAATATCCCAGCGGAAAGAATGTTCCTCGACCTCCGAAATAAAGCGATGTGATTCCAAAAATGTCTCCGGCGGTCCGCCCGACACTGAACTCCGAACCGACCGACATGTTTGCAACCGGAAACCACGATACATAGAGCGACGGGATACCCGGGATGCCCAGCGTCGGAGAACTCGGCAGGCCGATTATGGTGGCCCCTTCGCCATGGGAGGTATGATGGGTGAGTCCGAACAGCGTTCCAATCTCGAAACCGCGGACCGATTCCATTTCCTGTGCGGAAACGGGGCCGGCCAGCACAAGTGCGGCCAGGAACGCGACCACCATAGAGCGCAGCATATTTTTCTCCAGGGAGAGCGACTTTTTCAACGGATTGTTAAGTTCCGAATGCGTCGACAAATCTGAAAAAGTCAGCGAAGTCCACCCTGCCGTTGCCGTCGAGGTCGAAACGTGCGTCCGTACCGCCAAACGCATCTGCAAAGAGGAAGAAGTCGATAAAGTCGGTCCTTCCATCGCCATTGAAATCGGTCGTCGCTGGAGCTTGCACCATGGTCGTTACGGCATGCACCACCGACCATGGGCCTTCGCTCGAGCCGATGACCGCACGCACCTGAACGTCGTACCGCTGGCCTCCCGTCAGGCCGGCCGCCTCGTGGCTCAGCGCCCCGGCGCCGGTCGTCCAGATATCCTCCAGCACCGTCCAATTCGCATCGGCCTTGTCGGGAGCGTCGCTGCGGATGTAGCGCAGATCGTAGGCGGTGACGGCAGAACCGCCCGTGTTCGAGGGTGCCGACCACGTGATGGTGAACGAGCCGCGGCCAGCCGTCAGCGAGAGTATGGCGGGCGCCGTCGTGGTGGTATTCAGGGACGGCATATCGTAGGCATAGATCTTGTGGTCGAAGTCGTCGGCCACCCACATTGTCGTACCGTCGGACCAGATGCCCGTCGGGCTGGCGTTTCCTGCGTCGGCCAGCGTGTTGATTTCCTTGTCGCGGTCCCGGGCCCCGGACGTCAGATTGTACGCGTAGATTCGCGCGTCGACGTTATCCGCCACCCACATCGTCGTTCCGTCCGACCAGATGCCCGTTGGCTCGTCGTTTCCCGCGGCGCCCAGCGCATTTATGTCTTTGCTGGAGACCCGAGACCCGGTAGCCAGGGCGAAAGCATAGATCATTTCGTCAGACATGTCCGCCACCCACATCGTGGTTCCGTCCGACCAGATGCCCTCCGGGTTGTCGTTTCCGGCAGCTTCCAGCGTATTGATGTCCTTGTCGATGTCCCGGGCTTTCGTCGCCAGGGTATATGCATAAATCTTCTCGCCGAACCACGGATCGTCCGCCACCCACATCGTGGTCCCGTCCGACCAGATCCCCTCCGGCTCACCGTTTCCGGCGTTATCCAGCGTATTGAAGTCCTTATCCGGATCCCGAGCACCGGTCGCCCTGGCGTACGCGTAAATCTTCTGGTCGCCCAGGAACTGATCGTCTGCCACCCACATTGTGGTACCGTCCGACCAGATCCCCTCGGGTTCGTCGTTTCCCGCGGCGCCCAGGGTATTGATGTCTTTACCGGAATCCCGATCGCAACACGAGGCCAGGATCATTTTCTGCGACTCGCCCACGTTTCCGTCCTCTCCGCTGCTACCCGTACGCGAATAGCCGAATATAGCCGGCATCACAACGATAAACCACACGATGTGCCGTCGCTGGCGGATAAATTGCATCATTGTTGAACACCATTAAGCATGGTCTGTTTCCCGATCACTTTCACATGTACTCACGAACCGAATGCATCCACAAACTTGAAAAAATCCGCGAAATCCACCGTGCCGCTGCCATCCAGGTCGAATTTGGGGTCGGTGCTACCGTACGCGTCGGCAAAGAGAAAGAAATCCACGAAATCGGTCCGGCCGTCGCCGTTGAAGTCGGTGGCTGCAACTGTCGAGCCGCCACTGGCCGGCATGTTGTAGGCATATATCTTGGAACTGTAGTGCCTGATGCGTTCATTCGCGTTATTGAAAGTCCGACGCTCATAATTCGCCACCCATAGGGTCGTGCCGTCAGACCAGATGCCCGATGGTTCTTCGTTTCCAGCCGCATCCAGGCCGGTGAAATCCTTCGTAGAATCGCGAACCTTTGTGGCCACGTCGTAGGCGTAAACCTTGTCGTCGGCGACTACGTGCACGCCCCGATCGATAACCAGCCACATTGTCGAGCCGTCAGACCAGATACCACCAAGTGAACGATTACCGCCGCTAAGGGTGTTCAGGGCATTGAAGTCCTTAGTGGCGTCACGGGCTTTCGTCGCAAGACCATACGCGTAGATCTTGTCATCTTGCGTATCCACAACCCACATGGTCGTACCGTCGGACCAGATACCGGTGGGATATTCGTTTCCCGCTGCGCCCAACCCGCCAAAGTCCTTCGCAGCATCTCTCGCCGCTGTCGAAAGGTTGTAGGCATATAGCTTGTCGTCCGTCGGATCCGCTACCCACATCGTCGTCCCGTCACTCCAGACGCCACGGGGACTGGTGTTTCCCGCTGCGTCCAGCGCATCTATGTCCCTCGCCACGTCACGCGCCTTAGTGTTCAGGTTATAGGCGCCTATTTCCTTGTCGGCTGTATTGACCACCCACATTGTCGTACCATCAGACCAGAGTCCGGTCGGGTAATCGTTGTCTGCGGCGTTCAACGTGTTGAAGTCTTCCACAGCGTTCCACCCGTAGTCGGTGCTGACGCTCCGTCCCACAGTGACTGTATAATCTTCGGTGGTCCGCCCATCAGCGGCCGTCACGGATATGGTGACGTCGTTTCTACCCTCCGAAAGTGAGATCGCATGTGCGGCGCCGCTGGTTATGCTGGTCCCGTCGATATCGATCGTGGCGCCCGGCTGGTTAACTTCCGGCATCACCCAGACCTGCGTCACGTCGTTGGCCACGCCCAGATGATAGGTAGTTACGTTTGGTGAGAAGCCCGCAATGTCCTGAGGAATGAGCGTCAGTCCGCTCAGCGCGGCATCCACTCTGTTGGGCATGTTGTAGGAGAATATTCTGTTCTTCACTGAGTCCACTACCCACATGGTCGTCCCGTCCGACCAGATGCCCCAGGGGGATGTATTGCCGGCATCTCTAAGGGTGTCGAAGTCTCGCGAGGGATCGTGCGCCTTTGTGAGACTGTTGTAGGCGTATATCTTGGCGTCACTCACGTCAACCACCCACATCGTGGTTCGGTCGGTCCAAATGCCCATAGGCTGCGTGTTTCCAGCGGCGCGTAAGGTATTGAAGTCTTCACCGGGGTTTCTTTCCTTACGGTGCTCCAAGTGGGAGGTGCCCCAAAACACGTTATATGCGTACAGTTTCCCGTCACCGGAATCTGCAACCCAAAAGGTAGGCCTGTGGCCCCAAATGCCGGTCGGGGAGTGAATTCCGACACTGGAAAGGCTATTGATTTCCCATAGAGTGTTGCGGCGATAGGTCCTTGAATCATAGGCATATATCTTCTTGTCGTTTGCGTCCGCCACGAACACTCTATACCCAGCGAATAAGATACCCATGGGAGAGTTGTTTCCCCAGGTTCCCATGGTATGAAATCCGTCTGCTCCACGTTTCTTCGTGGTCATGTTGTATCTGCAAAGGTTCGCTCCTATGTTGGCGTTGCCAGTCGCGCAGGCCACCCACATCGTCGTGCCGTTAGACGAGATGCCACGCGGAGTGACAGCGTCATCGAGCCCAAGGTCATTGAAATCATCAGTAACCTTCCAGCCAAATGGGGCATTGGAACCTCTGTCCGCGGTGACGGTGTACTCTTCTGTGGTCGTGCCGTCTCGCGCGGTCACCGTGATGGTGATCTCATTGCTCCCTTCCGCAAGGGAGACAGTGTGGCCCGATCCGCTGGATACCGAGCTTCCATTGATGTCAATGGTTGCCCCGTCGTCATTCAGGTAGGGCGTAACCGTGACCTGGCTGACTTCGTTGGCCACGCCGACGTGATAGGACAGCACTTCGGCGGAAAAACCTTCAATGTCCACGGGACTGATCCCAAGCGCTTTCAACGTCGCATCATCTGTAGTACCAGCGTCGGTCGGCGGGGTGGCGTCCGGTCGCTGCTGGCCGAATTCCTGCCACGTGGCCGTTCCGTTTCCGTCGAAGTCGGCCTGGAGCGCCGGGTATTGCTGCGCAGTCCCGAAATCCCACGGGTCGTCACCCCCGGTGGCCGCATCGCTGTCCCCGTCCGCGTTGTCCAGATCCAGGTTCCAACTGGCGTAGATTCCCGTGTAGCCGGTGGGTGCATGCAACTCCGCCGTCGTCTTCCGCTCCCCCGCGGCGCTCGACACTCTCCCGGAGGTTGAGGTATTCCAATAACTGTTGTTGACGCCGTTGCCCTGGTTCCGTCCCACCAGCCCCCCGACGTCGCTTCCCGCACCTGTCACCCAACCCGTCGCATAGCCGGCGCGGATAAAACCCCATTGGTTATACCCCACCAACCCGCCGACAAAGTCATCGCCGGTCACGGCGCCCGTCGCGTAACTCGCCCGGATGCTCCTGTCGTTCTGCCCCACAAGCCCACCGACGTTGGTTTTTCCGGTTACCGACCCTGTCGCGTAGCAGACTGCGATACTGCCGCCGTTGTGATGCCCCACAAGCCCGCCGACGTACGACAGGGTGCCGGTACCCGTCACGGCGCCAGACGCGTAGGAGGCACGAATGCTGCCGTAGTTATACCCCACCAGCCCCCCGACACTGCTGCGGTAGCTCGCCCTCGGGCCCGTCACCATTGCGGTCGAAAAACTGGCGGCGATGCTGTTGAATCCGTCGCCTGGCCCGCCGTTCCGGCCGACCAGTCCCCCGACTCTGGTGCTTCCGTCCCCCGTGCTTGATACCAACCCCGTCACGTGGCTTCCGGTGACGATACCGGTGTTACTCCCCGCCAACCCGCCGACAATGACTCCCCGACTCGAGCCGTTCACGTCGGCGTCTACAACCCCAAGGTCCCGTACATGACCGCCGTTACCTACAACTCCGAACAGTCCGATCCGACTTGAGGAACGACGGATGTACAAGTGTGAGATGGTGTGACCATTGCCGTCGAACGTGGCGATGAATTCGTTGCCGGTACCGTAACTTCCAATAGGCTCCCAGCCACGGCGACGGTTCCAGTATTCGTCTGCCGCATCCACGTCGCCGTCGCCGTCGGTATCGAAGTCCGGATCGGCCTTCAACTCGTACCCGGTACAGACGGGTACGTCCGGCGTGGCGGAATGCCCGTCGTGGTCCACGAGGGCGCAGCCCATACTCGCGGCGGGATCGGGGAAGGCGGCGGTATACGCGGATGCGTTCGCGCCGTTATCCACCGCGCCGTCGCCGTCCAGGTCCCAGCGCAATGCGTTCAACTGCGCGAGGGTGCTGATCTCGATCAGGCCGTCGCCGTCTGTGTCGTAGGAAATCGTGGCCTCAACTGCCTCGGGCGCGACAGACAGAAGGACGGCGCAGGAGACCGAAAAGCCCGAAGTCCAGAGTGACGAGTTGCATTTTGCTGTCAGCGTTCTCATGAGTCTGCCCTTCTTTTCAGGTACAGGCTGGTCGATCGAGCGCGTATTGCCCAAAGGGAAGGTTTAACGATCGCTTCACCTGATACACCCGTCCTGACTAGCCTTTTCAGCACCTACGATCCAAACGCATCCACAAACTTGAAGAAGTCCGCAAAATCCACGGTCCCGCTGCCATCCAGATCGAAACTGGCGTTCGTGCTGCCGTACGCGTCGGCGAAGAGGAAGAAATCGACGAAATCGGTCCGGCCGTCGCCGTTGAAATCGGTCGCGGCCTGTGTTGGCGCAGATGCCCCCGTCCACTCCGACCCGTCCCAAAGTTCAATCCCGTTGAGCCCGACGGAAGCGAGCAAGGATCCGTCTGGAGAGAACACCCCATTGATCCCGAAGCCCGAGCCGTCCCGCAGGTGGTCCGGATGGCCGAGCCTGGCGATATTTTCCTTTGTGTCAACATTCCACAGTCGGACTTCTCCCAGTCTTGCGCCGGTGGCGAGGACCGACCCGTCGGAGGAAAACGACGGGTCTCCGTGTCCCTGAAGGGTTCCAATCGTATCTCGCGCTGCCACGTCCCATAGCAGCATCGCGCCGTCCGTACTCGAAGCGAGCGTGGTCCCGTCGGGCGAATACGCCACGTCCAGGACCCGGCCGGTATTTCCCTCAAGGGTGGCGGTATTGGTACGTGTCGCCGTATTCCAGAGCTTGATCGTTCCGTCGCGCGAACCGGACGCGAGCGTACCATCGGGTGAATATGCAACCGAGAAGACATGACTGGTATGCCCGGTAAGAGTAGTGATAAGACGCTGGCTGGATACATCCCACAACTTGATCGTCTTGTCTCCCGATCCTGAAGCGAGGGTGTCTCCACTGGGCGAAAACGCCACCGAGTGGACGCCCGTGGGCCCGCCCGTATGCCCCGGCAGCGTGGCGATCAGGGTCTGGTCTGCAATATTCCACAGCTTGATATTGGCCTCGTTGGTTCTGGTGGATCCGGAAGCAATGGTGGCCCCGTCGGGCGAGAACGCCACGGAAGAACTTCCCCCGCTGAGTGACGCCGTGTGGGTTCGCGTCGACGTATTCCACAGATCGATCCCGGCGGACGAATTCGCGGCGAGGATCGCCCCGTCGGGCGAAAACTTCGCGCCATAGATCTCCGGTAACGTTGCTCGCGTATATCTGAACAACGTGGCGAGGTGGTGTTTCGAGGCTTCGGCAAATACGAAGTGGGTGTCGCGAAGCGGTCCGACGTTCGCATTCCCCTCCGTATCCACCGCGAGGACCGCCATGTACTGTGCAACGGAGGCGGCGAGACTCGAAACGCCTTCAGAGGGAATGATGCCGTCGTAGTTGAACGTAGCGACAGCCTGATTCTGACCGGTAAAAACCTGACATGATTTCACTTCCTGCGATCCCGCTGCCGCGTGGGGGGATTTCGTTTTGAGCAGGAAAAACACCTGGTGAAGACCCCTGCTGCCGGAAGCCGTTACCCTGAACTGAACGGATAAGCTCGTTGCGCCGGCAGGATATCTCAGCGGTGAGATCAGCTCGACGCTCGGTGAGTTAAATTCCCCAAGGTCGTATCCATACTGAAATCCCTTGATCGTAATTGCAGGATTGAAGTAGGGATGCACCGACAACAGGCCGGCGCTGCACGCCGCCAGCCGGTTCCATCCCGGGCCATACGACATGATGTTGGCGCCATCGTTGAAATTGTGCTGCAAGCCGAAGGCATGGCCGAGTTCATGAGCGGCCGTCTCAACGATGAAGCTGGCAGGCAGCAGCGCGTAACCGCGGTTATCCGCCCACCGGCCGCCAAAGCCCGCCACGTTGCCCCAACCCAGGTTGTTGTACGTGCTGTGGTCAACGACGATGAAGAAGATGTTCCTGGTGGTATCAAACGTCGGTCTCAGATCCCTGAACACGTTGCCGGCACCGACGATCCGATACGAGCGGAGATAGCTGGCATCGGAATTCGGCGCGTCCACACGGTGCACCACCGGATCACCCTGGTCGTCGGTCTCATACTCGAAGGTCTTGCTGCCATTGCCGTTCGACTGCATCTGGTCGCGAAAGAAGGTCTGGATCCGGGGAATCCTGGCCTTGATCGTGTCAACCACCTCCGGGTTGAACGTCCTGTCGTTCGGCAGGAAATAGATGAGGCACAACGTGCGTGTCTGGCCGGAGTCCGACACCGCCGGCCGCTTGGCGGCCGAACCGACGGCCAGTTGATGACCTAACTGCTCATGATCCGGCGCCTGGCAGGAGTGCGCCCAGTCGATCTCGGACGAAGACGAATAGCCCTGCGTCGGGACCAGGAGCGAAACGGTGACTACAGACGAAAACATAAAGTGAAGGACTGGAAATTTAATGGACATCTGTACCTCCAAACAGCCTTGAGTGTAGACCACATGAAACTGTGCCAGAGCAAGTCCAGAAATACTCGACCCAGGAAAACGACCGGGAGCCAGTCGGTCCAACTGCGTTGAGACAACTATACGAAACTGTCGCATTTTGCGACAGTTTCGGCAGGATGAACCGCAGCCGGGGCTTGATTCGGCTCGTCCGCCTCCGTACAGGTCAACCCCTTTATTGCCGATTCCTCAGGCTCCGCTCAAAATCAGAGCGAGAAGGTCAATACGCTTCGGTCCAATCGTGTTTTCCATTCAATGCCCCCTCGACTGTGATGACACGATCCGTAAATCGGGCAATCTAACCTTGATTCGTCATTTTTCGGGGACGTTAAATCGAATATACGCGAATGAACAAAGGCGATTTGACATTGGATTTCCAGGATACTTAAGGTCACTGGACGGGACGGAAAAAACATCGTCTTGGACGACCTTTATGCCCGGTTTCGGAAGTTTTCGTCACGGCGCACTTTCGAATCGACGCTACTGCGTACGTCGACGATAACGTCCAGGTGCGGTCGGAACCAGTGGTATTCCGTTTCTTGATTCGGATCTGTGGGGAAATTGGAAGGAAGACCTCGATACGTCCGACACGAGATGGTATTTCAGTCGATCGGGATTGCGGTGAGAAACATGGACTTCGCCAGCGATATGAAGAAATTCTGGTATATGACCGGATCTCTGACCGGTCGACCGTAGTACGCGTTCATTCAATCGACGGAGTGTGCGGTCAGAAACATCGATTTTGCCAAAGAGGTGAAGAAATCTTGATAAATTACCGGATCATTTACGGCCTTCTGATTGAACTGCAGGTTTGCACGCACCAGCAATTGGGCCTCGCCCCTCGGACGGACGGTAACAGTAATTCGATATCGGTTCGTGTCAAATTTCGTGGCGCTAACCACGCCAAGCGTTGCATCCGCCTTATCCAGGACATAGTCGAAATCCTGAAGTGTGGTGATAATGGTTCTGAGCATCATTTCCTTTTCCATGGTGTCGAACGCCCGCGTCTGGACCCTTCTTAATCTGACTTGACTTTCGTCCATCTTCAACAGTTGCTCTTTCGATGATGTACATCCGAAAAACGAGGTCGCTAAGGATGTGGCAATCACGACAGCCAATGTCCTGAAAATTGTCATAATTTCTGCCCTTCCAGAAAAACTGATTTTGAAAGTCGATCGAAAAACTCCTGGTATATTTCAGGAGCGTCCAGGGTTTCTAGTTGCGAAACCTTGTCAGCGGTATCCCAGACAACACGCTGAAACGTCACGCTCACCTTGTGTGTCCTGTCGTTATCTTCTGAGATTGGACGTACCACTACGGACGCCCTGAACCTCTGGTAGTCATCGGTCTCTTCATCCAGCGTACTAGTTCCAAGAGAAATCAACGCCATAATCCACCACGCGACCTCCTGCGCTATTTCAGTTGCGTCCACTTCTTTGGAACCAACGATGAGTCCAAGTGTTGTTTCGCTCTCATCAATGGTGAATCCCAAGTCCTGAAGCACGCCGGCGGAAGCCGATAGAATTTCTGCTTCTGAAATACTTTGGTACTTTCTGGTCCTCAATTCCCTCTTTTGCAATAATTCCGGTGTCGCCCTGAAGGTATGTGTTTGAACCCGACTCCAGCAGCCTGTGAAAACCAGTACCACTAAGGCCGACACTGGAAGGAGACGTCTATTTCTAAAAATGACCACAGTATCCCCCTCAACTCATCTCATGCGAAATTGCCAAATGGGCACGGATCTGCCGAAGGCGTCGACAACCTGGAGTATCTCAGAATTTGTGCCCTTCCAGAAAGACGGATTTCGAAAGACGATCGAAAAACTCTTGATACATTTCAGGTTCATCCAGGATTTCTCGTTTGATAACCACGTCGCTGGCGTCCCAAACAATCCGCAGGAATGATACACTCACGTCGTGTGCAGTTTCGTCATTTTTCGAAATCGGACGGATGACGACGGACGCCCAGAATTTTTGGTAGTTATCCAATCCATCGCCAATCACATTCCTACCGGGAATCCTGAGATACCAGCCCGCTTCTACCTTCGCATCGCTTTGCTTGGAGCCGGTGATTAGCCCGAGTTGTGTTTCGCTCTCATAAATGACGAATCCCAAATCTTGAAGCACGCCGGCGGAAGCCGACAAAATATCGCCCTTTTTAGTGGCTTCGTATCTTCTCGTTCTCAGTTCCTTCTTTCTCTGCAGCTCTGGTGTCAGCTTGAATGTATCTCTGGATATACTGCTCCCGCAGCCAGTCAATACCAAGACCGCGGCGGTAAACGGCGCCAACAGAAGGCGTCTTTCTTGATTCATCATACAGTCTTCCCGCAAGCCGTTTCACGGCGCCCAAGGTTTAGCCACATACTAAAATGGAAGGTCATGAACAGACTCCGTATCAATCCTATAGAGCATTATCGGGTTGCGCAATTCAACATTCCTTAAAGCCTTCTGATCTCTTCGACCTCGATCTGATGTTTCCGTTTCAGAAACGCGACGCGTGGTAGGCGAAGTCTCTCACCTTTTTGTCTTCGTCAAATTTTATGATCACGGTGAGCGTCCTCTGTGACGTCGATTCGGCTCCGGATTCTCCGGACAACTTGGCACCCCTGAGAGCGAAATCGACCAACCCTACAAGAATGAGAGACGGGATGCCGGACGCGCTGGACGAGTATGCCTTTTCAGTCGAGATCTTGTCATAAATCCAGACTTCACGCCGCTCTTCGTCGGTCGAAACGATATTTGGAGATCCCAGAACCTCGGCCACTTCGGCGCCGCTCATGCCGACCCTTACTTCCTTCTGAACCGTTCCGACGGTCATCCGGTCGCCCGAATCATCCCGCACAGACGATCGGTGATGCTGCGCGACCATGCAGCCGGACAGAAACATTACTGCAACCGCTGGTACGATGTATGCCTTCATGTTCGCTGCCTCCTGATTGGATTAACCGGATTCCTTATTTCATTAGCTGCATGTCGTGCTCAGCCGCCATCGAAACTGCAAGACGCCGGAATCCGCCGCGGAATTTTCCTTGAGATTCCTCTGTAACACCTGCTCTCGCACTGTCTTCCTGTGGCGGGCGCCAGCCCGACGATGGACGCGTGCGCCCTGGTGCGCACCCTGCGCTTGTCGAGGGGTCGGCAGAGGATTTGCGTGATGCGGGCATTTCGACAAGCTCAATGACCACGCTTCGGCAGGATGTTCGATTTCGCCAAGTATGGCCGGCCGGACAGTCATCAGGTCCCATTAATCCCTTCAACGATTCCTGCCGCCCCGGCCGCCGATCGCATGAACGGCCCCACCTATCCCGACGTGCCGAAGGCGTCCACGAACTCGAAGAAGTCGGCGAAGTCCACCGTGCCGCTGCCGTCAAGGTCATATTTGGCGTCGGTCGTGCCAAAGGCGTCCACGAAGTCAAAGAAGTCGGCGAAGTTCACGATGCCGTCGCCGTTGAAGTCGGCTGTGACCTGTCCCTGCGACCCGGTACAATCCGGCAGATTGAGGTCGTCCAGGTCATTGCTGGAAACGTCCCGCAATGATGGGGGGACGCACCCTGTCAGGGTGTTGCCGGCGAGGTACAATAACGTCAACCGGGTCAGACTGCTGAACGATGAGGGAATGGACCCCGTCAACTGGTTATCGTCCAGGCGCACTTCCTGCAGTAAACTCAGGTTGCCCAACTCTGCGGGGATCGTTCCGGTCAACTGGTTGCCGAAAATGAGCAACTGCCACAATTCGGACAGGCGGCCCAGTTCCGCCGGTATGGGTCCGGTCAACCGGTTGCCCTGCAGGTTCAATATCGTCAACCGCGGAAAATCACCCAGCCACGTGGGAATCGTTCCGGTCAACTGGTTGTTCTGGAGGGCGAACTGCCGCAGGTCGGTCAGGTTTCGCAGTTCCCCCGGAATTTGCCCGGTCAACCGGTTATTCATCAGGCCCAGGTGCGTCAGGCCGGTCATCGTACCCAATTCCGCCGGTACGGTCCCAGTCAACTGGTTGAAAGCGAGGTATAGCGCTTTCAGACCGGTCAGGCGACTCAACCCGGCCGGTATCGTCCCGTTCAAGCTCTCGTTCCAAAGTCTCAAATTCGTTACCCGCTGCGGCGTACCGCTGATCGTGACGCCGTCCCACGAGGATATCGGCGTGTTTTCAGACCAGTTCAGCGTCCCTGTCCCTCTCAGAGGGTCCCGCGTCTCCAGCAGCACGTTACAGTCCGATACCAGCCACGGGTTGGCGGCCGGGTTCGGCACCGCGCCGCCGGTTGCGCACGGACCCTGCGGCGTCGGCGCGGTTTCCACAGCCAGCGCCAACCCGGATGGGCGGGACAGGCCGCTGGCGCTGGTGAGGAGGTCTTCGACATTTGAGCCGTCCAGGTTAGCACGCTGGATTTTGCCATGGAAGCCGTTGGTCCAATACATTTTGCCGCCGGCCAAATCCAGCTTCAGTTCGTAGGGTCTATTCAAGCCCCTGGTGATTAAGTCTTCGACATTTGAGCCGTCCAAGTTGGCACGCTGAATCTTATTTGCATTCAGGTTCGTCCAGTACATCCTGCCATTCGCTACGTCCAGGTCCAGCCCGCTGGGACCGTCGAGACCTGTAGTGATTAAGTCTTCGACATTTGAGCCGTCCAGGTTGGCACGCTGAATCTTATGCCAGAACGAATCCGTCCAATACATCTTGCCGTTCGCTACGTCCAGTGCCAGCCCGCCCGGACTGTTCAAACCTCGGGTGACGAGATCTTCAACGTTTGAACCGTCGAGGTTGGCACGCTGGATCCTGTCCGTGCCCCAATCCGTCCAGTATATCTTGCCGCCTGCCACGTCCAGCGCCAGCCAGACCGGCGCGCGCCCGCTGGTGATGAGATTTTCAACATTTGAACCGTCAAGGTTGGCACGCCGAATCTTGTCTCTTTCCCATTCCGTCCAGTACATCTTGCCGCCTGCCACGTCCAGCGTAATCCCGACCGGCCCGTCCAGTCCGTCGGCTCTGGTAACAAGGTCTTCGACGTTGGAGCCGTCGAGGTCCGCACGCTGAATCTTGTCCTTCACCGCATCCGTCCAATACAACTCCGGCATGGCCTGCGGTTCGCTCACGTCGGTCAGGTTGATAGTCACGACTATCGTGGTACTGCCGCCCTGGCCGTCGGACACCCGCACCGTTACCTCGTAGCGGTTTTTCACCTCGTAGTCGTAGACAACGCCCGATCTGGTCTGTAGCTGACCGCTCGTTGACACGAGATCGAAACTCGCCGCATCCGTACCCTCCAGGCTATAGGTCAGCGTACCTCCGTCGCTATCCGTCGCACTCACCGGGCTGCCTATGTTCTGTCCGGCGCCCGTGTTTTCCGCGAAGCTTCGGGTGGCGCTTGAGCCGCCGCTGAACGTGGGTACCTGATTGGTTCCGCCGACCTCGGCGGTCACGGGCAACGTCGCGGCGAGCGGATCACCGCTGTAGTTTGCAATCGCGCCCGCCCCCACCGTGAAGGTCAACGTGCCGTCGGCGTCCATTTCGCCGTTGAACTCGAGTTCGGCCGTCGTTACCGTGTCGCTGACGCGCGTGATTCCAAACCTTTCGATGCTCGCCCCCGCAATTCCCGACACCGACACGGCGTCACTAATGTCCAGTGCGGACCGTGTGTACGATGCGCCCGTAAGGGTGAGTGTCACCACGCTGCCATCGAGCGTCGCTTCCGTTAACGGCGACGTCGTGGATGCCGTCACCGATTCCATCCCCGCGCTCACCGGCAACTGCGCCGTCAGCGACGCCCCGCTGTAGCTCACGATGGCACCGGCCCCAACCGTGAACGTCAACGTACCGTCACTGTCGATATCGCCGTTGAACGTGAGCTCAACCGTCACCTTCGTATCGCTCACCCGCTGAATTCCGAACGTGCCCACGCTCACGCCCGTAATTCCCGATACCGACACGCCTCGCCGCACGTCGAAGATTGAACTCTCGTACGCACCGCCAGATAAAGTCAGCGTTACCACGCTTCCGTCCAGCGTCGCCTCCGTCAACGATGACGCTGTTGTCGCCGTCACCGACTCCATACCTGCACTCACAGGCAACTGCGCCGTCAGAGACGCCCCGCTGTAGCTCGCGATCGCGTCCGAGCCGACGGTAAACGTCAGCGTACCATCCGCGTCGATGTCGCCATTGAACGTCAGCTCAACCGTCACCACCGTGTCGCTCACGCGTTGAATGCCGAATGTGCCCACGCTCACACCCGTAATTCCCGATACCGACACGCCTCGCCGCACGTCGAAGATCGAACTCTCGTACGCACCGCCAGAAAGAGTCAGCGTTACCACGCTCCCGTCCAGCGTCGCCTCCGTCAACGATGACGCTGTTGTCGCCGTCACCGACTCCATGCCTGCACTCACAGGCACCTGGGCCGTCAGAGACGCCCCGTTGTAGCTCGCGATCGCGTCCGAGCCGACAGTGAACGTCAACGTACCGTCACTGTCGATATCGCCGTTGAACGTGAGCGATACCGTCACCACCGTGTCGCTCACGCGTTGAATGCCGAACGTACCCACGCTCACGCCCGTAATGCCGGATACCGACACCCCGTCGCGAACGTCGAAGATGGATCTCGCATAGGCGCCGCCAGACAGTGTCAGCGTCACAATGCTGCCGTTCAGTGTCGCCTCGGTCAACGGCGACGTTGTCGATGCCGTCACGGATTCCATCCCTGCACTGACGGACAGGTCCGAGGTCAATGCAGCGCCGTTGTAGGACGCGATTGCGTCGGACCCCACCGTGAACGTCAGCGTACCGTCACTGTCGATATCGCCGTTGAAGTCGAGTTCAACCGTCACCTTCGTGTCACTCACCCGCTGGACGCCGAACGTACCCACGCTCACGCCCGCAATGCCCGATACCGACACCCCGTCGCGAACGTCGAAGATGGAACTCGCGTAAGCGCGTCCGGCCAGCGTCAGCGTCACCACGCTCCCGTCCAGCGTTGCCTCGGTCAGAGATGACGTCGTTGTCGCCGTCACCGATTCTTCCACCGCCGGGACCGAAACGCCCCTGGTCAGCGCGGCGCCGTTGTAGGACGCGATCGCCCCCGCGCCCACGGCAAAGGTCAGCGTACCGTCTTCGTCGAAGTCGCCATTGAAATCCAGTTCTATCGTCAGCTTCGTATCGTTAACGCGGGTTATCCCGAACGTCCCCACACTCACGCCCGCAATGCCCGATACCGTCACCGCGCGCCGGATGGAGAAGATGGACCGCTCGAATGTACGCCCCGCGAGCGTCACGGTCACCACGCTCCCATCCAGAATCTCCTCGGTCAGCGGACTTGACGTCGCCACGGTGATCGACTCCTGAACCGCGGGAACGGGGACCTGGGCGTAGCCCGGAGCCGGAAAGGCGAATGCTGCCAGGGCGACAACCAATGTCAACAAGGCGAATTGCCGATTCGTGATTGGCCGTTTCATAAGTCAGCTACCCCTATTCAAAGGTGCCCCTGGTGACGCGTCCGCCCTCGATGCCGCATCCGCCTGAAGCGACGCAGGTATACCGGGTCCCGTCCTGAAGCTCGATCAGGCCGCCGTTCTGGAAGCTGAGTACAGCGCGCCCGCCGCTTATCGTGAGGTTTGCATTCCGAAGAAGCCGGGGAACGAAGAAGCCGGTGGGGAAGTTCGGAAGCACGTCACCGACGCCATAGGTTCCGCCGCTGCTGCTCGCGGCGCCTACCGCAAGTCCCGACGGATCCACAAGCCCGTTGGCGCTTGTGAGCAGGTCCTCGACGTTGGAACCGTCCAGGTCCGCGCGCTGGACCTTGTCCGCGTCCACGTCCGTCCAGTACATCTTGCCGCCAGACACGTCCAGGTCCAGCCCGTTGGGGCTCATCAGACCGCTGGCAACCAGGTCTTCCACGTTGGAACCGTCCAGGTCGGCGCGCTGGATCTTGTGCGTTCCGCGGTCCGTCCAGTACATCTTGCCGGCTGACAGATCGAGGGCAAGGCCGGTGGGGCTGCTCAGTCCGCTGGCAACGAGGTCTTCCAGATTGGCGCCGTCCAGGTCCGCACGCTGTATTTTGTCCGAGCCGGGATTCGTCCAGTACATCTTGCCGTTGGCCACGTCGAGTGCGATTTCACCAGGAAATGCCAGGCCGGCCAGCGTGAGGAGGTCTTCAACGTTGGACCCGTCCAGGTCCGCGCGTTGAATCTTGCCATTCTGCCGGTCCGTCCAGTACATCTTGCCCCCGGACACGTCGAGCGCCAGACCGTACGGCACGCTCAGACCGCTGGTGACCAGGTCCTCCACGTTGGAACCGTCCACGTCGGCGCGCTGGATCTTTGCCGTACCCGCGTCCGTCCAGTACAATTTTCCGCCCGCCATATCGAGGGCCAGCCCGTCCGGGCCGTTGAGCCCCGCGCCGCTGACCAGATCTTCGACGTTCGAACCGTCCAGGTCTGCGGCCTGAATCTTGTCCGTGCCCCAGTCCGACCAGTACAGTTTCGACGTTCCCGTTGCGGGTGGTGTCACCGTCGCGACCGTAATGCTCACCGCGGCGGAGCAGTTGTTTCCGGTATCGGATTCACCCGATACCGCATCCACACAGGCGCCGTAGTAGTAAGTGCCGGCGGACGATGGCGCCGTCAGGTCAATCGATAACGCCAGATCAATCGACCCGGGATTCCCTCCGGACGCCGGAAGGCCGTTCACCGCGTCCGTTCCAACTTCCGTGTCAGTTGTCGAAATGTTCGCGTCGCTCGACAAGTAGTAGCGCAACGTTGTTGCCGCGGACATTTGATCGCCCTGGTTGCGAACTGACGCACCCAGCCTGAAGGAGGCGCCGGCAGCCGGGCTGCCGTCGCTGACAAAAGGCGATACGACAACCAGGTCGGCAGCGCCTCCGCCTCCACCGCCGCCGCCACCACCCGACGCCGTCGCCAGAGCCACTCCCGACGGATCGACCAGTCCGTTGACGCCGGTCGCCAGGTCTTCCACGTTTGAGCCGTCCAGGTTGGCGCGCTGCACCTTGTTCGTACCGGCGTCCGCCCAGTACACTTTTCCGCCCGATACGTCCAATGCCAATCCGTTTGGCCTATCCAATCCGCTGGTAACCAGGTCTTGTACCACCGATCCGTCGAGGTTGGCGCGCTGGATCTTGTCCGAGCGCCGGTCCGTCCAGTACATCTTGCCGCCGGATATATCAAGTGCAATCCCAGTAGGGCTGCTGACGCCGCTCGTCACCAGGTCTTCGACCCCTGATCCGTTGAGGTTGGCGCGCTGAATCTTGTTCGCGCCAGGGTTCGTCCAGTACATCTTGCCGCCCGACACGTCCAGCGCCAGACCGCCCGGAAAGGTCAGACCGCTGGTGATCAGATCTTCAACGTTGCCGCCACTGAGGTCGGCACGCTGGATCTTGTTCGTCTGACGGTTCGTCCAGTACATCTTGCCGCCGGATACATCCAGTGCCAGACCGTATGGAATCCCCAGGCCCGTGACCAGGTCTTCGACGTTTGAGCCATTTAGATCGGCTCGCTGAATCTTGTTCGTCCCGGCATCCGTCCAGTACATCTTTCCGCCCGCCATATCCAGCGTCAATCCGTCAGGCCCGTCCAGCCCGCCGCCCGAGACCAGGTCCTCGACACCGGAGCCGTCGAGGTTGGCGCGCTGAATCTTGTCCGTACCCCAGTCCGTCCAGTAGAGCTTCGACGCTCCCCCCGGCGACGGCTGCGTCGTTACGGTCAGGGTGACGGCGGGTGAGCAGTTGTTCACGGTATTGGATTCTCCCGAAACCGCGTCGACGCACGCGCCGTAGTAGTAGGTTCCGGAACTCGACGGCGCCGTCAGGTTGATCGACTCGGCGCTTGAGCCGCTTGCCGAAAGTCCGCTCACCGCGTCCGTGCCGACCTGCGTATCGCTGGTGGAGACCGTCGCGTCGGACGAGCGGTAGTAGTGCAACGTCGTCGCGGCAGACGATCCGTTGCCCTGGTTTCGGACAGTCGCGCCAAGCGTAAAGGTTGCGCCGGCAGACACACGGTTGTTGCTGACGGAAGGGGACTGTACAACGAGGTCAGGGTTGCCGCCGCCACCGCCGCCCGTTGAAGGCGGCGGACCTCCAAAACTCTGCGCGAATATCAGAAAATCGGTAAAGTCAATTGAACCATCGGTATTCAGGTCTTGTGCGGCATTGTACCTCCCGTCACCCTGGCGCGATCCGAACACGCTCGCGAAGACAAGAAAGTCCGAGAATCCAACGAAATCATCGCCGTCGAAGTCGGGGGAGGGTTCGGAATTGAACGTGACCTCACGGTTTGTCCTGAGTTCGTCGCTCAAGGTCGGATTCTCTGCGAGTGTAACCGACTCGATGCCAATGGAAAACTGCCGGCCCGTAACGTCGGAAACGGTCGTAAACTCCGCGCGCGCCAGAAACCCCGAAGACGCCAGTCTGACCGGGCTTTGCGCCGCCAGATGGGTGCCGATGGAACCTTCCGGAAGCGTGAGGGGGAACGCGCTGTTTTCAGCCTCTTCGTAAGACAGTAACGATGGGTCAAAGTCAAACTTGATGATCATACCGGCCAGGGACGTCCTCACGCCCGTCGCGAAAACCTCAACAGCGATGGTTGTGCCCTGTCCGGAAACTGTCCCCGACGTAACCCCATCATCCGTTTGGTTGCCGGCGCCTCCACCGGGAATCAGATCAAGCGACAAAACGGCATTTGCATTGGCGCCGGCGGAAGCTTGTCCGGTAGAGACTGCAACCGCGATCGCGGTGATCAACAACAGAGTCCGTTTGGGAAGCATCGGGGAACACTCCTTTGATTCGACGTCGATTTCGTTCAGGTACGTTGATCGAGCTTTGAATTCGACTCTTGCGTTCGCGACGTTGTGTGAGGCCCGCCCGCCGCGATGCCGCCGATTGACCGCGACACGGCGTCCCTGGGTTCAGTGACGTCGTGTTGCCGTTGGAGTTATTTCAATAACAGCATCCTTTTGGTGGCCGAGAAACTGCCCGCCTGTATTCGATAAAGATAGATACCGCTGGCAACACGGCGGCCCATCGCGTCCGCCCCGTCCCATGTTGCCGAAAACGATCCGGCATCCCTCCGTTCGTTCACCAGTACTCGCACCTCCTGGCCGAGCAAATTGAATATCGCCAGCCGGACCAGTCCCGCCTCGGGCAGTTGATAGCCGATCACTGTGGAGGGGTTGAACGGGTTGGGCATATTCTGGTTCAGATGGAACCGGTCCGGTAGCGGCTTGAGATTGCCGATTTCAGCATGGGCCAATTGGTCGACAGCGCCATCCAGGCCCACCAGCACGCTTTCCGATACCTGAAAGTCGGACGGCACGGGTGTTCCGCTCGTTCTGAACACAAGCTCGACGAGTTTCCCGCCGCCGCTGGCACCCTGGCCGTCGATCTTCACCGCGCCGATATCCACCTGCCCCGGGGTCCGGTTCGAAGACAAAAACAGCGTCTCCTGCCCCGAACCGGACTTCAGCAGATTCCCGTCCAGTTCCGAGGCATTCACGAATTCGTACTTCGCGGGATCGAACTGCAGGGAAACGCCGTATCCCTTCAGGTCACTGGTCTGCGCCACGGACACGTGCAATTTCAGAACGCCGCTTTCGACGCGCGGATCATTCACACGTTCCAGCTTCAGCGTTGCATTGGCGTTCCGGCCGCCCGTGACGGTCAATCCGCGGGTCATTTCTCCGGCAAACGCCGTTCCGAACAACACAGACCCCGCACAAACGGATGTAATGACGCGAGTCCACATATCTTCCTCCTTAAGTTACGTCACCCGAGCGGTGACGTGGTGAGTGCTGTCGACAGCGGTCGGCACCGCACCTGCTCCCGAATTCCATCCGCAGGTGTCCAAGCGCGGGTGCATTGGGGCGTATACGTCTCATAGACTTATCAATATCCGCTCTCCTTCGGTCACAGCTCCACGGAGCTATCGACCGTTGAAAATCCACAATTGGACTGCCAGCGAAGCCTCCGGGTCGTCAGGGTACCGTAGACCACTTTATCTGGCCGACTATCTCCGCATCGAGGATTCGCAGCGCTTACTCTTCTGGCCGATACAACACAGGAATTCAATATAAGATTCAATTTGGCTTCTGTCCGGAAATAATATGAGGCGCGCGTGACTATTTGGTGATACTTCTGTTGATATTAGTGATTTTTGGTGATTATCGTTTTTTTTTAACCCGATGTATAGAGCGGTTTCGCCGGAAATTAACCGCAAAGACCTTTCGTCGTTCATATCGGTACCGGCGGAACCCGGAATCGTATCCGCGGACGCCGCTTTGGCGTTTTTTTCAATGTCTTTTAACAAGGTCTTTGTCGGAGGCATAGGCGAATCGCGCCGCATCCGCGTCCAATCTGCTTGGAGACTCGAGCAGCGAAAGCGCACAGGTGAACAGCAGCGCTCGGATTCCCTCCTGAACCCCCGGCGGCGGCAATGGTCGGTCACTAAACGGCTCGCATCCCCTGAAGGTTGGGCGACGATGCACCGTCCGAAGGTATTCAGCCGCACCTGAGCCGCAGCAGTAGGAATGTGTAGGATGAGGGACTAAAGAGACGACGAGGAAGAGCGAGCCGGGTATTGAGGCTGTACCGCAAGAGAGAAACGGAATGGCAAGGAGGAATGAGAGATCGTTAACGAGAGGCTTATAGCGATTTTCGTTCATCGCGTGCCGCATCGGTCGACGTGATTCTGTCTTCAGAGCAACGGCCAGCCCTGCGGTCAGCCTCATAACCGATGGCTTGAGTACCATATCCACTCCCTCCCTTTCACCGTCGACAATTGGATCGAAAACATCAGACCTGCGTCATTCACGTTAATGCAGTCCCGGGCGCGCTCAGACTGTGAGCGGGTTTGAAAGGGTTTACCGATTCCATCTGATGATTCAGGTTGCGGCTGCGTTTCGAGATGAAATTATCGAGGCAGAAGCCTTGCGAAACCTTCCAGCCAAGAAACAAAGTGGTATTGTCCTGGTACTCTGGCTCCTTTCTTTTAATCTGAATAATTCACAAAAAAGGTAGTTTCCTTACCCAAGTCATTGTATTATATTATGGTTACGAGAATAACCTGATAACAATGAACCGGGAGGAAACTACCGTGGCAGGTCAAGATAAACAACAAAGGATGTCTTTCGCAAGTGTTTCTGGCAAACGGGTAGAAGCCACCTTCGACGGGGGCATGCTGACCAGCGACACCGGGGCGATGCTGCTTCGCGAGGTGGAATCCAGAATCGGCATTTTGTGTCGGATCGTCGAGGCGATAACAGATCGTCGGCATCCAAGTTACGTGGATCACCCGTCGGTGGACCTGCTGACTCAGCGTGTCTTTCAGATGGCGTGTGGGTATGAGGATGCGAACGACTGCAATGCGTTGCGTAGTGACCCCGGCTTCAAGGCGGCCTGCGATCGGTTGCCGGTCACCGGTGCCAACCTGGCCAGTCAACCCACGATGAGTCGGTTCGAGAACCGGATCACCAGAGGTGACTTATATCGTATCGCGAAGGCCTTTGCCGATGCGTTTATCGCCTCGTATAAGCACCCCCCTGAAGCCATTCTGTTGGATATCGATGACACGGAAGACAAGGTGTATGGATCCCAGCAGTTGTCGTTATTCAATGCGTATTTCAAGGGCTATTGCTACCAACCCCTGCATATCTATGAAGGGCAAACCGGCAAGTTGATCACGACGGTCTTGCGTCCGGGCCGCCGACCCACGGGCAAAGAGATCGTGTCGATTCTCAAACGGGTGATCGCCTACCTGCGTAAAGCATGGCCCGATGTCAAGATCCTGTTGCGTGGCGATTCACACTTTTCGTGTCCGGAAGTGCACACGATGTGTGACGAAAACGATGTGTTTTTTATCCTCGGACAAGGCGGAAACGCGGTGCTGCTGCGGTTGGCACAGCCCTTGATGGACCAGGCCAAAGCGCTGTATGCCGATGGGGGAAAACCTGTGCGCCTGTATCGCTGTTGGGACTATCAGGCCGGCAGCTGGTCTTCCCCACGCCGCATCATCTGCAAGGCAGAAGTCACCCCGCAAGGTCACAATATCCGATTCGTGGTCACCAACCTGAACGGCGCACAACCGTCATTCATCTACAAAACCGCTTATTGCTCACGCGGCAGGATGGAAAACTTCATCAAGAATCACAAGACCTTTCTGCATTCCGATCGCACCTCTTGCCACACCTTCCACGCCAATCACTTCCGGCTCTTTCTCCACAGCGCCGCCTATGTGTTGGTGCACGCCCTGGCCCATATCGGGTTGCGCGGCACCACGTGGACGAACGCCCAGTTTAATACGCTGCAAAACCGCATCTTGAAAGTCGCCGGGCGCGTTTGTGAACTGAAAACCAAAATCACGTTCCATCTGCCAACGGCGTTTCCACTCAAACACCTCTATCGAACCATGCTCTACAATCTGGGAACCGCCATGCCATAACGTTTCCATCTGGAACAGGCCGCCTTCACGTCTTGATTGCTACCACCAAAAGCCATGGAGAAGTCTGTGCTCTTGGCAGTCACAACAAGGTCATCCTGACGCCTCCACGCAACCCTGCTACAAAAATACACCCTGAAATCGCTTGAAAACGCCAGTTCCGCACAGCCAGCTTTCTCCTGCGTTCTTAGACTCACTCGAAAGCTGCTTCTGCTGCACGAATCTGCAATCCCTGACGATTCATGAATAGGTCAGGTTAAAACCGTCAGCAGAAAATTCGCCGCGACGAACTTGAAACGACCACCCGCGCATGACAAATCGCGAACGGGAGTGAGAACTCATACCAAGTATTATCGACCGAACCGCACCATCGTGTCGTATAGACGATATTCCGACGACCGTACGGGGTTTACCAGCCGAGACCTGACTTGCAGATTGCCATTGGCACAACAGTCTGCGTTAAATCACATACAAATATCGCGCGGGGTCAATCCATAAGGTTTGTCCGGACGTCCTGGACTTGTCCCAGTTTCCAATTTCTGCGATATTTCGTCGGGCTGTTACCGTATTTCTCTTTGAAAACCTTGCTGAAGGTCGATAACGACCCGAAGCCGCACAAATAAGCGATTTCCGAAATGGAGGCCGTGGTATTCTTCAGTGCTTCTTCACCCTTAGCCACGCGGACGTTCCGCAGACTCTTGCTGAATGACTCGCCCAGATGCTTCTTGAACAACGCATACCCGTAGGACTTGGAGAACCTGAAATAACGCACGACGTCTTCAAATCTTAAATTGGGATTGCTGTGGTTGTCTTCGAGAAACGACTCCAGGCGGCTCTTCCACAGATCCTGTAAAGGCATATATTTTCTGATGTTTGCCAGAAAAACATCCTTATCGATCGGCTTGTCGAATACGCTCATGGTGAACGGCTTGTTCACTCTCTCGCCCAGTTCAAGGGTACCCAGGCTTGTTACCAGCAGCACTGACGTCCGGATTTCCTCTTCCTTCACGCCCTCCAGAGCGGTCCCGAACCATCCCTGGCACTGGGTAACTGAGATCAGCGTGAAGGAGATTCTCATACAGATCCGGCGGTTACGCGGTCGAACCACGCTGTGCGTCCGAGCAGCCTTACCGATTGCCAATCTCGGGCAGGGCAACCATCCATTGCCCACCCCAGGCTGAGTCGTCCATCTGATGAACACAGCCGACCGACCCGTCCTGGTTCGCCTCCGGCTCGGCGACACGGTAAGTCACGGTCCGCTTGCCGGCCACGCCTGACCGGCGGTAAGCCGACAAGCCATCCATCGTCAGCGTCGCCCGGCCCCCGGTGGCTTCCCAGAAATTGAACAGGCTCGAATCGTCTTCGCCAGCATGAGTGAATGCCTGTACTGCTTCACTCAAATGGTCCAACGTGATTTGCCGAGGCGGGTGCAATGGATCTACGGCCAGGATAAGGGCGGCGCGGAACTGTCTCTGTGACTGGAGGCTATTGGGCACCCGCGCCCCATGCTCGGCTACGATACGCTCGATGGACCACGTCGAGACCTTCGAGGCCGTGAAGATCTGATTGCCTGCAGCGTCATAGACCCAATTGCCGGATCCATCCTTCAACCCCGCGCCGTCCTCGGCCACCCATAGATTCGGAACCTCGGAGGGCGGGATCAACCCGGCGAAATACAGCTCTATCGGGCTGTACGGCACGCCGTTGCCGCCATTGGCGACAAGCCCGAAGTCGCCGGCCGAATACCGGCCGCCGCCGTGATCCACCAGATTGGCGCGGTCGAACCCGCCCAACTGCCCGTTGGCGCTGCTGAAACCCCAGTGTCCCCCGGCCGCGGTGGGAATCGTAAAGTTCGCCCACGAATGCAGAATCTCGTGGAGGAACGGCCCCCTCGGGAGCGCGGTGTTGTAGGGAAAATGAAGGATAGCGTTCAGCCTGCCCGCCGATCCCAACTCCCGGTTTTTCGAATACATGGACTTGCCCGTACCCTTGACGTCGTTTCGGACTGAGAGATGTATGCCGGCATAGGTATAATGCTCGCTGTCTCCGTATTCCGGGAGATTGGAAAGGACCATCAGGTAGTCAAAGGCATCTTCGTAGTGGGTGAAGAAGGCCCGGGCGAGCGCATCGAAGTCGATCGGGTCCGTTCTGAGCCGTCCGGGAACGCCCATGACAACGATCCGGTCGTCGTGTTTTGCGACAAGGGTGGGCGAATCGTACTCCTCGATGGTCTCGGGATTGGGGTCGGCGTGGAGGTCCACCCCTCTGCGTTGCAGCGCAGGGACATAGATGGTGTATGAGATGGCGTTCAACGGATTGCCTCTCACGTCAACTTCAGCGCCCTGGGCCAACCCGCTATTTGCCGCCAGGGGTGAGAGGTCCGCTATCCTGTTGTTGCGAAGAGACAGCCTTGTCAGGTTGTTCAGCCCCGACAGCGGTGACACGTCCAAGACGTTGTTGTCATCAAGTCGCAGAAATGTCAGGTTGTTCAGCCCGGACAAGGGCGACACGTCTGAGACGTTGTTGTCATCAAGGCCCAGCGATGTCAGGTTGTTCAGCCCCGACAGTGGCGACACGTCTGAGACGTTGTTGTCATCAAGGCCCAGCTCGGTCAGGTTGTTCAGTGCGGACAGTGGCGACACGTCCGTGATGTTGTTGTAGGTGAGGCGCAGTGATGCCAGGTTGTTCAACCCTGACAGTGGCGACACATCCGTGATGTTGTTGCCCCATAGATCCAGCGATGTCAGGTTGTTCAGCCGCGACAGCGGCGACACGTTCGGGATACTGTTGGAATTGAGGCGTAGCGATGCCAGGTTGTTCAGCCGCGACAGCGACGACACGTTCGAGATGTTGTTTTCGGCAAGGTCCAGCGATGTCAGGTTGTTAAGCCCCGACAGTGGCGACACGTCCGTGATGTTGTTGTGCCATAGATCCAGCGTTACCAGATTGATCAGCCTCGCCAGTGGCGACACGTTCGAGATGTTGTTGGAGGTGAGGACCAGCGATGTCAGGTTGTTCAACCCTGACAGTGGCGACACGTCCGTGATGTTGTTGTGCCATAGTTCCAGCGAAGTCAGGTTGTTCAACCCCGACAGTGGCGACACGTCCATGATGTTGTTTGCGCCAAGGTCCAGCGAAGTCAGGTTGTCCAACCCCGACAGTGGCGACACGTCCCGGATGTTGTTATCGGCAAGGTCCAGCGAAGTCAGGTTGCTCAACCCCGACAATGGCGACACGTCCGTGATGTTGTTGTGACGAAGCATCAGTCTACTCAGGTTATTCAACCCCGCCAACGGCGACACGTCCCGGATGTTGTGGCCGAAAAGGACCAGAATTTCCAGGTTCACAGCTGTCTCCAACCCGGCCAAATCGCTGATGCCTTTTTCAGAGCCACCGAAATGCCGCAATGTCGCCATTTCAGCCTGGGTGATCGTCTCACCTGTCGCCTTGCCCAATGCATCCTCGATCGCTGCCCGCAGATTGGCGTCAGGGATTACTACGACCGGGGAGGGGACTTCCTTACCGAAGTTTTCCGCAAAGATCAGCAAGTCCGCAAACCCGATCTCGGCATCGTTGTTGAGATCGTACTGAGCGTCAAATCCGTCATCGCCCTGTCCCAGGCCGTACTTTGCGGCGAACTTCACGAAGTCGCTGAAACCAACGGTCCCGTCGCCGTCGAAGTCCGGCAGAGTCGAGGTGTCATTGCCAACGGTATCATCCGTGATCGCGTGTGCTGCCGAGGCAACGTCAACATCGTCTGATCCGGCGCCAATAGCAACGTGACACACGAATGCCAGCAGCGCCGCGGTAGCGATGCATTTTATCCCGTTCCTGGGAACTATCATCCACGCCCTCCTGCATTGACACCGCGGTTCGTTTCAGGCCAATTCAATCTCACTGATCACTAGAAGCCCACGCCTGCGGTGGCTATGCGATAACCAGCGCCGGCGGTTTAAAGCGCGTGGACAGTACTGTCGCATTTCGCGACGCAAGGACCCATACTGCACCGCTTATCTGGAGGCGCGTATCCCCTTTGCTGCGAAACACGAGTTCACCTTGCGAAAGTCACGGCCGTGGGGGCCGGGCGACGCCGTCGTTCCGGAGCGAGCGGTTGGCGCCGGTTCCGGCCAACCCGCGGCCACAGTCTTGCCGGAATCAAGGCACGGCGGTGATTCGAAAATCATCGCCCGCACGGGTGCCCTGGAGTCCGTTCAGGTTGAATCTCGCGCTGCAAAGCCTGCCGGAGCCGAATGGCGTATAGTTGTAACATCCGCCGCCGATGTTTCTGAATGACCCGCCGCTGACGGTACAGCTCTCGTTTGGCCGCACGACCAGCCCCACGCGACACGCGCCAAGGTTGGACGTGACGCCGCCACCGGCGCTGACGGTGACGTTGAGGCCTGAGGAACAGTTATTGTCGGTATTGCTCTCGCCGGTGACGCCGTCAACGCAGGCGCCGTAGTAGTAGGTCCCGGCATCCGACGGCGCATTCAGGCTGATCGACTCGGCGCTCGTGCCCCCCGCGGACAGGCTGTTCACGGCGTCCGTGCCCACTTCCACGTCATCCGTCGAGATCGTCGTGTTGGACGAACGGTAGTAGCGCAAGGTCGTGGCCGCTGCCGAAGCATTGCCTTGATTGCGAACCGTAGCGCTAAGCGTAAACGACTGCCCGGTCGTGAGCGTGTTGTCGTCCACCGACGGGGATTCAACGATCAGGTCCGGGTTACCCGACGGGGGCGTCGCTGTCCCACCGTCGACCTCTACTTTAACGCCTCGGCGCTGAAGGATTGGAATGTGCGTGTTGCGGGATGTACTGCTCAAAGGGTTGTCTTTCAAATTGACGATGTCTCCATCGCCCAATCCCGCATTTGCCACCAATGGCGAAATATCGGAGATGCTGTTGTGCCATAGATACAGGTATAGTAGGTTGGTTAAGCTGGACAGCGCAGATATATCCGTGATGCTGTTTCTGCCAAGATACAGGTATTTTGAGTTGGTTAAGTTCGACAGTGAAGAAATGTTTGAAATGCTGTTGGACCAAAGACTCAGTCGTTCCAAGTTGACCAGGTTGGACAGTGCCGAGATGTCCGAGATGTTATTCCCATCAAGACCCAGAGATTCCAGATTGGTCAAGTTGGACAGTGAAGAGATATCCGAGATGTTATTCCCATCAAGACCCATCGTTTTCAAGTTGGTCAAGTTGGACAGTGAAGAGATATCCGAGATATGGTTTCTGTAGAGACTCAAGTGCGTCATGTTGGTCAAGTTGGAGAGCGCGGAAATATCCGAGATATTGTTGTCGCCAAGATATAGAACAGTCAGGTTGGTCAAGTTGGAGAGGGGCGAGAGGTCGGATATATCGTTGCTGTTGACCCACTTTCCATTTACTTCCGCCTGATCAAGTTCCAGCCATCCCAAATTGACCGCATGCTCAAGTCCTGTTAGATTGCGAATACCCTTGTTGGAAGCGTCAAAACCTGTCAAGGTCGCCATCTCGGCACGGGTAATCGGCGCATTACCCGCCTTGCCCAGGCTATCTGAGATCACCGCACGCAAATTGGCGTCCGCAATGGTCACGGTCTCTCCTGTGTCGGAAGGCGTCCCGGCGCCGCCGGGGGGCGGAACCTGACTGCCGAACGCCGCCGGCAAAGATGAGAAAATCCGAAAAGGCAACGGACCCATCGGCATCCAGATCGAACCGCGCTTCATATCGCGCGTCGCCCGGGCTTGACCCAAAACTGCCCGCGAACGCAAGGAAGTCTGAAAACCCGACAGTCCCGTCGCCGTCGAAGTCGGGAGACGGCGCGGAGTTGAACGAGGTCTCACGGCTTGTCCTGAGCACGTCGCTGGACACCGAACTTTCGGCAAGGGTGGCAGATTCGATGCCGATGGCAAACTCCCGACCAGAGACATCCGCGACCGTCTCAAACTCCGCACGCGCCAGAAATCCGGAAGACGCCAATGTCACCGGCGACGTGGCGGCCAGGTTGACGCCGACGGACCCTTCAGGGACCGAAAGTGCAAACGCGCTGTTTTCGGCTTTGACGTAAGTCAGGAGTGAAGGATCAAAATCAAACTTCAGGCTCACGCCCCTCAGCGACGTCCTCACGCCCGTTGCAAAAACCTCAATGGCAATGGTCGTACCCCGGCCGGACACCGTGCCCGTGGTGACGCCGTCGTCTCTTCCATTGCCCACCCCGCCATCGGTGATCAGGTCGATAGACAAGACCGCATTCGCATTGTTACCCAGGGCGACTTTCGCGCCGTGTTCCGACAACGTACCCTTGATCCGGTCGCCATCGTCTCCGGTAACCAGTTCGCCGCCGGCAATCAGGTCAAGAGACGAAACTGCGTCTTCGCTGGACGCGACGAGAACTGCACCTGTTAACGCGAAGAGGCCAAAAACCCGCAGTCAACAGCAGGCGAAATACAGGTTTCATAGCAAATCCTCCCTTTTGTCCATTTCGATAATTGGCCTGTGGCGTGGTTGGCGACTGGAACACACCACTCGTCGCTACAAAATGGACAGGCGACGGCTGTACCCCTCAACGCGTCCCCGCACAGCAGCCGGATGGCGGCGTTCGCTGCGGAATCTACTTTAACAATAGCATCCTCTTCGTTGCTGAAAAACCGCCTGCCCGTATCCGATAAAGGTAGATACCGCTTGCGACACGGCGGCCCAGCGCGTCCGTCCCGTCCCACGTTGCCGAAAACGCCCCCGCGTTCCTCGGTTCATTCACAAGCACGCGCACCTGCTGGCCGAGAAGATTGTATATCGCCAGGCGGACCAATCCCGCCTCGGACAACTGATAGCCGATCACCGTAGACGGGTTGAACGGGTTGGGCATGTTCTGGTCCAGATTGAAGCGATCCGGCAGCGGCTTCAGATCGCCGATTTCAGCGTGGTGGAGCACGTCGACGGCGCCATCGAGGCCGACCAGCACGCTTTCCGATACCTGAAAGTCGGACGGCACGGGTGTTCCGCTAGTCCTGAACACAAGCTCGACGAGTTTCCCGCCGCCGCTGGCGCCCAGGCCGTCGATCTTCACCGCGCCGATATCAACCTGCCCCGGGGTCCGGTTCGAAGACAAGAACAGCGTCTCCTGCCCCGAACCGGACTTCAGCAGATTCCCGTCCAGTTCCGTGGCATTCACGAACTCGTACTTCACGGGATCGAACTGCAGGGATAGACCGTATCCCT
>CAXXJS010000057.1:0-54361 GCA_963662665.2 Candidatus Latescibacterota bacterium
CAAACCCTATCTGATTGAAGAGACCTACGAAGCCCTGGACGCGATAGACAGGGATGACGCGGATTGCCTGCGGGACGAATTGGGTGACGTACTCCTTCAAGTCGTCTTCCACGCGCAACTTGCCCGGGAGAACGGCCGGTTCAACCTGGATGACGTCGCGGCCGCCACGTCTGAAAAACTTATTCGCCGGCATCCCCACGTATTCGGGAGTGCTACCGCGGACACCCCGGGGCAGGTGGTTGACAACTGGGAAGCCATAAAGTCGCGGGAAAAGTCGATGAAGGGTCTGAATCCGTCCATCCTCGACGGCATACCCGTGCACCTTCCAGCATTGTTAAGAGCGCGACGCGTACAGGAGCGGGCGGCCAGATCGGGCTTCGACTGGACAGACACCGACGAGGTCGTAGACAAGGTACGCGAGGAAGTTGACGAGTTTCTGGAAGCGTGGCGCGGCGCGGACCAGACGGGCGTGGAAGAAGAGTTCGGCGACCTCATTTTCTCCCTGGTCAACCTCGCCAGGTTTCTGAAAGTCTGCCCTGAAAACGCGCTACGGAAGACCGTCGGGAAATTCGAGAGCCGCTTTCAATACATAGAACAGGAACTCGAAAAACAGGGCAAGGAGCCCCGGAACGCCAGTATGGAAGAAATGGACCGGTTGTGGGAAGCATCAAAAAAACTCCGGTCGGAAGGGTCCGCAGCCGATCATGATTCGTGAGTCGGCCTTCCGGTGTCCGCCGGACCTTAATCTCGTCGGCGGCTGCCATGGTGCAACGCAGCAAGAGACGAAACAGCCGGGCGGCGTCAGTGCCGCGACGGAATCGCATGCCGCCTGTCGGATTCAGGAATAATGCGGTTCAGTTGTGCCGGTCCCCATTCGTCACTTCCCCACCGTTCGTTCATACACCTGCACAGCGGACATCAGGTCCTGAATTGCCATTCCCGTAAAATAGGCAATTGTGCCCCGGCCCCGCCGGTCTTCCAGGCGGCCCAGCGCCGCGTCTCCAATAGTCAGGACTTTACCTTCACCGTTTGCGGTGAACCTCTCCTCGCCCAATCCGGCCGACAGGAAATCTCCCGACTTCAGAGCCTGTTCAGGATGGTCGGCAACCACCTCCCGGCTGCACAGCAGTTCAGGTGCGAGTTGGGTTGTTCTCGGATCACCCGCAATCACGGACAGATGCACCGTGCCCGCAACGTCCGAACGGCCCAGAATCGGGCGAGGCGTGGGAACCGCCGCCAGCACGGCATCCGCGCCGTCCAGACATGCGCCAATCGAGTTGGCCACACGTACCCTTGCACTCACCCGGGGTTCCACGAAAGCGGCGAATTTCTCGAGGTTTTCGGCGCTTCTGCTGGTCGCCCGGATCTCTCGCGGCCCGAGGGCGGCGTCGGCGCAAAGGGCGAGCGCGCGTGAAATCCTTCCTGTACCCACAATCGCCAGCATATCCGCATTGCCGCCCAGGTAGCGGACACCCAGTGCGCCCGCCGCGCCCGTGCGCATATTGGTCAGATATTCCGCGTCCAGTACAGCCCTCCGACCCGTCGTCAGGTCGTGCAGTTCTACTACGGCACTGCGGCCTGCAAGTCGACCGGAGGAGACGTTGGATCGCTCTTCTATTACCTTCGTCGCGCGGTACCTGCCCGGCCACTGTGCGGGCATTTCGAGTCGAAACAGGTCCGCGCCATCGGTCCTGCGCACCGTTTCCCGCCGCGGCGGATTCGACATGTGTCCCAACCCGTAGAGGCGGAACGCCCGGTCACAGCCGGCAATGACGTCTTCAACCGGGAGAATTTCCTCGACTTCCGCATCTGAGATCTTCAATGTGCCTTCCAACGGCCCACCCTCAATTCGTTTATTGAGACATCCATGCAAAAGATGGTTGCAATGCGGATGACGACGTTGACCGCGCCGAATTGGACCTGCACGGAGACCGATTGCAGACCGGAACAACCGATGCCGGCGCGAGACCGGTTCCCCAGTTGTCTCTACACAAGGCGAACCGGGTCCATCCGAACTTACGTGACCATTGCCACATTGTGAAGAGAAAAATCGAATGACGCCGCGAGATGCCCAGCCGCACCCAACCGGGCGCGCCCCAAGCACGGAAATTCGACTTGACGGGCCTCAGTTCAGGACCAATATTGGAGTCCTGTTTCAATAAGATTCGACCCTCCGGGACATTACACGAGGCATTTCATGAAAATCACGGACGTCGAGACATTCATTGCCGGCAACCCCTGGAAAAACTGGCTTTTTACGCGCGTTCAAACGGACGAGGGCGTTTACGGTGTCGGTGAAGGAACGGTCAACTTTATGGCGAAGACCGTCGAATCCGCAATCCACGAACTCAGGCCGCAGTGGGAGGGGCAGGATCCGTTCCAGCCCGAACGCATTCTCCAGCGGATGTACCGCGACGTGTACACCGACGGCGGTCAGATCCATAAACACGCGATTGCGGCCATCGAAGTCGCGTGCTGGGACATTATGGGCAAGTGCCTGAACAAACCTGTATACCAGCTCCTGGGCGGCCAGATGCGCAACAGTATCAGAGCCTACGCAAACGGCTGGTATCGCGGTCCGCGGACGCCGGAGAACTTCCACGAGAAGGCGAAAGACGTGGTCGGCCGGGGGTACACCGCCCTCAAATTCGATCCCTTCGGCTCCGCCTACCAGATTACGGATCTGGACGACGAGGCGCTGGCAATCGACATCATCGCGGCCGTGCGCGACGCCGTGGGACCCGGCGTAGACGTTCTGGTGGAAGGGCATTGCCGTTTCAGTACTTCCACCGCCCTCAAGTTCGCCCGCAAAATGGAACCCTACAACCCAACCTGGTTTGAAGAACCGACGCCCCACCACAAGATTGACGCCCTCGTTCAGGTTGCGAGAGAGTCGCCGGTGCCCATTGCCACGGGGGAGAGCCTTCATACGAAATATCAATTTGCAGAACTGCTGAAGCACGACGCCGTTCACATCCTTCAGCCGGAACCCCTGGCCTGCGGCGGGCTCTGGCCCACCCGCATGATATGCGATATGGTCGACGCGCACTATGGCGTTGTCGCGCCGCACGACGCCCAGGGTCCCGTTTGTACCGCCGTCTGCCTGCAACTGGCGGCGTGTACTCCGAACCATTTCATTCAGGAAACCTTCGACGAATTCAACGTTCCGTGGGAACGGGACCTTGTTACGGGCGAAAGGTTCGACGTCGTGGACGGCTACTTCCGGTTGCCGACCGCGCCCGGCCTGGGCATCGACCTGAACGTTGACGAGATTCGCAGACACCCCTATTCCGTGAACAACCACCTGCCGCTCTTCCGGGACGGTTGGGAACGCCGCGTTTCCCAGGAGGAAGTGAAGCCATGAACGTCGTCTTCATCGTACTCGACAGCTTCAGGCAGGATCACGTGAGCCTGTATAACGGCGGAAGGGCGCCCTTTCCCGGAATCGACCCGTGCAGGACGCCCAATATCGACGCATTTGCCGAGGAGGCCGTGGTTTTCGACAACGCCTACCCCGAGGCCCTGCCGACCATTCCCATTCGCTGCCAGCTGATGACCGGCCAACGTACGCTTCACAGCCGCGGCTGGCAACCCCTCACCCCGGAAGACGTCCACGTCGCCCAGATACTCTCGGACGAGGATTATATCTGCGGCCTCGTTTCAGATACGTACCACTACCGCGCTCCAGGGATGAATTATCACCGGAACTTCGCCTCGTATGACTGGATCCGCGGCCAGGAATACGATCCCTGGATCTCAGCGCCGGCCAGACGCGATATCGAGGACTACGTAAACGGGAACTATCCCGATACCTGGCGCCGGCGCATCTCCCAGTTCCTGGCCAACACGGACGGCTTCCACTCCGCGGAAGACGGTTTTGCGTGGAAGGTGGTCGACAGTGCGATTCACTGGCTGGAAACCAACCGCACGCACGAAAACGTCATGCTTTGGGTGGACTCCTTCGACCCGCACGAACCCTGGGACCCTATACCGGAATTCGACACCTACACCGATCCCGGCTACCGGGGCCCCCGCCTCATTATGCCGATGGGAGGGCCATCGGAAGGTTGGGCCTCGTCCGAAGAGATTTCCCACGTCCAGGGTCTCTACGCGGGGGAGTGCGCCCTTGTGGACCACTGCCTCGGCCGGCTCTTCCAGGCCCTGAAAGACCTTGGATATTACGACGATAGCGTCATTTTTCTCCTGGCCGACCACGGACATCCTCTGAACGACCACGGGAAATTCCTCAAGGGTGCGGACCGGATGTACAACGAACTGCTCAAGGTCCCATTCGTCGTCCGGCTGCCAGGCGGGAAACACGGGGGCCGCCGGACTTCCGCGATCGTACAGTTTCACGACGTGCTGCCCACCCTCCTCGACGCACTCGACCTGCACGTCAACACCGATGCAATGGCAGGTAAGAGCTTTATGCCGGTGCTCACAGGGGACGCGGAAGAACACCGGCGTCAGATAATCACCGGCTATCACGGCGGAATCGACCGTTGCACCCGCGATAACACCTGGAGCTATATCCAGCGGCCTCCGGGTGAGCCCGATGAGCTGTACCGTCTTCCGGACGATTCCAGGGAACGAATCAACCTCGTCGACGATCACCCCGACGAAGCCCTGCGCCTGGCCGCCGCGTTCGGGAAGGCATTCAAACGCCGGTCGTCGAATACCGTCAAGGGGGTCCAGGGGGAATATGAAATGGCCTCATCGAGCATCGAGTGACCGGACATTTTATGTCGCGGGCCCGGAACGCTCGACCTGACCTTCGTTCCCTGATCCTGTCGAAGTTAGAACCAGACGGCAATGATCCCGGAGCAGCGGTACGGGTCAACTACCATATGCTGCTCCTGATTATACGTTCACGTCTGAAAGAGGAGACCCTGTGAAAAATGCCGTGAAAGCGAAACTTCTGAAGGGCGAACTCTCCGTGGGAGGCTGGTTGAACCTCGGCTCTCCGCTGGCCGCCGAACTCATGGCGGCCGCCGGGTACGAGTGGCTGGCCATCGACGCGGAACATTCGCCATTCGACATCCCCCTGATCGCGGACACATTCCGGGCAATCGAGGCCCGCGGGGCCGTGCCGTTCGTCCGCGCCTGGGACCACGACCCCGTATCGCTTGCCCGCATCCTGGATGCCGGCGCGTACGGCATCATCGTGCCGCACGTGAGTACGCCCCGGCAGGCCGAAGCCCTGGTGCAGGCCATGCGCTATCCTCCCGAAGGCGCCCGCTCCGCCGGTACGGGACGGGTCGCCGTGTACGGCGACGAATATCGCCGGAGCGCCAACGACGCGGTGATGATCGTACCCCAGATTGAAGACATGGAGGGAATCAACAACACCGAAGCCATCATGTCGGTGGAGGGAATCGACGTGGGTTTCCTGGGACCCGGCGACCTGGCCCTCTCAATGGGTGTGAACCGGGGCCACCCGGACCACGAAAACGCCATTCAGACATTCGTATCCGGATGCAGGAACGCCGGCAAACCCTACGGGATGCCCGAACGCGACCTGGACATTGTCAGGAAACGCATACGCGAGGGATTTACGTTCATGGACGTCGCCAGCGATCTGCGCACCCTCGAAGCGGGTGTACAGAAGGCGCTGGCCGAGGTCGGAACCTGAAAGACCAGGCGGGTGACCTCTCACCCCGGCCACCCGAAGCGCAATATATCAGACCAGGTTTCCCTCCGCGCGGCTGTTCGGACCCGACAACACAATGGGTTCCCGCATCCCCACACACATGTTGCCGCCCATCAGGTTGTAGTCGCTGGATCCGCTTTCCACGATGCCCCGGGTCTGAGTGGGATTCGCCTGATCGTCGACGCAACGGTTGCCGCGTACTATCGTCCGCTCGAGATCGTGCAACCGGATTCCCGGCCAGCGACCGGCCGCCTCCCGCGAATTGCTCAACAGCAGGTTACCCGCGATTACCTGCTCCTCGCCACGGCTGGCATCGATCCCGCAGCATTTGTTGTACGCGCAGACATTGTCGCTGACGATGTTGTGGTGGTCGCCGCCATTCGCCACCCCGCCGATCCCGTGCTGGCCATTACGTGAAAACACGCTGTCGCTGCACACCGTATGGTGTACCTTGGCGCAGAAGAAAAACCCGTCGCCGCCGTTGCCTTCGGCGATATTGTGCGACCAGACGCTCGCGCGAAGGCCCGTGCCCGGATGAAACCCGTGACCGCGGCAACCGTGCGCCTGACAATGGGTTACCTGGACGTCGCTGCCGCGTTGTATTCCGAACCCGTCGCTCGGCCAGCCGCGCGCCGTGCAATTCATCACCCGCACACGCCGGCAGCCCACCAGATGGACCGCCGCGTACGTGAAATCCCACCAGGGTCCCCGGTATTGTCCGGGACCCCGTATGGTGAGGTCCCGAATCTCGAGATCGGCCTCATCCAGCGCGTAAATCGCCGGAAACAGCCGAATAGCCCGCGCGTTCTCATTCACCTTGAGTTCACGTTCCAGCGGCACGTCCAGCAGCACCCGTGTCCTACATCGCTCCAGTACGATTCCGTGGGTACCGTGCCAGCCGGTCTGCCGATCGTCGCTGAGGCCGACGGCGTCGCCCGCCTGGAAGGGCGGCGGTGTGCGGCATTCGAATTCGTGTTCGCCTTCGCGGGCGTCGTTCTTGAGGGCGACGGATTCCGCCGACCGAATCGCCAGAACCGTTGCCGGCCCATCGCCGACCAGGCTCACGCACCGCGGCAGATAGACGGACTGCCGCAACACGTATGTGCCCGACGGCGCGCGGACCCGTCCTCCCGCCGGGGGCAGGGAAGCGATTGCCTCGGCAATTCCGCACGTCGGGAGGGCCGGATCGTAGAAGTCGGCAACATTGACTTCGGCGCGTGGTCCCGACGACTCCGCCATCATTGTGCTCCACATGCGAGATCCAATGCCCACAACCACGTCCCCGCCCGCGACGCGATTCCGCTCTCAGACCGCCGACGGTTCCAGAATAACCGTCACGCCCATATCCAGGTATTTCGACCGTTGTTCCGCCGCGGCGATCCGGTGACACACGGCCACACCGGTACCCTGGAGAGACGTTGCCACGTAGGCCACGGCGTCATCGACGGACTTCAGGGCGTGATTGGGGTGCGACCTCAGGTTGAACGTCAGGTCGGTAGGTCCGAATGAAAGGCAATCCACCCCGGGCCTGGCCAGAAAGTGCGCCCGGGTGGCGGCCTCTACCGACTCGATCTGCAGCCACAACACTCCGTATGCGTTCCACCAGTCCGCGTATTCGAAGGGATCGGAGTACGCCGACGCCCCGCGGCGCGAACGACCGCCAACGCTCCGGATCCCCGCCTGCGGATAGTAAAATGCGTTCACCGCTTCGATAGCCGTCCCGTCCGTCTCCGTCTGCGGCACCTCGATACCGCACGGCCCCAGGTCAAGGTAATTCCCGATCAGGTACGCGTTCCTGGTGTGTTTGATCCGAAACTGGACGAATACATCCAATTCCTCAGCGATTCCGCAGAATTCCACCAATCGCTCTTCATTCAGGGCCGAATGCTGGCTGTCCGCAGAAACAAAATCGTACGGACCGCTATCCATCACCTGCAGAAAACGCTCCCGTGTCGCATCCAGCGGCAGCATCGTACCCAGAATCTGCTCTCCGCAACGCATCCGTTTCTTCAGTCCAATGGCGTTTTCGAACATTCACCCTCCGGTTTCGGTAACGTGTAGATAAGCGAAACGAGATCCGTTTCGGATCCTCAGTTGTCATACCGATTGCCAAAATCGTCGAAACTCTGGATTTTCCCGCAGTCCTGCGGAGGCGTTTCAGGTAGCTCAACGCAAGTCTTTCGCGTGCGCCCTTACCTTCTCGAATGCCAGGCAGAGATCCTTCATCCTGGCTTCGGAGGTGAGCAGCACCGTCTGAGACAGCCAGACCCGGTCGTTGCAGGCCTTCTCTACGTTTGGTAGATGAAGGCTCCTGTAATCGGGCGCATCGCCACTATCGCTCCAGGCGAAGGGTTGATACGAACTGGTTTTCCAGTCGTTCTGAAACACGGGATTCCGATAGACCGGTTCGGTGTACCCTCCGCTTGCGGGCACCCCTTCCGCCCGCAGGGCCTGTAGAAACCGCTCTCGCGGTACTCCCTCGAACCCGTCCGCCGCGTAACGGGCGCTGAAAATGTGCCAGCTCGCCCCGGTTGCTTCCCGCAGTCTCTCGACCGGCTCGATGCCATCGATCCGCGACAGCGTTCGAGACAGCATCGCCGCATTCTGTTCCCGGATATCCGTTTGTTTCCGGACACGATCCAACTGGCACAACAATAGCGCCGCCGCGAAATCCGTCATTCGATGATTGCCGCCCCAGCGCAATCCGTCAGGCGCCCGGTTGAACCGGGACCGTCCCGAATTGATCACGCAATTCATCCGATCTGCCACCTCTTCGTCGTTTGTCAGCGCGATTCCACCCTCCCCGCTCGTGATGTTCTTGCTTCGCTGAAAACTGAATCCAGACGCCAGGCCCCAGCTGCCCAGTCCCCGACCCAAATAAGACGCCCCCCAGCCATGGCAGGCGTCTTCCAGCACAATCAGATCGTGGCGGCGGGCGATCGTCTGAATCCGTTTCATATCGCAGGCCAGGCCGCCGAAATGAACCACCATAATTGCCTTCGATCGAGGGGTAATCGCCGATTCAATCGCATCGGGGTCGATATTGTCCGAATTCGGGGCGATGTCCGCGAACGTCACCGTCGCACCGGCCGCCAGAATACCCATGCACGTGCCGTGGAACGTATATGGACTGGTGATCACTTCATCTCCAACGCCGATCTGCGCGCCCCGGCACGCGGCTTCCAGCGCATTCGTGCCCCCACTGCACACCACGCCGTACGCCGCGCCCTGAAAGCGGGAGAACTTTTCTTCAAGTTCCAGGCATTTGGGGCCATAATTCCAGTTCCGGCTGTGCAACACCTCCAGCAACATGGCCTCTTCGGTCTGGTCGTACTGCGGCCAGGGATCCGCAATCGCTTGTGTCACGACGGGCTTTCCGCCCAACAGTGCGAGACGTCCGGACATCATGCGCCTTTCAGATGGAAAAATTCAGCATTGCATTACGGACAGCGCGGACATACATTTCGAGATTCCTGGATACTAACGTCAAACGGAGTGCATTCATGAGAGTCGTAGTCAGCAGCCGTTCCACGCCGTACAAATTTCATTCGCCCCACGGGCGCGTGCTCTTCTGTATGGAAGAGGCACAGCTTTCACACGAGCGCTTCGACGGCCGGATGAGCCCTGTGGTAAAACGGGTGAATTTCAACCGGGGAGACAGCGTTGCGGTACTCCTCTACGCGTCGGAAACCGACGAAGTCGTCCTCGTCGAACAGTTCCGCTATCCCGTGTACGCGAGCTATCCTGAATCGGAACGGGACGGCAAGGGCTGGATCCTCGAAACCGTCGCGGGCATTAAGGACGCCCAGGGGCCGGACGTCGCCAGGCGCGAGATACTCGAAGAGACGGGATACGCCTTACGCGGCGAACTGGAACATCTCACCACCGTCTACGTCAGCCCGGGCGGCACCTCCGAACGCACCGAACTCTATCTCGCCCGCGTGAGTAAACCGGATGGCATCCACAAGCACGCAGGGCTGGTAAGCGAAACTGAAGACATCCGCCCGCACACCATCCCCTTCGCGGAAGCCCTTGGCATGGTTGCAGACGGACGCATCGTAGACTCGAAGACAATTATCGCACTGTACATGCTCAAAGAGCGGCTGGACGCGAGGCGCGAAACGTAAGAATACAGCCCGTTACAGAAGCCGCCCCTTCCGCACCCGCCCGGCTTCGGGATACCGCGCGGCCAATGCCTCCACCGCATTCACGAATCCCCCGGCCTGCGCCTCCGCCTGCCCCACGAAGCGTTTGCTCTCACCCAGTATTTCCTCAATCTCCCGGGTCGAAAGCGGGATCCGGCAGTCATCGCCAAGGCGATGTGCCAGGTCGTTTTTCTCCCGACCCTCTTCGCGCATTTCCAGTGCCACAGCCACCGCGTGCTCCTTCAGCGCATCGTGGACCTGTTCCCGTCCGGCGCCTCGCTGCACGGAAGCCATCAATAACGTGGTTGTGGCCAGGAACGGCATATACCGGTTCAATTCATTCCGTATGACCGCCTCGTATACGCCCATTTCGTCGAGTACGTGCAGCGTGGTCTCCAGCATACCGTCAAACGCGAATATGGCGTCGGGCAACGCCACCCGGCGCACGACCGAGCAGGACACGTCGCCCTCGAACCACTGGTCGCCGACGAGTCCGCCGGCCATATGAACGTATCCGCCCAATAACACCTGAAACCCGTTGATCCGCTCGGCGCTGCGCGTATTCATCTTATGCGGCATAGCGGACGAACCCACCTGCCCCAACGCGAATCCCTCGGTTGCAATTTCGGCGCCCGCCATCAATCGAAGCGTACGCGACAAATTGGCGATACCCCCGCCCAACTGGTAGAGACAGCTGATCACTTCGAAATCCAGACCCCGTGGATAGACCTGTCCCACCGCATTCAACTCGCGGCCGAACCCCAGGTATGCCCGGACCTGTTCCTGGAGCGCTTCCAGCTTTTCATGGTCGTCTTCCACCAGCGTCAGCTGGTCCAGCGCCGTCCCCACTGCCCCTTTCAGCCCCCGAAGCGGATAATTTTCAACAAGATGTTCAAATCGCCTGAAGGCGTGCAACATCTCCTCGCCGAACATGGCGAATCGCTTTCCGACAGTCGTCGGCTGAGCCGCCGCGTGGTGAGTGCGGCCCACGATGGACATCGCCTTCCATTCGTACACGCGCTGGCTCAGGCGTATCAGCAACGCCACGTACTTCGGCGTCAGGTACTGTAATGAGCGCAGCACCTGGAACTGCTCCACGTTATCCGTCAGGTCCCGGCTGGTCATACCCTTGTGTATATGTTCGTATCCGGACAGTTCACAGAATTCCTCGATACGTGCTTTAACGTCGTGTCGTGTCCGGGCTTCCCGGCGTTGTATCGAGGCGAGATCCACGCGATCCACAACTTCCTCGCAGGCACGAATCGCCTCCTCCGGCACATCCAGTCCCAGCTTTCGCTGGGCCCTCATAACGGCGATCCAGAACCGCCTCTCCAGTACGACTCGTCCCTCTTCGGACCAGATCGCCTTGATTTCCGAACTCGCATACCGGGCTGCCAGAACATTCGGTATATTTTCCGACATCTTGATACCTGCTCTCATTTCCCCGCGATTACCGGATGTCACTCAACTGTTTCCATGAGGTCCGGACGCGACCGTTCCGGACTCAACATCTCATCCGCATAAGCGAACAAAGCCGGCGTGCCCCCGGTGTGCACAAACACGACCGTCTGTCCCGGCCGCCATTGGCCCTCGCGTATATGCCGGACCATCGCCCCGAACGCCTTGCCGGTGTATACCGGGTCCAGAATAAGCGCCTCGGTGCGGGCTGCCAGCACCACCGCTTCCCGGCTCGCATCCGTCATCGCTCCATATGCCTCGCCTGCAAAGGCCCCGTAGCTCTCGAAGTCATCTCCGACAAACGACAGATCCAGCGACAGCATCTCCGCAACCGTGTTGGCAACACGGGCGAGAGTCGCAGCATCCTCTTCGTCATCCTGAGGGCTTGGACTGATCCCCACGACGCGCAGCGGGATCCCCAACGCGCGGGCGCCCACGACCAGACCCACGTGCGTGTGCACCCCTGAGCAGACGTAGAGGCCGTCGGGATGAATCTCCCGTGCCTGCAGTTGCTCCCATAGTTCCAGAAAACCGTCGACGTAGGATATGCTTCGAAGGTAATATCCGTCCGTGCTCGTATTGTAAACTCTGCGACCCTCCGCCTTCAGGCGTTCGATAACGCGCTCTTTCTCTTCCGGACGGTCGACGAGGTGGACCTCTGCGCCGAACAGATGATTCAGCAGCAGGTTTCCATTCACGGGATGGGAGTGGGCGTCCTTCCGCCCGACCATGACGGCCTTGAGCCCGAATCGGGCCGCCATCGCCGCAGTCAGCCGGGACTGATTCGACTGGGACGCCGCACCGTGCAAGAGCACGTCGTAGCCCTCCCGGATCGCCGGCGCAACCGAATACTCGAACTCCCGCACCTTATTGCCGCCAAAGGCCATGCCGGTCTGATCCTCCCGTTTGACCAGAATGTGGGGTCCCTCCAGGTTTTTAGTGAGCCTGGGGCAATCCAGGAGGGGTGTGGGCAGGTCTGCCAGAGACAGACGCGAAAAACGCGTCAGGCGATTCTTCAACGCCTTGGGTGTAACCACGGGTTTTACAAACGCCATTCAGACACCTTTTCTTTGCGGGATCAAAGCCTTGATTCACGCATCACTACGATTCCGCAGGAAATATAGTTTTCCGGAACATCAGATGCAATGACTATCCCGGAGCGGCCATCCAAAACCCCGCCAACGAAACGTCAGCGGGGTTGAAAACTCTCACCGGGGCAGCAGATTCTGTCAACGTCCGTCAAAGAATCTCCAGCACGTTCTCCGGCGGGCGGCCCAGCCTCGCCCGGTCGCCGTTGACGACGATCGGCCGCTCAATCAGGATGGGATGTGTTGTCATGGCCCGAATGAGCGACTTGGGATCGTCCATCTTTTCATGGAGGCCAAGTTCCCCGAACTCATCTTCCTTCGTACGTACCAGATCCGCCGGCTGGATACCCAACATCTGCAGAATGCCGGAGAGCGTCTGCTCGTCCGGGGGCGTTTTCAGGTATTCGATGATTCTTGGCTCGATACCGCGATCTCTCAGGAGATTCAATGTTTGCCTGCTCTTGCTACACCTTGGATTGTGGTAAATCACGACTTCGCTCAAAACAGCCTCCTTCGTTTCGTTGCCCTTTCAGGGTATCACCGGAAGTATCAATCGGGATGGTCTGTGCGCATCGTGGAAAATCATCTGATGCGCGGTCCGCAGGGCCGTTTCGCGGTAATCGTCGCCTCCCGTGTTGTGGTTACGATCGAAATTCGGAAAGTCGCTGCTTGATATATCCAGCCGGATCCGGTGGCCCTCCCGGAAGAGATTGCTGGTCGGGTTTACCCGAATCGTGTATTCGTAGACCTTCTCCGGTTCAATGAGTGTGGGATCTTCAAAGGATTCACGATACCGCGCGCGGACAATTCCGTGACACAATTCCTGGACGAATCCGTCCGGCCAGACATCCATCAACCTGGCGACAAAGTCCGTATCCCGTGCCGTTGAAGACGCGAAAAGGCGCACTTCGACCGGTCCTGTCACCTCCACCGGCGTGGTCAGCGGCGGCGTCAGATACACCATCACGTCGCGCCTGCCGTCCAGGGCCCGCTGGTCCATGGGCGCGTGCTGCCCGCCGGGGGTGTAAAGGGTCATCACCGGATCTCTCGGATCGTAACAGTAGGAATCCGGCTGCTCCCCGGTCGGCGCCTCCCGGGACAGGCATCCCGCGCCCGATGGCATGTCCGCGTGGCCCGAACTGTGCAGGTAGAACGATGTATATACCGTACGCTTCAGCGGCCATTCCTGCTCGCCGCGCCAGGTATTGGCGCCCATCACGAAGAGTTGCAGCGGGGGCCGGTCCACCGCCTCGCCCGGTTCTCCCTTCAGCCAGCGGGAAAACCAGGCATCCGCGATTTCGTAGAAATCCCGCGTGGCTTCCGGGCCGAAGTCCACGTCACCCACGTGCCGATGAAGGTCCAGGAGTGTGTGGGTCCAGGGCCCGATGATCAAATGCTGATTCTCCCGGGCGCGCACGCTCCCGCCGTTTTCCCGCATGCCGGTGAAATGCTTGAAGATGCCGATCTGCTGATCGTACCACCCCGCCGTACCCAGCACGGGTACCCTCACCCGGCGGTGTTTCTTCTGGAATCCGAAATGGTCCGTGGCATGGTCCGCGAGCCATGCACGCCAGTGCCTGCCCATTCCCGGCATGGCATCCTCCGGGATATCCATCAGCGGGAGATACCAGAGCCACTTGCTGCGGTCCCTTTCCTGCCAGAGTCTGGACGCATCCTCCTTGGCTTTCTCTTTCCACGGATGGCCGGTCCGGCGCCCGGTATCCACCGAAAGATTGTTTATCGTCCAATCGATTACCCTGCCAAGGCGCAACACACCGCTCAATTCCCTGTCCAGCAGGTTCGCCGCGATACCCCCCGCCAGCATCGCCACCAGATTGGGTGGTTGGGTGTGGGCAAGTTCCCATTGTACCCATCCGTCGTACGAATTACCGAACGTGCCCACCTTTCCGTTAGACCAGGGCAGGCCCGCGGCCCACCCCACCGTATCGTATCCGTCTGCGGAATCCCTGTGATCGGAACTGTAGAACCCGGGCTGAAACTCGCCGTCCGACGCGTAACGCCCCCGTACATCCTGTATAACCACGACGTAGCCGCGTTCGGCCAGCTTGGGACCAATCTCCAGCTGCTTCTCTCCCTCCTTGTCGTAGGGCGTCCGGCAGAGCAACACCGGAAACCGGCCCTGCGCGTCGGGCCGATACGCATCGGCGCGCAGCACCGTGCCATCCCGCATCATTGCCTGGAGGTCTATGACCCTCTCGGTGGGGTAGAACATTAGCGTATTCCCGTTTCTGCGATCCTCGAGGTGGCGAGCCAGCGACGCCTCGCCCCGGGCGAAATCAGGCCAACGCCCATACGAGTACGGTGGTGTCGGCGGACCCGGACAACATCCACCTGCCGTCCGGACTTGCCGCCAGCGCCTGGGCGGCACCCTCGTGCCCGGTGAACTCGGCCGCGGGGTTGGTGGAATCCGTTTTCCATACAATCAACCTGCCGTCCTGCCCCGCGGAACAGAGCGACCCCCCGTCCGGCAGGTACATCACGTCTTCCACGCCCGTCCCGTGGGCGTACGTGCGCAACTCCCTTCCCTTCCGCAGATCCCATTCAACCACCCATCCGTCTCGTCCTCCGGAGAGCACACGTCCGTCCTGCCCGCAGGCCACGGCCTGGACCCGACCCCGGTGTGCGGCCGCCGTCGCCTTCAACTCACCCGTTGCCAGATGCCAGACCCGTACGGTGCCGTCCCGTCCGCCGCTCACAACACTTCCGTCGTCCGGTGAGACAGCAATCGCCAGGACGCCGCCCAGATGTCCGTCAAGCGTCAGGACAGATCTTCCCGAACGGGTATCCCACACCCGGACCGATCCATCGTCGGCGGCACTCACAACTTCACCGGCGCTCGCGAAGGCAACGGCCCGAACGTACCCGCGGTGCCCTTCCAACGCATGACCGCACTTTCCGGTACCGCACTCGAAAACCCGGACGCTGCCATCCTTGCATCCCGCGGCAACCCGGGCGCCGTCGGGAGAAACCGCCAGAGCGTGGACTTCGCCACCCGGACACACCACCGTTCGGATTGTCGTCCACTCCTCCGTTTCCCACCAGCGGATGGTCTTGTCGGTTGACCCTGAAATTGCCACGGTTCCACCGGGTGTGAGAGCGACGGCCTGCACACCGGCCACGTGCCGTTCCCACTTCAGGCGCGGTCGCCCGTTTGCCAGGCTGGTCTCCGCCAGCAGCGCATCGCTTCCGTGGGAAAGCACCCAGTCTCCATCGGGCGAAACACGGATCCGGTTTACAAGGCTCTGATGGGGGTACCACCGCCGTACGACTGTGGCCGAGTGACGGTCCCATAGCCGGATCGACCCGTCCCGCGATCCCGTCAATACGTGCCGGTCGTCCCGGGCATAGGCCACGGAAGGCACCGCGTGCCCCAGGTGTCCCGTAAAGGTTTCGAGGCACTCGTAATCCTGGAGGCGCCATTCGTTCGATTTGTGGCGCGTGCCCACCAGCAGCCGTTCGTTATCCGAGGACAGGCAGAAATCGTAGCAGACGTAATCCTCTACGAAAACCTTCAGCCGCGCGCCTGTCGTCAGATCGTAGTGGTAGACGTTGTGGCCGGGCTGGTGGGCGACCAGCGCCGTTCTACCGTCCGGACCATACAGGCAGAGATTAAAGTGTTCGCCCGCCTCCGTAATCGCGATTCGCCGTCTGCCCGTCTCCCTGTCCCACTCCTCGATCGTGGACGTCCCCCCGTCCAGGGTCAGCACCCTGGTCTCGTCGGGCGAATAACACAAAGAGACAAGCGTTGTCCGACCCGTATCTATGCGGCCTACCTCACCCGTTCTTTCGGTCAGTTCCCATTCTCCAAGCACACCTTCTTCATCGGCGAACAGCCCTTTCGACACGTTACGGTTCCATGCCGCGGCCGTCAGCAGATGCTCCGACACACGGTGTCTTGCAATGCAGTTGCCTTGCATCAGGTCCCAGATGCAGAGGTTTTTTCCCGAGAGTACGAACGCCTGATCCCCACCCGCGGCGTAGGCAACGTCGGTCACCGACCCGCGCATCCGACGGGTTCCCAGACGCTGTACCGCGCCATCGGGCAATGGATCGCCGAGATGGTCCTTTCGACCGTTCATGCCTCTACCCTCTGATTGGCGACCAGCCGACCCTCGGGTCCCAGCAGGTTTCGGTACACCCCTGTATTTCCCCCGGCGCGCACCACGTTTTCGGTCAGCCCGCTGAGACACCGGTTGTGGTGGACGCGAGCATCCTGACTGGGAACGCCCCGGATCACCACGCTGCGCACGTCCTTTGCGACAAAGGTATTGTGGTGAATATCCATCCAGTCGCCCGAGATAACGGTTGCGTCTCCCCGGTCCTGCCCCCCGTGCATGTCGAAGAGGTGGCCGTTGGCGTGCTCCAGGCAGATATTGTAACGTGCTTCGTAGGCGGATCCGGGTGATCCGCTGGATGCAATGTGATGCCGGCACCAGTCAAACAGATTCGCCTCAATCAGCGCGTCGGCGCCGTTGATGCTAACGCCGTAACCCAGGCCGCCCTTCTGATTGTGGTGGATGAAATTGTGATGCACGTAGCCCCTGCTCGCACCGTCGTCGAACCGGGTCGCCGCCACGCTGAAACCCCGGATTTCGCAATTGTCAATCTCCACCGCGAAGTGCGACGTGATGATGCCGAACGATGAATGCGCCGCTCGGTCCCGGTGCGGGTAGGGACCTCTAAAACGCAGACCCGTGACGCGGACACGGTCCCCTGCCGTTTTGACAAGAAACGGCGTATCCAGCGCATTCGAAAAAATCAGGCCTCCCGCCGAACCGCGTGCGCCCCGGTTTCCGGCCAGCGTCACCGCTTCGGGGATCTCCAGACCCTGCCTGCCGCCCATATCGATCTCGGCGTCACCGGGTACGAATACCACGTCACCCGCCGCCGCACCTTTCAGCGCCAGCGCCAATTCCCGGTAACTGCGGACGGAATGGTTTCCGCTCGTAAACCCGTCCGCGTAGCCTTCGCCGCCACCGATGGGATTCCCCGTGGGATTGTGCTCGGCGCCGAACGTCTCCTCACCGGACTCCAGATTCAGCTCGCCGGCCCAACGCGCCGTGCGCGCCGTAAGGATACCGCCGCCTGCCGCCCTTGAGATCGAAACCATGGGAACACCTCCAGATTGCAAATCCGAGCTACGACCTAATCTTCAATGCCACAATAGTTCATCGCCATAAGCGCGTATACTTTCGCGGCTGCCTCGATACGCGCGACCGACACCCACTCGTTGTCGGAATGGGCCGTCTCATTCGAAGGTCCGTAGTAGAAGGTAGGTACCCCGGTCCCGTTCATATAGATGTTGGCGTCGCCGACCAGCCGTCGTCCCACGTACTTGACGTTGCCGCCAACGACCTCCCGGTGGGCAGCGGCCGCCGCCCGAACGGCGGGATCGTCCCGGCGTGTCTCGAACGGTTCCCGCTGAAGCGCCATGTCAACGGTAAGCTTCATTTCGCCTGCCCTGGCAAATGGCTCGGCCAGCGATTCCAGTTCAATCAGCACTGAAGACATTGTCTTGCCGGGCAGCCACCGCCGAGTTCCGGTAAGCACACAAGTTCCCGGCGTCCGGTTGAAGTAGTCGCCGGCGTTTACGATTCCAAGATCAATCCGCTCCGGTCCGGCCAGCGGATGCACGGCTCCGGCATCCAGCTCCCGCTGCCGTTCCGTTATTCTTCGGATCAGGTCTCCCACGTGGCGGATGGGGTTCTCGGGAAACGGCACGTAATTGGTATGGGTGCCGCCCTTTTCGGAAGTTAACGTGATTGCAAAAACCATCGACCCCATACTCATCACCCAGAGTTCGTCTCCGCCCTCAACAATGAGAATGCGGTCGCATTTGATCCGCCCCCTATTCACATCCGCCACGAGCGCCTGGGGGCCGTCTTTCTCCGCTTCCGGTTCCTCGTGGCCGACCACGCTGCTGACCAGCAGGTTGCCTTTGAGACGTACCCCTGCCTCCCGCAACGCCTTTGCCGTACCCAGCATGGCGGCCACGCCACCTTTCATATCCGTTGATCCCCTCCCATAGATGCGGTCGCCCTCCCGCCGCACCCGCGTGCAATCGCCGATGGGAATCGTATCCAGATGTCCATTCAACAGGAGCGCCGGACCATTGTCTGTGCCCCGGATGCCTGCATAGAGATTTCGCCGGCCGGGCGTCACCTGACGTACGTCCACGTCGAGCCCCAATTCAGACAACTGCGCCTCAAAGCAGTCACAGACCTCCGCTTCCTCGCCCGTAACACTGGGAATCTCCACCAGCTTGAGCGCCTGCTCGGCCATCCACTCCCCGTCAATCGCCTTCAGCACCGCTTCTCTGGCGCCCATATCAGACCTCACCGCAGGCACGGACAAATGCGTCCGACGTGGATGTATAGCCGACGTTCGCTTCAATGAACCGGATCCCGAAGAAACCCGCCAACCCGTCCGCCTCGGTTTCCGGGTATTCAACGGTACTGCAGCAATCCCGAAGCACGATGACGCGATAATTGCGGTACATGGCCTCAGTAACCGTCGTCCCCAGACAGATCCGCGTGTCGAATCCGACCGTCACCAGGTTATAGATCCCCAGACTTCGCAGCAGCGAGTCCAGGTGGGTCTCGAAGAACCCGCTGTACATCTGTTTCTTCACCAGGTAATCTCCGGCTTCCGGGGCGATCACGTCTGAAAACGCCAGGATGTCATTCGGTTCAGGCCAAGCGCCCAGCACGTCCACACCGCAGGTCCGGATGGACATATTGCGCCACTCCGTCCGTTCGTTGGTCGAGGGCGCCAGGTAGTTCGTCACGTACACGACCGGAAGCCCGAGGCCCTTCGCCGCGTCTTTGGCCGGACGGATGTGATCCACCACAATCTCCCGGTTCTTTTCGACGGCAGCACGATACAACTCCGGAACGGCCCCCGGATCGTTGTCGGGGTCATAGCCCTTTCCGTAGACGTCCACAAGGAAAAACGCCGTATTGTCCAGACGCAGCTCGAGCTCCTCCTCCGCGTGGCCGAGATGCCGGCCGGGCGGGTGTTGCCGGTAATATCTGCCTCTCAGGAGAATCTTCTGTGACATCAACGCCTCCAGCGGTCAGCGTGTCTCCACCATTACCGGCGTCCCGCGCTCCAGGGAGCTGTAAGCGGCCTCGGAGAGCCGGGCGACCTGCAGGGCGAAATCGGGGGCTTCGTACCCCGTTCCGCCGCTCCTGATCCAATCGAAGAACGCCGCATCCGGAGATGTCTCTACAATCCGATCGGGAATTTTCATTGGCCTGTCGTTCACGAGTACCGCCTTTACCTGCCACTTGTAGAGATGAAACACGATACATCCTTCGGCGCCGTGAATGGCGATGCGCTCATCGTGCTCCCTGGCATTGCCGAACGTGCTGATCGTACCCACTGCTCCGCCCTCGAACCGGACGGTCAGCACGGCATTGATATCCACGTCCATGCCGCCGTAATCCATCAATGCCGAGACTTCCACCGGCGCCAGCCCGGTAATCCACAACGTGGATGCGACGAGGTGGCTGCCGGTATCCATGAACATACCGCCTCCGGAAAGCTCCGGGTCCAGTCGCCAGCCCCGCACTCCCCCCCAATTCTGCGTCACGTAGGACACCACCCCGCGCAGTTCGCCAATATGCCCTTCCCGAACCAACTCGCGGGCGTAGACGTGCGGCGCCATATAATTACGCTGGTAGCTTACCTGCAACAAACGCTTCTTCTGCGCCGCAAGGTCGATTAAGGCCCGCGTATGCCCTGATGACACCGTCAACGGCTTCTCTACGAGCACGTCCAATCCCGCTTCGAGCCCGAGTCGCGCCTGCTCGAAGTGCATCGAATGCGGGGAGCTTATAAAGATCGCATCCAGCGCCTCCTCCCGGATCATTCGGCGATAATCCTCGTAATAGGCGACCTCTCCTCCGTGTCGATCCATCAACAACCGGGCTTGCGCCGCCACCGGATCCGCCACGGAAACCAGCTTTACGTCCTCCTCTGCCTGAATGCGCGGCACGTGGGCGCCGCGCATGTTGCCACCGCAACCGATCAGACCCAGACGAATCTCTTCAGCCATTCCTCCTCCCTCCATGGTGTTGTTGATTCTCGCCGCCGGAAACGTCTACGCACGATCTGACATACGCCAGATTCTTCAGTGTGTTGGCCGCCAGCCCGGTGAACCCCCGGTCGGCCACCTCGAACGCGTCCGGACTGATGTCCAGATGCGTCTCCACCACCACAAAGCCATTATATCCGTCGGCAGAAAGCGCATCCAATTGCCCCGGCCAGTCCACGGTTCCCGCCTCCGCCAACGCCCAGGCGCCCGAGTCAGGGTCGTAATTTTTCACGTGCACGTGGGTTACCAGGTCTTTCAGGGTCTCATATTCTCCAGGATACGGTGATGCAGTTCCTGCGCGGGCGGAATTACCGGGGTCCCAGCACAACGATATGCGGCCCACACCCACCTGCCGGACGAGCAGCGCCGCCTCGGCGCCGGTTGCCCCCCAGCAAACCGGTTCGTTCTCCAGCGCCAGACGACATCCCTCCCGTGCCGTGACGTCGGCCATCTGCCCCAGCCTGTCCACAACCTCTGCCGGCGGGTGCGGCGCCTCCGTCCGCTGAAAGGCGAAACAGGACACCCGATCGGTACCCCATTGTCGCGCCCATGCGCACGCACGGGGAAGCGATTGCCGAAGATGTTCATCCACACGGGGATCATCCAGGGGCCCCTTGAAAAAGCCCGGAGACACCCCTGAGACACCCAGACCCGCGTCGCGGATCCGCGTGTGGAAGGCGGCCAGTTCATCGTCGCTTACGGCAGGAAACCGGCCGCCGGGAAGCTGCCGTACCTCCACGTGCGAAACACCCCAGTCCGCGGCAAGGGATATTGCGCGGGCCGGATCCTTCCGGTCGATTTCATCCGCAAAAATCGAAATTCTCACTTTCCGCTCCCTGCCTTCTTCGCGTAGTGCACCGGATTCCGCCGGTACACCTGTTCACTTCCGTAATCTCACGATTTCACGGAACGCAGTCCCGCGATCATCTCCGTCGAAGTGACGGAGTACTTTCCGAACATCTCCAGAAACAGAATCGCACCCCGGGTCTGCCACAACCCGTCCTGTGATTCAAACGACTCCATCCCCGTCCCGCAGTCCCTCAGGATGATAACCTCATATCCGCGTTTGCTCATCTCGACCGTGCCGTAATCCCGGAGCAGTATACACGCGTTGGTGTTGAACCCGAGAAAGAACAGAAACAGGAGCCCCTCGCGTTTGCAATATCTGTGCAACTCTTCCCCGTTGTAAATGACGACCTCTCCGTCGTCCACGTGTACCAGTGGATGCATGCGCCGCCTGGAACGCATTTCGACGATTTCCGGTTCTCTCGGTTCCTCGGGTCTGGCATAGGCAGTATACGCTCCGGACTTGGCTCTAAACTCACGAGGCGGCCACGTTTTACCCGTTCCGGCCGATTTCGATGGATCGTCGATCAGCCTTACCCAGGCCGGATGACGTTCGGCCAGACCCGGCGCCGGGGCGTGGATCAGCCGCAGTCCGGCCTTCCGGCAAGCCGCCAGCAGCGGCACGATTCGCGTCTCGACGATCGCGTCCGCCCGCTTTGCCGGTTCCTTCAAGTAATGCTCCTCCCACACGTCCACCAGCACGAGCGCGGACCGTGAAAGCGGGACACGCCAGTCCAGATAGGCATAGTCCGTATTCTTCTCCTCCCAGGACACGCCGGGGTCCACGTGCCACCGGTAATACCTGGGCCTGATATGCAGTTCCTTATCCATAATCGCTCCATCGTTGAAAGACATCTGTCTTCGGGACCTTTCACCTGTCTCGCCCAGGTCCCGCAAGTCCATCTTCTGTGGTTACGAATCCGCGGTCATAGTCATGGTGTCCTTCCCGTCCAGGCCTGCAACCACCGGAAACGACATTTCGGAAGGACCTTTTTCGCCTGGCACATACCGCACCGACGGCGGGAAGTAAGCATAGAGCGCGGTGTGACGCGGGCGAGGAGAAGGATTCGGGCCGGAACCGTGAACGGTCAATGAGTGAAACAAGACGGCATCCCCCGCGGCAAGCGAAACGTCGACTCTACTTGAAAGATCCACGTCGTCCCGTTCCGTGGGCGCCTCGTCGGGGCGGCGGGCGATACGGCCCCAGGACTGCAACCCCCGCGTGTGGCTTCGGGGCAGCACCTGGATACAGCCGTTTTCCGGACTGGAATCGGTCAAGGCAATGCTCACCGTGACGAGCGCCGGAGGCTGCATCGGCCAGTACGCCGAATCCTGATGCAACCCGTGCGATGACCCGTGGTAGGCCGGCTTCAGCATCAGCGTGCTGCGAAACAGGAGCAGATCCGGGCCAAGAAGCGACCCGACGACCCGAATGAGCCCGGGATGCGCGGCCAGATTCCTGAAGACCTCGGAAATGTCTCGGGTTCGCTCGATCTTGCGTAATACCGGGAGTCCATTCCTGGTCGCGTTTCCTGCAAAGGGCTCGAGTTGAAAGCGACCACCCGCGGGATCCCCGCGTGCATCCAGTTCGACTGCCAGCCGATGCAAACGCTCGATCTCCCCCTCGCACGCGGCCACCTCTTCGGCGGAAAGCAGCGCCCGCACCACGAGATAGCCATCTTCCTCGAATCGGATTTTCTGATTATCCAGTTTCATATCTGTCCTGTTGACATGACAATGCCATTCGCATCAACAAAACCGTACAAAACAATGCCGCCTCTGTCAAACATAAAACCGTGAGGCGGACGGAAAGACGGAGATGCGGTAACTCAATTCATTGCGCTGCCAGTCGGTGGGTTACCGGTCAGGTTGCAGAGGATCCCGTTACCTTTCAGGTTCTGAAACGGCACACTGCGAAAGGCCTGTCCGCAGGCCCATCCGATCGGCCGCTTCCTGAGCCGTCGCGGTCCCATTTCCGTGCCTATCGTTGACATCAACTGATCCAGTGTGTATATTACACATTATGACGAGTGCCGAGATCATTCGGAAGTTGAAGCAGGATGGTTGGATAATAATAAACACACGGGGAAGCCACCATCAGTTCACACATTCACGGAAGCAGGGGCGGGTAACAGTCAAGCATCCGAGCAAGGACATTCCTATCGGGACTTTGCGCAACATCTACAGACAGGCCAAATGGCAATGGGAGGACCGCTGATGCGATTTCCAGTTGCGATTCACAAAGACACAGGTACCGGATACGGCGTCACCGTACCGGATCTCCCGGGCTGCTTCTCGGCCGGAGATACCCCCGAAGACGCGATTACTTCGGCCCAGGAGGCCATCGCCTGTCACATCGAGGGACTGTTAATGGATGGTGCGCCGATACCCGAACAGAAGTCTATCGAGTCGCACCGGGCCCGGGAAGAAAGAGACGCGATCTGGGCACTCGTAGCCGTCGACGTATCCAGACTGTCGAGCGCGGTCCGGAGAATCAATATCACAATGCCGGCGCGCGTACTGGCGATTGTTGACGAGGCTGCCTCACGGGAGGGCGAATCGCGTTCGGGGCTGCTTGCGCGGGCGGCCCTCAGCTATATTCAGCATAGTCCGATCACAATCGAGCAGCCTGAATCCTGATGCGCAACGAGGATGTCGCCGGTTCTGTTGCAAAAGATCTCACCCCGGATTCAGGGCCAACCAGGACCTGAGCGCCGGCGCCTGTGGATGGGCGGGCGCCAGATCCAGTACTTTCCTGAAATGGCTGCGGGTTTTCTCCACGTCCCCTAACGTATGACAGACAACACCCAGGTTATAGTAGGCCTCCACGTAGCGAGGGTCGAGGGTCACGGCTTTCTCATAGGCGGATATGGCCTGTTTATAGTCACGCAGGCCGTGGTATGCGTTTCCGAGATTGGAATGCGCCCTGGCGTAACCGGGTTTCAATGCAATAGCTTTTCGGTAGGTATTGACCGCCGCGTCGAACCGTCCCGTTCTATAATACAGATCGCCGACATTGTAGTATGCCGCCACGAACTCCGGCCTCAATCTGATTGCCGTTTCGAAATGCGCGGCCGCCCGATCGTATTCCCTCAGGCCGTAGCAGGCGTTGCCCATCTGATAGTGGGCTTCTGCGAATTCCGGCTTCAGTGCGATCACCCTCTCGAAATTCGACATCGCAGATTCAAACTTCCCCGTATCATAGTTTAAATTGCCAAGGTTGAAATAGGCTTCCGAAAAATCCGGCTTCAGTGCGATCACCTTCCGAAAGTATGCCGCGGCTCGATCAAACTGCTTCATTTCATAGTATAGATTGCCGAGATTGTACAAACCTCCGGCAAATTCCGGATCGACTTCAACGACCTTTTCATATGCCTCGATCGACTGGACGCTCCTGCCATGATCCCTGTGGTAGACCGCAAGCGTCTCCCATCCGTGCGATCGGGCGTGCGCCGACAGATTTCTCCCTTCCAGATTGCTCGCAAAACGCGCTTCCGCGGACGACGCGTTGGCATTGACGCCGATCCAGAACAGCGCGTGCAGCGCCGCGGCCGCGCAAATCAGGCCGCCGGTATTCGCCGAAATATACCGGTCCCGATGCTCACCGACTACCGTAAGCGCCGCCCAGAGCGTAAGAGGCAAAGCAGAAAAAGCAAACGCGTCCCAATCCCTGAAGGCGCCAAGTTCGGGGTTGGCGACAATGGTAAACAGAACCGGAAACACTGCGGCAATCAGAACAAACTGTCTCTCGGATCCTCGAAACAAACGCCTCCTGCGGCAGAGAATCAGTACCAGCAGTGAAGAAGGCGCAACGAGGAGATATTGATTCAGAAGATCCACCAGCTTGCCGATTGAAAACATCCGGTAGTGTTGTTTGGGACCGGGTTCCGCAAACAGATTCAGGATATAGAATCCCTGTCGCTTCTGCAGGTACGCGATCAGATCGAATTGAATCAGCAGCAGCGCGCCGAAAAAAACCGCTCCGCATAACACCAGGGTGAGCGCTGCTTTTGCGGTCCTCCGGCCCGGCATCGACGATCCGGACGGTCCAGGCGCCCGCAGGTTCAGTATCGCCAGCGCAATCAGGGAAGGCGCAAGCGTCATCATCGTTATATGGAGCGCCATCAGGATCCCGAGCAACGCCGCGGGCGCCCATAGCGGCGCCTTGCCCTGGAGTACCTGTATACCCAGGAGCAGGTAGAGCAGCATAATCGGGAACAGAAACGCGTAATTCTCGACATACGCGAAAAAAAGCTGCATGAAACCGGCCCCGATCAACAGGGCCAGAATCAGAAATCGCTCCCGTGCATCCTTTCCCAGGACCCTGGCGGCATACCTGACAACAACCAGATAGAGGATTCCGGACACACAACTATATACGCGATACGTGGTCTCTGCGGAATCCCATCCGGCCCCTCCCGCACGATGGAGCGCCCGGATGAACCAGAACGTCAGCGGCGCGCGATCCGTTCTCGGGACTTCAGACCAGAAATCATCCAACTCACGCATCAACGTAATCCCGTCGCCAAGCAGATGCGCAGCGGAACCCATACCCCAGAAAACCACAAATCCACCGAACAATAGCAGAACCCACGAAAGAGCGGACCGCCAGCAGTTGTCACCGCGGTCACACCACCCGGTCAGTCCCCATATCCACTGCCCCAGGCGCTGCCGGGCGGCAAGAAACAGCAACGCCACGCTCAGCAGGACAAAAATCAACCGTGGCCAGGAGTCATGGAACCGCAGGAAATCAACGCCCCAGACAGACACAGGCTGCCAGTACGCGAACAGGACATGCAGGCCCAGGAAGAACCCCGCTATAATGATCGGCTTTCCGGAATCCGTTCGATCTGCAATGCGTCGCATAACCGTCCGTTCTCAATTCAGTATCCTGCGGTCCGGCTCAGTCGCCATCGGATCCGACCGCCGCGCTTGGCCGAGTCCGGCGCACGATCCTGAGCCCGATCAATACCGCTGCTCCGGCAAGCAGCAACACCACATTGGCGATCAGAAGATAGAAACGCAGCGGCGAAAGCGCCGGCTCCAGTACGATTCGGCTTTCGCCCGGCCCGAGCTTGAGCGCAACAAACCGACCGGCTGTTGTGAACGGCCGCGCGTCGTGTCCGTTCACGGTCACTCTCTGATGGGGATAGGCCGTATATGCAAGCCGCGCAAAACATGCAGCACTGACCTGCACGACCAATTCGACCCGCTGGTTCCACACCCGGTGCGACAAAATCTCCACGCGCGGCGACGTGCCCAGATCTTCCGTGCCGTTTCCGGGCGCCAGAAGAATCTGCTCGCATGTCCGGTTCTTAAAATCAACGTCCATGGACTGCAGCAACTTCGAGAAATCGCTCAGTGCGCGGCTCTGCATCCTGCGCGCTTCCCTTTCATCCACGTCCGACCCGGATCGGGCGCGTGCCCTGTCCAGTTCCCGGACCGGATAGGGCCACCCCGAGATTCTCGACGATACCACAACGGGACTCGCTTCGGGAAATTCCTCGTGAAAGATGCGGTCCTGTTCCGAGTCGGAATACAGCAAGTGGCGGGTGTTCATGAGGAAGAGCCCGACGCGGATCGTATCGAATCCCGGCATTTCGTTCAGACCGGCCCCGCGTTCCAGTCGCTGCAACGACATATGAAACACATCCTGAAAACGGCGAACAAAAGCAGGTACCGACAGCGGGTACTGCGTGAAGGTATCCAGAGGTGTTGACAGGCCCGTATGCAGGGCCAACCAGGGAATGATGAAGTGATAATAGATTCTGTTGGTCGTATGGAACAGCCGATAACCGGGAAGTTGTCCGTCGGTATACGCGCCAAGTTCTTCCTGGAACCGTTCGTACACCGGATGATGCTGCACGGGCAGTGGCTTCGCAATCGGCCAGGCGTTCGGGTCACGCCGCAATTCCTGCAATGCGCGTGGGCCGATTGTCGACTCCACGCCACGGGCACGGTACGGCTGTTGAAAGGTGGTTGGCCCCAGGTCTGCCAGTACCACAACCAGAACCCAAACGAAGACCCCTACGGGACGTTTCCGGCCAGTTGCGCGCGCGGCCGCAAACAACCCCACCAACACCGCGACGAAGAACACCCCGAACAGCAAATAGCGAGAGGCGTTCATCGCCTGCACCACCCCCAGAGACTTGAGCAGGGGCCATCGATAACCGAATACCAGTAGCAGCGACCCGATCAGGCAAAGCCCGACCGGCAATCCGGCGGCGCGCAATTCGCTTCGTTCGGTGCGGGCAATCCGGACCAGGCACCACAATGCAATCACAACCAGACTCGCCCCGATATATCCGCCGTACCAGTGGTCCTGGGCCTGAAAGAGCCTGAACCGGTAGTTGGACCAGAACAGCAGATGCCGCCAGGTGGGCACCGGAAAATCGGACATATAGAACCCGGCATGAAGTCCCGTCAATCCCCGTTCCACGTACATGGGAACGGTCAGATAGGCGCCCAGCATCACGCCCCCCCCGAACAGCAGCAAACCGTGTGGGATCGAAAAAGGCGTCTCTTCGCCCCGGGTCAGGCGGCACCTGGCGATTGCGTATAATCCCAGAAATACCGTCGCCCAAAAACCGTACCCCGGATGGGTAAATGCCAGAAGGCCCAGCGTAACGCCGCCGCCGATGGCCTGAGCCAACCGGTTCGGTTTGTTCCGAAGCCCCTCCCAGAAATAAAATGGTATTGGCAACAGCGCATAGAACAACGACAGCGGCAGCCTGCCCATTATGAGGACCTGCTGCGTATGCCAGAAACTCAACACGTAGGCAAGCCCCGCCGCGAATCCGGCCTGACGGGAGCCGGTCAGGCGCCGCACAAAGAGATATGCGCCAAGACCGGATAGCGCGTGGGCGACGCCAAGCACGAACTTGGTCGACCAGAACGGTTCCCGGAGCGCCAGATTCACCAGACCGACAAGGTAGTAGAACAGGAAGCCGTAGAACTGGAGGTACGGCGTGCCATTGCAGAAATAGTGGGTCCAGATCGGGACCTCGCCCCCAGCCATTGACATTGCAGCCAACCAGGCGTAGGCAACGTGCAAATAAGTGTCGGCGCCATGCGCAAACTCCCCTCCGGAAAAATAGAAACGAACCAGAATCAGGCACGCCGGAACGAGGAACGCGACCGTTCGTCTTTCACTTGCGAAAATATGCTCGAAAAACACCGACAGCCGCCGCCTGCGCCACTCCAAGAAGATCAGTGCCACGCCGACCGCAAGAATCAGCAGCAATATTGATACATCAAAGGCATCGATCGCGACGAAACGCCGTATAACCGAGAGGAAACCCGGAAGACTCTGATAGCGAATCCCCGGGCGGAGAATTCCGAACTTATCCAGCGTCACGTACTGAAATACAATAAGCAGCCCCGCCAGCAACGCCAGCAGGGCCGACACGTCCACGGGCCATCCGGACCTTTTGCACCCCTCAGGCCGTCTCAATTCGTACTCCACGTTCTATTCCGGCAGGCTGCCAAGACCGGCAACCCAACCACAACCGGACGGTAATTGCAGGTGTTGCGTGACGTTACTCAAAGGAAATCCCGATTCGAACAGGAAACAGCTGCGTGCTCCCCCGGTCTCCGGACGTGAATCCAACCTCCAGCCGACCTTCGACAAAGAGATGCGTGCGGTCGGTCAGCCGGACGTCGAGCCCGGCGCCCGCGTTTACCGCAAACCCGGTTCCGGATTGCCCGGCAACATGAAATACTTCGTTGCCAATCTCTACAACCTCGATATCGGCTTCGGAATAGGACAGAATCCCAATGCCGGCAACCGCGTACGGCACCGTCCGTACGTCCAGATCGTCAGAATCGATCGTCTTTGTATACTTCAGGCTGGCAAACGCGCCAAACAGGTTCTTTCCCCCGCCGCTGGTTCCGGTTACCACCTCGAGCGCTTCGTTTTCCGCCTTGAATTTACCCTCGTTAAACGGGAATCGGGCGTAACTGAACCTACCCTGAACGGCCAGGCTGGGGTGAATGAAAAACTCGGCGCCAGCGCCCACGCCGATTCCGGGATACCAGAATTCCGTAAGGGAAATGGATGCCGGCGCGGCAACTCCCGCGGTAATGAAGTAAACCGGCTTCCGCTGCGCCCCGGCGTCGCCCGCCCATCCGCCGGTCAACAACTGTACTGCAACAAAAACAGACAACACTCTCATCATATCAGATCTCCTCTCTCGCGGCGAGTATAACATAACCGCGACTACGTCACGGCTAACTGCCCTCCCCCAGCCTCCGCCATCCCTGGAGAATGGAAGGGACCATCTGAACGGGTTGCCCGGCTTTGCAGAATACGGCCCACAGCACGTCCCAAACCCGAGGATTCCACTGGCACAGATCAATCCAGTCCGCACACGGCGTGGTATCTCCTTCCTGTCGGTCCACGCGGCCGCCGATCACCGGATCATCCCTCGACCCGTTCCACATCTGATCCAACAGTGTATGCGCGAACCGTTTCATATCGGCATTGTTGAATACCACGCCGCGCCGGCACGCGTCAATTGCAAATCCGATATCGATTCGCCCATGGCTGGTATCTTCTATGGCGCTATGCCCGTGTTCGCCGGCCTCGATCCAGTCCCAATAGTACCAGGTATACGCCCGACCGGTTTTCCAGAGATGCCTTTTGAAATTCTTCGCCATCCGCCGCGGCCGGTCGGCAAACAGCCGTTTCCGCGACACCGTCTGCAGTGCCAGATACGCCCGACCCAGCGCGAGATACTGATTGTGCGGCATAATCCGATTCGGAAACCGTTCCGTCATCCATGGAGAAAACCGGTATCCGCCGGATGACCGGGTTGAATCCACCCAGTCACGCTCGTGCTTATCGGCAATCTGCCTTCCAATAAATCGCAGATACGTTCGTGCTTTGGCGCCGAATTCACTCTTCAACCCGGGATTCTTCAGGGCGTGTTCAATAAAGCGGCTGACCGGATGCAGGAACATCCCCTGGTGGACGATATACTCCAGCGGCTCTCCGGCGAAAACCTGCACCCAGAACCGGTCTCCGGCGCGCGCTTTCCCCTCGATACGTACGTTGAACGGCGCAAAACCGTTCAGTGTTGCGCCTGGTTGAAACCGGCCGCCAGCCAATGCCTTCCGTGTACCGTACTCCTGGACGGCGTATCTCCTTCCGGGGAGAATTTCCACCACGCGTATCGTGTCCCGCGCCATGTCACCGCCCCGGATTACCCACACCCGTTCCTCTTCAGGTACGATTCGGGCCGTACCCCGGTTGTGCATCGGTCCCGTTCTCAACAGCGCCACCGAATAGGTCGGGGTGACCCAGGTCGCATATCCATCGGCAAAGTGGTCCTGCCGCGAGGCAATCATACGGTCGAAATGATTCACGATCTTTTCCAACCAACCCGCATCTCCGGTTGACTCGTAAATCTTCACGTACGCATCGAGAGTCCCGCTTTCACCCCACCCCAGACCACCGGAATCCGGGTTGTGGGACTGACCCTTGCCCTGGTTCTGTGACCGGTCGTAATCGGCGTACCTCTCAACCAGTTCGTCGAGATCAAAAGGAGTGGCGAGTCCGCTCATGGCTTCCTCCAGTTCTCACGATCCCATACAATTTGTTCGACGCCAATTCCAGGCTATTCTCTTCGGTAAACGTCAACTTTGTCACGCTGAGGAAGCCATTCAGCCGACGAAATCTCCGCGCAAATGGTCTGGTGAAGGCTTCGGCCGTACACCCAATCGAACAGACGGGAGATTCTTCGACTCCGCTCTGAATGACACGTTGGCCGATAGTCAATCTCATTGCTCCCCACTGTCATCCTGAGGAAGCCGTCAGGCTGACGAAGGATCTCCTGCGGCATCGGTTCAAACCATCGTGATCTGTACGTGTCTCGAGTCTGAAAGGCGGCACGTCCGTTCCTGAGTATCACGGAAGAGGCGGGAGATTCTTCGAAGGATGACAGGTTTTCCGATTATCATCCGCAAGAACAAACGATTGGGGGTGGGGGCGCCGGGGCCTCTTCCGTCTTGCTTCTTGCGTCTCACCGGCGGGGAGATGTGTGGGGGGCGGGTTTGCTCACTGAACGTAGAATCCGGTCTGCCGGTTCGACGTCAGACCACTGTTCAGGTCGGTCACTTCGATTTCCATTATATACTGTCCGGGGTTCGTGGATTTCAAGTCCAGTTCCATGTACACCTCTTCCGACTCCGAGTTTCCAATCTGCTCGTATCCCACGGCAAGTTCCTGTTTCTTGCCAGTGATTACACGAACCAACTGCGAGATAACCCCGCTTGCGGTGCGCCCCTGGACGCCCTTGGGTCGAATGGTATATTCCACCTTGTACCGCGTCTGCCCGAATTCGTCTTTCTTCAGACGGTAAATTTCATAGTAGACGAATACACCCTGGTCTCTCCCGAACGTGCGCGTAGGTATGGGAATGACGCTGAGACCGCCCTTCTTGAATTTCCCCGTTTCGTCCGACTCTACAACCGAATACGCCAACTGCAACTCACTCAGCTGGAGGAATTTCCTGTCGTAGTTGTCAATTACCACTTCCTGCCGGTACCGGCCCTGCCTACCGGACAGTCTGTCCTTGACCTGCACCTCCATCCGGTAGGCGCCAGGGGCCAATTCCAGACCCATCAGATCGGGCACGAAGCCTCCGCGCATGCCCGTCAGGTCGCCAACACCCCGAAATTGCAGATTGCCCTGCCTTCGGTAAACCGCCCCGTTGCGCGGGTTGTTCAGCGCCACGGAACGTTCCAGAAACATCTCGGTTTCGTCCTGTTCCGGCAGATACTTGCCCAGCCTGTAAGGCGCGCCGAAATAGACCTCCAGAAACGACCCGCTGCCACGTTCGTCCTCCCGGAAATTGGCCAGATCGTAATAGAATTCCAGCGGCGACTTATTCTCCGGCGGCTTGTAGTAGTCCGGCGTTACCAGAGCCGCCTGTTCGGCCACGGACCGCGGATTGAACTGGTTGAACCGGGTCAGCTGTTGCATGGGTATACGCACGTCCATCGGCGGCGGCGCGTAGTCGAACTCGCCCCGCATGTGTTCGTCCGTAAACGTGATTTCGATGCCCCCGTTCACGTCCGTATAGACCCAGACTTCCCATGGAACCATCGAGGCGTCGTCCTGAGACGATACGGCCTTGTATGCAAAATCGTTTGGGGAACCGCCCACCTTCAGAGCGCCATCGTTCATCTGGACATTTTCGAACCGGAGTAATTCCAGGGACGCATCCGATACCTCATTGTTCGCGGTAATGCCCGATTCAAAAGTAATGCCGGTCCGCTGGGCCTGGCTCCCGGTTACCACCCGGGAGGCCTCGGTGTTGCGCGAGGCAATGCTGAGATCCTCAACCATCCGGTTTGCGGCGAACCCCTCGCCCAGGTTCGCGCCGCCGCTGAGATTCGACTTCAGGCTGCGCACCGCGTACACCGGGCCGCCCATAAATGTCATCTGAAGGGCAGCCTGCCCGTACATCTGCCGGGCGATGCGTTCCCGAACCCGCTGCACCTTCAGGCTCTGGTTGTAATTCTTCATATCTGAGGTCGACCGGTAATCGGGTTCGCCGAACCGGATGTACACTTCGCCCCGCCGGTCCCACGGTTGCTTGCCTTTCGAATAAGACCCGAGGGCGTACCAGACCCGCCGGTAGTGTTCAAGCAGACGTTCGTTGATGGCGGTGGTAAGGTCCGGATCGTGCGCCGTCCAGAACCGTTTGACCAGTTCGATACGAGCTGAGCCGTCAGCCTGCTCGAACGCATCGCGTTCCTCCGGGGACATCAGAAGGACCGGGTCGCGATACAGAGACTGCTCGACGGCTGTCGCCGCCTGCAGGTACTCTCTGAAATACCGGTCCGCCCACTCCAGCCGCCCCAGCTGTACGCAAGCCTGGGCGAGTACGGCCAGAACGCCTGTTTCGTCCGGATGCTCCCGGACGTAATCCGTGAGCAAATCCACAATCCGCTCGTAATTTCTGGATCGGAGATACACTGCCGCCAGCCGTTTCCGACCCTCCGGATCATCGGGTTTCAGCGTCATGTAACGCGCGTAGAGAAGCGCCGCTCGTTCAAAATCCTCCTCCTGAACCTCGTACCACTCCCCAAGAAGCAGATAGGCGGGCGCAAAGGTAGGATCGATGTCGATCACTTTCTCTACGTCGTATCTTGCGTCGTGCTCGCCCAGGCTGCGACGAAGCCTGGCGATATTGAAACGTGCTTCCAGGTAGTCCCGATTGTACTGCAGCGCCTTCGTATAGTATCGGATCGCGTCGTAACGCGCCTTGGGCCGCGTTTCAAACACCTGGCCAAGCCCGTTGTACGCTTCGGCCATCCTGTGGTCCAGACGAACCGCCCGTTCGAACGAACGAAGTGCGGCATCCGAATTTTTCGACTTCAGGTAGGCATAGCCCAACTGACAATGCCCGCGGGCGGTCTTCGGCGACATCAGCGTAACCACCTGCAGCACGGGCACCGCGGCAGGCGCGTCCTTCTCCAGCACCCGCCTGCCGAGGGCCAGCAACGAATCGATTTGCGCGCGGCCGACCGGCCGGTCCACAACCTCGAAACGGTCGCCGCGCCGAACCAGTTCCAGGAGCCGCCCGCGATGATAGGGACTGATCACCATCGCCTCGCCGTCCTCGGCGCCAGACCGATAAAAATAACTAATCGGGCTGTTCTCGCGATCTTCGGGGGACCTGAACAACCGTCCAAGAATCCGTTCTCTGGAATCTTCCAGGCTGCCTGCCCGCGCCGAAGCCTTCAACGCGTCCAGGCTGGCCGGCGTTCTGCCGTCGTTGAGTCGGCGGTATTCAAGTATCATATCCCCGATCGCGGACAGATTTTCCCTGCAGACCCATCGGGCGCCCGACGCACCCGCCACCTGCGACCTTCTCGCTAATAGTTTCGCGTATGCCATGGCCGGCTTGGAATAGAGGAGATGATCTCGCGCAAGCGCCTCAAACTGCTGCGCCGCCTCGCGATAGAGAAGCTGCGCATGGCGGAACTCCCACTGATGCAGGGCTCCATACGCCAATTTCACCGTCATCATCGCTTTTTCGACGCCCGCCAACGAACGGTTGCGCCCGTTAGCCGGACCCCCGTTTTGCGCCGAAACCCACTCCACGTTAAGACGTCCAAGTTCGAATTCCCCCGGACGCCGCACGGCCGTACCGCTTACCATCACCTCCCATACCTGGCTCTCCACCATCGGCACCACCGCCTGCCCCAGACCGGAAAGACGATAGTCCTGCAACGGACGATCCTTATAGAATACCCTCCGGCCGTCCGCGGTTCTTCCCAGTTGCCCCGGACGTCCCGGAAAGGCGCCGAGCCGGTGTTCTGTTCCCTGTGCGTCCACCGACCAGACCTCGGTGAGCGCTGCGTGCCCGTTTTCGTAGGACGCGATCCGGATCCGCTGGCCATTGGACTCTGCTGGAACCGAAAGCCCGATCCCGGCCAAGAACCAGCAGGCGGTGAATTTACGTAACGCGATTAAACCGGAGTTTATTTTTCCTGAGCCCGACACGACCAGCTCCTTACCGGGAATTCGGGGGCCTGGTGTGACGCAAGGACCAACCAATTTTAGTGACTATCACAATAGAATAAGAAATATGGAAGCGAAATCAAAACTGATTCTGAACCCGACCCGTTGATCCAATGTCACTCTGAGTATGCATGAATGTCTTATTTTGCTGTTTTTTATCTTGTTATACGGAATTATACAATTCGCCGCAAACCTAGTTCCCCTTGAGTGACCGAATCCGGCGCCGGGCTTCCGATGAAACCTGTTGGTCTCCCCGCCAATGTGTAAGAAACGCTCTGTAGGCCGAGATCGCATCCCCGGGCTTGCCCTGACTCTCCAACACCTTGCCCAGGTTGAAAAACGCTCTGACGTCTCCGAGCGCCGCCGACCGACGATATGCCTGCACCGCCTCCCCGACACGACCCGTATTCTCCAGCGCCACGCCAAGATTGAAATGGGTTTCCTTATCCTCAGGCAGCAGTACAGCTGCCTTTCCGAATCCTTCGGCGGCCATCCGCGTCTCCCCGGATCGCATGGCCGTCACACCCAGATTCATCCAGGCCTCCGCAAAAAGCGGATCCAGATCCACGGCATTCCGATATGCCGCGGCAGCCTGCTCAAAGGCGCCCTTGACCCCGTAGGCATTGCCCAGGTTGTTGTAGGTCATGGCTTCTTCCCGGATAGACAAGGCCCGCCGAAAGGCAAGAATCGCCCGGTCCATCACGCCTCGCTCCGCAAGCACCTGTCCCACGGCCTGATGCATCTTGGCGCTTTCCGGATAGGCACGAACCGCGCTGGAAAAAAGGCTGAAATCATCCTTCCAATCTCTGTTTCGCACCACCGTACGCGCGGAGTAACCGACCAATACCAGACTCATCACGACAATGACGCTGAATCCGAACCTCCTGAACAACCACTCGGCGCCGATCCCGGCAAGAGCAAACACCCCCAGCGCAGGAATATAGAGAAATCGCTCCTGGACCATCGAATTCAGCAGGATCACCGCCTGCGACACCCCCATATAAGGCACCCAGAAAAGCGCTCCGCAAAAAAACAGCCTCGGCCACTTTCCCAACGATCGTACCCACAGCCACAGCCCGCCAAGTCCCAGCGCTACACCCGCGATCACCCCGGGTTCCAGCAGCGAATCCGCAACCGGAATCGCATTGTAAGAGTAATCCACGGACAGCCGCCAGGGAAACAGCAGTAGCGTAACATAGTGCCAGAGAATCTTCCCGGCGGTAAATATTCGCGTTTCAAGTGAGGCCCCGTAGAGCGGATTCACCAACTCCGTCATCACGCCGGGTGAGAAACCCAGGCCCGCCGCTACGTTGCGCACGACCAGACAGAATCCGAATACACCCACAAAGCCCGTCCACCAGAGCCATCTCTTCCGGACGACGCACAGTATGCCGTCCAAGATCTCCCTTCCCGCGGCTACGCCGGTCGCGCAAGGAAAATTAGCCACCAACGGTCCCTTCCGGGGCTTTTTTTCGTTTTCGCAATCCGAAAACGACGCACGGCCTGCAACACCCATGCCCGAGGCCAGGTCATACGCTACGACCAGGCCCAACAACGCAAGCGCGCTTTCCTTGCTGACCAGGCCGCAGAAAAACGCAACAAGCGCCAGCCCGTAGGCTGCGGGGGAACGCGAGCTATCTGTATAGAACAGAATTCCGGCCAGCAGAAAGATTCCCGCCATCAGGTCGGATCGACCGAAGGTCACCCCGGCCGCCACTTCCGAATGGATCGGATGCACGGCAAATAAGAGTCCGGCAAGACCCGCGGCGAAAACGCCCAGACCGATGCGCCGGCACAGCGCCCAGGCCAGCAGGCTGCAAAACAGGTGCAGCAGCACGTTGGTCAGATGATACCTGAACGGACGAATCCCACCCAGTGCGTCCAGAAGAAACGAAAGCACGGGCAACGGTCGGTAGTGTCCCGTTTCATTCCCCGGATAACCCGCCCAGTAATGGGTGGTAAAGACGCTCCTGAAATCCAGTCCTTCCACGAGCCAACTTCGTTGTATCAGAAAATGATCATCGTAAACCAGCCCGTTACCAAGCGCGTTGACATACACTGAAAACGCAGCGACGCTCACCAGGAGGGGCCACACTAACGTCAGTCTCCGGCCCCGCCCCCGGATAGCACCGCCGCGCTGTTCTCGTTTTTGAGAGGTACGTTTCGCCATGTCTTAATTCATTGTCAACCAGCACCTGGGCCAGAGTGTTTCGATCACGTTTCTGCAGCAATTGCGAGGCATCAGGCCAGACGTATAAGAGAACGGGCGGCGTCCGGGTTCAGAGTCCCGGTCGCCGCCCGTCGGTTCATTCGCCGACAAAGCGCCGGACAACTTCAGGTTTCAATCGATTCCGCCGCTTTGTAACGTCTACTCAGAACGTGCCGCCCACAGAAACGCGGATCGGCGGGTCGAACATAACGACGCCGTCGTTCTTCTGCAGGAGCGAAACCGCCACGTCTGCCGTGATCGTACGGCCACCGAACGTCTGCCTCAGGCCGGCGCCCACGGCAATGCTCTCGAGGTCGTAGTTCCACTTCCAGCCGGCCCGCAACGCGAGCGCGTTCTGCAGCCACAACTCGGCGCCGAAATGCCAGCGCTGCTCGAAGTCCACGAAAAACGCGCTTTCCACGGACGCGGTGAGGTAGGACGGATCGCCCTTTTCACCATAGACTTCGGCGGCAATACCGATGTTGTATACCAGCGGCAGCAGGTATGCCCGGTCGCCCGACTTGCGGTCGGGACCGAAATTCCTGAACGCCATTGCGATTCGGAGGCTTCTGAATCCCGTGTAGAAGAAACTCCCCACGTCCACCGTAAAGCCCGTGGTCTTCACCGTGTAGAGTTTCTCGTGAACGTAGTTCGCCTTGGCGCTGAACGAGAACTTGTCGGTAAATTTGACTCCATAGAGCAAACCGATGGAGATGTTATTGACGATTACGTCCTGTCCGGTTCCGTTGGGCTGATGAATTGTGGTCTCTTTGGAGGGTTTCGGGTTGTGCGAGGTCACCGAAATACCGAGCACCTCACCACGAGCCGAACGCGTGTTCCACACGGCAGCGGCTGAGTACAGCTTGGTGTCGAGCAGAAATTGCGTGTAGTTCAACTGATAGGCCACGCGCTCTACGTGTACCAGACCGGCCCCGTTCCAGAAGATCGCGTTGATATCGTCGGCCACCGCAGTATACGCGTCGCCCATGGCAACGGCCCGGGCGCCCTGGCCGATCTTCAGGAACTGCATGCCGGAGATATTTACTTTCTTGACACCGTACTCGCCGGTTACCCCGCCCCACTTCACGGCCAAAGCCGGTGAAGCGGCAAGCAGCAGGGCCAAGACCGACGCAATGATTAGCATACTCCTTTTCACGTCACTTCCTCCTAGTTTTAAGCCCGCTACTTGATCAGCACGAAGCTGCCTCGCCGGGTCTCGCCGCCGTCAACAACGACGAAATAATACAGACCGGTTTGCACCTCGCCGGCAATATTGAACGTGATCTGACGAAACTCGGTCTCGCCCTTGCCGAGCGGGGTCCGGTCCGTTGTTTCCACGCGGTCGCCGGACGCCGAGTAAATATGAATGATCGCATTCGCAGTGAGGCCCACGATGCGAAGGTTGCGGGAGTTCGGGTACTGGTGCACGCCGTCCACGTAGTACGGATTCGGCACGATGAGCACCTCTTCGGGAAGGCTGGACAACAGGGCCTGGAACGGCTTGCGGTTGTCTCCGTCGTATGTCCTCGCCGTAGACGGCCCCCAACCGCTCTCATACCCCCTTCGGATATTGGCCTGCACGCGTGGACTCGGGATATCGTCGATTGTCATCCCGCTATCCCACGTGTAGGAGTCGACGCCCCTGGCATACGGGCGCGCCGAGTAGAAGTAGGAAAAGCCGGCGGTGGTCTCCAGGTCTTCATATTCATAGACGCCGTCGGCATTTACACCCCATTCGCCACGGGGCAGGCCCGCCGGATTGTTGGAAGACCCGCTGGAACCATTCTCGATGACCCCGTACAGCTCCCAGGGGCCCCACGAGAACCAATTTGACTTATACAGGCGGTAGCCAAGTATATCCTGCTCCCCCGTATAAGGGTTAACCGCGGATTCGGACTCCCTGCCCCACCTGATCAACTGCTTCGCCTTGGTTGAAGACGTGAGATTGTTAGCCGAAATATAGGCCTCGGTGGGCGAGGCGGGCACCTGGTAGTTGTTGTCGTAGACCCAGTGGGCCAACTTCAGATTCTCCAGGGCGGCCTTCTCGCCGTCGGTCTTGACTTTGTTAATCTTGTTCTCCGGGGTCTCGCTCGACCGATCCCATTTCAGAATGCCGATGTCCTGTTCGTTGGCGGGAATTGGCGCGAGCAGCGAGGGGTGGCCCGCTCCCCAGGAAAACACGAGCTTCACGGACTCGCCCGCCCCCACGTTGTACGGCCCGTACACCGTCATGTCGTGGAAGACCTTGCGCGTGGAAATATCCCCTTCGTCGGGATTGGCCTGAAAGCCGGATGCCGTTATGGTAGCGGCCAGTTGCGCGGCGGTGTGCGTGGTGTAGGTGGGGTCGTCGAAGTCACCCGTGGAACGCGCCAGCCACCACTGGAACGAACGCGGCTGCATGTCTTCGCCGGGCTGCACGTATTTGCCGCGGTCGGCCTCGTTGAATGAGAACTTCCCCGCGTCGTCGGCATAGGCGAGGGGCGCCATGAAGTAGGTACTCGGCGCTCTCGGCTGGCCTTCGGTCTGCAGGATATTGTAGTTGGAAGGCACGATCGCCTTGAAGAACGGATCGCCGGTATCGTCGTGCGAGGAAAACGGGTTATCGGAGTCCCTTCGGATGACCGCACGCATATCCTCGCCAACGAACGCGCCGTTCGCCGAGAACGCATTCGGATAACCGTCGGCCTCCGTATACCACATGGTGTCGTCCATACCGCGGGCATTGGAGGCGTAGAAGTTCCAACCGAACTCCTCCAGGATGCCCATCGCCGTCATCGCAGCGACGTTTTTGAACGCAATATAGAGGTTATTGATGGGGCCCGGCATCTCACCCACGCCGTCTCCGTCGAAGTCCCCGATGTTGGTGAAGGTGAGATCCACAATGTAGAAGTCATCGAAATCCGGATTGGACCAGCTGTATACCCGCCGCTGGGCGAGGATCCCGTTTTGCTTGTCGATCCACTGGGCGATGATTGTCTCTTCCGGAATGGTGACGTCCACCAGGTTGTGCGCACCCAAATTATAGTTTGCAATGTGGGCGGGCGGGGTTGTTACCGGATCCCAGTCAGCCCCGTAAAGGCTGCCTAAATCGTCGGAGGTGACCCCGGGCCAGTAATTGGAAAGGGAACCCCCCGCGCCCTGTTCGCCCGGCGAAATCGCGCTGTTCGCCAACTCCGCAAGTTCCCTCAGCGGATTGGGCTGGCCCCAGCCTTCCTCGGGATTGCCCACCGGATCGTAGGGAAACGCCTGGTTGTGTTCCACGATCTGCACGTTCTCACGAGGACCGGTTACCGTGACGGTACCCTTGTCGGCGTTGAGGATCCAGATACCCTCACCGCCCGAGACCTTGTAATCGTTGTACATCTGGGACTTCTGGTTGGACGTGAACTGGGACAGCACCGCGCCGAAAGAACCCGGCCCGTTGCCGTTCCACGGATAGGCGTTGCGCCTGTAGCCGCGCCCCCATTCCTGGTTGCCGCCCATGCCGCCGATATTATTGTAACTGTTGGATATCAGCGACCTCAGGTTGAACCTGCTGGATACGTTGTCCGGGGAGGGTTGCGCATCAACCGGAACCGGCTGAAAAACGACCGCAGCCAGTGCAAGGCAGCCGATGAAAATCAACCCCTTGGCAATGAAATTCATACGTTTCATATCCTTCTCTGCCTCCATTCGAAAGCCATATGGAACAGGCGCGCCGGACGAAAGACCGGCGCGCCTGGTTCTCACCAGTTAATGCGCAGCCCGAACTGGGCAAGACGCGGCGAATGCGCGTACGTTCGATCGCGGCTGTCGCCGTAATTCAGATAATTCTTATCGTCCGGAGTCGGTCCGTCGAGTCCGATATAGGTCCACAGGTTTCTGTTCGACGGGCTGGTCCGGTCCTTCTGGTTGAACACGTTCCGGATGTCGGCGAACAGCGTGGGCTGTACCCGACCGGTCACGTTGAATGTCTTCTCAACGGCGAGATCGGTGCGCGAATCCAACGCAAGGTCGCGGTAGTACGCGTTTCCGCCTTCAGGCGAGGAATAGTTGAAGATTCCGCCCGTCTGGATGCGGGAGGTGACGTTCAGCCGCAGATTCTTCAGAACGCCCCCGACAAAGGAGTGGCCGAATTCGAAATCGTCGGGGAACGACGCCAGAAGCGAGAAACTCCCGAAATTCCGGCGGTCGCCGCTCTTCGGACGGAAGAACAGGGTGGTGTAGCTGCCCGTGTTGATCTTAACCGAACAGTTCGGGCCGCAGTTCGCCAGGGCGGGGCTGTCGACCGGCCGGAGGCCGTCCCACACGCCGGTTCCCAACTGCCCGCCTTTCGCTCGCGAACCATCGTGGAAACTCTGGCCCTGCCGCGCGTATTTGACCAGGTCGTCGCCGGTCAGCCGGCGCGGGGCCTCGCTGCCGTCAGGAAGCGGGTCGAAATAAACCCAGAAATTCGGGACGGTTACGCCGCGGTCGGTGAACGCGTTGGTTGTGGCGAGGTGCACCACGGTGGCCGAGTCCATGTAGATGTTGCGGATTACGTTACCCAATTTACCCGTAGTGATCTGCGACCACTGGTAATTGTAGGCCACGTTGAACGAAAAGTTGTGCGAGAAGGACTTGCGGATAGACATCTCAACGCCGCGGGTGTCGCCGTAGGCGCCGTTGTCCAGGGTCCGCGAATACGGAATGCCGAAGTCCCTGGGACCGACCCACGTCTCGTTCGGGTAATGCGTGTAGTGATCCACCTCGCTCTTGTAATATGCCGTCAACGTCGCGGTGTAGTCGCTCACGAAGTTCCAGTCGGCACCCACCTCAAAGGCCGTGGTCTTTGCGGGTTGCAGCAAATGCAGCCCGTTCTGGCCCGAATAGGTGGTGCGGAAGTTGTTCAGACGTTCCGTGGCGTCGATCCGGCCGTTCTCGTTCACGTCGCGGTCGCCGGAGTCGCCAGACGTCCAGTAGTCCTCCCCGAAATAGTACCAGAGGTCGGCCCACTGGAGGAACACGCCAGTGGAGAACCGCATCTGCGACCGCTCCGTGATCGGATGCGAAACACCGATCCGGGGGCTGAACTTCACGTGCCAGGGCGCGTCGGTGACCCACTGCGAGCCCTCCTGGTACGCCCAATCGCGTGCGCGGGTATAGTAGCGGAACATGGAGCTTCCGCGGAACGCGCCAAAGGTTAACTGGCGCGAGTTCGGGTTGAACGTGTCGAGCCGGACGCCCAGGTTCACGATCATCCCCTGGAACTCCATTTTATCCTGGATATAGGCGTTGAGGAAGAAGGGCTTTACCTTCTCGCCCATCTGGCCTTCGTTCACGATAAGCCGCAGGTTACGCGCGGCCGGGGTGGTATCATACCGCAGGATCATCGTGATGGCGCTGGTCTGGTACTCGACCCCCGCCTTCATGAAATTTCCTTTGGTGATCTGGGACGACAGGTCGACCTTCGCCCCGATGCGCTGCCGGTCATACTGGCCATATCGGGCGGCCTGCCGGCCGATGCTGAACCAGCCCGCCTGGTCGCGGAAAATTTCTCCAGTCACATCGTGGGTCCCGCTGACCGTGTCCATTTTCGAACGGGAATGCGAAACCCGCACTTCGTAGAAGGTCCTGGGGGAAAGCGTGTGCGTAAACACGGCGTACTGCAGTTCTTCGCTGAGGTCGTTAAGACCGGCGGCGGACCATTTCTCGGGTAGGAACAGGTCGCGGCCTGTCCCGCGCCTCATCCCACCGCCGCCACTCCCGTGACGCCCGCCGAAGAGGTCCGGATTGCCGTTCGAGTACCAGTCCCAACCCAGGTACATTCCGCCGACTTTCAACTTAAGGTTGGCGGTGGGCTTGAATGTGATGCTACCTGAAACGTTGATATTGCCAGGATCGTCCTGGAAGCTCCCGCGGTCATCGTAGAAACCGATGCGCTCGGCCCGCGGGGTGACGGCCGCGTAACGTTCGTGCTTGGCCGTGGCCACGAATGACGCCTTGTCTCCAATCGGGCCGGACAGATTGCCTTCGACGCCAAAGCCGGTCCATTCCGTGTAGTTCGTGCGGACGTGAATCAGTTCGCCCGCCAGGTCCTCGAAAATGGGATTGTTGATCTTGCCGGAGAGATCCGGGTACTTCTCGTTGGCCCAGATGGGGTTGTCCCACATCACCTTGTCCTGGTGCTGCGGGGAATCGTATACGTTCTCACCCCAGTGCTTCTTTCCTGCGGGTTCGTAGCGGAACTCGCCCCAACCGTTAATTTCACCACCGCCTTCCTTGGTGATGATCTGGACCACACCGCCCTGGGCATTGCCGTATTCGGCGGGGGTTACCCCCGTGAGTACGGACAGTTCCTGGATGGCGCCACGGTTCACCTGGCGATAACGTCCACCGCGCCCGCGGCCGTCATTATGGTTCATCCGAACGCCGTCCACAACGTACGCCACGTCGCTGGCGTACCAGCCGGCGTCCACGTACGCGCCGCGAATCCGGTTGGAACCGTCAACCGCCACACCCGGCTGCAACTGCAGCAACTCGGACGTCCTGCGTGCGGCCGCGAGGTTCCGCTCGGTCTCTTCGAGCGTAACTGTGTACTTGCTGGTAGTCTTATCCGGTTCCACCAGGGGACGGCCGGCCGTTACCACCAATTCGCCCAGTTCAAGGGCGGTCTCTTTGAGGTTGTAGTTAATGGTGGTGGTATGGTCAGTAGTCACATCGACGCCCGTCTGCGACACGGTTTCGTAACCGATCAGCGACGCAGAGAGTGTATAGACGCCAGGTGAAATATTGATGATTACGAAATACCCGTCGGCATCGGCCGTGGAACCCAGATTGAGTTCCTTGATGACGACGTTGGCGCCGGGCAGGACTTCGCCGGCCTGGTCGCGCACTACGCCATTGACCTTGCCGGTGACACCAGCCTGCAGGTCGCCCGTGCCGAAACATACGGCCGCGATTGCAACCGCGATTCCGAAAAACAGAAGCTTACGCTTCATTGTGATACCTCCTTCATTGGGTTGTTACCCCGGCTGCGGCAAATTACCGCCAGAAGTAAAACTTCATCTGCGCGCCGACGTCGACCATGTGCATGGGGCGCACTTTCTCAAGGCCGTAGAACAGCATATTACGCAATTCGCCCACAACAAAGTTGTAGCGAGCACGCAGGTCTATGGCAAGATTCTGGGTTACGAAACCCTCGACGCCCACACCGACATTTGCGCCGATTGTGTATCGCTGGTCGACCTGGTCTTCCATCACGAAATCCAGATCTACAGGATCGTTTGTCTGGCGCGAATAAACCAGGTTGCTGTTGATGGCGTAGTAACGATAGAGTCCGCCGCCAACCAGGAAATAATACCGATAATCCCTGGCCTTGAACCCGTGCGTGGCGTTCTCTTCGCCGACAAACAGCAGGCCGTTCACGATCAGGTTGTTCCACGTGATTTCGGACTTCCCGTTCGGGTGCATGTATTCCTGCTCGTCGATCGCGTACACCCATGGATCCGAGGCCGGTTTCCCGTTGGTGAATTTCGAGTAGTTGTACTCGATTTCAACAACGGTGCGCTGGCTGGCTACGTAGCTTATGGTCGCTCCGAATTTGCCAGTGGCGCCCCAGCGCTCGCCGAGCCGATGCATTGGGATGTTGTAGTCGGCGATCCCGCCGACCGCCCATCTACCTTCCTGTGCCAATGCGCTGTCTGACAAGCCCAATGCGACCAGCGCAAAAACAGCCAGAAAAGCGAAACGCACAACTTTCATCTACTCACCTCCCTATATGAGAGTGAATGATGCGGAAACTCCCCTCCGCCCGTCCCCTCGTCCCACGAACGGAATTTGCGAAGCGGACTCCTTTTCTTTCGATAGCCGACCTCCTCTCCTTGGAAAAAGTTTTTAGCCTGTTAGCTGTTAGCCATCAGCAGTCAGCCTTCCCTGCCCTCCCCCTCCAAAGGCCAAAACCAGAGACGGAAGACAAAAGAAAACGGTTAGCCCCCGAACAGCCCGCCGCCGTGAAACAGATTCAAGAGATTTTCCCAGGACACAATACGCCTGTTTTTCCTTATCCGATGAAATTTAGTTGGCCCAATCGCATTTGTCAAGTTTTTTTTCTCGTCACGTAATCGAAAGACCTGCCGGAAACCGAGGGTTGACGCGACGCGAGATCGACACGACGCGTTGTCGGCGCCGGAGACCCTCGATGGCCCAAACGCGTAAAGACGGATTGCGGCAATGCCGCAATCCGTCCGTTAAAACAGAGAAACACTTTGTCGGGTAACGTCCAGACTCAATTTGCCAGGATCTGAAACCGCCCCTCCCGAAACGTCTGCCGGCCACTCACGAGATCCTTGACCGTCATTCTCACCCGGTAGCGCCCGGGCTTGCCCTTTCGAAGATCCAACTCGACGTAGTCGGACTCGTAAGGCGAGGTTCCCACCTGCTCATAGCTGACCGAAACCATCTCACCCGACCCCTTTCGGGCAACCGTTTTCAGCTTCTTCCGTCCCCGCCGCACCTCGTAACCCACCTCGTAACGGGTGTTACCGAACGAATCCCTCGTAAGGTTGTAGATCTCAAAATAGACGAAAACCGGATCGCCGGCCCGAAACGCCCGGGACGGCGCCGCGGCAATCTGCCATTTCCCCCGGATCGATTTCGGATCGGAGTCGGTGCGCGCCTCGCCTACGTGATAGGCCACCTGAAGATCGCTCAGTTGTAACTGTCCGCCATCGTAATCGGGAACTTCGACCTCCTGATGATACGCCTGAAGCCGGTTTGAATTCGTCCTGGACATCTGTAACGCCAGCCGATAGGTACCTGGGGCCGCGGTCAGGTCTACACGGTCCACGGCCAACAGTCCCTTCCCTCTGCTTGCCTCGGATACCCGCACGTCCAGCCGATCCCGCGTCTTCCGCACTTCCTCCGTCCGGTTTTCGATCAGCGCAATGCGCCGATCCAGAGTAACCGTCGTGTCGCGGTCTCCGGACACCAGTACGTTATCCAGCGGGAGCCCCAGATTCAGTTGGAGATCCGCAGTGCCGTTTCGCCCCCGGAACGTAAGGGCTTCGTAATAGAATTCCATGGGATCAAGATGTGATATATCGTATCGCTCCGGCAGGTCCTTCGAGACTCGTGCGACACGGGCGCCCGGCGACAGGTTGGGCAACCGCGACATCAGGCTGCGCATCGGGCCCATGCGCTGCATGGCGAGTTCGTTCAGATCGTACCCGTCGGGCGTCGGTTCGGGAGCGAAGTCGTAGACGCCGCTGTACAACTCATCCGTAAACACCACCTCCAGTCCGTTCGCGATATCCGTGTAAATCCAGACTTCCCAGCCCACCTTCGAGTAATCCATCGCCGTTGTAACCGGTTTGTAGTAGGTTAACCCCACGTCGATCTCTTCGGGGCCGGCCACCGGCTGGTGACTCGTCCGCCATTCCGACTGGGAAAGCGCCCGTTCGGCAGATCGGTCCGACCGGATGGGATACACCGGACCGATGAAGTTCATATTGTGACCTCGTTTGCCGTACAGCTGAAACGCCAGCTTTTCCTGCACCCGCTGCACCTTGAGCGGCACCTGCGCGTTGATCTGTTTCCAATTCGACTTCCAGTCGGGTTCTCCGTACCTGACGAACACCCGGCCGCGGGCGTCGAATGGCCACTCGATTTCACCGTACAACGTCATCGCCCGCCAGATGCGTCGGTAGTGTTCCACGCGCCGCATCGCGCCGCCGGAAGTCTGGAACGGGTCGCGCTTCAGCCAGAATCGACTCAGGAACGCCTCCCGTTCTTTGGGCAGCGTGTTCTGATAGGCCTGGATATCATCGGGTCCGGCCACAATGGAAATGTCATGATAGACCGAACGTGCCTTTCCTGGCTGGAGTGAGATATACCGCTCGAACGCCTCCAGGGCCTCTTCGTGATCTCCCCAGGCGGCCAGGACCTGGGATTCAAGCGGCAGCCCCCGCTGAGGACCCATAAGCGACGCAAGGTCCAGCACCTCGTCGTACCTCCGGATTTCCAGAAGATGCAGCGCGAAGTCGAACGCGGATTCCTCGTCCTCGGGGTGGCGCGAGAGGAATTCCTGGAAATACCGGATGGCTTCACTCGTGTTCCCCCGCCACAGGTGGTAGTCGGCCAGCAGCATGTACGACGGCGCATGGTCCGGGTCGAAACGCAGCGCTTCCCTGACGGAGGCCAGAACCTGCTCTTTCTGGCGCATCTTCAGGTATGCCCGTCCCATCAGTTGATGGGCGTCTACATAGGTGGAATCGATACGAATGGCCTGTTTTAGGTTCTTCACGGCCCGCCTGGGATTATTCATCAACTCGAGATAAACCCTTCCCAGGCCGAACCGCGCCGCCACCAGCGTGGAATCCTCGATCAGTGCGTCTCTGAAACGCGACCTCGCCCGTTGTGCGTCCCGCGCCTTCAGATAGAGCATTCCCAGACGCACGCGCAAGAGAGCGGGGTTGGGATACGCTTTCAGTGCTCCTTCCAACTGTCCGGTCGCCACCCTTACGGAATCGGGGTGGTCGGACTTCATCGCGCGGATGTAGACGGCGTCGATTTCACCGGGCGCCAGCGCGTCGGCCCGGGCCGATGTCGCCCACCATCCATTAACGGCAAGGACCAAAACAGACAAAAGACCAAGGCACACCAGACTCGCGCGGTCATTTTCAATAAATAACATACTCTTAAGACTCGTGTAATGAACTCGATTCATTATACCTGTGAGGCCAAGCTGACGATGGCTCCGCTCGAATGTGTCCTTCGCGGGTTTCTGCCGAAAGAACAATCGAGTGGACGGGAGATTCTTAGACTGCGCTTAGAATCTCAAGTCGGCAACCAGCTACGTGAGATCCTCATTTGACGATCGTAGAATGCGGCTGTTACCACTTTCTCAAAGGAATTTAACGCCCCTTGCCACGCTGACGGCCCACCGCCTATACAGATCATGTTGAATTTGCAGAAAATATATACAAGTGGAAAAATAAGGCAATAGTCAGTCTGCCTCCCCAAGCAAATGACCTTGATCCATTTTTTAAAGAATCTGGTTCTGCTACTTGGATCCCCCCGCGGCCTGGATAGCGCCTTGAGCGTCCCCTCACGACGCGCACGACGCCATTGGGTCAACTGCGAGGAATACAACCCTTCGTGACGCAGCAACGCACCGACTTCAACAGGAGCCCGGAAGGCGCCCGCATCTTCTCAGGACGAGAAGCTTGTACCGGGCGGTTAAAACGACTCCACTTTGCATGCGCCGTCACCTCCGGATCCGGCCTCGTGGTTGTGGAGGCCCCGCGCGGGACCTCCACAACCAGAGACCCCTTGCCGCCGTTGTCTCCAACATAGGTTCTTGAATTCACCTCGTGCTCTCATCCCCGCCCAATATACGACGACATTGAACTCGGACAGAAAACTGTCTCACTCGATATTGGCACGTACGGAAGAAAGCATCCGTCGTAGCGTCAATGCAAAGACGTGCATACCAGGATTGTCTGGAAGTTCGATGGCAGCGAGTGGCATGCGTGTGTCAATAGGCACTCGTTGTATCCAGATGCCATAGTCAACGCCGAGCCGATCTGTATAAACGTGACGAGTGGGACAGTGAACTCCTGAGCACCTTACCGCGACCCTTTCTCCGTATTGAAGGCGGTTGCCCTTATGCCACGAGCTCAGCCCGACAAGAGAGCTTACCCTACACCCATCAGCAGTGATAAACGAAACGTTGTCCTCGAAGTCTCGTTCAGCTGCCCCAAGAACGTATAATGTGTCGTACGTGTCTTCAGGAATCGCGATATGTTGACCTTCCATAGAGACGTTGTTGTTCATGCCGTCTCTCTTATCGGGAAATCGAAACACAATACCATCGCAATCGAACAGCGAATTCGAACTGGGCAGGTCCTCTTCCGGGTAAGTTTGGCCAATGCCGTTGAAGTCACCGTCCGTACGATCGGAATCTGAAGACACGGCATCACTATTGTAGTAACGGCGGAGATCTACCATATGATATACGTCAATTTTGCCCATATTTGCCTCTGGATAGGTTCTTGTTCATGGATTGTTGGAAGTTACAGGGGTTATTCACTCGGATGGCGACAGATTCTCGACCCTTTAGTAACTTGATATTTATTGAAACTGTCCAATGTTCTCTCTACGAACTTCTCGCGCCCATCGGAAATGGAGAGAACCACGGGACGCGGTCGTCCTCGGAAGCCCATTGTGTCGTCTGACCAGGTCCGTGAGGAATTTTTCTCACTATAAAGTTCTCGTACGTTGCCGCATCGTCTCGTGTGAAGGGCTAGGATTGTCGTGCTGAGCGCCTAACCTTAATTCCGCAAAAATCAGGCGGCGTTGCGTAGGAAGTTGAAGATTTTTCGGTATTGTTTTTCGGTGTGTTTGTTGGGTTGCAGGCGCAGGGTAAGCCGCCCCTGGAGTCGTAGGAGGAAGCCGGCACGATTGATGAGTTCGAAGCGCAGGGTGCGTATGGATTTGAGTGGCCATCGGTTAGTGATTTTCCAGGTGTGATTGCGTTTTGTCAACCCGGTTTCGATCTGGAAGTTGGTCAGGAGGTTGTGGGCGAGAATGACGAACTGTTGCCAGGCACTATTGGCGTTGTAATCGTTTGTGGGAATGGTATCGAAACCGAGTCCGGTCTTGAGTTCACCGAGGGCTTTTTCGTGCATGCCACGGCCTGCCATAAAGCGCCAGAGCGCGCGCACCTTGAGGGATAGATTGGTGGCCACCGCAGAATATTCGAAGGTACCGTCATCGGGGTCGAACAGGTCCAATTGGTAGTTCTTGCGGGTGGGATGCATCACGCGTTTTCGAAAAATGACGATGTTGAACGTGCGTTTCCATTTTTTGACCGTCAGCGTCGACGTGAAGCCATCGACGCCCTTCTCGACGCGTTGCCATTGGGTGCATTCACGGATTTTCCGCTGCATGTCCAGACCTTTCCAGAAGGGCACCTTGATGGCGTAGAAAGCCTTGTTCTTGTCGAGCGTTTTAACCACATCCTGTTTGAAAAAGTCACCATCCATACGGAATCGCAGCGTGTAGGCGTTCCCCAGGCGCTGTTTGACCTGGGTAAACACGTCCCGTAGAAACGGGAGGGAGGCGCTGCCATCGTTGACGTTGCCGGGCCGGTTGTGTACGCCCAGGAAATGACCACTGTCGGCCAGGTAGGCGGTGATGGGATAGTAACTGGGCACTTTGCGATGATGCGGATTATACCCACGGCGGGCACCGCCGACGCGTTTTCCCGTGCACAATACAGTGCCGTCCACGTCGATCGTCAGCTTTCGGGCGCACAACAGATGGATCTTATGGGCAACAACGTCGGCGTTGAGGGCTTTCAGGGCGTTGAGACCCTTGTCGGTAAACCGTCTCAGAAACGTGCTCATGCTGCGGGGGGTCGGTAGATCCGTCAGACCGCAAAACCGCTGCAGCAGGGGATCTCCCTTTAAGAAATCCAGATGTCGCAACCGACACCCGCCCACCCACAGCAAACCCAACAGAACACGGCACAGGCTCACCACACCGAAGTCGCCGCCAAAGCCCACACTGCCCAGGTGGCGGCGCAATTGCCTGTTCCAATCCACGTTTCGCAAATATCGCATCAACAGTTCCAAACCCGCATACGAGGTGAGGCCCTCACCCGTGAATTCCATCTTCAAATTGTCGTTGACACGCGCGTGCAAATCCGCTTTCTTTCGTCTCACTGTACGTGGCCTTTCGTTTTGGGTTAATTGGGGGTTTCGACGCTTTCCAATATACCCAAATGGAAGGCCTTTTCCTATTGAAAAATATAGACTTACTCGCCTTTTTGCTTAATATTCAATACACGGAAATTCATCAATATTATTTTCGCATTGAGGCTAATCCTGCCCATCCTGTCTAACCAGGTAAGTTTGAGTATTGTGATCAAAAGAGGTTATCGTATGGCAAACGAAACCTCGGACGATGCATGGCTTCCCGCGATCTCATCCGAAACCTTAACGATCAACAACTGATGCCCCGGATCGGTTTTCGACATATCCAGTTCCAGGTATCCGTACTCATCGGCTCTGTCTCCCTCGTGCGCGTACTCCACGTTCACGACCTCAGCCTTTCTGTCGATGCCGACCAACCTGCCAAGCGCCTTCAGGATCTTCACCGCTACGTTACCTTTATTGAGCGAATGCAGTTCGTACAATACCCGGTACCTTGTCCTGCCGAACTCGTCCTTCGTCAGGTTGTAGACTTCGTAATAGACAAACACCGGCTGTCCCACGAAATAGAACAGACTCGGATTAGGCACCACCTCGACCTCACCTTTTGTGAATTTGCTGCCACGGCTTGGACGAATCAACGAGGCCATCTCAATATCACTCACCTTCAGCGAGTCATCGCCATATGGATGCAGCACCACTTCGCGGTTGTAGACCTGAGACTTTTCCGACGACGTGTCCAGAATCTGCACGGATAGCCGATAGGTACCGGGCGCCGCGGTGATACGGTCCATTGCCGGCACAAATGCGATCTGGGTGGTATCAATCGGTCCCGACGTGTACAGCTCCATATCCTCGCTCGACCGATACACCGGCTTGTTATCCTCGTCGTGCAGCGCCAGGCCCCGCTTCAAGTATGCCGTCAGCCTTCCGTCGAGTCCTTCTTTGTAGTCAAGTTCACGCGTGGGAATACCATAGTACACCTCCAGTTTTGCCGAACGGTCATCTGCCTTGAATCGAGCTGCGTCATAGAAGAAATCGAGGGGGGCAGTGGCAAAGTCCTGTTCGTAAATCGCCGGCGTCTTGCGCGCCGCGCGTTGCATCACCAGACCGGGGTTCATTCGCTGCCATATCAAATTTGACTTGATCGAAGTATCGATCGAAGGATGAAGGATTTCATCTGTTGGCTCGTCAGTCGACATCGAAGTATCTATCGAAGTATCGATCCAAGGATCAGGGATTTCATCCATTAGCCCGTCAGTCAACAAGGTGGTGCCGGGGTTTCGCCCTGTGATCTCGTCCACCCAGATAGCGGCGCCCGCATGCGGCACCTCTGCGTACTTGTAGGCGCCTGGGCCTGGCCCGTGTTCCTGTACAAAAGTCACTTCCACGCCACCATCGACGTTCGGGTAAATCCAGTATTCCCAGACGCCTCGAACGGGGTATACCGGGTAACCAAGAATCGTAGATAGCGTCTGCTGGTCGTCCATACCCTTCTCTACTGATCCACTCATCGACCTGTAGAAGCTGACCATGCGCCGGTTCAGAAGGAGGTGAGGCAAGGCTTCGCCAGCCTGGTTCATCAGCCGGTCCTTAACTGCAAGAACCCTTGGGTCCGTCTCAAATCGGATGTTCTCCGACGCACTGATGTGATCGGGCCTTCCATAACGTACATACACCTCCCCACGTACGTCCCAGGGGAATTCGTACTCGCTGAAATGCTCCCGTGCATACGCCACCCGGCGGCAGTGCTCTATCCACCGTTCGTTGGCCGCCGTCACCGGCGCAGGATCCCGAGGCGCCCAGAAAATTTCGGATTGCGCCTTGCGCTCTTCATCTGGCGTCGCCTGGAAGCGGGACAGTTCATCGCTGTTAACCACCAGGCTTAGATCATAGTATAATGCCTGCTCGCCGGGTGGCAGACCCTCCAGGAAAGCATCCAGTATCGCATCAAACGGATCGTGGTCACGCGCATGCTGATACATCTCCGCCAGATCCAGGAACGCGCGCCGCTGATAGGCATTCGGCGTATCCACGACTGTCTTGAACATCGCCAACGCTTCATCCGTGCGTCCTTCTTCCTTCAACCACTGTGCAAGATAGGTCCGAGCCCCGAAATGTGCTCGATTCACCTGGAGTTGCCGGCGGAACGCTTCCTCTGCCTTTCGCGCATTTCGAAATCGACCCGCTCTTCCATCTTTGTAGATCCGACCAATCTGGAACCAGACATCGTGATGATCCGGGTCCACCTTAACGAGTTTCTTGTACGTGTCCAGTTCCCTCGAATTGCCAATTTCCTGGTACGATTGGGCCAGGTTGTAGTACGCTTCCACGTAACCTCGGTCAGCCCGAACGGCCCTTCGAAAATACTTGATTGCCCAATCCAGCATTTTCTCTGTATTGCGAAACACGAGACCCAGTCCGTTCAGGGCCGGTGCGAAGTTCTTCCGCTTTCGGAGGGCTTCTCGGAACGCTTTCTCGGCATCCTTCAGATTTCCCTTTTTCAGGTGGACATGGCCCAGCCCGACGTAAGAAGGCGCATGTTTCGAGTTGATCTCCAGTGCCGCCTGAAAACACCTCTCGGCATTCTCATATTTCCCGGATTCGAGATAGGCCAGCCCGGATTTATACGTGCTATCGACCCGTGAGATGTCCTTTGCAGTCGATCCTTCGGCCGGACTTTCGCCCAAACAAACGACAATCGTGATCGATGCAATCAAATAGTGCTTGAACCAGTACATATGGAACCCTCCCCTGAGATATTGTCAAATGTTGTGGATTACGACGAGCGCATCCTGGTGGATTAAGCGGGGGCTTTGATGTCTCCGTCCTGGAATTCGACGCCCTGGACGATGAGTTCAATGAGTTTGTGACCGTGTAGTCTTTGCCAGTGTTTTTGGGCTTGGTCTGCCAGTTTGTAGACCATCATCATCGTGGCGTTTCGGGAGCCACATCCTTTGGTCTGTCGTGTGCGGTGGCGAACGGTGCTGAAGGTGGATTCGATGGGATTGGTGGACCGTAGGTGTCGCCAGTGGGCAGCCGGGAAGTCGTAAAACGCGAACAGCACGTCCTTGTCTTTTTCCAGGCACGCACACGCTTTGGGGTATTTGGGTTCATACAGGGACAGGAAGTCCTCGTAGGCGTTCAGGGCATCCTGTCGGGTGGGTGACAGATATATCTGGTGGAGGCGCGCTTTGGCCTGCGCCTGGATCGTTTTGGGGAGGTTATCCAGCACGTTGGCACTCTTATGCACCCAGCAGCGCTGATGATGGGTTTGCGGGAAGACTTCCTCCAGTGCCGCCCAGAACCCCAGACCCCCATCGCCAATGGCCAGAGCGCTTCCTTCAACCCTCGCCTTTTCAGATCCGTCAGCACGCCCTGCCAGGACAGCTTGCTTTCTCGATGCCCGTCTTCTATGGCCAAAAGCTCCTTTCGGCCGTCCCTGGTGGCGCCGATGAGGACTAAGACACAGGGACGGTCCGGTTCCAGCCGCACCTGGAAATAGATGCCATCAGCCCACACATACACGTAGTGTTTATCCGAAAGATCCCGATGACGCCACGCCTCATATTCCTGTTCCCAAATCTGTTTGAGACGAACCACGTTGGCGGGTGACAATCCAGGGGCCTGCTCGCCCAG
>CAXXJS010000058.1:0-26667 GCA_963662665.2 Candidatus Latescibacterota bacterium
CCCATGGCCTCCCGGGTCTCCCTGTCCCTCATCAGGCGAGAAAGCCCCGCTGCCAGCGCCGCCGGTGATTCCGGATCGACCAGGATTCCTCCGCCGGTACGTTCGACAAGCTCCGGAAACGCGCCGTGCCGCGGCTGGACCACTGGCGTCCCGCTGGCCAGCGCCTCCAGTACGAACAGGCCCTTCGGCTCCACGGGTACGGCGTAGGCACCGACAGGACGTGCACACTTCTAAGGAATTCAATCTTCTGTTTCCGGTCCACCTCGCCGCGGTATTCGAACACATCTGAGAGACCGCGGGATTCGATCAGTGAGGTAACCTGCCGGAAATAGGTCTTCTCGCGCCCTCCCAGATATCCCGCCACCCGCAATCTCAGGTTTTCCCTGCCGACCTCGTCCGCCAGCCGCCCCACGGCATCCGCCAGCAGGTGCAAGCCCTTCTCCGGTGCGATACGGGCCAGATACCCGATGGTAAACGGCTTCTCCGGCACCGTCCGGTCGCCAGGTCCGTGGCCCTCCAGGCTCACGCCCAGACGAACCACGCGCACACGGTCCCGAGGCGCCTGAAGATACGCGGCCATGGAATCCGCGTACCAATCGCACGTCGCCACAAACGCGTCGACGTCACGGGCCCGATCCCGCATCAATTTCACCGCCTCGTTTCGATACGGTTCGTTCAAGCCATCAAGAAAAACGTCCTCTCCCTGTACGGAACACAATACCGGTACGCCCATTTCGCGTTTCATCTCGCGCGCCATGCCCAGAAACATGGAATTCGTCAGATGAACCAGATCCGGCCGGAGTTCGTCTTTCAACCAACGAACCAGCTTCGTCAGTTCTTTTCTCTGAGAACCCAGGTCTCCTTTCAGCATCGAAACGGTGAGCGCCCCCAGGTCCTCCGCGCTTGTCGATCCACTGAACCACGAAAGGGAATTCAACAGCACGCGACCGTTCATCAGGCGGTCTACAAATTCCGGCGCGCGCCGAAACAGAGCCAGTTTCTGCTGCAAATAGACATTGATTCCACCGTAAAACACACGGTCGATGCTTGCATCGGGTCCGTCGGTCCGCAGCGGCGTATACGTTGGAACCAGTGCAACGTCGACTCCCTTCAGCCGGAGAGCCGAGGCCAGCGTATTGTCGTTAATGCAACTCCCGCAATACATCCCCGCGGCGCCGGCGGCTATGTAGGCAATACGCATCGGACGATCCGCCTTGATTTCGTACGCAGAATTCCAAGCCCGGGCGCCCGTTTACATCAACGCCTTGACCGTCCAGCTCTTGGACGACTGCAACGCGGAGGGGACGCCGCAAGCAGTGCCTGACAGTTCCACCGCCATTTGCCGAGGCGACGCCCCGGCTCACACAGCCGTACTCGAATAATGGGCAACGTCATCGGGCAGATTGCACATTTGCCCCATTGGACCGAAGATCGGCGTGACGTCGTTGACGTAGATCTTCCCGCTCAGAATATCCACGATACCGTTCAGACACTCGGGATGCGCTTCCAGGAACCGGCTGAAGCTGAAGTCCTTCGTATAGAAGGCGTACACGAGCTTTCGAATGGCTTCCATGCCCGGAATGAACTCGTCCCCCCAACTGCCCAGTTGTCTGGCGGAAAAATCGCGCTTTTCAATGGCTTCATGGATCGCATCGGCCGCCATCTCTCCCGACTTGAGCGCCAGGAACACGCCGGACGAATACACGGGATCGAGAAATCCGTATGCATCGCCAACCAGCACCCAGCCCTCTCCGGCGACCGAACGTGCCCGATAGGAGAAGTCACTCGTTGCCTTCATGGGAAACAACTGCCGGGCGCACGTGAGCCGCTCCTGCATCGGGCGGCATTTCTCCAGCTCTTCCTCGAAGATCTCCTGTGGCGTTCCCTCGCGCTTCTGAAGCAAATAGCCCACGTCCCCAACCACGCCGACGCTGACGACGTCGTCGGCCAGCGGGATATACCAGAACCACGCGTCCTTCGTTCGGGTATGCAGAATCAACGTCGCGCCCTCGTCGATTCCGGCATCTCTGGATCCGCCCTTGAAATGCGTAAACAGAGACGCTTTTTTCAAGCTGGGCTCCTCTGTTTTTATCTTGAGTTTGCGGGAAATCAACGCGCTGCGGCCCGTTGCATCCACCACCACCCGTGCCGAAAGTTCATGCAGGCTGCCGTCGATACGCCTTGCCCTGACGCCGGCTGCCCGTTCGCCGTCGAAAAGGACCTCCTGAACGGCGGTTCCCTGCTCCACCCGCGCCCCTTTCTCGCGGGCGTTCTCCAGCATCATCCGGTCGAATTCGCTTCTCAGCACCTGCCACGTGACCGAACTCTCGTGCGGGTCGTGCCGATGGAAATAGAAGGGCGCGGAACCACGGCCCGAACCACCGAAGAACTGAACGCTGTACTTCTTGACGAACGCGCTTTTCCTGAGCTTATCAAGAACGCCAAGCCGTTTGAACGACCAGTAGGTTCCCGGCATCAGCGACTCGCCGATCTGAAACCGGGGGAACTGCGCCCGCTCGAGTAACAGAACGCGATGGCCATGTTCGGCAACAAGCGCCGCTGTTGTGCTTCCCGCCGGCCCCCCGCCGATTACAATGACGTCGTATGGGTCTGTAACCATATCCGGCTTCCCGCGCAAACTCATTTCCGATGGTCCGTGAACCGGTTCGCCTTCATTTCGAACCTCGGCAACGTGTCCCTGTCCACCGCCCGAGCCCGCACGCGGAACCCCAGCGCGCGCCTCGCCTCCTTCGCCACGGCGTTAACAACGGCATCCGTTGAATCCCCACTGATCTCCAGGCGAATCTCCATTTCGTCCAGTGAGCGGCGGCGGTAGACGTCAACCGCGAACTCCGTCACTTCGGGACAGGACCTTACGACGTTTTCAACGGCGCTGGGGTAGATAACCATCCCCTGAACGATCATGCCCCCGTCGATGCGTCCGATCACGCCGTTTTCAATACGGAGGAACCCGGACCCGCAGGGGCATGCGCTCCCGGCGCGCTTCACTCTGTCGCCGGTGCGATAACGGATTGCCGGCATCCCCGCCCGCCCCAGGTTCGTCAGTACCAGTTCTCCCTCATCGGCCTGCTCGCAGGTATCCGGGTCGATCACCTCACAGATGAACTCGGCCTCGTTCACGTGCATGCCGTTTCGAGCGTGGCATTCATATCCCCACGCCCCGACCTCGGTGGCGCCGGCGTGGTCGAAACACCTCGCGCCCCAGGCCTCCTCAATCCGCCGCCGCGTCGACGGCAGACCCGCGCCGGGTTCGCCCGCATGGATTGTGGTGCGAATGCTGGAATTCGCAATGTCGATCCCTTCGGACTGTGCCACCTCGGCCAGGTGCAGCGCGTAGGTCGGCGTGCAGACAAGCACCGTCGCCCGGTGTTCTTCAATGGCATGAAGCCGTTGGATGGATGACATCGAACCGCCCGTAACAGCCATCGCCCCGATCTGCCGGGCGCCTTCATGGGCCGTCCAGAACCCGATAAACGGTCCGAAAGAGAAGGCGAAGAACAGGCGGTCCTCCCGCGTCACACCGGCGCCGCCATACACCTCGCGCCAGCAACCGGCGAACCAGTCCCAACTTTCCGGCGTGTCCAACCAGCGCAGGGGCATGCCCGTTGTACCCGACGTCTGATGTACACGGACGTAATCCGCCAGGGAAAACGTCAGGTTGGTCCCGTACGGCGGGCACCCGTCCTGGTCGGCCGAGAATTCGTCCTTGGTCGTAACGGGCAGCAGGCGATAATCCTCCAGGGTCCGAATATCTCCCGGATCCGATAGGCCTGCGCTCGCGAGTTTTCGCCCGTAAAAGGCATTGTTCCGTATGACCGGAACAAGCATTTTCCGAAAGCGCGCCAACTGGGATTCGACCAGCACGCGCCGGTCCCGCAGCGGGTAATCGGAACTCATAGATCGACCTGGACGGCACTATGGATTCCGAAGGGTGGCGCCGGGATCACCGACGTCGCACCAAAACCGCGTGTTTCATACGTGCGGTCCGTCAGATTCCGGGCATTGATCCGAATGGTCGCCTGCCTGTATCTGTACGACATCGAAGCGTCCAGCGTCAGCACGCCGCCGATACTGTACTGATTGTCCTCGGCGATGAACTGGCTGGCCACGTACCGGGCGCCCAACCCCAGTTCGATACCATTTTCAAAGCCCAGCGCGCTCCAGATATTAAAAATGTGGCGAGGCGAGAAGGCCGGTCTGTTCCCTGACCGGTCCAGGTGACGGAACTGCACCCCCGTGGCCGTCGGAACGGCCACCATTTCCGTGAAGCGCGTCAGTTCCGCGTTGGAATACGCGTAGGTCAGGAATACGTGGCAACCGCCACCGGGACGCGCCATCATTTCCAGTTCCAGACCCCGTGAGCGCTGGTCGCCGTCCTGTTTCGTCACGCCGGTTTCGTCCGGAATGCCAATGTCGTACTTCCGCAGATCGAAGACAGCCAGCGACGCGTGAAGGCGGTTGTCTACAAGGTATTTCTTCGCGCCCGCCTCGAACTGCGTGGATGATTCGGCGTCCCTCGGTCCCGCGACGAGACTGGACGGCGGCGCAAATGCCTTGCCCGCGCTGGCGTAAAGGGTCACATCTTCCGCGGGACTCATCGCCACACCCGCCATGGGACTCAATTCGTGAAACCCTCTTGACGTAGACGTGACCGGGTCGTCGTACCGTATGCGATCGAAGCGCGCGCCAACGTACGCCTGGAACAATTCCGAAAACACAATCCGGTCCACGACAAAGGGCGCAATGACACCGCTGGTCGCGTCCGCCCCGCGGGACTGGCCCGGCACGACGTAAAAGGGCGGCGCGGCCGTCTCGACCGGTTCATACAGATCCAGGTTCGGCAGGACCGCCACGTCGAGCGTAAACCTGTCCTGCCACCGCATCAGTTCCAGACCCGCCAGCAGCGTATGCCTCGCCGGGCCCGTTGCGAAGGAAAATACGAGTTCAAACTGATTGCCCAGCACTTTCTGCCGGTCGTCAAGCAGCAATAACGTTCTGAACAGATCCAGACTCCCTTCAGCGTTTGGATACACGCCGCTGAACAGGGTGCCGTTGGAGATCCAGGAGAAATCCGTATAATACAACTTATTCCGCAACGTGACACCCGGTGACAGTCGAGTCCGCAAATCCACACGGACTCGGAATATCTCCTGATCGGAGACATCGAACGGAGACTGGTAGGAACGGGTTCGCGGTACGCCGGCCAACTCGCCTCCCACCAGCGGCAGCCCCGAATCCGACTTGTATTCGCTGGTCACGTATTCGAAATTCGCCGTTGCCGTTGTCTTTTCGTTTCGCAGTGTCACGGCAGGGTTCAGTGCCCATATACCGCTGTTCTTGTCGTCTCGATAGTTGTCCGAAGCCTGACGCAAACCATTGAATCGCAACGCCACGCCCCGTGCCGGGTCCGCCCAGCCCGCATCCACGCTCCCACGCAGGTTCCGGTACGGCCCGTAGGCGCCTTTCGCCTGGAACATGGTCTTGAAAACGGGTTGCTTCCGGCTCAGATTGACCGATCCGGACAACGGATTGCCGCCATACAGAAACGCGCCTGGTCCTTTCAGCACCTCGACCCGATCGAGATTGTAAAGATTGTAAAACGTGGCCTCGGGTTCTGCGGCGCCGTCGGTCAGCACGAGCCCGCTGGACAACGAGTCGAATCCGCGTATAACGAAAAAGTCCGTCACGCCGAACACCGTCTGGACGTTCACCCCGCTCACGTTTCGAAGCGCATCGCCCAGAACCACGCCGCTCTGGTGGTCGATCAGGCCGCGATTGACCACGCTGACACTGGCGGGCGTTTCCCGCAGAGGAACCGGAACCTTGCTGGCTACAGAACTGATCGTGGCAACCTTTTCCTTGCTCTCCGTCACCACGATCTCTTCACCTGCGTACACGGGCAGGTCATCCTCGGCTTCCTCGTCGGTCTTGTCGTCCGCGGCAAGCAAGGCGTTTGCAGAAAGACACAGAATCATGCCGGTCAGCAGGCCCGTTCGGAAAAACAACGACATGCGATTTCCTTTCACCAATACCTCCTAACCGCCCGGCCTGAGATCCAGGCAGACTATTTTCCGCATATCCCGGACGAACACGCGGCCGTTGGCCAGGGTCGGCCCGGTCCAGCTGCGGCCTGCAAGCACCTGCACGCCGGCCGTTTCGCTGAATCCTTCTGGCGTTGCCTTTGCCAGGGCCAGCCTGCCGTTGTCACTCAACAGCAGGAGATGGCCGTCGGCGTAGATCAACGCCCCCTTGCCATACCCGCGGTGTTTCCATTGCTCTTTCCCCGTCCGTGCTTCGATGCACTTCAGGATGGCATTATCGAATCCATACAGATGGTCCCCCACCAACACGGACGTGCCGAAATGATTCTTCATCCGCCTGCTCTCCCAGACCCGGGTCACCCCGATTCCGTTGCTTCCAGCTTCGATTCGCAACAGGGCTGCGCCATGGTCGTAGCCGGAGGATATGAAGATCTGGTTCGGCGGCACGAAGATCGGGGTTGCAATGTTCAAATCGTACGACGTCTTCCACGGGTACCGCCAGTAAAGGGATCCGTCCTCGGGCGAGAGTCCGACCACGGCTTCCCCCGAGAAATAGATGACCTGACGCACGCCTGCAAGATCCACCACGATGGGCGATGAATACGAAGCCACGTCATTCTGGGAAGCCCAGGCGACTTCACCGTTCTTACTCCGCAACGCCAGAAACGTACCGTCGCGGGTTGCCGCCTCCAGGAACAGGAGGTCGCCTTCCACCAGTGGCGAAGTCGAAAACCCGAACCTGGGAAACCGGCCGCCAAGTCCGTCGACAAGGTCCACGGACCAGATCGTTTCGCCGTTCGCCGCGTTCAGTGCGTACAGGCGTCCCTCAGCGCTGAGGACGTAGACCCGATCCCCGTCTACCGTCGGCTGCGAACGGGGTCCGTTGCCCCCCTGCCCTTCCTTGAACATGCGCCCTGTCCTGAACCGCCAGATCTCATCGCCGGATTCCTCATTCAGACAGATGACGAACTCATCGTCACCCTCCGCAAACATGGTGAATACGCGACCATTGGCCACCGAAATCCCCGAAAACCCCGCACCGAGGTTTTTCTGCCACACAACGTCAGGACCGTTCTTCGGCCAGGTCTTCAGGTATCCCGTTTCGGTCGATAAACCCGTTCGGTCAGGACCCAACCATTGGGGCCAATCCGCACGAACGGATTGCGCGTTAAATAACACTATCGCAATAAGAATCACCGACATTCCTTGCATCTTGCGTTCTTCCTTTCTGACCCTCACGAACTCACTATTGACGCGAATGGCCGTGTGGCGGACGATGGGACACGCAACTCGTCAAAGTTCCCGCGTCTGTCGAACCGCGGTCATTGAGCTTGTCGAAACGAGGACATCAGACCTCTCCCCCCGGCCCCCTCTCCTGAAGGAAAGGGGGAGACAAGCGTTGATCCGTCACCCTGTGCCGCTTGGATATTTTCATCTATTGCAATGTCATCACCGACGACAGTTCCCTCGTTTCACGCAAAAAGCGGCACAGGGGCCGGGTCTCTTACTGCTCGGATTTCAGGTGTACCTGGAATCCCGATAGACCTCGTGATAGAAGGCAGGCAACAACTGGTCAACACGCAACAGCCCCTCGCGAGTCAGCCTGACCTCCCGCGCGTCGAAATCCAACATACCGAAATCTCGCAGCTTCCGGTATGCATCGCCGAACTGCTCCAGGACGTCTACGTCGAATTTATCTCTGAAATAGCCGGTTTCTATCCGTCCAAGCTTGAGCTGCAGGATCATCTCCCGCACCAGGCGCTCCTCGTCCGTAGGAACGAAGGACCTGTTCAGCGGCAGCCGCCCCTGCATACAGGCGTCGACGTAAGGGTCCCACTGCGTGTGATTCTGAAAGTGTATCCCGCCCACGTGCGAAAACGACGCAACGCCCGCGCCGATCAGGTCCGCACTCCGCCAGAGCGCGTCCCGGTAGACAAAGCGTTTCGGTTTACCCTTCTTCACCATCGTATAGGCACTCGAGATCTCGTAGCCGGCCTCGCCGAACTCGTCGATCGCGTGGGCATGCCACGCGCGCTTCGTCTCCCAGTCGGCAACCGCAAAACCGTTTCCATCCAGCAACGCCCTGGAATAGGTCGTGTTGAACGGCAGTTCCATCTGATAGATCGTGACACTGTCGGGGTCCAGGTCAATCGTACCCTGCACCGTCTCCTTCCAGGTTTTCCAGGTTTCGCCCACCATCCCGGAAATCAGGTCCACGTTCACCTGTTCGAACGCCTGCGCCTTCACCCATCCCATGGCCTGGTAAATCTCCTTGCCGACGTGCGCCCGGCCGTTCTCCTTCAGGATCCCGTCATTCAGGTTCTCCAGCCCAAGGCTCAGGCGCGTCACGCCGATCTCGCGAATGGCCTCCACCTTAGGCTGTGAAAGCGTGCCCGGTTCGCACTCGAACGCGACCTCTTCGGCGGCATCCCACGGCAAGACGGCCTTCAGCCGATCCACCAGCGCCGTCAGGTGTTTCACACTGATATACGACGGCGTCCCCCCGCCAAAATAGACGAATTGCAGGCTGCGTCCGGCAATCCTGGGCAGCCCGGCGTAGTGTTCCACCTCTCTGGCCAGCGCATCCAGATAGACCTGGATTTCGGAACTGTTCCGATCCGTATACACCCGAAAATAGCAGAACTTGCACCGCTTCCTGCAGAACGGGATATGCAGGTACAGTCCCAACGGCGTTCCCCTCGCAGACGGGTCCTTCGTGTGCAGCATATCCACGACCTGGGGGTTTTGCTCATCCCGCCAGAACGAATACGGCGGATAGTTGGACACAAACACGCTGCCCACCTGCGTTTCCTTCCAATCCTTCCTGGACGTCGCGGGTTCCGGAACGTGAACTTGCGTACTCATTTCCCTACCTCATTTCCAAAACAGTACAGAGTTCCGTCTGTCGTACCGATAACAAGCCTTCCGCCGGCCACACCGGGCGAGGCCAGTATTTCCGATCCGGTCACGAATTCCCAGCGTGTTTCTCCCGAATCCAGATCCAGCGCAACAACCCTTCCGCCGGTCGTACCTGCAACAACGCGGTCGCCCGCCACAACCGGAGAGGCGTCGACTCGAGACCGGAACTGCCGGGTCCACAATACCGCGCCAGTTTCCGGGTTCAGCGCCCGCACCATCCGGTCCCGCCCCGCGACGATTACGTGATTCTCGGTTACCGCTGGAGAGGCGTAGAATGGAAACTTGCGATCCGTGTGCTCGTATTGCCACGCGATTTTTCCGGCTGCGAGATCCACACCCAGAAACCGGTTTCCGAACGTGCCGACGTAGGCGCGTCCGTTTCGCACCGCAGCGCTGCCCGCCACGTAGTCATGCATTTCAATATGTGAAATCTCTGCGCCGTTGGAGACGTTCACCGCCCGCATGAATCCGTCGCATCCTGCAAAGAGGACGCTGTCGCCCGCGAGCGCCGGGGCTCCGTGAACGTATCCATCTGTCTGCAACTTCCACGCCAGAGACCCGTCTTTCGTTTCGAGGCAGTAAAGGAAATTGTCGTAGGAACCGAAAAGTACCCGTCCCCCTTTTTCGTTGGCCGAGGATACAATTTCACCCCCTGTGCGAAACGTCCACAGCCCCTTGCCGGTTCCCGCGTCCACGGCGTGAAACCAGCCGCCGTCATCGCCGAATAAGACCCTTCCTTCCGCCACCAGCGGCGAAGACCTGACTTCGCCGCCGGCCGAATACGTCCATTTCAGGCTCCCACCGGCCAGTTCAAAGGCGTATAGCTTGCCGTCCAGACCTCCGACGTACACCGTCTCCCGCCAGATTGCCGCCGTGGATTCGATTCCCGCCGGTATGCGTGCGGTCCACACAACCCCCAGGCTATCGGGCAGCGGCCCCTGTGCAATTCCGGTGGATTGCGCGTCGCCGCGAAACCGCGTCCAGGCCGCCTCATTTGCAACGCAGGCGGAGACCATTACGTGCAATAAGCAGCAGAAAAGAAAAACGTCCTCTATGCCTCTCGCCCGTCGCCTGACCCGAAACTCAATACGTCTCTTCATAGAACGCCAGATAGTCGGCCGCACGGACCGGCCGCGGATTGAAGGTCCCCGTCCACTGCCTCGCCGCATCCGCCGCCATTTCCGGTAGCCGGTCCCGCTCGACACCCAACTCGCTGAGGCGCCCGGGCAAACCCGCCGTGCCCTTGAATCGGACGATCTGATCGGCGAGCGCCGCGGCAGTCAGACCCAACCCTTCGTAGAGCGCGCCTTCCGTTTCTCCATTGAAACGGATCACCGATGGAAGCATCACCCCCACCGCGACGCCGTGTGCGATGCCGTATCGAGCCGTCAGCGGGTTGGCGCACGCGTGGGCGGCGCCCAGCATGGCATTCTCGATGGCCGCGCCTGCGAAATGCGCGCCAAGAAGCATGGCGGCCCTTGCTTCCACGTCCGCCATGGACGCCAGCGCCGCCTTGAATCCCGATGCGAGCAATCGCCAGGCTTCCATCGCGTACATGCGCGACACGGCATTCCGCCGCGTACTTACGTAACTCTCCACCGCATGCGCGATGGCATCGATTCCGGCCGAGGCGGCCACATCTACCGGAACGCTCGCGGTTACCTCGGGATCCAGGATGACGCCGCGAAATCGCGCCTTCAGGTCTCCGCAAGCCATCTTCTCGTGCGTATCCACACTGGCGATCAGCGCGTAAGACTGCGCCTCGCTGCCTGTCCCCGCGGTCGTTGGAACGCCGATCGAGGGCAACATCGGGCGCGCCGCCCTTCCCATTCCCCTATAGTCTTCGATCCGGCCGCCGTTCGTCAGAATGAAATTGATCCCCTTGGCAGTGTCCATCGCACTGCCGCCCCCCAGGCCCACAATAAGATCGATCCCGCCCCGCGCCGCCGCAACCTCGACGCCCGCGTCCACGTGTGCCGTTGTGGGGTTTTCGCCCGCCCCGTCGAACAGGAAGACGTCGCGGGCCCCGCGCCGCAGCAGCCCCAACGCATTGTCGGCGATGCCCGCGCCGACAATCCCGGGATCCGTAACGAGCAGAGTTCGCCTTCCACCCAGTCCATCCGCCATGTCCCCGAGTTGCGCCAGTGTGCCTTCCCCGAAAATCACTCGCGGCGCAGGATGAAGGTCGAAGGGTTCCATACTAAGGATTCTACGCTCCCCGGGCGAACTGAAAGGCCCGCTGCCGGTAGAGGTGTTCGAACAAATTGCCTTCGTGAGGCTGGTCCCAGGAAATCCGGTTCGTGGGAATCGGCCCGACGTTCAGTCGTTCCACGTGGGGTGAACCCAACAACCGTGCGATGAGGGATTCATCTTCCGTCAACGCGGTCACCACCAGGCTTGGCCCGATCCGATTGACCATTTCCGTCTGCGGAACTTCGACCACGCCGGCGTACGGGAACAGGAACTCGGTATTCGCCAGCGGGTGATCGGGAGACTCACACCACACCAGTGTGGGATTCATAAAGGTGAGACCGTCTATCTCGTGGATCCGTTCCCTGCCCGATACCGCGGTCAGGTCCGTTGCGCCGCCGGATCCCAAATGCACGTCGATGGTATTTGAAACCTGTTTTGCCGACGCCGGGTTGGCAAACGCGGCAAGTTGCGCTTCCGGGTCGTCCAGCGGGCGGGCAACGATACTGGAAAGCCGGCACGCGAGCGCCTCGGCAATCTCCCGTCCGAACGCGGGCGTCCACACGCCCGAAGCGTTGATGCAGGACCGCCCGCCGTTCGCCGCTATCGAAACGAGGATCACATCCAGAAATTCTTCCCAGCGCTCGACCAGGTCTTCCCCGAGAATTACCTTGCTTCTTCCCGGGCCGTGAATCGATACCCGTGGATCGTTGCGCCACGGCGCCACAGTTGCCCCTCCGCCGAACAACAGGGAGCGGCCGCACCGCAAGAGAATCTCATTGGCGCCGGCGTGGGCGGCGGGATAGATGCCGAACGCTTCGGCGGGGCATCCCGCGGCAATAAACGCCTGGGCGATCCGATACGGGGTCCAGGGATCCTCGCGTCCCGGCTTCAATACGAGGGGCACCTTCAATGAAATCGCCGGAACCCAGAGAGAATGCACACCGGGAGAATTGCTGGGTAACACGGCGCCCAGCGCATCGGTCTGACAAAGATAGCTCAACGGCCGGGTGTTTTCAAAATTCCACCCGCCATCCAGTACCGACAGATCCAGGTCGCGTGTCAGCCCGCAGAGCACGTCTTCGATCTCGCTGCAGACCAACCGGATTTTTTCCATGTTCGACCGGCACAGAGCCTGGGGAATTCCCGTTGTCCCCGATACCTGGCGGACATAGTCCTCGGGAGATTGCGGTTCGTTTTCCAGCGGAAGGACCGCATCGGCGAAAAGCCCGGCAGCCTTCCGGGTCACGGCAACCAGTTCGGAAACGCTCAAAGCGTCCAGGGTGCGCCGGTTCTCAGGAACCGCGCTGAGGTCCCTCGCGATCAGTCCGGGGTTCGCCTGGCTCACGCGGACCGTGGGTTCTCCGGTCTGCACGTGTGGAACTTCCTGGACGTCAAGGCTCGTATAGGGCTTTCCTGCCCGCAAAACGGGGATATGGGTCACGCGATCCTCCCGGATCGTTATCAAGCCATCACGCTAATACACGCCCACGACGACTGACTCCTGCATCTCGGAGAACAGACCCAGGTTCCTCACACCGTCCCACGGAAACATCTCTATAGGTTCCGCCCGCTCTGCCTGGTCCCTTTCGAGGAACCTCGGCATGAAGAACTCTTTGGTCAGCGTTGTCAACATCACCCGGCCAACGGCATTGTATTCCACGTTTTCGTCGGGATTTTCCGGGTCCACCAGCTCGATAACCGCCCTGGGCACCGGCGGGTAATAGGTAATGGCGTAATTGTCCCCGGGCGCCAGCGGCTTGGAATAAGCCAGCCCCATCAACGTATTTCCATACGTCGGCACAAAATCAATTCCGGGAATCAACTCTTCCCTGGCGAACCGGTTGAACTGCGCGTCCATCTCGGTCCCGCCGCAAAATATCCCCGAAATTCCGACCTTTTTCAACGAAATCTTTTCGCAGATCGCTTCCAGAAGCTTTGGGGTTGTAAACATGCACTTCACGTTGTCGTTCGCCCGCAATATGGTCAGCGCCTGGTCGATTACGTGTGCCTTGTACAGGTTCAGTTCCTGCAGCGCTCCGCGCCCGATCAGTTTGTTCACCCACCGGGGGTCCAGGTCCACCAGGAAACAGATCCCGCCGCGGATCTGGCACAGATATTCAACCGCCAGCCGCAGCCGCCTGGGGCCCGTGGGACCCAGCATGAGCCAGTCCGCCCCCCCGGGGAACGTCTCGTTTGAAAGGTGCCTGCTGAACGTCTCGTAGTCGATCTGGAAGTCGTCCTGGCTGATCCGGTATTTGGGTACCCCGGTGGATCCGCCCGTTTCGAAGACGTAGGTCGGTTTGCCCGCGCTGCCACGGGGAATCCAACGGCGCACGGGGCCGCCGCGCAGCCATTCGTCCTGAAAATGGCCGAGGATTTTCAAGTCCTCATAGCCCCCGATCTCCCGCCGCGGATCGAAATCCAGCCCGCCGGCGAATTCCAGCCAGAACGGGCAGCCCGTGTCCGGATTGAAATGCCATGCAACGGTTTCCCGTACATGGGCATCCAGTTCGGCCCTCGCCGCTATGACGCTTTCGGCAATCGACATGTCTATTTCCGATCTGAATCCGACGTTTCATCCCGCCATGCATCCAGCGGATGCCTGCGGTCCGAGAGCGGCAGCGCCACGCGGCGCCCTCCCTCCCTGTGTGACTGGTAGATGCCGATAATCATCTCGAACGCCGTCCGGGCGTCGGCCCCGCTTGACGGCGGCTCCGTCCCTTCCTCGATCGCCGCGGCCATGCGGCCATACATCCTGGCAATGGCATCCCGGGCTTCCGATCCTACCGTCTCAACGGGCTTCCAGTCCCCCTGGCCTCCCGGCAGGCCTTCCATTGGCCTGGGCAGACACCAGAGCGCTTGTCCTACGCTGCCGGAAGCACGGATCGACAATTGCCCATCGGTTCCGATGACGTCCACGCCGTAGTTTGCGCTATTGGGCGACGCGAATTCCAGGAAATGGATCTCCCCCAGAACGCCCCTTTCGAATCCGTAATGAGCCACCGCGCGATCGCCCATCACCAGCCCCGAATCCCTGTCCTTCGGCGACATCTCCTTCGCTTCCATGATGTCGTTGGCGTCCGCCAGGCGTCCCTGAAAGTAAACGCTGCCGGCGCACCAGACGGGCCGGCCGCCGAAGCGCATCATCATATCGGCTACGTGGGTGCCCATCTCCGTAAACTCGTTTCCGCTCCGGCGCCCGGACTTGTTCCGGCCGCGCACCAGCACGACCTCCCCAATGTCCCCATTGGAGACCATATCCCGCGCCTTCAGGACCGCCGAACTCACGTGGCTCTGCTGGTTGACGGCCAGCCGCGCGCCCGACGCCGCGGCCGCCGCGACCATCTCGTCCGCCTCGGCGGGGTCGATGGCGATCGGCTTCTCGCAGAGTACGGATAAACCGCGCTTCAGCGCCGCCACGGCGGGCGCGTGATGCCCCCTGGTCTGGGTGGCCACCACGACCAGATCGGGCCGCACCTCGTCGTACATCCTCTCGAAATCCAGGAACCGCGCCTGCACGCCGTGCGTGTCTCCCGTCTCCCTGAGGGTCTCGGCAAAGACGTCGCAGATCCCCGCAACCTCGAAACCGGGCAGCCCTCCGATGACACTCAGATGCTGGCGCCCCATCCCCCCGCAACCGACCAGAACGACACGAACCGGCTTCCCCACGGCAGTTCCTTTCTCCAACAGGTCTAATTCGCTTCTTCCCAGCCCTCCGGCGCCAGCCTGGACAGGGGATTCTGGCGGTGGCATTCTTCCATCACCGCCACCTGCACCGCGACCTGCTCCGGCGTAATGAACAACGGCGCGCCCTCGCGCAGTACGTCGTATATGTGGTCGTAATACGCCCTGGACATATACGTAAACGCTTCCCTCTCCTCCTCATTGGGCGCCCACGACTCCTCGGCCCACGGCAGTTCCTCGCGGCAATAGCTCGGCCCCGGCAGCGGGGACCGCAACAGCCTTTGCACGGGTGCATCCGCAGGATCGAAATACCGCCACCTGATCCCGTTGGCGCCGCCAGCCAGCCCGCCCCGCGTGCCGTATACACGATACATGTTTTCGGAAAACGGGTCACACGAAGAGATCTCCAGATCGATCGTGGGTGATCCCTCGCACCGCAGCAGCACCTTGACGTGGTCTTCAGCGTCTCCGTAAGTATTCGCCCGGTCCATAATGCAGTGCACCGATGGCTTCTTCCAATCCAGGAGGCAGAGGGCCTGGTCCATGGGATGGGGCCCTGTATTCAGCAGGTTGCCGCCTTTGAACTCCTGCAGCGTCTGCCAGTCCCATCGGCGGGCGAACCCGTTGAATGCAATGCGGATCTGCACGATGCGGCCTATGATACCGGAACCGATCACCCGCTGTATCTGTTGAAAATGCGGTGCGTATCTCGACTGCTGGAACGGCGCGAAGATTCTGTCCGACCGTTCGGACGCCGCCACCATGCGCCGGAAGTCTTCAGCGCTGGATGCCAGGGGCTTTTCACACACGACATGATGACCCGCGTCGAACGCTTCCTCCGTGGCCTGCGTATGCATATGGCTGGGCAACGCATTGACCACCAGGTCAATGTCATCCCGCGCCAGCACGTCCCTGTAGTCCGCGTACGCATCGCATTCGAACTCACGTACAGCGCGGTCGCGACGGTCCCGCAGCAGATCCGATACGGCCACAATCCGGTATTTGGCAGGGGACCGGACCAGCCACTCCGCGTGAATATCCCGACCGCTGCGTCCCTGGCCCAGAATGCCGACCCGCACACACCCGCTACCTGCCATCTTTCCGACCTCCATAAATGGTTAACGTTACTCTTCTCCCAGGTCCGCGTCCGAGAGCGCACCGAGGAAATAGGGCACGCCGAAAAACAACAGACTGATGTGCATCGGACTCATTTCGACCGCCCCGTGGCGTTTTGGATCGTCTCCCCAGTCCTGGCTTTCGATCAGGACCTTCAGAATCGCCCGACCGATTTCCAGGTATTTCCGGTTCCCCGTCATCCTGTACGCGTAGCCCAGGTGACGGCAAAGGACGCCACCGTATCGCTGTTCGATGGCTTTTTCAGCATTCAATCCGTCCGGAGAGCCGCAGAACCAGTCGACGGCCCTCCGGTAGACCGTCGCCACGTCTTCCCTGTCCGTGAGGCGGTGCAGCAATTCCAGACCCACCATCAGATAGTGGGTCTGATACCCTTTCAGTTCCGAAACCGGCAGGACGCGGTGGGTCGATTTCGCGTCGCCCCTCAGTTTGCGAAACTCGTCGTCCGTGAACGGCGCCGTCGTACCCAGCTCCACGGCCAGCGTGGTGCCCTCCGTGGCCATGCCATACGGCCTCTGGTCGGACAGATGGTCCGCGGTGGAGACCTGAAACCGTTTGTGCCAGCTTCCATCTTCATTCTGACCCCGCGCAATCGTCTCGTACACCGCAAGTGCACCCGTCCTGAACCGCTCCTCGCCCGTGGCTTCATATACGTATAGCAGACCGCGCATCGCGTTGGCAATGCTGCGCAGGCTGAAACTGAACGCCGGGTTTTCCGTCCAACGGTAACGCAACAGAAACTCACCGGCCTCGCGGATTACCTCCAGCGTCCGCAGGTCGCCCGTCAGGTAGTAGTAATCCATCCATCCATCCAGAAACGTGTGCGACGCGCAACTCTCGTCGCCGAAATGGTCCACGCTATGGCGGAAACAGCCGCCAACCATATAGGGTCTGAACGGGTGGTAGTGGCATGTATCCACGTCCATCGAATGCCGGGTCATTGCTTCGCCCAGCAAAAAATGCCCGGGGTCGCCCGTGCGCATGTACTGCACCCACACCCCGTGCCGCGGGTCCCACTCGCTGTTGCACCATCCCCAGCGGCCGTAAAAACGCCAGTCGTCGGTGCCCTGGTCCCACGCCACCAGCGCATCGCCCCAATCAAGAAAACCGTACCAGGCGCCCAGTTCGATATTCCGCTGCAACCAGTCCAGGAAGCCAGCCATCATCCGCTCGGATTTCGGAAAACGCGCCTCGTCGACAGGATGGAACCCCCCCGTAGCTTCACAAACCGCCATCCATTCCGGATCCACTGCGACGTGCGGCGCCTGGAGCCAACCTCTAAGACGATCCGGGACGCCGGCGCTGTCCGAAGCCCGGTAGTAACAGATAAAAAACTCGGTTGTTTTGGCCGTGCCGGTGCCATCCGCGTAAACCCCCTCGCCTTCATCCCACGCCACGGCTTCCGAGTACCGCTTCAGCGACAGGGATTTCCCGTCGGGATCCTTCCAGCAATAGACGTCGATTCCACCGCCGAACCCGGAAACGCCAAGCGCCTTTGGAAATTCCTCCGGCATGTAACGCAGACCGACGCCGACGCCCACGCGGCCGTCTTCGCAGGCAATCCAGCCCTCCGTGCGGTCTCCTTCGGCAAGTGTTCCAATGCGCTGGCCCTGACTGCGGTCCAGACGATAATGATTGTGGAGCCGCTGGGAAAGCAACAGCGATTCGCCGGGTGCTGCCGCACCTGAGATTTCACGGCTCGCGGCAACACGGTAGTTCACGGAACCCGATAGCGAGACGGGCACCCGCAACCCGATTTCCTCCACTTCCGTCTCCCGGGGATTGCATGCCGCAACGACGGTGTGCAGTACGCGCAACTCGGTACGACCCGCGTAGGCGTAAATCCGCGTTACGAAACGAAACGGCCGATAACCCGAATAGTGGTGCATCGGCAGGTCGGCTTCGAATGCGCCTTCACACCGGATAACGACCCTGAGCGGACCGGCCTCCTCCACGCTCACGTCGAACCCGGATTCCGCGAGGGATGCCAGACAATCGCCTCCCATGCCGTAAATGTACCGCTTACCCTCGTCGTCCAGAAACGACTCGCGGATACGCACCCAGGCGTCCCCTCCCGGGCTTTCGATTTCCTCTTCCGTCCTGAATTCGCCGTCCGCTTCCGTCCGCCCCAGCGCCGCGGTTTCCACGAGAGAAAACCGGCGGCGGTTCACGGTGAACCGGAGGGGGCCGGTACATACGACCAGATTCCCGCCATCCTTCCGGACCCGGACCTCGTCGCCCAGCGCAGCCCCGGCTCCACCCTGGCAGACGGTGTAAATCGACTCTCCGCCGGCCGGCACATCTGCCTGAAAGTCCGTAAGAACCCACTTGAGACTCCCATCCGGCCATCGATTCAAGACGCGGAACTGCGCGGATACCGGACGGCTATCTACATCCTCTACCACCAATGAAGTCGGATCGTGAACGGCGCCCGTGGGAAGCGGGACCCCCCTCGTCACCGGCCAATTCCGGCGTGCAACGCCCGCGGACTCAACCACCCGCAACCTGGCTTCCAGTCTATCCTGCATGTCTGAATCCCTTTCCGGGGATTTTTTCGAATTCTACGCTGAATTTACAATGACGAGGAGACCATCGATCGGGCATGGAATAAAATTCCGGTCCCGGATCGAGTCGATCGTATCTATGGCCCACGCAGATACGGGATTGTCAAAGGACCGTCCGGCAGCACGGCCACCCGCGCGCCGCCGCCAATCGCCCGGATCCTTTCCCGAAGGGTTGAATCCAGATCTTCCACGGCGGCCAGCTTGCAGGCCTCGATGTCTGCCTTGTCCATATTGGCGTATACCCCGACTTCAATCCGCTCAAGGATGGATGCCAGGGTCTGCGCCTGCCACTGGTCCAGGACGGGTTCCCGGCTATGCACCGCCCGAAGCACGTCTCCAGGCCGGTCTCCCGTCCGCATCAATTCGGCAAAGTTACCGTGATCCGGCACACCGTCGCTGCACTGGCTTGCGACGAGTACGGACCCGCCATCTTCCACGATTCGCGCGGCCGCCGACATGCCCTTGACGGCCTGATACAGGTTCTGGTCCAGCGGATATCCGCTGTTGGACGTCAGGGCGACCTGGAACGCCTTTTCCACGGGCGCCATTGAGGCCGCCTTTGCGGAGACACACCCCCGCTGATGCGCAGCCAGATAGTTTCCCGCAAAGAACGCCGAGATCGCCTTGTTTCCGTTCAATGTTACGTTAACCAGGAAATCCGGCGGGCAAAGCGCAACGGCTTCGCGGACCTCCCGTTGCAGCGGGTTCCCGTTGAGGACACCCCATGTACTCATGGGGTCTGCGATGAGTTCCGACCGATGCAGCCGGTAAATCGTCTCAATGCCCGCCACTCCCGGCGCAACGCCCTTTGCACCGCCTGAAAAACCCGCGAAGAAGTGGGGCTCTATAAATCCCAGCACGATCCGCTTGTCAGCTTCTACGTACGCCCGGTCCAGCCAGACGGCCGTACCACAGGCGGACTTGCCCAGAAACACGTTTTTCGATGCGTCGTACGCGTCGTGGTTCAGGATCTTCAACCGGCCGGCAAGCGCGGCGCCGAACATCCCGGCGATTTCTTCATCCGTATTCGCCCGATGCGTCCCGTTCCCCAGCAACACCGTGACATTTTCCTCGGGCACCGGGAGAGACTCCATAATCCAGGGAATCAGCTGCCGGTTGGGCACCGGGCGGGTACCGTCCGATGTCACGATGACCACTCTGTCCCGGGCCGAGACGATCTCGTTGAGCGGAGCGCATTCCACCGGCTTCTCAACGGACTGCCGAAAACGACCTTTCGGATCCGGAATGGCCGCCTCGAAGGAAGGGCGTATCACCTCCCATTCGGCCAATTCCGGGTCCGCATGGATGGACACGCTGCCGCGGCCAAACGCTACGTCGACCCGATGTTCATTTGTGACCATAAAGAACTCCGATTTCGGCGACTCCGGGCCATTGGCCGGCGCCTTGATTGACAGCCCGCGAAATCTACGGCCTGCACATCCCTTTGTCAAGCTCGGCATGTTGTCCCGAGACCATGCATGCGGGTTCCAGTCCGAACCACGCGATACGACGACTTGCGTTCCGATTCCTGCACGCGAAAGCGGGTGTGCGACCTGCTGTCGGCTGTCGAGCCCGGCGATTGCATTGACATGGTTGTGGCAGGAAGCTATATTCCACTCGAATCCGGATTCCACGCACCAAGTCCTACTCGACCTCGCATTTTCGAACCCGAGACTTCGGCCAGTCCCTAAACCTCCGGCAGGTTGCAATGGGGATTCTGACAGTCAAGATCTGCCGCCGGTACCGCCGAACTGAGCCGCCGAGAGGGAAGCTGCCAAAATTGCAGACGGACCAGTTTAAGCTACACGCAGAAGTGGAAGAGAACCACTGGTGGTTCCTGGCGAGACGACGAATCCTGCACGAACTTGCCTGCTATCTGACGCCACCGTCCAAATCCACACTTGCTGTCGACGTGGGGTGCGGAACGGGGGGAAACATCGCAGCATTTGCCAATGATTACCGCTGTATCGGCATTGACGCATCGGTCGAAGCCATATGGCTTGCGAAACGCCGTTTTCCGGACGTACGCTTCATATGCGGTTCGACGCCAGCCGAACTTGGAGACGCGATGGAGCAGGCCAGTCTTTTTCTTTTAACGGACGTACTGGAACACATCGAGGACGACGTCGGGTTTCTAACCGAACTAATCATGGCTCTCAGACCGGGCGCCTGCCTACTCCTCACTGTACCTGCAGACATGTCTCTGTGGAGTGAGCACGATGTAGCCTACGGCCACTTCCGCCGGTATGATATCCAGAGTCTCCAAGACCTGTGGTCCGGGTTGCCCGTAACCGTACACTTGCTCTCTTATTTTAATGCACGTCTCTACCCGATCGTTAGAACGATTCGTGCGTTGAACCGCCTTCGGAAACGCTCCTTTGGTGATGCGGGTACAGATTTGAAATTGCCTATTCGGCCGGTCAACCGTTTATTAACCGCGGTTTTCGCAGGCGAAATGGGCGTGTTAGTTAAACTTCTGACGCATAAGAGAAAACGAGGCTACGTTTTCGGCGTAAGCCTCATTGCCGCACTGAGCCGGAAAGAGTAGGGTTGCATGGGTCACACGATCGTCGTCGTCCCCTGTTACAACGAGGCTCACCGGCTTCCAGTCGACAAGTTTCAATCCTTTGTAAACCGGGTGCACACCATCAGATTCCTCTTTGTAGACGATGGCAGCACAGATACCACTCTCCAGGTACTCAAGTCGTTGCGGGAGTCCGATCCTGAATCGTTTGACATACACACGCTGGCAAAGAATGCAGGAAAGGCCGAAGCGGTGCGTCAAGGACTTCTCAAGGCGCTCGAGTCAGGCGCCGGTTACGTCGGATTCTGGGATGCGGACCTCGCAACACCCTTAGACGCTATAACGGAGTTTTGCGACGTCTTGGAAAGCAGGCCGAATATCGAGATGGTCTTCGGCGCAAGGGTGCAACTTCTGGGAAGAACGATCAGGCGCAACTTGGTGCGACACTACTTGGGCAGGCTGTTCGCAACAGTCGCCTCTATTCTGCTGGGCGTCACTGTATACGACACCCAATGCGGCGCGAAGCTGTTCAGGGTCACCCCTTGTTTTATCGCTCTGTTGCGAGAACCATTCATCACCCGGTGGATCTTCGACGTCGAAATCATCGCCAGATTTATCCAAGCAGACGCCACACGCTCCCGTGCGCGAAACGTAATCTACGAATCGCCGCTTTCAGAATGGCGGGACGTCAAAGGCTCCAAAATCACCCCGATCGTTTTCTTAAGGGCCGCATTTGAGATGATCGCCATTTATCGCAGATACCTCTGACCTAGCTGAACTAGACGCAGCCTGCTACACTTAAGGGGCCAATAGTGACCGAGAAACGATACGCGTACCTGCTTCTTATTTTCTTACTTATTGTATCCGCCGCAGTCCGGTTTTACGGGATTGATTGGGGTATTGACCCGGAAACTGGTAAATTTCACGCCTTTCATCCGGATGAACGCACGGTAGTCGAAAGCGCGGGGTGGGTAGGCGTTGACATCCGCAAAGCAGTCACTGCCTATGCCAAGAGCCCGGCTTACGTCTTGTGGGTCCTGGCCGAGGGCGCCGGTGTGTTTGTGGGGATCGATCCGTTCGACAAAGACGACAACCGGTCGGTGAAATTCACCCATCTTTGGGGTCGCGGGATCTCGGCCACGCTTGGCATACTTACCGTGTGGGTCGTATTCGCCATCGGCAGGCAGTTGGCCGGAATCTGGGCGGGCGTTCTCGGTGCGGGCTTTTTGGCGTTCTGCGCCGGGCACATCCAGCAGTGCCACTTCTATACCGTGGACGTGTCCTTTGCGTTCTGGATCACCCTAGGTGTATATCTCATCCTGAAACTGCCTTCGGACCGCACTTTGCCCTACGTGGTCTGTGGGCTTGTCTGCGGAATGGCGGCGGGAACACGGCTAATGGGAGGAATGCTGTGCCTGGCATTCCTAGTGGCACACGTATGGCCCACACCCGGCCCGAGAGATAGACAAAGGCCCCGGCGCAAAACGCGAAAACGGGGACCTCGGAGGCTCTGGGTTTTGACGCAGTTCGCACGAGTCTGGCGAAGTGTGCGCCCGGCGTTTACTTGGAGAGCCCTGCTTTGTGGGGCTATCGTGCTGGCGGTGGCGGTGGTCTGCGAACCGCTGCTCCTCAAGCCCGGCGAATTCTTCAGTTCCAATGACATGAGGAACTTCCTTCCAAGTGTTAAAATCACGAAAGGCGAGTTAATTCGCATCTGGGTGCTTTATGATTTCGCCACCACCCCTTATCTCTTTTATGTAACCCACCTGTTCCGCTACGCGATGGGAATGCCCCTGGAAATCGCGTCGCTGTGCGGCGTCGCGTTGGCCATCTGGAAACGACAGCGAGATTGGTGGGTTCTGCTTGCATGGCTCATTCCCTATTTCCTGATCGTGGGCGGATTTCACGCCAAACCGGTGAGGTACACGACGCCCATGCAACCCCTTATGGCGGTTTTGGCCGCCTGGGCATGCTTGGAGGCGGCGGGTTGGATACGCGAGCGCCTGAATCAGGTCTGGGTGTACGCCCTGCCCGTGGCGCTGGTGGTGATTCCCACGGTCGCCTACGGCATCGCGACCGCGGGCGTCTACCGTTCCAGCAGCCGGTTCGAGGCGGCTGGATGGATTGAGCGGAATATTCCCGAAGGTGCTGGCGTGCTGACCGAGCGAGGCGGATATCCGACGTCATTGGATGGCGCCAGCCGACCGGTACAAGCGAAAGCTGGATGAGGCGGCCTGGTTTCTTTCAGCCGACGGCAACCTGCCCTATGAAGCGCACGTCGAGTTCATTCAAAACCGTCTGGCAGGCGTGGACTGGATCGTCCTGATCGAGGAGAATCGCATGCTGCCGTTCAAGAAGGTACGGCAACGGTTCCCGATCGCGCACACCTACTACCGCCGCCTTGCCGAGGAAAGCCTGGGATTCGAGAGGGTCGCGCAGTTCAAAGTGCCCCCGGAAGTCCTGGGTTTTGCCTATTCCGAAGCCGATGCTGAACCCACAATCACGGGATTCGACCATCCCCTTGTTGCGGTGTACCGCCGGTCCGGCGCGAACGTGGAGGACCTGCTTGAGCGGTGGAAGGCGGAAATCCGGACAGATCCCGCACTCCCGGACAAATACGCCATTCTGGGAGTGAAGGCCTACCGTCGCAAGGCCTGGCGGCAGGCCGAAAACGCTTTCAGGCGCAGCCTGGAGGTCAAGCCGGAATTCGCTCTGGGACGCCTGCTGCTGCGCGAGGTTTATATTGCGGAGGGCAGGCACGCGGACGCAAAGCGAGAACTTCGCAGGATCGCCGAGTCCGGGCTGACTGCCGGCGCGTACGTGGGCTTGATTCGGGTGGGCCCTTGTGGAAAAAGGCGCGAGGTATCTGAACAAATATCTCAAACTTTCAGCAGCCAGAAAATCGAACGATACCGTTCTGCAGCAATTCGGTTGGCTGATCCACAAGATCAACGCGGAACAGAGCGCACGGCGCGACAAGACAAGAGGAACCGCAAGAGACTCGCAACAGCCATCGAACTGAACGCGGCGCCGTGCATTATCCTGCCAGCGTCACGATTCGCTCGTTCCCGCTACCGTATATGACCCCGGACCGTCGCCGTCCCCGCCTCGACCGATGCGTCGAACTCCGGACGATCGGAAGCGTTTCCCACGTGAATGCCCCACAACACGTCGATTTCCAGGCAGGGATGAAACGGCCCAAAACTCCGATATTCGACACCGACCCGATGGGGTCGATACTGATTGGACTCCGTGTACATGCTGGTTCGCTTTCACGTCGCTTAACCGCCAGCATTCCGCCTCTTCCGGTACCACTCGGGACAGCGACAGCGTCACGCCGTTCCGTCTGAACTCGGTTAAGCGCTCGTCGCCCGAAACTTCGGCGCGGTGATGAAACAGCCCACTCCAGCAGCCGGGGTAACGTCGGACGATACACGATCGTACACCAGGACGACGTCGGGTTTCACATAGGCCAGCGTACGGAGATATCGCTTCAGTTTCCCGCCGTAAGCCGCCGTGGCGTCACCCACGGCCACGTCCACCTCCTCACCAACCTCGAAAGACACGATCCTTCCCGGATGGTCGGCGCCGTAGCGCTGACCCTCTCCGTCCACCATCAGCGTGTTGTGACCGATCGTCCCGTTACCGTCGAAATTCCAGCGCTTCCCCCCGTCGCTGTCGAAGAATCCCAGGTCGTGGCCGTACGGCCAGATGCCCTCGTCGATCAACAGCCGTTCCCCGCGCGAGGAGACCACAAATGAGTTCGCATCCAGCTGTGAGTGACCTACGGCGCTCGAACCCGATTTGAGGCCCACAAAGGTCGCCTGATCGTCCCACCCGCTGCGCATGGTCACGACGCCGGTCGTCGGATAACTCCGGGAAGTCTCGCCGGGGATGGCGTCGGACAGCGACGGATCGTCCCAGATCAGCCGTTCGACGGTCGCGTGATCGCCGGCCCGGGCGGTCCGCGCCCAGTCTCCCCGCCGGTTCAGCTTTGACAGCAACAGCAAATAGTCCAGGCTGGAGCCGAGCGAAATGCCGTTATCGTTGAAATTGTAGACCTGTCCGTCCGGCTCGGTCACGTGGACGATATAGTCCCCCGTTTCCCGCAATGCCGGATGGTCGAACAGATTTACTTCCCCGCCCGTGGCCCGGTGTAAATCCAATCCCGAATTTCACACCGTGCCCAAGCGTGCCAAGCCAGTATCCCGGTCCCTCCGCCCAGTCTCCTTCCGGCGGGACAAAGTCCAGAATATCCAGACACCCCCGCAAGCGCCGCCCGCATGACTGCGTCAAAGTCCGAAATTGCCTCCGCACACGCAATTGCAGCCGTACCCATTTCACCGCAGCACATAATCTTCCAGTTCCAGTGGTAATCCGGACTCGACCAGTGCGCATCCTGTTTTTCCCACGTCTCCAGAAACCGCGCGACCGTATACGCGTTGATCCGATCCGAGATCGACGCGACAGCGTCGGCCGGCCAGAATTCCGCGCAGAGATCCGTCGAGATGCCGATCGCCGACGCCACGTTCAGCATGGCGTGATCACATCTCATGGGCCGGTGCGGGCGCGCCACCCACTCCTCCGGGGGAAATGAGAACATCACCTCCACGCCCTCCAGCGCCCTGGCCGCGAACGCCTCATCCTCCAGGATGAAAGCGGCGTTCGCCAGGGAGCGGAGCGGCGTCTGGCAGAAATACGGAAGCTCGGGGTCGGCGCCGAAGAGATCCTCGCTGGCGGATGCCTCTCGCGCCTCCTCCGCGAGTTTGTCCACAAACCCCGGTGTCGCGCTTGCCCGGTCCCGGACCTCAGACACCTCATTTGCGCCCAGCAGAACTCTCGGACGCGTCGGATGAGGGGCCACCGTCGCACTTGCCAGCTTCGCGAGCAGATCTTCAGAGAACGGTTTCATCCATCGACTCCTTGATGAGATTAATGCGCGCCGAATCGAGTTCTGCTATAATGCGGTTCAGATATTTTAAAACTCCCAATTGACTGTACCAAAGGTATCTTCCAGCCACGCCTCGAATTCCATCTTAGTCTGAATAATTCACAAAAAAGGTAGTTTCCTTACCCAAGTCATTGTATTATATTATGGTTACGCGAATAACCTGATAACAATGAACCGGGAGGAAACTACCGTGGCAGGTCAAGATAAACAACAAAGGATGTCTTTCGCAAGTGTTTCTGGCAAACGGGTAGAAGCCACCTTCGACGGGGCATGCTGACCAGCGACACCGGGGCGATGCTGCTTCGCGAGGTGGAGGCCAAAATCGGCATTTTGTGTCGGATCGTTGCGGCGATAACAGATCGTCGGCATCCAAGTTACGTGGATCACCCGTCGGTGGACCTGCTGACTCAGCGTGTCTTTCAGATGGCGTGTGGGTATGAGGATGCGAACGACTGCAATGCGTTGCGTAGTGACCCCGGCTTCAAGGCGGCCTGCGATCGGTTGCCGGTCACCGGTGCCAACCTGGCCAGTCAACCCACGATGAGTCGGTTCGAGAACCGGATCACCAGAGGTGATTTATATCGGATCGCGACGGCCTTTGCCGATGCGTTTATCGCCTCGTATAAGCACCCTCCC
>CAXXJS010000059.1:0-32803 GCA_963662665.2 Candidatus Latescibacterota bacterium
AACTTCGATCCAGTGAACCCATCCGTTAGGATCTTCATGACGTCCGCCTTGGGCAGAAACCGGCGTACTACATCCAGTCTGAAGGAACGAAGTCAAACGCTCCTGAACCCTTTCCGCAACTTCTCTGACCCCAACGATTTCCTGGAATTTATCCACACCAAATGACGATTAGGCCGCCATCGGTGTTTGCGAACGCGCATATCGCCTTGCCAATGGCAGACAGGTCGCCAAGCCCGCGTTTGAATTCGGTGTGCCGGTCCTCGCCAAGTTCGACCCGCTCAAGGATATTTAACCAATCCATGATTGAACGACCTCAGAAACCGTACTTCAGCCTACGTAGACGAAACGCCTCATCGCCCCCGTCAACGGTTCTGACAATAGCGTCCCTGACGGCCGGTTGTTCGATAGCCCCGGCGCACGCTACGTGGCCTCGGTTCGCCGTCGCCTTGAGTTGAATCACTTGATCCGCGTCGCCATTGACAACGATGTTCGCCTCGTGTGTCGCTACAATGATCTGTCGCCGTCCCTTAAGGCGCTTGAGCGCGGGGAGAACTGTGTCGAACAGAAATCGGTTGTCCAACTCGTCCTCCGGCTGATCGATGATCAAGGGTCGTTCATCGGTCGTTTTAAGAAGCAGCGAGAGCAGCATGCTCACCCGCTGCCCGCCTGATAGGTCGTTTAGTCGCCGATCACTGCCATCGTCCATCCTGAGTTCCAGGAGGTAATGATCGCTGCAGCGAATAGCGGCAAGTTGTCGTTGTCTTGTCCGGGTGAGTTGCTCGCGGAATGTCTCCTGCACAGCGTCGCTCATTCCTACTTCGTTCATTGTATTATTGCGAAGGTGTTTGAGCAGTTCCGACGGAGAGGTCCTGTCTGTATCCTGCAGTTGGTTCCACCATCGAGTGATTCCCTTCTGACCGAGATTTTTCAGAAAGCGACCGAGAGGTTCATGATTTCCGTCGTCGACGCGACGGGCCGAAATCTGCCCGACGAAGTCCACACGGATAGTCTCGATCACACGGTCAAACACCGCCCTTTGCATCTGAACGAGATCTTGTCTTTCCTTAAGTTGTACCTCGAAAGAGTAATTTACGGTCGAACGCTTCTTACGCACCTGATCGAGATTCGCGCTGTAGCTCTCCAATAGCGATGCTTGGCGATTCAGCGCCTTGAATTCCTCGATTCGCGCCCCGTCAAGTCCGTGGGCGGCAAGCGCGCGATCCACTTCAATGCGGACGTTTTGCTCCTGGACTTCCAACTCGTTGACAATTGATTGTTTTCTTGCATTCCATGCTTCTAGTTGCGATTTCGCATCTAAAAGGTACTCTCGGATTCGGTTCCATTCATTCTCCATATTTTCGCAGGATACATCAGCTTTCATACCTTGCAAGACGGTGGCGAGTCGTTCGTCGATCTCAGGTACTTCAAAGGCTTCCACCGAATTCAGTAGGCGATTCAGTTCGACTTCGAGTTCAGTGGAAATCTCAGCAGCTTCCTGCCACCGACGAAGATCGCGGGAGGCTTGGTGCAACTTCTCAACGCCGGCTTGTGAGAATGCCGCGAGTTGCGCAGAGGCTTTTTCCGCCCGTTCGAAAGCCTGCTCAGCTTCAGTTAGGTCCTCGTCCAATTTCGCCAAGTGCTTTGTTGCATTACTGAGTTCATTGTCTAACGCGATCAACTTTGATTGACGCGCTTGAATGCCGTCGATCTCTTCCGGCACTAGCCGGGCGAGCAACTCTTCAACTGCTTCTGGTTCTTGGGCAAGCCTTTGCAGCTCATTTTGCGCATAGAAAACCGCTGGCCACCGCTCGTGGTGTGAAGCGGTAGGATCTTGTCCTGGGCATTCAAGACAGACTTCGGGCGAACCCCCGAGGAAGCGCTGCCTTCCACGGGCCTCGACCTGCTGACAGATTCCGGCGTCCTGGGGTAGCGGTGCATTGATGTAAAGCCGCAGTCCGTCAAGAAACGTGCTCTTGCCAGTCATGCTACCGCCAATGATGCAAGTCAGGTCAGGGCTGAGATCGAAGCGGGTTTTCGGTTTGTGCTTTTCGGTTGCGGCGAAAAATGAAGCCCCTCCTGAGATGGTGACGGATTTGAGCCAGGGGCGTTCATTCACCGTTACGTCTGGAGGGTTCGCAATCTCGTTAAGAGCCCCGTTTCCATCCCGTACGTATCCAATGCGTATACGCGAGTCACTCGCGATAAAGGTTTGACGTAGCGCCTCGATTCTTGGGCTCGCTAGTTTTATCCAGGTGTGACGGTTCCCGATTTCGCCCACCGAATAGGCGTCGCTGGCGTGGAAGAAAGCCTGATTATTAACCTCCATCCCTTCCGGCAGCCAATCGCGGCTTTCCACGGTATCTTCTGGCAGTTTGTCATCGCCAAGCTCCAACCCTGCTACTTCTGTGTGTTGGAAGAGTTGCAGTACTTGAGCCTTTTGTGCTTCTAGTAGCCCTTTTTCCGAGTCGATATGTGGGGCCAAGACAATGTACTGCCACCGATTCCGCCCGTTTCGATTTGCAGGACACACTCGATCATGAAAACCCCTAAGTTCGTGAAATGCATCCTCTGCACCCTTGTTAGACAACTGTAGCTCATTGTTCTCATCCCAAGGGGTGACGCCGCCCATGACTAGATCGAATGCCTTGAGATAATTTTCTCGCCCGATTTCGGGATCAAAAAGAAACAGCAAGTGAAGTCCGCTTTTACCCTGCTTGAGAGACGGTTCGAAACCGGGAAATACTGCGTATAGTTTCTCTCTAAACGGAACCCCGTCACCGTCCTTGCCATGATTCCATTCCTCGACAATTTTCCAGACGGCGCTGGTCTCCGCAGTGACTCCGCCACGTGGAGAATGGGGTGTAAGACCCAAAACGCGGACACCGCTCTCGATCGCTTTTTCCAGAAATTTCCGGGCATACTTCTTGATTGTCTCCTCTGAGTGGGGTGGACCGTTGATCCCAGCTGGGATTTTTGCCCTCCCACCTGTAAAATCGTCAATCGTATGTATGTGCAAGTCGGCCTTGAACCATCGCGCGCCTGGTACCTCCTGGTGCCAGTTATCAGCCTTTTCACGCGTAAACGTCATTGATGTTCTCCGAGCAAGTATTCCGAATGTTAACGGCATCCTATAATGGAGCAACTTGGAGATCAGATGCTAATTTCGTGGACGCGCCAGGCGATCTTTTACGCCTCTTTCAACCAAGTAATATACAGTACAGTTACACTTCACACCCGAAACACCTTCATCACCTCGTCGCCGAGGTGGTTGATTACCTTCACTGCGATCCGGCCGGACTTTGGTTTTGTGAATGGCCGGGATGTGTCGCTATGGAGCGTTTCCCAGGCTTCCTGATTGATTTCGGCTTTGAGGGTGGTCTTGAGGGATTTATAGGGGTTGTTTGCGCCGAGGAAGTAGGCGTGGCGGACGAAAAAGCTCTCCTGGTTGTAGTCGGTATCCACGAACCAGCAGGCGATTCCATCAGCGTTGTCGCTGCGGATCTCGCCGGTGTTGGGGTGGAAAACATCAACTCCGTTTACTCTTACCTGAATCTGTCCGTCTTCCGCTTCAAGGATATCTATATCGGGTTCGCCGAAAATGACGAAAAGGTTACCCTTTCCGGTATTCTTAAGGTCTTCCGCCATATGGAGATCGGCATTCATGCGGGCCTTCAGGATCGGGACGCGGCCTACACTGTTGAAGTCTGAGGCGTGGGCATCATAGTTGAAGGCACAGGCGATCAGCACGTCGAAATCAGCGTCGGCTGCCTCACGAGCGGCCTCTACGAGATCCGGACGTGAGACGGTCCCGAATTCCGGTCCGATGAAAATTCCCGCACGTTTTTCGGAGCCGTTACCGGACGTCCCTTCAGCGTAGGATCCTTCGGCGCAAACGAGATTGCCGGGCCAGGGTCTCATTCCGGAAAACGATATTCGGTCCTCCTTATGCGCCTGTTGAACACCCGCGTTTTTGAGGTTATCGAGGATAATATCTGCGAAGTCTTGTTTCTCACCGTAGCCGAGTTTCGCCTCAGCGACGTTATCGATCAGCGAGTCATCTTCATCGACACCAAGTAGCCGGTGCGGCGACAGACTTTCAACAGTGAAGGGGCCCGCGACGCGGACCTTTTTCTTGTCTTCGTAGGGCTTGTCGTAGAGGTACTCGTAGTCGGCCTTGGCGGCAATGCTCGCGTCGATTTCGCGCTGGCGCGTGACCCTCGCCGTCCAGAATTGTTCGTGCAGCGGCTTGGCGGCAGCGGACCACTCGTCGGGAAATTCGCGCGGAACCTCCCATTCGGCGAGGGAGTGGCGAGAGGAAAGTGACGAGCGGCTGGCTTTCCTGCTCTCCACTTTCCACTCTTCGCTAACCACCTCATCCAGTTTTGTAAGCAGCGTTTGAATCGTATCCTGCCAATTTTCCCAGATTTCGTCGATTTCGGCGTTGTTGGCGATGGACTTGAGGGTGATGTGGGGGACGCGCTCGTACACGAAGCCTTGGCGGATGTCGTTGTACGTGGGCGCTTCTGAGGGGGCTTTGCGGGCGAGTGCGGCTTCTTTAATTTGGCCGTCGCGGCTGTCGGCGAGCAAGTAGTAGGGATAGCGTGCGCCCATGACGCGGGCGCGGGCCAGCGCGAGGGCGACGCGGGAGGTGTCGATGGTGATCCAGCGGCGGCCCCACTGCTCGGCTACGTACGCGGTGGTGCCGGAGCCGCAGGTGGGGTCGAGGACGAGGTCGCCGGGGTCGGTGGTCATTAGGATGCAGCGTGCGATTGCACGACTATCGGTTTGGACCACGTACACCTTATCGTCTCCAACGAACCCGCCAACTCCAGTATCCTGCCAGAGGTTTGCCATCGGAATGATCGAATTGTCGGCTATGAAGCGGACCATTCGTAAACGCGTTCCCTTCATCGCAAAACGGTCAGCCTTAGCTAGGCGTTTCATTCCCTCTGGCGTAGTCTTCCAGTGAGAATTCGGCGCACAAGGTATGTCCCTGCCCTGGAAATGGAATGAATTAGACGAGGTTGATGATAGCCCCGCTGAAGTCAGTGGATTTCGTGCGAAGACCGCGCTTCCTTCCGGCAGTTGAACGGCTCGTTCTCTCTCGTCTTTAGTCAGTTGCCTGTGGGTCCCATCTTGTAACTGGATGCTATCGAAGAATTGAGAATCAGAATTCTCAAATGTTCTCTTCCCGTATATCTGTCTGATCTTGATATCTTTCGATTTGGAATACCACAGAATATGGTCGAATACGTTCGACAAGATATTGGATGCATCAAAAGCATTTTTCTTGAACCAGATCGAACTTACAAAATTATCCTCACCAAACACCTCGTCCATCAACGCCCGCACTCGATGCACATTCTCATCCCCAATTTGAACGAATACCGACCCGCTCTCCGTCAACAAATCCCGCGCAACCGTCAGCCGATCCCGCAAATACGTCAGATACGAATGAACCCCGTCCCGCCACGTATCCCGAAACGCCTTCACCTGCTCCGGTTCGCGAGTGATGTGATCGGCCTTGCCGTCCTTGACGTCGCGGCTAGTCGTTGACCACTGGAAGTTGGAATTGAACTTGATGCCGTACGGAGGGTCGATGTAGATGCACTGCACCTTGCCGCGCAGGCCCTCCCGCTCCGCCAGCGACGCCATCACCTGCAAGCTATCCCCGAGAATCATCCGATTCGACCAATTGGCGTCGTGCTGGTAGAATTCCGTCTGGGCGTCCGCGCTTGGTAGCCCGTTGAAATCCGCGAACAGGTCGGCCTGTGATTCGCCGTCGCTTCCCTTGTCCGCCTCCGTCTCCTTGCTCCGCTGCCGCAAGTCGTCGATCAAGACCTTAGGTTGAACCTTTTCCTGGATAAAAAGTGGCGGCGCCTGCACGACCAGGTCCGATGAGTTTTGCTCATCCTTTCCCCTCCAGACAAGCTGCGGGTCCAGATCCCGGTTGCGGCGCTCGTACGCGACCTCAATCGGATCCCGATCATCCTTCGCCATCACCGCCTGATACTCGGCCGTGGGAATATTCTTCCGCGATGCGTCATGGTGCCGAATGGTTTCGACTTGCTTTAGCTTTCTCCTTGGTCGTGCCATAGGAAGTTTCGCTCCTCGACGTTTCAATTGACCGTCGTGACGGCATCTCGTCGGTCTAACTCCAATACCTCCCACATGTAGAAGAAAGGCTGTGCAGCTACGTATCCCACGGACGATCTAAGCTACATACGTCCAGAATATGCTTCATCCAACAGATTCATCATCCACCTCTAATCGTCAGACTTGCCAGTGGATTATGTTCTTGCAGCATTCTTTTCGGTATATGGTGTGCCCGCCCTGGAATTATTACGCCGCGACACGCTTCAAGACCTTTCGGTGGAAATCTTCTCGCGATGCCAGTGATGAAATCATGTCACCACCGACATCGGAGAGTCTCGCCAAATCCCGCCGAGGAATCTCCGACTGATCTTCGAATACGAGGATGGACTCGAAGCGGAGACTATGTCGGTGGAAATGAGACAACATTATTGTTGTCAGGCGCGCCTTGTCGCGGTTCGGCACACCGTAGAGGAAAAGCGGAAGTTCGTCCTTACCCTCAATGCGGTAGTCCACTGGATAGACTTCAGCGTTTGGCACTTCTGGTTGGTAGTCCCGTACAATCTTGCCTTCGTCGACCAAGCTGAAGAGGAGATCCCCCAAGTCGTCATAGAACGTGGACCCAACGTTTGAGCGGGACAGTAGAGTAAGGTCGTAGACCCTGGTGAGCGCCTGTCCGAAGGCGAAAATAGCCTGCGGTAGTCGCTCTGGAGACGTGTCGAGGCATAAAGCGCCGCCATCCCATTGTAACCCGGTCTCACCCATAATGCGCTCAAGTAGCATTCCACGGGTTCCGTCCAGAAACGCGTCCACATCGTGCTCATAGCTAATATGCATCAGGGTGTGCCCCTTATCCGACAACCGAAGCCCACCCGCTTTGGCGTCGCCAAGGTGGATCTGAAAGCGGTCCCCGTCGGGAAACTCGAAACGTGTGTGCAGCATCAGCGCACCATCGGGACGCTCTTCGACTCCCACGTCTTCGCAGAGACGCTCGCATAGCAGCGTTCGAAGCATGTCGAGTTGAATCATAAATCTATCCTCAGCTGACTATCGCGTTGCAAAGTGAGTCCGGTCAAGTTGAAGTCGTCCAGGAGGCAGGACAAAGCATCTTCAAGCGTAACGAATCTATTCGACTCTTCCGCGCCGGATTCGGGCTTCTTGCCAGCCGCGATCGCCTGTGCCGCCGCACGATGAATGTGCGGACGATAAGGGATATCACCGTGGACGTGGCTTGGACCATTGTATCGAGCTAACGTCAACGGTGGACCGCCTGGGGGGAGATATGATATGCCACAGGAAAAATCGCTATCGTCGCGCAAATTCTGACGTGGGCAAACTGAGAAACGCATTTCTTCGTCATCACTTCCTGATGCTTCAAAGTTCCGTTGGCGGTGTACCGGTCTATGCTTGGGTTTTTCCAACCATCGTGCCATTGGGTTGTTTATCCGTTTGGGCATTTCGCGAAAACCGCTGATCTCTTCGTCCGAATAAAGCTTCGTATCCATGCGGATTTCCCTACTATTACTTAATCAAAAGCGAGCACGTTTTGTTCTATCCCACCGATCCATTATGACAATCCTACTCTTATCCTCGGTTCGAACCGCCGGATCATCTCGTCAAAGGCCGCTTCCACTTTGGACTCAAAGTCGGCTTGCATCTCATATACGTCGGTGAACTCAGCGAAAGCCCAGCGCCCATAATTCTCATGGTTGTTCACTCCCGGCACCCAGTACGTTTCTATTGTATCTTTCTTCGCCTTTGCGTCTTCCCCTCTATAACCCTTAATCTCCACGATGAGATGCAGGAGATCGTCCTCTCCTCGTCCGTCGTCAACGAGGACGATAAAGTCAGGGATATATGCCCGCGTTGTGGAACCGTACCGGTACGGCACCTCGAACCCGAGATTGTGGTTCTTGACATACGCCTTTACGTGGGCATGGGATTCAGCGACCCGGCAGAACTCGGCTTCCCAATCGCTGTCCAGGACCACCCAATTGACGTGACAGCGACGCGAGTCGGTTTCGTAACGGCTGGTCCTGGTGGTATTGAAACTAACCTGGGCCGTTGATCCAACCGGATTGTAAGGATCGAGAACGGCCTTGACCGGACGACCACCGATTTCGGCGCGTGTGATGGCGGCCGTGATGCGTTCACAGGCCATATCTGCAAGTTCCTGGTACATCAATTGCGCTGGATACGTGCTTCCCTTACAGGTAAGGCAGGTATCGAGCCACTTTCGAGTAATGCTCTTGAGCTGTCCGAAAAGATGGAGCTTCGGATCCTCGCCCGGGTCCCGCCATTTCGTATACAGCAGCCGCTGGGTGAGGTAGAACAGAAGCGTGGATTGACGAATGTCATTCGTATGAACCAGATTCAGGTCCACCCCTTCTCCGATAATCCCCTGGTTTGTGGTGATGGACGGTCCGATTATATCCGGAGTCAATTCCAGAACCGAGTCCTCATTGAACTCAGCGGTAAGCCGTTCCTCCGGTAGCTCGACGCGATACCCTGCGACCCGCGGGAAACGAATTTCAAGCGCGTCCCTTTCAGGCCGCATGGCCCTGACGTGGACGGTCTCTCGAGGCGGCGGCGGCGCGACAACCACGGGTTTCGCGGTAAAATCGAACGGTATTCCCAGAACATCAGCATACTCGACATCGAACAGACCCTTGTCGTTGAGTTCGTAGGACTGCCGGCGCAACGCACGACCGACAACCTGCTCACAAAGAAGTTGGGTTCCGAACGCCCGAACGCCCAATACGTGGCTGACATTGTTTGCATCCCAACCCTCGGTGAGCATTGATACCGAAACCACACAACGAATTGAATCCCCCAGTCTACCGGGTTTGCCAACAGTATTCATGACTTCGCGAAGGAGTTCCTGGTCGCTGATCTTTTCGGCTTTTTGTGGATCGCCTGTTCGTTCAATGATTTCACGTCGAAAACGTTCAATTTCATCGGCAGCCATCTTTCGGAAATTCCGGTCAAGTGCATCACCGGACTCCAACTGTTCGCTATCGATCAGTAGGGTACGAGGCCGCGCAAATTGGTTGCCGTACTCATCGAAGTTGCGAAACAACTCCAGGCGTCCGTTCTCGAACGTGGTCGAACCGTCATCGTTTTCACGATGGAAGCCAGAGATGTAGTCATACACCAACTTGGACGTCGACGTGTTGTTGCATACAACAATGAAGCACGGCGGAACTGTGATCCCTGCCTGGTCCATTACATCGAAGGTCTTGCTATAATGCCCATAAAGCGCCTCCAGTGCCGTCTGGAGCTCAACTGGAAGACTCAAAGGATCGAGATTTTTGTTCTTGCCCCGACCCCTCTTCGGCATTGTGGGACGAATGTGTTCCCATAGATTGCGGAACTTGGGCATATCCCCGCCGGGGATGTTATCTGCGACCGGCACGCGGGGCAGTTTGACGATGCCACATTCGATGGCGTCCATGAGGGAAAAGTCGCACATCGTCCAGGGGAATAGCGTCCCTTCGGCGTATCCGGAACCACGGAGAAAGAACGGCGTTGCAGAAAGATCCATCACCCGGTTGATGCCAAGCTTGTCGCCAACCGTCTCCAGACCTGAAATCCACAGCCGCGCGGCTTCCGTGTTCTTCTCCGCCTCCTTCCGTTCGTCCCCTTTGAGTGTACCTTCCTCCCCTTCTCCTGGCTTTTCACGATAGCAGTGATGCGCCTCATCGTTGAGGACCATGATGTTCTTGGTTCCCATAAGTTCGGGCAAAACCCGTTGGAGCATTTGTCCCTCTGTTTCCAACGTCGAAAGCGTGTCGCCCCGCCCCTGAAGCAAGGAACGGCCGCCTTTGGAAAGCTCCATACGTTCGCGCAGTTTGAAGGCGTGGTAGTTCGTAATGACAATCCTGGCCTTTTCCAGGTCAGGCAGCATGTCGTTAGGAACCAGTTCGCGTTGCTGATAATAACTGTCAGGATCATTGGGTTGAAGAACGCGCAATCGGTCCTTGATGGTGATTCCGGGCGTAACAACAAGGAATCCTGTCGTGAATCTGCTACTTTGGGGACGGCGAACCGCGTTAACGGTTTGCCACACGATCAACATCGCCATGACAGTTGTCTTGCCGGCCCCGGTTGCCAACTTAAGCGCCAGCCGCTGCAAACCAGTATTCACTTCGATATTGGCACTGGCCAAATGGTCGAGAAATCTCCTACCGGTAGCTCCGGCTTGAGGTGCAACCTCTGTCAGCCAAATGACCGTCTCCACTGCTTCGACCTGGCAGAAGAAAGGCCGAATGTCATTGAACCGATGCCGCCGCCAGTGCTGGAGCAGTCGTGCCGTTTCAGGCGACACCCGCCACTGTTTCGGATGTGGCAACTTCCGCCATCTGTCGACCTGAATGCGAACGCCGTTGATGATTTCCGTCAGGTCATATTTCTGACCTTCCGTTCCGAGCTTGCTGGCTGCCTCGTCGAAAACAATCGACGATTGCTCTAAAGGTGAACCCTTTTGCTTTCTCGGTTTCGGAATCGGCGAAATGAATTCCGCGCGCCTGCGACTTTCGACGATTCTCTGCGTGGGTTGGCCTGTCTCATCCAATTCCCAGTGCCAGCACGGCTCCTTGTACGGAGAGTTGAGTATTGGTCGTTCGAAGAATTGATCGCTCAAATCAATGCACTCCTATTGTACAAAAATCACATTGACCCGTATTTTCGTATAGGTACGGGAACCGAACCCTTCGGGAGCTGTTACTGCGTTCCCGGAGAAACTTCGCTATACGACAAAAGCAGGAATGACACCAATAATGATATTTCATCTTAAGGCAAAACCGCATCTCCTTAAAGGCATTCGTAAACACGAGCACGGACGTCGTAGTTAAAAGCGCAGGTGATCAGAACGCGCAAGCAGGCGTCTTCGAGTTCCAGTCGCTCCTCTATTCACCCATTCGGTCAGGGAGACGTTCCAGGAGTTTCAGCCAGTGTCGAAAGTGTGGGCAAGCGGAGAAAATCGCTTTGAGGCCGATTTCACGTGCGGCTAAGCTACCTATCAACGGCTTTTGATATCCACGAACGAGCGCTTCGATACGCTTGGAGGGTGCTGTGTCTGGCGAGTCATCGATCTCTTCCGGACTGGCAAATTGGTCTCGAATCTCCTTAAAACTCACAGTAAGTTCAGGGAGTCCTATTCCCTGAGCGAATCGGTCACAGTCACTAAACAGCAGGGCTTCGAATTCGTGCATTGTCACGTACGGAAGAAATCTTCTCTTATCGAAACCCGAACCCATTCCGTTGGCGATGTCGTCCAATAGCGCGTCTTCGACTATCTTTGCTTTCTCAAATGACGTTCCCTGCCTTGTAGCTTGCAGGCGTCCCGGCCATGCTTTTGAACCAGTTTTAGGAAGTGCGTAGTAGTCCACCATTGTTGTCGCAAGACTCCCTGGATCTTCTTTCAAATGTCCTGCAATATCCTTCCGCACAATGTTCCAAGACCGTATTCCACCACGGCGGTGCCGTAGACGGGCGTTTCCGATTAAACGGGCGCTGATACCTGTATAACCAAAATCGTACAGATACGGTGCCAACAGCTCATTGACGAATTGCTCCTCTGACTGCCCCTCAACATGGACAAGCAACCGTGTCATGACGAAGATCCGCGACCTTTGTTCTCCGTTGCAGGACGACCACCGATCTCGTTCTTTTCCCATAGTTGACCGAGGCTGTATTCTTCCAGCCACGCCGCGAGTCTCTCGCTGTCCAATCTTTCGAAGGTTGTCGCGCGGTTCACACGATCGGCGACGATCACGTCAATTGGTTCGAAATGGTCCAAAAGGACGGGCGACTGTGTTGCAACTATGATTTGGGATTCCACCGATGCCTGCTCTAGCATGGAAGCCAACAGTGTAATTGCATAAGGATGTAGTCCGAGTTCCGGCTCATCCAGGAGGACGACGGACGGCCGCAACGAAGGCGGTTGAAGCAGAAGAGTACACAGAGCGATAAACCTGAGCGTTCCGTCGGACAGAGACGACGTGTCGAAGTAGGCGTCCGATCCCGCGTGCCGCCACTCAAGACGAATCTTGTCTGCATTGAGCGCTGTAGGTTTGAGTTCGAAATCTTCAAAAAACGGAGCTGCGAGTTGTATAGTACGCTGGATCTGTTTGTACGATTCATCGTGTTTTTCTTTCAGGAAAAACAGAAACGCAGAAAGGTTCGAGCCATCAGGACGAAGAAATTGGTTGTCGTTGAGATTGGCAGTCTTTTTGATTGGCGACATGGAGCCCGTGTCGTGAAAGTGGTAAGTTTGCCAACCCTCGATATGTCGGCGAATATGGTCTGGTGGCAGAAGATAGTCCTGTGATTCGTCCCTAGTAAATTTTCCTGTTCTACTGTTACCTGGATCGGACGGATGGAAGGCTATTTTATTCACAAAAAGCCCGTCGGAATCGTCTCTAGACAGTTCGATTGCAAATCCTGCCGTGTTTCTGTCAAACAAGACTTGCATTTCTAGTTTCGAGGTTACCTTTGATCCGAAATGCAGGATCTGATCGGCTCCACCTGCTTGTCCCACGTAGCGTTGCAAATGTCCCTGAACGACGGTGCGTAGGAACGAAATCGCATCAATGAAATTTGACTTGCCCGAACCGTTGGCCCCGATGAGCACATTGAGAGGCCGCAACCTTTGCATGGCAAACGCGATGCTCTTGAAGCCTTCGATGATGACCCCATCTAGTCTGGCCATGACTCCTCTCCCTACACCCGAAACACCTTCATCACCTCGTCCGCAAGGTGATTGATCACCTTTACAGCAATCCGTCCGGATGACGACTTCTCGAAAGACCGCAAGTTGTCACTGTGGAAGATTTTCAAACTGCCTTTCAGTTTCGCCTTAAATTTTCTAGCGTATCTGGAGTGCCTCTGTCACGCCCAAAGAGTAGAAATGACGTAAAAAATCACGTAAAATGTCAAGCCATTCCAAAACACGGGCTAGAGAGACTGGTGAGGTTTGACATTCCAAGTAGCCCGTTCGAACACCGATTAATTGGAAACCAGCCGCCGGGGCACGCGTCTGATAGGTGTGGGTGAGTGTTCCACAAAAAAATCGGAAATATCCTTACTTATCCTTACTAATATAGGCAAAGAGGGTTCATCCGTGCACATCTTTCCACACGAACCCACCGAGGTTATCATGGAACGGATTATCCGAATATCGACTCACACAAAATTTCGCTCAACCTTGATTGGTTGGCTCTCCGCGTTCGTTGCTACGATTCTGATCTCTACGCAACCGGGATGCGGAGCGAAATCCCCGGTTGACGAGGCGCCGGATGAAACGCAGGACAATCGGGTCGAAGAGGTCCGGTCCGAAAAGGCGCGAAAGACCTCTCTGTCCGCATCGGACGTGAAGCTGGACGACCTCGTGCGGGGAAACAGCGCGTTCGCGTTCGACGTTTACAACGCCTTGCGCGGCCAGGACGGAAACCTGTTCTACTCGCCGCACAGCATCTCCGTGGCGCTGGCAATGATGTACGCCGGCGCGCGGGGCGAGACGGCGCGTCAGATGGAGGAGGTCCTTCGTTTTCAGCTTCCTCCGGATCAGCTTCATCCCGCGTTCAACGTCCTTGACCTCGCACTTTCATCCCGCGGCGAAGAAAGCGACGATCAGGATGGCGCCAAATTCCGGTTGAACATCGCCAATGCCATCTGGGGTCAGAAGGGGTACGCGTTCCTGCCGCACTTTCTGGACGCACTGGCCGAAAACTACGGCGCCGGCCTGCGAGCAGTGGATTTCGTGGAAAATCCGGAGGCGTCGCGTGCGGCCATCAACGACTGGGTGGCGGAACGGACCGAAGACAGGATCCAGGACCTGATCCCGCAGGGTCTCATCAATGGCCTGACGCGGCTGGTCCTGGCAAATGCCATCTATTTCAACGCGGCCTGGCACTTCCCGTTCGACGAAAACCGGACCACGAGTGATCCGTTCCACCTGGCAGGCGGCGATCGCGTGGACGTGCCGATGATGCACCAGACGGAAACCTTCAACTACGCGCTGGACGAGACACACCAAACCCAGTCAGTTGAATTGCTCTATGCGCGAGAGGAGGCGTCGTTGATCATCTTCCTCCCGGCAAGTGGCAAATACGATCAGTTCGAAAACGCGTTAAGCGCGGACCTCGTCAGTGAGATTTCGAAGCGCATGAGACCCATGCGCCTCAGGCTTTCCATACCCTCCTTCGAGATCAGGTCTGAATTCAGGTTGGGCGAAACCCTGGCCGGGCTGGGGATGGCCAACGCCTTCGATCCCGAGTCAGCGGATTTTTCAGGAATGACCGGAACGAAAGATCTCTACTGCTCGGCCGTCGTTCACAAGGTGTTCGTCAAGGTGGACGAACGGGGTACCGAAGCCGGCGCAGCCACGGGCGGCACGATCGGCGTCACCTCGATGCCGCCGGCGTTCACGGCAGACCGGCCGTTCATCTTTCTTATCCGGGACAACGCCACGGGCGCCGTCCTGTTTGTGGGGCGCGTGATGGATCCGAGGTAATGAACTCTTGCCGAACCCTGAACCGGTTTCCGGTGGACCCGTTGCAGTGAAGCCGCACGCCACGTGGCGTACGGCTTCTTTTTGAACCGGGTTCGTGCTTCAAATCAGCAGAGATATTCAGGCAGGATCGGAATCACGTTGAAAGAGCTGAAGGAGAACGTCGTTCGGACCGTTGAAGAAGCTCAGTCGGATATCCGTTCCCTCCGCGTCGAACGGCTCCACGGCGATATCCACGCCGCCGGACCTGAGTTCAAAGGCGCTACCGTCTACGCTCGGGACCTTGAACGAGATGTGGTGAAAACCCACGTCCGCATCCATGGTCTTCCGGGGCATCAGTTCCAGGATGATGTTTCCGGCCTGCAGAAACACAAAGTCCTCGTCGTCCTCATTCGGGAAGCGTTCGAGTTCGGTCAGGCCGAGCGTTTCTGTATAGAAGCGTACGGCGCTTTCGATATCGTCGCTCACGATGGCAATTTTGTGAATATTGTTGATCATGGTGTTCTCCTGTGGTAATGAGGATCAGGGTCCCATTCGTCTTGCGATATCGAAATGCGGTTTCGCCCGGTCGGCCCAACTCAATATAGCAGCCCGCGCAGCCGCGGGGAAAGCGATCCCCGCTGCGCAGGATGTCGTGGCGTCAGATCGAGGAGATCAACGCCATATATTTCTTCAAAAACTGAGTGAATCCTTTTTTCATGATCGGTCATACCCTCCATAGGCAGGTCCACCCGTATCCCATCCTTGCCGGCCGATTCACGGACCCCCATCAGCACTTCGATGTCCCTTCTGGCATTCTGCGCGCCATATTCCAGAGCCTTTCCGTTGACCACGGCATCGTGCAGGCTGCACCATGCCTCGGCTAAGGCAACGCTATCTTCATCGGGAAGCGTATAGGCCCCGAGGGGACTCTCCCATACGACCTCCGGCTCTGTTCCCACACTGGAACGAACGACAGTCTTGTTCGGCCCGGTGCCCACAGTCCCGGTAACGATCTCCAGTCTCTTATCCCCGCCATAAATGTTCAGTTCCATTCCACGTATGGCCCCGTCCGAACCAATAACCTCCCAGTAATTCTTCCTTTGTAAATTGTGTTCGTATATACCCTGGAGCGCGGACGACCACCTGATGCTACCTCGCTCCCTCACGTCCTGTGTACATGAAAACGTACCTGAAACAGCCCGGGGCTCTGATCCGAGAATCGCCCTGATCGCGCTGATTCCGTGATATGAGCCCGACGTATAGGAGACGTAGAATTGCTCCACGTTTCCGATAAGCCCTTCATTTACAATTTTCTGTTTCAACCTTTCACGGGGCCATCTGCGCGCGTTCTCGGAGACTTCCAGAAAAACGCCGTTATCGTCCGCGGCGCGAATCATCATGTCGGCGCAGGGCAGCGTGTGGGCGATCGGTGTCTCCGAGAGAATGTGGACCTTGTTTTCAGCCAGCATACGCGCGATCGGGTGATGCAACTCCGGCTGAGCCGTGATCAGTGCGACGTCATGTTTTTCCGAATCCAACATTTCCTGCAGGTCCGTATACGGGTTCGCGCCCATCTGACCGGCAACAGCTTGCGCCCGTTCCGCGTCGATATCGCACACGCTGATCAATCTGAACCTGTCGGAAAGGACCGGAAGAACAGCCAGGTGTGCTCGTGACCGCCCCCCCAGACCGATGACTGCTGCATTCAGAATCGCCATGACTCCTCACCCTTCCGAGTTTTACGTCGTTTCCATTGCGCAAAACGGACAAACCGCCGCACCGGGTGTGAAACGGGTGTCGCGAGTCCCAGGGGCCGCACGTCCGCGTATAAGAAAGAGGCCCTCGAAGAGCGCCCCGTGAAGTGTACCGAACGTCAGTGTGTTGATGGGTCATCGATCCTTGGCAGCCGCCTCCCTCAGAATTTCGACAACCTCTGTCTTGTCGCGGTACTCGGCCAGCCAGAGCGCGGACTTACCGTTCGTGGTAACGGCATTGACATCCGCACCCGCATCCAGCAAACGCGTCACCACCTTCGCGTGTCCCCCATAGGCTCCGTAGATCAGCGGCGTCCACCCCGACCGCGCGGAAGTATTGACGTTTGCCCCCGCGGCCAGCAGGACGTGGACCACGCCTGTCAGTCCCGCGTCGGCGGCGAACATCAGCGGTGTCCGATGGTTCAGGTCCTTGGCATCCACAACCGCATCCGCTTCCAATAGCATCTCTGTGATTGTGGAGTCCTTCTTAAGCGCTGCCTCCATCAACGCCGTTCGGCCGTAAAGGTCGTCGTTGACTACCGCACCTGCATCCAGCAGAAGCTGCAAGACTTCAGGAACGCCTTTCTTGGCGGCCTCGATCAACGGGGTCGTTCCCCCCGTGCCCTCCTCGTTCGCGTCGGACCCTTCGTCCAGAAGCGACTTGACCCCCTCTTCATCGCCTTTTTTGACCATTGCGATCAGATCCGTGTCCTCGGACGGCTTGCACGCCACGAAGACGAGAAGCAACGCAAAAGCCATACTCGTCATGCAATGGCGCGCCAATCGGTTCGTGCGGATGCAGACACAGAACACGCTACGACTCGGCCTCTTGCAATACGACTGAAGCCACGCGACCCTCGCCGACAAATTCTCCGGGAGCAATTGCTGTCCTCCATCCGGCGTCCGAAATCTCGCTGGCCGGGGACGTACCAACGCGTCTCAACGCGTTGGTACGTCCCCATATGCGACAGGTCCCACACCATTGCCCACCGCCCGAATGCTTCCTGTCAACCGGCCTTGCTGAAGATCATGGTAATTGTCTGTGCCTGTCCCGCCACCTGCACCGAAATCAGGATGGTTATCGTATTCCCGCCGTCCGCAACCTGGCCGGACTGTGTACCGCCTCCGCTGTCGGCCGTGAGACTCAGACTTCCGCCGGAATTTTCGTACCCGCCGGTCTGCGCGACCCGGATAACGTCGGATGAACCCGCCGTAACGAATGACGCCACCACCGAATACCGGTTTTCCGTTAACGTCATGATACCCGTGGCGTCGGGAGGTGATATCGCTGAGCCCCCTGAAGGCGTCAATCTCAAGAGGTTGTAGGAACCAGCCAGGGTCTCGGACGACGCGGGGTTATTGTCGTCTTCGTTGCCGCCACAGGCAACACCCACGCAAATTGCCAGCAGACCCAACAGAATGGGTTTCATTGATCCAATCTCCTCCAGGTAGTCCGACTGCCAGGCCCGTGCGTATCGGCTTGTAAACCGGCCGCTTCGTTGTGCGATTTCAATATAAATCCCGCGTGAAAGCCCGGCAAGTGTTCTTTTACAGGGCCGGAGGGTATCCCGTCCACAATTTCCCCCGGTTCGTTGGACGGACAGGATGATCTGATTCAATTTCCGGAAACCTGTTTTTCTGTTGACATTGGAAATTTTCTGAGTTATTGTTCTCCGGTCGCAATTTCCCAATCACTGCCTCAATCAAGGGAAACGTATGGCAACGATAACAAAGGCTTCTCTGGCGCGGTACCTCTCGGACAACGTCGGTCATCCCAAAACCAAAGCCTTAGAAGCCGTAGACGTCCTGTTCGAAGCCATGACGTCTTCCATCTGCAAGGGCAAGAGGATTGAAATACGTGGTTTTGGCTCCTGGGAAGTCAAGGAGACGAAAGAAAAAACCCAGGCGCGTAATCCCAGTACCGGAGAAACCGTTTACGTGCCCGCCCGCCGCAAAGTCATGTTCAAGCCCGGCAAGATCCTGAAGAAAGTGTTGTCCCAGTCCCTGGAATCCGAAACGTCGCGATAAATCTCTATACCGGTTCGCCGAAACACCGCATGCGATTGCGTTACAAGTTGAAGCAAATTCAGGCCGACGGCCCGGACAGACTCCTGGTTGTGAGTGACTGGGACCGAACGCTGACGCGGTCCACGGGGGAGGATGGCAGCGATCAGTCCACGTTCTCGGTTATCGCGAACAGCCGGCATCTCGGGCCGGCGTTTTCCCGCCGGTACCGGGAACTGTTTGACCGCTATCGAAGCATCGAACGCGCGACGGATCTGCCCGAACGCGCGAAATCGCCTCACCTGCGCCGCTGGTGGTCCCTGCAGTTCGAACTGATGCTCAAGCACAAATTCGGTACACAGACGATACAGCGGATTATCCGCGAGAATCGGCCGCACCTTCGAGACGGTGCGCGCCTTTTTTTTGATACCCTCCACGATCGCCGCATTCCCCTCGTCATCCTGTCCGCGGGCATCAGGGAAATCATCGAAGCCCGACTCGCGGCAGTCGGTATCTCAACCGCAAATGTCTTCATCATCGCCAACACGCTGGTTTTCAATCCGGCAGGCGATGCGGTGGCGTACAAGACGCCGCTTATCCACAGCCTGAACAAACACACCCTGAACGTGGCTACTGTCCCTGGGTTCGCCGGGCGCCACAACCTGTTGCTCCTTGGGGACACGCTGGACGATATAAAGATGGCTGCCGGCATCAACCACACCCGCCTGCTCAGCTTCGCCTTCCCCGCTGATGACGACCATATCGAACAATACCGGTCCACGTACGACGTCGTATTGGCGCCTGGCGCCTCCCTTGAGGCGGTGACCGCGGTCTTGAGAGATACCTGCGCGGCGCCTCTCGGGAATTGATCCGGAGCCTGGAGCGATCAGTCTTGTCAACCGGTCCGCCGGAGAAGAACAGACGCGCGTGCATCCACCGGGGTGTAGTTATGCGGGCCGTTCAGTTTACGTCCTGTTGATGCGTCGACGGAACCCGGACAGGTCATGGCGCGTGACTTGTCTCACCAGGAAAGGAGGCGAATGATGATGAAGACTACCACGTGGAGGGCGACCGCCCGATAAATGCGGTCGACGTCCCTTCAGAATGTCGAACCGGGCGCTCCTTCACAGGAGCGCCCGGATTTGCATAGTCGTTCGCGATGCGTCTTGTACCTGTTTCCACCCAACGCTTACTCCATTCTCATCGGCATAATAATCGCTTTCCGGTCGGGATGATCCTCTGAAACGAATAGCAGAGCCTTCATCGGGTCCGTAAAGAAGATATCCAACATTTCCCCGGATTCAATTCCGGATACAACATCACTCAGAAAGTCGTGATTTACACTGATTCTGAATGGTTCCGGACTGTCTTCCAGGTTGACCCGGCCATCAAGAGTAGTCGTGAACCGCCAGTATGGGACACCCGCCCAGGGGGCATCGTCATTGGAGACCGGTGAACCGGTTTTTTCTTTGGAGACCCTGTAACCCAGGTCTCTCGACGTAATCAGTGAGAGCGTCTGCTGCACCTCGGAAATCTGGATCTCAACCTGCGGCGCATAGGTCCACACGCCATCAGCCGGATGCCTGGGATCCAAATGCTCTGCGATCAGGTTCACAGCCTGTAGCAGTTCATCCGACGATACCCTGACGAGACTGTTTCCCGTTTCGGGTATGACTGCCTCATAGTTTACATAAGGTTCGTCGAGAATCGGTATGACGACTTCGGCATCTCCCCCGGCCTTGAGAAAAACCTGCCCGTCACCGATCGAAAGCGTAGCGCGCTCGGGATGTGGCGCCGACATCTCGAACCCGGGCCCGAGGATCACCTGCTTCTCCAGGTCATCCGCGCCCTCAAGTGTGCGCCGCAGCAACCTTGCACCGTCCGTTGCGACAACCCGTCCGCCGGTATCCAGGCACACCCCACAGAGTTTAAGGCGGGACTCGTCCGTACTCACAAACCGGGTCGCCCAATAGAGTGCCTGAAGGTCTTGCGCGGTGAGATCGAAGGTCTGTTCAACACTTGTCATCTCGCTCATCTCCTTTCGGATCCGCCGCCTCGCCTTCTGCAGGCGGCTGCGGACCGTGTTCAAATTAAGGCCCAACTGGCTGGCCGTTTTCTCGTAGGAATGGCCTTTGAAATAGTGATGTTCGATCACGTCCCGGTGCGCATCGGATAGCTGGCGAATTGCCTGCCTGACCATCATGCGCGCCTCTCGCTCCAACTCCGGTTCGTTACCGGCGTGTTCGCCCCATTCCGTCGCCAGGATCTGTTCGAAACGGATTTGCACCGTTCGCCTCTGGCGCCACCTGAAAGCGGCATTGTCTGCAATTTTCAACAGCCACGGGGAAAACCGCGTTCCTTCGCGCAGTTGATTCAGGCGTCGAAACGCAATCAGGAACACCTCCTGGGCCAGGTCTTCGGCATCGTCCGGCTGTTTGGCTACGCCGCGAATCCTCCGATAGATCCGTCCGCCATAGCGCTCCACGAGGCGCCCGAACGCCCATGTTTCTCCCGAAACAGCGAGACGCACCAGGTCTCCATCCCCGAGCGTATCCAAGATTCGCCTCCGGCAAGGGTGAGATCACCGCGCGTGTGACATGAATACAGATGCGCGTCACACCGGAAAGTATCCTGTGCATGTGAAAAAAATCGGTGTCGGGGCGCCTGCCGTCAAAAAAAAAAGCCACCCCAATGAGGGCGGCGGCCTGCGACGATTACGCAAAATACGAAAGGAATTATGGTTACAACGCGACCGAGAGACTGCTGACGGGGCCCTTCACGCCCGCGCTGTTGACGGCACGCACCCGCATCGCGTTCAACCCGTCGTGCAGTTGCCAGTCGAATGCCTCAGGGCAGGACTTCCACGTCTCGTGATCCACACTTGACAGATAGCCCGCGAAACAGGGCGTCTGCGTCTCCAGCGTGACTCTCAGCACGGTCCCATCTTCATTCCCAGCCACGGTGTACCGGGTCTGGTTCATCGACGGATAAAAATCCGATTGCCGGTTCGTGTGACGCGTGAAGTGAGGCAGCGGCGGCACCTTATCGTCGGCCCAGTTGAGATACCCGTCCCAGGCCCACACCTCCGTACCCTGACTCACCGGCATCGGACGCGGCTGGCTGAACACGTTGCTGCGCGGGATCATACGGAAATGGCAAAACGAACGGAACAGGAAGTGCGCCCCCTCTTTCGTGGAGAACTCGTGACTCCCTTCACGGATTGCAATCGGCAGGTCCCGAACGAGTGTATCGAGATCCTGCCGGAACAGATACGGACGGTCCCATCGTTCGACTTCCTCGAGTCTGTCTGCGAGTACCCGGTGTACCTCCAGAGTATCCAGAGGGACACGTGTTTTCGGATCGTACCAATAGTAATCTCTGGTCGCGTCGAGGTGGACCCACTTGCAATGGTCGTTCGACCAGACTTCCGCGATCTCGTGTCCGGTCATGCCCTCGCTGTGGAAGTTCACGTGCCTCGCGGGAAATCCGAAACTCAGACAGGCGGCCACGAGCGCCACGTTGGGATACAGGCACATCTTGTCGCGCCGCCGTTCCGGGTACCGGTTCATTACAATCGCACCGGATGGATCACGATCCAGCATCAGCCATTCCAGGACGTCCCAGGGACAGTGCCGGCACGCACCCAGCGGAACGGCATACGCCCACGCCATCAGGCGCTCAATAGCTTCGAATTCCGTCTGCGCCCCGGCGACAACCGCGTCCAGTTCGAACCGTTCGCGCAGTTCCCGTAACGAATTTTGCCTGTAGACCTCGTCTGCAATCCAGCAGGAAGACCGGCGGACGGCGGGATTCTCCGCCATGACGACTCGCGGGGGAGCGTTGCCTTCCGCGCGCGCCTCGGCAAGGACCGTCATCGATTTGAGAACGGGGGTGTCTGATGGATCCGCCGTCTCGAGCCGCATGCGCCATTGAAGGTAACGCCCTTTAGCGTCTCTTAGCGCCGATCCGCGTTCGCACGATTGCCAGTCGCTCCAGCCATGCCCTTTGACCACCGGATCCGTTCCGGTCCTCACTTCACATTGGACGATGGTACCGGCGGGCAGTTCGACGTCCCAATCCAGACGCAATCCACGAGTGGCGTGCCGCCGTTTAACCTCCCCTTCACCCACGGCATCGATGACCGGCGACACGGCAAGCCCGTTTTCGCGGTACCCATCCAGGACCAGCCGGATCACGTATTCGCCGCGTTCGGACGTCCATTCGCCGTTTCGGCGGACAAGACTCGAAGCCGGCAGCACGACCGGATCCGGCATCCCCTTTGCGTAATCCCGATAGTCCGCCACCATCAGACTCCACCCCACCCCTCCGTCGATGACATCGAAAACCAGCTGGTTTTCGCCCTGGCGAAGACAACCGTCGGGCAGTTCCACGTAATACCATCGGCTCCAGCTCCAGGCGCCTTCGTCGGGCGCCAACTCCCAATACTGTCTCGCGTCGGGGGTAGCCTGCGGGGAGGGCGGACGCAGCACGTCCCGCCCGTTGACGCTGATTCGCAGCGTGGCCGAATGACCTCTCCGCTCTCGCGCAACAAAGGCCACCTGCGCCGTCCCGGCGGGACGTTGCCGCAATGTCAGTGCTTTTTTCAGCGCCAGGCTGCCGGATATCTCCAAAAACGGGTCCACGTCCAGGTCGTCCGAACGTCCGGCGCCGGGGCTGTCGTTCTCGACAACCGAACCCTTGAAGAGTCGGATACCGGAATCGTCTTTCCCCATCCAGAGATCGGCGACGTCCGCCGTGCGGTAAATCTCTTGCGCGGGGAAAAGGCTTCGTATCTGTTTGAAGTCCTCTTCAGCCATGTTCCGATCCAGGTCGGTTTCCTGTGCGCGCCACCCCATCAGTGCCGAAGATGATAACCGCCTATTTCAGATAGGCCGCCTCTACCTTCTCAATAGCGGCAATGATGTCGGACACCTCCTGCTCTCCGTAGTTCTCATGGATTGGCATTGTAAAGTGGCTCTCGGCGGCCTCGACGGCGTTGGGACACGGGAACGTGGCATTGCGATCGCCACCATAGTCAGGGAGCCCCCATGGATAGTCGCTGTTTCCGAAAACCCTGCGTTCCTTGAACCACGTCGCCTCGGACGGGATATGCCTGTAGGATACCGAAGCCGGAATGCCTTCAGCAGCCAGCGCCTTTACGAAGCCGGCCTTGTCCACGCTCAGCCTGCCCGAATCCAGGTGGAACCGGAGGAACCAGTACACGCACTCGGTACCCGTTACCTGCCTCCCCATCGAAACGGCCTGCAGATGTTCAATACCGTCCCGAATTGCATCACCGGCGCTTCGCCGGTTATCCGCGATCTCCCCCAGACGGCGCAACTGCACCCTGCCGATCGCCGCTGCCAGGTCACTACCGTTCATATTCAGGCTCGCCCTCACGTTGGAATGCCCGCCCCCCTCCATATTCAAGGGTTTGCCCCGATCCGAGAAACGCTTCACCCGCCAGTAGAGGTCCTGATCTTTCACGAAGACCACCCCGCCCTGGGAGCCCGTGGCGTGATGCTTGCCGCTCATCGTTGAGAATGTCCCCATTGACCCCATGGCGCCCACCAGCCTTCCCCTGTATCTCGCGCCGTGCGCCTGCGCGCAATCTTCGATCACGGGCAACCCGCGCGAAACGGCAAGCTCCAGAATCGGGTCCATGTCCGCCGGTTCCCCGGCGATATGCGCAACGATGATCGCACGCGTGTGCTCATTAAGCACGGCTTCGATCTGCTTTGCGCCCGCGTTGAAAGTTCCTGGGGCCGCATCCGCCACCACGGGCACCAGATTCAGGAGCGCCACGGGCATCACCCCACCCGGATCCGTGATCGGCGGCACCACCACCTCGCCGGGTACATCCAGTTCGAGGGCTCCAAGCGCCGCGTACAGTGACGTGGTGCCCGAATTCACCAGGTCGGCGTACCCGCCGCCCATGAAATCCGCGAAGTCCCGTTCGTACGCGCGCTCCTCAGGTCCATCGTAGCCGAACGCGTTGCCCGTCCGGATGCTTTCGTCGAAAAGGGCCATCACCGCCTGCTTCTCCGCGTCTCCGAAGAGACGCCGCGCGGGCATCGGTACAGAACGGACCTTTTCACCGCCATCGATTGCCAGCATATCACTTGCCTCCTGAAATTTTGTTAAGATATGGCGCCTGCAAAGGCCGTCCACAATTCATCGATGCCCTTGCCCATCGCCCGTGAATCCGGAAAACAGCGATAAACCATACGCGTATGGGCCACCATCTCGACGCCTGCCGCCAGGTCCCGGCCATAACACCAGTCGTGCGCGGTATCCCATCCATGATACTGACCCGTCAGATAGGTTGTAATTACCGGGTCGCACAGGAACGCCAGCGTGAAACCGTTGGCCGAATTCCGGGCGGCCAGGATGGGCAGGCCGAAGTTCCTGTTTGCAAGATCCCGATGCAGCCCCTTCTCCGGATCGCCGAATCGACCATCCTGAAGCAATTCTCGCGACAGGTCGTCTCTTACGACGCCGAACGTCCGGTTGATTTCCGCCCGGTTGTTCAACCTTGTCCAGGTCCACGACCCGTCGGCATTCGCAAGGGGCACCCAGGTTTCATCGAAGCCTTCGGCAATATAGGAAGCGAAGAAGATCTCGAAACGAGGGATATCCACCGAAGGTCGGATCGTCATCTTCAGGTCCACGGCGTCGCCGTGCGGCCAATAGACGAGATCCATCTCCAACCCGAATTCCGGCTCTGCGGGAAAATGGACGGCCACCTCATCCTGCGTCAACTCGTGCACGACCTTCCTCGCCAGAGAAAGCCGACGAGGGTACATCACCATTCCTGAACCCGGTCTGAGATAGTATTCGGCATTTAACAATGCCTTATAATGCCGAACCACACCGACTTTGTAGTCCCGATGCATCAGCCCGCAGATGCCGTGGTAGTTCATATAGGGCTGAATCCCGCCCATAATTTCGCCGGTATCGAACTCATAGCACTGCGACAAACCGCTCCAGGCAATCTGCACAACCGTCCTCCGAAAATCACGCCACGCATGGCATCCGGGCACACAAAGCAACGACGGTCTCCCTCAATGGGCTGCGCCGTCGGCGCGTTTTCCGACCGCAAGATAATATCCTGGGGGGGCAACGCAACCTCATTCTGGACACGAAAAAAAGCGCGGGAATCGAATTCCCGCGCCAGGATGCAATGAACTCCCGCCAGGCAACAAGCTGGAAGGAGGAGAAACCGTGGGTTCTTGTCCTACTCGTTCGTTTTGGCCGTATCCGCAGCGACGTCCAGATTCAGATTCAACGGCCCCGACGTATCCCGCTTCGCATCGATCTGAACAGGCGGCGGCGCAACGGCAGGGGCCGTCTCACCTACGTCGATGTCCGGTCCAATACTGTCAGCTGCCGCGGGCTCCGGCTTCCGACCCCAGAAGTCAGGCGTCGCATTCAGATAGTAGGTAATGTTGTTGTCGGTCAGATATACCGCGTTCTCGGACGCCAGACGCACGTAATTCTTGCTCCAGTCCTGCCTGGACTGGCCAAACACAAATGCCGCAAGTTCCGTACCGCCCGCGTTCCTGACGGACAAGCGAATGCCCGTTGAATCGTCCACCGAATACACGTCCCACCGGTCGGCGCTTCTCGTCATCAGGGTTGTGCGCTCGACCTTTAGTACCCGGTCGAACAAATTGTCGACCGGCGCCTCACGGACCTCCAGGGAATCGTGGCCCACGAGTCGCCACACATCGCCGTCGAGGCGAAGTTCAACGCGTTCAGAGCCGCGTTCTACCGTGAACTGCTGAACGGCGTCCCGGTTTCCTTCAAAAATCGGCGTACCCGCAGCCGTATACCTGGTCTTGGATAACTGAACGTATGCGACGCCGGCGGCCAGCACCAGAATCACAATCAGCCATAACCTCGCCCGTTTAGCCATATTGCTCCTCCAACATCTTTGCACGTCCGGCTTCCCGCCGCCATCGCAGCAAACCGTACCCGACGATCAGAACCGGCGGCAGCAATACATTCAACCACTTCCAACGCGCCTTCTCCGCGTCGTCGAGTTCCGTTAGCGGACGCGTTGTAATTTCCCGCGAGCGGAGCGCCACCAGGTCGCTATCGCCCATCAGGAAATCGACAACATTGGCAATGAATACGAAATTCTCCTGAAAAGTACCCCCGGATTCGTCGTCGAACAACCCGGAATCACCCACCAGAACCACCTGGCTCATGCCCTGCGCGCCATCCCGCCGCGCCAGCGCACCCACGACCTTCCCAGGCTGATTCAACGTGTTAAAGAACGGATTTTCCATCGGCCGTAAATTGAAGAATCCGGTCATCACACCGGACCGGTCGGAAGTATACATCAGCGGCACTGTCTGCGCGGCGACCGCGGCCGAATCGGCAAGCGCAATCTCGCTGCTGAACAGCAGGCGCACCTGCTCGAGTCCATCCACAGTAAGGTGCCGGCCGAAGCGGTGAATCACGGGAAAGAACGGATACTGTATCTGTGAACTCATTTGGAGAAATCCGTGGCGCTGGCTTATCGTGATCGCGCTACACCGCTGGTCCAGCACCAGGTTTTCCTTCAACTGCAGGCCCGACCCTTCCAGGAAGTCAAACAGATTCGACTGTATCGCAGTGCCGCGCTGACCGTTAAGGTCGCCTGTGACACGCCCCTGTCCGATAAACAGATTGCCACCCCGACTCGCGAATGCCTCCAGGTTCCTGAGTTCAGCCTCGCTTAATGAATCCGTCACCCCGCCGATCATCAACAGTCCGATGTCGTCAGGCACCGGGGAAGCCAGCCTGATGGTTCGAACGAGGTAAGATTGCTGGAGTACGGCGGAGATATTCCGAACCCGGGGAGGCTGGGCGCCGATGGTAGCAAACGCGACCGCCTGCTTGTTGGTGTCGAGCAGTTTCTTGATCTGTGTGGTGATTTCGTATTCGAGGCCGGTTGTGCTCTCAATCACCGGGATCACCTCGCGTCCGTCACCATACAGAAACACCATCCCCATGTAGACCCTTTTCACTTCCAGCTTGTCGTTTTCGACCACCTGGAGCTGTACCGGTTGAATGCCGTATTTCCGTGCTTCGTCCGCCAGCATCTGATCGTCTTCGGGCCGGAAAAACTCGAACCGCACGCGACCTCCGCCGTACGCCTCGTATTCTTCGAGTATATCCTGCAGGTAGCGCCGGTTGTTGCCGTACTGACCCGGCAGATTGTCCGTGAAGTAAACCTTCATGGTCAATAGATCTTCAACCTGGTCCACCACCCGTTTGCTGGAACCGGAAAGCGAATAAATCCCGTTCGCCGTCAGATCCAGTCGAAAAAACAGGTCTCTGGACACGAAGTTCAGGGCCGCAACGATGACGACAGCCAATAGCAGATAGATGGTAAACGAACGTCTATTGTGAACTGCAAACATCGACTACCTCCACTTTCTCATTTCCAGAACCCGCAGGGTGAGCGCCAGAAACAACCAGATCATTCCCGCGAAATAGATAAGATTCCTGGAATCCACGACGCCCCGCGCAATATTTGACAGGTGATAGTCCACACTCACGTATTGCGCAATAGTCGCCAAACCCGCCGGTATGAAAAGCAGCAGCTTGTCGAGCAGGAAAAACAACATGACAATAGCGATCGCAATAATTAACGAAACCACCTGGTTCTCCGTCAGGCTGCTTGCAAACGTGCCTACGGCCGCATAAAACGCGCCGACGAGGACAAGGCCCACGTATCCCGTAATCGCAGCGCCGATATCCACGTGCGTCCCTACCGCAAGGAGGGTGAGAAAGTGCACCAGCGTAAACAGCAGCCCGACCACGATCAGGCTCACCGACGCCAGGTATTTCCCCGCGACGAATTCAACATCCTGAATGGGCATGGTAGACAACACTTCCATGGTTCCCAGGTTCTTCTCTTTCGCAACCAGACCCATGGAAATGGCCGGGACGAAAAACAGGTAGACCAGCGGTACGATGTTAAAGAGGGCACGCATATCGGACTGTCCGATAAGGAAGAATGTACTTGTGAAAAAGTAACCGCTCAAAACCGCAAATATTACCAGAAAAATATAGGCCATGGGGCTGTTGAAGTAGGAACGAAGTTCCTTCAGATAGATCGCCTTCGCATTACGCATTGGTCGCCCCCTCCCCGGTGAGATTCCTGAATACGTCCTCCAGCTGAACGCGTGCCTGGCTCATTTCGAGAATCACCCATCCATGGTCTCTGGCGTAGTGATAAATCTGCTCCCGGGGATCCGTGTTGCGGTCGTATTCCAGAAGGAGCGTTCGCGAACCGTTGTTCTCGGAGGTGCCGGACAGCGCGACACCCTGTAGTTGTTCGGGCAGCCCCTGTACGCTTTCGTCTTCGGCCTTTCTGACCTCCAGCGTCAACTGCGTCTGTCCCCTGAAGCTGGACATCAGTTCCTCCCGCAGGCCGTCTGCCACAATTTCTCCATGGTGAATGATAATGATGCGGTCCACCGTCGCTTCGATTTCCTGCAGGATGTGGCTTGACATGATCAGTGTCTTCTCACGCCCGAGAGAACGGATCAACTCGCGGATTTCCACGATCTGGTTGGGATCCAGCCCCGTCACCGGTTCGTCCAGAATCAGAATATCCGGATCGTGGAGCATGGCCGTTGCCAGACCGATCCGCTGTTTATACCCCTTGGAACACTCCTGGACCGCCCTGTGAACCACGCCGGCAAGCCCGCACTGCTCGACAACCCGCTCGAGCGCCTGTCGGAATGCCCGGCCCTCCATGCGTCGAATCGTCGCGATGAACGAAAGCAGGTCGTATACGATCATTTCACCATAAAGCGGGTTCAATTCGGGCAGGTACCCGACCCGCTTGCGTATCTCCAGCGAATCTTCCGCAATATTCATGTCGTCCACAAACACATTGCCTGAGGTTGCCGACAGATACCCTGTCATTACCTTCAACGTGGTTGACTTCCCGGCCCCGTTCTCACCCAGAAATCCCAGAATCTCTCCATCGTTTACCTGGAAACTGATATCCCGAACGGCGCGGACGTCACCGTAATTCTTGAAAAGATTTTCCACCCGGATCATTCACGTTCCTCCTTCAACCCTTGGTGCCCGGAAAACACTGTGCGCATCTGAATTCGAACGGAAAATTAAAAAGAAAAGTCGACGCGTGTCAAGCCCCTGCTCACAAAAAAACGCACATGCACGCCTCCTCTTGACTCCACGCTGGAATGTACGGGTTGCCGTAACCCGCCGCACAGCCGGCACGGCGACGATTTGGTGACAACGCCTGATTTTTCTTGACACACTATTGAAAAATCTGTACTATTCGTGTTTTAAGATCTGATTATGGTTCGGATCCTTCTGGGAGAGTGCGAGAATGAATCCTTATGATTTACACTACACGCCGGCGTCCTTCGGTGGCGGTTCCTTTCCTGTCCCGCGCCCTTCCATTGCGGCTACCGCCGCACGAGCAGAAATGCTTATCCTCCCTGCATCCTCATGCCTCTTACTGTCCGCCATCCTTCCGGACAATTGAACGCACAATAGAGGCTCTCTTCCACGTCGAACCCCCTGAAAAATTATACAACGCCGATCCCGGAACGAGCCTCTCGGGAAATCGCGAGGTCCTTGCCCTGTCATATCCATGCCAAAAGGAACGAACAATGCCAATAAGACACACGATTTCCGCGCTGGTCGAAAACCATTTCGGCGTTCTGTGCCGCATCTCGGGCCTTTTTTCCAGCCGGGGGTTCAACATCGACAGCCTCTCGGTGGGTGAAACCGAAGATGCCACCATATCCCGTATGACCATTGTCGTTAAGGGCGACGACCGGGTGCTGGAACAGGTGGTCAAACAACTCAACCGGCTCGTGGACGTCATCCGCGTCATTGACATCACCCAGGGTGAATTCGTTGAGCGCGAACTGGCGCTCATTAACGTGAAAACACGAACCGATACAAGATCCGAAATCATCCAGATTGCGGAGATATTCAGGGCAGGCGTCGTGGATGTCAGTACGGGCTCGATGACCATTGAAGTCACCGGAAAAGAGGACAAAATCGCAGCGATGATCAACATGCTGCGGGACTACGGGATCAACGAGATCGCCAGGACCGGCACCGTCGCGCTTCTGCGCGACTCCCAGACGAAAGACGCCGATAACGGCAATTAGCATTTCGCACCGCCAGCCGGACAACAATCGTCAGAGGGCACGGGGCGCCGGATTCCGCTCCCAGCCCTAATCGGACATTCTCGGGCGCCGTGTGGCGCCCTCGGCGAAACCGCCAGGCCGGAGGATTCCGGCGGCAGCAAGTTGCCCGCTCCGGTCGAAGGAGGCGATAGCACCCTATGGATAATCAAGATCGTGTCGTCATCTTCGACACCACATTGCGCGACGCCGAACAGACCCCGGGTGCGAAACTCTCCGTTCGCGAGAAAATCGAAATCGCGCAGCAACTTGGCAAGCTGAACGTAGACGTTATTGAAGCAGGTTTCCCGATTTCCTCCGCGGAGGACTTTGAAGCGGTACGGCGAATAGGACAGGAAGTCGAGGGTCCGGCCGTGTGCGGGCTCGCCAGGGCCGTTATGAAGGACATCGACCGTGCCGGCGAAGCGCTCAGGGGTGCGGCCAAACCCAGAATTCACACCTTCATCGGCACCTCACCGAACCATATAGCCATGGTCGGAAAATCCACCGACGAAGTGCTTGGCATGGCGGTGGATGCCGTAAAGCGGGCCAGAGCGTACGTTCACGACGTTGAATTCTCGCCCATGGACGCTGCCCGTACCGAACCGGGTTACCTTTATGCGATTATAGAAGCCACAATTGAAGCCGGCGCCGCCACGGTGAACATTCCCGATACCGTAGGTTATGCGGTGCCCGAACAGTTCGGCGGCCTCATCCGCAACATCCGTGAAAATGTTCCCAATATAGACCGGGCCGTGATCAGCGTACATTGTCACGACGACCTTGGCATGGCAGTCATCAACAGTCTCACTGCCATCCTGAACGGAGCGCGGCAGGCGGAATGTACCGTAAACGGCCTCGGGGAACGCGCCGGCAACGCTTCGCTCGAGGAAATCGTAATGGCAATCCGCACGCGGGGTGACTATTACCGGCTGTACACGAATATAAACTCAAAGGAAATCTGCCCGACCAGCCGGCTCGTGAGCCGCCTGATGGGTATACCCGTTGCCCCCAACAAGGCCATAGTGGGCGCCAACGCCTTCGCGCACAGTTCCGGCATACACCAGGACGGCGTCCTGAAAAACCGGACGAACTTTGAAATCATCGACCCGAAGGACGTGGGGCTCGAAGCCACGAGCATCGTACTCACGGCAAGATCGGGGCGGCACGCCCTTCGGCACCGCCTGGAAGAACTTGGATACCACCTTGAACAGAACGATCTGAACAAAGCGTACGAGCGTTTCCTGAAAGTGGCCGACAAGAAAAAAGAGGTGTACGACGAAGACCTGATGGCCATTGTAGAAGACGAAATCCGGGATATTCCCGAGAAATACCAGCTCCTGTACATGCACACCACCAGCGGCACCGGCACCATCCCCTCCGCAACCGTGCGGATCTGCATCGAGGGCGAGAGAGAAATCCAGGAGTCCGCCTGGGGCGACGGTCCGGTCGACGCCACCTACAAGGCCGTCGCGACGGCCACGTCGACGGACGTCCAGGTCGATGAATACCACATCCGTTCCGTCACCCACGGAGCAGAAGCAATGGGCGAAGTGACTGTAAAGGTCAGCCGGAACGGAGAAAGCGCCACGGGAAGGGGCGCGTCGACGGATATTATCCAGGCCAGCGCGAAAGCTTACATCGATGCCCTGAACCATCTGGCCGTGCGCGCGGGCGTCCGGCGGCATCGGACGGAAGCGGTATAGGTGCGGGATTCCAAGCAACCCTGCGCCGAATGCCGTTTCCGAACCACGTATTCCGGAGGTTGACACCACCCATGGGAAAGAGTCTGTTTTACAAGGTCTGGGACGCGCACGCCGTTCGCGAGCTTCCATCGGGACAGACCCAGCTCTTTATTGGACTGCACCTGATTCACGAAGTAACCAGCCCGCAGGCGTTTCAGATGATGCGTGAACGCGGCCTGAAAGTCGCGTATCCCGAGCGAACCTATGCCACGGTGGACCACATCGTCCCCACCGATATCCGTACCCGTCCGTTCATGGATACTATGGCGGAAGAGATGCTCGGAGCGATTGAGGAAAACACGCGGGAGTTTGAAATACCGCTCTTCAACCTGCACGACGATCGTCAGGGAATCGTACATATCATCGGCCCGGAACTGGGCCTTACGCAGCCCGGCATGACCATCGCCTGCGGCGACAGCCACACGTCGACGCACGGGGCATTCGGCGCCATCGCCTTTGGCATCGGGACGTCTCAGGTACGCGACGTTCTCGCCTCGCAGTGCCTCGCAATGCGTCCGCTCAAGGTCCGCCGCATCGAAG
>CAXXJS010000060.1:0-22544 GCA_963662665.2 Candidatus Latescibacterota bacterium
ATCTTCGACGCTCTGGCGGCACTTGACGCGGGCGCCGAACCCGAGGTGGTCCACGGCACCTGGACCGTACCGTCCACGGACGCGGTGAACCTGACCGGCAGCGCCACGCCGGAGCCTTCCGTGACCGGGTCTTCCGGATCATGGATAGAGACGAGGACCGTCCCGCCGACCGCGTCGTCGTCGATGATCGTCCCCTTCGCCGTATCTGTCGACGCGACCGGCTGTGTTGTCCCTGAGACGCTCAGGAACACAGTGAAGGTCTCGTCGCCTTCCACCAGAGAATCCTCGATGGTCGCCACGACAATCGCCTGCGTCTCGCCCGCGGTCCCTGCGAAGCTCAGCGTCGCCGTGCTTGGCGTGTAGTCCGAGCCATCGACCGCCTTGCCGTCTGTAAAGTTTGGTGTCACGGTCAGCCCGCCCGGAACCGGCTTGTCCAACGTCACGGTAAACGTGATCGGGTCGCCCTCATCAGCCGATGCGTCATCTATGGTCACGGAGGGCGCCGTAATCGGAACGCCAAGGTTCACTAGCACGGAAATCCGGTTTGACGCGTCGTTGCCGTTATTCGCGGCATCCACCGCCATGTTGGCCGGGACCTCCACCGTCACGATCCCGGTGGCCGCCGGCGAGATTGTAGCCGTGTATTGGGCGCCGGATCCTGAGAACGCCGTTATTGACCCGTTGCCCACCGTCACGTCATCCTTCTCGAACCCCGTGACCGAAACGGGTTCCGGGATCAAGGCGACACTTGGAGCTTTCTTCAAAAAGGCGATGCTCACGTCGAACGGACCATTCTGCGTCTCCGTCGGCCCGCTGAGGGTCACAGCCGGCCCGCTGAGGGTCACCGACCGTTTAGTCAGGTCCGCCTCCACCGAATATCGGCTGGCGGAACCGTTGCCGTTGCCGGCGACGTCGACGGCAACGGCTGACGCCACGTCCACGGTCACGGTTCCGGTGACCTTAGGTGCGACGGTCGCCGTGTATGTGGCGCCCGATCCGGAAAACGTCGTCAATGCGCCGTTGCCGACCGTCACATCACCCTGTTCGAAACCTGTTACCGGCTCCGAGAACGTGATGTTGACGGCAAACGGGCGCGTCTGCTTATCCGCCGGTCCACTGATGGTTACGGTCGGCGCGTCAAAATCCACCTCCACCGAGAATCGGCTGGCGGCGGTGTTTCCTTTTCCGGAGCCGCTGGCGGCGACGTCCGCCGGTACGTCCACAGTCACGGTTCCACTGCCCGCCGGCGCGATAGTGGCGGTGTAGCCGGCGCCGGCGCCGGTGAACCCCGTTACCGAACCATTGCCCACCGATACGTCACCTTTCTCGAAACCCGTGACGGACTCCGAGAAGGTGACCGTTACGTCGAAAACGCTGTTCTGCGCAGTCGCCGGCCCCGCGATTGTTACCGAGGGACGAATCAGGTCCGCCAGCACTGAGAACTGGCTCGCAGCATCGTTATCATGGCCCGCCGAATCCCTGGCAACGCCGGCCGGCACGTCCACCGTCACCGTGCCGCTGGACGAGGGCGTGATGGTGGCCGCGTAACTGCTTCCTGAACCGGAGAAGGCTGTGACGGTTCCATTGCCTGCTGTTATGTCGCCCTGCTCGAAGCCTGTGACGTCTTCCGAGAAGGTGATCGTTGCGTCGAACGGACCGTTCTGCCTATCCGTCGGTCCCGCGATGCTGACCGTTGGGGCATCGAGGTCTGCCTGTACCGAGTAATGGCTCGCCGCGGTGTTGCTGCGGTTGACCCGGTCCACTGCCACTGCCGCGTCCACGTCCACCGTCACGGCTCCAGAGGCGGACGGCGTGACGGTGGCCGTGTAGCCGGCTCCCGAACCGGAGAAGGCCGTCACGGTGCCGTTGCCGACGGCTACATCCCCCTGCTCGAAACCGGTAACCGCCTCCGAAAAGGTGATCGTTGCGTCAAACGGACCGTTCTGCGGGTCTGTCGGCCCCGCGATGCTGACTGTCGGAGGCTTCATGTCCACCTCCATGGAAAAACTCGCCGCATCGTTGCCGTTGCCTCTCAGGTCCATGCATACACTTCTCGGAATATCCAGTGTCACCGTTCCATGGTTCCAGGCCCCGACTTTAAGGGTGTACAAGGTACCCTTCGAATTCGCGGCTCTCAGGATGTTCAACCTTCCGCCCCCCACCACTATTCGGCTGGCACTGAACCCTACCACCGGTTCCGACCACCTGAGGGACACCTCTACCTGGGAACTTCCGTCCACAACCGCCGGACCCTTGAAAGTTGCTGTCGGACGATCCAGGTCCACCAGCCTCCTGAATTGGGTGGCCTTGTTGCCATTGCCCGCGGCATCGGTGGCGGCATCCACTGCTACGTCTATCGTCACTCTTCCTGTGGAATCCGGCGAGATGTAGGCCCAGTATTCTGCCCCGGAACCGGAGAAATCCTTCGCGGATCCATTGCTCACCGTTATATCCCCCAGCTCGAACCCGGTCACAGGCTTCGAGAAGCGGAACGCCATTGGCATCTCTGCGTCCGCAGGCAATAGGCCATGCGGCCCGCTGATGGTCAGCGTTGGGCGATCCCGGTCCGACTCCGCCGAGAATCGGCTCGCCGCCGTGTTGCCGATTCCCTCCTCGTTTCTTGCCACGTTCTCGGCCACATCTACGGTTACGGTTCCGTTCGTGGCCGCCCGGATCTTGGCCCTGTAGCTGGCCTGTTCACCAGTAAATGTCACGACCGACCCGTTGCCGATCGTCAGGTCCCCCTGCTCGAACTCGGTTACCGCCTCCGAGAAGGTGATCGTCACCCAGAACGAAACCTTCTGCATGCCCTTCGGCCCGGTGATGCTGACCGTGGGACGCCCCGCTTCTGTCACCGTGATCGTGAAGGTCGCCGTCGTCGGAGTGAATCCCTCGGGGCCGTCGCCGTCGGCGGTGATCGTGACCGTGTAGGCCTTCGCTTCCGCCTCCTCGGACACCGTCCCCGTTACCTGCCCGGACGCGTACGACAGATCCAACGGCAACCCCGTCACGTCCACCGTCTTGTAGCGCTCGTCGGCATCGACCGTTATTGCAAACGCCTCGATCTCCTCGCCCTGCTGGTACGTCTTGTTCGCCGGTACCGTGATCCGCGGACGCCCGTACAACACGGAGTAATTGAAAACTCTGGTCACCACCGGGTTCACACCGTCGTCGGCCTTGACTGTTACGTTGTACAACCGGTCGGTACCGGCCTGAATCATGGGCTCGTTCGCCATCGGCGTTCCCCGCACCTTCCCGTCCGAATAGGAAAGCCCGGGCGGCAGGTTCTCCACCGTCACCGTCACCGCGTCGCCGTCCGGGTCGCTCACATCAATGCTGAACGGCCAGACCGCCTGATCCTGAATACAGTATGCGGCAAAGCTGTCCCCGATCACCGGCGGCTGGTTCGACGGCCCGGTCACCGTGATCGTGAAGGTCGCCGACTTCGGGTCCCACCCTGCCGGGCCGTCGTGGTCGGCGGCGATCGTGACCGTGTAGTCCTTCCTCGCCGCACTTTCAGAAACCGTTCCCTGTACCTGGCCGTTCGCGTAAGACAGACCCGCCGGCAGGCCCGTTACCGCCACCGTTCCGGTTTTGGCAATTTCGATGGATATGCCAAACGCAGTGATCTCCTCACCCTGCTCGTACGTCTTGTTGCCCGGCGCCGTGATCCGCGCCTGCCCCCAGCTCACCTTGATATCGATCGTCCTGGTCACCGCCGGATGCACGCCGTCGTCCGCCTTGATTGTCGCCGTGAATTCTTCGCCCACGTAGGGGGGATCAGTTTCTCGTTTTCCATCGGCGTTCCGCGCACCGCGCCGTCCGAATAGGACAGCCCGGACGGCAGACCCGTCACCGTTACCGTCACGTCGTCGCCGTCGGCGTCGCTCACTGAGATGGCATACGGCTCAATCGTCCGGTCCTGAAAACAGTAGAAGCCTTCAGGTGAGTAGGGACCGTCTGTATAGTCATACGGAATCGTGATCACCGGCGCGCTCAGATTGGCCTGCACCGAATACCGGCTCGCCGCCCTATTGCCGTTGCCGTCGGCATCCGTGGCCACGTTCGCCGCTACGTCCACCGTTACCGTCCCGCCGGCTGCAGGCATAATGAAAACGGAATTGCTCGCCCCGGAACCCGCAAACGCGGTTACCCTTCCGTTGCCAACCGTTACATCCGCCTTGTCAAATCCCGTTACGGGCTTCGAAAAGCTGATACTCACCTTAAATGACCCGGTCTGAACACCGGTCGGACCGCTGATGGTTACCGTTGGGCGGCTGTCAGCAGTCACCGTTATCGTGAAGGTCGCCGTTACCGCCGTGTTCACGCCGTCGTCGGCGCTGATGGTCACGGTGTAGTCCTGCGCCGTCGCGCTGGCCGAGACCGTGCCCTGCACCTGGCCGCTTGAGTAGGACAGCCCCGACGGGAGGCCCGTCACCGTCACAGTTACCGCGTCGCCGTCGGCATCGGTCGTTGTGATCCCGAAGGCCGTGATCTCCTGGCCCTGTTGATACGTCTTGCCGCCCGGCGCAGTGATCACAGGAGAACTGTTCGCCGGCGGCGTGCTCGCAGCCGCCGTCACCGTTATCGTGAAGGTCGCCGTTACCGCCGTGTTCACGCCGTCGTCGGCGCTGATGGTCACGGTGTAGTCCTGCGCCGTCGCGCTGGCCGAGACCGTGCCCTGCACCTGGCCGCTTGAGTAGGACAGCCCCGACGGGAGGCCCGTCACCGTCACAGTTACCGCGTCGCCGTCGGCATCGGTCGTCGTGATCCCGAAGGCCGTGATCTCCTGGCCCTGTTGATACGTCTTGCCGCCCGGCGCAGTGATCACAGGAGAACTGTTCGCCGGCGGCGTGCTCGCAGCCGCCGTCACCGTTATCGTGAAGGTCGCCGTTACCGCCGTGTTCACGCCGTCGTCGGCGCTGATGGTCACGGTGTAGTCCTGCGCCGTCGCGCTGGCCGAGACCGTGCCCTGCACCTGGCCGCTTGAGTAGGACAGCCCCGATGGCAGACCCGAAATCGTCACTGTCACGTCGTCGCCGTCGGAATCGCTTGCCGTGATCCCGAAGGCCGTGATCTCCTGGCCCTGTTGATACGTCTTGCCGCCCGGCGCAGTGATCACAGGAGCGGCGTTCAGGTTGGCCTGCACCGAATACTGGCTCGCCGGCAGATTGGGGTTTCTTGCAACATCTTTCGCGACGTGCGCCGCAACGTCCACCGTCACTGTTCCGCTGGCTCCCGGATCGATTGTGGCCGTGTAGCCGGCGCCCGATCCTGAGAATGCGGTTACGGTTCCGTTGCTCACTGTCACGTCACCTTTCTCGAAGTCCGTGACGGGCTCCGAGAAGGTGATCGTTACGTCAAACGGACCCGTGCGGACACTCGCCGGACCGGTGATGCTGACCTTGGGGCGCTCGATGTCGGTTTCTATTGAGAATTGGCTCGCCGCAACATTGCCCCGGTTCGCCGCGTTCGTTGCCACGTTCCCAGGCACGTCCACGGTAACGGTTCCACCTGCAGTCGACCTGATTTTCGCCCTGTAGTCGGCCCCCGATCCTGAGAATGTCACGACCGACCCGTTCCCGACCGTTATATCCCCCTGCTGGAACCCGGTTACGGCCTCCGAAAAGGTGATTGTCACCCAGAACGATCGCTGTTGAATGATTGTCTCCCCTGTAATGGTGACCGTGGGCGCCCCCTGGTCCGCGCGGATCGCCCGTGCCGGGTTCGACTGTGCTTCCGCCAGCGCAACGGTGCCGGCCGTTCCCAACAGAAAAGACATCACCGTAACGGCGACCGCCCTGGCTGCGGCACCGAAATATCGTGGCATCCTGCTCTTAAGAATCAGGCGTGGAAGTTGCGCGACGAATTGCGGGAATACAGTCTGCATTGTTTGACTCCTGATTGGCGTTGGAAGGTTGCGGCCCGAGCGGTCGCCGATAATCTTCGTCCCGCCATAGACAGCAGAAGCCGTGCCAATGCAGAGAAAAATTCACAAGTATTTGTTAAATAAGATATTATAGATATTGACTGTGCGATCTCCTGATTTGGATTAATTCTCACAAACCTCGACCACCGGGCATCGATCGGAGGCCGAAAAAAAGAAAAACATCCAATGTTAACAACGATTTATGCGATAAATCGCGGCGTGGGTCTCATTTCGGAACGCAGGTCTCAAATTGAAACACACACCTGTCGGAAAACCGACGATTGCGCTGATCCTGCGAGCAAGCGACCGGAATTGATAGCGCCTTCGATGGGAGGATCCTGACCCGTTGATGCGGAGTGTCGGCGCATCCGAAGGCACAATGGAGATGGGGATTCTGTCTCGGTTCGCCGAGGCAATTGCGAACCGTCGGCCTGCAAGTAAAGTGCTGGACTGTTGGACTTCCTGCCTCCGTCCGTAGAACCTCGGCAGAGCATTCTCCGACGTCAGGAGACTCCGGTTATATATACTATAAATAATATATACAATTCCACGAGCGCGTGAGTGTCGGCCGGAGGGTTTGAATATTTTCTGCAAAACCAGTACGACGGGTTCTTCTGTCAGGTCGTATCATGATCGGGAATATTATATATAGTATATCCCATCTCGCGGAAGCATGGTCGCCCCTTTGTAGCCCTCACATTTGATGAACCTCGCTCTGTACCGGATTGTGAGAGTGAAAAGTCCACGCGAATTGAGTGGGTTTCAATTCACACGACCTTCATTCGGTAAGGCGTTGAAGTGCTCTACAGCCTCGGCCCCGGACATGCCTGGGGACCGTTGGCGCCGACGAGGCACACGGGACTGGCGCGCATGCTGCCACGCCCCGGTATGGGGATAGGCAACCGCGCAAAACCGGTTTCCGCTCTATGGTTTCGGTTGAACGATTCGAGTCGCAACTGGTATTAAGAGGCGGACAACAAGGGGTGGGGAAGACAGCCAGCGGTCATCTATGTGCCAGAGGCGGAGAATCGAGGGCGGGCGCTGCGGACGCGTGTGTGGACCTATTCAAGGTCTGGAGGAGCCTGATGGTGGGACAGATCGGGTTTGTCCATCAATGTGAAAAGGGGCGGCAGGACAACGCCGGAGCGGGGGGGTAACAGACCCATCCGGCAGCGTGGTTGCCCTTTACGGTGAAATCGGGCCCGTTTGACCGCCCCGAGATTTTTCACCCGCCAACCGCGCTGTGCCAGGGGTTCCGGGGGGGGTGCGCAACGGGTCACTCGCCGGCAACCAGGTCGTATTTTTTCAGTCTTCGGTACATTGTTGCACGGCTGAGACCCAGGGCTTGAGCCGCTTCGGTGACGTTGTTGCCTGAGGCCTTCAGCGCGTGGGACAGGGCCTGTTTTTCGACGACCGCCATCGGGAGTACCGCGCCCTGCGCCGCACGCTTGGAAGTGGGATCCACAATCGGCGATAGTTGAGGCGGTAAATTGCCGGCCTGTAGTACGTCCGTTGTCTCAAGAAGGACGGCACGCTGAATAGCGTTCTCCAGCTCTCGAACGTTGCCGGGCCAATCGTATTGCAGTAACAGCCGCAGGGCGGCGGTGGAAATGCCGCTGATCGATTTGTCCGTGCGTGCGGTGTGTTTCTCCGTGAAATGTTTGGCCAGAAGCGGTATATCTTCGCGCCGAACCCTGAGAGGCGGAATTGCGATAGGGAAAACGGAAACGCGATAGAACAGGTCTTCGCGGAACGTGCCTGCCTTTACCGCGTCCTCCAGATTCTGGTTGGTGGCAGCGACCAGCCGGATATCGACCGGGATCGGGTTGGACCTGCCCACCCGCTGAATCTCCCGCTCCTGTAGGACGCGCAGGAGCTTGGCCTGCATGGCCGCCGGCATGTCGCCGATTTCGTCCAGAAATACCGTTCCGCCCCTGGCACGTTCGAATACCCCGATTCTCTGCTTCGTCGCCCCCGTGAATGCACCCTGTTCGTGTCCAAATAGTTCGCTTTCGATAAGCGCTTCGGGAATGGCCGCGCAGTTGATCGCCAGGAACGGCCCATTCTTTCTCAAGCTGTTGAAGTGAAAGGATTTGGCGACCAGCTCCTTTCCGGTTCCGCTCTCGCCCCGGATCAGCACGGTGATATCGCTTTCGGCTGCCTGTTTCACCAGCCCGTAGACCTGCTGCATGGGGGCGCTGCCGCCTATCATGCCGGAAAAGGAGTAGGTCGTCTTCAGTTCGGTCCGCAATTGAAGTACCTCGGCTTTCATCCGCTCAACCTCGATCTCTCTCGACACGTCACGGTACACGTAGAGATCGCCGATAACGTCCCCGTGGACATCGTGCACCTTGGCAACCGACCGATAGAACAGACGCTCTCCGGGAAGCTTGTCAGCGGTGGTCTTTTCCAAGACCTTACCCTCGTTTTCGAAGATGAATCTACCCTGTATGTCGGTCAAATCAGGTTCACGGAATCGCTCGCTGAACCTCTCGTTGAAGGCTTTCGGAGACATCCTCTTCAGTTCGTTTTTCGACAGGTCGAGCACCCTCTCGTATCTGCGATTGGCAAACACCAGGTTTCCGGCGTCGTCATACATGGCCAGGGCGTTCCCGGTGGCATCCAGCACGGCTTCGAGTCTTTGATGACTGTCTGTCAGTTCGCGCCGTCTCGTTGCCAACTCCTGTTCCACGTTCCATTTCCCTACGAGTGAAAGCGCAATCTGCTGGATTTCCTCGCGGGCAAAGGGCTTCCGGATATAGAGCACTTTGTGGAGCAGTTCCATGTCGTGGATGATCTCGGCGAGTGACTTGTCGGTATAGGCGGTCATGATGACGATTTCGACGTCGCGATCGACTCTTCTTATTCGGCGGATTGTCTCGATTCCGTCGATCCCGGGCGGCATCCTGATGTCCACGAACGCAACGGATATGGGTCGGCCGGCTTCCTTTTCCGCCTTGATGACCTCGTAGGCCTTCTCACCGCTGGTTGCGTGCAGGAGCTCGAATTCCGGAAGGAACGATCCGTCCTGTTGCTGCGTGAAGGCAGACGCGAGCTCATCCGTCACTGTTTCCATTAATCGGGTACGCAACATTTCCTCGAAGTCGTCGTGGATTTCCTTCTGGTCATCCACGATCAACACGCGACGATTGCTGAGATTCCTGAAATCCATCGAATACCTCGGTAATTCTCTTCCTGCGTTGCACATCGTTTGGACTGCACCATCAGTCCCTGGGTTTTTCGTCGGAGTACAATCTGTCGCCGGGTCGCATTACACATCACTCCCGGCCGCGATTCAATGAAGTGGATCACCCTCCTCAGCCTCGGATTTCAACGCCAGGGAGGCAAGCCGCAGCTTGACGCGCATGGTGGTTCCCTTGCCGGTACCTGCGCTTATCGGGTAGATCTGTCCGCCGGATCCGATGATGAAATTGGCTATCGAGTGGAGCCCCAGGCCGCTCCCTACTTCCTTGGTCGTATATCCCGCCGCAAAGATGATCTTGAGGCGTTTTTCTTCGATGCCGATACCGTTGTCAATCACGTCGATGACGAGGTAGTCCTTTTGAATGTAGGACCGAATCTGAATTGAGGGATTCGCCTGGAGTCCGCCCGTTTTCTCGAGATCGTCGATGGCTTCAATGGCGTTCTTGACGAGATTGACCAACATCTGATGAAACTTGCTTTCCTGGATCCGAATCTCTTCCGGTGCGTTCCGGCAGTCGACCCGGACCTCGACCCCTCTCTTGCCAAGTGAATCCTGGAGCAGTTTGGTGGCGTCGGAGATAGCTTTGAGAAGGTTAATGTCTTTGCGCGCAAGGGCGCCCGTGTCAATCGACCGTTGGGTTCGGATGATATCGACGATGTGCGCCACCCTGCCTTCCACGCGTTCGGCCGTCCGGGTCAGCTCCGCATTTTGCGCGGCAAAATCCCGGGCAAGGCCGAGAATGAACGGCATCACCTTCCGGCCCTGGGGGTCCGTTCTCAGGTAGCTGATCCAGTCGTTTTGATGTTTTTCAATGGCCCCGGCAAGCGCAGACAGGCGGTGTACCAACTCGTTATTCCCCAGCTCCTCATGAATCGTCCCCATGCCGATGGCGACGCTGTTGATCGCATTACCGATGTTGTGGAGGATCGTGTCCACAATCTCCAGTCTTCCCTGTGCGAACGCCTCAGAAAGGGCTTCTTCCGCGAGCCTGCGCTCGGTCACGTCGCGGAACACGATCACGCCGCCCTTCGCGATACCCGCATCGTCCTGGAGAGGTCTCCCGCTAACGCTTATGTAGACGCCTTCCGGCACGTTCGAATTGCGGATGAATATCTCCACTTCGTCGCAGGGTTCGCCATGGATAGCGCGAACCAACGGAAGTTCCTCTATTGGAAACGGCGTTTCCCTGTCGGGAAAGAAAATACCGTACTTTTCCGTCCATTGATCCGGGCCCGCGTCCGTCATACCGATTCCGACGATGCGTTCCGCACTGGGATTGAAGATTGTGAAGTTCCCGTTTTCGTCGGCGACGACCACGCCGTCGCTGATGCTGTTGAAAATGGTCTCCATGGCGTGAGTCTGCACTTGCAAGTCTTCGGCCGTTTTTTTCAGTTTACTTTCCGCTTCCCTGACCCTGCTGACGTCCCGAAGGGTGATCACGCCGCCTTTGATTCTGTCTGTATCATCCCGAAGCGGCCTACCGTTGACGCTGATGTAAACGCCTTTGGGTCTTTCGCTATTGCGTACAAATAACTCGACGTTGTCCGTCGACTCACCCCGGATGGCGCGTGAGAGTGGAAGTTCGGCGGTTGGAAAGGGCGTCTCACCGTCAGGATGGAAAAAACCGTATATACCGGACCGTCTCGAAAACTCAGCATCCGGAACCTGCATCCCTATAATGCGTTTCGCGCTTGGGCTGAAGATCAGGTATTCTCCTTTTTCATCGGCAACGACCACACCGTCGCTGACACTGTTGAAAATGGCCTCCATAAGGTGGGTCTGTTCCTGCAGGTCGCGGACGGTTGTCTTCAGCTTCTTCTCGGTCAACTTCTGGGTGGTGATATCGCGAAGCACGATGACACCGCCCTCAAGTACGCCCGAGTCGTCCTGAAGGGGCCTCCCGCTGACGCTTATGCTGACGCCGTCCGGCCTTTCGCGATTGCGGATGTACAACTCGACGTCGTTGGAAACCTCGCCGCTCATGGCGCGCACGAGCGGGAGTTTATCCGATGGGAAGGGGGTCACCTGGTCCGGATAATACGTTCCGTAGGTCTCGGCCCATTCATCGGTTGGGGAGTCCGTTGGTCCCATGCCGATGATGGCTTCCGCGCTTGGGTTGACGAATAGGAATTCACCGTCCTTGCCCGTTACCACGACGCCGTCGCTGACGCTATTGAAAACGGTCTCCATGAGTTGGGCTTGACTTTTCAGCTGGCTGATGGTTTCCATCAGTTTCGCTTCCTGCTCCTTGTACTTTGTAATATCGCTGAATACAACCACGCCGGCCTTGACCTCATCGCGGGAGCCGTTAATGTTCTGTATGAATCGCCCCCTGGCGCTTACGTAGGTACCGCCCGGCTTTTCTGCGTTACGCACGAATAATTCGAGATCGTCCGTAGTTTCGCCATTTATGGCGCGCACGAGGGGAAGTTGATCGGTGGGAACGGGGGTTTTCCTATCCAGATAGTATGCACCATATAAATCGGACCATTCCTCCGGCACTGAATCCACCAATCCCATGCCGAGAATGTGCTCCGCACCGGGATTGAACAGAAGCAGTTTGCCTGACGAATCGCAGACCACCACGCCCTCATCCATATTGTCAAATACTGTTTCCATGAGCTCGCTTCGATCGTGCAGTTCGGAGACCGTCTGTTCCAATCGGGATTCCGTTTCGGTGACCTGCTCAAGGGCGCGCTCCAGTTGCCTCCGTTCTCTCTTGAGCTGTTCGTTGTTGGCAAGCAGGTGGGAATACATACGTTGGCTTGAGGTTTCGTGGCCCCACCCGATAAGCGAAACGAAGATATAGCCAATGAAAAACCGGAGACCCAGTTCGGTCTCGTATACGAGAGTGCCGGAAAACTCCGGCGCCAGCAACAGAAAGGCCATTGCCAGAAGAAAAATGCCCGTCAGGATTCCGCCCTCGCGTCTGCCTAGCCTGACCTATTCATGAATCGTCAGGGATTGCAGATTCGTGCAGCAGAAGCAGCTTTCGAGTGAGTCTAAGAACGCAGGAGAAAGCTGGCTGTGCGGAACTGGCGTTTTCAAGCGATTTCAGGGTGTATTTTTGTAGCAGGGTTGCGTGGAGGCGTCAGGATGACCTTGTTGTGACTGCCAAGAGCACAGACTTCTCCATGGCTTTTGGTGGTAGCAATCAAGACGTGAAGGCGGCCTGTTCCAGATGGAAACGTTATGGCATGGCGGTTCCCAGATTGTAGAGCATGGTTCGATAGAGGTGTTTGAGTGGAAACGCCGTTGGCAGATGGAACGTGATTTTGGTTTTCAGTTCACAAACGCGCCCGGCGACTTTCAAGATGCGGTTTTGCAGCGTATTAAACTGGGCGTTCGTCCACGTGGTGCCGCGCAACCCGATATGGGCCAGGGCGTGCACCAACACATAGGCGGCGCTGTGGAGAAAGAGCCGGAAGTGATTGGCGTGGAAGGTGTGGCAAGAGGTGCGATCGGAATGCAGAAAGGTCTTGTGATTCTTGATGAAGTTTTCCATCCTGCCGCGTGAGCAATAAGCGGTTTTGTAGATGAATGACGGTTGTGCGCCGTTCAGGTTGGTGACCACGAATCGGATATTGTGACCTTGCGGGGTGACTTCTGCCTTGCAGATGATGCGGCGTGGGGAAGACCAGCTGCCGGCCTGATAGTCCCAACAGCGATACAGGCGCACAGGTTTTCCCCCATCGGCATACAGCGCTTTGGCCTGGTCCATCAAGGGCTGTGCCAACCGCAGCAGCACCGCGTTTCCGCCTTGTCCGAGGATAAAAAACACATCGTTTTCGTCACACATCGTGTGCACTTCCGGACACGAAAAGTGTGAATCGCCACGCAACAGGATCTTGACATCGGGCCATGCTTTACGCAGGTAGGCGATCACCCGTTTGAGAATCGACACGATCTCTTTGCCCGTGGGTCGGCGGCCCGGACGCAAGACCGTCGTGATCAACTTGCCGGTTTGCCCTTCATAGATATGCAGGGGTTGGTAGCAATAGCCCTTGAAATACGCATTGAATAACGACAACTGCTGGGATCCATACACCTTGTCTTCCGTGTCATCGATATCCAACAGAATGGCTTCAGGGGGGTGCTTATACGAGGCGATAAACGCATCGGCAAAGGCCTTCGCGATACGATATAAGTCACCTCTGGTGATCCGGTTCTCGAACCGACTCATCGTGGGTTGACTGGCCAGGTTGGCACCGGTGACCGGCAACCGATCGCAGGCCGCCTTGAAGCCGGGGTCACTACGCAACGCATTGCAGTCGTTCGCATCCTCATACCCACACGCCATCTGAAAGACACGCTGAGTCAGCAGGTCCACCGACGGGTGATCCACGTAACTTGGATGCCGACGATCTGTTATCGCCTCGACGATCCGACACAAAATGCCGATTCTGGATTCCACCTCGCGAAGCAGCATCGCCCCGGTGTCGCTGGTCAGCATGCCCCCGTCGAAGGTGGCTTCTACCCGTTTGCCAGAAACACTTGCGAAAGACATCCTTTGTTGTTTATCTTGACCTGCCACGGTAGTTTCCTCCCGGTTCATTGTTATCAGGTTATTCTCGTAACCATAATATAATACAATGACTTGGGTAAGGAAACTACCTTTTTTGTGAATTATTCAGACTAGGAAAAAGAATAGCAGGAACGGCATCACGAGGTGATAAAAGAGAAAGGTTGGTGTGAATGCGGCGAGACAAAGCAGTCCGACCCCCGCTCCCAACAGGACGACGCGAAAGGCTATTCTGGGTTCAGCCCCCAGAAGGAGTCCTCCTCCGCCTCCGGCGACGATCAACGCCATGAGGATGTGGATCCACATTGCTTCGATGTTACCGCCCAGAAAGTTGCGAATTGAATAGACGGCAAGGACTATCAACCCGACGGAACAGGCGACTAGGAAGACCTGCTTCTGGTGACCGACTTGTACATTCCTTGATTCCATCGTCTGATACCTCCGAGATTCGGCCTGCGCCGGACCGCATCTGAGTCAAGCGTGATTGCCGGTCGGTGCCGCTCCGGCATTTTTCGCGCTAATCTGGTTTAAGACTTTTACGAATCGTAACATTAGAGATGATAATTTAACGATTATTTGTTGAATTAATGATGAATTCTTGGATATTTTTATTGAATTAATGATGAATTGTGGCCTATTTTCTATAATAAGGGTCCGAAACTTGCGACAGCCGTCAAACACATCCACAGCACGGCGAAATATAACCGGTACATAAAAACCTCCCCCGTCACGAAGGTGGACATTTCAATCCCTCAAGTGCACCTCTTCACCGATCACATTCGGTAACCGGGTGAAACGTCGTCTTGCTAAGTCAATTCGCAGTTGTTCTTCCGTCCAAATTCCCGTGAAAACAACTGAAATATGTCGAATCAGGGTTGAAGCATTGCGCCAGGAGAATGCAACGGTGGAGCGCCGCACAGATGTGGAATCCCTCGTACACCATCGTGACTGCGGCGTGAATGTCCGAAGCGTTTCCGCAGGGCGCATGGATCCATTGACTCCATGTTGTCCTTCGTTACTTGATTGTCTTCGCTTGTATATGCGAGGATGCAGCTGAGAATCTTCGGCAAGAATGGAATTCGCTGAAAAGCAAGGTCCTTAAATGTCGTCATCGCAGAGATCTAAAAGCCCTCCCCCGGCCCCTCCGCCCAATCTTCGTATTTTGATCGTTTTGCTCTGTGCTTCTCACAGATCCGGTTTTCGGGTCCGGTACTTTTAAACATTCTCCCACAGTTCAGGCATTTGCGCATCTTACGTTGATCGTAGCCAACGTAATCTCTGCCGCGATAGTTTGGGCAACCCATGGCGACGGTTCCTCAGAAGCGGTTAGGAAGTTGCAGCTTTCGGAATTTCACCAATAACCACGCACCTGTATTTCGGTGAATACACCACAAAAGGCGCCTTTTTACATTGAAGCGGTCTTCGAAACGCGTTTCAGCTCCCTATTGAATTCGCTATATCCACGAAAACCTCGCATGTTACTTGTGCTATCTCCTTCCCGCATTTCCGGTTCAGGCCGATCTCGTTGGACGTCAGTATTCGGCAGGAGGACGAGGGGCCCATTTGGCGCTGGGGCCTTCCTACCGAATGGGTGGATGGTTGGTTGCCGCCATCATTTTCAATGGGACAATAAGTTTCCGGCTTGATTGCCTTCCCTGGTATACGCCAGGCAGAAGCTGAAAGGTATTGAGGGCAATGCGGACAATGTTGTATTTCCGGGGCGAAGAGCGAGCGGTATCAATACGATCGCGTACCTCCTTTTCCGTCAATTTCGTGGTCTTCATCAGCAGATCGACGGCCGCACCGTTCGGATGTCTTCGTAATGTCGTGACAATTCAGGGTTCTTGTGCTGGCAGATCAATAGGTTCGCCCTTTCACCATACATCGCTCGACCTATGACGTCGAAGAAGCAATACAGCAATTTAACGAATTTTTGTTGAATTAGCGATGAATTAATGCATGGCTTTGATGATTTTATGATGAATTCTATTGCGAATTGGGTCGGCGATCCACCGAACTGGACAGAAGAAGCTGAAATCGCGGCCATTAGTACTCAGTTTCGCAGCAAAGGATGGTATTGAGTGATTGCAGGTACGGTCGGAAGGGAGTGCGAAAATGAGAAGCGTCAGTCAGCGTAGTGAAAATGCGAGTCAACTTCGCGCCCATCGCCGTGGGTCGCGCTACGTTGACACGGGCTGGAGCTTGAGGATGGCGCTCGAGAGAGGAGAGGATAAAAGTGCGGAGACGATGCGGGGCGTGTGAAAGAGGGGCAGGCATTCCTGATTGAACGGATCATTGTCCTGATTGCGGAATCCTGAGTTAAAGACGGCGTTCGCTGGAGGGGTCGCCTCGCAAACGGCCTGGTACGGTCGGGCAACGAACTATTGTGCGGTTCGCGAGGTCCTCGCGACCTCGAAATGGCGGACTGCGCTCACGAATTCGCCGCGGCAAGCGCAGCGCGGCAGACAGGCGCAACCAAATGGGTGGAAGTAAACGCGTAAGCCGGTCCACCGGTTCATTCACCCTGATAAACTCGGGATCATTCGAAAAATCGTGGATTGCAGGCTGTGCCCGAGATTGTTGCCTCACTTGCCTACTGACGAAATATAACAAATTCGTTATGTTTTTCGAGTGAAATGGAAAATCATATACTACAACGAAAAAGTGCAACAAAACATCCTGCGTTTACCTCCAGTCACTCAGGCGCGTTATCTTAACTTGACTGACGGAATGCAAAGATTCGGTCCTTATCCTGGATGCCACATACGCGCGCTCTTGGGACGGTTTGTTTGAACTCCGAATGAAGGCGAAAGAGGGGATCGGTCGCGTGTTCTCTTGTACGATGGATGACGCCTATGACGTTGGGATCGTCGACGATCATTAAGTGAGAAACGATGACCCCCCCGCGACTTTCCCTTGTTACCCCAAATCCGCTCCGGTTTTTCTCCCTTCTCCCGTTTTTGATTTTTCTTCCTTCTTCCCTCTTCCTTCCTCGCTCTTCCTTCTTCCTTCGTGCGGTTTCACTCTCCCCGCATTTTAGAAATCAAACGATATCGCGGCTCGCAGGCCGTTATTCCTTGTCGGCGACACGTTCAGATTGATCCGTGAAGGGGAAACTTCCACCCAGTTTTCGGTAATTGTCCTTGCCCCGACCAGGGTTCCACACACTGTCGCGAGAGGCACAGCCAGCACCGCGTAGAAGAATCGGTCGTCGGCTTCTTGTTCTCCAACTTTTCCTCCTCTATTGTCGTCAAATACATCATGAGGATATATCAGAAATGCCACGCCGAGCCCGGCAAGAAACCCGATCCCCAGACCCTTGATCGTGTTTCGATGACGTCCCATGCTTACTTCCAGATTTTTAACCGAAGCGCGGGGGATCCGTTCCGTACCGCGTTCGGACAGGATCTCAAGTGTGTCCTGAACGGAACCCCTGTACGTGCCGCTTATCCCTTCCGGCGATATCGAGGGCGCTTTCAACCGGACCCTGGGTCCCTGGAGTTCACGCATCGCCTGTCTCGCTGTCCGCCAACGATTCATATCGCTGCGTTTGCGGGTAACGATAAGTCGTTCGATATCGTCCGAACGGATTTTCCATTGCACTTCGGATTCCTTCCCGGGTTTGATTACGATACGATTCGCGTCTCTACGGATAATCACACCCGTCGTGGAGCGCCTGACACCAGAAGATCTATAATCAACGTGTACGTGCCATCCGATTCTCAGCTTCCCGAGGTCGAGGTCTTCGTCGGACAACACCGTCATCGACGTCTCTTGAACCTGAAGCATCGCCCGTCTTGCCACTCGCCACAGTTCGATGCCGCCCGGGTTGTCGGCCACGGCGATCGCTACTATATCCCGCTGCGCGATCTCCCATCCCTTCCCTTCACCCGCCGCGATGACGACTCGATTCGAATCGCAGCTGACGATACGGCCCATCGCCGCATTTTCCACCTCTTTCGAATTGAACACCACGTACGCGTACAATCCGGGCGAAAGCTCTGTTAGATCGAGTTCCTTACCAGGCAATACGGTAACTGCCCTCGTATGGAGTCTTTGAGTGGCCCCCGCGACAGCCGGGTCCGCCTGCTGCGCGCCTCGAAGTTGCACGGCCGCGTGCGCAAGGGCGGGTGCAATCGCATTGAACATCAGGGTTGTGGTCAAGATGAGTGCGGCAGTCTTCATGAAATTTCTCCCGGGTCTCTCCAGGAACCGATCTCTGTGCGGTTCGAAACGTTCTCCCAATGACTACCCCTGGTGAAGCGGCGCCGCCGTTTCCATCCGCTCCAGACCGTCTTTCTCCTTCGGCGACCCGAAACGGATCGTACGGGACCCCAGAAGGAGCAGGAGCAGACCGAACAGCATCCAGAAGATCTTCCGGATCCGCCGGACGATGCCCACGGCCAATCCCGTCCCCGGTTCCAGTCCCATCAGATGGAAGAGGAATACGTGCCCGCCCTCAAAGACCCCCATGCCGTAAGGCACGAAACCGAAGATCACGTTGATCACCATCATCAGCGAGTGGAACAGGTAGACAGAGACCAGCGGCAGCGGCTCGCCCAATACATGCAGGATCACGTAAATCTCCAGGGTACCCATGCCCCATGTCAATAGGTGCATCCCCAGCAGGCCCGCCAGACGCCACCCGTTCATCCGGTAGAATGCGGCCAGATTCCGATCGACTTCCGCCGCACGATCGCGGAACCGCACCGCATACGTGATTCGCATCCGCAACAACAGGTTCACCAGCCCGGTGAACGGATCCCGGCGCTGTCTTACCACTGTCAAGACGACGCCGGCGACGGCGATGGTCAGGGCGGTAAACAGCGCCCACCGGATCTCCTCCGGGAACACGAACCGGTTGAGACCCGCCAGAACGCCGCCCAAAACGAAGAGAACGCCGCTGACCATCTCCCCCGTCTTTGTAAACACGAGCGACGACACCCCGGCGGTTACGCCCATTCTCTCCCGCAGCATCATCACCTTGGCGACCTCTTTGCCGATCTGCGCGGCCGGCATCACGTTGCCCAGGGCTTCGCCAACCAGTTTCACCCAGAGCAACGGTCTCATTCGAGGCCTTTCCGAGCCGCCGTCAAAACTCTCCCTCCAGGCGAAGACGTTATTCATATAAGCGGCCAGGGTTATTCCGATGATCGGGACATATCCCCAGCCCATCATCACCACGTGCTGCCACACCTCCGGTTCACCGAGCTGATGAAGCAGCACGCCGAGGCAGGCGAGGCCCAGCAGCCAGAGCAGTATGTATGCTTCCTGTTTCATTACGTTCTCCTCAAGTACCGATCCGTTAGATGACAACCCTTTTGGCCGCAGTGATTACGGGAATCCCCCTTATTGCGCAGAGGGCGACGGTCACGTAGGTTGCCGTGAGAGCGACCGTCTCCACGCCCGATTCCAGCCCGGGCGCCAGGTTGGACGAGAGTTGCACCGCGTTCAGGATGAACAACGCGACAAAAGCAACGACCTTCGCAATGCCATAGGTCGCCCTGCTCGCCCTGGAGGCAACCAGACTGTATCCGATTCGCGACCGCATCATCGTTGCATTGCCGAACGCGGTTTCGCCATTGGCCAGCGCGCAGCTCCGAATTGCGTCCGTAACGAACCCCCTGCTCAGCACGACCAGGGGCACCCACAGGGGGACCAGATGCAGCCAGGCGAACACCACCCACCACACGTTCTCCGCAATCCTGTCCCCCACGATATCGAGCAGGCCGCCCACTTTGCTTTCGCATCCCAGTCGGCGCGCGGCGTACCCGTCCAGCCAATCCATCAGCAGCGCAGCGAACGCCATGGGCACCGCAATCCACGCCAGCACGGAGTCTCCGGTGACCGCAAAGGCCGCCGCCAGAAACAGGCAGACGACCCGGAAGGCGGTAATCAGGTTAGCGGTGTGTCGCTGAATGGCGGCTGCAAACGTCAATGTGTGTGTCGACATAACGACCTCCTTTCTTGCAGCATACCATTCGCAAACCCCGTGCCATAGCCGTTTTGGCATGAATTCCGGCCGTTATGATGGAAATCTGCCCTGAACGGCGCTCCACAGGTGCCACCTTTTACTTGCACCTGCAAGCCCGGGATTGCAGGCGCCGGACACGGAAAAAAAAAAGCCCGAAGACATTAAATCTGTCTCCGGACGGGGTGCGATGACGGCGTCTTCCGTTTTCCCTTATCGGTATATCTCCGGATCGATACCAAGTTCTCTGACTTTTTGCTGCAGTGCCTGCCGTTTCATGCCAATGGCAGGGGCAGTGCGGCTCATATTGCCCTTGTGGAGTTCCAGGGCCGATCGAATGAAGGCAGCTTCAAAATCCTGAACGATCTCCTGTTTTGCATCCTGAAACGATACGCCGTCCCGCCAGGCCGGGGCTCCGGAGTCAATGGATTCCGTACCGCCCGCCCGGAGTTCCTCCGGAAGCAGGTCTCTACTCAGGACCGCGTCCTCGGCGAAAATGACGGCACGCTCGACGGCGTGCATCAACTCGCGAATATTGCCCGGCCATGCATAGCCAGCCAGGAGTTTCGTCACATCGGCCGGCACTTCCGAAACGGCCTTTCCGTGCCTTCGATTGAATCGTTCCAGATAATACTGTACAAGCAGGGGGATATCCTCGCGGCGGTCGCGAAGCGGCGGCAGGAAGACATCCACCACCTTCAGTCGATAGTAGAGGTCTTCCCGGAACCGCCCTCGCGCAATCTCATCGGAAAGGTCCCGATTGGTAGCGCTGATCATCCGGACGTCCACCGCCACCGTCTCCGTGCCGCCCAACCGCTCGAATCGCTGCTCCTGGAGCACGCGCAGCAGCTTCGCCTGTGTCTCCACGTGCATGTCCCCGATTTCGTCCAGAAAGAGCGTTCCACCGTCCGCAAGCTCGAATTTTCCCTCCCGCCGGGACGCGGCGCCCGTAAACGCGCCCTTTTCGTGGCCGAACAGTTCGCTTTCGATCAATTCGGTGGGAAGCGCCGCGGCATTTACGGCGACAAACGGGCGTACCTTCCGTGCGCTCTGGTCGTGAATCGCCCGCGCCACGAGTTCCTTTCCGGTCCCGCTCTCACCGTGAACCAGCACGGCGGCATCGGATCCGGCAACCTTGCCGATCATGTCGTAGACCGCCTCCATGGTCCGGCTGCGGCCAATCAACAACCCGAACCCGGCATGTCGGCGAATCTCCCCCCGCAACGTCTCGTTCTCCCTCCGGAGCCGCACGGTCTCGAGCGCGTTCTGGACCAGGCAGCGAAGTTCATCCACGTCGTAAGGTTTGCTCACGTAGTCGTACGCTCCCGCCTTCATCGCCTCCACGGCAATCCGCTCCGATCCATACGCGGTCATCATAATAACCGGCGGCGCGTTTTCCTGTTCTCCCAGCCGCTTCACCAGCGTCAAGCCATCCATCTTCGGCATCTGGATATCGCAGACCAGTAGATCGGGACCACTACGCGCAATTTCCTCCAGCGCAGCCGTTCCATCACCCGCTTCGACAACCTCGCAGGAGAGCACGGCCAGCGCCCGTTTCAGCCCGTGCCGCGCGGCCGGATCGTCGTCTACAACCAGTATCTTACGCCGCATTGTGCACTCCGGGAAGTTGAACTTCGAACACCGCGCCGGATCGATCCCCGTTCGCAACGGCGATCGTTCCGCCAATTCGCTCCACGTCGCGCTTCACAATGGCAAGCCCAAGGCCCGTTCCCGATGCCTTTGTGGTAAAAAACGGCTCGAAAACGCGGGAAAGGGCTTCGTCCGAAATCCCCGGCCCGGTATCCGAAACACGCACCCCGACCCGCCCGTTAGTACGCTCCGCCCGCACCGTTAAGCGCCGCTCGGTCGTTTGCTCCATTTCGTCCATTGCCTGGATACCGTTCAGGATCAGGTTGAAAAACACCTCTTTCAAATCCTCAGGATCACTTGTAACCACAAGACCCTCGGCAACGTCGGCCCGGATTTCAACCTTCCTTCGTTCCGCCTCGTGCGACAGGATCAACACCGCGTCATCGAGCACGGCCTTCATGTCTACCGGCTGAAAGGCTTCGCTCTGTTTCGGTTGAGCAAACCTGAGGAGCCGGTCCACCACGCGGCCCAACCTGTCGATTTCGTTCAATACAACGGACAGATCGCCTGACTTGGCGTGGTCGTGCTCCAGGTCCTCCCGCAGCACAGTGGTAATCGCCTTGATCGAACTCAAGGGATTCTTCACCTCGTGCGCGATGCTCGCCGATAGCAGTCCCAGCGCGGAGAGCCGTTCCGCCTCGTACATACGCCGTTCAAGTTGCAGGCGGCGATCCACCAGGCGCGTATTTTCCACGGCCAGCGCAATCTGGTTGCAGAGCGTGCCGAGCAACTCCCATTCCTCCGAGGAAAAGGGCACACCCCGTTTCTTCTCTCCAAGGCACAGAAATCCTGCGAGCTTCTCTTCCTGCAACACCGGTATGCACAATCCAACCCCCTGCCCGGCGAGGATCGCGGCGAGGGCCGGACGATGCAATTCGCCCACGTCCAATGCCCTCCGGTGTGACAACATCCAATCCGCAACCTGCTCGATCTGGTCCCGGTTGCTCTCACTTCGACTGAACGGCGGCGCGGGCGGATCGAACCCGGCGAGCCCGCTCCCGGAAATGACGCGAAGTTCGCCGATACGGCCCTCTTCGTAATCGAAAAGCACGAGCGAGACGAGGTGTACCTTGAGTACCGTTCCCACGGCGTCCACTACCGCCTTCAAACGGCTTTCGAGCGCGTCCGGCACGTTCAGCGTCTGGCTCAGAGTACCCAGAAGGTGCTGATACTCGTAGCGCGCTTTAAAGAACAGGCGATTGATTGCCCCCTGCAACCGATTCTTGACCGGTTGAAAGAGAAAGATCAACAGGGAAATCAACACCGC
>CAXXJS010000061.1:0-269839 GCA_963662665.2 Candidatus Latescibacterota bacterium
CCGGCCTGCCGCTGGGTCTCACGGCCGCGGACCTGCATCTGCACGACACGTATTACGTAATCGGCCATTTCCACTACGTGGTGGCGCCGGGCACCATATTCGCGCTGTTTGCCGGGGTCTATCACTGGTTTCCCAAGGTGACCGGCCGCATGATGAACGAGGCGTTGGGCAAGCTGCATTTCTGGTCCAGCCTGATCTTTATGAATGGCGTGTTCATGCCGATGTTGTTCGTTGGAATGGCCGGGGTCTCCAGGCGGCTTTACGACCAGACCCAGTACGCGTACGGGGCCCAGGTGCAGGGCCTGACTGCAATGAGTTCCTGGTCTGCATGGCTGCTGGGGCTGGCGCAGATATTTTTTATCATCAATTTCTTTATGAGCATCAGGAAGGGCCGGAAGGTGGAGTCGGACAATCCGTGGCAGGCCACAACCCTGGAGTGGGCGACGCCCACGCCGCCTCCGCACGGGAACTTTGCGGTTACGCCCACGGTCTACCGTGGGCCGTACGAATATAGCGTGCCCGGGGCCTCGAGTGATTTTACGCCGCAATACGCGTCCGAAAACGGGCAGGTCGCTCAGCCTGAACCCGCGCCCGAGCCCGACGACGATTAACACCGCTGCCTGCGGCCGGAGTGACGGCCACGACAACGCAAAGGAGATAAACGGTGTCCGTTGAAGAAATTCCCCACACGGTGGAGCCGCATCCGGTAACCGGGGTGTATAACGGGAAGTTCGGGATCTGGTTGTTCCTGGCGTCCGAGGTGATGCTGTTTGGCGCCCTGTTTTCAACGTTGGTCCTGCTCAGGGTAGGCGCACCGTCCTGGCCCCACGGCTGGGAGTTGCTGAATGTCCCGCTGGCCACGCTCAATACGTTCGTGCTTATCGCCTCCAGTGTGACGATGGTGATGTCCTGGGCATCCCTGAAAATGGACAATTTCGGCAGGTTCAAGCTCTATATGGGCCTGACGGTATTGCTGGCGTTTGTGTTCCTGGTTGTGAAGTACTTCGAATACACCCACAAATTTCATCTCGGCATCTATCCGTCCACCAGCACGTTTTATGCCACGTATTTTACGATGACCGGCCTGCACGGACTGCACGTGATCGGTGGCATCGTCGTAAATCTCTACTTGCTGTTCCCGGGAAGCAGGCTCTGGCACACGGCGCCCGAGCAGTTTACCAACCGGATCGAGTGCGCCGGACTCTACTGGCACTTTGTGGATCTGGTCTGGATCTTTTTATTCCCGATTCTATATCTGCTGTAAGGAGCATGGTATGGCTGATAGCGCCGAAGAGATCAGGAAGCATGTTCGGGTTTACATTCTGGTATTTGCCGCGCTGGCCGTGTTGACGGTCGTCACGGTGGGGGTGTCCTATCTTCAGATCGAGTCGGTGGCGGCCACGGTCCTGATCGCGCTGTTCATCGCGAGTATCAAAGGCGGGCTGGTCGCCGGATATTTCATGCATCTGGTTTCGGAAAAACAGATCGTCTACTGGGTGCTGGCGCTAACTGTCGTGTTTTTTGCCGTTCTGATGCTGTTGCCGGTAATTACCGAATTCTCGGGCGCGGGCGACTTGACCGGCAGTTTTTAACCGTGAACCGGAAAACGCGATGTCTCTGAAAGCCTTCCACGTGGTATTCGTCGTTCTGTCCATTCTCTGCTGTCTGGGATTCGGCATCTGGGCGGTTCAGGACTATGTTGCAACGGGCAATGGAACGAATCTCGTACTTGGCGTCGGCTCATTCGCGGGGTGCGGCGTGCTGGTCTGGTATGGTTTGTGGTTCCTGAAAAAGCTCAAGGGATGGAGCTATCTGTGAGGCGTACCTGTGTTGCCGCGGCCGTGGCCGTTGCAGTGATGTTTCCCGAGATGGTTCGGGCCTGCGCGGTGTGTTATGGAAATCCGGAATCGGATATGGCAAAGGGCGCGGCGGCCGGGGTTCTGGTGCTTATGGGCATCATCGTGTCCGTGCTTGCGGGGATTGTGGGCGTGACGGTGTTCTGGATGGTTCGGGCACGCCGCTGGCGGAAAGCAGGTGGGCAATATCGAACCGGGCGATCATCCGGTTTTTCCGACATGAACGGCAAGTGGCTTGCCTCCGACGCGGAATAAGCGGGGCGGGCGGGTGAGCCGGACGGAAATGGATTTCACGATGTCGCGGGGGTATCGCTGGCTGCACCGGTTTTCAGTGTTCACGGCCGGCGCGACCCTTTTTTTAATTTTCGCCGGCGCAATGGTCAGCAGTACGGGTTCGGGACTGGCGGTTCCGGACTGGCCGCTTTCGTACGGTATGGTCTTTCCGCCCATGGTCGGCGGGATCTTCTACGAACACGGACACCGGATGGTGGCGACGTTTGTGGGGATCCTTACCACGGTACTTGCAGTCTGGTTGTGGCGTTGTGAAGAACGGGCCTGGCTTCGGGGCCTGGGCGCGGCGGCTCTGGCTGCAATTGTCCTGCAGGGCCTGCTGGGCGGTCTGACGGTGCTGTATCTCCTGCCTACGTGGATTTCAGTGATACACGCCTGCCTGGCGCAGGCTTTTTTCTGTCTTACCGTTGGTATCGCGCTGTTTACGTCGGCCGGGTGGCGGACGGCCGCCGAGCCGTTACGGGAGGCGGGCGGTGTGCCGCTGAAATGGCTGGCTGCCGCCGGCACCGGGGTGGTTTTCATTCAACTTGTAGTCGGCGCGCTGATGCGGCATACCGAATCCGGCCTGGCCATACCCGACTTTCCGCTTTCCTTTGGCCGCCTGATTCCGCCGTTCTCCGAATTGACGGTCGATGCGACGGACCCGTTTCCTATCTCGGTAGATACGTACCGGACCCGCGTGGGCATTCATTTTGCCCATCGGGCCTGGGCAGTTGTTGTGTCCGGAATGTTGGTCTGGGCCGCTTGCCGCGTCCTGTGCGCGCACAAGACAAGACCCGAATTGACACGGCCTGCCACGGCGTTGCTGGCGCTGCTCCTGGTTCAGCTTGGGCTGGGCGCGCTGGTGATCTGGACCGGTAAGGACGTTGCGATAACGACGTCTCATGTGGTGGTGGGCGCGACCGTGCTGGCTGCGAGCGTGGTGTTGACGCTTCGCGTATGGCGGACGTATATCGCGAAAGATCTCGGTACAATGTACACGGGCTCGGACCCCTGAGTGTTGGAGGTTCTACCTTTATGAAACCGCAGGTTGAGGCCGGGGCGGCGAGTCTGGCCCCACCATGGTTGCGCGTGATGGACTACGTGGCTCTCACCAAGCCCAAAATTACGGTATTCGTGGCTTTGAGCACGTCTGTAGGATTCGTCGTTGGCGCGGCCGGTGTTTTCGAGTTCTATCGACTCCTGCATACGCTGCTGGCAACGGTCCTGATCGCGAGTGGTTCCGCGGTGCTGAATCAGTTCCTGGAACGGAAAATGGACGCCCGGATGGAGCGGACGGCGAACCGGCCGCTTCCCGCCGGCCGCCTGTATCCGGAAGAGGCCTATCTATTCGGGCTGCTGCTTTCCGGAACCGGGATCCTGTATATGGGGCTGCGAATTAACTGGCTGGCGGGCTTTCTGGCGGCGTTGACGTGGGTTATTTATCTCTTTCTGTATACCCCGATGAAGCGGAAATCAACGCACAATACCGCCGTTGGCGCCATCGCGGGGGCATTGCCGCCCATGGGCGGTTGGGCCGCGGCGCAGGGAGAGATCGGCGGCGGCGCGTGGCTGCTGTTCGGCATTATGTTCTTCTGGCAATTCCCGCACTTTTTCTCTATTGCATGGATCTACAGAGAGGACTATGGCCGCGGCGGTTTCAAGATGATTACCACACACGATCAGTCGGGTCGCCGGACGGCCAGGCAAATTAACGTCTACAGCGCGATCCTGCTGCCTTTTTCTTTGCTCCCCGCGCTGGCGGGTCTGTGCGGCGCACTTTACATTGCGGTGGCCGCGGCAGCGGGGTTCTGCCTGCTGTATTCAGGTATTGTGTTTGCCGGAACCCGATCCGAGAAAAACGCGAGGCGGTTGTTGCGCGCAACGCTGATTCATTTGCCGCTGCTTTGGATCGCCCTGTTGTTCGATACGTTGCTGTGGTGAGACCGGACTTTGCAAACCAGGTATTTCCGGGTGATAGGGGTTGCCTATCACCTTTCTCTTTTCGGAAGGTGACGGATTCAAGGGAGTATATGTGTCGTTTGCCATAGCAGTTGCCGGGTTGCGCCATTGTTACGGAGAACGGAGAGCGCTGGACGGCATTGACCTTCGAGTTGAGAAGGGAGAAGTCTACGGCCTGCTCGGCCCGAACGGCGGCGGGAAGACGACGCTGTTCCGCATTCTCACAACGCTTCTGGAACCCACGGATGGAACGGTTCGCATATTGGGCCGTAATCTCCTGAGAGACGGAGCGGAAATACGGGCGCGCATCGGGGTTGTGTTTCAACACGCCAGTCTGGACCTCAAGCTTACGGTTCTTGAGAATCTGCGCCACCAGGGCCATTTATACGGCCTGCGCGGGCGGAGCCTGCTGGAGCGAATTGAATCGGTTCTCCGAAGGGTGCGCCTCACCGATCGGAGAGACGACCGAATGGAGACACTTTCCGGCGGACTTCGTAGGCGTGTGGATCTGGCAAGAGGGCTGCTGCACGAGCCTGAATTGCTGTTGTTCGACGAACCCTCCAGTGGATTGGACCCGCTCGCCCGGAGGACTCTATGGGACGATCTGCAAATGTTACGCGAGGAACAGGGTGTTACGGTTTTGCTGACCACGCATTTCATCGAGGAAGCCGAGCGATGCGACCGGGTGGGAATTCTGGATCGCGGGCGGCTTGTCGCGGAAGGTGCGCCGGAGGTGCTGAAGCGTTCTATTAACAAGGACGTGTTGGTGATTGAAGCGGAACATACGGAGGCCTTGAAGGCCGATATTGAAACGCAAGTGTGCGTTGCACCTGTGCTTTTGGACGGTACCGTACGGATCGAATGTGACGACGGGCAGGCGATGATGGCGTCGCTTTACGCCTGCTTCCGTGAACGGATATCCGCAATCAGACTGGGAAGGCCCACCTTGGAAGATGTGTTTATTCGCAAGACCGGGCGTCCGTTCGCGGCGGGGGAGGGTGGAGATGACCGCTGACCCAAGGCGCGGCGAAGGGTTCCTTCTCCCGGCGGCTACGCTGTGGAAGCGGGAACTCGTGCGGTTTGCAAGAGACCGGCACCGTTTGTTCGGCGCCGTCCTGCAGCCGTTCGTATTCTGGCTGCTTCTGGGCATTGGCATGAGTGCGTCTTTCGCGCCCGCGGGTCTGGCGGGTACGATAAGTTACCTGGAATACATCTATCCGGGCACGCTCCTGATGGTGTTGCTCTTTACCGCTATTTTCTCGACGATTTCGGTGGTCGAGGACCGGCGGGAGGGGTTTATGCAATCCGTGCTGGTCGCCCCGGTTTCCCGAAGCGGGGTGGTTCTCGGAAAGGTACTGGGAGGTACGACACTGGCGGTGTTGGAAGGGATGGTATTCCTGGTGTTCGTCTTTCAGCTGGACATCCCGGTCAGCCCTGTCTCACTCGCCGCAACGGTGGCGATTCTGTTCCTGGTTGGCCTGGCGCTTACCGGCCTTGGTTTTGCAATTGCGTGGAGAATGGCGTCCACGGCGGGGTTCCATGCAATTATGAATCTGTTCCTGTTGCCCATGTGGGCGCTTTCAGGGGCGTTGTTTCCGCTTTCGGGCGTGCCGGAATGGCTCGGTTGGGTGATGCGGATAAATCCATTGACCTACGGCGTGGCGGGTGTGCGGCACACGCTTTATATGGAGGCGCCTGAATTGACAGGGCGGATTCCGCCGTTTGAGACGTGTCTTCTTGTGACGTGCCTTTTTTGTCTGTTGACGTTGAGCATTTCCATGGGCGTGATCAGGCGACGGGAAGGAGCGCGATAAACACGATGGGCGTTCCCAGACAGGTTCGCGTTTTCTGGTTGGTGCTGATAGGCGCAACGCTGTTGATGCTGACGGTGGGGGCGTTTTTGTTTTTGCGTGAAATCAAGGCGATACGGGCGCAGTCGCGGCTGCTGCCGGTTCTGGGCAACGTGCCGGAGTTCGTACTCGTGGAACGCAGCGGGTCGGATGTACGGCTATCGGACCTGTTAGGCCGGGTCTGGGTCGCGGATTTCATCTTCACCCACTGCGCGGGTCCGTGTCCGCTGCTTTCGGCACAGATGCAGGCGCTCCAGGCGCCGTTGCGGGGGGTGCCTGATGTGCGGTTGGTGTCGTTTTCGGTGGATCCGGAGCGGGATACGCCGGGAGTACTTTCGGAATACGCGGATCGTTACCAGGCGGATGAGGATCGCTGGCTGTTCCTGACGGGCGAGAAGGCCAGGGTGTACAGTGTCATTCGCGAAGGATTTCAACTGGCCGTGGGTGGCGTGGAAGAAGGCACCGACCAGATTATGCACAGTCTGCGCTTTGCACTTGTGGATAGAAAGGGGCGCGTACGGTCCTATTATGACGGGACCGACCCGGGTCTCCTGGAGAAACTGCTTCCCGAGCTGAAGATGCTGCTGAAGGAAAACGACTGAGTTAATCCTCATCCCGGGGTGCGGTTCCAATTCCCGTTCACTCATTGCCTTTCGAACAATGCTCAGATTAACCCCGGATGTCAGCTGACGCCACGGTCTGTTTGATGGAACCCGATAGCTGCCAGGGAGTTAGAACAAGCGTTGCAATCCCGGACTTGCCGAATTAATGGGGAAGCCCGGGCGAATGCGGTCAAAGCGGCTTTGCCCCCTGCCGTCACTGCTCTGAGGTATACCGTGCGCTGGACACTGGCGTTGGGTTGTTTGTTTTCCTTAATGGGATGCGGTCTTCTTGACAAACAGGAACAACCGCAGATTGTGGCGCTAACCACGGACCAGGACGAATATCCTTCCGTAGGCCGGGGAAGCAAGGTTCAGATTACGCTGTTCACAGACGACACGGACAACGACGAACTGGATTACCTCTGGACGGACCTCATGAGGGAAGCAGGAGGCCAATTCGAGGCCAGCCGACTGGATTCGCTGCGGGGTCTCTTCCAGGACTCGGTGACCGTGGTCTGGGTCGCGCCGGTCGCGGTGGGGGTCTATACGCTCAGGGTTGAGGTGGATGACGGGAAGTCAGGAACCAAAACAGAGGGGATGGTTGAAATCAATGTCACGCAGGGCGCGCCCGTGGCCGATGCAGGAATGAACCGTACCATCGCCTACGGGAGCGGACTTAGCGTAACACTGGACGGCACCGGCAGTTCAGACCCCGAGCGGGACGCCCTCCGGTACACCTGGACGCAACTTGACGGCCCGGGTGTCGATTTCGATGCCGAGAACAGCAGGCCGGTCTTCCGGGCCGTCGGGCCGGCGGATTTCGTCTTTGAATTGCGCGTCCGCGACGACGTTGTCGTTGCGGAGGGCGCAATCACAAGCGATCCGGACACCGTAACAATACGAGTGGACGACCGTCTGGGTTTTGGATTCTAAGGCGTTGTCCCGTTATTCATTGGCGAGAGGAGCAGGCATTGACCTGCTTTTTTTGTTTCCGGCATTATTGGAGGGGACGTTGGCGCGGGTCACGGTAAATTCGGTTTTTCTCACCGCGGAAAAAGGCGCCCACCTGCTGGGTGGGATGCTGCTCTTGGTGGGGGTGGCCCGGTTTCTCGGGGAGGGCGGACTGGCGGACTATGTCTTCGTGATTGGTCTTACCGCTTTTTTCGTTCCGCTACTGGACTCGGGCTTGAACAATCGCATTATCAAGGCCGCGGCTTCAAGCCCCGCCGAAGGCCGTACCTTGTGCTCGGAAGCCATTTCGTTCAAACTGGCGCTGGCGCTGCCGGCACTGGCGGTGATGGTGGCGGCCGCCTGGGCGTTCGGAACCGGACGTGATGTGACACTGGCCGCGCTTCTTGTGGGCGTTTCCACGGTTCTGATGAGCATGGGAGACGGGCTCAACGCGGTCTTCAAAGGTCTCCAGCGATCCGGATACTGCGCCGTGCTGATGATCGGTCTCAACGTCGTGCTGCTGGCAAGCGGCATAGGCGGGATGATTGCCGGTTGGGATATTGTAGGCGTGGGGACGTGTTATCTGGTCTGCCGGGCGGGGTATCTGGCGGCGGGGTTTGTCTTCATCCGGCGCGTTGCGGGCGAATTCGGTTCTATTCCTCGTCCGGGTATCAATCGGCGTCGGATCGTGGAGGGGTTGAAACACCTGCCCGCGGTGTATTTCCTGGTCAATCTGTTGAATCTGAACTACCTGACGGCCTATTATCAGACCGGAGGCGGCGCCGAAGCCGGCTATCTGGCCGTCGGGTATCGGTTGGCGGCCGCGTTGCTTATTCTGATTGGCGCGAGCTTCGAGGCCGTCCTTCCTGCTCTGAGCACCCTGCGGTCCGATCGACGGGCGTTCAGGAAACTCATTGCCCGGTCCTCTCTGGCGCTTGCGGGCGTTGCCGTTGCGGTTTCGGCCGCCGCGCACGGGATGCTTGCACCGGGGGTATCCTGGCTTCTGGGCCAGGCGTATCTTCCGTCGGTGCAGTACGCAAGTCTTCTGGTATGGTGCGTACCGCCCTTTGTGCTGTGCGGTTTGGCGCATACCGCGCTTCTGGCTGCCCACGAGCAGGGTTCGGCGGCAGTATGGATGGTGGTTCTGGTCGCTGCGGGAACGGGCGCCGGCGTTCTGGCGCATCATTTCCGGGGCGCCGCGCTGACGGCGCTGGTACCCGCGGTTACCGGATGCGTACTTGGTGTGGTTCTCTGGAAAATGGTTGCGAGCCGGCGACCGGCACTCAAAACAGGCTGAGTTGCTCAAATGCGGACTGTTTCAGGAGCGGAAAGAGCCGATCGAACTCGAGTTCGCCGAAGAGGCCACGGAACCGCCCGGCCATATTGTGCAGTCGCCGCAGCAGATAGCCCCTGTCTTCATCGTTTGCGTAGGTTTCGATCCGCGCCAGGCTGCCGTCGTTTTTCTGGTACACCGTAATCCTGTCCCCCACTTCACATCCCGCGGCGGCGGCGGCCAGCCGGCGGAGGTTCGGATTTGAAAATGTTTTCTCGGTAATGCTCTCCCTGCGGCAGATTTCTCTGTGATCGAATTGACCCGCCTGCAGGCGGTCGGCGAATTCCATGTAGAGGGCTGACGCGGCCTCGTTCCGCCGGTTGATCAACAGCGGAGCGAGCTTCCGGATGAATTCACGGTAAACGCGCTCGTCGCGCCGGCTTCGCAGGCTGCTGCCTTTGATGATGAGGCGCCCTTCGTAATCGACCAGGATATAGTTCTTGGCTTTGAGACTGATCATGCCCTGGTACCGGCCGTCGTGGGACAGGCGGATGCCCTCGGGCAACGCTGTTGAAAGCGCTTCGACGAAGCGATGCTCCTCCCCTTCCGTATCGATTCCGGGGGGCACGACGAAATACACGCCGTCGGTATCCGCTTCGATGAGCCGGGCACCCTTTTCCCGCAGCATCGACACAACCTGCCGGGCGATCTGCTGCCCAAGGCTGGTGATGCGTGCCGCGGCCGTATAGTCGTTAAAATTCGCCCTTCCGTACGCCAGGTACCCATAGAACGAGTTGATCAGGATCTTGTAACTCCCCTGCAAGCCGTCCCAGTAGGACCGGTCGGCATCGCTATCTGCATCTTTCAGGCTGGATTTGGCATCGAGGCGTCGTCTGGTGAGGCGCCGCAGCATGGGCAGGAATACGTTTTCGGTATCGGATCCGGGCCGGATACCGTAGTTTAACATGATGGAAGGGTAGAGGCTTTCCACGTCGGCCTTGACCACCCGGCTGAAAATGCCTGAGGCAAATAACTCGGTATATCCTCCGCCGAATGACTCGGCGTGCTGAGGCCGGGGAACGGCCAGGCCCCTGCGCAGGTAGGACCCGATCATCAGGGCATTGATTTTTTCGCCGGGCCCGGTTATCGCGGTGTCCTGGAACCGAAACGGCAGCACCTGGGTCTGATAGAATTCGGTTGTGGCGACCATTTCGCTCAGCGCACGAACGTCGCGGACGTCGTCCAATGCGTACTCCGCTACCCGGCCCGGATCTTTGCGCCAGATCCTGTGGATGTCGGCCCCTTCTACGAAGACACGGTCCGTGCGTTCCAGGCCAAGGGCCCGAACGACGTTCTTCAGGCCGTAGCTCTCCAGGCGACCGCCGATGTCATATCGCTGGACCTGGTGATAGGTGTCGATAACGTGGCGGCCGTGAATGTAGGCCGGACGGAATGTGCGGCTGCGGGCGCCCACCCGGTATCGGCGCAGCCCGTTCCCGGCTTTCATTTCGGAACCGTCCCGGCCCCAGGGCAGGTTGACGTTGAGGGCCCGGGCGCGAACCAGGATGTAGTTCAGGTCGAAATCGAAGATGTTGTGCCCTTCGATAATATCCGGGTCGCGGCTGCGGATTCGTTGATTCAGGATCTCCAGGAGTGCGCTTTCGGGCATCTTCCGGGCGCCGAGCACTTCCTCGTAGTTCCTGTTGTCCGAAAGCGCAACCAGGATAATGCCTGCGTCCGGCGCCCTGGGGTTCAGGCCGGTGGTCTCGATATCCAGCTGAAGGCGATGGGCGTCGTTGTAACGCAGGCCCCGAAAATGCGTGTTGCCGGAAAGCAACAGGTGCTGTTTAACCGGGTTGTTGAAGTCGAAGTGGACGATGCCGTCGGCGGACAGCCGCCCGCGGGCATCCAGGAAGTCGTTCCAGGAGTGGAATTGGACCAGATAACGAAGCTGGCCGGCGCCCGTGAGACGCGCGATTTTTCGAACGCCTGAGAGGCCGGCCCTGTCGCAGTCCTCCGGCGCCTCGACCAGCAGCCACGGCGAAAACGGATGGGTCTCGCGTCCGGCGCGGGTATAGTACGCCATCTGGTTTCCGTCGATCAGTTCAACCGCAAGAATTTCGGATTGTGGACGCATGGTTCGCAGCCCATTTCATTTCTGGACATGGTCGGGTTGGGTACCCTACAATATAGCCAAGTGAACAGCGTGGTGGAAGGGCTATACGGATTCATTCTCCAGGTGGAGTACCGCATATGAACCGGCTTCAACCTGAATCAGGCGCTTCCGCGCCGGCCGCCGAGCGTTCGCGAACGGCACTGCTGCTTCGTGTTGGCACCTGGATCGTGGTGGTGGTGGCGTTTCTGGCCGCAGCGTGGTGGGCGTGGAAGCAGAACCCCGGTACGGCCGATAGGGCCGTGGGCTTCCTCGCGGGTTTGGCTCTGTTTCTGATCATCGTCGATCTCTGGACCCTTGCAATCGCCCGGTTCTGGCGCCCCGCGCGGTCGCCACTCAGGGTGCCGGTCCGCACGCCGGTCGTCCTCGCATTCCTGCACGCCGGCCTGTGGTTGTGCATGCGCTACCTGCTTGCACCCGAAGTCTTCGATCGCTCCGGCACGGCGCCCGGAGGGGAAGGGGATCCGGCGATACGATGGGGGATTGCGCTGCTGTTCGGCCTGCTATGGATGGTCGGAACCGTAGCCCTCTTCTTCGAGGTCCGGCTCCTGCGCTGGGTGCTGATCTCGGAGGATACGGCGGTGGTTGAAGAAAAACCCGAAGAAGCCGAAGAAGGGTCCGACATGCCCGCCGGGCCCGAACACACCTACGAAGTGCAGACGATTCTGAGTCGATTGGGATACGAGACCGGACCGGTTGACGGCGAACTGAACGAGGCCACCCGGGAGGCGTTGCGCAAGTTTCAGGCGGATGCCGGGCTGGAACCGACCGGGGAGGTGACCATGCTGACCGTCATCGAATTGCGGAACCGGTGGGGGGACAGGTGACGGCAATATTTGACAGGACGGGTAAAACGGCCACTTGATCGTCGTATGCGGTGACCTGAGGAGTAAGACCGGGCGGTCGGCTCAGAAACCGTTTGGCCGAGCTTTCGAGAAAGCCAATATTTACAAGCGGATAACGATATACACGCTACGGCATTCCTTTGCGACACACCTGCTTGAACGCGGGACCGACCTGCGATATATCCAGGTGTTGCTGGGGCATGCAAGCCCAAAAACCACACAGATCTATACTCGGGCGACGAATCGGGATCTCGCGAAAATCCAGAGCCCGCTGGATGCATTGATGGAAGAAAGGGAGGCAGTTTTTGATTAGCGACGATGCCGCCATAGGCGGCATTCCTGAACATGCTCGGGCTACAAGCTTCAAAGTGGGATGTTCCCGAACGTTCGCAGATCTTCGGATCAGGTACGCATTACCGTAACGGTTCGGTAATACCGTAGTTAGCAGAAATCGCCCCCACCACCCCCAGAAGAACCGTGATTGCGTGCAAAAATAGCCCCACCCTCCCCACCATCATCACTCGTTCCTATACTTGGATTTATGCGACAGCGGAGAAATCCCGAGTCAGATCTTCCCTAAATCCAAATCTCGAGATAATTATCAACCATTCGATTGACAGAAAACAAGGGAGGCGAGAATGTTCGGCATAGGTCTTTGGGAAATCCTGCTTGTCCTCCTCTTGGGCATGATAGGTTTCTGGCTGTGGATGCTCATTGAATGTGCAGTTAAGGAACCGTCCACTAAACTGGGGTAACCCCAGAGAGAGGTGACGCGATGGTACCCTGGATCTTCGTGCACAATCCCCTGGAGCACTGGCTGGACGACTACCCGCGCATCTTCGACGCGTGGGAGGCGGGAGGGGTGGGCGGCATCGTGGTGGGACGGATGTGGCTCAGGAACCAGGCCGGCATGCCGTTGTGGGGGGACACCCTCACCCCCTCGTTTGCGGCGGACCCAAAGGTGTACGCCGCGTTCGGCATCAAGCCGCCCCCGGAAACGGCCCGCACCCCCGAGAGGGAGAAGCAGCTCCACGCGCTCCTCGACAACGCCGCCTCCCGGGGCTGGCACATCATGATCTTCGACTCCAGAGACGGGCTCCGGCTGCTCTACCAGCGGGGCCAGGGTACCACCAGCGGCCTAGCCGAGGAGGAGGACCCTTTCGGGGCCATCGAGGTGGCCGCCGGGGTGCACGACCTGGCCAGTGCCTATCCCCAGGCCCACGGCGTCATCTTGGACCAGCCCGGCGAGACCTTCTACGAACTTGCCTTCCATCGGGGTAAGGCCCTACTGGAACTGGACGGTCGCATGCGGCACCGCCTGGAAGCCATCGGCGCCGATGTGGAGCGCGTCGCCCGCGGCATGGCGCACCTGAACGAGCGTTTCCACAACCTGACTCCGGATCTGGTGCGCTACCACGCGTCCGGCGGCATGCTGGGGGCACTGAACCTGTTCGACCTGAACGAGGATGCCCTGTACTGGCTGCGCGCCCGCCGCGAAGCGGCGCGGGGGTTCATGCGCGCCGTGCACGCGCAGATGCAGAGAGTGGGAGGGAAGGTGGAGCTGGGGGGCATTCCGCGCACCGCCGCTTTCTCGTCACTGACCGGGCACGAATTTGGCGAGATGGCGGAGTACTTCGACTACGTCTGCCCCAAGCACTACTTCTGGCACCGCGGGAATGACGGCCTCTACGGCACCATGGCCCGCTGGGTGCAGCAGGTCCTGGACTGGAACCCGACCCTGTTGGCGGCAGACGGCTTCGCCGTGGTCAAGGCCTTCCTGGGGCTGGAGCTTCCCGGGGTGCAGACCCTGGCGGACATGGAACTGGGGTTCCCCGAGGAGTTCTACTCGGAGCTGGTGTACAACGAGACGCGCCGAGCGCTGGAGGCCATCGGGGATGTGAACAAGGTGATCGCCTGGGTGTCGACGGGGCGCCGTCCGCACGGGGGCGAGCCCATGACCGCCCGCGACCTGCACGGCATCCTGACCGCCTCCGAGCGGGCCGGCCTGCAGCGCTTCCTGTTCCAGCCGGACCCTGATCTGAGCGCCCCCGAATGGAGCGTGATCTCCGACCTGTGCGGCAAGCGCTGGCACCCGAGCCGCGACGGGTACTGGCCCTCGGACTCCAGCAGGCCCGACGCGTTCAGCAGGTAGGCATGCGCCCGTTGCGGGACTTATCTGCGGGATTCGTCGCTTCGCCGACTCGGGGAGTCGACGTTCCCAGGAACCGGCTAATCACAACGTGATTCACCCAATGCGCCGGAAGGCCCGATCCGCCGCGACCCCTTGGCAACGGACGCCACAGGCCCTGATCCCCGGCCGGCGTTTCCTCCCTGGCACATTGACATCAGGAGACCCCTTACGTATCGTTCAGAGAGATATGACACGTAAGGGAGATTTGACCATTTGTTGCCATCCTGGTCCTGTCTTCTCGCGTTTCCTCGGGTCTCTGATCTGCCCCTGCGAGCGCATCATGCTGTTGCTGGCATTGGGCGCACGTCAATGTCAGTGGTAGCCTGGGCAGAAGTTGGGTTGGGGCATTACAATTCTTGGCTCCAATGTCCTTGGTGCTTCTATCTATTTCTTATTTCGAAGACCTAAGCGGATTCGGGAACGCAATCAGGAATCACTTGAGCCGTAGCGAACATATCGAGCCTCCCATACACTTCGTGCGTGGTGCTCCGAAGTGACGGCCTCGGACATCGACGTAGAAGATCTGTATTGTCGGGCCATGAGCGCCGTCGCAAAATAAAGCGCTCCTGGACCCACCTCAACACCACTACCCACACATTGGCCTGTGTCACACCGGTTGCTTGATTTTTACACCTATCGAAGTGGCGAAAAGGCGACGGAGAAAACTGAATATCCGGCGGAATGCACCTTCGTCTTGTCCAAAAGCTCACTTGCTAATGACTTGATTATGCCGAAGGCTGCGCCCCTACCCAGAGGGCATGCCGCTAAGTTCGGGATCACTTTGCTCGCGTGCCGCTTGGAGGGGCCACTGCCCTTGTTGGTCCTGACGTGAAGGTTTTGGAGAGATGTCGTGATCTCTTCGGTATTGCCTAGGGCTAAACCATTTTTTCGAATCGGATCTCAGGTCATCCCAATCAGATGAGAGGAACCAAACCTATGTCGCACGCTGTAAGTACGCCCCGATCTCCAGGACCGAGAGGGGCGCCACCCCGATGCGACTTCTGCTAACACGGGCTATTCGCTCCGGTCGCTTCGCTCCCTCCGGCCCTTCGGCCACATTCCCCTTTGTCACGTCGCTTGCTGAGAGACGCAAGCGCCGCGCCAATCCGGCTTCGCCGGACCGGGGAACGTCGTATAGCCCGGGAACGTTATGAGAAAATGCCGTTTTTGTCTGAATAGTTGAGAATCAGGGGGCAGAGGCAAAACCATCCCCACACCAGTGGGCCATCTAATAAGGCTGGGCGCAAAAAGCGCTTTGGTTTCCGCCCGATTCAAGTTATATTTTGGGAAATAGTTGTATTTGTTTGGCTTAATGGACATTTTCGAGCCAAAGATCGGGGGCCATTACATGTCTGCAAAAACGCTAGACCAGCATATTGAGACAACTCCTGGCGTTTCAGGAGGAAAACCGCGCATTGTCGGGCATCGTATTACCGTGCAAAATATCGTGATCTGGCATGAGCGGATGGGAAAAAGCGCTGACGAAATTGCGACAGAATATGACCTGACGTTGGCGGACATTTATGCGGCATTGAGTTACTATTTTGATCACCGTGATGAGGTGGACCGGGATATAGAAGAAAGTGAGGAATTTGGTGAAACTTTACGCCGACAAAGCCCTTCTCGACTGAAATCAAAGCTCCAGGAATAGGATCCACATGGCTAAGGTCAGATTCTATACCGATGAGCACGTTTCGAAGGCTGTGGTGATTGGATTGCGCCAAAGGGGAGCAGATGTTCTCACCGTTAGTGAAGCAGGCCTACTGGGCGCCTCAGACGAGGAACATTTGAGGAAGGCACGGGCAGAAGGACGGATTATTTTCACTCAAGATATCGATTTCTTACGCCTGGCTGCGGCAGGCATCGAGCACACAGGGATCGTCTACACATCTCAGGTCACTACGGCAGGTAGTATTATCCGCGGTCTTATGTTGATTTATCAGGTCTTGGAAGCGGAAGAAATGGAAGGTCACATTGAGTATTTGTGACGACTTAATGCAGAGGTCTGAGGGAGAAAAAAAAGGGAAAACAGAGGGGTGATGGTCGCCCCTTCTTTATTTTTCTAAAGACCACACAGATCTATACTCGGGTTACAAATGGGGATCTCGCGAAAATCCAGAGCCCGTTGGATGCATTGATGGAAGAAAGGGAGGCAGTTTTCGATTAGAGACGATGCCACCATAGGAAGCATCCCTGAACATGTTCGGGCTACAAGCTTCAGCGTGGAATGTTCCCGAACGTTCGCAGATCTTCGGATCAGGTACGCATTACCGTAACTGTTCGGTAATCCCGTAGTTATATGCAACCGTGGTCGAAGAGGACACCGCGTGGATGATTTGACTGATATACGCGAGATGTATAATGCTGGTTGGGAGGTCGAGGCTACCAGACTACAGCGCCACCAACTCGAGGGTGAGATCACCTGGCGCTATTTGGATCTGCACCTTCCACCCACTGGCCGGCTTCTGGAGATTGGCTTCGGGACAGGGTTCTACACCTTTGCCCTCGCGGAGCGGGGTTACCAGATAACGGCTGTCGATCTCGCTGATGAATATGTTACCCGTTGCAATGCGAAGGCGGAAGAACTCGGCCTATCTGGTCAGATTGACTTCCGGACGGCTGACGCCCGAAAGCTGGATGGTGTACCGCTTCACGACTTCGATGCGGTGCTCCTTATGGGACCTCTCTACCACCTGGTGCTCGAAGCTGATCGAACAGCAGCTTTGCAGTCTGCGTACGCCTGCGTCAAACCTGGGGGAGTGATCTTTTCAGCACTGCTTTCTCGGTTGGGTGTTCTCGGTAATCTTATCAAAGAGAATCCCTCCTGGATTGAGGACCAGGATTACGTTAGGTCACTCGCCCAGCACGGCCGCCGCCCCGCCGGTGCGCCAAAAGGGGGATTTCGAGGTCACTTCGTACGTCTTAATGAGGTGGCCCCCATGCACGAGACGGTCGGATTCCGCACACTCAAGATCGCCGGCGTCGAGCCAGCCATTTCTGCAGACGACGAGAGCTACAACAAACTTGAGGGAAAGCAAAGAGAACTTTGGTTGGATCTGCTATTCGAAATCAGTGGAGAGCAAAGCATGGTAGCTTCCTCTCGGCACATACTCTACATAGGTGAAAAGCCAAAGGACTGAGACGACCACGGCAGCATATAACACGTCGGGCTGCGGCTCCGGCCCTTTCGGGCCTTCGCCCAACTTGCCTGCGGCAGGTTCGCAGCCCGCGAGGACGTTAACAGAAAGCACGCGCCAAAATCAGAACCAGCGGCCATCTTGGCCGCCAAGAAAACCTTTGATATGCTTCTGTTGCCTGTTGGATTTTTCTACAGCGAATTGGATATGTAGAGTTTCTGCGACCACGACTGAGATATTCCGCGATTCTTCCGTATGGGCAATAGTTAGCCCCAATTGGAAAAAACAGCAGCGCGGTGACGCGACGAAAACCCCTGAAGCGGGGCGTAACCGTCGTCCAAAAGGACAATTTTTCAGTTCACGTCCAGTGACATGGTGTATCCTGGTAATCAGAAGTCTAATCGCCTTTATCTGCTTGCATATATTCGGTTTTACTTTCCCGAAGAATTACGAATCAAGGTTAGCCACCAACCGCGTTGGGAACAGACCATGGGCTCAAATCGGCTCCAGCCAACAACCCGGAAGACCTTCGTCAGCGACCGACAAGATGGCCGCTTTATCGACACGGCGGGCTTCATACACGCGTTCATCAAATCCCACCGACCAAAGCTCGCGTTCGATCCGGATATGGATGCCCGCGAATTTCCTGCCTGGCGCGAACGGCTGCGCAAGAAGGTGCTCGAGTTGATGGCGTTTCCCGAAGTGGTCCGTCAACCTGCGCCTAAACGCGTCGGCGTCGAGCAGCGTGCCGGATACCAACTCCAGCGTTGGGAGATATATCCCGAACAGCACTGCGTCGTACCCTTTCTGATGCTGGTCCCGGATGGCACGAGCGACCAGTCGCCCGCGCCGGCGGTCCTGTGTTTCCCGGGGTACAGCGGCAGCAAAGAAGGAATGGCCGGTGAGCGGGAATTGAACGACCGCAAACTCGACTGGAGTGAAGAGAAGTGGCGCGACAACTGCATCGCCTTGCACTTTGTGCGCCAGGGAATGATCGCCGTGGCGGTTGACAATCCCGCTCGTGCCGAAGCGGACAGTGCCCTTCGGGATCTTTCGGGGGTTTCGCTGTGCATGCTGTGGACAGGGCGCAACTATCTCGGCATTTCGGTCTTTCAGAAGACCCAGATCCTGCAGTGGCTTGCTCAATCGAGCATGGTAGACTCGAAGCGCATCGCAACATGTGGTCTATCGCTGGGTTCCGATCCGGCCGATATCGTCGGGCTGCTCAATCCGGATCTGGTCGGAGCCGTCATCCATAACGACTTCCTGTGCGACTGGCGCGAACGAACGATTGCCCAGAATGCCTACGGCTCGACCCCTCACCACGTGGTCCCCGGAATGTATCGTTGGTTTGACGCTCCAGACATTCAAGCGGCACTGGCCCCGCGGCCTCTGCTCTACACAGAAGGTGGTCGCGCCCCTCATATCAGCAGGATCCGGGCCGCCTATAAAATGGCGGGGGCTCAGGACAACGTGCAGGTCTATCACTACAAGAAGTATGAGAACGCAGACGCTCGCCTCTACGACGACCAGCCGATCCCAGAAGGGCTGGCGGATGAAGAGTACTTCCTCTATGCCAATGTCGATGTGGCGGAACACCGCTTTCACCCCGAACATGCTGTTCCCTGGCTGACGGAAGTTCTTATGCCGAAGACGGACTGAGAGCGGACAAAGTAGAGTGGCTAACAGGGCTTTCACCCGACTCGCTTCGCTCGTGGGAAGCCCTCGTTATAATTGAAGAGAGAAGTCAGAGAGACGATGTAGTTTGCGTTATTTTCGGGGACTGATTTCAGAACTGGCGTAAGGCATTCTCTGACTTTGCTCCTGTTGCTCGGGACGATCCTGAGTTGACGGCGACAGCCAAGCCTGGGCTGCTGCTGGCTGGGTTCAGCCTGATATTTCTCGGCTTCTCGATCATGATGAGCGGCCGTGAATCATGGAAGGCCGTTCTCTGCGTTCTCCGCGGGCTCTGCGGCTAAAAGAAGACGGTACAGATTTTCGAGGTCATCGCTATGATCAAGCCGGGTCACGAGTGGGTACGGCGGGCGCGCACCTTTCAGATAGAGCAATACCACCCGCCCTTCTGGCCCGACATCGACTTTGACGCGAAGCAGCTCGTCGATGTCGGGCGGAAATACCACGCCAACGCCATTTGGTTCGGCAGCGCGGGCAAATGGGCGGTCTTCCCCAATGAGTTCTTTCCCCCGCATCCTCAATTAAGTGAGCGCGACCTGCTCGCCGAGACCATCGCCGAGGCCCATGCGCGTGACGTGCGCGTCATCGGGTACATTCCCGTGGGGCACATTATTCCCGAAGACAACATGCTGATCCATCATCCGGAGTGGATGTACCGCCCCAGCCCCGAAGGCGACGCTCCTGTCCTGAGGCACCACGGCGGCGGATTTCACCGGCACGTCTGCTTCAATACACCGTACCGAGAGGCCATCTGCGCTTTCATCGCACAAGTGGTGGACCACGACGTCGACGCGATCTACACCGATTCTGCCTGTCCTTACCATTCGCACCACACCCCGCAGTCGCCCTTGTGCTACTGCGACTATTGCCTCGAGAAGTTCGAGAGGCAATTCGGCTGCCCAATGCCGTATGCACCCGATCCGCACAGCCTGCCTCGGGAAGACCAGGAGATGCTGGAAGAGTGGAGCCTGCAGTACGGCAGGATCGTCGGCGATGTCTTTCTCGAATTCGCCGCCGCGACGCGAAAGAAGAAGGACATCCCGGTGCTGACGCACGGCCTGAGTGTGGGCGACTGGCCCGAACGCAGGATCGTGGAGGTGCACGATGGATTCCTCTACGAGGCCGGGGGCGACTTCCTTCATCGGCTCGAGGCGGCCAGTCTGGCCGAGTCGTCGGGTTGGGCCATGTGGCAATACGTCGGCGCCTTGACGGGCTGGTCGCGGGCGCAGTGCTTTGGCATGGAACTCGTCGAGGAGGCGGTAGCCAGCTTTGCTTCCGGAGGGGCCGTCCTGGTGGCGTGCGGCGTGAACCTTTGGCTGTCGCCTCCCCATAAAGCCAATCGTGAGCTGGCGGAACTCCTTGAGATCCTGGAGATGAACGAATCACTCTTCGAAGATCTCCACCCGTCACCGTTTGTTGCTATTCCGTTTGTTTTGCCGGTGCGGGTGTATGAGATGCTCGAGCGGTTGCGGTTCCGCGCCGAGCCCCTGGTGATGCGCGATCGTCGGCACGATGTCATCGGCCAGTCCAAGCAGGACCTCGCCGACCGTCCGGGGGAGCTCGAGGCCCCGCTCTCCGAGGCGGGCTATCTCGTGCGCACGCCCCCGCAGCAATCCTGCCGTCGCGGGGCCTTCTCGGCCATGCTGGCCAACCATTTGCCGACATCGGTGATCGAGGAGCGGGTTCTCTCCGATCCAGCGGCGTTGGCAAAGTATCCCGTTCTGTTTCTGCCCAACGTCGGCCATCTCACGCAGGAGGAAGTCGAAGGCATCACGGAATATGTGAAGGCGGGCGGGCGGCTTTTGGCGACGTACCGGACGAGCCTGTACGGTGCCGAGCCCGATGAGATGCGCGACAACTTCGCCCTGGCGGACCTTCTGGGCGTGGACCGCGTGGACCCGAACCCCGACCAATTCGCTGATTACGAACAACACCTCTGGGCCGCCGGGACGTTCGACACGTACGGCTGCTGCGTTCCAGGTCAATGGCTGGCCGAGGGGTGCTCGCATGAGCTGTGGCCGCTCAATCGGTTCGAGTTCGTCCAAGCGCGGCCGGGAACCGACGTGGTGGCGAACATCGTCTTCGGCGGGCGCGAGGACGACGCTCTGTGTCCCGCCGTCACCTGCCGGACGGTTGGCAAGGGCCGCGTCGTCTATCTGGCCGCGCCGGTGGAGGAGCTTCATTTCGAATATCGCCTGCTGGTGGTCCGCGATCTTCTGGGCGCCGTGGTGGATTGGCTCTACCCGGAGGGCCGGCCTCTGATGACCGATGGCCCGAACCAACTCGTGATGATTCCGAATGAGAAACCGGGAAGCCAGGTGTTGTTTCTGATCAATCACACCGGCGAGCGCGTCGAGCATCTGCCGGGGATCTGGCCGCGCTTCAGCCCACAGTTTGACTATGTGACCACGATACCCGAAGTGAACCTGCGCTGGCAGCTCACGGAGCGGGGCACTCCTCGTCGCGTGTGGGACGTTTGCACGGGAGATGACCTGGAGGTCACGTTCGACGGAAACCGCTTGGAAACCACATTAACGAACATTGGACAGTACGCGATGATTGCCGCTGAGTTCTGATTGAATCATCGACCTTGCCAGGCTGATATCCCAACGTCCTTCCCGGCAACACAAGAGGATATAATGAATATTGCTACTGAACCCTGCCCTGGGCAGCTACGCCACCACTCTTACGCCGTGGTGCGCGGTTTGTTCGACGCAGCGACGACAAAACGGCTGCGCGAGATCTGTGAGCGAGTGCTGGAACAGTGGCGGCGCGCTCCTCGCTGTGACAATCCACCGGTGGGGCCCCAGGCCAATTACATGAGGCACCTGAACGACCCGGAATATCACCGCGATCACCCCGACGATCTCGCCTTTCTGCTCAATGCCATGGGGTCGCCCCAAGTTGTCGAATCGCTGAGCGCAGCCTTGGATGAAGAATTCCTCTTCGCCTTGAGCAGTCTCTACTGTAATCCGACCGGAGAAAGCCAGGACGGATTTTGGCACAAGGACAAGATCGGTGCAGAAGCAGACGTATCACGAAGACCGGAGACCGGAGCCGGGTTGCAGATGCAAATCGCATTGGTCCCTACCGACGATCTCGAAGTGGTGCCGGGGTCTCACCTGCGTGACTACTCCCCCGAAGAGCACGCGATCTGCGTCGCCGATGATGGGATCCACAACCGCTCGAACGATATGCCTGGCGCCGTTCGTCTCCACCAGGAACCCGGTGACGCGGTGCTGTTTACCCAGTTGTGCATTCATCGGGGCCGCTATCACACCGACAAGCTCAGGCGCTCGTTGATGATCTCGGTAAAAAAACGGGCCGCCGCAGAGTTCACGATGCGCCAGCGGGGGCTGAACTACGCCAGTGACCAGCCATGGTTTTTGCTGCCGCAATACTTCGATGGCGTCAGTGAGGATGCGCGAGCGTTCTTCCAGGAATTCGTCGGCTTCTACGCCCCGCATTGGCGCGCCCGGCTGACGGAGGTGTTGAAGTACTCGAGTCTGGTACAAAGGCTGGCGGAAGCCGGCGAGCCGTACCCGTTTTTTGGTGAATGAGAAGTCTGTCTGAATGAATTAGCGGCTACATTTTGATACATAAGGCCCCGACAATGAACGGATACGAATTAATAACGACGGCTAACACCGGCTTTACGCTTCGGGGCATCCGCCCCTGGGCCCTGCGGGCACATGGGCCTTTGGGACTGGCCAACGTCGTAAAGCCAAGAACCGTTATCTGAAATGCCAGCCAAGACTCCGGAGACCTTGACCAGTTTTGCCTCTTCGGTTGTCGGCTGGAGTTACGTGATGGAAGTTCCTGCAGAAAGAACCGTCGTTTTTGCACATGCGCGAAGCGGAAGTACGACGCCTGCCCAATCCATGTCCGAGCCGGATTTCCTTGCTTTGCGCGAACACACTATGTATCTTAAGCACTGTAACATGCCGACTGCCTATTGCTACGCCCATGTACTCCCCCCGCATGGCATCCCGACGGTTTTGACCCGACGACGATCCGCATTCGTAAGCCAGCCTCTACGACTATCGCTGCTCCCTTAAGTGTCTCCCCCCAGAGGCCTTCACCTGAACAGGACTGTACCCATGCTAAATGAAACCCAGATCAGAGAACTGGTGGCCGAGAACGGTGCACGCGTCAACGAGGGGCGTCCGATCAGGCAGATTATCGCCGATGGTGATCTTCCGCGTCTCGATGGTTGCACCATCCTGGAGGGGAAGGTATCGGACTCGGTGTTTGGCGAGAACCTCGCGACCAGCGAAGGCCAGCCGATCCGGCTGATGTTCCGGAACAACCGGATATCGACGCACGACGTGAATCGCGGGGCCATCCCGTTCAAAGATCAGGTGCTGGCGAACAATCATGACCACATGCTGCGTCTGGTGGAACACGTACTGGGCAGTTCTCAGTTCAAGGTGCCTGGTCTTCAGGCCAGTTCGACGGTGATTCCGGCAGAGAATTTGAAGCTGATCATGGTGGAGAACGTTCTTCGGATGTATAACGCCGAGAGCAGCACCCCGACGTCCCTCTACCAGCACTGGCTGCAAGCCAGGGAGGCGGGTGAGACGACCCTCGACTATGCGGGCCATCAGATCGATGTGGATCAGTTGTCCGCCAATGGCGTGCTGCCATACCTGATGGATACGCCGAGCACCAAGGACAAGGTGGATCGTACGATCGATCCACAGTATCTCTTTGACAACAATGTCTGCACGCCCGGCCAATACAACGAGCTCCGCAACGCATCCATCATGGCTTTCGGGATGGTCTCCCAGTATCTCGCCGAGCGCGGAATGATCCTCGTGGACACGAAAACGGAACACGGGGTCAACACAGAAGATCGGATCGTGGCGGCAGACGAATTGTACACGATGGACTCGAGCCGCTTCTGGCGTATAGACGACGACGGACAGCCGCTGACGCGGGATGGCAAACCGGTTTCGTTTTCGAAAGAATTCGCGCGAGGAATGGTTACCGAGAAGGACCAGCAATTCACGGATGAGCAGGCGGGAGAAATCGCTGTCCGCTACATTCAGGGTCTGCAGCATCTAACGAGCAAGGCATTCGAGCCGGATCTACGGCCTCGCGATCAACGCATCGTTGAATCAACCAATCTCATTCTGGACCATCTGCTATAGACCGAAACAGGAGCAGGTCGACACTGCCCTTCTCCTCGTCCTTCCGGGCGATGGCGTGCCGGAACGGGTAAGGCCGGTGAAGGTGGCGTGGGTTGGACCTCATCGAAGAGAGGAAACGAAAGGGGCTTGCGTCGTGCGACGTAAGCCCCGCTGCGTTAGACGGAGCAGAAAACAGCCCAGACGTTCTAAGGTGCGCTTTCGAATCCGCCGGTATCCTGCCAAGCCGACGAGGCCGGTTCCGAGCAGGAGAAGCGCGGTGTCACAAGTTAGGCGAGGGAGTAATGGACGTAGACTATGACAGATTAGCGGAACATTACAGGAACCACAGAAGACCCGACCCAAGGATAGCTGCGCGAATTCAGTCTCATATTGAGGGTGCCAGGCGCGTGTTGAATGTCGGCGCTGGTATTGGGTCTTACGAACCGGACGAATGTGAAGTCGTCGCTATAGAACCATCCCATGAGATGCTCATGAAGCGAGACAACGCCAGGGCTGCATTGGCTCAGGGCGTTGCAGAGGCGTTGCCATTTGGAGACGATGTATTTGATGTCACAATGGGGATTCTAACCATACATCATTGGTCAGATATCGTGTTGGGCCTTCGGGAAATGGTCAGAGTCTCAAGAGACAAAGTCATACTTTTCACCTGGATAGGATACGGCAGTGATTTCTGGCTCGAGGACTATATCCCTGAAATAGTGGGAGTCGACTATGAGCTGTTCCCAACATTAGCAGAATTGCATCAGATACTTGGTGGGATTTCAGTGGAGACAATTGAGATACCATATGATTGCTCCGATGGGTTCATGTGTGCGTATTGGCGAAGGCCTGAGGCATACCTGGACCCGGAGGTAAGGAAGGCCATATCGACATTTTCGCGCATATCCGATATTCAAGAGGGATTGGCCAAACTGCGAAATGATATTGATGACGGCCTTTGGTGCAAGAAGCATAAGCACCTGCTTGAGAGGGAGAGTCTGGATCTGGGGTATAGGCTGGTCGTGTGTAGAGTCCAATGCGCCTAACCGATCTCGCTGATGCAGATGCAAGAAGCCCTGCCGCACAGTTCAGCCCCTTGAGAAGGAATCAAACAATAAGCGCAGAAACCCGCTATCTGTCGTATGCACCGCATTTCTGCCCCTCTAAAACTTCGCTTCTTAGGGGTGCGTTGTCAGCAGCGAACACGTCCTCTTGCGCTTCGGTCGCGTCCGCTCCCTTCGGCCTGGCGGCAACCCGCCCATACACCCGGGCGGGTTCGCAAGTGGCGAGAACGTTAAGCGCCAGATTGGGGGTTGATATGGCATGGGTTTGTTGATATATTCAACTAAATGAATTATTCAACCGATTGGCCAGGCCAGATTCGCCGTTTGCCGTCCAATAAAAGGGCTGTGGCTCACGAACCGGAAACTGCCAGATATGCCAAGGCGCGAGCGAAGCATCGGTATTTGATCAACCAGGGTACATACCTCGGCTTCCAGCGGACTCCAGGAAGGCAGACGGAAATTGAGGTCGCTGTCTGGGCACCCCCTGATACGGGAAGAGGATACGGGCACTACGGTTGCTTTCGGGTATTCGTAAAGGACGGCGAGGTGCTGAGCTCTGTCCTTTTCTGTTACTATGACGGAACGGAGGCATCTCCGGGTTTCAGATCCCTTGAGAAGGCGCAAGCTTTCGCGAAACAGCAGGGTTTCGTTAAAGGAGATACAAATGGCTAAACTGAGCGAGAGAAATTATAAGTATCAGGCAGCTGGACGGACTTGGGTGGTACCAAAGCTCCATCTCGAAGAAATGCCTGATGGTACAGTAGCGGTGCTAGAGGAAGAGATCGATAGGATTCATCGAGCGATTGCAAATGAGATCTGCGGGTCACCTGAGAATCTCTCGAAGGAGGAGCTGGAATTCCTATGTGATGTTGCTGAGACCCCCTTTTCACAAGTTGCAGGCTACCTTGGTGTACACAAAAGTACACTCACGAAGTGGCGTAGAAGTGAGCTACCAAAGAACGCATTGAATCTTCTTCTCAAGAGATGGTTCTGGTTCAAGCTCTTTGGTTCATTTGTTGGAAACAACACAGTCAGGTACAGAGAGCTGGAAGATGAAACCACATTCTTGGCGCACGCAAGGAATGAAGCAATTGGTAAGAAACTCGCCGAGTCGATAAAGAAGATGACAGCATAGAGCAATCCGGCGCACAACACGCCCACTTGCGCTGCGGCGCATACGCGCCTCCGACCCAACCTGCCTCTGCTGCGCTTCGGCAGGTTCGCAGCCCGCGAGAACGAACGTTAAGCGATAACGCGTGTTTCACGAACGGTTGCTTGTCAGGCACCTCACTCCTCACAAAAGAGGTTGTACATGTCCGAACAGAAAGACCAAAACGACGCACTCAAGGTTGCAGTTAGGGAAGGAGAATTCGATCGTGTACGGCAGTTGATCGAGGCTGGCGCCGATTCCGGTTGCATCACGGCGGCGATCATCCCCCCTATGGTTGAAACTGCAGAGCACGGAGAAATCATGCGCTATCTTTTCGCCAATGGAACGGACGTAAATGACAACAATTTCGGCGAAGGCACTCTGTTGATGTTCTCTGCCGGCCGTGGCCAACTGAAGTACCTGCAACTCTATCTGGATGCAGGAGCTGATATCAACTTAGCGTTGGCGGTCAATGGACTTACAGGTCTCCACAGCGCAACCGAGGTGAACAATCTTGAGGTCGTCCGATTCTTCATTGATGCTGGGGCCAACGTGAATGCGAAGAGTCATGATGACGCCCCCACTTCCAGTGATGATCCGCCTCGAACCTATGGAGAGACACCGCTCCATTTTGCAGCAGCATTCGCAGACAAAGGGATTATCAAGCTCCTGCTTGAGGCAGGCGCCGACAAGGGGTTCTTGTCCGCAAGAGGTAAAACACCGCTCGAGTATGCGCTTGAACGGGAACGTCCGGAGGAGATTCTTGACTTACTCAGGTAGGAAGCGCCTTCGCTTAACAGCACGTTTTGCGCTGTGGCGCCTTGGCCTGCGGCAACCCCTCGACGAGTTCGGGGTTCGTAAACCGTGGAAACGTTAACAGAAATCACGCTCCGAAGCCAAAACAGGCGGCGGTCCCGGCTACCAGGAAAATCTTTGAACCACTTCTTTTACTTGATGGATCTGTTCTACAGCGAATGAGCTATACGGAGTTTTTCGACCGGATTTTTCCGAATATGCAAGCGTTGGCGGCGAGAAGACCAATATGAGTGCACAATAAGTGAAAGGCTACCCGGTGACGGTCAAATGAAGCTACACATTCTCGGTACCGGTGGTCCGCGTCCCAGCCGTATGGGTGAACGCTACGGGTGTTCCTGCATTCTCGAGATCGGTGACGATCGTATCATGATTGATTGCGGCCCCGGCACCACCTACAAGATGGCACGCATGGGAATGAGCCCTGCACAGGTGAATTCGGTTTTCCTGACTCACCATCATTCGGATCATATCGTTGATTTCCCGTGCTTTGCCTTGCTACGGTACGATCTCGACCCCGGCGATCTTCCACCCCTCAGAGTCTTTGGTCCGCCTCCGACTGTCGAATTCGTCAATCGCCTTTTTGGCAAGGACGGCGCCTTCCTTCCCGACGTCGTTGCGCGTCGAGAACACCACATCAGCCACCACGGGCACGTGGGGAGGGGCGGAACGCTTCCCCGTCCGGGCATGAAGGTCGATGTATCCGACATCAGTTCAGGAGCGGTTGTCGAAGGGAAGGGTTGGAAGGCGACGGCTGTACGGGTTCCTCACGTCGAGCCTTACCTGACCGAGTTGGCGTACCGGATCGATACGGATAGCGGCAACGTGCTCTTCCTTTGCGATGCAGCGGACTGTCCGGAACTGAGGCCATTGGCCAGGGGGGTCGATACATTCGTTACGGGGCTCTCTATGCGCAATTTCAAAGAGAATGACGAAGATGCTGGGCATCCGATCCGGGGCGTCAGCGCGGACATATCAGAGGTCGTTGACATTGCTAATCAAGCTGGAATATCGAGGGTCGTGGTCATCCACTGCGGTTCGCCGTGCAGTGAGGACGTCGTCGGCAGGCTCCGCCGAGGTTACCATGGGAATGGGTATAGCGGTTGTATCGTGCGTCCCGACGAGCTTACGACGGTTGAGATATAGGTTGTGTAAGAGCGAGGAAGCGGCCTCAGCCCGGCACGGATGATCTACCCCAATTCAAAAAAACAGCAACTCGGCAACGAGACGAAACCCCCTGAAACGGTGCGTAACGGTCGTCAAAAAGGATATTCTTTCCGTTCACGTCCGGCGACCTGAAGTATCCTGGAAATCCGACGCCAAATCGCCTTTATTAACTTGCGTAACTTCGATTTAACGTCCCCGAAAAGTGACGAATCAAGGTTGGAAGGAATAAACTCAAGAGGAGCGTTGCGTGAGAATCAGAGGATTCGCTTTTGTCGGCCACCCGGTGACGAGTCTCAAACGCGCGCGTGAATTCTACGAGACGGTTCTGCGTCTGCCTGAACCCGAAGTCATTGACCCGCCGCGCGGCCCCGATGGGGATGACGGCTTCATCGAGTACGCAGTGGGCCCCCACGATACGCTCGCGGTCACCACGACCTGGTTTCGTGGCGAACCGCCAGCCGTACTCAGCGCGGGACTCTCGGTGGAGGTGGAGGATTTTGAAGAGGCCATCGCGCATATAGAAAGCTGTGGCGTATCGTTTGAAATGGGACCCTTCGAAGGAGCCCGCTGCAGCATCGCCGTGATCAAGGACCCGGACGGGAATCAGATTGGTATCCATAAGCTCAAAGAGATTCCTGATGTGTCGAAGCGAAGCTGATCAGTCCGATTGGGTTCGTAGCAGTTCTCCGCACGGACCAGCCCGAATGCCGGCTGGCGCTGGCGGGGCAACTTTAAAAAGGGTTCTCGCAAGAACCCAAGAGCACGTTGACGAAATAATGAATGAGAATGAACCAGCATTCGATTTGAGGCGTTGGCTGATTAACAATAGGCGTTCCTGAACATCTTTGGCTCAAGGCTCCAACGTAACGAGCTTTCGAACGTTCGCACATCCCCCGACCAGATGCGAATTATCGTAAATATCCGGTAATACGGTCGTTATCTGCCATGGCAGTTCGGCACTGATGGGAGAAGTGAAAGTGAAGAAGGGTGAAGAAAGAAGCGAAGAGGAGGTCCTGGATTGGCTTCGTAGTGAATACGAGCAGCCATTTGAGGGATGGGATTTCTCATATCTAAAAGGACGAAGGTTAGAGATTGGTTTTGACTTCTGGGACTATGCCTCAACTGCAGCAGACGCGGTACGCACAAGTCGTGTCGTTTTGGATCAGGAGACAGGAGGCGGCAAGAGGTTCAAAAAAATTCTGGAGAGGTGCGCTTTCGAAGGGCGCGCCTGTGCGACGGAGGGTTATCCACCCAATGTATCTGTGGCTCGAAAGCGTCTGGAAGCACTCGGGGTTGAATTCCACGAGGTGTCTGATCCAGGCAAATTGCCTTTCGGGGATGAGACTTTCGATCTTCTTTTGAACCGTCACGGGATGTGCACGTTCGTAGAGGAGTTTAGAGTGCTGAAGCCTGGTGGCGCGCTAATCACGGAGCAGGTGGGCAATGGAACAAACCTTGAAATCCATCAATTGCTTGGAGTACCTCTACCGCAGTCCAATGAGCTTGGCAATTTGAGTGGTGCGCGTTCAGCCGCTGAGAAAGCGGGGTTCGCAGTAGTAAATGCAGCCGAAGCCTATCCGCTCACGCAGTATACCGATGTCGGCGCACTTGTATACTATCTGAAGTGTATCTCATGGCAGATTCCCGATTTCTCTGTTGAGCGTTTCTCTGACAAACTGTTGGAGTTGCACCGAAAGGTGTGCGAAGAAGGACGGGCCATCGACGTTTGTTTTCATCTGTATTTGCTGGTTCTCCAGAAACCTGGTGGAGACGGGCTTTTTGCGCGTCAGTTGAAACCTTGAAGTGGATCCGAGAGCTTGCCACGGCAGGTAACAAGTGGCTCACGGCTCCGCTTCGCTCCGCACGAACCCGCGATCGCGGGTTCGTGAGCCACTGAACGTCAGGCGAATGCCGAATTGAGATGGCTACAGGTTCGGAGTTGTCACGCGCCTACATGGGGCGCTGCTCGGCACAATCGAACGATCCTTACGTGTGGATGCAGGGCTGTAAATTCCATGGCGGAACGCAAGTCAGACCTTTCGGAGATGCGAGTGTCCAAATGGGAACGAAGATAGGGCTGATCCTCCTCTCCCTCGCCGTCGGCGCCACGGCGACAGAGGAGGGCCTCGTGGCGCACTACAGGTTCGATGAGGGGGCCGGCTCCGTGGCCGGCGATGCCTCGGGCCACGGCCTCCAGGGCGCCATTCACGGGGCCGAGTACGTAGAACTGGATCAGGGGTACGCCCTCCGCTTCGACGGGGTGGATGACTACGTGGAGATCCCGGACTCGGAGATGCTGAGACTCTCTGATGCGGTCACGGTGACCTGCTGGGTGAACACGCCCGTCAAATCCGGGCAGACCGTGCTGTCGAAGAACGGCTGCAGCACGCTGCGCCAGAACTACCGGCTCAGCCTCGGCCAGAACGCGGTCCGGTTCTCCCTGGTGGAGTGTCCCGAGCACGGAAAGAGCGCCGCCGGCGGAGGCGTCAAGCGGGACAGCTGGTTTCACCTGGCCGGTACGTACGACGGCGACGGGATCAGGGTCTACGTGAACGGCGGCCTGACAGGGAGGTACGGTGAGCCCTTCGTGACCGGCACCCTGGAGGCGCCGATGTACATCGGCGCCAGCTTCTACGGCTCCGGCCTGGGCGGCCACTACACGGGTCAGATCGACGACGTCCGGGTGTACAACCGCGCCCTGTCAGACCGGGAGATCGCCGCTCAATACGAAGCGGCTAAGGACCTGAGGATATCGATGCGGGATCGCCTGATGGCACAGACCACGCCGGTGGTGGAGAGGGACACCAGGCCGCCGACGCTCGTGCTCCCCAGCCCCGCGCCGGACTCGAGGGTCGACGGTTCGCCGGTCATCTCGGCTGTCTTCGATGACGAGGGCTCGGGCATCGACGTCGCCTCCGCGCGGGTCCTGCTGGACGGCGAGGACGTCACCGCCGCCGCCGCCGTAGCGGAGGGCGGATTCACCTTCTCGGATACTGAAGCTCTGGAAGACGGCATCCACCAGGTGGAGGTGGTCGTCACCGACCGCGCCGGCAACGCCGGCAATCGCCTGCGCTGGCGCTTCGGCGTTAACGAGCCGGTGCCATTGGAGTCGCGTTTCGACGGGGACGTGTTTCGCGTCAACGGCGAGCCCTTTTTTCCGGTGGGAATCTACTCGTCGAACGTCTCACCCACGAGCAGGATGCCCTATATCGCCCAGGCGGCCGAGGCCGGGATCAACTACAAGCTGATCGGCGAAGGCGCCGGGGAGATGTTGGACGATCTGCTGGATCTCGGGATGAAGGGGCTGGTGCACGTATACTACGGCTCGCTGGCCCTGGGCAGGGGCGAGCCCGGGCAGCTCACGGAGGTGGTGGAGCAAACGAAGGACCACCCGGCCATGCTGGGATGGTGGAACGAGTACGCCAGCGTCAACCAGTCTCCCCTGGCGACCGAGACCTACGAGCTCATCCGGCAGCACGACACGGACCACCCGGTCATCTTCATGCTCACCTGGGGTGGGAGACTCAGCGATGCCTACTTTGTTTACAGCTACCCCATCCTGAACCCGCTGCTGCCCGACGACTCTGTCACCTCGATTTACGAGCTGATCCTCGACGATGCCTTCGAGACTGCGCGGGTGGAGGGCAAGGGCAAGCATGTGTGGTTCATCTCCCAGGCCTTCGACTATCGTCTCGACAGCAAGCGTGGCGAGATCGTAACCCTCGAAGGGGGTTTCCGGCCCAGTCGCGAGGAGATCCGGTCCATGAACTACCTCGCCCTGACGAGGGGTGTCAAAGGGCTTCTGTTCTACGCGCCCGGGGGCGAGATCCCCGGCACGGATTACACCGACGACGTGGCCATCTATCCGCGCCAATGGACCGAGGTGCTCAAGGTCGCCAGCGAGGTGCGACACCTGGCCCCGACACTGGCGGCGGGCACCCAGGTACGGCGCGTGCAGCTCGAGCAGGAGGGCGACGCCATTCACTTCCTCGAGCGGCTGCACGACGGCGTCCACACCCTGATCGCGGTCAACGTGGAACCGGCCCTGGTCCTGGGCACGTGGCGGTTCGACGGACCGGTTCAGCCCAAGGTGCTGTTCGAGGATCGCATGGCGCAGAGCGAGTCCAGTGAGTTCATCGATCTGTTCCTGCCACTGGAGGTCCACGTGTACCAGTGGACGGAGGCCCGAGAATGAACCAGGGCTGGCAAATCATATGACACGCTCGTGCCCGGCTTCGGACATCCGCCCTTCGCGCAACCGCATTCGCGGTTCGTGCACCGCGGGAACGTTAACGGAAATCGCCGCTCCCATCCCAAAGGAGGGAAAAATGAAACTCTGGGTATTCACCTGCAGCGACAGCCCGTTCGAACACTGGCTCGACGGGTTCGAGGAGCGGTTCGACGCATGGGAGGATGGCGGCGTGAGGGGCTTGGCCGTCGGCCGCATGTCATTCCTCCAGGAGGATGGCACCACCATTCCGGCGTGGGCTCCCGACCCGAAGGTGTACGAGGCTCTCGGGGCGGAAGTCCCGGAGCAGCGTCCGCGCGACCTCTCGAAAGAGAAGAAGCTGCACGCAATGCTGGACAATGCCGCGGAGCGGGGCTGGCGACTGCTGATTTTCGCCGGAGGCGGCCCGACCGCCCACGTGCAGGACCAGATGAACGCCTTTCCACAGGTGCACGGCGTCGTTGTCGACGGTCCGGGCGAAAACCACTACGAGCTGGCCTTCCACCACGGGGGCGAACTCCTGGAGATCCGTCCGGGTGAGGAGGCCCGGTTCGCCCAGGTCGGCGCCGAGATGGATCGAATACAACGCGGCATCACCCACTTTCGGGAGCGTCTGCACAATCTGACACCGGAAATGGTGCGGTACCACGCCGACGGGGGGATGCTGGGGGCAATGCTCCTGTTCGACGTCAACGAGGACGTACTCTACTGGCTGCGCAAGCGGCAGGAGCGCTCTCGCTTCGACTGGCAGTACATGCGGCAACAGGTCGACGCCGTCGACCGCAAGGTGGAGCTGGGCGGTATCCCGCGGGCCGTGTCGTGGTCATCGCTCACCGGACAGAATTACTGTCAGATGGCGGAGTATTTCGACTATATTTTTCCGAAACACTATTTTTGGCACCGCGGCATGGACGGGATGTACGGAACCATATCCCGCTGGGTAAGACGGTTGCGAAAGTGGAATCCGTCCTTGAGCGAGGCGGAGTGTTTCGCCGTCGTGAAGGCGCTGTTGGGCATCGAGCTGCCTGGTGTCAACTCGCTGATGGATATGGAGATGGGTTTCCCGGACGAATTCTTCTCCAGGGTGGTCTACAACGAGACTCGGCGGGCCCTGGCGGCCATAGGTGATCCCGACAAGGTGATCGCCTGGGTGTCCACGGGTCGGCGCCCCCACGGCGGCGACCCGATGCAGGCGCGCGATCTCTACGGCATCCTGACTGCTTCGCAGGAGGCGGGGTTGAAGCGCTTTCTGTACCATCCCGAGCCGGATTTCGGGGCGGCGGAATGGACCATCATCTCGTCGATGTGCGGAAACCAATGGGATGAAGACGCCGGCGGGTACTGGCCGACGGGGACCGACAAGCCAGGGTTCTGGGACGGCGGGCGCGAGGTACCCGAAGAGGGCCGAATATGAGCAGGATCCTTGACTCGTTGCGGGAGCGTTTCCCGCGGGCGCGGACGATGGCCTGGTTCGACAACGCTCGTCCCATCCCGGAGATGTGAAATGAAAGATTCCCTGTCATATTCCGTTGGGATAATTGCAGATATTCACGGCAACGTGGCTGCACTCAACGCTGTTATTGAGGATCTGCAAAGCCAACCCTACAATTGTCTGGTGGTCGCCGGCGACCTGGTGCTGAACGGACCCCGCCCGGTCGAGAGCCTTGACGCGGTACGAAATCTGGGCGCTCCCACGATTTACGGGAACGCAGACCTGTTGGTCTTTGATGAACAGTATTCCGGGGAGAGACTGGACTGGGTGAGGGAGAAGCTGGGAACAGATGGCTTGAGCTATCTAAGGAATCTGCCCTTTGAGCACCGGATAACCCCACCCGGAGGGCAGTCTCCGGAGGATGATCTTCTCATTGTCCATGCAACGCCGACTGATGTGGCCGGTTTCTTGGTTCTTCAACCTGATCAGGATCCGTTCAGGCCTCTGACCGTTACGCCAGACGAGGAGGCCGGGACACTGCTCGGGGATGCGATGGCCAATCTGATTGTGGCGGGTCACCTGCACTATGCGGCCAATGGCGTTCCGTGCGGTCAGCGGTATAGCATCATTGATTCAGTTGGGTTTCCGTTTGACGGGGATCATCGAGTCGGATATGCCAGCGTGTGGTGGGATGGGCAGGAATGGCATGTGGAGAATCACAGATTGAGTTACGATTACCACAGGGTTGTGGAGGATGTCAGGGGTTGTGGTGCGCCTTTTGGTGAGTTGTCGGCCCAAAGGATTCTTCAAACCAGATTCAGGCCGGTCATGTAGAATCAGAAGCCTGATGTTGCGCGCTGTGTGTCTGCCCGTGACAGGCTTCGCCGCGATGGGGCTGCCGGCGGTTAACAGGCCGTTATGCGAAGCAGCGGAAAGGAAATGAAGCGCCATGCTGAAAGCCATTCTTTGGGACAACGACGGCGTCCTGGTCGACACCGAAGGCCTGTATTTCCAGGCCTGCCGCGAAACCCTTGAACCCCTCGGCGTCCGCCTGAGCGAAGCCCGTTTTATCGAGTCCTTCCTCAAGGCCAGCGATGGTCTTACCAGGATCGCCGCCGAACACGGCATTGACGAACAGGCGCTGGAGTCCGCCCGCATCTGGCGCAACGCCCGCTATACCGAACGCTTGCGCGCCGGCGTACCCGTCATCGACGGCGCTCGCCAGGTGCTGCGCCAACTTCACGGCACCGTGCGCATGGGCATCGTCACCAGTTCGCGGCGGGAGCACTTTGAGATCATCCACGCCGCCACCGGCCTGCTGGACTGCATCGATTTCACGCTTGTGCGCGAAGACTACCGGCATTCCAAGCCGGACCCCGAGCCCTACCTCACGGCCATGCGGCAAAACGGCCTTAGCGCCGCCGAATGCGTCGTTATTGAAGACTCGGACCGGGGGCTGCGCGCCGCACTGGCGGCCGGGCTGCGCTGCATCGTCATACCGCAGGGCCTGACGCGCGGCCTGGACTTCACCGGCGCCACGCGGCAACTGACCGATATCCGTCAGGTCCCACCGCTGATCCATGAACTGATGCAAACTCAACCCTGATTTATCATTTTTCGGGGACGTTAATTCGCATATACGCAAGTGTATAAGGGCGATTTGAAGTCGGATTTCTAGGAACCTTCAGGTCGCTGGACGTGAACGGAAAAAATGTCCATTTCAATGACCGACTCGACCCAATTTGGAAAGACTTTTCGCGGCACCGCGTTGTTGCTTTTGTGTAATTAAGCTCAATGCCGGGAGAAACCAATGACGGACGAGAAAGCGGCCTTCCTATTCATTGACAATACGTTAATAGAGAGTCTCGACAACGTCGTGCAAGGGGTCGTATCCGCAAAGAAGGTTTCGCAACAGCCGCTGATTGAGAAGGATCGGGCCTGGGAAGAGGAGTGGCTGATGGGCGGCTACGTCAACGTCCTGTACGATGACGACGAAAATATCTTCAAGATGTGGTACGGAGTGAGCAGAAGACTGAGCGAAGCGCGTGGCGACGTGGCGGACGGACTGGCCTACGCCGTGTCCCAAGACGGGATCCACTGGGAAAAACCCGTCCTCAACCTCGTCGAGGACAGCGGCAGCAAAGAGAATAACCTGGTTTTTCCCTTCTTGAGGTGGGGGGCCGGGACAGGAGTCATGAAAGACCCCGTCGAAACAGACCCAGCCAAGCGCTACAAGATGCTCTTTATGTTCCAGAGTGGAGACATGATATTTGCCGGCATAGTCCAGCCGGTCTGTGTGGCGTATTCTGCCGACGGGATTCATTGGAACGTGCCCCAACGCTGGCTCAACCCGGTCATTCCACAGGGCTCGGATACCCACCTGGTCGCTTATTGGGATGCGAAAATCCACCGCTACGTCGTTTATCTGCGGGGCCGGCCTAACGTGCGCATCATTTGCATGGCCGAGAGCGATGATTTCGAAAACTGGACCCCGCGCAAGATCATCGTCGCACCCGATGAGCACGACCCCCCGCAGGACCAGGAGTTTTACGGCATGAGTTCGCTGGCGTATCGCGACTTTCGTATCGGCTTCCTGTCGGTGTTTCACACGCTCCACGAGGGGTGGATCGCCCGAAACCGGATCGAAGATTGGATGCCCGAATGGATGAACCGGATGGACATTCAGTTGACCTACTCGAAGAACGGCCGGACCTGGCATCGGGCGGGCAACCGTGAACCCATTCTGGAATGTGGCCCCCGCGGTAGCCACGACAGTGGAAATGTCTATCCGTCTCACGCCCCCTTTGTCCACGGCGACGAGATCTGGGTCTATCACAGCTGCTCAAACGAATTGCACGGCGAGGGGACGCGCTACGGCGAAGAATCCCGGCGGGGAATCAATCTGGCAAAGGTCGAAAAGGATCGGCTGGTCTGTCTGAAGACGGAGGCGCAGGGGGTCGTGACCACGGTCCCGCTGAGTATCGAGCCCAATGCATTGTGGATCAACGCCGATGCGACCGGCGGGTCACTGCGAGTGGAGATACTCGATCCGTTTGATCGGGTCGTGCCGGGTTTTGGCAAAGAAGACTGCAGACTCTTCTCAGCGAATGAAACAGAATACCGGGTACAATGGAAAAGCGATCCGCAAGGCGCAGTCGGGGATAAAGAGGGCGGGCTCGAAGAGAAGATGGTCTCACAGGCACGCGGGGGGATCAAGGTCAAAGTGTACCTTGACCGCGCCAGGCTATTTGCTCTTTATGCGTCCTGAAGCCATTTAGGGATTCAACAACCATCCACGGCGAATAAACTGTATCTGGCTTTTCAGCAACGAGTGGAACTTGCCGAACTTTCTCCCCAGAATCGCAAGTCAGGCCGTTCGGAGGTCCGCTATGAAGTGGGAACTGCTGCATCCGGACCAGGAGCAAGCCGAGGATGTACCCTGTAAGCGGGCGGCCTTCGGCGGAATGTTGAGCGACGATGGATCCGTCTACCTGTTCGGTGGGATAAAGGTGATGTACGGCCGGCCGCAAGGGCCTGGAGATCTTTCCGTCCAGGGCTCATTGAACGACCTGTGGCGCTACGACCCGGGTCGAGGCCGGTGGACGCGGTTGGAAGACCACGACGGGCGCATCGGGTTCAGTCCGTCCGATACCAGACCATGTACCCGGAAGCTCACGACCTGGCTGCCCGTGAACGGCAGGCTTTATCTTTTTGGCGGGTCTTCAGTGCGGGGTCCCGGCAAGCGGGAGATCAAGCTGAACGATCTCTGGGCCTACGATCCGAAGACAGCCTCGTGGGAGCTGATAGAGCCCGACGACGGGCGCGCATCAGGAATAACGGCGGATGGACATCGACCCGCCGGGTACGGCGGTATGGGGGCGGCCGTTCTGGGTGATAGCCTGTATCTGATGGGGGGACATGGCGCGATGACGCACGCACAGCTGTGGACCTGCGAGGCATCGGCCGGGAAATGGGAGTACCTTGGGCCTGCATCGAATGGGCGCAACGGCTGGCCGCCGAAACGATACTGTCCCGTGCTGGCCGGCTGGAACGGCAGGCTCTACCTGTGGGGCGGTCGGGACAGTCAGAGTCGAGCGCCGGAGTTCTACAACGATCTGTGGGAATACGATCCCGACGGAGGCGTCTGGACCTGCATTCAGGAGAACCGGGCGGATGATGATACACGGCCTTCCCCTCGGTACGGGCTGGGATACGCCGTGATTGGAGATCACCTGTATCTGTTCGGAGGATTTGCAGGAGGAGAAGGGGAGCATCCCCAGCTGAACGATCTGTGGACGTACGATCTTCGTGCCGGCCGGTGGGAATGTCTATGTCCGCACAACGGTGCGAAGGATTACTCTGCCGGCGCCGAACGTCCCGGTGTCAGGCGAATCCCCGTTATGACAGTGGAGGGCGAGTCCGTCTATCTCTTCGGGGGGCTGGACCTGGCGACCGGGCCGCACGGGGAGGGGCCGCTGGCGGCGTACAACGATTTCTGGCGCGGAACACCGGGCTGACAGGTTCATATAATTGCTATCGTATGGCCACGCTGTCGTCGGTATCAAGAGCGTCAGCAATCCGCTGCGCGTATCCCCTCATAAGTGGCGGTAGTGCGTCTCTGCCGAAGAATTCAAATCCATAGGTTTCCGGATTTGGTTTGAACTCGCCCTCCGCTGATTTCGCTAGAAAGACCAGCGCTACAACCTGATACTGTGGCCCCAGGTGAAGGTATAGTGAGTCGCCTGGGTCCGAGTATACGCCCGAAAGTCCACATATGTCTACCGCAAGCCCAGTTTCCTCTTCCACTTCTCGAAAAGCTGTATCGAGAATCCTCTCCCCAGGTTCCATAAATCCCCCGGGGAGAGCCCATTCGTTGTTGTCTTTGCGTTTGACTAAAAGGATCCAGCCTCGTTCATCGAGGATCACGCATTCGGCGACGATTTTGGGTGTTATAAGCTCCTTGAAAGGCATTCTAACCCCTCCTCTTCAACAGACGGTGCTTTGCTTATTTGGTTCCCAAGGGCTTACCAAGAGTGCCGTGAGCGAAGCGTTGGCTGACTGTAATAACACTGATTTCTTGTTTGATGCACGGCTCCTTTGGGGTCATCACGGTTATGCGAAAGTGAGTTCGGCGTGTTTAGAGCGGATCTCTTCCAGGCGCACCTGGAAAACTGGGAACTCATTCTGCAGGAGCGAACCGTTGAAGCCATCGAACGGATCGCGTCTGTTCCTGGCGTTGGGGGTGTGATTCTTGGGGGTAGCATTGGGCGAGGAATGGCGTGGCCCATATCAGATATAGACCTCATCTACATTACTACCAGGGCGGCGGACAACAGTCTTCCAAAGGCAGTGGACGAACTTGCGTTGTCCATCACAAGGGAGTGGGCTCGGGACACGTGGCCGACGTCTGTTGACGCAGGCCGACTCCATTTTACAGCCGATGAGGCGGACGACTTGATCAATGGCAAGCGTCACTTGGACAAGCTGATGGCCAATGAGAGGATTTTCCATGCGACCGACAAAAGCCACCTCGGTCAATCAGTTCACGCGTCTGAGGATTGCGATACTCCTGCATTTGTTGCGCTACTTTCCGATGGTCGATTTGACCCATCGGTTGTCCGGGCACGCCAAATCGAGCGAGTCAGACGTGTAACAAGGCTCGCCCATCGAGTGAAGTCACATCTGCAGGCAGGTCGTCTGAATGCAGCAGGGATCTCTATACAGGAACTCGCGCGTGTTATAATCCCATATCTGAAGGAAAGTTGGGGGCATGGAGATCGGTCCTTTGGGAGGGTTTTCACTCGCTTTTGCGTTCTGGCTCAGGAGCACCTGGAAGAAGGAATTGCGAATCGTCTCATTCGTCTGTTCTCTCTTACGGCGGATGAGGTAGAAGCACGGTACGCGAAGGCTCCAGCTAATGTTGTGGAGCGGCACATCACATCGTATCCATCCCGCCTGGCCGCGGGCGAGGAGGTCACGGAGCTCGATGACAAACGCGATGTCCTGTATGCCTATACGTGGTATGCAGTTCGTTCTGGTGAAACTGGTTCGTGGCTCCTCAATGAGGACCTGCACAAGTCTCAACTCAAGTTGTCATTGGATCAAACAGCATCCATATGGGCCGAGGTGGTCTCGAAGGAGCCGGATTGCGTATCCAGCGAACTCACCTTCGCATAACACGAGCACCCACGGCTCCAGCCATCCGACCTCCGCCCAACCTGGCTTCGCCGCCCTTCTGGCGCCCCGGCCCCTGGCAACCGGCTTCGCAGGTTCGCAAATCGTGAGACCTTGGCGGACGTCGTTTAGGCGCAGAATGCGAACTGTATGACGACGCCAGAGATTCCCTTCAGCCATTGGCAACCGTTGTCAGTCCGGGAATTGACGCAATTGTTCGCTGGCGCCCCTTTCCTGTGGGGACTCGCGGGTGGCTATGCGGTTGAACAGTTCGCGGGAAGGCGCGTCCGAGACCACGATGATATTGACGTTATCGTGTTCCGGGATCAACAACTCGACGTACAGCGATGGCTCTCAAATTGGCATCTTTACGCGGCAGATCCAGCTGGCTCATTGCGACCATGGGCGGAATCAGAGTACTTGCCTTACGGGATATTTGACATATGGGGCCATACCGGCGTACGGGTATGGCAGCTTCAGATTATGTTAACTGAAAGCGAACGCGACAGGTGGTTCAGCAAGCGCAGCAGACTGATAGGCGGGCAACGAGAAGATTTGATCGTTGCATATAGAGGTGTTCCCTGCATTCGGATTGAGGTTCAATTGCTTTACAAAGCAAAGAATCCTCGTTCGAAAGATGACCTGGACCTTGAAACGTGCCTGCCGCTGATGTCCGCCGAGGCAAAGAGATGGTTGGGGACCGGGTTGGAAGTTCTGTATCCTGAAGGTCATCGCTGGCAAAGTCTTCTGTCGAAATAGTGGTCTGTATAGTCAGGCACGACCGAGATGCGCGCCAAAAGTACGTTTTGTGCAAAGGCGTATACGCTCCTTGGCCTATAATAATTCCTTCGGCGGTTCGGTAAGCGGCAGATGTTATGTGCAGTTGCAGTCCCGGAGCGACGCCTCCCTGCGCCCTGACCCAAATCCTGGGAATCCTGATGCCCCGCCCTGATCTCAAAACCACTTTCAATACCGTTGCCTCGCTCTACGACGAAGTGAGGCCCGGATACCCTGATAAGCTTGTCAGGGATGTCCTGGATTTCTCAGGTATCGATAAAAGCGGGAAAATCCTGGAAGTAGGATGTGGAACCGGACAGGCTTCAAGATTATTCGCCGCCCACGGATGCGAGATGACCTGTCTGGATATTGGCCCAGATCTGATCGAGGTCGCGAAGGTCCGACTCAACCACTACAGGAACGTTCGCTTCACCCTGTGTCCTTTCGAAGATTGGGACTCGGCTTGCAAGTTTGACCTTGTAATCTCCGCGACTGCATTCCGCTGGGTGAGTCCGGGAGTCAGATTCATTAAAGCCCGTGACACCCTGAAGGCCAGGGGATCATTGGCTATCTTCTCCAACCAACACGTGAGAAAACTCGAGGGTTTCTTTGCGGAAGTCCAGGAAGTATACAACAAGCATTATGTCGTGTCAGATTCCCCTCGGGATCCCGGTACTCCGACGACATCAGAGTCACCGGAACCCGGAACTTCCGCTTTTGCCGATCCTATCCACCGAGTGTACGCGTGGACAGCGAGCTATTCAGCGGAACAGTACATCAAACTCATTGGCACCTATTCCGACCACGTCGCGCTGCCCGAATTCAATCGCACGCACCTTTTTGATGGTATCGCTGACCTCATAAACAAGAACTACGGAGGATCGATCACCAAGTACTACGAAACTGCTTTAGCATTTCGCAGAAAGAAAGCGTGATTGAAGTTTAAAGTATCAACCCGGTTCCGGCCTTGCCGTGCGTGCAAGGCCGGCGATTGACCGGGACTGCAACAACACGAAATACGACGGTCTGCGGCTCCGGTACGATTGCGCCTCCAATCCAACTCGCCTACGTCAAGCTCCAGCCCGATCGTACATTATCGGAAATAGACTCATTCGAGGGAGTCTCCAACGTTGAGCGAAGACGTCAGACGATTTTACGATGCCCTGGCAGCCGATTACCATCACGTTTACGCAGACTGGGAATCGGCAATCAAACGGCAGTCGTGTGTACTGGATCGGTTGATTCAATGTGAATCGTCAGTAGATGCATCGCTTGTCCTGGACTGTACATGTGGAATAGGCACCCAGGCAATTGGCCTGGCGCGGCGAGGATACGAAGTCTTCGCGTCCGATCTTAGCCCGAAGGCGATTGCCAGGGCGAAATCAGAAGCAGATAACCGGGGACTGAAGATTGATTTCGCCGTTGCCGATGTTCGTGAGGTGGAATGTGCCTTCTCCCACACATTTGACGTCGCGATCAGTTGTGATAACTCTCTACCGCATCTTTTGACTGACGAAGACTTGACTCTCGCTCTCCGAAGCATTCGGCGCACACTTGCCGGTAATGGACTGTTTATTGCCAGTATTCGCGATTACGATCGGCTGCTTGCGGAAAGACCGTCGTTTATGGGTGGGAACGTCCAGGGTGTACCGGAGCGCGAGGTCATAACGTTTCAGATCTGGGACTGGTCGAAGGAATCAGATACCTATTTGATTCGGCTCTTCATAATGAACCAGAAACCGGGTGGATGGCAAGTACGGGAGGTCAGGACTCGCTACCGGGCAATTCGGCGCAAAGAGCTCACTCTGGCTCTGGAGTCAGCCGGGTTTGCGAAAATTGCCTGGCATACACCTGAGCAGTTGGGTTATTTTCAACCCGTTGTGACGGCGCGTGCTTAACCTTGATTGGTTGTTTTTCCGGGACGTAAAATCGAATTTAGGCAAGTGGATAAAGGCGATTTGACTTCTGGTTACCGGGATACACCAGGTTACTGGACGTGAACTGAAAACACGTCCTTTTTGACGACCGTTACGCCGCGTTTCATGGGTTTTCGTCGCGTCGCCGCGTTGCTGTTTTTTTCGGACTGGGGTTTATTGAGTCTGCTTCCGATAACAGCACGTTTTGCGCTGCGGCGCTGATCGCGCCCTGGCCTACGGCAACCGCTTCGCAGTTCGCGCACGGCGGCAAGACGTTAGATGAAATGGGAAACGTAAAATCAGACTATTGCAGAATAACTCCAGATAGCGGGAGATGTTCTGCATATTTATCGCTCAGTCACTGGTTGGCCGCAGAGAATACCGGATGACCAGGAAGATTCCCGAATGTGAATTCCACGATCCAGGACACCTGGTCGACGGAGATCTTGAGCTTGTCCTCACCGAGGCGCTTCCGTCCGATTCTGAGAAGGGACGGGTGCCCGAGTACCGTTTCGAGATGCGGCTCATTGTCAGCAAAGCGACGATCGGCAGCATCCGCCTCAGGACCCGGTTGACGGAAAGGCTCGAACAGTATGGAGGAAATCTGAGCTACGATGTTCAGGAGGAATACCGTGGGAACAGATATGCTGCCCGCAGTTGCCGCCTCCTGTTCCCCCTTGCTCGCAGCCATGGATTGGACTCGCTGTTGATCACTTGCCGTTCCGATAACGACGCATCCAGGAGGACCTGTGAGCTGATCGGGGCGACATACGTCGACACCATCGAAACCGAACGGGAGCCAGGAGAATTCGGGCCAACGTGCCGGTACAGACTGGACCTGGACACATAAAGGTCGTCTCATGAAGCATATTATCGTAGCCAGAGAAGAAGGCCGATTCCTGGGATGGCCGGCCAACGACGGGGTATGGAGCTGGGCGGACGAGATCGTCGTTGGCTATACGAACGGCGGCAACGAGTGCCTGTTCTTCCTGTCGGTGCGGGTCCCACAGGTGATGGCGGGGTTCCTGATGGACAGCGTAGAGGTCGGCTACTATGTGCATATCGGCTGAATTTAAGCGGGCAGTAGAAGCAGCCGTGAAGGCCATCCACGCCAACGATAGGGCTGGTCTAAACAGCCTCGTCGCGGAGTACCCCGGTCTGCTCGCGTGGTCCAATCCGGACGACGAGCGTCCCGTTCTGCTCTACGCCACCGTCTCCTATGCCAACTTTCCCGGCACCGGGGATGAAGACGTCTTCAACCGGCCCGACTGTGCGCGCCTGCTGCTCGATGCTGGCGCGGTAATGCACCCCCGGGTCTACTTGAGGGCGATCGACACCGGCGCACACGGCATGCTGGCGCTGTTTGACGAATACGGCGTACTGCCGGAAAACCTGCGTACGTTGACCGCGAGGGGCGATCTCGACAGGGTGCGGGGATGTTTCGACCCTGCCGGCGCCCTGCGCAACGTTGGACGCCCGGACGCGGAACTGCGCATCGGGTACACCGGCGCCGAGGCGGACTGGCCCGATCCCGCGGATGAACAGTTGATCATTGCCGACGCGTTTCTGTACGCCTGCCGGCTGGGCCGTCGCGACGTCGCGCATTTTCTGATGGATCGTTGCCTTCAACTGGACGAAGATCTCCGGACCCGTGTGGACGCGTTGCAGGGAAAAACGGCCTTTACCGAGTACCTGCTGGAGAAGCGGCCGGAGGGGGGAAGACAGGTGCGCTCGTACCGGGAGGCGGACGACGATCCCGGTCTGATCTGGCGTCGTGCCGTGGAACTGCGCCTGCTCGCCGCCCTGGACGATGGAGACGGGGATTCCATCCGCGATCTGCTCGCCACCGAAAGCTTTCTTCTTGGACCCCGCTATCTCGAGACCCAGGAAATGTTGCTTGCGGTAGCGGCCTGCTCCAGGGGAAAACTGCCGGTGATCGAAGCCGTGATCACCGCCGGCGCCGCCATCACCACGGTGGTTGAGCCGCCGGCGTCTGGCGCCGTCCTCTATGCTCTCGAATACGGAAATGCCGACTACGTTCCGGCCTTGTCGCAAATCTGGCCCGTGCCCGACGATCTGCCCCACGCTGCCGGTCTGGGCGACATGGAAGCAGTCGAAAAGAGGTTCGCGAAGGGGATTCCGCAATTGGGCGATCCTACCTTGTATGCCTGCGCACCCGGGGAATCGCCATTGGCCAGCGTTCAGGAGATTGTCGACAGGGCTTTGGCCTGGGCGGTGCAGAACGGGAACTACCAGATCGCGGACTATCTCCTGGACCACGGAGCCAATATCAACACGAGATGGAGCACTCACGAGCCGGCCAGCATCCTGCACGAATGCGCCTTCGCCGGCCGCATGGAACAGGTGGTTTATCTCGTTCGCAAAGGGATCGACGTGACTCTCAGGGATCATCGACACGATGCCACCCCGGAAGACTGGGCACGGCACGCGGGTCAAAAAGAAGTCGCCGAATATCTTGCGGGATTGAAGGGCAGGTGATCCGCGGTTCCGTTTGCGCTATCTGACAAGCTCATCCGGCGGATCGTAGAGAATCCCGGCTGTTTCGACCGGCCGTGACGGAGGTGAAGCTGAGCCTGTGCCGATCACTTGCGCCGGCATGGGGAAATAACCTTCAGGTTGGGCAATTCTGCATACGGATATCGCAAGAACCCAAAGGCACCTTGATGTAATAATGAATGAGAATGAAGCAGGATTCAACTAAGGACGGTAGCTGATGAATAGCATGCCTGAACATCTTCGGCTACAAGCTCCATCGTAACACACTCTCGAACGTTCGCAGATCCTCCAACCAGATACGAATTACCGTTACTATTCGGTAATACCGCAGTTAGGCGGCATTTCTGGGACTGCAACGGCTGAAGCAGCCCTCGGAGCTGAAACACCTGCAATGAGCTGCCAGGTCAAAACCACACCTGACCCGGACACAGTTCCAGGTCCTGCGGCACAAGAGAGAGTCGGTACTCCACCGATGGTGACGGTGCTTTTGTGGAGGTCGGAATGGCCATACGAAGCTTCGACGAGCTAACTCACCAAGGACGAATCCGTCGGTTACGCAAGGTGGCAGAGGCCGCGCTCCGCGAACTGGGTTTCGGAAAATGCCGTTGTCGCAAGTTGAAGTGGACCTGCGATTCAGGCGAGTATCGAGTGCGGATTCACCGTGACAAGAAGGCGCCCCAGATAATTGAATCGGAATTGGATTGGCTGGAGGCTCTATGCCACGATACCACACTCTCCGTTCCACAGCCCTATAGATCGCCTGACGGCAAAAGAGTTATCGTGGCAGATGTTCCAGGCGTACCCGGACCATTCCCAGTATCCGTTACTTCTTGGCTCAACGGACGAATTCTGGATCAGGACCACCGATCGCCTCGACACTTCGAATTGCTTGGCCGCCTTGCGGGTGAGTTGCACAATCACTCTGAAGAGTGGTCGCCACCCACGGGTTTTGATCGCCCCACGTATGACGCTGAGGGACTTATTGGTTCCCGTTCGAAGTTTCCTTTAGATGAGATTGGACCGGCTCCTGTTCGCCGCGACCTGGAAACGGTCTATGGTCGGCTAACAGAAGCGGAACAACATATGGGCGGCGACACAGAGATGTTCGGCCTCATTCACGCAGACCTCGGTTTCGGAAATGTCCTCTTTCGACCGGGTCACGCCATCGCGATTGATTTCGGCGACTGCGGATTCGGCTACTACTTGTATGACATCGCTGTTATCCTGGCCGGCCCCTACGGTCGACCCGGTTACCAAGAGAGGTCTGATGCGTTTTTGAAGGGGTATCGTGAAGTTCGTTCACTCAGCATGGATTTGGAACAGTACATACCTACCCTAATGGCCAGTCGAGCAGCTGCGAATATCCTGGAAGCAGCCGCAAAGTCACCAGACCATTCCTTGATTGAGAGCCAATGGAGGTATCGTGTTCAACCGCTGTTGAGGACTGAGTTTCCGGGGTAGATCAATGTATATCCGGGAGGATATGCTATGGCTTATTTCCCGTCACAACCCAGGCCTCTCCATTGGTCCATTCGACTGATTCAAAGCCCGCGTTGATCAGTAGCGTAGTGATGGTCTGCGTTTGTAATGGCAAGTTTACTTTGAATCGTCCAGCATCCGCTCCTTCCAGACGTACTGAGCTTCGCTCGAAGTTGCTCAGCTTACTTTCCTCTCCCTCGGGAAAAACGCAGTACGTCCCTTCGACATAGGTACCGCATGGCGGAGAAGTTCTTGAAGGACAGAGGAATCCCGCCAAGGTCGTCGATACGCATCACCCGGGCGGCAACTCCAGCTTTCACGACGGACTGTGGCGCGAGGATTTCGCCACTTCGCCATGTCTGCTGACGCAGGTTCGGGAGGACGTTACATAAGATAGGAAGAGAGAATCAACATAACGTGAGGAAGTAACGATGAATTACCAGTTCAGGCTAAACTGCGGGCTCTTACGCTTATTTGACGAGTTTGATTCGGTTCCAGATGAGTTGGCGCCTGGCTTCGAATATGAACTCTCACATCCTGAGCTCGAACGTCTGCGCGAAGCATACGGATTTGATCAGGTTGCAGGAGGTGGAGACGACTGGTCCAGGGTCCTGAACTTGATGCAGTGGATGTCTGAAGGCGTATGCCACAGAGGCGACATAACCAAATCGCTGCCCGAAGTCTGCAAATCCCTGCCGATGAACGCTACGGGACTCTTGAGATATTCGTTCGGCAAGGGTGAAGACTTCGGTATCAACTGCTACATGCTGTCTATCGTGCTGACGGAGGCCTGCCTGTCTCTGGGATTGCAGAGCAGAATCGTGTCTCTGAATCCCTTGAATCCGTACGACTATGACAATCATGTGGTATCGGTGGTTTGGTGTACTTCTCGCTCGAACTGGGTGATGGTTGACCCTTCGTACAATGCGTATGTGTGCGACTCTGACGGGATGATCCTGAATCCATGGGAGATCAGGGATCTCCTGTGCCGCCACAAGACGATTTTCTGCAACGACGAGCTGAGTCACAATGGAGCCATGTACAGCTCGCAAGACTATCTGACGTACCTGGCGAAGAACCTGCTCTACCTGCACTCCCCATGCTTCAACGGCTTCGGAAGCGTTACTTCAGGGAAGACGTGGCTCACGCTGGCCCCGAAGCACCTGGACGTTTGCAAGCGTGAGACCTATAACATGAAGTGGCGTGAGGAGGCCGAGAGCGGGAACTGGGAGTACGAAGAACTTCGTAGCCGTCTCGAGAAGCGAAGGCTGGCGGGAGGCCACGCGTACACGTCATCTGTTGCGTCATTCGCGCAAGCCCCGAACTGAGCAAAACAGCGGAAGAGAATTGACGTACGCGGAAACCACACACAATTCCACGAATGTCAAATTCCGGGGCCTATGGCCGATGGTTCAAGAAACAGCTGGAACCTCACCTGTGGTCGGAGATCGAGGCGACTTTTGCTCGAGCAGACCTGGAAGAGAACTGGAAGGCTATGTTCAAGACAGCCGAAGTATTCGGGCGAATGGCTACCGAAGTTGGGGCTCATCTGGGCTTTGCCTATCCTCTTGAGCTTGATCGGAATGTCACCGAGTATCTTTTGGAGATTGCAAAGATAAGTGAGAATCCGGTCCGCGATACCCGCTGACACGTCCGCGCCCGGCTTAGGACCTAGCCCTTCGTCGAGGCGTTGCGCGGTTCGGGCGCGCCGGGAATGTTAGAGGCGATGCAAAGCAGGCCGCTAAAAAGCCGATCCTATGTGTCGAACCCAGGAATCTGAGTCGTGCACAGCACTTCAGTGGGATGGGTCTGCCCGTCCTGAGCTCTACTGCAAGGTATAGATGATTCTGAATCGGTTGGGATACGAAACCGGGCCGGTTGACGGGGAACTGAGCCAGGCCGCACGGGAGGCATTGAGAAAATTCCAGGCGGATGCGGGATCGGATCCCATGGGGGAGGTGACGATGCTGACCGCGATCGAATTGCGAAGTCTTTGGGCAGGGGAATAGCGTGGGAAACGCTTGCGCAGTCGGGATGCTGGGGCCGCTTAAGCGACCTGGACAGCGGCCCACAGAGTCAGTTGACAAGAGATCCGGGATCCTCTGAGTGTTTCCATTGAGGAAAACGGCACGCCCAACCCGGTGCGATTCCAACACAGACTAACACACTGATGCGTTAATTGACATCTCCGAAAATCTCTTGCAAATGATATCAAAATTTGATATCATTTACTCGTAAACAAACGGCACCGGGATACTCTGGCTGATACTTTCAGGACGCCCGTTTCTACCGGACTGGAATGGAGGCGTATAGAAGCTCTTTTCAAGGCAATTGGAGCTGAATCGATTGAAGGCAGAGGTTCACGGGTGCGGTTTGCGCTTAATGGTGTCGTCGCCACCTTTCACCGTCCTCACCCTCACAAAGAGGCAAGAGTCTATCAAGTGCGTGATGCGAGACATTTCCTACAACGGGCAGGAGTTACCCCATGAACACAATGACCCATAAAGGATATGCGGCTCGGATTGACTATAGTGATGAAGATGGCTGCTTCATTGGTCATATTGCAGGGATCAATGATGTGGTAGGCTTTCACGGCGAATCGGTTGAAGAACTGCGTTACGCCTTTGAAGAATCTGTTGACGACTATCTTGAAACCTGTGAAAAGCTCAACAGATCCCCTCAAAAGCCGTATTCCGGCAGACTGATGTTGCGCATTCCTCCAGAGGTTCACGCAGCGATCGCGACGGCGGCTGAAGTAAGTGGAAAGAGTATCAATCAGTGGGCGACAGAAACGCTCGCCGGTGTTTTGGCGCCGGATGCACGACGATGAGAAAAGCGAAAACATCTTACATTCGGAAGGGTCATTAATGCCACGTCATGACATTCATTGTCGATTCTTCTCGCAGGAAGACCTCCTGGCCGCAGGATGCCTGGATATCCGGATGGCGATGGACGCTGCCGAATCGGCTATTCGTGCCTTCGATGAAGGAGACGTTCTGTTTCCTGACAAGATCGTGCAGATCTTCAACGATGAAACCCAGGAGAGAATCAACTGTCTGCCGGCCACGTTCAAGGGTAAGGGGATATGCGGCATGAAGTGGGTGTCGGTCTTTCCACCGAATCCGGTCAAACATGGTATTCAGAATCTCTCGGCAGTGATCATTTTGTCCGAGATTGTTCATGGATTTCCAATTGCGTTCATGGAAGGCACGCTATGTTCCAACGTTCGGGTTGGAAGCATCGGCGCACTGGCCGCCAGGTATCTGGCGCGTCAGGACTCAACGTCGATCGGATTCATCGGCGCCGGTGAACAGGCAAAGATGCATCTGATCGCGATGAAGGCCGCCATACCATCCCTGACAACATGCGGTGTTGCCGCGAAACTGGGTGCTGAGGAAGAACAGTTCACGAAGGAAATGTCTGCTATCATTCCGGACATGGATTTTTCGGTCGCGAATTCAGACCTCGAACGTGCCGTAAACGGAGCGGACATCATTGTCACGGCAACAAGTGCACAGGCGCCGCTTCTTAAGGCGGAATGGATGAAACCCGGAGCTTTCTACAGTCATATTGGCGGCTGGGAAGATGAATACAACGTAGCGAAACAGTGCGAAAAGATTGTCTGCGATGACTGGGAGACCGTGAAACACAGAACACAGACGCTCAGCCGAATGTACAAGGACGGCCTGCTGACGGATAACGACTTGCATGCGAATCTCGTGGAATTGGTGCGTGGTACGAAGCCGGGAAGGGAAAACGACGACGAAAGAATCTATTTTAATGCGGTGGGTTTGGCCTACGTTGACGTTGGGATCGCCATTGCCATGTATGAGAGAGCCCTCGAAGCCGGCATGGGACAGGATCTGCAACTGCAGCGTGAGATGATATTTGAGCATGCAGACCTTAAAGATTGGGTGCGACTGTGACAAACGTGGCCGCGTGCGAGTGCCGAGAGAGGTCATCGGCCAACCATCGCATGCGCCGGAAGCGCCGATTCTTTAGGTACTGAATGGAAAGCCAACAGGCGGCTCAGTGATCCCGGTCATTGGTGTCGACGGATACCGATCAGAATCCCCACCGGACAGGCTGTCTGGTGGGGATTCTGCACGACGTACGCTGCCTTGCGCTTGCGTTCATCCCGCACACATGGGGTCGCAACCCGGCGAAGTCGTTTGAGGCCCCGCGACGTGGGCGGATCAAGAGGGAAGTTTCCGATGAGGATTTCAGTCGTCAGCAGCAGTCTCGATGCCGACAGTCGCAGCAGGGTGCTTGCCGCCATGTGTCGGAACGCATTGGAGGACCGGGGGCATTCCGTTGACTTCATCGATCTTCGACAACTCGATCCGCCGAATTTCGACGATGACGAGATCTATTCATCTGAGGTGTACCAATCGTGCCACAGGATCATTGCGGCATCTGATGCGGTAATATTGGCCAGTCCGGTATATAACTGGGCGTGTTGCGCTGAGCTCAAGAAATTTGTCGAGTATATCGGCTCTACGCCACCCGGTGAATCGCTCAGAGGGGCGTTCTTTGACAAGGTCGTGATGTTTGTCAATTCGGGCGGCTTGCCGCACAGCTATATGGCGTTTGCGTCGCTGGCAACGTCCCTGATGCTGGACTTCAAGTGCATTGTCAGCCCGTATAATGTGTATGCCCACGACGGAAATTGGGGTGAGGGAGGCGGCCCCGACGATGCGACTACGGCCAGGTTAAACAAGTCACGGTCTGTACTGATTGAGCTCGCGGAGCGACTCCAGAGCCGGTCGTATGTGTCGAACTGGGAAATCTGAGGCGTGAACAACCTATAATACCGTGCCCCTGGCTCCGGGCCATACGGCCCTTCGCCCAACCGCTTTGCGGTTCAGGGGCACGAAGACGTTACACGACATGGGAAGATTGCGGGCAGAAAGCGCTTGCCGCCATCCACAACATTTGACAATATCTCGTTCGGGGGCACAATGTCTGATCATCGAATGAATTTCCTAATCAGAGACGTGACAAGAGACTTTCGAAACGTTTGTGCCAGCGTGGCAATGGTTGTGCGTACCGCCCCAAGTCAGTTGGTGCGTTTAGTTGTCCTAATGATAGTCTTAGGGTCAGGACCATCTGCGATCCTGTACATTCAGAAGATGGTAATTGATGAAGTTGTGGAGCACAAGGAATATTCAGTTGATGTATCTCTGTCAGTTGCTCTTATCGTGGGGATGATTGCCTTTGTTATATGCAATCTTCTGATGGACTCCATCGAGACGATTCAGGGATTCCGAGTGGGGATTTTTGGGCGGGTTGTTGAGGGCAGAATAAAGGAGAGGGTATATCATAAGATCGCAATGTTTAACGATATAGCACTTTTTGAGACACCCCAACTATTGAACGAACTCGAGCTTGCGCTTCGCGGAGTTGGCAGACTAAGGAGTCTTACCGCCGTAGTTGGGAATCTTTTGACCGGAACATTCGTGGTGATTCCTGTATTAGTTCTGTCAGCTTCGATTGAGTGGTGGGTTCCAATCGTGATTTTCGGCCTAATGGTGCCGTCTGTTTGTGTTCAATTCTATTACGAACAAAAGGCGTGGAACCTAGAGGCGCGACAAGCAAGTCTTCAAAGGCAGGTTGGGATCTTCGAAAGGATCCTGACTTCGAAGGAATTCGCAAAGGAGCTTCGGTTGTTCGGGATCCAGTCGTTGATCCTCGATCGTTGGAAGGATAAGTTTTGGTCTGCCTTCAGAGAAAGCTACGAGGTGACGAGGCGTGGAACTTATCAGATTCTATTTTGGTCGCTACTCAGCGGTGTCGGAGTCGGTGCGCCGTTCGTGTACGTTGTTCTCGCAGTCTTGGATGGGCGTTTTTCGGTCGGTGATCTAGCGCTCTACGTTGGTCTTGTGTTCCAGGCACAGCGCGGCATTTACGTCATGGTCTGCAATGCGTCCGAGCTTCGCATTCTTGGGCTAGGTACCGGGCCAATCTTTCACATTCTCAATCTTGAACCAGGACTGAAGGATCAAGGCGGAGAAGTCGTTGAACGACATAAGTCAGCAATCGACATTGACGGACTGTCCTTTTCGTATCCTGGAGAGACTCGTCTTGTACTGAAAGACATTAATCTGAGACTGCGAGACGGGGAGACAGTTGCAATTGTTGGAGAGAACGGAGCAGGAAAAACCACGCTTGTAAAGTTGCTATGTCGGCTCTTCGACCCTGTTAAGGGATCGATTTCCTGGAATGGTACGGATATCCGGGAAATTGGCTTAGCGGATCTAAGACGAAAAATCGGTACGGTGATGCAGGACTTCGCGCGGTTTCCGCTCTCGGGTGCAGAGAACATTGGCATCGGGTCAATTGACAACCTGTGTGATAGGGATGCTATTGAAGCCGCAGCCACCGGTGCCGGACTTCGTGAGGTCCTTAAGACGCGGCCAGGATTTATGGACAAGCACTTAACAAGGGAACTCGATGACGGTATTGAACTATCCGGGGGGGAGTGGCAGCGGGTAGCACTTGCTCGAGCCTTCATGAGGCTGTCGCGATGCAGCCTGGCAATCCTGGACGAGCCTACTGCGGCCCTGGATCCGAAAACGGAGTATGAAATACACTCCGTTCTAGCAGACATTGCTAAGGACAAGACTTCCGTGATTATTACACATCGGCTTTCCCTCGCTCGAATTTCTGACAGGATCGTTGTCCTTGAAGATGGTAGAGTCGTGGAGGAGGGCACTCACGAGGAGTTGATGTCGATCAGAGGCGTGTATTCATCAATGTTCAAGCGGCAAGCAATTCGCTACACGGATAATCCGGCATAGTTATGAGTAATGCAAGCTCATCGAAATGACGTACTCGATTTTGATAAAGGGGACAGGAAATGAAGACGTATGGACGATGTGACGATCAATTTGTTTCTCAAGAATTTGGAAGCGAAGGGTTGCTGCTCAGTCTTCAAACGGGGCAATATTACTCACTGAATCACACTGCTATTGCAGGCACCGGGTTCACGGAGTTTCCGCGACCGATTGCAGTGGGTAAATTCTGCGCCGCCTTCAGGCGGCTTGGGTTTCGCCAACCGGCTAAGCCGGTTCATTAATCCACAAAACGTTACCTGCAATGCGCCGCTACGGCCGGTGCCGGGCCGGGAAAACCAATGGAATCCCGCTATCCCAGATCCAGAGACGAAACGGGCCCACTGCCTGATCAGTCAGAGATTACGGAACTCTGCAAGCGATTCTGGGATCTGGAAGTAAACCGCGTCCGCAGGGCGAATTCGCGGTGCGTCTTCTTTTGCGACAGTTTGCGGAACCGGATCAAACACCTTCAGCCCTGTTTCACACCTGTTCTCCTTGTAGGGGCGTCCCTTGTAGGCACCCGGCTTCGGGGGTCGTGGTGATGTCTTGTAGCTGTTTGCGGCGCGGGGGCACGTCATTTTCGCGCATCGAGTATTGACCTGTTGCAGGGGGAATCGATGTTCTCCGACGCTTCAATTGTGGTGATTGCTTTTCTCATCCTTGGTCCCGTTTTTGTTGGTATTCTCTTCAAGCTTTTCAGCCCCAAAATGCGCTCAGTTATCGATGTGCGAGGGCTTTCGGCGGATGAACAATTGGCTTTCCTTGAAGCCGCAGTGATAACGCTCCACGTTTAAGACCAACGACAAATGTCTGAGGAAATCGGGTTTCGGTCATTCCTTGGGCGTACCGAATGGAGAATTGACACTAAGAAAGAAATGGTTGGAATCCGCCCAAGAGCGTTGCGTGCTTTACAGGACCCTCTTGATCTGGAAGCCTATATGAATGGCATCAAGGCAAAGTTATCCAGTGATAGGGTGGCAGATGCAATTCTGTCGGCCTGCAGGGATTTGAGTGAAAATGAGGGTGTTTCGCGGATTGAGGGCAGATTGTTGGCAGAACTTGAACGCAAATTACGTCCCGAAATTGAGCAGGTCCGAGTCGATGAGGGTTGAATTCCTCGTAGGAAGCACGGGATCGAAGGCGTGTGCGTTTTCGACGCAATCAACAGCTTGAAATGAAGGAGTCGGTTAACCGATGCGAGTCTCGGCTTCCTCTGGATCGATCGGGATCTGACCATCCATGCACTTATACACCTACTTGCTGAAGATCCAGCTGCTCAACGCGCTGGCCTACCGCTTCGAGTATCTGTCATCCATCGGGCGGAACCTGTTCTTCCTCCTCGGTTCCGTCTTCCTCTGGCGCACCGCGTATCGGGGGATCGACCAGGTCGCCGGAGTCACCGAGGCGCAGATGGTTACCTATGCGGTCGTTGCCGTGCTGATGAATGCATGCTTTACAGTCAGCATCGACGACGTGCTTTTTAGCAAGATCCGCGCAGGTGAAATCGCACTCGACCTGATCCGTCCGGTGAACCTTGTCTGGTACTGGATGACCGAAGACGTGGGGCGTTCGTTTGCCGCAGTCACACAGTTCGCCCTGCCCCTGCTGGCCGTCTCCCTCCTCTTTGTGGCGCCCCCGCTGCCCGCGGGAGTGGAAGCGTGGCTGCTGTTTCTGCCGAGTTGTGCGCTGAGCTTCCTGCTGCTGTGGCTGCTTAGCGTCCTGGTGGGCATGACGGCCTTCTGGGTCACGGACTTCGGGGACGTGGGCTCAGTGAAGACTAGCCTCGTCTTCGCCCTGTCGGGACGATTGGTGCCGATGTGGCTCTTCCCCGACTTCATCGCCGATGTATCGCGGTGGCTGCCGTTCCAGTACATGTACCAGGCGCCGCTGGAGATCTACATCGGTCGCGCCACTGCCGCGGAGGTCGTCCACATTCTCTCCGTGCAGGCGCTCTGGGTCGTGGTCTTCGCCCTGCTCGTTGGTCTCGTCTGGACGCGCGCCCAGCGGCGGGTCTTCGTACAGGGAGGATAGGTAAGCTCTTGATCGCCGACGTGCGTCATCACCTTTCCGTTGGAGCCCTGTATGGCCGCTTGTCGATACAGCGTGCGTTGGAATATCCGTTTTCGCTGCTGAGCATCTGCCTTGGACTGGGCTTCAACTACATCTGGATTGGCGTCGCCCTGAACGTGCTGGTCGACCGGTTCCAGCCGCTATCAGGATGGACTTTCCCACAGCTCGCCTTTCTTTATGGGCTGAGCCTGATGAGCCGTGGCGTCATGTCCATCCTGTCATTTCAGTCGCGCCAGATCGATCGTTTTGTCACGCGCGGCGAGTTCGACCTGATGCTTCTCAGACCTCTGGAAATCGCATTCCACTTTTCCTGTCACCGAATCAATGTGGTCGGCCTCGTGCATCTGGGCATTGGCGCGGGCTACTTCCTCTATGGGGCCCGGCTGTCCGGTTTTGTCTGGACGCCGCTGCACGTTGCCGAGGTACTCCTCGTCATCGCTGGCGGGTCCCTGATCTACTGGTCCTACCTTACGCTCATCAGCTCCATTGCGTTCTGGACCATGCGAAGCCAGCCCCTCGTGGACGCCAGCATGGAACTGATGGCGCGTGGCACGTTTTACCCGTTGACCGTGTACCCGTGGCCCCTGCAGGCGCTATTGACCTTTGTACTGCCCCTCGGCTTCATCGGGTTCTACCCCGCCTGCGACTTCCTCGGCCAGAATGCGAACACGTCTCTGCCCCTTGACGTGGCCCTGTGGACGCCCGCCGTGGGTGTGGCCATGCTCGCCCTGGCGCTGGCCGTCTTTGCCGCCGGCCTTCGCCGCTATGAAAGCGCAGGATCGTAGATGCCACATATAGAGTTGGAGGGGGTTTGCAAGACCTTCCGCGTGACGGCGAAGGGAAAGGGGTTGGCCGGTGCGGTGAAGGGCTTGTTCCGTCCCAACCGACGTGAAGTGTACGCGGTGCGCGACGTGAGCTTTGCGATTGAACCGGGCGAGCTGGTGGGATTCATCGGTCCAAACGGCGCGGGGAAGTCGACGACGATCAAGATGCTCTCCGGCATCCTCTACCCCACGTCCGGGCGCGTCACCGTCGTCGGCCTCTCGCCCCAGAGGCAACGGCGGGCGGTTGTCCGGCGAATTGGCGCCGTGTTCGGTCAGCGCAGCCAACTGAACTGGGACCTTCGCCTGGGTGAGTCCTACGAACTCTTCAAGCGGATCTACCGCATTGCCGACGACGACTTCGAGCGAAGCCTGGCCGAGCTCTGCGAGGTCCTCGGCATCGGCGACCTGCTCGACACGCCGGTGCGGCAGTTGTCCCTGGGACAACGCATGCGCGGGGAGTTGGCCTGCGCCATGCTGCACGCGCCGGATATCCTGTTTCTCGATGAGCCCACAATCGGGATGGACATCGAGGTGAAAGCGGCGATCCGGGCATTCATCCGAGACATCAATCGACGCCGGTGCACGACCGTGCTGCTGACCACGCACGACCTGGATGACGTGGAGGAGCTCTGCGAGCGACTCATCATCATCAATCAGGGACGGATAATCGAAGACGGGCCACTGGCGGCGCTCGTCGACTCAATCACCCCGCACCGCTATCTGATTGTCGAGTGCGATCCGGGCGCCGGAGAGCCGCTGAGTGGGTTCGCGCATCCCAACGCGGAGATCCTCGAACGGCGGAACAATGTGGTCCGCATCCGCTTTGCGAGGAGCCAGGTGTCTGCGCCGGCTCTCATCGCGGAGCTGTCGGCCCGCTATCGGGTGCGCGACGTGTCCGTCCAGGAGCCCGACATCGAGGACGTGATTCGCACGGTCTACGGGCGCGACGTTGAACACTAGACGCAGTCAGAGTGTTCAGAAAGCAGGATGATTTCCTGTGCTGCCAGATCGTTGTTCGGCACGCGATCACAACAAAATAGGAATGTAATATGAAAATTCTCTTCGTTTGCCTGCTCACGCTTCTCTTCTCGGTTTCGACCCTCGAAGCGGATTCCGGCTCCGCCGACGACTACGGACGGAGCCGGCCAGACGGCCTGATCATCCCGTGGCAATCGCTTCTTCAGGGTAAGGGCCTCCAGGGCTGGCAGGCGACCACGTCATCCGGAGGGTGGTCTCGCGTTGGCGACGCCGTTGTCGGCGAACTGGATGGCAAACGCAAGTCCCATATTTTCCAGGGGGATGCCAACTGGAAGAACTACGAGTATTCGCTTTTCGTCACGCTGGGAGAGGGCTCCTGCTTGCAGTTTCCCTTCCGCGCGACTGACAACAGGAAGGGCTTCTACTTTGTCGAATTCGATTATGCGTGGCAGTCGATCAACGTCACGTTGCGCGAGCCGGGCATCCGCGGCGTTACCAAGCTCAGTGTCGTCAACTACGCTCTGGAAAAGGGCCGCGAGTACCACCTCATCATCTCGGCCCGGCACCGCTCGCTGACCACCTATATTGACGGTAAGCTCGTCAACCAGGTGACCGATGCCAGGTACGACGGGGGAGGCATCGGCATCGCAATGTGGTGGGACACGCGAGCGGAGTACCGCGATCCGAAGATACGGCATTACAGTTGGCCGTAGCGCTTTGCCCCGGAGATAGATCGCCGAAATTCGACTGAATAGAAGCAGAGGAAACAGCTATCAGCCGTCAGCTTGAATCAATAACTCCATCAGATAAACGGTCCAATCACTCCCCCCTCGAGGGGGAGTCGGAAAAGCCGAGCCGGCCCCCTGAACCGGGCCTGCGGTCCCTGAGCCTTGTCCTCTGCCAGTCTTAGGACCGTCGAAGGGGCCGGCGACGGCTGATGCGGTGGGGGGATGTCAACTTCGTAACGCATAAAAACAACATAAACCACAGGTACGTACCCTGTGTCTCCGGCAACTCACTGTGAAGGCTTGCGGACCTGCAGACACAAATGGACATGGAAAATTAGAGGAGTCTCTCGTGGCTGAAGTTCCCTTGGTCAGAATTGGACGCCCATCTGTCCCGATTCGGATTTTGCTTACCGATGCAGAATTCGTTACATTTCCCGCGGGATTTCGTCGGTAGGATCCATATCCCAGGGAGAACACGGCACCATTGGCTGGGATTCCACGTCTATTGCCAAATTGACTTGGCCGTTTACGCTTTGGACCCCATCGGATTGAAGTCAGATTCAACATCGGTTGACACGGCACCTCTGACTTCGGGGGTGCCGGGTATTTTATGGGTCATGTGACCAATGAAAACCCGCCACAGAGCGTATGCGTATATCACCAGTGGGAGCCGCCTGCTCCTCTTCACTCAGCCCGGGGCGCCGGAAGCCGGCATTCAGGTTCCCGCGGGGACGATCGGGCCCGGTGAGAAGCCGGAGGATGCCGTGATGCGAGAAGCCGAAGAGGAGACGGGACTAACCGGGCTCAGATATGAACGGTTCCTGGTCCGGGATACACGGGACATGCGGGATTGCGGGAGCGATGAACGACAACATCGCTGGTTCTTTCATCTAACCGTCGAAGCACCAACGGAGGAAACCTGGCGTCACGGAGAACATTCGGAGGACGGATCGCTTATCCATCCGTTCGATTTCTTCTGGGCCGACGTCAGAACACTTCCTGATCTCGTTGCGGGATACGACGACAAGATTGATTTACTGAGAGAGTCAATGGACGCATGCGGGTAGCGCAATCGTCCTGTAACAGACGGGATCCCGCTGCGACGTCCCTCAGGCGACCAGGCGCCGTAGTCAACGGTTTCGCGATTCGGGTGCGGTGAGGCGTTCTCTGCGTGGCGCCGTCGTTGACCCGGCAACCCGAGTTCAGGAAGGCTTGAAGAGATGACAGATCGAATCACCGATGATGACTTCGCCGAACAGCGTTCTGCGATCGATTCAGATATGGATGCTGGCGGAGATCGTGACCAGCTCGATCAGGCAATTCGTACGGAAGCCGATGGACTGCTTAGGACAAAAGGCTTGAGAGGTCTACTCGAAGACTACGGTACTCCCCATGTCACGGGTAGTTACGCGTTGCACCTGATGACCTGGAGGGATCTCGATATCTGTCTGGAAGCGCCGAATTTATCTGAGGGATCGTTCTTTCGTCTGGGAGGCAGGATCGCATCCTGCCTTGCGCCGGTAAGAATGAGTTTTCGCAATGAACGCATAAACCGGACTCCAAACCTACCGTTGGGTCTCTATTGGGGTGTCTATCTCGGGGATGAGAGAAAAGGCGCATGGAAGATTGATATCTGGGCCGTTGATTCTGAAGAATGCGAGCGCCAGCTTCAGTTTAATCGACGGCTTGCAGCGGCCCTGACACCTTCATTTCGCAGTAAGATTCTCAGCATCAAACAGGCCTGTTGGAAGGATCCTGGATATCGGAAGACGTATACGAGTCAAGACATATACCGTGCGGTGATCGAACAAGGCATAGAGGACGTTGATGGCTTCAAAGACCACATGAAGGGCAGGGGCGTGAGCGTCTGTTAACACCATGGCGGCTGCGGGCTTTTCGGTTCTTCGCACAACCGATACGGCGGCATATACTCATAGGTTCCGAGAAAGTCACGCTTCACTTTCATTCCGACAATTCATCACCTCAGGTTTTGAATGACTGCTCCAAAACCTCACTTTCGGTCTTCAGGCATTGACCTTGATTCGTAGTTCTTCGGGGAAGTAAAACTGAATATATGCAAGTAGAAAAAGGCGATTGACTTCTGATTACCAGGATACACCAGGTCACTGGACGTGAACTCAAATAATGTCCTTCTTGACGACCGTTACGCCCCGTTTCACGGATTTTCGTCGCGTTGCCGAGTTGCTGTTTTTTCGGATTGGGGTTAATTGCCTGCGGCGATTTACTATTTTTCGAGTCCGCGTCATTTAACTGCAGGGTCTGTGCCGCGGCGCGGAGCCTGTCCTGAGTTCACCGAACGGGCGCCCTGGCCTCCTGCAAATCGCTTTGCGAGTCCAGAAACCGGAATAACTTTAGACGATATGGGAATGGGACATCGACGAGCAAGACTCGCTTCTCCGCAGCACCGGATCGGGCGGCGGATCCATGTGGTTGGCAATAGTTGCTCCGGAAAAAGTACCCTGGGTAAACAGTTGGCGGCCGACCTTCAGGTCCCGTTTGTGGAATTGGATGCACTCAATTGGCAACCCGGCTGGGTGGGGTTACACGAAACAGATCCGGAGGAGTTTGAGAGACTCATCGCGAAGGCGACTGATGGAGACGGATGGGTTGTCGCTGGTTCATATATGAGTTTTTCGCAACGGGTTTTCTGGCCGCGATTGGAGACGGTGGTCTGGCTGGATTTACCCGTGTACCGGCTCGTCTGGCGCGTACTCTCGCGATCGTGGCGACGCTGGCGGTCAAACGAACTGCTATGGGGCACCAACTATGAGCGGTTTTGGCCCACGCTGAAGATCTGGAACAAGGAAGACTCACTCGTGTGGTGGATAGTTACGCAGCATAGGCGTAAACGCCGGAACATGCGAGCATATATGTCAGAGCCTCGCTGGAAGCACATACAGTTCATGCGTCTCGGATCATCGGCCGAAGTTGCTGTATTTTCTCCTGTCAGCGGAATGAAGCCGCAGGCCTGAATCTCGTGCGCAGTGTCTTTCTGAGAGACAGATGGGAATTCGAACCCGTACGAAGAAGAGATGTACGTTACAAAGGAAGGAATACGCTTGAACAGCCAGAACGATGTTCCCGGAATGGCGCTGATACCGGCAGGAGAATTTTTGATGGGCGCCGTGAATAACGATGATATGGGTTACACCGGAGCCTTCCTTGAAGAGAATCCCCAGCACCAAGTCAATCTGGAAGCATACGCTATCGATACCCATCTGGTTTCGGTAGAGCAGTATCACGGATTCATGCAGGCGGCAGACTATCGCCCTGAGACCTGGCAGGACAACTGGCTGGATGCACCCATTCAGCCTGTCAGGAGTATTTCATTGCCGGATGTTCTCCAATATTGTGATTGGGCGGGAAAGAGGCTGCCCACCGAGGCGGAATGGGAGAAGGCGGCCAGAGGAGGCCTGGTCAACCAGCTGTTTCCGTGGGGTGACGATGCCTTTGATGGATCGCAGGCGGCAGATCGCAAGATAGAAGAAGGCCCTCCGGACGTCGGTACGTTCCCACCAAACGGGTTCGGACTCTACGACATGGTTGGCTCCTTGTGGCAATGGTGCAGAGATGACAGGCGACTCTATACCAATGACCGCAGACATTGTCCCATAGGGCCCCTGGGAGGTGAAACGCGGTCGGCACGGGGAGGCGACTGGTATACCAGCCCGTTTCATAAGCGATGCTCCAGGCGGGGGGGCGTGCGCTTGAGAGGCGGGTCGGGAAATCTGGGATTCCGTTGTGTCCGGGACGAAATCAATGCCTGACCTTGATTCGACATTTTTCCGGGACGTTAAATCGAGTATAGGTAAGTGGATAAAGGTGATTTAACGGCTGATTACCAGGATACACCAGGTCACTGGACGCAAACTGAAAAAATGTCCTTTTTGACGACCGTTGCGCCCCGTTTCAGGGGTTTTCGTCGCGTCGTCGAGTTGCTGTTTTTTTCGGATTGGGGTTAACTCTGACGGGTCCACTCCACAACCGCCGTTCATGCGAGGAGAGTTTAGAGATGAGCCATGAATTCAGCGTTCGTGCAGTCAATTGTGATCACCGGGCCTCCGACGAGGCGGTCTACGAGAACCTGGTACGGGCCACCGCCCCGCTTGAGCGTTCCTGGGAGAAGCTGGAGAAGGCAGGCCGCATCGCGCTCAAGTTCAACATGGGGCATACGAATGTGATGCATTTCAAGGGCCGCCGCCGGGAGCTTGTCGACGACGCCGTCTGCCGGGCCGTCCTTCGGCTCCTGCGCGAGCGGACCTCTGCGGATCTTGTCGCCGCAGACACGTTCTGCCGGGACGCGTCCGGGGCCGTGACGGACTACTTCAACTATCTTCCGCTGCTGGAGGAATTCGGCGTCGAGCACGTGGAATCCAATTTCCCGCCGTTCGCCGAGTATGACGTGCCCGGCGGTGGCAGCATGTTTCAACGCTACACGCTCAGCCGGTGCTTCAGCGAAGCGGATGAGGTCATTTCCGTCGCCAAGATGAAGAACCACCTGTTTATGGGTGTCACGCTTTGCACGAAGAACCTGTTCGGGCTCACGCCCACGATCCCGCCTGAGGGACGCGTGCGGACGTACTTCCATCACGCAATCCGGCTGTCCTACGTGCTCCCGGATCTGGCGCGCATTACCAACCCGTGTCTCAATATCGTGGACGCCACGACCGGTCAATGGGGCCGTGAATGGGACGGTGAGGGCCGCGTGTGCGACACCCTGATCGCGGGCGATCAGATCATCGCCACCGATGCCGTCAGCGCGAGCCTGATGGGGCACGATCCAGCGTCCGATTGGCCGACGCCGCCATTCCGCCGCGACCGCAACCATCTGCTCGTGGCCGCGCAGAGCGGATTCGGGACGGTCGATCTGGACGAAATTGACTTCGAGAGTGAGGTTGAGGGTCCCTTGAACGAATTCGACTCTGAAGAGGAAGATCCGCCTGCGATCATGGCCACCGTAAGAGAAACGGCCTGCGAGCAGGGACTGTTCTATCGCGATCGTATGCAATCGATGATCGAGAAACACGGAGGAAACTTCGTCTATCTGCAGGATGGCGAGGTCAAATGGAGCGGCGAGAACCCGGCGCACATCAGGAGCCACCGCGAGTTTACCGGCAAGAAGCCGGGTAGCGCGTTGTTTCTCAAGAAGGTCGATCCCGAGGAACGCGAAGGCGAGCGCTTTGAGGCTTATGAGGATTGCCTTAGACGAATGCGCGCCTGAGGCAGCCGCGGCCAGACGCAACGCGTCAACCGCGGAAGACTCTAGGGCACTCGAAATGATCGGCTCTGAAAGCCAACCTATTATCGTACTTGGTGTGGAGCGTAGCGGGACATCTGTTGTTGCTGAGATGGTGCACGCATGGGGAGCGTACGCTGGCCCTTCCGAACAGTTGCACGCAGCTGATGCGCACGCACCCAGAGGATATTGGGAATATCTGCCGTTGTGGGATTTTCTGGCCGAGTTAGGGGATTTTGCTTCCGGAGCGACGTGGTGGGACGCTGAATTCCAGCAGCGAATGGAAGACAGAGCCTCTGAACCGGGTTACAGAATTAAAGCCGCTGAACTGATGTCAGAAATGGACGAGGGTGGTAAGTGGTTCTGGAAGGATCCTGCGCTCTGCCATTATTTGCCGTTTTTTAAGCAAATTTGGGGAGAGGCGATTTATCTGATCACCGTTCGCCACCCTCTCGACACAGCCGTGTCATGGCAAAAGTTCATCATGCCGCCCAATTTGAATGTCCGGATCTCGTTTGCGGCGACGAATCTGCTTCGCTGGCAGCACATGATGGCGCTGATCCTGCGCTACACCGACGACGCGGCGTACCGGCTTTTTGTTGGGTACGAAGATATCATGCGAAATCCACACCTGCAGGCCGAGAGATTGTCCAATTTCCTGAACTCGAGGTTCGAGAATCGAGGCTCACGAATTCAGGAGATGGTTGATGCGGTTGATTCCCGACTGTGGCGGAACAATTGTAATATCTCCTTTGACCGGGCGCCAGAGGCGACAGAGCATCAGAAAGCTCTCTACGCCTTTGCAAGGCAGATGATCGACAATCCACTTCAATCGTTTGACAGTGCCAGGTATCCGATGCCACCCGGGCATCTTGAGTTTCTGAACATTCAAGAGGCTTTGCTGAAGGCGTGTCGCGACCTTGAAACGCTTTCGAACGTGTAACTCCGTGCCCTGGGTCGGCGCATTAGATCATTCAGCTCGGAGATTGAGATGAACATGCGAAGAAGCAACCAGTTGCTGTCGGCATCACTATTGTTGAGCGGGTTCACAATCGGCGCGAACGAGATTCCACCCTTGAATACCAACGTGCAAGAGAGGGTGACCGAGGTTGCACCGGGATTGGTTCGGACGCATATTTCCGCGGACTCGACCAGCGAGGGGCTTCCCCAGAACATCCACGTGGCGCAGATAGACCTGCGGCAGTACCGATTGAAGACGGCCATGGCGATGGATCAGATCATCGGGCAGGAGGCGACAAGCGACATCGCGAGGAGATACGACGCTCTTGTCGCCGTGAATGCGGGATATTCATTTTCAAACAACGCCTGGAACATCTTTCACGGAGATCCAAGCGAGTTCTTTGTTCTGGATGGAAAAATCCTGAGCGAGCCAAGATCGCCCGGCCGCAGGAGCGTTGGAATCTGCACGAGGAACGACAGGCAGACCATAATTGTTGCGGAACCAGTGCTGAATGTAACGGTGACAATGGATGGGAAGGAAGAAAGCGATGTGACCGGGATCAATCGGAGACGAAACGAAGTCCGTGGATGGGATAAGGTAGGAGTGGAAAAACAAGAACTCGACAAGAATGACCTCATCCTCTATACACCGGAGTGGAACCGAAGTACTCTGACCGACCGGCGAGGTGTCGAGGTGATCGTGCGGGAAGATACGGTTTCAGCGGTCCGCGTGAATGTTGGATCCAACCTAATCCCCTCAAGCGGATATATCCTGTCCGGGTCCGGCAAGTACGCCGACTGGCTGAAGCAGCGCGCCCGTGTGGGTTCAAGGGCGGAGATCAGTTATCAGCTGACATCCCGCGAGAATCCGGAGAGCCCCCTTCCATTGGAAAACTGTAGCTATACGAGTGCCGGAACACTGCTGATTCGAGATGGTCAGCGGTTTACCGATTACGGCAGCGAGTCCTTTGAGCCCTGGTTTTATGATCTAAGACATCCAAGGACAGCGATAGGGATATCAAGAGACAATAACACGCTGTGGCTGATCGTAGCCGATGGGCGCCAACCCGGTCTGGCCATGGGGATGACACTTCCCGAACTCACGGATCTCCTTGTGGACCTTGGGGCGCACAATGCCTATAACCTGGACGGAGGGGGATCCAGCACGATGGTGGTCCAGGGGGAGGTAGTGAACAGTTATTCGGATATTCACCGGGGTGGCGTACGCAAGGAACGCCGCCGATGCGATGCAATACTGGTGTTTCCACGATAGGCAAGAGGGAAGCCTGACTGTCTTACAGGTTGCATGTAAACCAGGGGCGTCCATCCCAAACTACCGACCTGCGCCAGATCCTCGGAACATCCAGGACGTTGTGTGTAATTCCAGGCAGACACACAAAATGAGGACGTGGCGCGTTCCGCTCCAACGCGAGAAGCCAAGTTTCAAATCTCGTCGAGGCTGACCGTTAGAAAGTCGAATTCAGTCTGGCAATCCGTGAATAATTCGACGCGCGGGATCTCGCGAATTTCGCAGTCGCGTGGCTGGAAAAACATCTCGGTTAACCGCGGTCTAGCCGCACACAGCGGTCAACAGCGGGGGCGCCCACAGCCGCCGCCAATTTCCGCGGATTGACGGGACTGCCGATTGCTTGCAACTGGTGGAATGAGGTTCCCTAGGTACGTTATAGGCGATGGTCCGGCTACCGTACCGCAAACTGCCAGTTTGCGGTACCGGATCAAGCACATGCGGCCCTGACCGACTCATCGTCGAATTGTAGGGGCGCCCCTTGTGGGCGCCCGGAAAACGACACTGACGTGAATATGTGCGTTCACATCTCGTTATAAAACAGTTATTAACAATCAATTAGTAAAGCAGAGTCAACCCAAACGAAGTACTATCAGGAGAGGTGATCAATGGGTTCAAAACTGAAGAATGTCCTGGCAGTCATCGTAGGTTTTGTTGTCGGCAGTATCGCAAATATGATTCTGGTCACGGTAGGGCCTGTTGTCATTCCACCCCCCGATGGCGTCGACGTGACCAACGTGGAATCCATCAGGTCCTCCATGCACCTTTTCGAGTTCAAGCACTTCATCTTCCCGTTCCTTGCACATTCGCTGGGTACCCTTGTGGGCGCGTATCTGGCCGCTCTCATCGCCGCCAGTTGCAGGTTGGCAGTGGCGATGGTGGTTGGCGGACTCTTCCTGATCGGCGGCATCGTCAACGTCGTCTTGATAGGGGGGCCCGTTCTGTTCAACGTCGTGGATCTGGTTGGCGCCTACATACCGATGGCGTGGATCGGTGCGAGATTGACCCGAAGAACGTAACACTCTCTGCGCCTATTTAAAGGCTCGCACCAGGGGCCCGCAACCCTGGAGCCTCGCAGCAAAACTTCATCGCAAAATGCGTACATGTTTCATCACGCTACTTGCATACGGTATGGTGTTGGAAACCCCCCACCGCATCAGCCGTCGCCGGTTCCTTCGACAGGCTCAGGGCAGCGCCTTCGACCCTTCGACAAGCTCAGGGACCGGCTCGGCTTCTGCGACTCCCCCTCAAGGGGGGAGTAATTGGTCAATCAAACGGGCGGGCGCGTTCCCTGCCACCTGTTTGGTTGCGGTTGAACATCACGAAACCGCGCCAGGAGCCTAACACAGCAGATTACACAGGAGGTTGGAAACAATGGCCCGTGAGATCGTACATCCGACAAGCGTACACTCGACGGCGGGGGTGGGGTACTCTCACGTCGCGAAGGCCGGCGACACCGTGTTTATTGCCGGTCAGATCGCCCTGGACCCCAACGGCAATCTGGTCGGGAAGGGCGATATCGAAGCGCAGACTCACCAGGTCTACGCGAACCTTCAGGCCATCCTGGAGGAACTCGGCGGGAGTCTTGACGATATCGTCAAGTTGACGACGTACCTGACAGATCGCAGTCATCTGGATGCCTTTCGACGAGTCCGGAACCGCTTCTTCACGGACGCTTTCCCCCCGAACACGCTGTTGTTCGTCAGCGGCCTTGCTCATCCGGATTACCTGGTGGAGATCGAAGCCGTCGCTTACCTTCCTGGCAGTTAAAACCATTGATGGATAAGTGATATGGGCGTGACATCGATTGCATCCTGGAAAGGCGAAGACCTGTCGCAGGTGATGGATCTCTGGCAGCGGGTGTTCGCAGACCGGAAATACGATTTTCGGATGGATGAAGCTGGGTTCCGGCAGCGGGTCCTTGAACATCCGGATTTCAACCCGCAGGGGGCGTTCACAGCGAACGTGGAAGGCAGGGTTGTGGGGTTCGTCCTGGCGGTGGCCCCCAAGTCGGGACAGTCGGGCTACCTGAGCGTGTTGATGGTGGATTCGGACTATCGGTGTCAAGGCGTTGGGGGCAGGCTCCTGGATGCCGCGGACGGATTTCTTGCAGGACGCGGATGTCGGGAGGTGCGGATCGGATACAAGGGAAATCCGATCACATTTGCGACCGGCGTCGATATGAAGACGCCGGCCTATACGTTCTTCCTGAATCAGGGATTCCGAAACCGCGGGTCGGTGAGTCTATTTATGGAAACGACGTTTGCCGAGTTCGAACTTCGGGAAGATATTGAGGATTATATCGAAGACAACCGATCTCGAGGCATTCTGTTCGGGATGTGCGACGCCGGGCACCGGGAAGCGCTGTGTGCGTTCATGGAGGCGTTGTTCCCGGGCGGCTGGGAGGCTTCTGTAAAGTCATGTCTGGACGCCAATCCCCCGTATCCCGTGTTGGTTGCGACCGACGGCCCGGCGGTGGTGGGTTTTGCCGGTCCGGTCCACGTGGGAAGGGATGGAAGCGGCGGTTTTACGGGCATCGGAACGCATCCGGACTACCGGAGGGGCAAGATCGGTACGGTGCTGTTCAATCTGATGTGTGCGGAGTTCAAGAAACGGGGTGTGGTACGCAATACGCTCCATACGGGACTGAATAACCCGGCTCAGGAGATCTATTTCGGCGCCGGGTACCGGGTGCGCCAACTGGTGGATTATGGCCTGGTGAAGCGGTTGGGGTAATACGGTTTCACATAGGCTTGTTGCATTGGTTGAGACATTGGTGGATGGAGGCGTTATGGATTCAGCGCCACGGCGGAGGCTGTCTGGCATAGTAACCTTCTGCCTTGTCAGCCTTTCTGTTGTTGCGGCAGTTGCGGTCGTTTCTCTGGAGAAGCCCGCCGCAGAGCAGGTTGAGAATGCGAGAATGGAATCCGAAGGGAAGAACGGGCATATGAGCAAGGTTCTGGACATCCGGAGGACGGAAGTCTGGACGCGTATCATCAGCGCGTTTCACGACATGCTTCGGGCGCCGGGGCAAACGGAATGGTCGCCCGTGCGGCTTCAGGGCGTGCTGGGCAACGCCTTCAGCTTTGAAATGAGGAAGGGCGGAGGGGACGTCTGGCAGGAGGGCAATCTGGACTGGTGGCTGGTCTTCGAGACCCGGCCGGAAGAGGGCCTGGGCTGCCGGATCCAGCGCTTTCAGGCGCGCCAGGGGGATACGGACCACGCCGAAAGCCGCAAGATCAAGGCTGCCGCCTGGGACGCCGTTCGGACAAGCATCGACCGCGGGATACCGGCGGCAGCGTGGGCTCCCATGTCTCCCGGAGAGGATTCCGCCCGCGATTGGGGACTCCTGGTGGGTTACGACGAGGCGGACAAGACCTACGTTGTTCGGCGTCGCGGCGGGGAGTTTGGGGTTCGCTACGACGCGATCGGAGACGTCGACCCTCCCGGACTGTTCTGTGTCCTCGTCTACGGTGGCTCGGAGCAGGGCGATGTGCCAAGTACCCATATCAAGGCGCTGAGGAACGCAATCGCTTTTGCGAACGGGACGCGATACGATGCGGACAAGGCCCCCATCAAGGTGGACGCACGCGGGTTCGCGGCATTCGAACTCTGGCGGGACGTCATGGACTCGGGTGCGCGCCCCGACCCCGGTCAGCGGCATCCGAGGAGTCAAGGAATCGTAAAGGATACCCGCAGTCACGCGGGGGTACTGGCGTCGCTACGGCGCTACGCCGCAGCCTATCTGCGGGAACTCACCATGGTTTTCCCCGTGGCCGCCACCGAACTCCGGTCGGCAGCCGGTCACTACATTCGCGTCTCCAAAGCGGCCGGCAAGCTCCATGCGATCTGCGAGCGCGCCGGTGATGTTGACATTCTTGCCGATGGGGCTCGCGCCGAAGCGAGCAGGCTCATCTCGACCGTGCTCCAGGCGGAAAGAGACGCGATTGACGGTGTAAAAGCGGCGCTCGTCCTCATTGAAGCGACCGAGTAGATTCAGTCGCGCAGATAGTGCTGGCAATTCCAGGATGCACGTGCAGGCAACATGACAGCGCAGAGGAAACGCAGCGTATATAGATAACGCCTATAGTTGAAACCACTGCTGTCCCGGAATGAAGCCGTTTTTGGACAGGCGTGAGTTGAAGCAAAGACTTGGGTTGGAAAGATTGCGGAAAGATCGCTGCGAGTGTACCAGGTGATGACCGACTTCCGGAAACCACGTGTACGCCATTACTGATTGCAACTGTATTGAATAATGGCTATCTTTGATACGCTGGAAAGCATCATTGCACGGAATAGCCGATTATCGGGGGCGGGGCGATGAGCAATATCAAATTCAGGGTACTCATCGAACAGGATGAAGACGGCATCTTTGTGGCCGAGGTTCCCGCTCTGCCGGGTTGCATTTCGCAGGGGTCTACTCGAAAGGAAGCCCTGGTAAATGCCCAGGAAGCGATGGAGCTCTATATTGAGAGCCTGGAAGCCCACGGGGACCCTATTCCTCCCGCGATTACGGAAGAAATCATCGAGATTGAAATTTGAGCCCGCTTCCGGTTGTCTCCGGTCGCGATGTTGTCAGTGCATTGGGAAAGATCGGCTACGAGGCCGATCGTCAACGTGGAAGCCACATCGTATTGCGACTGAATCGAAAACCGTTTCGCCGAATCGTAGTCCCCAACCACAGGCAGGTAGCCAAAGGAACTCTGCGAGCGATCATCCGTGAGTCAGGATTGACCGTGGAAGAATTTCGAGCCCTGACGTGAACTGATTTCTAACATTGTCAATGGCAAAATTGGTACGCTTATCGTGAAAAATACACAAAACGGGGTGATGGCCGCCCCGTTATTTCTTTTAGCCATCGTTCGGATTTGTATCTCTTCCATAACATCCACTCCTGCTAAATTGAACGGCTCAGGGAAGGCGTCACGACCGAGCCCGGGGTTTGCATAGCGGCGTAACGTCAGTAACCAATAGTGGTGCTGATTGAGGAATAAGGAACGATGGGTACGGCTTCTGACGACCACGGATGGGGAAATGAAGTCAAACCGCGTTCCGGTCACAGCGGCCGCTTCGGTATCGACAAGATACTTAAGGAAGTCCGGCGAGGCGATTTGAATACTGTAAAGCGACACCTTAAACGTGACCCGACCCTGTTGCAGGCCAAAAGTGGCGGGCACAACCGGACGTTTCTATGGGAAGCAACGCGCGGCAATCGGGTAAATGTCGTGCGGTTTTTGTTGCGGGCGGGAGCCGATCCCAATACCCCCGGGCGGACCCGCGCGGAGATACCGGTGCTACTTAAACCCTACTGCATCGCGCGGCGTTATCGAAGACCTGAAATCGCCAGGATGCTGGTCAAAGCGGGTTCGGTCATGGATATCTATTCGTCGTGTTATCTGGGGGACGCCGACCGTGTTCAGCAGTGCCTCAGGGAGGAGCCAGGTCTGTTGACCAGGGAACAGGACGACGACTCCGTCTGGCGTGTGACCCCATTGCATTATGCGGTGACGGGAGGCCACGAGCAACTCACGCGATGGCTGATCAGGGAAGGCGCACAGGTGAAGCCGTATACACGCCTATTGTGTGATGCGGCCGTCAGGATGAAACACGAGCACCTGATCCCCATACTGGAAAAGGGGGGCGCCGACCCGGACCTGCTCAAGAGCTGGGGCGAGATCTGACCTCGTTGATTGCCCTGAGGAAAATCAACCTGAAGCAGTGTACCGCACGGCCAATTGGCAAAGCTGCCTCTATCGCGTTCCCATAGGGCCGATAGACGCAAACGGCGCGTCAACCGGTTGAGATGGACGTCAGCCACGATGATCGCCAGACACAATACCGGCTTCCGAATCGACAAGACTATGTAGATAGGCGTAAGGACCGAATCCAACGAGTGTTCTGCCGGAGGAAAAATGACAACCCATCGCGAAGAATTGCGACCGTTCAAGACCCTTTCGCGACGCACAATTCTGGATCACGGACCCTATCTGACTGTAGAGAGTCACACCGTACAATGGCCGGATGGACAGGTCGTCACCGACTGGCCATGGATACTCAGCCCGGACGCATCGATTGTTCTCGCGGTCGACTCTGAGGGCAGATTTCTTTGCTTTCGACAGACGAAATACGCGGTCGAGGGAACGACTCTGGCGCCGGTAGCAGGTATGATTGAACCCGGTGAGGATCCATTAGCGGCTGCAAAGCGTGAACTGCTCGAAGAGACCGGATTCGAAGCGGCGGAATGGTTCGCCCTTGGCAGCTACAGGGTCGACCCGAATCGCGGCGTCGGCGTTCGGCACGTGTTCCTGGCTCGTGGGGCACGGCAAGTAACTGAACCTTGCAGTGATGACCTTGAGGATCAACATCTTCTGTTTCTTTCCAGGCAGGAGTTGGAAGATGCGTTGGGCTCCGGGGAGTTCAAGATCCTGACGTGGGTTGCTGCGATTTCATTGGCGCTGCAATTCCTGGCTCGCACCGGCGAATAAGGACTTTAAGACAAAGCCAGCAAACCCGTCGAGGGTGTCCGTTTGGATGTTACAACTCCCAAGACGCTCGTAGTCGTATGACGAGTCCGCCTGTGCTTCGGTCGCAGAGCCCGTCCAAGGCAGGTGCGATAAGAGTTCTCGAGAAGCTTGGATTTGCACAGGAAGGCCGTGAGCGTGAGGCTGCATATTGGTCCAATTGCCGATGGGATAGGCTCTTGTTCGGTTTGTTAATGACTGAATTTGAGTCCAGGCATGGATCCAGGCAATGAGTGCTATTTCACGTCGGACTGCAATCGCAAACATCCCGTTCGTTTCTCCCGTGTGGGTCGTTCGGGGCCGCATAGCAGATCCCTGACCCCTGCTTCGGGCACGCCGAGGACGTTAGCATAATTCAAGATTGAGAGTTGTCACCTTCAAAAGGAATGGGTCGTTGTCGATAGAATGTCCTGAGGATTTCGAGGGTCTTGCGCAGGCGGGCCAGGTGGTTGCCGCCACATTGAAAGCAATGGCGGGCGCCGTTCGGGCCTCCTCTTGTAGAAGTACGGGGTCTGGAAGAGTTCACGAACCGGTAGCCATACCGGGAAATTTAGTTGTCGGCAGAGCGAATTTTTCGATATCGCTAATCACAAGCCTTCACCGATCGGTGGGATCTTATGCCGTCAACGAGCAAGCTTGCATGAAACCCTGATTGTGAAAAGCGCTACGCGCAAGAGGCCATCAACTTGAGGCAGCTACTCTCAGACCAATCGGATTCAACCTCGCACATCGAGTCCCGGGTGCGGCGAATCCTCGGACTCGTCGGGGACGTGTCACCACTCACGGGCGGCTGCCGGGCTTGTCGGTCACCGTCATCGTAGCTGGTATGATTGCCTACTTGGCGTTGATCACTTTGCAGCCCGGTGACGCGGAGGCATCTGAGAGAAAAACCGCCCTCGCGGCTCCACTGTCAGGCATCACCATCGACGGCAGACTCGACGACTGGCCGGGCGGTCTGCCGGTCTACAAGATCCGGGAAATCGCTGCCACGTATGGTCCCACCGACGTGGATGGCACCGACCTGGACAACAGTACCGACCTGAGCCCGGAGTTCAGGGTCGGATACAGTCTGAAAGAGCAGGTCATCTACGTGGCCATCCGGGTCAGGGATGATCGCATCAGGGTCGGCGGATGGAGTGTTAACACCGATGCGTGTGAGGTCTACTTGGGCCGAGGTTCGCTGCCATTCCAATACGTTCTGTGCCCCGAAGGCGGTAGCTATCGCGGCGGCTCGAATCCCACCCTGATTCACGACGAACTGGGCAATGATCTGTCAATAGACGTAACCCGTTCCCGCGGCGGCGTCGGACGCGTCGGCGACGTCACCGTGTACGAGTGGGCGTTAGAGCTGTTGGGCACATCACTGGAGCATTCTCTGCCCCTGGACCGGGGCATGGTCATCGACTTCGACGTCGTCGCCGTCGACAAGGACACGGAGGACGGCAATCCCGCGTACGTGTCCTGGAACATGATTCCACCCAGGGGCGCCTCAAAACTTCGGGATCCAGAACTGCAGGGCAAGTTGGTCCTTGTAAAAAGCATTGCGGACGTGCCCGATGTGACCGTTTTGAGCGAGCCCGCTACCGGATCGATAAAGGGTCAAATCCTACGCGAGGAAGACGGAACGCCATTCGGGCATGCCATGGTCGAGCTGCGGCGGGATACGCTTGCGCACCGCTTCGACACCGGCGCCGACGGTTCGTTTCAGTTGACAAAACTTCCTGGCGTTTATACGATCACGGCTTCGGGTCGAGGGAGCTTGTCAGAAACAACTGAGCTCCAGGTCAAGATTGGCGACGAGGTTGCTGTGCGCCTGTCCCTCGCAGATCGGGGTACGCTGTTTCACGCGGACCCGGATACTCCGCAGGACAAAGTCGCAGACGGTGGCTACGGCGCCGCGTCGCGTCCGTTTCAGACTATTCAAGAAGGCCTCGATGTAGCCAGTTACGGCGACACGATCCGTCTCGCGCCAGGTACCTATCGTCAACCTGCCGAATTGATCAGCGGGGTGACCTTGATCGGATCGGGCGAGAATGAGACGCGGGTGATCGGCGAAGCGCACTTCGGCCTGGCGATCCGCCCCTTTATCTCTTACTATGAACCTCCCGGGGCAGAGACTGAGTTGTCTACTGTGACGTTGCGCGACGTCGTGATGAAAGACTTCACGTTCGACGGTGGCGAAGAGTACCCGCCGCGTTCAGCAGAAGATGTCTCGGACCTCCTGGCGCTCGTTATGGCCGCAAATCGGAGGGATGTAGCTTCCGTAGAGGCGATGCTGGCGCGCAATCCCGGCTTGGCCACTGCGAGAATCCTGTCGCCCCGATGCGTACTCAGACGGTAGCACGCTCCTGCATAGCATTGTCAGTGTGTATACCGCCGCCTCCGATGAGAAGTACGAGATCGCCAGGCTGCTGATCGAACACGGAGCGGATGTCAACGCGGAGGGCGGGCAGGCTCGCGGCGCGGGCGAGTCGGCACTTGGGTACGCCGGCTTTTTTGGCGATGTACGACTGGTTGAGTTGTACCTCGCTTACGGCGCGGACCCCAACCGTGTCAGCTCAACCGGACTCACGCCCGTCGGGGCCACGGCGCACGAGGGTTCTCACGCACGGAGGTACCGTACGTACCTACCGAGTTTTGAAGCCCTGGTCAAGGCGGGAGGGAGCTACGACCTCGGTCATCTGATTATGCTAAACCACACCGAGCGTCTCGTCGCGGAACTCGACAAGCACCCGGATAAGGTCAACGATCAGATCAAACTCAGACATGAGCGCGACGAGTACGGCACCCCTCTGCATGAAGCGGCAGACGATTGCAGATCCGAGGTCGCCGCGATGTTGCTCGAGCGAGGCGCTGATCTGAATGCGCTCGACAACAAAGGGCAGACGGCCCTCCAACGAGCGATCAAACGCAATCGCGATGAGTGCAGAGGCGTTATCGAAATCCTGCGGGCTCACGGCGCAGGTGCCAGGTAACGACGGCTGGACCGACGAGCACGATTCAAAATCGGCCCTTCGAGCCCCGCCCAATCTGCATCGATCCGTCACTTCGCGCTACGATAAGAGAATGGCCCTACCTGATTCAAGATGTATATGAAGGCATTCGAATTTCGTTTCTCCACTACTGACTCGCAGAATCACAGGTCGACTTCAAGCCCGTCGTTCAAGATCCTCGCCCTGTCGACATGGATGCAGTCTTCGCGGACATAGATTCCGACCTTGTTTTTTATGGCCACGATCATTCACCTTCAGATCTGGTGGGTAAGGCCAGATACGTAAATCCCGGTTCATTGGGCTGTTACATAGAACCCATTGCCCGATTTGCCATTCTGGAGTTCGGGAGCAGAAGTTACGAATTGAAATTGCGTCTTGTTCCGTACGATGATAGCGCCTTATTCCACCAGTTTGAAAGTCGCGACGTTCCAGAGCGACAATGCATCTATAGTACGTTTTTCGGTGGTAGGAATGCACTATCCCGCCAGGCTTCGGAAATCCTCTAACGTCACGCTCGGCGATCAAGCGCCCGAATTTCGTTACGGCTCTCCGTCGGCTGTAGGGGCGTCCCTTGTGGGCACATGCCTCCGATGCCAGTGGGATCTTCGTAGGGTCTTGCCGGCGCCAGAAACGTCATTCGAATGGAGCGAACGTTGATCACGCACATAGGGACAGACAGGTTCGAACTCTACAACCATCCGGAGATCTATGACGTTGCCTTCTCCTGGGATCTCTCTAAGGAGTAAGCTTCCTCAAACGCGTCTTTGGAACGCACGTGCCCTACCCCGTGAAGGACGTTCTCGAACCGGCCTGTGGCACGGGGCGCATGCTGAGGGCCCTGGCTGGCGTTGGGTTCCGGGTCACGGGGTATGACGCCAACCCCGTCATGGTTCAATATGCAAGGGACTCATTCGGAGCGGATAGAAAGAATGTCCGCGTTATGCCTGGAGAAATGGTATCCGCTCAGATCCGTGGCGAATTCGATGCCGCGATGAATTCGATCAACAGCATCGGATACCTCCATTCGGATGACGAAATCGTCTCGCATCTGCGAACTACTGGTTCATCACTCCGTGAGAAGGCGGTCTACGTTCTCCATCTTAACTTCGCTCACGAAGGCGAACTTCCGGATGGTGATCATTGGACGCTGGAACGCGGCGGCATCCGTGTGAGTACGTCGTGGAGAATCCTCAATGAAGACAGAGAAACAAGATTGAGTCACCAGGTATGCGCGTTTGAGGTCGAGCAGAACGGGCAGTTAGATCGATTCGAAGAGCGCCATACATTGAGACTCTGGCTGTTCTCCGATCTTGAGAAGCTGGCTCACAGATCTGAAGAATTCGAAGTCGCCGCGATTTATGGGGAGGATTTCGTAGAGCTCGAGGATAAGGAGCACGTGTCCGGAGAACTTGGAAACGTCTACGTGATACTCCGAAGAGTCTGAACAACCTCGGGCCGCGATGTCGTGAGAAACCGATGTGGGGGCCCTGCACCCGAGGCGGCTTCGCTCCGGCGAAACCGGCATCCAAGAGCGGATTCCTTTGCCCTCTCGTGTGATAGTAACCAGCCCGATCATCGATCCGAGCACCGCCTCGGTTTTCCAGAACCGGCCATTGTCCTGCATTGAGCACCGCCTCAGTTCCGGGTCGTTTGGTCATCGAAAGGGCAGCGTTCATGGGCAATTCATCGAATTTTCCCGATTCCGTTGAGTTGGGGCGCATGGCGCCCGGTATCACGGTCAGCAATATCGAGGCATCCGTCGCGTTCTACGCGTCGATGCTGGGAATGCGCAAGACGTTTGAGAATGGGAATCCGGTTGGCTTTGTGATCATGAAGAAAGACCGGGCCGAGTTACACCTCTCATTGTGCCGTCAAAGGAAGCCGCAGACACACAACGTCGCGCACCTGAAGGTGAGTGACGCGAATGCGCTTTTCGATCACCTGAGCAGGTCCGGAGTACGGATAATCAAGGGACTGCGCGATCAGCAATACGGTCTTCGGGATTTTGTCATCGCAGATCCCGATGGCAACCGAATTGATATAGGGCAACCGATATAGAGAGCCCCAATTGAAGATTGCGATGATCGGGCCGGGACACGTCGTTAATCTTGACTTCTGGTGGCTAATGATGAAAACCAAAAACCAGGAGGCTGTGATCAGGGCACGGGCCTGGGTTCGCAAACTGGCAATGCCCCCAGAAGCGGTATCTGCAGACAAACCGAAAGGAAAAATCACTCTTGAACCCTGGTCTGTAATTTGCGATTATGTGGAATAGACGACAACGCACGGAGGAACTGAAATGAAGCTTTTCCTGGATCTCACGGATTCGCAAAACGAAAAGTTGGATTTAACCGCCAAACGACTTGGAATACGTCCTGAGGAGCTTGCAAAAGCGGCGTTGGATGATTTGCTTGATAAGCTTCAGGAAGATTTCGAAGCCGCAGCGCAGCGTGTTTTGAGCAAGAATGAGGAACTCTATAGAAGGCTGAGTTAATGAGGTATCTTTCTCTGGCAGAGGTGATCGAACTTCACAGACGCGTTGTTGATCAAAGTGGCGGAGCATCGGGGTTGCGCTATACAGGCAGATTAGAGTCGGCCGTTGCGCAACCCCGTATTTCTTTTGGGGGGCGGGATCTATATCCTTCGCTGATAGAGAAGCCGGCGCGTTATCCTTTACCCTGGTGCAAAACCATCCGTTTGTCGATGGGAATAAGCGATTGGGCCATGCAGCGATGGAAGTATTCCTGATTCTGAATGGGCATGCGATCTGGGCCGGTGTGGATGAACAGGAGTCTCTCATTATAGGCGTTGCTTCCGGCCAGGTTTGAAGAGAGAGTCTGATCAAATGGTTGACCGAGCATGTATTCGAAACGGTGTGACGACAGTGAAGTCACGTACGAAACGTACCTTAACGTATTGGGATTTTTCTAACTGCCCTACGTGCCGGCGCAATGGATCCAAATGATCATTGCCATTGTGGATTGACTTGATGGAATCCGGGTCGAGCCGTGGGAGTTGGTTTGAAATGAAAGGAGGAAGCAATGGAAGAGATTCCGCTGTCTGAAATGCTGCCAGTCAGCCAATGTGTCGCAAAATGCGACAGTGAGCATCTAAGACTATCCGGATACGGCTATGTCAGAACCCCTGCGATCTACGCGGTACCACTGAAGATCGAGGCGGTGGCGAAGACGGATTCGACAAACCTGCGCCTTCATTTCGCGAAAGGGCACGTAATACTAAACTGGGAAGCCGTGCCGGACCAGTTGGCGTGTTACGAACCGGTGTACGGCCATGCGTTCCATGTCAGAGGACAGGGACGGATTGACCGGGATTCCTGGGTGAAAGTGTCGTGGGTGATCGAACGGGAATTCATGCGTGTGCTGGTGGACGATGAACTCAGATTTACCAACGAAGGTGACGTCGGAGATGAGTTTCACCAGATCGACTATCGGGGTCTGATTGGTCCAGTCTGCATCGGGCCGGCCTGGGGATCGAATGTGACGGTCCGGTCGCTGACTGTAGAAGCGTTGTCGTGATCCGGGCGGGAGGAAGATCGAAGACTGAGAGTAGGTTTCAAGAGATGGAGTGAAAATCGTGTTCAAAGAAGCGGTACCAATTTTGGGCGTTTCAAGTTCGGAGGCTGCCGAGGAATTCTACTGCCGAAAACTCGGGTTCCGTCGCGTGTACGCCTGGCGGCCCCATCCGGAAAAGCCCGACCCCTGCTACATGGGCGTCGTCCGGGATGCGGCCCACGTCGTCATTTCATCGTTTCCCGGCGACGGTCCACCCGGGGCGCGGACAGTACAGATCTACGTCGAGGACGCGGCGGCCGTCTACGAAGCGTATCGGCAAGCGGGTATCGCGGTCGGAGAACTCTGGGACCAGAGCTGGGGAAATATCGAGTTCAGCTTTGACGACCCCGACGGAAACAGTCTGTGTATTGCACAGGACAAGAACGGGTAGCATTCAGCCCGCGGAACCGGGCGCCGAGATTCCGACTTGCGAAATGACCAACGCATTCGGCGAGTACGAAATTCCGGCATTGACATTTTCGACCGACTGACCGAATGCTGAAATTCCACCTCAAGATTGCCTGGCGACATCTGAAAAGACACAAGGTGGTTTCAATCCTGAATATCTCAGGGATGGCCGTCGGTATCGCTGCTGTATTTCTGATCGCAATCTACGTGCAGAACGAACTCAGCTATGACCGTTTTCACAAGAATGCCGAACGGATATTTCGTCTGTCGGTACGCCAGAAATTCGACAACGGTGAACGCATCTGGCATCAGTCCGCATGGTTTATGGGTCCGCGCCTGTTGGAAGAATATCCCTATATCCTCTTGGCATTTTCCTCGTCGAAAGCGGTCCCGGCATATTGGCAAGAATCCATCCGGAACGCGTAGAAGACGCCGTCAGCTGGATTCGTCAGACGTGGTCCAGAGTTGCACCGCAGACGGCATTCTCATCAAATAGCGGATTCCTGACCGATCGGTTTGAACGATTGAACGCAAAGGAACATGCTTTGTACAGGATTGTCGTCATCTGCGTCTGCATCACGCTGTTGTTGGCCGGAATGGGTCTGGCGGGATTCGTCAAGTCGACGGTTGAACGGGACACGAAGCATATTGGCGTTCGTCGAGTTCTCGGGGCGTCGGGATGGCGTATTGTGGCGATGTACGTGAGGAAGTTTATTTTTGTAGGACTCCTGGCCGGCGTCCTGGCGTGGCCTGTCGCGTATTTTTTTATGTCCCGGTGGCTGCAGGATTTCTCCTATAGGATTCAGATTAGTGCGGATGTGTTCGTTTATTCGACGTTGGTTACTTTATTGATAACAGCCTTGATTGTAGTGTGCCAATCCTACCAGGCTGCCGCGATGAGTCCTGTCAACGCTATTCGTGACGAGTAGTGTAGAAATCACATACGGTGAGCGCGACAGTCTCGTTATCGGCTGAATATCAATATCTTACGTGACGGATAACCTTCCGGGAAAGCCGAAAACCGTCGCTGAAGCGAATTCCCCAAGTCAGGAAAAACGCCAATGTCATTCAGAATTGCGGACGATCAGGACGTCGATTATCGAGCGCTTGTCCGGGCGGCCTATGACCGCTGTGCGATGGAGTATGCACGGCGACGGCGCGCCACGGCCGGGCCGGAGCTCAACCTGATCACGGAGCGGCTGCCACCGGGTTCCAGTGTGCTTGACGTCGGCTGCGGCGCTGGCATTCCGGTCGCGCGCCACCTGGCAGAGACTTTTGACGTCACGGGAATCGATATCTCTTCGAGCATGATTGCGCTGGCCACGAAAAACGTCCCTTCGGCCAGATTTGTCCACGCCGACGTTGTAGAGACCGAATTCCCCGAGGGTAGCTTCGATGCAATTGTCAGCTACTACTCTATCTTCCATATCCCCAGACTGGAGCATCGGGAACTACTTCGTCGATTCGCACGGTGGCTTCGGCCCGGTGGCCTCCTTCTGTTTACCGTTGCCAAAAAAGACGACGGACCTGGATATACCGAAGATGACTTCTTCGGCGAGACCATGTACTGGAGCAATTTCGGTCCCTCGACGTACAGGAAGCTACTTGCTGACAGCGGGTTCAGGATCGAACAGGAAGGTATCGCAGGCGCCGGGTTTGCCAGCGTCGATGCGCTGGAAGAGGTTCACCCGTTATTCTTCGCTGTCAGAAACGCGCGGGTGTAATTTACCTTGATTCGATTGTGCGCCGTGAAAAGGCGCGGAACTTCAGTGGGTGAGAGTCCCACCCGACAGATGTTGCCACAGTCGGAAGCAATCGGAGCGGAGACGCAGGTAACGACATCTCCGAAGCCTCCGGTGTAGAGGGTCGCCAGGCGACCCGGCGAGTATGTGGGCTGAAACGTGAGTAAACGCTGCGCAGGCCTCGAAAAAGGTAATGCGGGAGCCGACCCGGCTTTTGGACGGGGAAGGCCGCCGTCGTTGGGGAAGCAGGCAACGAGCGCACCCAACGGTCCCGCCGGGGTAATGGCGGAGGCACGCATACAAGGAGTTCCGACGCAACACGGGAAGCCCCAGCGGTGGGGGTGACACCAACCGGCAGCCCGCGAGGGCCAGGCCGGGCCGCATGGGGTGGCGGAGAGGCCCGTAGTACCTGAGAAGCCGGGTAATGCCGGTGGAGGAAAGGGGCCTTGGTTCAAGGGCAACGTCAAAGGAGCGAGAGCCGGGAGATTGGTATGAGCCTAAGACCTCCGGACAAGGTTCGGAAGCTGCGGATGACGTTGCATGCCAAAGCGAAGGAATCGCCCGATTACCGATTCTACGCGCTATATGACAAAGTGTATCGCGAGGACATCCTGAACTATGCTTACCGCTGCTGCAAGGCCAACGGCGGCGCGGCGGGCGTGGACGGGGAGACTTTCGAGGACATCGAGACATATGGACGAGACCGGTGGTTAGGCGAACTGTCGGAAGCCGTAAGAAGCAAATCGTATCGGACCTCTCCGATTCGTCGGGTATATATCCCGAAGCCGAACGGGAAGCAACGGCCGCTGGGTATCCCGACGATCAGGGACCGTGCGGTGCAAACGGCGGCGGTGCTGGTCCTGGAGCCGATCATTGAAGCGGACCTGCCAGCAGGGCAGTATGCGTACCGTCCGAAGCGGAGCGCGCACGACGCCGTCAAGGCGGTTCACAGTCTGGTGAACCGAGGCCACACACAGGTGATCGACGCCGACTTGAGCGGCTACTTCGACACGATCCCGCACGCCGAGTTGATGAAATCGGTGGCGCGCCGCATCTCGGACGGGCGGATACTGCGTCTGATCAAGATGTGGCTGACCGCGCCGGTGGAAGAAACCGACAAGCGGGGCCGGAAACGTCGGACGACGCCGAACAAGGACCAGGGAAGAGGGGTGCCGCAAGGCGCGCCCATCTCCCCGTTGCTGGCGAACCTGTATATGCGTCGGTTCATCCTGGGCTGGCGACTTCTGGGACATCAGCAACGTCTGAAGGCTCATATTGTCAACTACGCTGACGATTTTGTGATCTGCTGTCGCGGGTCTGCAAAAGAAGCGATGCGCGTGATGCGATGCATGATGAAAGCGCTCAAGTTGACGGTCAACGAGCAGAAGACGAGCGTATGCACGCTTCCGGAAGGACGATTTGACTTCCTGGGTTACACCATCGGACGCTGTTACTCGCCAAAGACGGGCAAGGCCTACATCGGCACGCGTCCGTCAAAGAAGGCGATCCGGCACATCTGCCGGGCCATCAGCGAGGCCACGGCGCGACGGTGGTTGCTGAAAGACCATCAAGAACGGATTGCCCACCTGAACCGAAAACTGGCAGGCTGGGGCAACTACTTCCGTCTTGGACCGGTCAGCAAAGCCTACCGGAGTGTGGACAGCCACACCCGGCAACGGCTCCGATGGTGGTTGTGCAACAAGCACCGGATACCGGGAAAGGGAACGTCACGGTTCCCTGACGAGGTCCTCTACGATACGTTGGGCCTGACCCGGCTGGAAGCGCAGACGCGCAACTTTCCGTGGGCGAACGCATGACGCCTTGTCCGAGAGCCGGATGCGGTAACTCCGCACGTCCGGTTCGACGAGCGGGACGTGGAAACGGGGCACGGAGGGGCTATTGAGGCACCGCCAGACGAAAGGGGCGGAAACAGATAGGCCACTCCTAAACCACCGCGCCACATCTCGACTCTACTTCTTCGGGGAAGTAAAACCGAATAAATGCAAGTAGATAACGGCGATTTAACTTCTGATTACCAGGATACACCAGGTCACCGGACGTGAACTGAAAGAATGTCCTTTTTTACGACCGTTTCACCCCGTTTCAGGGCTTTTCGTCTCGTTGCCGAGTTGCTGTTTTTTTCGAATTGGGGTTAAGACCTGTCCAACGCCTCTTTACTGACATCCTGTCCGGGGCGAGCGCACTTGAAAAGCAATACCTGAAGAGAGGTCCTGCCTGTGGATCTTGACCTGGATCGTCTGAAGGCGATATTGAATCAGGAACACTCCTACTACAGCTCAACGCCGGCGAAGTACCGCACTGATTCAGACATTGCGCCGCGGGCAAGTGAAATAATCGTTTCGCAGTTTCGCCCGAAGATGAGAGTTCTGGATATTGGCTGCGGGAACGGCGGGACCCTTTTGCAGAATGCCAATCGCTTTGACGCGGCCCTGGGAGTAGACAACGACCCGAAACACTTCGAACTGGCTGAAGAAATCCGGATCGCCAGGGACGTGCAGAACGTGGAGTTCAGGCTTCTCGATTTCCTGGCCGAACGTAAGGCCCTGGAACCGGAGTCGTTCGACTTCGTCTATTCCGAACGTTCGTCGATCGGATATGACAGTTTCGGCGTCCAGGCTGCTCTCCGGGTCCTGAAGCCGGGCGGTCTCATCTTCTGTGAGTTGATCGGCGAGTTGCACCATCAGGAGGTGCGCGAAGTCTTCGGCGATCATCCGCGGTTATCCCAAACGATCACCGTTCAGGACCAGATACGTGTTGCAATGGAAAGGAACGGCGTTGGGATTCGGTTTGCCGCCGACGTCGTTGAGAAACGGATCTATCCTGACGTGTACGAATGGCTTCAGTTCCAATGTTCCATCTGGGCCTGGGGCGGAGGATCGCTTCCCCGGCATGATGACCCTCGCCTAAAGCTGTTCGCTAAACGCAACACGACCTCGTCCGGTGAGATCGAGACAACACACCACGTCGCCTGGGTAGGGGCGTCAGGCTCCCCGAGAATCCGTATCCGGAACGCGCTCATTGAGGAGACCATTTCATGGCGAAGTTCATAGGCATCAGCGAATGTGAATCTGCTTCGGGCGCGGCGGTTGTGATCGACGTAATGCGGGCATATACCGTTGCCGCGTGGGCGATGCACATGGGCGCGTCGCGTATGATTCTGGTTGACGACCTTGAAGAAGCCCTGAAACTCAAGTCGCGGCTTCCTGGATCCCTGGCGTTGAAGGATGGTGCGCCGGCAGAGGGATTCGATCTGTATAATTCACCCGCGGACCTGTTGGACGCGGACATCCTTGGCAAGACCATCGTGCAGCGGACAACGGCCGGGACGATTGGCGCGGTTGCCGTTCGCCATTGCAAACCACTGATCTGCACGGGATTCGTCTGCGCATCGGCTGTGGCCCGGAGAATACGCGATCTGGCGCCCGATGAACTGACCTATGTGGTGACGGGCGAAGACGGAACGGCCGAGGAGGATCTCGCGTGCGCTGAATATATCGATGCGCTCGTTCGAGATCCCCTGGCTGATCCGGCCCCGTACATCCAGAGAGCTTCAGAGTCCAAAGCGGCGATCGATATCCTTCAGGCAGCGGCGGAGGGCTACCCGGGTATAAACCCACGAGACGTCGAAATGTGCATGGATGTCAACCGTTTCAGCTTTACGCTTGAGGCTTCGATGGAAGGCGGACTTCTCGTCCTGGGGAAACATCAAGCATAGATTCTTTTATCCCAATGACTTAGATCGCTTCTTATTGCAACCCATCACCTTTCCGCATGGTACGTGACGGGTGTGCGGACGGGCCGGCCCGGAGGTAATCCGCGCTGCAACGTCACCCTGATCGTTTGAGAGAGAAACCCTGTGGACGCGTCGAAGATCACCTTTGTCAGCGATCGGGATGGGACCTTCGATCTCTTCGTAATGAACCCGGACGGGAGCAATCAGAAGAATATTACCCGTACCGCCTGGGAGGAGGATCATCCGCGATGGTCGCCCGATGGCAAATGTATCGCGTACTGCGACCGGCGCCATGGAAAAGGGGAGATCTACCTGATCGATGCAGATGGGAGCCGACCGAGACGACTGACCCGCAATTCGGCGCCGGATCTTCGTCCGCACTGGTCACCGGACGGGCAGACGATCATCTTTACGACCGATCGAGACGATAACGTCGAAATCTACGCGATGAACCGCAACGGATCCAACCAGAGGAACCTGACCGATCATCCCGCGCGGGAACTCGAGTCAACGTACTCTCCCGACGGCTCTCAGATCGCGTTTACCACGGACCGTGACGGAAGATCGCAAATCTACGTGATGAACCCGGATGGCAGCGGACAGCGACGTCTACACGTGTCACACGGCGACGACGACGATCCGGCCTGGTCGCCGGACGGCATGTGGATTGCCTTCAAATCGGACCGCGACGGTGACACGCAGGTATACGTCATGAGGGCGGACGGGTCCGACGCCAGATGTCTCACCAACCTTGAAAAGGGCGCTGGAGAAACCTCCTGGTCTCCAACCGGTCGGCAGATCGCATTTGCAGCCAACAGAGACGGCCGTCAGCAGATCTACCGAATCGATTTCGACGGCGGGAACCTGATCAACCTCTCCAATAGCCCGGCCAATGATTTCGCGCCCGATTGGGGGCCGGAGATCGGGCAGTGAGTATTCAGGATTTCTTATTCAGTGCCGGGTACGGCCGCGCCACCCCGGAGATTTGCAAAGAATGACGGAGGTATACAATGCGATTTAATGGGATTTGTATCGTTTCAGACAATGTGCCTCGATTATGCGCTTTCTATAGAGCGATATTGAAACTCGAACCTGAAGAAGCGAATATTTTCGAGATAATCCCGACGGAGGGAGCGGAATTGTCAGTCTACTCCTCGGAACGCACGGAGAAAACAGCGCCTGGATGCCTGGAGGGATCCGGAAACGGCAGGTATACCATCGAGTTCGAGGTGGAAGACGTCGACCGGGAATTCGAACGCCTGGCGGCCCTGAATGTCGAGATTGTCAAACCGCCCACAACCCAGCCGTGGGGACGCCGGTCGGTCTGGTTTCGCGATCCGGACCGCAACATCGTCAACTTCTACGCCAATGTTCAGGTATAGAATGGATGTGAGAGACGCAAACCAAGCGGATCAGGTTTGCAAAGTCTTACGGTAATGGGGGGCCGAATGGATCGAATTGCCGCATATTACGGCAAAAAGAGCGAAAGCCGGCGCCTCCTGAGCGGCCGAGGCGAACTGGAATTCGTCCGGACGAAGCGGATTATAGACCAGTATGTGCCGAACGAATCCGGACTGTCGATCGCAGACGTCGGCGGAGGTACCGGTCCGTACGCGTTCTGGCTTGCGGGGAAGGGACACCGGGTTTCACTGTTTGATCTGGCGCATCGACACGTCGATGAGGCTGTGTGGATCAACAGAACCGCGCAAAGGCCGCTCACCCGGATTGAAACTGCCGATGTGCGGACACTTGAACTCGAAGCCGGGCAGTATGGCGTCGTACTGCTCCTGGGACCCATGTACCATCTCACCAGCGCAATGGAACGCATTCAGGTCCTTCGGAAAGCCGCCGACTGGCTGTCACCCGACGGCGTTGGGTTTGTGGCCTATATTTCACGGTTTGCATCGATGTTGGATGGTTTCACGCAGCGTCTTTACGATAATCCGGAATTTCTAGATATTGTGAGGCAGGACCTCGAAACGGGCGTTCACCGACCCAACAGGGACAATACGAGATACTTTACCGATGCGTATTTCCACCATCCGGATGAGATCGAGCGGGAAGCCGGGAAGGCAAATCTACAGGTCGTGGACCTCGTCGCCGTAGAGGGAATTGCGTGGATGTGGCAGAATTTCGACGAGATGTGGGCGGACCCGCGAGAACGTGCCATCATGCTCGAGATGATCGACCGCTCGGACCGGGACCGCTCTCTCATGGGCGCAAGCAGCCACATTCTTTTGGTTTTCAAAAAGCGCGGCGTTGCATAACAACACGAATCTTGCCTCACCGCTTTCGACTGTTTGTTCAGGTGGGCAACCTCGCGACGCCTTCGACGAACTCATGGCAGCGCCTGCGAACCTTCGAACGGCTCAGGCACTGCAGACTCAGGGATCGGCTCGGCTTCTGCGAGTCCCGCTCAAGGGGAGAGTGATACGGGCCGTCAAACGGGCTTGCGCGCTGACCTCCGTCAATATAGTTGCGGCTGAGCAGAAGAAGCCCCGTCGGGTACAACTCAATGAAGGAATTACCCCAGGGAAGGAAGAGCAGGATCGAGGTCCTTTCGGACGGCAGCGGGGTCAGGAAGACGTACAATGAAAACGGATCCGCGGCGGAGAAGTATCGGCGGGAGGTCGGGTTCTACACTCACTATGCCGGATCCAACCTGATTCCGGGACTCATCGGATGCGCGCAAGATAAGCACATCACTGTCGAGAGAATCGAAGGCCGGAGACTTGCAGACCTGCTGCCCCTCACGTGCGAGGAGATGACGTCGCTTGCGGAAGACTATATTCGGAAATTGGCGGAACTTTTCGCGGTTTCAACCGGCGTAGATTGCAGGACCAGGGAAACGTATTACAATGGGCTGGGCGCGGAGGATAACCGTGCATTGCTGCTTGAACGTCTCGATCGGCTGATTGAATTGTACGATGGAAATCCAATCATTGCCGATCTTCGCGGCTCAGTTTCCAGGATACAGCGTGATCAGGGACTCCTGATCAAGCTCGACTGGAATGCTGAAAACGTCTTCCTCCTTGATGGCAGGATCCACAAATTCATCGACTTCGAGCAGGCCTTCATCGGTTCGAAAGCAATCCTGGCCGGAGTTCTGCTTCACAATCCGATCTGGCCGGCTGCCCGGATCTTCCGTGGGTTGAAGGATGGCGGATTTATCAAATCTGGTGTCAGAGATTTCCGGAAATATATCTGCTACGGTTTCTCGGCAGTTCTCGTGGATTCGATCCGGAGACGAGGCGCATTATGGGAATCGGAACGACTCGAGTCCGCATTCGAGAGACACGTGACGGCCCGCTATAGTGAGATTGCAAAAGGAATGTAGAAGCGAGCGAACGGTCCGCCTGCACAAATCAATGGGGTTCCTGGAATGCGAACGTACACGCATGCTTCGGACGGGTACACTTGTCCTTTCTGCCTGGTCGTGAAGGGAATCGAGAACGAACACGTCTGGACGAAACAGCAGGACGTCGTGTTTCGTGATGGTCACGTCACGGCTTTCATCTCTTCTGCGTGGTGGCCCGGGAATCCCGGGCATGTTCTCGTCATTCCCAATGAACACATTGAAAACGTCTACACAATGCCAACCCGCTTGCTGGCCAGAATCCAGGAAGTCGCCAGAGAGGTCTCTATCGGATTCAAAGAAAATTACGAATGCGACGGGGTCTCATCGCGCCAGCACAATGAACCTGCGGGAAACCAGGATGTGTGGCACTACCACCTGCATGTCTTCCCACGATGGCAAGGCGACCGACTTTATCTCGAACGCCGGAGATCCACGAGTCCGGAAGCGCGAAGACCCTATGCCGAGCCCCTGCGAGCGTGGCTGAATGCCAGGCTGGGATAGGTTAGAGCGCAGAGAGTCAAAGGTCCATGACAGGAATCCGGGGCTGTTGCGCAGGAAATAACACACCGGCGTATTGTCTCGGATGCCTTACGCGAAGGAGCGATACCTGGTTCAAGGGCATGAAAGGGTGGAGCAGACATTCCTGTCTGCTCACATAACTCAATTCGAGACCTCGGTGTCCTGTGTCTCGGTACCCCAAAACGGGCCGCCGCCTGGCACGCAGGAAACGAACGGGACTGACTATCGGATCACCATTCGCCCCGCTGACGCGAACCCCTGCGACAAACGAAAGGACCGATCAACCATGTTTCGAATACAAATGAAAATCGCGCCGATGTTGCTTGCAGTATTGATACCATGCTCTTGGGCTTCAGCCGACGAATGGCCGCAATGGCGCGGACCGGAGAGGGACGGCGTATGGCGTGAAACCGGGATTATCGAAAAGTTCGACGGGCCGGACATCCCGATCCGCTGGCGAGTGCCCATCGGCAGCGGCTACAGCGGCCCGAGTGTCGTGGGCGGGCGCGTCTACATTACTGACAGGCTTGCGAAACCGAAACAGGTTGAACGGGTCCAATGTTTCGCATGGGAAACGGGCGAACTGATCTGGTCCTACACGTACGATTGCGAGTACCGAATCGGCTACGTTGCGGGTCCCCGCGCGACGGTTACCGTGCATAACGGCCTCGCTTACGCCCTCGGGGCGACGGGACATCTCCACTGCTTCGATGCGGCGACGGGCGAACTGAAGTGGAATAGAGACCTGAACGCTGAATACAATATTGCGATGCCAACGTGGGGTATCGCTAGCGCGCCCATCGTTGAAGGCTCGAACGTGGTCGTCCAGATTGGCGGAACGCCCGGAGCGTGTATCGTCGCTTTCGACAGAGAAACGGGAGCCGAGAAATGGAAGGCCCTTGATGACAAAGCATCTTACTCCGCCCCGATTGTGATTACGCAGGGCAATGCGCGCGTCCTGGTCTCTCGGACAGCCGAGAGCATCGTCGGTCTCAACCCGAAGACGGGCGGTGTGTACTGGCGCCATCCCTTTCCGCCGAATCGCATGGAGATCGGAATCGCATCCCCCGTCCTCTATCGTAACGAGTTGTTTTTCACAGACTTCTTTGATGGGTCCTTGCTACTTAAACTGAATCCAAGAAAGCCGGAGATGCAATTCGGGTGGCACCGTAAGGGAGAGAGTGAAAGAAACACGGATGCGCTGCATTCAACGATGTCGACTCCGGTCCGACTTGGAGATTATATCTACGGCGTGGACAGTTACGGGGAACTCCGCTGTCTGGATGCCCGCAACGGCGATCGGATCTGGGAAGACCTCACCGCGGTTCCCAAAGCCCGCTGGAGCAATATCCATTTTATCAGAAACGGCGACAGGGTCTGGATGTTCAACGAGCGGGGTGAACTGCTGATCACCACGCTTTCGCCGGACGGGCTGAACATCATCAGTCGCGCGAAACTGATCGAGCCCACACGCGACCAGTTGAACCGCAGAGGTGGCGTCACGTGGGCGCATCCCGGTTTCGCCTATAAACACGTGTTCGTGCGAAATGACGAGGAACTGGTCTGCGCCAGTCTGGCGCAAAGCGAGGATAAGGATGACCGGGAATCTTCCGGAAACGAACCTTGATACATTATTCTTCCGGGACGTAAAATCGAATATAGGCAAGTGGATAAAGGCGATTTGACGGCTGCCTACCAGGATACACCAGGTCACTGGACGCGAACTGAAAAAACGTCCTTTTTGCCGACCGTTGCGCTCCGTTTCAGGGGTTTTCGTCGCGTTGCCGAGTTGCTGTTTTTTCGAATTGGGACGAAGATCTGATTCGTATTGCCGTATCTGTTCGCAAATGCCGTAGTTAGATGAAATGAAAAAAATAAAGATCTACACAGATAAATTGCCAGAAGAACACCATTCTATGAACGAACAGGTTTATGGGTTATGTATGAACTTCTAGCGAAGAATATAACCGCCGTATTCGCCCTTGGAGGAGTTTTGTTGGGCTCAATGTTCACCTTCTTTGCAAATTCAAGATTAAAAGAGAAGGAGTTGCAACTTCGGCTACGGGAAAAGGTGCTGGATCGGCGAATCGAAGCCCATGAGGCAATTTTTAAGCTGGTTGCTCCAATGAGACATATGAGGTCGTTGGAGTATCAGGAGTCTGAATCAGAACTTGCCCGAACGCCACAGTTCTTCATGAGTCCTGAGGAATTTTACTCTTGGCATATTCAGCATTTAGAAGTGGCTGCGACCTATTCTGCGTGGCTAACAAAGCCTGTAAGCCGTGAACTCAATTTTATACAAGACTATACGCTAAACCTATCTATGCTTATCGGGCCAGCCCCTGCCAATCTATTTCCTGAGATTGGTCGTATCATTCGGTCAGACTTTATCGATATGGCGCACCAACTAGAGAAAATTGCATTCGATTTTTTTGAGAAGGACCTAAGTAAGATGACATTTGGTGATCCTGACGAGCATCATAAATATAAAAAAGATGAAACGTTAGAAAGGTTAAACTTAACCAAACTATATCAAGAATGGGCTACAATAGCCGAAATGATCCAGTCGAATACAGAGTCTTCTATCCTGACCTATTCATGAATCGTCAGGGATTGCAGATTCGTGCAGCAGAAGCAGCTTTCGAGTGAGTCTAAGAACGCAGGAGAAAGCTGGCTGTGCGGAACTGGCGTTTTCAAGCGATTTCAGGGTGTATTTTTGTAGCAGGGTTGCGTGGAGGCGTCAGGATGACCTTGTTGTGACTGCCAAGAGCACAGACTTCTCCATGGCTTTTGGTGGTAGCAATCAAGACGTGAAGGCGGCCTGTTCCAGATGGAAACGTTATGGCATGGCGGTTCCCAGATTGTAGAGCATGGTTCGATAGAGGTGTTTGAGTGGAAACGCCGTTGGCAGATGGAACGTGATTTTGGTTTTCAGTTCACAAACGCGCCCGGCGACTTTCAAGATGCGGTTTTGCAGCGTATTAAACTGGGCGTTCGTCCACGTGGTGCCGCGCAACCCGATATGGGCCAGGGCGTGCACCAACACATAGGCGGCGCTGTGGAGAAAGAGCCGGAAGTGATTGGCGTGGAAGGTGTGGCAAGAGGTGCGATCGGAATGCAGAAAGGTCTTGTGATTCTTGATGAAGTTTTCCATCCTGCCGCGTGAGCAATAAGCGGTTTTGTAGATGAATGACGGTTGTGCGCCGTTCAGGTTGGTGACCACGAATCGGATATTGTGACCTTGCGGGGTGACTTCTGCCTTGCAGATGATGCGGCGTGGGGAAGACCAGCTGCCGGCCTGATAGTCCCAACAGCGATACAGGCGCACAGGTTTTCCCCCATCGGCATACAGCGCTTTGGCCTGGTCCATCAAGGGCTGTGCCAACCGCAGCAGCACCGCGTTTCCGCCTTGTCCGAGGATAAAAAACACATCGTTTTCGTCACACATCGTGTGCACTTCCGGACACGAAAAGTGTGAATCGCCACGCAACAGGATCTTGACATCGGGCCATGCTTTACGCAGGTAGGCGATCACCCGTTTGAGAATCGACACGATCTCTTTGCCCGTGGGTCGGCGGCCCGGACGCAAGACCGTCGTGATCAACTTGCCGGTTTGCCCTTCATAGATATGCAGGGGTTGGTAGCAATAGCCCTTGAAATACGCATTGAATAACGACAACTGCTGGGATCCATACACCTTGTCTTCCGTGTCATCGATATCCAACAGAATGGCTTCAGGGGGGTGCTTATACGAGGCGATAAACGCATCGGCAAAGGCCTTCGCGATACGATATAAGTCACCTCTGGTGATCCGGTTCTCGAACCGACTCATCGTGGGTTGACTGGCCAGGTTGGCACCGGTGACCGGCAACCGATCGCAGGCCGCCTTGAAGCCGGGGTCACTACGCAACGCATTGCAGTCGTTCGCATCCTCATACCCACACGCCATCTGAAAGACACGCTGAGTCAGCAGGTCCACCGACGGGTGATCCACGTAACTTGGATGCCGACGATCTGTTATCGCCTCGACGATCCGACACAAAATGCCGATTCTGGATTCCACCTCGCGAAGCAGCATCGCCCCGGTGTCGCTGGTCAGCATGCCCCCGTCGAAGGTGGCTTCTACCCGTTTGCCAGAAACACTTGCGAAAGACATCCTTTGTTGTTTATCTTGACCTGCCACGGTAGTTTCCTCCCGGTTCATTGTTATCAGGTTATTCTCGTAACCATAATATAATACAATGACTTGGGTAAGGAAACTACCTTTTTTGTGAATTATTCAGACTATAACCAAATAATGGCAATTCCGTAAATATGGAGAAAATACAATGAATTATGAATGGGAACGAGCATCAGAAAGAGGCCAAAAAGGAGTCGGATATGTGGAGGTATACAACACCACTGCTAAAGGCCATCGCATTAGTGCTGTAATCAGCTTTCTCCCTCAAATAACAGGCCGTTCCAATCAGAGGCAAGTTAATGTATGTCTGTTTTTTGAAGGTAAAAAAGTGGAATTAACCGATGGCTTTTTTCACTGGATATATGACGATATTGGAGATATCGTTCAGGAGCAAGAAAGTGAATATTTCAATAGTGACTCTGAAGCGTTGGAGTATATGGTAACTCAAACTCTGATAGTAGACAGAATGCCTCAACTTGATTTGGTATCAAATGGTGATTACGCAATAGGCTAATAATTTTGTGATATAAGGATGAAGACTTCACTTCATCTAACACAGCATTTTGCGCTGCGGCGTATACGCGCCTTGGGCTACGCCAACCCGCTGCGCGGGTTCGCAAATCGTGAAACCGTTATATGTCATGCCAGAATCTTCTTGAGTCTAGAATTCAATGCGACTAGTACTCGTCCGCCACGGACAAGGCAAAGACCAGCTGACCGAGACGAACTCCGGTGAGCGCACTTGCTCAGGTCTCACGGACTTGGGCAGGGAGCAAGTTTACGCGCTCGCGACACATCTTCGAGAGTCAGGTGAATTCTCCGATTGTCAGACGTTACTCAGCAGCACTATTGCGCGAGCGCGGCAGACCGCCAAGGTATTGTTGGATGTCTTGCCGGCACAATGCGTAACCGAGGATCCAGATCTATGTGAGCTGCGAATGGGCCAAGCCGAGGGTCTCACCACCTCCGAGATCCAGACAAAGTATGGCGACGCAACGCCTCCGGGCGCGGAAACTTTCCAAGAATTGTTTGACAGAGCACATTCAACGTTGTTGTCCTACTCGCGGCGATTCAACGGGCAGACAGTAATGGCAGTGACACATGGCGGATTCATCGTCGGGTCAACGATTAGGCTTCTTTCAGGCCCCGAGACCAAAGTCGGGCAAGTACTATTTTCAGTTGAAAAAGGAGAGGCGTTTAGTCAGCGGCGTAGGCCTCTTGAGAGTCATGATCAAGGTTGAGATGTTTGCGTAGGGCAAGTCTGAGTGTGGGAAGGAATCGGTATCCTTTGATTCTCCGCAAACGGGGCTGTATATCCAACAGCGCGGCTGCCAACCACCGATATCGCTGATCGGAGTTGTTCCATCGCTTTACGTTCCGTGTGCGCTGTGCGACCATGGCGTTGAGTGATTCGATACAGTTGGTGGTGCGGAACGACTGTTTGAGGTGCGGCATGAGTCCAAGGCGATGCAGGGTGAGGGTTTCTTCGAGCCCTTCCTCAAGGCTGTTCAGTGCCGATGCATTCATCAGCGCCAGGGAGGGCTTGAGGGTCTTCAGCGCGGCTTTGGCGTCTGTGTAGGTCTCCTTGTCGTAAGCATCGTGGAGGGCCTTTCTGACCTCGTCCTGCTGTGATTTGGGCAGATAGGCGATCACATTCTCCCGTTTGTGCCACTGACAGCGTTGGATTGCCACATATCCGGAGAGGGCCTTGGTGAGGGCGGCCCGCAATCCCCTGGAGCCGTCGATGAGGCACAGCAGCCCCTGTTGATACTGCAATCCGCGATCGATGAGGGCATCCACGAACTGGCGGCACACGCGCTCGTTTTCACTGGCGGCCTGCACGAACCCCAGCGGGATCTTGTGCCCGTCGATGGTCACGCCAAGGGCGATGATCATTTCCTGATCGGCAAAGGTCTTGCCATCCATAAACAGACCCACCAGGTCATCGCCCGCAAGCGACCGTTCTTGAAACTGTCTCAGCTTGGCCGCCGATGCCTTAATGAACCGCCTGGAGACACTCGAAGAAGACAAACCAAACGCCTCGGGTACCGCTTCTGCGCAACCTTCATACGAACGCGTGGCAATGCCGCTGACGACGCGCAGCAGCAACCCTTCGTCCATGTGTCTGGGGCGCTGCAAGCGATGATACACCTCGAGAGGAACTTCCTCATTGGCTTCCACGTCGCGAACCCTGGGCACCGCAACAGGCACCTTTTGGTCCGACAGATACACCGATCCCGATTGCGCGCCCCACCGGCGATTCGGAGTCTTGCCCGCTTTGCGAGTGTATCTCTGGCCCGTCAACGCGGCGACCTCATTCTGCAGGATTTCTTCCACGGCGTCCAAGCCCAGCGGGATCAGCGACTGGATCAATGCGACCCGGACGTCAACATCCTCCAGCGCACCTGCGGGGACCGCCCCGGACCTCACACCACCATCTGTGCTCAACTTGACTTCACGGGACTTCGATGTTACCTTGCGCATCACAGGCTCCTTTCGTATGAGGATACAGTCTTCTTCCACGAGATTACCGTATCCAATTTACATCGGAGCCTCTTCTATTTCAACTAAGGTAGGCACACTCCCCCAAAGTCTGGCTACATCCTTTGAATACAGGCATTACTGAATGGTCTCTGTCTGACGGGACCTGGACTCTTGTCCAATACAACAATGCTTACCATTTGCATCGACTGAACGAGAGCAGTTGATCCTCGGTGGGAGGGGAAGGCACGACATATAACACGTCCGTGCCCGGCTTCGGGCATACGCCCGACGCGCAACCGCTTCGCGGTTCTGGCACGGCGAAAACGTTATGTGACATGCTCTTTTAGCACGGAAGGACTATACACTGCGGAGGATTGGACACCATGAGCGTCGACGTTGAGGACCTGATCAAGGCCAGTAGAGAGGGTGATTGGGATGCAGTTAGACAGATTATAGATAGTGGCGTTGACGTTAACGCCCAAGGAAGTCACGGAAATACAGCATTGGTTAGCTCTTTTGCCTTCGGCGATCACTTCGAATTGGTCCGCTATCTCATTTCTGTGGGCGCCAACGTGGACTACACAGGAATGGAGGAGGGCAGTCCTTTGATGTTGGCTGCGTTCGGGGGAAAGACCGAGCATATGAAGCTATTTCTGGAGGCCGGCGCTGACGTGAATTTGGCAATGCCGGGTGGAGGAGAGACTGCACTGCATGATGCGGCCGTGGCGGGTCATTCTGGCGCGGCAAAACTTTTGATCGATGCCGGGGCAGATGTAAACAAGGCTGCCAATTCTAACGCAACAACTTCAATGTTCACCGATCGAAAACTTATGGGCGAAACACCTTTGCATTTTGCAGCGGCGTTTGGTGATGCGGAGATGATTTCGGCGATGCTAGACGCCGGCGCAGATAAATCAATCTCAACCTCGGAGGATAAACTCGCCGTTGACTACGCGATGGAGAACAATCGACCTGAAGATATCATCGAAATGATCGCTTAGCGGCCAAGATCAGTGTCCCTCGCACGTCACATAACACGTCCGTGCCCGGCTTCGGCCTGCGCCCTTCGCCCAAACGCTGCGCGGTTCGGGCACGGCGAAAACGTCAGCTGCAATTTGCGACAGTAAAACTGGCGGCCCCGCAATGGGACCGCCAGTTTTCGATTGCATTCCCTTCTGACTAAGCCGATAAAGGCTCTTCGCTTGTCTTCCCTCCGTGTCTACCAAACAAAGCGATGATCTTGTCGTATTCCTTCTGCTCATTAGATGTTTCATAGGGATTTGCGGTATATGGCCCATCGGCCCCCTTCTCGAGTGCCCGATCCAAAGGCGTCTTACCCGCTTCGTCCAACGCGTTCACGTCCGCACCACGCTCTATCAGTAGCTCTATCACGCCTGTGTTGTCGCTGGTGAATGGCATCCTGACAGCCGCGTGAAGTACGGTATGGTCAAACTGAGGTGCGTCGTTTCGACCTCCGGATCGGACATTGGGGTTTGCGCCATGATCCAATAGAAAGCGGAGGAACGTCACACTTCCGTTGGCCGCTGGGATGAATATGGCCTCTCCACGAATCCTGGCTCCGTGTTCCAACAGAATCCGGGCTACATCAACTCTCTCGCCCCAGGCGGCCCACTCCAACGGAGTATGCCCCTTGGAATTGTCGTGGGCCAGTTTAGGATCTTTCGCAAGCAAGTCATTGACCCGGTCCGTCATGCCCAGTATGGAAGCAATCGTAATGTCGACGTCTGCTCCCTTATCTAACAGCAGTTGCCGGGTTTCCTGACTTCCCGCTTCGATTGCGTAATGTAGCGGTGTCCGGTTCGATCCGCACCGAGCGTTAATTTTCGCTCCTTGTTCAAGGAGAAACTCAACGGCGCCTGTATGACCGTGCCAAGCTGCTATATGCAGAGGTTTCCAGCCCCGTGCCTGTTCGGGATACGAGTCTGACAGAGGTGCATCAGATTCGACCAGGCCCGGGTTGCGGGCAAGGAGAGCTGCGAGCCTGGAGAGATCGCCCGCTTCTGTCGCCCGGATTATCTCCATCGCCTCGTTGGCGAATCTATCGTATCTGGAAGGCCGATAACCCTCAAGCGTATCATCCACCATCCTTATTATCCTTTCCTCAAGCCGCTTCCGGGACCTCTGTGGCCGTTTATTCACCGTTGGCAGAGACAGGTCCAGGAATTCGGCTATTTTCTTTTGAGAGAATTCAGTCAATTAGAACGGCACCGTGGCAATCCGCTTGTGCTCATGGGAGTCTGGAAAGCCGCGTGAACCAATGCCTGCGTTTCCTGAGTTTCTATCGGTTCCGTCTGGTCCGGACCATCTGTGGAAACGCTCACTGCGCCCCCAAGCGGCTTGAACGCGAGACGGCGAGTCTGGTTGAGCGGAGTGCCTTCCGTATCACCATTCGCTTAAATCACGCGGGAAACGCGTCGGGCGCTTCAGATTTTCCGAGATCGGTGTACGCGGTAAGGAACGCATCCTGTGAAACGTCCTGAGCGAGATGAAAATTACCCAAAATCCCGTACGCGCATCCGTAAGCCAGGTCTTGAAACCGACGTACCAGACACTCAAACGCGGCAGGCCGCTTCGTCGGGTCACCGTCGGAGGCCGCCCTGACAAGGTCGCAACTTGACTGCATATCATGTTCCTTCACCAGGGAGAATTTGCTCGAAGGCCTTCGATAGAAGGTGTCATTCAGGTTCGGAAAGGTGACAGAAAACTTGGAGAAAGGCGGATTTCCACCTATCTTTTTCAGGAGAAATATAACACCGCTCACCCTTTTCTGACATCGGACCTTTTGCGGGGTGCCCCTCCAGGTCGCAAACAGCAGCTAACACGAGCACCCACGGCTTCGGCGCGTTCGCGCCTGCGCTGAAACCTGCCACCCGCGTAGCTGATCTGCAACTATGGGGATCCATTGACTGCATTCGCGATGGGTCGGCAGGTTCGCCGGTGCCGAGAACGCTACATGAAATGCAAAAAACATTGAGGTTAGCGTGGACGTAAAGGCAAAGTTGATAAAGCTCAAGGAGAATTCGGAGGATGGCGTGGCAGCATGGGCAAGCGCCATCAACGGGCGCAAGGACGAAGCATTGGCTACGTTACGCGACGAAGGAATGAAAGTCGAGTCCTGGTTCCTGCTGACTTTAGATGACGGAGTATATCTCCTCTCGTACATGCGATCCGAAGACTTAGAGCGCGCCCATGAGGTCTTCAGGCAGTCGAAACATGAGATTGATACCTTCCACCAACAGTTCAAAAAGGATAACTGGGTGCGTGGATCGACGACAGAGTTGGAACTCCTTGTAGATCTCGCGGTAGATGAAGACAAGTGATTGAATTGGTTGGGCACATCATGTAACACATCGGTGTTGCGCTTCGGTGCTGATCGCTCGTTGACCTCCGGCAAACCCTCGACATGCTACGGCTTCGCAAACCGTGGAAACGATTTATGAATCGGGAAAGGGAACAGGGCCCGTTCGGTAACTTTGACAAAACAAGAAAGGACGGTCTCAAATGGTGATGGATGCCCGACAAATCTTGACAAAGCCATTTGAGAGCGAGGATCAAGACGCTGTCCGTAGTCTAATCTTAGCTGTACTTGCCGAACACTGGGAAATCGTAAGCAGCCGCTGCGTAGACGTGTTTTGAATTATGTTTGTCGTCAATCTCACAGACGCACAGCTTGAATCCTACAGGTTGATCAGGGGGAGCTTTACAAACTTCGACTGGACCTTTCTGGGTCGGCGGCGGACCTTCGGATTCTACGGACGACTCAGGGTGGACGAAGCAGGAAGCGTCGATTTACTCGATCTTTGCGTGGCTTGCTCGGGAAAACATGAGAATGATGAGCTGGATGACGAGGTCGAACGCCTTGGACGGAAGTTGCGTTCCGGATCGACAGCGTCCGGTTCCGGAACTGCCGATTTCGGAGTTGAACTGTTCTCCTGCGAGACCGAACGCGGAACCAGGGCGAGTCACCTTATACTTACCCTTGGAGACTCGGAAGACCTGAAAGAAGCCTACTTCAGTCGATTCGAGCCAAAGGGGGAGGAACCGGAAGATCCGTTTGCCGCGAGAACCGAGTACTATCCGGTCAGCGCAAAAGCGTGTCCGGAAGCGGCAAGACGCATTTCGGTCCCGGAACTGCAGTCACTCGTGTACCAGAACCCGGTGATCGCCCTCACGGGCGCGGGAATTTCCACAGTGAGCGGCATCCCAAGCTTCAGAGGTCCGGACGGTCTGGAGCGCCACTTCCCGCTGCATGAACCGTTTCCCGGCGCCGTCGCGGGCTTCATGATCGAAAAACCCCGGGAACTCGCAAGGATTCTGGCGAGATTTCAAGCCGCGTTCATCCAGGCGGAACCGAATGTCGCCCACCGGTCTCTTGCGAGGCTGGAGGCGAGAGGCTGCGTTCGCCGCGTAATCACAGGGAATGGAGACAGGCTCCACGAGAGGGCGGGATCTGTGAACGTCCACATGAAGAATCCGGATGACTTCAAACCGGGAGCGAGAGGATGGGAGTGGTTCAAGCAGGGAGACGTTCTCCTGGCGATCGGGCTTGGAAGAGACGAACACGGTCTAATCAGCTATTCGCGTGACAATGGCATGAAAGTCGCCGCCATCTCTCCTGATCGGCCGGAGTTTCTGCACGAGGAGGACCTGTATGTGGGTGGGAAGGCGGAAGACGTGTTACCCCGTCTCGCCGGTTGAGTGGCGACAATTTTTCGGCACGGGACACTGGGCCATTGGATTGCTTGAAGGGACTTTTTCCATTCGGGTATGGGACCGTGAATGAAATAGACTCTGACGGGAAGGTTGTTACAGTGTCTGAAGATATTGTCGGAATTCCCGATTGACGGTGATTCCGAATGCATTGGACGAAACTCTCGGGAGGCGCGCGGTGAAACAACAACTGGAAAGCGTAAGACGTTTTCATGAGGTCTTTCAGGTAAACATCGAGCGCACGCCTACCGCAAGACTGCCTGCGGAGATAACCGAATGGCGTATCAAGATGTTATTGGAGGAGCTGGACGAGTATCGAGAGGCCGTGAAAAACCGCGACGTCGTCGAGATCGCAGACGCCCTTACAGACATGCTTTACGTACTGCTGGGTACGTTCATCGCTCATGGGCTGCAGGATATTGCCGAAGAGCTCTTTGATGAAGTCCACCGAAGCAACATGAGCAAGCTGGATGAGCAGGGTAAGCCAATTTTCAGGGCGGACGGCAAAGTGCGGAAGTCAGGTAGGTTTAGAGATCCGGATTTGCGACCCATCATAGCGAAAACCGGGCAAGCTGAGCCAAGTTGAATGGACTCGCGTATCCAGAAGAGCGCCAACGACGCCTGGAAGGTGGAGCGGACATTCTTGTCTGCTCACACACGTCTACCCGAATAATGGGAATCCTGCGTCAGGAGACGCCAGGACTCGCTGCCGTCTCCTCCACTAGAAAAAGGCCGGCGCTATCTACTGGATCACTTCTGTCGACATTCCGACAGAAGGACGATTAGAAGGGCAGACAGGAATGTCTGCCCCACCTTCAGACAGCAATCCTCAACGGCACGACGAGCCAATGTGCGGGTATCAGAAATCCTGCCCTCGAGTTCAACTTCGGCGAATGGGGAGGAGAGATCTGGCGCTACGGGGACGAATTTTCAGTATTTCGAAAGGCTCTTTGGAATGAGTACCGGGACGCAAGGGGACTTCATGGGCCACCGTGGGAGTCTGTTCATCTCCTTCGCAGCCTGCAGGAACTCATTTGGACGATGACTGCACGAAAGACCATTGGACGCGGAGGAGAATCATATGAATCCGAAGTGGAACGTCTGCTTCGGACATTAGAAAGAGACGACGGAAGCGCTTTGAGCTCAAGGGGATAGGGTGTACGCCAACCAACGGCAGGTTTTTTGCGCTTTGCTCTCGGAGTTCATCCCGTGCTTGGCGAAGGGTTCCGCGGCCTTTGGGCAACCTTTCGACGACCTGAGTTGAGGCTCAGGGTGAAGACTCAGTGGTCGTGTGTGCGGTTGCAATTGCGATTGGTTGGGCATAATTGGTGGAGAATTGAGACAACTATGCGTATTCGGGAGTTCGATTAATCTGATGCTGAATGTCTCGTCGAGATCCTGAGACTGCACAGTCAATATTCGCGTGCCGAGGTCGAAGGTCCGGCCGCTATGGAAAGATTCGCTCGATGCGACGCCGCTCTCTTCCTCGTCGCCGTGGAAGGAGGTCGACCAATGGGATTCTTGAGCGCTTGATGTTTGCCCGAGATTGTCCTGGCCCCGGCAGGGTGTCACCGGTTAACGCGTGATCCGGGTTCAAATGAAGATGAATCGCATCGTCTCATAGGGGAATTCACGAATGGAGCTATCGGATCCAACCACCGATGCGAAGCAAATCACGCCACCAGAACTGACCGAAAGACTGGTTCGGAACGGTATCATACGATCCGGACGGGTTATATCGGTCGAAAAGACGGATTCCTTTGAAACTTCCGCCGCAGAGTGGGACCGGCTCACCGTTGAATTCAGCGATGATTACGATGGCGATGTATCGGACGCAATAGTCCTGAAGGTTTTCAGAAAAGGATGGTTTGGGGGTGGCGTGCTTGAGTGGGCATTTTACAACGAACTTGCGCCAAGTACACCCGGGGCGCATGTCTGCCCCGTCTATGACGGCGGAATCGACCATGAAAATAAGATTTGCCACCTTATAATGGCCGACCTTTCCAGGACACACACCGAACCGCCAATGAACGCGAAAGATCGCCCCCACGACCAGGTCGTCGCGGAATTGCTCAAATACCACGTTCGGTGGTGGAACCATCCACGGCTGGAAACATGGTCCTTTTACGCCCGACACGGCGGACCGCTAAGGATGGCGCAGGCCATCGCGGAAGCGGACGTCCGGGCGAATTGTCGCGCGTTCGAACCTGCGCTTGAGGATTTCGTAAAAGACGCTGGCGACGAACTGCAACCTTCATGGATCGAAACAGCCGGACGGGTGATCGCGGAATATCCCGAGGTATTTTTGGCGCGTGTTTCAAGCGGTCAGAATATTACGCTTCTACACGGCGACGCCCATGTGTGGAATCTCTTCTACCCGAAGAATGCTACGACCGATAGGCTTATCCTGTTTGACTGGGAGACGTATAAGCGGGGCATCGGCGCCTATGACCTTGCCTATCTGCTGGTTCATGGAACAAGCGGGCGACGACGAATTGAGAGCGAACTGATGAACCAGTATTACGATGGGCTGATTGCCGGCGGCATCGGCAACTATTCCCGTGACGAATTCGAATACGATTTCCGTCTTTCGATCATTTCGTGCATCTTTTGTCCGCTGATCTGGAAGCGAGTGATTTCGATGAAATTCGCTATGGAAGCCTACGAGGATTGGGGTTGCGAGGAACTCCTGAAATAGCGCGTAACTTACTACCTGCCAACGAAATGCCATTTGACTTCGCATCCGGGCTTAGTGTAGAATATTTGGGCGGTGTGGAGAACCTGAAACGACAGCGAGAAGGAACATTGGCAAAAGCGGACGTGGTCGTCCCAATTCGGTTCACCCGGATATGAAAGCCTCTGCCGCACTCGAAGCCATCCTGATCAGGCCTCACCTCGATCGTTTCTGCGAGGAGTTCGGACTGACGCCGGTAGAGCTTGAACCCGACTTTACGGGCTGGTCGAAGCATATCATCAAGTCTCCGGATCTCGTCTTTCTGTTTCCCCGACATCCCAGGTATCAGAGTCAACTGAATACCGAGCTAAAACTGTATAAGCTGTTGAATGCCGGGGACGGGCTGCCGGTACCCCGTTTCGTCAGGTCAGTCGATGATTGCGAATTGAGCACTTACCCTTTCGGGGTTGTCACGCGCCTGAATGGGGTGTTGCTCGGCACGATCGAACGATCCTTGCGTTCGATAGATTATGAGCAGGTCCTCCGTTCGGTTGGACGGCTGGCAGGAATCTGGCATAGCCTTCAATTGGGCCCGAAAACAGTCTTTCTGAAACCTTTGTCTCACGATCTCGACGGCGATCATGCCGACTCGTATCGATGGATGTACGGGGCGCTGCGATCCGGTTCGCCGGGCGAAGTGCCGGGATTGATCGCTTCATTGGTTCGTGAATTGACTGCCGAGGGCGACACGGCGGTATTTGGAGAGCTGATTTCCGAAACGAGTTTTGGTAAGTGGCAACGGGCGTTGTCAGAGCTTGCCGGCATGGACAATGTGCTTCTTCACGGCGATATCCACGAAGACCAGATCCTGGTCCGGTCGGACCGGGACCTGGAAGTGACAGGGATCCTGGATTGGGGAAACGCAGGTGTCGGAAACCCGGTCCTCGAATTCAACTTTGGCGAATGGGGAGGAGAGATCTGGCGTTACCGGGACGGATTCTCAGTATTTCGAAGGGCTCTTTGGAGCGAGTATCTGGACGCAAGGGGACTTCATGGGCCGCCGTGGGAGTCTGTTCATCTTCTTTACTGCCTGCAGGAGCTTATTTGGACAATGACTGCACGAAAGTCCATCGGGCACGGAGGCGGATCGTACGAGTCCGAAGTCAGGAGGCTGCTTCGGACATTGCAGGAGACGACGGAAGCGCTATGAGCTTGGGGAGATACTTGCACGTTCTCCATCGACCCTGTGCACAGCGTGCCGCCGTCCAGACCTGGTTTCCGGGAACCCTCCGACAGGCGCAGGGCGGGGCTAAGGCGCAGGCTCCGCGGTCTCCCACAGGGTTCGCGGTCGTGATTGGCTGGTCATAATTGGTGGAAAATTGGGGAAACTATGCGTATTCGGGAGTTCGATTCATCCGATGCCGAATGTCTCGTCGAGATCTTACGACAGAACGGCCAATATTCGAGAGCGGAGGTCGAAGGTCCGGCTGCCATGGAGAGATTCGCTCTGTGCGACGCGGCTCTCTTTCTAGTCGCCGTGGAAGGAGGTCGACCGATGGGATTCCTGCGCGCCGTGTATGACGGCTCAAGAGCTATTGTACACCTTCTTTCGGTGCATCCTGCATGTCATAGTAGAGGTATCGGTTCAGACCTGCTTACCGCTGCACAGACGGAGCTACGGCGTCGTGGCGCTCCTTCACTGAGTGTGACTGTAACCGAGGAGAGTGCAGGCTTCTGGGAGAAACACGGGTTTAGCCGGTTACCGGTATTTTTAATGCTCAAGGAATTCTGACTATACTGAGTTGACCAATACCGACCAACACGCCCGTACGTGGTACCTCTCTGATATGTTTCGGGATGCCCATCCAGGTTCGGGAGGATATTCGACATCGCAGTCAACCGTGCAGGAGATGGAGTGGCGAATTTCGCCGACGATGTGTGCGATATCCTTGAGAAGATGGGGTTATGTGACTCCTATCCGGAGAGGGTCGAGCCAATCCGTAAGAAAAACGGTAACCACCTCTATCGGATCGCGCTTGTGGGTTCAACTTACATCCGGTAGCTGCGGATGCATTCCGGTCTGCATACGGTGAGACCGATCCAGGTGAGAAGGTCCTGGACGAATTGATGGCTCCTCTCTGTGTTCTGGTTGAAGCCTTTCGTCGGCCGAGATTTCCTTCCTGGGCGGAGGAAAGTCTTGAACTTGCAAAAAGTGGAGAAATTCACAGCAGGTTTGAACGGGTTTTGGAGATTCTGTGAGAGTAACCTTGGGATAGATCCTATCGACAAGCGTTGAGGCGCACGACGCGTCGCCGGATGACCAGACGCAGGCTGAACATGGACCGTACGGACTTCGACACGCTCATCTCGAAATACCCTGTCCTGAGTGAGGAACAGGGGCAGTTGCGCCCCAAAGTGCACTTCCGAGGATTCGAAAGTGAACCGGCTTCGACTATCTGCGGCGCATCCTATGTCATCCCATTCCTCACGGACAGTCACTGTCTCGTGACGAGGCGGGCGAACGGAAAATGGGTCCTGCCGGGGGGTACTCTCGAACCCGGCGAGAATTGGGAGGAGGCCGGTCGCCGCGAACTATTGGAGGAAACAGGGAGCATTCTGTCGAAACTCCAACCGATCGGGATGTATCACTGCGTTTCCCGAGACGACCGCCCCAGGTTGCCCCACTTTCCGCACCCGGCGCATGTGCGGGTCGTATCGTGGGCGAATGTAATTGGCGAAATCGAGGACAGAGCCGATCCGGATCCGAACAGCAGGATTGTGGACGTTCGGACCGTCCATTTCAGACAGGCGGCAGAGCTGTTCGGGCCGGAGTCTGCGGACTTCGGGGAACTCTACCGATTCGCTTATGATATGAAGCGGACTCGTCGGGCGTGAAGGTCAAAGACGGCGGCCTTACCCCACCAGTGGCCAGGCGACCCGCCCCCTGGAGCTCAGGGTCTGAATGAATGATTCCGTGCCATATACAGTCGCGGTAATTGCAGATATTCACGGCAACGTCGCCGCACTCAACGCTGTTCTCGAGGATCTCAAGCGTCGACCATATGACTGCCTGGTGGTCGCCGGGGACCTGGTGCTGAACGGACCCCGCCCGCGCGAGAGCCTGGACGCGATACGAAATCTGGATGCACCCACGATTTACGGAAACGCAGACCTGTTCGTCTTTGATGAAGAATATTCCTTCGACGGCGTGGACTGGGTGAGAGAGAAACTCGGGTCAGATGGCTTGAGCTATTTGAAGGGTCTGCCCTTTGAGCACAGGATAGTGCCGCCGGGTGGCGAGTCTCTGGAAGACGACCTACTCATCGTGCACGCGACTCCTGCTGACGTGACCGGTGTGCTGGTTCTCGAATCTGATCCATTCGGGCTTCTTGCCGTTACACCGGAGGCGGAGGCCAGGGTTCTGCTCGGGGATGCAGAGGCCAATCTGATCGTGGCCGGGCACCTACACTACGCGTCCTGTGGCGCGCCGTGCGGTCAGCGGTATGCAATCATCGATTCCACCGGGTTTCCGTTTGACGGCGACCAGCGAATCGGATACGCCACGGTGTCATGGGTTGGACGGAAATGGCGCGTGGCGAATCACAGATTGAGCTACGATTATCACGCCGTTGTTGCGGACCTCCGGTGCTGCGGCGCGCCGTTTGGCGAGTCGTCGGCCGAAAGGATTCTTCAAGCCAGATTCAGACCAGCAATGTAGGATCAGAATCCCGGAAACGCAGACGTGAAATGGTTGCCCCACAAATGTGTGAGACTGCCATGACATCAGTGCTGCTGTTCGACGTTGGGGAGACGATTCTTGACGCCGTCGGTCAGCAGGATGCCTTGATGGAAGTACATCGAACCGCGCTCGCAAAATTTGGCTTCAAGCTATCCGTTGAAGAATACCGGCGGCTGGACGGCGACAAAATCTCGCAGTTCGTTCCAAGTGCCATGCACGCCATCACGCGGCACTTTGCCAATTCAGACGTGAGCCTCTTCAATGAGATAACTGAGGAAGTGCGATCGCACTATTCGGAGATCCGGTCGCTCGGGTACCAGCTCTACCCCGGGGCCGCTGTGATTCTGGAACAGTTGGCCGAAGATTTCACGCTCGCGTTGGCCGGCAACGCGCCGGCGAGTATCACGGGCGTTCTCGAAAATCTTGGCGTGTTGCGCTGGTTTTCCCATCGGGAGGTGTCGGGGACCTTCGGAATCAAGAAGCCTGATAATCGTTTCTTCCGTACAATACTCGACAGGGCCGGGTTTACGCCTTCTGAGGCGATCATGATCGGCGATCGACTCGACAACGACATCATTCCGGCAAAGAAGCTGGGTTTGCGAACCATTTGGTTCCGGCAAGGCAGATATGCGACTTTGGAACCTCGTGTACCGGATGAAATCCCTGATGTGACAATTAACGACCTGGAAGACCTGCCCTCGGCGGTCTATTCGATCACCGAATCCAACTGAATTTCCGGGATGGCCCCTTATCACGGGAGCACCCGATAGTTTGCGATTTGTCCACAACATTGACCCGGCACCCTGAGCCGCTCCCTGAGCTTGTCGAAGGGTCGGCGAAGGAAAAAACGTGCCGAAACGCGGGCGCTTCGACAAGCTCAGCGTCCCCGTTTGAGCAAGTTCTTCTCCACCGTCGCAGGCGTAATAGATGTCAACTATTTACTGCTCCCGGTAATAACTCCATACAGAATCTCCATCCGGACAGGTACGTACAATGGCAAAGCAAAGAAAAACAGTTTCACATGATAGCGTACAATTGACGCCGATGACCGCATTTGACAGTCCAGCCCTCGAATTCAACTTTCCGGGTATGAAGGTCGGTATCGCCGAATATGAAGAGGGTCCAACCGGTTGTACCGTCTTCCATTTCCCGAAGGGAGTCTCCACGGCGGTCGATATTCGAGGGGGCAGCGTTGGCGCCAGCGAGACCGGTTATGGCTGGTATCACGCGATTTGCTTTGCCGGCGGCTCTCTCTACGGTCTTGAAGCAGCTCTCGGTGTGCGCGCTGAACTTCTCGCACTGCAGAATTATTCCATAAACTGGGAGAATATTCCTCTCGTATCCGGCGCCATTATCTGGGACTGGCGAGGCAGGAATAACGCAATCTATCCGGATATACATTTGGGCCGGGCCGCGTTGAGAACAGCCCGTACTGGCGTCTTTCCTCTCGGCGCACGGGGCGCCGGCCGTTCGGCTCACGTTGGCGGTGGAACCGGGCTGGGCGTTCGAGAGTCATCCGGACAGGGCGCTGCCTTTCGACAGGTGGGCCGTACCAGGATTGCCGTCTTTACCGTTGTGAATGCGCTCGGCGCGATTGTGAATCGTAAAGGGCAGGTCGTTCGAGGGAATCGAGATCCAAATACAGGAAACCGCCTGCATATACGGGATCGGGTAGAACACAGATCGGGTAAGTCGGCAAAGAGCAAACCGTCTCGCGAAAACACGACTCTGACATTGGTTGTCACAAACCGGCAGCTGGACGCGGGATCTCTCCATCAATTGGCTAAACAGGTTCATAGTTCCATGTCGCAGGCCATTCAGCCCTTCCACACCCAATATGACGGCGATATCCTGTATGCCGTTACGACAAACGAAGTTAAGACAAAATCCCTGGATGAGCTCGATATTGGATTCATAGCTACTGAATTGGCCTGGGACGCCGTGTTAACGTCATATGGGGACGTTTGAAAGGTGCGAGCATCCATAATCCATCGAAGGGTCGGTCAAGATGGCCAAAGACACCTCCCCCCGGCCTCGGCAATACTGGGATGATTACGCGAGCCGATTCAAGAATAGAAGCCTGGCCGATGCCTACGAGCTTCGTCCGCCATATCCGTACGAAACGTATGAAATTATAAGGCACCTGCTTGGCGAGTCGCCGGGCCGGGTCCTGGATGTCGGATGCGGTCCGGGTAAGATCGCGCGGATCCTCGTCGAACACGTGGAATGCGTGGATGCAGTCGACTTTTCGGAGGAGATGATTCGCGTAGGAAAGTCACTGGTCAACGGTGACCATCCACGTCTCACGTGGATTCAGGGACGGGTCGAGGAGGTCGAATGGAACCCGCCCTATTCGATGGTGACAGCGGGCGCGAGTATTCACTGGATGGAGTGGGGCGCAGTCTTTCCGAGATTCAGGAAAGCGATGCCGGATGGCGGATACGTCGTTATCATCGACGGCGATCGACCCGTCGATCCAACCTGGCGGGAAGCGGAGCTTGTATTGATTCGCAAGTTCTCGACGAACCCGCATTATGAGGAAATCGACCTGATTCAGGAAATCGAAACGCGGCGCCACCTTCACCTTCTCGGAGACAAACTGACCGAACCCGTTCGTTTTTCGCAATCGGTGCGGGACTACGTCGGTTCCTTTCATTCGCGCGAAAGTATGTCAGTCGAACATATGGCAGGGAAAACGCCGCGGTCTTCGATGCCGAGTTGACGAACATCCTCAGCGACTACGCCGACGAAGCCGGGATGCTGAGCTTTGATCTCCAGACGCGGGTGTCCTGGGGACGGCCGCTGGACTGAAACGTGACCTGCAACGCTCGCCGAAGGCCGGACGCCCACAAGGGGCGCCCCTACAGGTGAAGCAGGAAAGAGCCGGGCGGAGGGTGCTTGAACAGGTACCGAGAACTGGGAGGCGATTGTCACATTCCGATCTGTTGTATATCCCTTCATCGCATCTTGTTCCAGAACCAAGAGTCAATGGCAGAAATGCACGATACAAAGCGGATGGCATCGCTCATTGAGGCTGCACGGGAAGATGACGTTCACCAGAGTTTCTCGTACCACGGGTGGGTTGTGCCCGAGTACAAATGCCTGTGCATGACGATTCCAAAGGTTGCCTGCACGACGGTAAAGGTGACGCTCTACCATCTGGCTGGAAACCCGGCGCCGGCGGAACCGAACGACGTCCACGGTCTCGATATTGGGTTGTTCCTTGCGGAATACAGCACTGAAGAGATCATCGAGATGCTCACGTCACCGGAATGGGTGAGATTCTGCTTTGTCCGCAATCCGTACCATCGACTGCTGTCCGCCTACAAGTCGAAGATCGGAAACCCGTCGGACGGCCAGTATTTGTGGCTGCGCGATGCGATCCGGGGGAAGTTCAATTACCCTGATGGCGATGGATGTCGCGCCGTCACGGCAACCTTCGCAGAGTTCGTTCATTTCCTGTCTGACTGTAACGCACGGGTACGTTACGAATTTAAGCCGGACGCAATCTATGACGGACACTTCAATGCTCAGTCACGGATTCTCAAGCAGGACTTGATCAATTATGATTTCATCGGCCGTTTCGAGAATTTCGCAGACGATTTCAAGACGGTCCTGACATCTATCGGCGCTCCGGAGGAAACCATCGCCCTTGCCTCGGAGAAGCGGAACGCAACGGCCCACGTACCACTGAACGTAGCGTACATTCGCGAGTTGGCGGATCTGACCCATGACCTCTACCGCAACGACTTTGCGGCGTTCAAATACGACAGGGATAGCTGGCATTGCGACTCTTAGCCCCAATCCGAGAGAGCAACCCATGGCTTCGCCTGAAACGCCACCCCCTCTCGGCACGTTTTCCTGGTTCGGCTATGAACTGCCTCTGCCTGAACGCATGAGGCTGATCGGGCAGAGTGGTTTCAGCCACACCTTTCTATGGATCGGAAGTGAGGAACCCCTGGTTGAGTCCGGTCGTGCTCACGAAATGCCCCGGATGGCGGCGGATGCCGGACTCGCCGTCGATCACGTCCACGCACCGTACGAAAATGCGAATGCATTCTGGTCAGACAGGGCCAGCGAACGCAACGCTTTTTTAAATGAGAACCTTAAGCTAATCGAGTACTGCAGCCGGCATTCCATTTCCTGCATTGTGCTTCACGTAACAAAGGGGCCGACACCGCCTCCGCCTCATGAGGAAGGCCTGGGGATTTTCCGACGATTGGGCGAGGCGGCGGCAGAGAGCGGGGTCGCGCTAGCTCTTGAGAATACAAGGATTGACGATCGCCTGGATTTCATTCTGAATAAACTCCCTATGGACAGCCTGGGTTTGTGCTACGATAGCTCACACGACTACCTGTATTCCAGTTCTCCCGGTACAGTACTCGGGAAGTGGGCGCATCGTCTCATCACGACGCATTTCTCGGACACTGATGGTCAGGCCGACGTTCAATGGTTGCCAATGAAGGGAATCGTGGATTGGGATGCCGTTGCGAAAGCATATCCCTCGTCGCACCCGGGCCCGGTTATGATCGAGGCCGTGCCCAAGGACCCCTCTCAATCGCCGGCGGAGTTTTTGGCTGAGGCGTACCAGGCAGCGGTAAAATTGAGGGAGAAACTGGTTGGATAGGTACTCACCATGACCGAAGACCCCTACAGTCTGGCGGCGAAGCACTACGACGCGGCGTATAGCGCGAAGGAGGACCTGGTCGATAGGGATTTCTATCTCGATCTGGCCGGGGAGTATGGCGGGCCGGTCCTCGAGCTCGGCTGCGGGACCGGCAGAATTACCCTGCCGTTTGCGCGGCAGGGTCTTGACGTAACGGGGGTCGATGCTTCCCGTTCGATGCTGGCGATCTTGCGGGCAAAGATCGACGAAGAACCTGCAGACATTCAGCGGCGTATACGAGTGGTTGAGGGCGATTTCAGGACCGTTCATCTGGGCGAAGGATATCCACTGCTGGTTATTCCGTTCAGACCGATGCAGCACATGTACACCGCGGAAGATCAACTTGCTGCCCTGACAAACGCGGCGAGCCACCTGGCGGACGGGGGAGTCCTCGCGTTTGACGTGTTCAATCCCCGCTTCGACAAGCTGCTATCCGGTGACGGCGAAGAACACCTGGAACTGGAATGGCCCACAGACGGCGGGACTGGCAGGACGATCCGACGGTACTTTGTGAAGGACGGGTACGATCCGGTCAATCTGGTTTTTTCAGGCCGGTTTATCTTCCGCATGTATGAGGGCGACCGGATAATTACAGAGGAAACCGAAAACTTCAAAATGAACGTCTATACTTATCCGCATCTCAAAGCACTTTTCTACGCGTCCGGTCTTGAGAGCGTGGGGGAATTCGGTTCATTTGATCGGAAACCGATCGGGCCCGACATGCCTGAGATGATATTTCTCTTGAAACGTCAGTAAGACGATTCCTTTGAAATCGGCCGCGAGAATTCGCGCAAGACCGGACCTTTCACGGATATTCGATACTGACGATGTGAGAAAGAAAAGAATGAAAACTGTCGTGCGCATCTCAGGTATTCTGATCACGCGTGATGGCCTGTTGCTCGTGAAATGCGATGGTATCAAGGACTACCTGTTGCCGGGCGGAAAGCTCGAGCCCGGTGAGTCGGACCTGGATGCATTGCGGAGGGAACTCCTCGAAGAGCTCAACATTGTCCCGACGGATCCCGAATTCTTCGGCGAATACGAGCGTGTAGTTCGTCCTCCGGAATCTGCAGAGACGTACAGGGTTAGCGTTCGAGCTTACGTGGCAGGCTTTGACGGAGAACCGGTCCCGGACCTGGAAGAGGTACTTGAAATCGCCTGGGCGTCTATGGCCGATCTCGAATCGGGGAAGTATCGCTTGAATCCTATCCTGCGGAATTTCATTGTCCCCGAACTCAAGCGACAGCAACGGCTTTAACCTTGATTCGACAAAACCAGCAACTCTGCGCCGCGATTAAACCTTCCGAAATGGGCCGAAATGGTCGTCCAAAAGGACTTTTTTTCAGTTCACATCCAGTGACCTGGTGTATCCTGGTAATCCGAAGTCTAATCGCCTTTATCTACTTGCATGAATTCGGTTTTACTTCTCCGAAGAATTACGAATCAAGGTTAATATCTTCAGCACCAACGCTGTCGACTTCCATAACCCAAACAACTGAGGGTCCGAAAACCGTCGAGAATCCAATATGTGTTGCTCCAGGACAGTCCAATGAGGCAGTATCCCACAACTTCCGCGCAGAGAGGGGCGTAGCATGCAAAAGGTTCAGGGAATCGGCGGGTTCTTCTTTCGGGCAAAGGACCCGGAACGACTCACGAAATGGTATCACGTTCATCTTGGCATCAATCCTGCTCCGACGAACATGGAGATGGCGCCGTGGGTGAACGAGTCCGGCGTCACGGTTTTCTCACCCTTCGAAATTGACACGGACTATTTCGCAGCGGACAAGACTTTCATGCTGAATTTCCGCGTGGCCGATTTGGACGCGATGATCACACAACTGAAGTCCGCCGATATTGAGGTGAGCCACGAAAGCGAGATGGAGGGCATCGGCCGCTTCGCCCGCATCCACGACCCCGAAGGAAATGCGATCGAGATTTGGGAACCCGCGTCGTGAGAGTCGAGCAGGGCATACCGGCTGGGGGCATCGGGACCGTGCTCACGCTGGCGCCGATGGAGGATGCCCGACAGTTGGGGTACCGGATTGCCGTCCTGCAGGCGTCCAGAATGGGTGAACCCGTCTACCGGAAGATCGGTTTCAAGTCATACTTCAGATACAACTATTGCCATCCAAGGGGATGTACGTTTGCGAAATTCATGGCGGCGTGAGAATCTCCCGGGGTGGCGCTTGTGTTGTTCGACTGGACGAGACGCAATTCCACGTGGGTCCAGGATTGTTGTGGCCTACGACGTGATGTTTCAGCAATACGCTGTTGCGGGCCTGGCGCTCGAGAAGGAAAACGTCAACCAAACAAGGGAAATCCCATCATGAAAATTGTACTCACCGGTGTATTTGTAGATGACCAGGACAACGCCCTGAAGTTCTATACCGAAACGCTTGGTTTTGTGAAAAAGCATGACGTCCCGGTAGGGGAGTTCAAGTGGCTCACCGTCGTCTCGCCCGAGAACCCGGACGGTCCTGAACTCTTGCTCGAGCCGAACGAAAATCAGGTCGCAAAGGATTACCAGAAGGGACTCTTCGAACAGGGGATCCCGGCTGCGTCCTTTGGCGTTGAGGATATCCACGCCGAGTTTGAGCGATTGAAGGCGCTGGGAGTCTCGTTTTCGATGGAACCAACCAATTATCAGGACGTTATGCTGGCGATCTTTGACGATACGTGCGGCAATTTCGTTCAGATTATGCAGACGTAAGGTCAATCCGGCGTGCGCTTGACAGAACATCATGCTGAGGAAGCCGCGATTGGAGAAAACCGTGAAGACCTTTATCCAGTCCGGCACCAGGTTTCTCGTAGAGGTCGGGACTAAACCAGAGCCAGCCCTGGTTCGATGGACGACATGGGGCAACAGCGACATTCAACAGTCTTATCTCCTTTCCACATCCGATGGATCTATTCTGATTGATCCGATTCGGCCCATTGGTAGACAGGCTCTGAATGCCCTGAGGGAACATGCCGATGGTCGATTTCAAGCTGTAGTCTGCACGAGCCCAAACCACGAACGAGATGTGGAGTGGTTCCGCAAACGGTTCAAGATACCTGTATACGGGCCGGAGTTGGCCCCTGCTAGGTCACGCATCAGGCTGAATTCAGATGAACTGTATCGAGATGGCGATATGCTTTCCGGAAGCATCCGCGCCATCAGTTCAGGAGATAAACGAGGCGAGATGTGGCTGCTGTGTAGGGCTTCCAGGACATCCAGGGTCCTGATTTGCGCTGACTCGATATATGGACAATCCCGGAGGGGTGGGTTCGATGGCGCGACCGTACCGCACTGGATTCAGGAAGGCGGGATCCGGTTGCAGATGAGTGGCGAAGTCAGTCCCGGCGAAATGAGACGCAGGTATGAACGTCTTGAAGATTATGAGTTTGGGATCGTCCCTGAACGGTCACAATCCGCGTCCTATTGAGAATGCGAAATCTGCACTTGAAACAGCGCTGACCCAGGGCAAATATGAGGCGTATCCGAAAGGCGCGTTCAGTGTTATCGCGGCAGATTTATCGGGGGAATGAATTCATGGGAGCACTCGATACCCTCTGTGCCTATACTAAATGAGACAGTACCCCTTTTAAATGGGAATTGTAGTGGGTACTACGGATGAGCGCAAGAAGAAGCCGGTCGTAGGGATTGTTGATAGTCGGTATAGGCCAGCGAAGGCGGAGATGGAAGAGGAGATTGTGATAGATGCGTGCCCGGACGAGTTGCTACGGGCGGCTGTTCAGTATGAAGAACTTCGGATTGTTGATCCAAAAGGGAAGCGGTAGGATAACGCTGACAACAAAAAGGGTAGGGTTCGGAAAATTAAAAAACCTGCCAGTATGTTACTTCTGGCAGGCTGTTGATAGCGTTATGGGAGGTCAGGTTACTTTTTGAGATTTTCTTCTTTAAACATGACCGTAAAATTCATTCCGGTCTATCTGCAATGCTCTCAAAACTGCTCTGATTTGTGGTCTCCTGATTTGTTCATTGGGTTTGCCTGCTGTTCCTGAATATAGTAATTCTCCGTCGACTGTGCGGGTAAAACCCCAATAAGTTCCAATAACATCGGTGCCGCTTTCCTGAATATCACATTCGCAATCGAAATTTTGTATTAAACACTCTTTGAATTGTTCATACGTCAGATAAAACACAGCGAATCCCTCATGCGCAGACGCGCGAGTTCGCTTTTACAACAGGCATCAAAGATGTTTTCCATACATCAAGAGCAAGTCGACGATGATTGCGTTTTAGCTGAGCGTCCTCGGCTTCCTCAAACATGGTCCAGAATTTCTCAGGGGCCTTCTCAATACCCTGTAAGATTTCCCGGTTATTTGTGGCATCAAAATGGCAATGAGTCATAATTGTAACGTAAAACCGAGCCCTGACCTGGGGTATTGTCTGTCCTTGAGCAACTATATCATATTCAAGACCCTGAGCAATCCAAACATCTTCGTTCCTATACAAAAGGACGCTTACTTGAATGACATCTGACAACGACCTTGTAGATTTCCCGTTCATTGCGTACTCCCGTGGTTGTCACTTGCATATCTTTTCACAAAAGTACGTTAACGGAGTACGGTTTGTCAAGTATAAAAATCTAGAAACGCATGTACGTACCGGGTTGTACAGACCGTAACAGGAAGGGGAACAAAGTGCGGGGATCGTTGACATGTGACATTGCGCTATAATTTCCTTTTTGAAATGAAGAACGATGAAGATGGCGAAGGAACGCCTAACGTCAACGGATGTATCAATAGGTGCTTGCCGACGGGGCTTCGATTAGGCTGCGGATCTAAACTCGCGGAAATGGAAACTCGCAGTTGGTGTTATACAAGCTCGATCAAAATGAGCGTGCTAAGCGTGATCAAGCTTGTGATCTGGATTCCCAAAAGCCATCGAATTCAGGACAGAATATAAAATTGGCCTTGCTCGAGACTGTTCAAGCGTGCATCCATCTGCTCAATAATCCCGTCAAACCGCGACGAGCGGCCGTTCTATTCCGAACAGCCCCAAAAGTTCATCGCTATTCAATTGGGCGGACAGATCCATCGACACATCGTCGATGAGTTGGTTAAACAGTTCCCGTTTGTTCTCCAGAATATTGTCAATACGCTCCTCAATAGTTCCGATGCAGGAATACTTGATGACGTTGACTTTGACCGTCTGGCCGATGCGGTGGCTTCGGTCTTCGGCTTGACTTTCTACGGCGGGATTCCACCAACGGTCCAGGTGAATCACGTAGGACGCCTCCTGAAGGTTCAATCCCAGGCCGCCCGCCCGCAACGACAGGACCAACACTTTGTGTTCGCTGCTGGTTTTGAATCGTTCGATGACTTCGGTTCGCTCATACGGAGGCAAGTCTCCGGTGATGGTAAGCGGAATGAAATCCCGCATGTGGTTGACCACGGCGCCAACGCCGGATGTGTCGCTGACGTACTGCGAAAAGATCAGCGTCTTGTGTCCCTGGGCTACAAGTTGGTCCACGCGGTCCTTGATGTCGGCCAATTTGCTGGATTCACCGGTCTTTGGGTCGGCGTTGCAGATTTGTTTCAATCGAGTGATGAGCTCAAGCACGTGCCGCACGTTGACTTCCGCGCCAAGAGACTTCAGGTAGACGATGCCTTCCTGTTCGGCCTTATCGTAGCTCTCGCGTTGGCGGGAGCCCAACTCGATGTCGACCTTGGTGGTCTGCTTGACAGGAAGATCCTTTAAGACCTCCGCTTTTTTGCGTCGAACCTGCAACTCACGGTGTCGCCTTTGCAATTCCACACCTGGACGGTACCGTTTTGTCACTCCAGTGCAGTCATAATCAACAAACTCCAGTATCGAGGCCAGCTCCTCTTCGCGATTCTCCATTGGGGTGCCGGTCAGAGCCCACGAACGATTTCTTTTCAACCCCTTCAGGGCATCGCTCGTTTCGTTGCGGTTCTTGATCCTTTGAGCCTCGTCCGCTACGACCACGTCCCAGTTCTTGCGACCAACAAGAGATTGGGTGCTGAAGTCGGTCCTCAGGGTATCGTAACTCACGAGTGTTATCTCTTTCTCGGCATCCCACTGCCAACTGCGGTCCGATACAGAACCACGGATGATGATGGCGGAAAGCTCAGGCGCCCATTTTTCGATTTCGCGTCGCCACTGATTCAGCACGCTTGCGGGAGCCGTGATCAAACACGATTTGATTTCTCGACGTGCCCGGAGAATCCGTAAGGCTGTAATCGCCTGTACGGTCTTACCCAGTCCCATGTCGTCGGCCAACAGTAGCCGGCGGTTTTCCAGCAATGCCTGGACACCCTGCCGCTGGAAGGGCATCAAGTCGCCCGCCCAATGTAGCGGGATCGTTTGGGAAGGATCGGGTGGATTGGCCAGAACGTTCCACAGACGTTCGGCCAGAGTTAAGTCGGGTCGTGGGCCTGAACTTGCCTTATGGATATTCTCACGAATTGCGGAGTAATCGCTGGCTGGATATCCGGGGCGTTCGGACAATGAAGATAAGCTCACTACAACTGCCAGACCTGAAAGGTCGGTGACGGCGTGAATCCGATCGTCGTCAAACGCTACGTCCAATCCTGCAGTCGCCCGTTCGAAAGGTTCAGCGGGATTGCCGCGGTCCAGTATTTCTACGAGAATTTGGCTCGCTTCGTTATCCGGATTGGGTTTTTCCGTAACCCAAAACAGATCAAAACCTTCGTTATGCGGGTCGTCCGATTCGCCATTGGGCCGAACACCCGACGTTGCGATACGGCAAAAGGGTACCTGTACCTTTATTTCTTCGTTGATCGATCCATGAGGTACTTCATCGGCCCGAGCGAGTATCAACGTTGGCACAGAAGTGACAGCTCTGAGTAGTGATCCTGCCAGCGATTGCAAGATTTCCGGCTTGACGATTGCAAGTTTTCCGCCAGACCCCGAGTAAACCGTCCGTGTGAAGCAGAAGTCCATTGGTTCACCCTGCGCGGATGTCTGGAACAGCGCCGCACGTATGCCGTTACCGCCCTTTTCTTCGACGAACCGCAGCCAGGCCACCGTGCCGGATCCCGTATTCACCGATTTCCGTTCATTGAAAAGTTCCGGCAATTCAGTTTCCCCCAGGAAGGAGAAATGGTCGCCTTCTAATCAGTGTCGTCCCGGGACTCTCGTTCGAGGTCGGCGTTCTCTGCATAGGGGTGTCGGAACTCCTCGCCCTCGGTGTTGGGTTCGTAGTCGGGATAGTGCCGCATCAAATCCCATTCGTTAATGGCGGCGCGGACCTTGTAGCGCATCCGATTCTGATATCCGGCGCCGCCGGCCCTAATTGGCACCGGCGGAGCATCCCAGCCGTAGGCCTCGGTGTAGAGTCTCCGTAAATTCTCCATGGTCAGTTGGACGCCCGCGTCTGTTGGTTGATTCAACGGCGAACAACCTCGTTCCAGCAATCTCATGCCGGTAATAGCGTCCGCCTTCAAATCCCTGTAACGATCTGTGCTATCCAACTTTGGCTCCACGTAGTCGCGGTCTTTTTTTCCATCCGTGATGATTACGGGTGCAAAGTCGTCGGTGACGGAACCCACGGTTCTCAGACCGGGATACGACCCGTTGGCGGCCTGTCCCAACCAGCGAGCCAGCTCGGCGTAGGACCTTCCCCGTTGCAGGAGAGTGTACGAACCGACGAGTTCGATCTCGTCCAGCAGCACCACCCAGCCCCTGTAACCAGCAGCCCTGATCAGCTGGACGGCGAAACGGAGACGCTGGGGCGGCAGGTCTGCAGCCCGGGGCGCTCGGAAGGTGTAACTCTGCTTTTGCCCTATCTGCCTGAGGCCGTTCTTGACCCGGGAAATGTAGATTCTGTCGCCCGCCCAGAAGTTCTCGATCTCACTGTTCAGCTCGAGGTCGCGCGACCGTTCGTGAACGAGCAGACTGGCCGGGAACATCTGGCTCAATCCGTTAGAGTCGGTGTCGTTTGACCACTTAAAGAAGCTGGCGTATTCTTTCGAATCGGGCTTTAACGCCTGTCCCAATTCCTCCATCAACCGGCCGGTACGGTCGGGCATCTGGGTGTTATCCACAGCCGACTTGAATACCTTGCCCAGGTCGTATAGCGGCGTCTCCTTGCTGATAATCACCTTGCTACAGACGAAACCCAGGGAAAGGGCCCGATCTTCCAGGTGAGTCAGCAGGTGAGACTTGCCGGAGCCGAAATCACCGGAGACCAGCATCCCGAAAGTGCCGGACGAAAGGTCGACGCCTTCCGTAGCCCTGGTCAACATGCCTTCGAACTTATCTTCAGCCTCAGGCTGGTTGCAGCCCAATATCTTCACCGCGTCCCTGTTGGGTACGCCGTTTCGGAGAGCCTCCAGGGCCCGCCTGGAGGCGAATTTGTGTTTATCGGCCAAAACCGCCACTGCCTTCCACCTTCCTATGTCAGCCGCACCAGGGATGCGACCGGATTTACCCGGTTCCTATCGCGAACATCGTCCATCACCCGCGTGCGCAGGGCCTCATAGATACCGTATCCCCGGGACCTGCGATCGCCACTGTCGTCGAGAAAATCGCTGTTGGTTACGACTACCAGTACCGTGCTCGTCAACCGGTCAACGCCGTCGACAAATTCCCGTAGTAACTCGTAGTGTTCCATCGCCATGGCTCTGGTGTAGTAGCGCAGACCGTCCCTCGGATTTCTGGCCACCGTTACGCGAGCGTTGTCAAACAATACTACCGTTCCCGAGTGCCCCACATGATGAATCCAGTAGAGGGCCGATTCGATGAAGTATCTGGCCGTGTTGCGATTGATACTGGTGTAGATGGAAAAGGGCCGGACGCCACTGATTCGCGTGTTCTCTCCCGTCAGCCAATCCAATAGGGGCTCACCTGTGTACACGCCACGGCTGTTCTCTTCCATGCAAAGATGGCTCATACACACCCGGAAATCTCTCGCCATCTTTGTGTTCCTGAAGACAGTGTTCTGAATCTTCGGCCTCAGGTTTCCGAGCACGAACTCCGATTCGAGACCGTTGGCTGTTGCGATGGAGTCGAAGACATTGCCGTCCACGCCGGGAGGAATTCCGTCAATCCGGTAGCCCTGCTCGGTGGCGAGCCTCAGGATCATACGGCGAGCCAGCAGCCGCCAATCGACCTGGCTGGCGAACCTGAAAAAGAAATCCTGCGGCATGTGCGCCCGCATCGTCTCAGCGTTCAATTTAATGAAAATATAGTCCAATTCATCGCAGTTGGCCTCCGTTTCTGCGTACAAACCAGTCCTGGAACCCTCGTTTGATGGCACTGCAAACTTTATCGACGCGCCGCCACAGCGGACATACGACGACAGGTATTCTTCGTTAATGACCTGAAGCCAGTCCTTGAGAGAGATTGAGATTGTGTTGTACATCAGTCGTCCCTTGCAAATCGAATGCCAAAGTACTTGATATCCTGGCCCTGTGGACCCACAAAGGTGAATACGTTTCTTCCGCCCCGGGTGCCAGTGGATGCGTGGAAAAATACTTTGGCGCCTGACGTAGTTTCTGTAACTCCGCTTGTCTCCAACTGGTAGAGGTCACGGGCAAAGTCAATTTGTGCATAATCTCGCCCGCTACCCGGCAGTGAGGTGAATAACCTGTAGATTCTTGCCAAAAGTACCACGCGACCGGAGCCGCCCTTCATGAGTCCATCCGAAGCATCTTCCTTCACAAGCTCCAGGTAAACTTTGTACAGGGCTTCCAAAAACCGTTTCGCGGAGAAGCGACTGCGCTTCTGCTGGTTTGCAACCAGCAGACCGGCCAGGTAGGAAGGCTTAATGGTCGAGATTTTCTTGTTGTCAATTCGGATCGCCTCATCCTCGGGAAATATTCGCACGATGGATGGGTGTGAGATTAACTGTTCGTCCCGCAAATGGATTTCCAGACCCCTTTCCAACGCGACACGACGTAGCTCGTGTGTATAGCCTCCCTTGAGGTATTCAGCTACTTCATCATCTTCATAGGGCCAGGACCGGATAGCGTCCGTCACTACTTGCGTCAGGTTCTCAAGCGCAACATTGAGTCCGGCTCGTGCCTTCTTGATAGCGCCTATGTTACCCTCTTTTGCGGCCTTTTGCAGGCGTCTGGTCAAATTCACCAGGTTCGTAGCGGACTGGCGGGCTGATTCAGCTGCATTTTCGGAATTGTCAAATGCTTGTCCGATATTGTCCATGTCTTTTTCCTGCGTTCGAAAGATTCGTCGAATAAGCGACGTGATTAATGGTGGCGCAAACACGGCAGTCACGGGAACGTCTTCCTGTTCCTCCGTAATGCATGTAGCCGAAATTGCCCCGCGGTGGCTGGCTTATTCAGCATAAAGTACTACCTGCGTGTTGTCAAGCGAATCGTTCGCAATAGTCAGAAAGCCGCCGCCGTAATGGCCGCGCCTTACTTCTGTGATTCTGTTCGATGGATCGTCGGTTCAGTCAATCAGGCCATGTCTGCGAAGCACGGCGTCGACATCATCCAGCCCCGTTCCCTTCCTGGTTCCCTCGAACTTTAATCCCGCATTCAACAGCCTGTCGATCACGGCCGGGTAGTCGGCCCCGGGTCTTGGCGAATTGATCGCGAAATGCAGGGTCGTGCCCATTGCGGTGCCGCCGAATTCGTTCCGCAATTCGAGCAAGGGGCCGTGATCGAGGATCAGGTCCATGGTGTCCGGATGTCCCTGGGAAGCGGCCCACATCAGGGCTGTCATCTTCCACGTGGCCTGTCCGTCCACGTCGACGCCCTTTCCCAGCAGGTATTCGGCGATATCCGTCCGTCCGAACCGGCAGGCATCTTCAAATGCGGCCGCCAGTTCCGCCTCAGATACGCCGCGTTCTTCAACGAATTCCGTCGTCAGGTCCAACCGGCCCAGTCCCGCGGCCATCGCGACGTTCTTCACCTCCGCCCCCAGGCGCACCAGCGCGGCTGCCGACTCAGGGTACCCGAATTTGAGCGCCAGACGAACCGGCGCGCCGTCGTTCTTAACGCCATCCACTTTGGAACCCGCCTCGACGAATATCTCGATCAGTTCGGTCGCCACGCCGCGATAATGGGGATGAACGCTGGTCACGAGCGCCAGCATCGGCGGTTCTCCCGAGTCGCCCGGCCCGCACAGGGCGTCCACCTCAGCGCCGGCATCCAGCAGACGCCGCGCGATCTCCGGCGCATTGGCGGGTGACCGCTGGCGAAAGTCCTCAATTCCGTTGGCGGCGAGGTAATACAGCAGCGTCGCCCGGTGAATGCGCGCCGAATGGGCGTGGGCCAGAGCCGGATTACCGCGCAGCAGCGCTTCGAGCGTTGGGAGGTCCCCGTCGACGACGGCATCGGCCGCGACCTCGAACTCAGCCCCGGCGTCGGTCTCGCGCGTATCTTTTTCGACGAATCTGGCGAACGCATCCCAACTCGCAAAGCTGTGGGCTCCCGCGATGAGAAACTGAGCCCTGGCCAGCGTGAGCCCGTCGCCATCATCGCCAGCCTTCTCCGACATTTCAATGGCGGCTTTTTCGACTTCGCCGATCGCCCGTTCCCAACTGCCCCGCACAAAATCCGTCAGGTCGGGTCCGGACACACGGACTATCTCGCCGAGCCAATCGTTACAGAACCCCTTTACAGCGCTGGCATTCTCCGACCGGGTTGCCTCGGTGAGTCCCTCCGCCAATTTCGTGTAATCCGGGAGATTTGGACGGGCGGGTAACGGAAGGGTGTCCATGGAAAGGTCCTCTAGATAAAGAGCGGTAAGACGGGAGACGGAAGACGTGAATGGATATGAGTGCCCCGTGCGTTTTCATTTCTTGCCGGAGGCATAAAGGAAGACTCAATCGGGCAAGGACGTCTTCTCCCGTCTCACCTCTACCCTCTCACGGCTTTCAGGTTTTTCCTCTACAGGTCTTATATCAAGCTATACAATCCAGCCCACCGTTTCAAGTTCTATGGCGCTTACGCTTCAGGGCAGTCGAACCCGCCCGCGTGGTTCCTGTTTTGGATTCTTGCCCCCTTTGAAATCCATTTTCGCAGTAAGAATCAGGAGCGATTGTGTTATATTGACAGCTATGAGACGAGAAGACTACTATGAATGGGCCGAACGTGCCGCACGATGGGGCGGGGAATACCTGTCTACGCTCGAGAATCGGCCTGTTCGTTCGCAGACTGCGCCGGGTGAGATTGCCGCACTGCTGCCCGCGGCGCCGCCCGAGCGACCGGAAGCCATGGAGACGATCTTCGCGGACTTCGAGCGTATCGTGCCGGGCGGGATGACCCATTGGCAACACCCACGCTTCTTCGCGTACTTCCCCGCCAGCGCCGCGCCGGCTTCGATGATCGCCGAGAATCTGACGGCGGTGATGGCCGCACAGTGCATGCTCTGGCAGACCTCGCCCGCGGCCACGGAAATGGAGACCCGGATGGTGGACTGGATGCGCCAGGCGCTCGGTCTGCCGGAGGGTTTCCAGGGAGTGATTCAGGACACGGCAACGTCAGCCAATCTCTGCGCCGTGCTGACGATGCGCGAACGCGCGCTCGGTTGGCGTGGAATTGACTCCGGAATGGCAGGTGAGAAACGGCTCAGGATCTACGCCTCGCCCGAGACCCACTCGTCGATAGACAAGGCGATAAGGATCGCCGGGATCGGCCAGCAGAATCTCGTCAAGGTCGCTACGGACGGAGAGGGCGCGCTCGACCCGGACGCGCTTCGCGAGGCGATCGATGGTGACCGCGCGGCGGGTTTCCTCCCGGCCGGTGTCGTCCTCTGTGTCGGCGGGACGTCGGTCGGCGCGTCCGACCGGTTGCGTCCGGCCATCGAGGTCGCGCGCGCGTATGATCTATATGTCCACGTGGACGCCGCGTGGGCCGGTTCCGCGATGATCTGTCCCGAGCAACGTGGGTTATGGGACGGCGTCGAGGGGGCCGACAGCATCGTCTTCAATCCTCACAAATGGCTCGGCGCGCAGTTCGATTGCTCCATCCAGTTTCTCGCGGACCCGGAACCGCAGGTCCGCACGCTGGGAATCCGTCCGGATTATCTCGAAACCCTCGGCCAGACGGAGGTCACCAACTACAGCGAGTGGACGATCCCGTTGGGGCGCCGTTTCCGCGCCCTCAAGCTCTGGTTCCTGCTGCGCGCACATGGTCTCGAAGACCTCCGCAAGCGCATCCGGAACCAAATCACGTGGGCCGGGGAGGCCGCCGCCGTGATCGCATCACTGGACGGATTCCGCCTGATAACGGACTGCCGACTGTCGCTCTTCACGTTCCAGTACGCGGCCGATGGCGAGGATGCCAACGCCGCCACCGAGCGCCTGCTACGTACGGTCAATGACGACGGCCGGATTTATCTGACGCATACGATCCACGAGGAGCAGTTCGTCATCCGCTTCCAGGTCGGACAGTTCGACTGCCGAAGAGAAGACGTGCTCCTGGCAGTCGATGTGCTCCGGGAGTTGGCCTCAGGCATCAACCCCCGTGCTCGGAACGGACGTTGATGACGATGGTGCAGATTCGAGGATATTTCGACGAGGCCAGGCGTGAGTTCTAAGAACCGGAAGGGTTGTCCGATCATCTGCTGCTTACCGTGCATAAGTGCAGGCACAGTTTCCCCGACGAATACAAACGGATAGCATATCCCGTTTAAAGAGCTACTTCAATTTAAGGCCCAGCCGATGCCGAAAAATTAAAGAAGCAGATGGAGAAACCGGTGAATAGAAACTGCCGTTTTTCCGGCGGATGTAATTGCGGAGCGATTGGATTCGTGCTTCGGAACCCGCCTCTATTTGTTCATGCGTGTCACTGCTGCGACTGCCAGAAGGCTTCCGGTTCGGCCTTCCGGATTACGACTATCGTCTTGGAAAACGATATCACGTTCGTTCAGGGCAATGTTGCCTCCAGGAAGAAATCCGAGCAACGAACGGAATTCGTCTGCAAGTCATGCGAGGGTCTCATTTACCTGACGGCCACAAATCACCCGGCAACGGCGCTCCTGAACTCGAAAACGCTGGATGAACTCAGGGTGCTGGAGATTGGCGCGCACATCTGGACGTTGGACAAGCACGCCTGGCTCGAGTTGCCAGCTGATGTTCCGCAGTTTGAAAAGGGATACGACAGGAACAAAGTGTGGCCTCAGCGGAGCCTTGAGCGCGTGCTTCGCGCTGTGAACGACAACGGCCCGACCTGACTGACGTATTCGATCCACGAGAGCCGGTTCTTCATCCGCAAAGGAGGGGAAAGACAGGCATGGAACGCGCGTACCCCATCCTCCGGATTGACGACTACGACATGGCAAAGCGCTATTATGTCGAGTTCCTGGGGTTCGAAATCGAATTCGAGTGGCGTCATGCTGCGGATTCTCCAGTCTATATGGGCGTTACACGAGGCGGCCTCGCACTTCATCTGTCGGAGCATCTCGGCGAACCGGCAGGCAGGCCTGGCGCCGCCCTGTTTCAGGTTGATAAAGTCCTGGATTTCTTCGAAGAGCTGAAGGGTAAGAAGAGCGACATGACGGAAGCGCCTGTCGACCAGGCATGGGGCTTTACGGAACTGAGGCTTTTGGATCCATTTGAGAATAAGCTGACCTTCACGAGCCCGACACCCGGGCAGGCGTGACTGGTATTCGCAGCTTGCGCTACGCCGAACCATGCCAACTTTCCCCTGGACTTCGGCAACCGGTAAAGCGTGATACGCCAGGCAGGAAATATATGGAGCCGTTCAGATGCGGTTCGATATTGAACCTTTGAGTCAATCAGACGCCGAGACGATCGCTACATGGCGTTACGAGGGCGAATTCGCGTTTTATGATGCGGAAGCGGATCCCGAAGACTTGGCGGAGCTTCTGGATCCCGCACTTCGAGGCGACTCCATGTTCGCCGTTCGGGAGGGCGCAGGCGAGCTAATCGGCTACTTCGCGTTCCAGAACGCGGATGGCGTGGTGGATTTCGGTCTGGGGCTTCGCCCGGACCTGACGGGGAGGGGTTTGGGGGCGGACTTTGCCCGCGCAGGCCTCGGTTTTGCAAGAACCCGATTCTCGCCGAAGACCATCCAGCTTCGGGTCGCAACATTCAACAAACGGGCGATCAAGGTCTATCAGCGAATCGGTTTCACGGAAGTCGAATACTACATGAATCGGTCGAACGGCGGCGAGTTCGAATTCATCCGAATGGAATTGGTCGATACGCCAGAATAGCAAGCAGGGTTGAAATTGTGCCAGCGTTGGGAAGCGTAGCTTTCCTGGTTCCTGGATTCAGTATCGCAAGTGATATCGAGCGAAGATGGCTAAGCAGAGTGTTTATCTGGATTCAACGATTCCGAGTGCGTACTACGATTCAAGAACACCAGAACATCAGGGACAGACCATTCAGTTTTGGAACCGCCGTTTACCGGACTATGCACCGGTAATTTCAAGTGTCGTCCTGTTGGAGATTCGTGCCACTCCAAATGATGAAAGGAGAACGCGTTTAGAAAATCTGGTACAGGACTGCGAGGTCCTGGTGTTTGACGAAGAAGCCGACACGCTGGCTCAGGAATATGTTACAAGGGGGATTTTTCCGGAGAAATATGTAGATGATGCAAATCATGTTGCCGTTGCGGTGACCAACGGAATTGGGTATTTTTGCAGTTGGAACTTCACGCACATCGTAAACGTGAATATTCGACGAGAGGTCAATCTTTTTAATGCGTTGAAGGGTTATGGACCGATAGAGATTATCGCTCCGCCTGAACTATAGGAGACCCGGCATGAGGGAAGTGACGCAGGCAGAGAAGGAGACAATCCGGGAGGAAGTTCGGAAGGAATTTCCAAATGACGGAATGATGCAAGAGATACATTTTATTCGCCAGGTGCACTACCTGCAGTCGAAAGAGATGTCCCTGGACGAGCGGCTTCGATTCTACGGTGGTGAACGCCGGAAGACGTCGGTGTAGCGAAATCATTGACAAGGCGATGGCGCGACCTTGATAACAGCCCTCTATTGCCTGGAGCGAAGGGGGCTGTTGACGTATAGAGAATGTCAAAGTATCAGGATTCGGAGATGGGAGATCCTCTGAGGACAGACTTTGTTGCAAGGCAGGTGTCGACACGATGCACCTATACAAAGTAACTGCGCCCCGAAAGAGCAGGCTGTTCAATCCAACGAAATTCTATCGTACTCAGGATTTTCGGAGCAGCAGTCCGCGGCCCAAACCGGGCTACATTTCGGAATGCCTGCTCTATGCCGGCGACTTTGACGAAATTTCAATTCACCTGTTTCCAAAGATCCACCGAATAAGAGTCAGGAACTCGGACACCTCCAGGAGCGAGCTCTCGACCCTGGGATATGAGACGGACCCGGGAAAGCGGTGTCTCATCTTCGTGAATAAGGGGGATGAGACGCAGATAATGGCGTTTGTGGCCAACGTCTATATTTTCGAGGATCGCCATTTCACGAAGACGCCCAGCAACGAGTACATTTCCAGAGAACCGGTCGAAGCCATCGGATCGGAATCGTATGCGATGCCTGAAATACTGCGCCGTTGGGGCATTCAACTGGTTTTCGTCGACTCGGTGCCCGAACTATCCTTGGTTCTCACCAACGCTTGCGTCGACTATTCTTATCAGACGTGAACGGTGATCGGCCCGTATCAACCAATTGCGTGTATTCTGCATAAGATCGACGTACGCACCCGAAGCCATTATACGACACCACACGTGACACGATAAATGCCACCGACGATCCGATCGGCTACCTCTGGTGTTCTGTCCCAGAAATAGGTTGCCTATATTCGGCCGTCGAGTCGCCCGGCTCGCAAGGCGCCACCGACCTGCGTAAGTTCGGCAAGCGAAGGCAACGCCGCGAGACGGGATGAATCGGTGGTCGAATGGCGAGGAATTTTTGGGACAGGGCGATAGATTCAATTGCCGGGTTCGTCGGAATCGGACCCAGCCGGGATCCGGTGGATGAACGCCTCGGCGAAATTGATACGATCGCTGTCGATCCATCGCACTGGCGCGCAGGAATTGGCAAGGCATTGATGTCCGTCGCATTGCGTTATCTGGTTGCAGACGGCTACAACGAGGCAGTCGTGTGGACCGTCGAGGGCTACGAGCGGGGGATCGCTTTCTACGAGGCCGCGGGGTGGCGCCGCGATGGTGGCGTCCGGGATGGTGGGCGACAAATCCGCTTCAGGCGTGAATTCACGAATGGGTTCCCGGAATGGAAACATTGACTGAACGCCTGCGCCTGAGGGAGTTCACCACGAATGACGTGGACGCCGTCGCCGAGTTCAGGAAGGACCCGAGGTACCTGGAATATTACTACCGGCCTCCTTACACGAGAGAAGAGTGCGTCCGCTTTGTAGACAAGTGCATCGCATGGTCCAGGGAAAATCCGAGGGCCAGATTCCAGCTGGCTATCACAGACCGATCGGGCGAGGTATTGCTCGGTAACTGCGGAGTGCGTACAGAAAGCATTGAGAGCCGACGAGGCGACGTCGGTTACGAGTTGTCGCCCGCTTATTGGGGCCAGGGATTTGCGTCAGAGGCGGTCCGGGCCATCCTGCAGGTAGGTTTTGAAGATTTGAGGCTGGACGAGATCGAAGCGAGATGCGTTGTTGCAAACAGACGTTCTGTCCGGCTTCTCCACCGGCTAGGCTTTAGGGAGGCGGAGCGCATACCGCCCGGACCGGGCAGAGACGAATTTGCAGACCGCATGTTGCCCGAGCGGTGCGTATTCCTCCTGGATCGGGACAGATGGATTCACGGCTAATCAGGTCTTGACGCTTGATTTCGGTACAGTATTCTTTATCACCGCAATAGAGGTATTAAGTGCATGCGAATCGCCATCATCTCCGATATCCACGGGAATATCGTGGCTTTTGAAGCAGTCTTGAACGATCTCAAAACAGAACACATCGATCGCGTTGTGTGCCTGGGTGACGTCGTCTCCGGAGGTCCCCACCCCGGTGAGGTCATTGCCCAATTGAAAACGCTGAATTGTCCGGTTGTAATGGGCAACATGGACAATTGGTGTCTCGACCCACAACCAGGTGAAGGAAATAGCAAGAACGCCAAACGAGGAGATGAAGTTCAATTATGGGGTGTCCGTAAGCTATCGTCTGAAGATCTCAACTACATGCGCACGTTCCAGGCAACGGTCGAGGTACCTCTCGATGCAACTACCAGTTTTCTTTGCTTTCACGGTTCCCCACATTCCAATGAAGATGTAATCGTCTCAACCACTTCAGATGAGGAATTGGAACGCATGCTGTCTGGTTATCGCGCTATGGTATTGGTCGGGGGACACACGCACACGCAGATGATTCGTTATCACGCAGATAGCACGATAATCAATCCTGGAAGTGTTGGTGCTCCAATTCATGCGCACGAGCGCATACGCCGGGTTACTCAACGACCGTTGAGAGATATGCGCGATAGGGAATATCCTCCCTGGGCAGAATATGGAGTTATCGGTTGGGAGAACAGGAGCCTTCGCATCGAGTTACGTCGCGTGCCGATTGATGTCGATCTGCTGGTGAAAGAGACGCACGAGAGTGGGATGCCACACGCCGATTGGTGGTTGAGTTCGCGGTATGGCGATTCGGTGAAATGAGGCATCGGTGGAGACTACAATCTTAGCTGGGAGGAAAATCTGTGAGCGTACATCGAATCACCGCGATGGTTCCAATAACGGATCTGGATCAGGCCATTGCCTTCTACACGCGGGGTCTCGGTCTGCGGGTCGTTCGCCGCAGGGATGATTGGGGTCACGCCGTGCTTGAAGGTGAACATGGTTGCCAGGTGATGATTGACCGTTCGACACGAACGGAATCGAACGCCTCGACTGTCGTCTATTACTATACGTCCAATATTGAAACCGTACGGGACCGCTTGATCGCCGCCGGATTCGACCCTGACCCCATCGGCGTAACTTTTTACGACATGAAGGAATTCAGAGTGCGGGATCCCGATGGGAATCGGGTCTGGGTCGGGGCGCGTGCCCGTCCTGAGAAGCGTTCTTGAGACTGTTCCGGGATCCAATCGAAATACGATCCACCATGATGGACCACGGAATACAAGTTTTAGCCCCAATTCAAAAAAAACAGCAGCACGGCGACGCGACGAAAACCCCTGAAACGGGGCGTAACGGTCGTCAAGAAGGACGTTTTTTCAGTTCACGTCCAGTGACTTGGTGTATCCTGGTAATCCGAAGTCAAATCGCCTTTATCTACTTGCATATATTCGGTTTTACTTCCCCGAAGAATTGCGAATCAAGGTTAGGAATCGACTAACGAAAGGAATAACTCCATGAGCAATCACATCGTCGTATCGAGCATTTCGTACGCCCCGATCAGTGGTGATGACGAGAAGGTGATGAAGCAGACCCACAAGGACCTGAAGGACCTGGTGGGGCAGGTCGCCCGGGCGACCACGCCCGATCTGGTCGTCCTTCCGGAGACCATCTGTCGGACGTGTGACGAGGACGTGCCGGAGGGGCCGACGACACAACTGCTGGCCGGCCTGGCAAGGGAGTATAACTGCTATATTACCGTGCCGGTCCATGAGAAGGAACGCAAGAGCGGGGCGATCTTCAACGTTCTCGGGCTTCTCGACAGGCAGGGGGAACTGGCAGGAGTCTACCGCAAGTACATTCCGGTCTACCCGGAATTCGACCACGGCACCCGTCCGGGTCCGGGCGCAACCCTGATCCGCACCGAATTCGGGCCGGTGGGCGGGGTGATCTGCTTCGATCTGAATTTCGGTGAACTGCGGGCGCAGTACAAGAAGCTCAAGCCGAAACTGCTGCTTTTCAGTTCCATGTATCACGGCGGGCTGGTGCAGAACTTCTGGGCGCTGGACGTGCAGGCCTACTTCGTCGGCTCGGTGTACAGGGGGACGCCCTGCACCATTATCGATCCGCAGGGTACCACCCTGGATACGAGCAATAACTACCGGAGTTGGGCCTCCGCACGCATCAATCTGGACTTTGAAGTCGTGCATCTCGACAAGAATCGGGCCCGGTTCGACGATATCCATCGAAAGTACGGCGAGGCCGTACGCATCGTCACCACCGGGGAGGTGGGCACTTCGGTGATTTACAGCGAGACGCCGGAACGCACCGCGGCCGACATTGTCGATGAATTCGAGCTCGTGCGGCTGTACGATTATTTCGAGTGGTCACGGGAACTGAGGACGGAACATCTAAAGTGAGCATTGCGATGCACGCCATCGGAGACCGGTAAGTCAATGCAAGTCACGTTTCTCGGAACATCCGCGGCGCCTTCGCTTTCGGCGAAGCGGGCTTCTCAAGGACAATGCACGGGTCTACGCGACGCACCTTTCACACGAGGGATACCTGGAACACGACGAATTGGACAGGTACGCCGCCGACCATGGATACAGAGTCGCGTTCGACGGATTGGCGCTGACTATCGATGGGTGAGATCAGTACAAGCAGCACAAACAGGGCAAGTGCTCAGGAACCGGCTCGGCTTCTGCGACTCCCCCTCAAGGGGGGAGTAATCGCAACGTCAACAGGCTCGCGTTCATTTCCGCATGTTTGGTTGCGGCTGGACAACACGACAGCCGGTTGAGGCTGGAACGGATACCATGGAAACCATTCGCCCCATTCGCGAGTCGGAACTCGAGGAACTCCTCGACCTGCTCTGCCTCGTGCACAACCCCAAAGGCCGCGAGCGGTACCGGCGCTACATCAAAGGCGATCCGACGTGGCGTACGTCACAGACACCGGTTGTCGTGGTCGACGGCCGGATCGTGTCGACGCTTCGGATCTGGGACCGCCGGGTCCACGTTGGCGCCACGCCCTTCCGCATGGGCGGTATCGGCGGTGTCACCACCCATCCGGACTACCGGAAACGCGGCATCGCCACGCGGCTGATGGCGCACGCGGCGGAGTACATGCGTGACGATGGATTCGACCTGGGGCTGCTGTTCTCAGCGATCCCGGCACGCTTTTACCTGCGTCTCGGGTGGTGCTGCGTGCCGCTGACGGGTTTTCGGGCCGAGTTGCGCAGTGCTCCGAAGCGCGAGCGGTCGGCACGCGAAGTTCTGCCTTTCGATGAGACTCGCGACCTGGAGGAGACGGTCGCGCTCTACCAGCGGCACAACGCCGGCCGCAGCGGCAGCATGTTGCGTCCGCGTCCCTACTGGGACTACGGTCCCTCCCGCGTGCGGGGCGTGCTGCCCGCGACCGTCGTCCGCAGCCCGGATGGTCTGTGTGGATACATCAACTGGGAAGCGAACGGCGACGGAGTCGAGGTGTACGAGGTTGCATACGACAACGGCACGTCCCTGGATGCTCTTGTGCAGTGCGTGCTTGACACGTGCGCGGATGCCGGTGTGACGCGAATAAGCGGAGCGATCCCCCACAGCCATCCCTTTGTGGACGCGCTGGTCGCAGCCGCTGACGCGGACCTGGAAATCACGGGCGACAACTCGATGATGGTGCTGCCCTTCGAGCTCGGTTCGCTCGTCGGCAGGGCCGTGCCTGAAGCCGCGGAATTGGCTGGCAGGCTGCCGGTCGATCTGATGTGCCGGCTCCTCTTTGGCGAGACGTCCGGCAGCGATCTGGGATCCATCCTTCGCGCCCGCGGCATCTCACTGTCGACCGAAGAAGCCCGCCAACTCGACGAGGGGTTCCCCCGCCGCGAGGTCATCTTCTGGGCGCCGGACCATTTCTGATGCCCGGGTGGCCATCTCGCCAAAGACACCGGACCGGGTCATCCGATACGAGCGGCGCTCGTTGTGAATAGGATCAATTGCCATCACACCTGTTCAAAATCGGCTGCGTTCTTGGGGACAGCAGTGGCCCAAAGAAGGTGACCTGTATTGGCGCCACGTAACGACTTTCAAGAAAACCAGGTACTTATGCGTTCAAAATCGTCATTTCTAAATTATCTTGGACAGCAGTGAATTGGCATATTGAATCAAGATTCGATTGACATGTGGGGGATTCTGATGATTGTCAGATCCGAGGCTGCAAAAGAGGTCACATTCGAAGGTCTTAAGGTTCGAGACTATACCCCATGTCACGACCACAGTTCTTCATTGGCCACGGTCGAGGTACCACCGGGGATGCAGCACCGGAAAGCGCGGACAACGCGTTCAGACAAATACTACTTTGTGATGGATGGAATCGTACGTTTCACTTTGGGTTCCAGCGAACACCAACTCGAAGCGGGAGACTTCTGTTTGGTGCCGAAAGGAATCCACTTCAAGTACAGCAATGACACTTCAGTGAAGGCGGTCTTGCTGTTGGTCCATACCCCCAGCTTTGATCTGTCGGCGGAGGTTTTCGAGGATTGAACCCCTTGTCCATACCGAACTTTTTTGTGGCATCATCCGCTGCGATTCTGCATTGGTATTCCTTTTGGATGGCATATAGAGTGAAACGCTGCGTTACATTCGTATGTGCAGCATAGTCGCATCCGCGCATCATTTTCAATCTGCTTCGCAGCTTTGCAACAGGAGGCTCTGTAATCGAAGTGCGGGCCGGGCCGGACGGGAGTACAGGTGTGGAAATCTTCGACCATGGACGTGTATCCCGATCCGACGCGGTCTTGCGGAGGATTCTTGACGCCGTTAACCGGACGGAAGAGATCACTTCGATCGCCAGCGACATCGAGCTATTCGTCCAGGAATACGGATTGATCGCGGCCCATCTCCGAGGGTTGCACCTGGAGACCGGGCTTGTCGTCATTGTCAAGGTCGGCACGAGCGCGCGCGAGAACTTCTGGTGCCGGGAACTCCATCGCCATTGCCCCGACCTGGTCCCACGAGTATATGCCGTGGGATCCCGCATTGGGGATATCGACGTCCACTGGATCGCATTGGAAGCCATCCCGTATGGGCCTCTCGGGGATTCCTGGAACGGCAGGGAGTTCGAGTTGATGCTCGACGCGGGGATTCGGTTCTATCGACACGCGAGGCTGATCGATGACCCCACGCTGGGCGTCACGACGCGGGGCGAAGTTTTCGGCTGGCTTGAGGGCGCAGTCCGGCAGCGTTGTCCGGGCGCGGTCGATATGCTTCTATCGAGACTCGACGACCATTGGGAGTTTATCCTCGCGAAGTGTGGATCCGAAACCTGCTTCGAAGACTTCCACCTGTGCAACGGATTGATGAGAGATCCGCCTCCCGACGGTGACCGCGCGGTCCTGATCGATATCCATCCGAATTGCCGCCCGTGGATCCTGGATCCGGCATATCTCCAGGTCCTGAATTCTGGAGACAGGAATCGGCCCGGTAACAGGGACCTCGTCCCCAGAATGGCCGCCAAACGCCGCGACGCGGAACTCGCGAGCCTTGAGGGATCCGACCTGGATGCCGCAACGAAAATTGCCCTGGGTTGGATGGCCGCCCGTCAGTGGCGACCTGACCTGGTGGATTCGCAACCCCGTTACCGCGACGCATTTCAAGAGTTCATTGACAGCGCCGCAGAAGTGTGAACGACAATGCCGTATACATCCATGAACGGCTTCAGGATGTACTTCGACGTGCGGGGCGAGGGAGATGTCATCGCGTTCGTCCACGGGGGATTTCCTTCGCTCGATATGCATCTCCGCGCGGATGCGACCGGTGCATGGGGGTGGGAGATGGACTTCGCGTCGGAATTCAGGTATGTGATGTACGATCGGCGGGGTTGCTGGCTGTCATCCCGTCCGGAGTCGGGCTATGACCTTGAGAACCAGGCACGTGACCTGGCCGAACTGCTGGACCACCTCAATATCGAAAGCGCGCACGTCATCGGTTCCTCCGCCGGAGGTCCGATTGCGATCCTTTTTGCAACGCAATACCCCGAGCGAGTCAGGACACTCGTCTTGGCCGGGACCGCGGCGCATCTCTGGCCGGATGACGACACGATTACCGGTATTGTCAAGAATCAGTTGGCAATACTTAATAAACAGGGTGATATATCGGCATGGAAGAACCGGCCGGATGGCGTCGAACTTTCTCTCGACGTTCTCTGGGAACGCGACGAGATGGAGGAGCGGGGAGCCCTGGCGGAATACGAGGAGCGAGTCAAAAAGCTTGTGGCGAAATCCAGCTTCCAGGAACGCGTTGAGTGGTACGGTACCCAGTTGAAATCTATTGACGCGTACCTTGACAGAGATTTAACCGTCGAATGCGGCCGCATATCGGCGCCAACGCTTGTGGTGCACGGAGCCAGAGATCGCGAAGTGCCTGTGGATTGGGGCAGGGAACTGGCAGCGAAGATTCCCGGCGCTGAATTCCGGGTGTATCCGGATAAACCACACAGCGTGGTCCACGGAAGCAAGAGCGTTCGCGAAGATCTGCTGGCGTTTTTCCGCAAGGCAGGCTGAAGACGCCAACACCATAATACAGTTGAGGGATGAGCGAATGGCTGCAAGAGTTGTTGAACATCGACGACACTCGATGAGGACGAAACCAGGCCAGCATCTTTCTCAGGCCGGTGTCGACCTCGCCAGGAGCGTGGGGGAGGGGATGACCGCATTCGCTAAAGTGTACACGAGTACCATCCCCCGCGCATTCGAAACCGGTATTGCCATGGGATATGCGGTCGACCATCAGGTCGAACTGCTCGCTTCCATGCCTTCGGACGCGGAGATCTCTTTCGATGAGGGATTTGACGGATTCTCTGCCTATATTCGTCAACATCCAAACTGTGTCGTCGCGAACTTCGCCAGAAAACTGGCCGCGTTTCACCTGGACGTCGCCCGGTCGCTCCCGGACGGCGGCCAGGCACTGATTATTTCTCACGGGGGATTCATCGAAGCCAGTGCGGTCGGTTGCCTGCCCGACGCGGACCACGGTGTCTGGGGGCCTTCCTGCAACTACTGCGAAGGGGTCAGGTTGACGTACGACGAAGGGGTGTTCACGGAGTGCGATATTCTCCGGGTCCCTGGCACCGTCCTTCTGAACTGACCGTCCAATGAGATTTATCCATGGACGGTCTTCCGCGAGGACCTCATGAGCCCGACGAAAGTCGCCGTGATCGGGTGCGGTCAGATCGCAACCACACAACATCTGCCGGCCTACAGAGAGGCAGCACATGCCGGGGTCTGCTCGCTTGTGGGCGTATGCGATCTGGATCCCATCCGGCTGTCGCGCGCCAGCAGGCAGTTTAAAGTCGCCGGATTTCAGGACGCGGAAGCGATGCTTGAAAAGACAAAGCCCGACGTCGTAAGTATCGCCACGCTGCCTTCGAGTCATCGAGATCTCGCGGTAATGTGCCTGGAGGCGGGATGTCACGTCCTGTGCGAGAAGCCCGTGGCGATGGACGCGGGCGAGGCCCGGGACATGGTCCGCGCCGCCGAAACAAACGACCGGCTGCTGAGTATCTGCTTCGAATACCGGACCTGGGACGAGTCTCGGTACCTGAGAAACCGAATTGCAGAGGGCGTCCTGGGTCACGTGCACGCCGTTCGGACGTGGGGAGGGTGTGCTTCCGGACTGCCGGGGATAGCATACAGTCCGGTTGGATTAACCGGCGGCGGCGTTCTCGCGCACTGGACGATCCACAACCTTGATCTCGTGCTCTGGCTGCTCGGCAATCCCGAACCGCTGACCGCCAGCGCATTCTGCCATCAGCGGGTGTCCGAATACCCGCCGGCAGCCGGACACCTGTCAGACGACGTCGATCCAGCGTCGATCGATCCCGATTTCGAAGACTTCGGCGCAGGTTTCATTCGACTGTCCGGAAACACCATCCTGACCGTGGAAGGAAATTTTCTTCAGGCGCCCTCTGACAGGCATGAGGGTTGGGAATTTCTCGGAAGCCGGGGTAACGCGTCCATCTCACCACTCAGAATCCGGACCGACGACGGAGGATCGTGGCGTGAAGAGACCCCCGACTTGAAGCCTTGCGACTACGATATGAGGCAGCTGATCAACGAATTCCTGGGCGCCGTGCGTCAGGGTGAGGCGTCTCCCGTTTCGGGCGTGGAAATCATTCGAATTCAGCGGCTCATGGACGCGCTCTACGCTTCGGCGTCATGCGGGCATGAAGTTGCTGTCGCGAGAGCCTGAGACATCAGGAGAACACACACGATGGGGCTTGTCTACATCGAGTACATCAGCCGTCTGCCAGGCATCGATCTGGAGACCTTTCGCGCACAGGCCGCACAGGGACAGGAGGGGTGGGACAGCGGGTATGAGGACGAGATGGTCCTGTCAATCGGCCGCACGTGGCGATTGGGGCCCAACCCGGGCTACATGACCGTCTGGCATACGCGGAGCGCCGGCCTTGAGAGGATAGACGCGTGGGACCGGATCTTTCGCAGCGGCGAGGCGGACGACCTGGAACAGCCTTTCTTTCAGGTCGCACGGATCGACGTGGCCGGCTGCTACGACCCGTTGCTCGAACCGGTCCCGGCCCGCAAGGGTACGTACTACGCCGAGTTTTTCGGCTCCCGCGACACCACGGATACCGTCAGAAGCTTCTTCAGGAGCCGTGCAAAACAGCATCCTGAATTCACGCTCAATCTCCTCGTACAGAGAATAGGGAAGCTGGCGCCCGAGCCCGGCGGCCTGGCCGTCTGGACCGTCCCCAATTTCGCAGCGCTGGATTCCATCGCAACCGAGTTGGACGAACCGGACATCCCGATCAGCCTCTCCGCCGCCGGGACCTATGCGGACTTCGGCAGTGAGATCCTTTGAGAAGCTTGCTGGCGCGGCCTGTAGCGAGCCATTCCATTAGGTCCGCGGTATCAAGGGTGCGTACCTGGAACATAACATCGGACCGCAATCGATGCTCTTTGTATCGCTCATCTGTGCGCTGTTGACGTTTTGTTTCCTCAGCTGTTCTGTTGCGTGCGCGCAGGGCGGTCTGACCGCGGAGCAATATGAAGAGGACTTCGATTTTCTCTGGGAGACGTTCCGTTCTGAATATGCCTATTTTGATGAAAAACAGACGGATTGGGATCGTGTCAGAGAGATCTACCGGCCACAACTCCGATCGATTTCGACAGAATCGGAATTTGTTGCACTGATGGAGACCCTCCTGGAGGAGCTGTACGACGATCACATTCATCTGAACACGCATACGGCTTCTTCCCCGAACATCGTCCCGTCTCGGATCGACGTCTGGGCGGAATGGAAGGACGGGAAAGCGATGATAACGGGAATCCGACCGGGCTTTCCCGCCGATGCCGCTGGTCTGCGGCCCGGGATGGAGATCCTGCGTTTCAATGGCATTCCAATCGAAGACGCCGTCCAAAAGCGGATGGGGCGGTCCTTTGTCCTGATTGACGACGAGATTGAGAGTTGGACGCTGAGAAAAGTGCTGGCGGGATATCGGAATCAGACCCGGACGATCGAAGTCAGGTACCAGGGCGAGACGACGCGCGTCTCCATCCCGCCCGAAGCGTTCGATGCCGCGTATGATACACAGCACCGGACAAGACTCGATTTCCGGATGCTCGATGACCGGATCGGTTACGTGGCCATCAATGGTACCCTGGAAGGCCGTGGACTCCTGGACGACTTCGATTCAGGGCTGGAAGCGTTGCGGGAGACCGCGGGATTGATCCTGGATCTCCGCAGAGTCGGCGGGGGCAATACCGGGATTGTGGAAGGAATTATTGGACGTCTGATCGATCGGGAGCGGGTCTACCAGAGAACCGTGCCGAGAGAAGGAACGCCGTTTCTGAGCCGCGTGAGACCGCGTGGAGAGTGGCAGTACAGACACCCGGTTGTCATACTGGTGAACCACTGGACGGGAAGCGCCGCCGAGGGTCTGGCAATCAGCCTGGATGCGATCGGGAGCGCGACGGTCGTCGGAACAAAGATGGCCGGCCTTGAGGGTTCAGTCTACACGATGCGGATGCCCCATACGGGAATCGGGTACCAATGCACCAAACAGAGGGTATTCAACGGCACGCTGAAGGGTGACCCGGCCTCGCGGGAGTTCGCCGGATCGTCCAGAAGCGCGTATATCCCATCCGTTCTCGTCGATACGATGACGGAAGCCTGGCGCGAAGACGAGGATCCGATTCTTGAGAAGGGTCTGAAGGTTCTCGGCAAACTGATGATTCGAGCGAGATGATTTATCATTCCCTGGTACCATTGCATCTTTCATCGTCGACGCCTTGGCGCGGCTTCGCTTTGCTCAGCCGCAACCAAATAGGTGACACGGAACGCACGCGTCCGCTTGATGAACCAATCACTCCCCCCTTGAGGGGGAGTCGCAGAAGCCGAGCCGGCACCTGAGTACTCGCTATCTGCCTGCCGAAGAATGTCGTGGGCGTTGCCCTGAGATTGTGGTCCCTGAGCCTGTCGAAGGGACCGGCGACGGCTGATGCGGTGGGGGGAATACAACACCATACCGTATGCAAGCAGCATTATTAAACATGCACGCATTTTGCGTTGAAGTCCTATTGTAGGGTCTAAAGACCATAGGCGTTCCCACGGAACCGTATGGTTCGGACATCGTCGGCCGGGCGACATTCCTGTAGATTTCAACTTCGGAACTATCGAAAACCTTGCTCCTGGAGAGCCAATAATCTATATTGGCGTTGTGTACTTAAGTTGCGGTATACCACCAGGAAATATTGGAAGTCCCTGAAGGAGCGTAATTATGTGGAAGGACCCTATCGTTGAGGAAATTCATGCAGTTCGACGACAGATCGCAAAAGAGTGCAACCACGATATTCGTCAAGTTGTAGAACGACTACGCGAAAAAGAGAAAAGACATAAAGGAAGGCTTACGTTTCCGAAGCACGGCGTTGGGAAGAAGCCCAAAGCTACCGCATGATGGCTTCTCGTTTTGCTGCGGAATAGCGCCGAACGTGCGTTAACTGGACTGACGAAGGGCCTGAGAAAGAGAGACGCAATTGAAAACAGACAGGGTACCGATGCAGGATGAACTGCGGGCGGAGTATGATTTGAAGAGCCTGCGGGTGAGGAAGGTGGGTCCGGGGCGAAAGGGCTTTGGCAGATTCGTCGTCCAGTTGGAACCTGATGTTGCAAAGGTGTTTCCAGACGCTGATTCCGTTAACGAGGCATTGCGTTTCCTGATACGCGTGACCACAGAAAACAAAGCGGCGCTTTCTGAAGATGATGGTAATATCTGATGCCTGAAGTGAACGATCCGGACACCTAACTCCTTTAAATACAATCGTATTTTCCTTGTATGCAAATCCCCGTTGGTGCGGTTGGCTCGCGGGGATTGTTTTCAATGAGTGGATTTGTTTTTCCGGGACACCAGGACAGATTTCGATTTGTTGGCGCGGACTGTGAGATCTTCGATTCCTTCCACGAACTTGTCGAAGCGCATCTATTGGTTGGAATTGCCGGCAGTTAGCCCCAATTCGAAGAAAACAGCAACTCGGCGACGCGACGAAACCCCCTGAAACGGGGCGTAACGGTCGTCAAAAAGGACATTTTTTCAGTTCACGTCCAGTGACCTGGTGTATCCTGGTAATCAGCAGTTAAATCACCTTTATCCACTTGCCTATATGCGGTTTTACTTCCCCGAAGAATTACGAATCAAGGTTAGACGTATACAACGTATACAGTGAGGGAGAAACGATGAAGACCTTTCCGTTGCAGTACACGGCGGCCGCCGCGGCCGGCCAGATGTCGTTCCATCTTCCGAAGGCCGTGCAGTACGAGGGAAATCCGGTCCTGGCGGCGACAGACGACCAGGAGTTCGCGGGACAGGACGCGACGTACATCTCGGTGCTACCGACGGCGGGGGTACTTCCGGACCCGATCGACGCGTACTATGCCTACGTGGCGACGCACGACGGGTCGGAAATCTGGCTTGCGACGGCGGCGCACCCGCTGGGGCCATGGACGTGGCGGAGGGCCGTGCTGGAACTCTCGGCGACGTCGTTCACGAAGCACATATCGTCTCCTTCGGCCGTCATGCACAACGGGGAGGTCTATATGTACTTCCATGGCGTACACCCTACCGGCAGGCAGCCGACGGCGCTCGCGACGTCCAATGACGGAATCCATTTCGAGCAGAAGGTGTTCCCCATAATGTCAACGCATCCCAACCTGGAGAACCACTGGTACGGTCAAAGCGTAAGCTACGTCCGTGTGGTCAAGGACGGCCCCATGTTCATTGGGACCTTTCAGGGGAACGGACACGGGTGGAACGCGCAGGCGAACGGGGTGACGACCGTGGCCGGTCTGGCAATGAGCGATGACGGGATCCACTGGCGCCTGTCGAAAAAACCGTTGCTGGGAAATATGCCGGGCAGCCGGGGTCCGTTCGCCTCCATCCTCGTCCGGCTGTGGGACCGCTGGCTGATGCTGTTCAATGATGACCGCGGACTCTCCGGTGCGCTTTCGGAGGGCTCGGACGTGACGGGTCCGTACGAAGACATGGGTTGTGTGATCGAATCCGGCCACTGGCCGTTTCCGGTGTTTCACGAGGACAAGCTTTATCTTCTGTGCGGAGGAATCAACGCCGCGGTGGTCGAGTGGAAGTAGACGAAGCGCATCGTAACTGAATTGAATCGAACGATTGGATGCCGGGGGAAGAACCATGAATAGAAGGTTGCTGCGAACGACGTATCATGCGGAAGTCGAAGTGGTCAACTTCACGCACGGCCTGCCGGCCCGGATGACGCAATCGCTGACCGGATCGTCGAGGGCCTCGACTTATGACTATACCGATCCTTACGGGAGCCATTACGCGATGGTCCCGAGTGGAAATGCCGGAGAGGGCGTGACGCTGGCGGGGTCTCGGGTTTGCATGTCCGTCGCGAAGGTGTTGGAGTTGGAGGCGGTGGGGGTGACCGTGGCCGGACCGACGGAGTTGACCCTGGGGCTCGTGTCGCCGATCGACGGCGTCGCCGGGATACAACTGCAGGCGGCCCCGATTGACGCCGGTGCGGCGCCGGCCGGACGCGTGAGGCTTCTGCTGCGGGACGGGTCTTCGGAGGGAAAGCAGACGCTTTTCGCGGAGGGCAACGACGGTCAGATCCATGACGGGGGGACGGTGATCGATGACGTTGACCTGGGGGTCATTGTTGATATCGATGCGAAGACCGCGCAGGCGCACCTGGGGTATTCATACGTCTCCTGCGGTCCCGAGGGCTTTCCGGACGGACAGGTGCTGGCGCCCGCCATCCGGACGGCGCTGGTTGCCGATGGAAAGGCTTCGGCGAAGGTGCGCCGGATGACGATAGGGATATACAGTTGAACGGGAAACCATTGGGAAGGAAGACGTGACAAAGAGAAGCGAATCGGTCACGTTCAATGGCCATATCGAGACCAACAGATGACAGATAGGTCCAGGGCGCTTGTGGAGGTGCATGTTGCGACACTCCTGTATGGATTTATCGGACCCCTGGGAAAGGCGGTCGATCTCGACCCGTATCAGATCGTCTTCTGGAGGACGGCGCTTGCAGCCATCGTTATATTCGTCGTCGCCGGGCGGCTCAAGAGCCACGTGCCCGTCAGGAGTTGGAACGATCTTGGGACCTTTGCGGCGATCGCAGCCTTGCTTTCGGTCCACTGGGTGCTCTTCTTCCAGTCGATCAAGGTCTCGACGGTCGCCATCGGTCTGGTGACGACGTATACCTATCCGGTCCTCATGGTGTTTCTTGAGAGCCTTTTCTTTAATGTGAGGCTGCGCGCCCTTGACTTCGCCAGTGCGATTGCGGTCCTGATCGGGGTCTACTGCCTCCCGCCGAATATCGACCTGTCCGATGCGAATTTCCAGGGGGTTCTCTACGGCGTGGCCTCCGGCGCCATGCTCCCGCTCTTCATCCTGTTGCGCAAAAAACGGATCATCGACAGATACAATACCTGGGACATATCAGCCTATGAAATGGGCATCGCCGGCCTTCTCCTTCTTCCATTCATGGTTTACAATGAGACGCTGTTCGAACTTCCCGGTACAAGGGACCTCCTGCTCGTGGTGGTGCTGGGCGTGGTGCTGACCGGATTCGCACGGATTCTCTTCGTCAACAGCCAGAGACACCTTTCAGGAAAAGTTGTCGGGATTACCCTGGCCCTGGAAACGGTCTACGGTGTCATCATCGCGGTCATCTTCCTGGCTGCCATACCGTCCGGAAGAGAAATCATTGGCGGGCTGATCATCCTGTCCGCCGCTGTGTTCGAGAGCCTGAGAGCGCCGGGCGATCAAACAGCCGTTAGCGATAGTCAGTGATTCGGGAGATCCGCGGTACACGTAGAGAGATCTATCGACTGGACCGTGTCACCCACGGTGAATAAAGGAGGGCTCGAAAACAGACGATTGGCCTCAATTCGAAAAAACAGCAACCCGGCATTGCGACGAAAACCCCTGGAACGGTGCGTAATGGTCGTCAAAAAGGACATGCTTTCAGTTCACGTCCAGTGACCTGGTGTATCCTGTTAATCAGAAGTTAAATCGCCTTTGTCTACTTGCACATATTCGGTTTTACTTCTCCGAAGAATTACGAATCAAGGTTGGTTTCAGTAATCCTGGAGAGCGAAAAGATGAAAGTCGGAAAGTTCATGATGCCGCTGCATCCGCCGCAAAAGAACCGCACGCAGACGTTCGAAGAGGACATCGAGTGCGTGCTATGGGCCGAGGAACTCGGTTTCACGGAAGCGTGGATCGGCCAGCACCACACTGCAATGTGGGAGCCCATTCCCGCCAACGACCTGTTCATCGCCCACGTTCTGCCGCAGACGGAGCGAATCCGACTGGGCACGGGCGTCACCATCATGACGCAGCATCACCCGGCAAACGTGGCGGTCCGCCTCGCCTATCTCGATCACCTGTCGAAAGGGCGCATCAACGTGGGCTTCGGGCAGGGGGGCGTGCCAACCGACTGGCCGCTGTTCGATCTCCCGGACCCGCGCACGCAGGGGCTGATGAACCTGGAGGCGATGGACATCGTCCTGAAGCTCTGGACCGAAGACGGTCCGTTCGAGTTCAAAGGGGACTTCTGGAACGTGGCGATGGCGGAGAAAGTACCGGAACTGGGGTTGGGGGAGGTGTTGAAGCCTTATCAGAAGCCCCATCCACCCATTGCCATGAGCATCGTCAAGGAAGAATCGATGGCGGCAACTACAGGCGGCAGGCGCGGGTTCCTGCCGATCAGCATCAATATGGCGCCGTCGCACAAGGTGAAACGGCAATGGGAAATGTACTGCGAGGGGGCCGCGGAAGGAGGGCGGCCCGAACCGGACCGGCGCGACTGGCGGATTTCGCGCAGCATCTGCGTTGGCGAGACCGATGCCCAGGCACGCGAGCACGCGTTAAACGGCGCTTTTGCCGACTCGCTGATGTACCTTCGCGGCATGCTCGAAATTGCCAATATGCTGGACCTGCCGAAGATGGACCCTGGGATGTCCGACGCGGACCTCACACGCGACTATTTCATCGACGAGATCGCCATCGTCGGCAGTCCCGACACGGTGACGAGACGCCTCCAGGAGCTGTACGACGTCACCGGTGGTTTTGGTACGGTACTGATGATCGGTCACGACTGGGATGACAAGGCGAAGATGAAGCGCTCGATGGAGTTGATGGCGAAGGAAGTCATTCCACGCCTCCCATAAGTGACCCTACCCGCTGCGCCCAATTCCCTTTTCAAATTACACGTCAGGAGATATCCAATGAGTACCGCACCCGCCCGCCGCGCCATTGTCGCTGGAATGGACGGCGCCAGTATGGAACTGGTGAAGAATATGGCCGACGCAGGCCACATGCCCAACGTAAAGGCCCTGATGGAGGCGGGCGTCTGGCGGCCCATGGTCGGCGTCTTTCCCACCCTCACGCCGCCGGGCTGGACGGCCCTGTCCACCGGCTCGTGGCCGGGCACCCACGGCATCCTGGACTTCAACATCCGCCACGTGGGCCAGCCCCTGGACCGCACACTCTGGGGCATAGACACCTCCCTCTCGCGCTCGGAATACATCTGGAACGCGTTCGAGCGCGGCGGCCGGACGCCGATCCTGGTAAAGTGGGAGATGTCCTGGCCGCCCACGGTGCGCTCGGGGGTGCAGGTGGAGGGCACCGGCCCCGGTGTCTCCAATCACCATCAGGTGGCGGGCTATCACCTGTTCGTGGCCGGCAAATGGGCGCCGCGGCGGCTCGAAGCCCAGCGCGACCCTGAGACACTGGACCCCAGCGCCCTGCAGGGGGTGCGCGAGTTCGACCCCGTAACCCTGGTTGACGCCGTGGGATGGACCGGAACGCCCGATTCGGCGCGGCCGCCGAAGGAGGCGGTCCTCACCATCCAGCCCCTGGCCAGGGGCCGCGAAGGCATGAACCGGGGCCGGGAGGGCGCCCCCGTGCCGCTGCACGCCCTGATCTACGCCAGCGGCGGCGGCGGTTATGACCGGGTGCGCCTCTGCCGATCCAGGGACGCGGCCCGGCCGTTGGCCGATCTGGCGGTGGGGGAGTGGAGCGAGTGGTGGCTGGACCACTTTGAGATCGATGGCCGGAAGGTGGGCGGCTACGTACGTGCGAAGCTCATCACGCTGACGCCCGAGGCCGACGCCTTCGAGCTCTTTATTCCCCAGATCTGGCCGCCCGACGGTTACACGAAGCCCGCCCCGGTGGCCAATGAGATTGACCGGAACGTGGGCAACTTCCTCCAGAACCCTGCGCGAGACGCCCTCGGCCTGATTGACGACGACACCTATTTCGAACTGCTCGAGTTCCACCATCAGCGCCTGGCCGACGTGGCGGAATACCTCGCCGGCTCCCGGGACTGGGACCTGCTGATGACGGAGACCCACGCTTCGGACTACACCAGCCACTTCTTCCTGCGCGCCGCCGATCCCCACTCCGGGGCGCCGCCGGAGGTTCAGCGCCGCTGCCGTGAAGGGGTGGAGCGCACCTACGCCTCCATCGACCGCTGGATCGGACGCTTGCGCCAACTCGCCGGGGACGACACCGCCTTCTTCGTGGTGTCCGATCACGGAGGCACTTCGCAGCAGCACACCGTTGTCAACGTCGCCGCGGTGCTGGAGCAGGCCGGTTTCCTGAAGTACACGGGCAGCGGCCCCGACCGATGCATCGACTGGTCGCGCACGCGGGCGGCCGACGTGGGCCTGGTGCACATCTTCGTGAACCTGAAAGGGCGGGAGCCCGGCGGCATCGTCGATCCCGCGGACTATGACGCCGTCTGCCAGGACATTATTCAGGCGCTATATGACCACGAGGACCCGGAGACGGGGCGGCGGACCTTCGCGCTCGCCCTCACGCGGGAGGACGCGGAAATGGTGAACCTGTGGTCTGACCGGGTGGGCGACGTGGTCTACGCCCTGCGACCGGAGTTCGACGGCGCCCATGGCAAGCAGTTGCCCTCGGTGGCCTTCGGGATGGCCGGCCAGCACTCGACGTTCATCGCCGCGGGCGCGGGCGTGCGTCAGGCGGGTCTCCTCGAGCGGCAGGTGCGCGTGATCGACGTGGCGCCCACGGTCTGCTACCTCACGGGGGCGCCCATGCCGCGAAACGTCGAGGGCGGGGTGGTCTACGAGGCCGTGGAGGACGCGGACCTGCACCGGTAGGCGCCCCGTTCAGTTGAATGGGAAGAGGACTCTTCTTCCTCAGACCGTTGAAGCGATTACGGCCCGCCATCGAACCGGAATGAAGGACGAAATCCTGGGTCCTATTGCGGACATGGGTCTGGGTTTCTGCGTCAACTCGAACATCTACGGCAGGGAGTCGGTTCCGTACGGGTTCGGGCGATACGCCTCTCCCCGTGCATCTGGCAATGCAGGCTATCAGTCGTCGATCGCCTTCGTGGATCCCGACGCGGGCCTCGTCGTCGTGTGCATTTTCAACGGCACACCGGGTGAAGGCGCTAATCAGGTCCGCAATAGAGAGACGAACAGCGCCATCTACGAGGACCTCGGTCTGACTGTGGCGCGTTAGCCGAGCGGATTACCGACTCTTCGGAAATCCAGTCACGCACTCGCGTTTCCATCTCCTCTCAGCCCTCCGCGACATCTCCTGAATGTCCATATTCGGACACTTCTGTATCAAAAACGAACACCATCCGTTGGTTCCCACTTCCTGCCCGTTATGTATAACTCCCTGACAAATATGCACATGAATGTTTGGCACGATTATTGATTTATCTTGTATGAGATCTGTCGTCAACCGAACATGTCAATCCTCGGCGTGCTCAGCAGATACATCAGGGACGCACTTCATGTTCCGAAACGTACTCCTCATCACCATTCGCAATATGCGTCGCTATAAGCTCTATTCGGCCATCAATATTGCCGGGCTTTCGGTCGGGATCGCATGTTGTCTAATGATCGGACTGTTGATAGAAGATGAACTGCGATACGACCGGTTTCACCAGCACGCCGACCGTATCTTTCGGCTCACAACCTGGATCGAAATCAATCACCCAAAGGCGAATGCGCATCTCGGCCCAAGGCTTGTTGAGGATTTTCCCGAAGTTGAACAGGTCGTCCGCTTGGCGCGCCTGCCAACAAAAACGTTGACTGTAAACCAGGATCGGAAATTTCTCGAGGACGATCTGTTGTATGCAACCCCCGAATTCTTCGACGTATTCTCGTTTACACTCGTTCGGGGCGATCCCACGACCGCGCTTGCTTCGCCCGATGCGATCGTGATTTCCCAAGACATGGCAAAACGCCTTTTCGGCGACGCAGATCCGATAGGCAAGCCATTGCGGATATCCCCGCGGTCAAAGACAACCACGCTTCAGGTTACGGGCGTACTGGGAGACCTCCCCCGCCGCTCTCATATAGAATTCCGGGGACTTATCTCCTACGCAGCATATTCCAGTGGTGAACGAAAGTTTGCAGGCGCCTACACGTATCTCCTCCTCGACGATAAGGCAAAGACCCAGAAATTGGCTGACAAACTCCGCGACTGGCTGCCTCATCAGTTTACCGCCAACGAGGATGACGACAAATCCGCCGCCAGCACGTCCACTTCCTCTAGACCATTCCGGCTGATGCCACTTACAGATATCCATTTGCATTCTCATATGGAGCAGGAACTGGGCGCCAATCGCGACATTAATGAATTGTACTTGTTTGGTTCTGTGGGAGTTCTCATCCTGCTGATTGCCTGCGCGAACTACATGAATATGGCCACGGCGCGTTCCGCCAACCGGGCCCGGGAAGTGGGGCTGCGCAAGGTCGTGGGTGCCGACCGCGGGCAATTGATCCGGCAATTCACGGGCGAAGCCGTTCTTGTCGCCATACTTGCATTTGCCGGTGCCGTAATCCTTACAGAGATGTTTCTTCCGATCCTGAATGCTGCTGTCGGCAAGTCCCTTGGCATAACTTACGACGGCCGTTTCTTTTGTATCCTGGCTGCGGCGGCACTCGCGGTCGGGGCACTAGCAGGAAGCTATCCGGCATTCTTCTTGTCGCGTTTTCGCCCCATAGAGATGCTAAAGGACCTTTCAACAACCACACACAGGAGCGCAGGATTTCGCAAGAGTCTTGTGGTCATCCAGTTCGTAATCTCAATTGGCCTGATCGGTACGACAGCCGTGGTGATGAGACAGTTGCATTTCACAAAGAGCAAGAATCTGGGCTTTGATACACGTAATGTGGTTGTACTCGATACGGAGGGAATCGAGTGGAATGTGAATTCCGCGGAGCATCGTTTCCGTTCTATAAAAGACGAACTGAAGCGGCATCCGGACATCCTCAATGTGTCACTGGCCTCTGTCGTTCCGGGCCAGGACTATTTGCCCAGATCCCAGTATACCCTGATCGACTCGCCTGGCAGCCAACCGAAGTCCATCAAGACAGTGTATATCGATCAGGACTACCTGGAGACGATGGGTATTGAACTTATCGCCGGGCAGAATTTTGCCTCCATTTTCGCCAAGAAATCGAATGACGGTGTCATTCTCAATGAATCAGCGGCGGGAGAGATGGGTATTGGTAGTACAACCGGTCAGAGGGTGCACATGAAGTCTTGGATGATTGAAACGGCTGGCACTATTGTGGGTATTGTGCGAGACTTCCATATTCGGTCGCTGCATCACAGAATCGAACCATTGGCGTTACGATTAAATCTTGATGGAAAGTATGTTTGGAATGCCACTGAAATTGCCGCAAAATTGCGAACCGGTACTGTCCAGTCGGCGCTGCCATACCTGAGAGAAAAATGGGCTGATTTTGCCCCCTCACAATACTTTCGGTATACCTTTCTCGACACCTATTTTGATTTCGATCAGTTATATCAAGCAGAAACACGATTGATGCGCGTATTCGGCGCATTCTCGGCGCTGGCGATTTTTGTGGCATTTCTCGGGTTGTTCGGACTCGCATCATTCACGGCTGAGAGTCGCACCAGAGAAATCGGCATCCGCAAAGTTCTCGGCGCATCCGAGGTCGATCTCGTTTCCCTGATATCAAGAGATTTTGTATTCTTGGTGATCATCGCCATCGTCATCGCCTGGCCTCTCGCGTATTTCGGCGCGGAAACCTGGCTGCAAGACTTCGCCTATCGGGTCGACGTCGGCTGGTGGACTTTCGCGCTTGCTGGTGCACTGACGCTCGCTATGGCTCTGTTAACCGTCGGCTGGCAAGCCGGTAAAGCCGCCCGCGCCAATCCGGCGGATGTATTGCGAAATGAATAAATGGAATCCACTTCCAATGTCACAAGCACGGCAACTCCGGTAAGTCTGACGCACATAAATCCGTCGGAGAAAAAGAGACGTGGTCCGACCTAATCGAATCCCCGACTATATTTCTCCCGGCCAATTTCAACTTACCTTCTATGGACGGGTAACGAATCCATTGGATTCTTTGGGTCTCAAGGAGATTTAACTGGTAAGCACGAGTCTCGTCCTGGCAGAGAGTGTCGAGGGCTCATTGTTTTATTACATGAAACCATTTAAGCAATTTTCCAGATTTACACCGATGCCGTTGTCAGATTTTAGACCGAGTCTGACACTTCGCCGGCCAATCCCACCTGGCTTCCGGATCTTGTGCGGGTTATTGGTTGTATTGTTTGGATGCGCTCCAGGTGAATCAGGGCGAACTCCCCTGGTTTATACCCTTTCAAAACAACCCTTTCACAGAAGTGTGGACGCCGATGGTGTATTGGAGGCCAAACGGGCAACAACGCTTACTGCACCCCGTCCACGCTATTGGTGGGAACTCGAGATTTCGTATCTGGCCGCTGAGGGATCCGCTGTCAAGAAGGATGAAGTGGTCGTCAGATTTGATACCCAGCCTTTCGAGAACGACTATCGGAGCGCATTCAACGCGCTCGCTATAGCTCGCGCCGATGCCAACAAGAAACAAGCGGAACGAAAGGCCCAGCAATTCATGCTGGAAGCGGACCGGGAAAGCGCGCGCACCGCCGCGGCGATTTCACGGCTTCAACTGGCCAAGCTCGAATTCGTTGCGCCTCGGCTCAGGGAAATCAAGCGGCTTGAAATGGAACGAGACGAGTTGCGAACAAAAAAGATCAGCAGGAAGCTCGAATCCATGGCGGCTATTCAGAAGGAAGAGCGCGCCCACACGGACATCCTCATCAAACAGGCCGAACAGAAGCTCAATCAGGCGGAAGAATCGATTAAAAAACTTAGCATTAGAGCGCCAACCGCGGGCATAGTGATCTATGACCGGGGCTGGCGAGCCGTCAAGCCTCGGGCAGGCGGTGCAAAATACCCTGGGGAACCCGTCTTAAGGATCCCCGATCTGTCTGTTATGCAGGTGACGTTGCAGGTTGACGAGATTCAGTCACAAGGACTGAAAGAGGGTCAGCATGCGGAAGTTGTGATTTCGTCGTTGAGTATGGAACCGATTTCGGGGAAGGTCGCGCGGGTTGCCACACGTGCAACACCGTTGGAGGCTGGCTCCAGTGTGAAGAAGGTCGAGGTCATCGTGGAACTGGATTCCACAAGGTCTGGTTTTACAACCGGTCTTTCCGCACGGGTGCGCATATTCGTGGAAAAAAGGCCTGAGGCCCTCGTTGCGCCGCTTGATTGTGTATTCCAACAGGACAGCTTGCATGTGGTCTATATGCGACAAGGGAAACGATTCGTACCGCGCCGGGTGAGACTGTCCGCCAGGAATTCAGATTTTGCAGTCATCGAAGGTGACCTGGAGGCTGGAGCGGAGCTGGCGCTACGTCGGCCACCGGAGTGATTTCATTGCACGGGAGTATGTGATGAGAACGCCCAATTCCCTGTTCGGTCCTTTTGCTCTGGCAGCGTTGACTGCTTGCGCAGGCGTAGCCGCTCCGAAGGTCGAGACCTACAAGGTCAAGCCTGCGGAGTTTACCAGTAACATCACTGTTACCGGAGAACTCGAAGCGGTCCGGTCCGTGGTGGTTGTGGCGCCACCTATCGACTGGCGATTTGGCGAACTCAAGATTGTAAAGCTCGTGGATGATGGTAAGCAGGTTGAGAATGGCGATCTACTCGTTCAATTTGACGAAGGCGAAGTCCAAAAAGCCATTTCAGAGGCAAAGTCCAACCTTGAAATAGCCGAGGCCGAACTACGCAAAGCCCGGGCCAATAACAACTCCGAGATCGAAGGTCTTCAGATAGATCTCGAAATAAGCCGCGTCAATAGGGAAATTGCACAGCTAAAGCTGGAACAGGCGGTGTTCAAGGCCGAAATCGATCGAAAACAGGATGAGTTTCGGCTCGAGGAAGCTGGCATCAAGCTTGAACTGGCCGGCCGGGAATTGGAGAATAAAAAGAATATCCACCGCGAAGAAATCAGCAAGCTGAAGTTGAAATTGCAGCAGGAACAGGACAAACTGGACGCGGCGAAAAATACGCTTTCCATGCTTACAGTCAAAGCGCCAGCCTCCGGCATCGCGATCCTTCGTAAGAATCCCTATACTCGCGACAAGTATCAGCTGGAAGATCAGGTTTATGCGGGCTGGCCGGTTATCGGCCTGCCGGACCTGAGCCAGATGAAGGCGAAGGTTCAAACCAGCGAGATCGAAATCGCCAAAGTCAAGATCGATCAGCAGGCTTCGGTAACCCTCGACGCGTATCCTGATACCACGTTCACCGGACGGGTAGTCGAAATCGCCTTGCTCGCACGGAGCAAGTCGAAAGAAGCGAAGGTCAAGGTATTCGACGTCGTCGTAAAGCTGGACGGACATGACGAAAAACTGATGCCCGGGATGACAATCAGTTGCCAGCTCCTTGTAGAAAGGATTCCAAATGCGTTGTCCGTACCTCTTCCGGCCGTATTTGAACAAAACGGGAAACCGATCGTATACCGACGGACCGGAAGGAGGTTTGAGGCGCATTCCGTTACCCTTGGTGAGGAAAACGGCACCCATGTGGTCGTCGAAAGCGGCCTGTCGGACGGCGATGAAGTCGCGCTGGCAAATCCCAATGCGATCGTCGAATCGCAATCTCCTGGAGAAGATGGGTCAAGATGAACCGCGAATCCGGTGATCCACAAAACAACGAACGACAGGGTCGAAGTGATGCGAAAAGAATCCGCGAGCTCGGCCGGTGTCTTCTTGTATCTGCGATTCTACTCGCACAGTACCGATGCGGCGATTTAGAACATCAATATGCAAGGGTTGAGCGAGGCCGGTTTCGGTCTACGTTGACCGAGACCGGAGAACTTCAGGCTGTACGGTACACGATCATCCCCATGCCCCATTTCAATTGGCAATTCGGCCGTCCGAAAATAACTGACCTGGAACCCGAAGGTACTCTTGTGAGAAAAGGCGATCTGGTGGGGAATATTGAGGCTTCGGGTGTCGTCCAGCAAATGGGCCGCAAGCAGGCCGACCTCGCAATTGGACGGGCCGACCTGAATAAAATGCGCGTGCAGCACGCAAGCAACGTCAAGGAATTGGAGGGTAAAATCCGTTCGGCCGAATCTTCCTTGCGTATGGCGGCAATCGACGAGCAACGCGTAAGATTTGAATCCAAGACTCAGAAGAAAATCAAAGCTTCTGATAAAAGGATCAAACATCTTACTCTACAACGGCTACGCGAAAAACTTGAAACCGTAAAGCTTGTTCAGGAAGAAGACCTGAAGATTCACCGGGCCAAAATCAGAAAAATCGAATCGGCAGTCGACATGGCTCGCCGGACCCTCGAAAGCTTCGTCTTGAGAGCGCCGGCTGACGGCTTGATCGAATACAGGCAGAATCGGCAGACCGGTCAGAAAGTCGCTGCGGGCGACCAGTTGTGGCCCGGTACCCCCATTATCGGCCTGCCGGACCTGAGTCGCATGAAGGCCCGGACGTGGGTCAGCGAGACCGACATCAAAAAGGTAACGCTTAAACAGGAAGTTCGACTCAGGTTGGACGCCTTCCCCAAGTTTGTCTTTACGAGCCACGTTACCGAGATCAGCCGTATCGGGCGGCGCAAGGACAAGAACGACAAGAGCAAAGTTTTCGCCATTGAAGTGTTGTTGCATGACTCGGACCCGCTCTTGCGTCCGGGTATGACCGTCAGCTGTGAATTCGTGGTGGCAGACCTGGATGACGCTCTATTTGTACAAAGCGATTGCATTCACAGCGACAACGGCGAGTTCGTTTTGTACGTTAAGCGGATCTGGGGACTTAAACGCGTTCCGGTCAACCTTGGACCGCGCAGCAACCGAGCTGTCGTCATATCCGGCGACGTCTCGGCAGGCGACAGGGTTGTCAGATCTGTCAGGGAGGGCTCGACCTGATGGACCGGCGTGACATGCTTCGGGTTGGCCTGGAAGGCCTTTCTCAACACCGGCTGCGTTCCGTTTTAACTACGCTCGGTGTGATATTCGGGGTCGCGGCGGTGATTGCCATGCTCGCCATCGGGGAGGGAGCAAAGCGAGAGGCCCTGGAGAAATTCAGGGTGCTGGGAGTCAACAACATCATTGTGCGCGACAGGAAGTTGACCGAAGAAGAATTGGAGGAGGCGCGCGCCAGATTCTCGTCGGGACTGTCGCTGGCGGACGCCGAAGCCATCCGCTTGATCGTACCCGGCGCGATGCATGTGGCGCCACAGGCCGAACTGGATACGGAAGCCAGATATGGAGACAAGTCGACAAAGATCACCCTGGTGGGGGTGAGCGACGCTTTCAAGGCGATATTTCAGTCCGCTCCCGCTAATGGCGAGTTTCTATGGCGCGATCAGCACGATCGGGAAGTTCGGGTATGCGTGTTGGGTGCGGAGGTCGCCCGGTCGCTCTTTCCAATAGAAGACCCCATCGGCAAGCAGGTAAAGCTGGACGACCAGTGGTTTGAAGTGGTCGGTACAATGGCAGACAAAGCACTGTTTACAGAGACCGTGGGCGAATTGGCCGCACGCAATCTCAATCAGGACGTCTACATTCCGCTCTCGGCTTTCTTGCGCCGATTTAGCAAAGAGAACGCCCTTGCCAGTCAGATTGATCAGCTAACCGTCCAGGTGGCGGACTCGGAGCGCCTGCCGGAAGCGGCTGCGGTTATCAGGCGCGTCTTACAACGCAGACATCGCCAGAACGTCGACTTCGACCTCGTCATTCCATTCGAGTTGCTCAAACAGGAGGAGCGGGAACGCCGCATCTACAATATGGTGCTGGGATCAATCGCGGCGATTTCGCTTCTGGTAGGCGGTATCGGCATAATGAACATCATGCTGGCCACCGTGCTGGAACGGACCCGCGAGATCGGTGTGCGCCGGGCTATGGGAGCAAAGCAGCGAGAGATTCTGATTCAGTTCCTCATCGAGGCCGTTGGCCTTAGCGTCGCTGGCGGGTTTGTTGGCATTCTTCTTGGAGTGGGCATGGCCGTAATTATTGGCGCCATTGCGGAATTCAAGACGATCATCTCGCCCGTCGCCGTCGTACTCGCCTTCGGCCTGTCGGGGATAGTGGGCGTAGTGTCCGGCACGTTTCCAGCCCGACGCGCCGCCCTTGTGAACCCCATTGAAGCGCTCAGGTACGAGTAGCATTTCAAGAACAACCCTTATCGCACAGTACATCCGGGTTCGACGTTGTACGATAATCATGTCGCCAATAGAGATTCCGGTGTCGGCGCGAACACCCCGAAACTTGCGTTCCGGATGCCGTCCAAGCGAAAGTTGAGGAATCCCATGCGCCTTTTGACGATCTGCCTGATCATTGTCTCCGGGGTGTCATTTCAAGCCCAGGCGCGGATGCTGGTCCTGACGTTGAACGACGCCATTGGACTGGCCCTGGACGACGGGTACCGCGCACGTCACCTTTGGCTGGACCTTCAAGACGCCAGGTTCCAAATGGACGCTGCGAAACGCAGCACGCGAGCGCGTGTGAATCTGTCATTGCGAGCTCCGGATTACGTGGAGAGTGTGCAGGCCATTCGTGTACCTAATCAGTTACCTATTTACAACAAGATTGGAATGCTCCAATGGTTTGGGGCGGTCTCCTTCGCACAGCCATTTCTGATGACCAACGGCGAATTGAGTTTCGGGTCAAATTTCAGGCAACTTCGGGAATCCGTTTTTCAAGAACAGTTCAATCTTGCCGAGCGCAGTAAGCGCTTTTTCAGTACCCTTAGCGTTCGCTTTCGGCAACCCCTGTTTGCGCCGAATCAACTCAAACTAAATCTGGAACGCGCCAGGTTGAACCTCGAGAACCAGCAGCGTGCATACACCAGCACCCAACTCGATATAATCTATGAAATCACGAGGGCATTTTACGATTTCTACAGCGCTCAACGTAGCCTGGAGATTGCTAGCGAAGCCCTGGTTCAACAGGAGCAGTCTCATGATCTGGCAAGGAAAAAATACGAGGCCGGGCTGATTCCGGAAGTGGAGGCGCTACAAATGGAAGTTGCCCTGTCTCGAAGCCGCAACGAGCTCCTTCAGGCCGAGGGTCGTATGGCGCGCAACTCCGACCAACTGAAGCTGGCGATTGGTCTATCGCTGAACGATAGTGTGACGGTTCGCCCCGATCTGGATCTGAAGACGTTTGAAATCGACGAAGATCGGGCAATTACGCACGGTATGCGCCACAGCGCGTCGCTACGTCAAAGCGAGATCTATCAGCGCCTTGCCGAAATCAACCTCCGGGAGACTCAGGCGGCCGGGACCGTCCGCGGAGAATTCTCCGCCTCGTATGAGCGGACGGGGTTCACGAACGCCTTCCCCGAAGACACGTCCACAGCCGACCTGCTGGATGCCAGTTGGAATGACCTCCGGCGCCGCCCACGTAACCTGGGAATGGAGTTTACGCTTACAGTCCCACTCTGGGATTCCCGCCTGAACAGAGCAAGAGTTTCATCGGCGAGGACAAGGCTGGACCAGCGCATGCTCGATCTGGAAGACGGGCGTCAAAGGGTAGTTTTACAGATTCGCAGTGCGATTGCCAGGATTCGCGAAGCGCGCGACAGGCTGGAGGTCCTTAGAAAAAGCTGAGGACGTGGCGTTGCGTGGTTATGAGATCGACCGTGCCAGATTTGAGAACGGGAATATCACAGCGCAGGATCTCACGCGAACCCGTGACGACCCTTACGCATTCCCGCCAGGCCTATCTGGACGCCTACATCCAGTACCAGTTGGCGGTGGCTGACTTAAAACGCCAGACGCTCTACGATTTCGAGAACGAGCGCAGTCTCGTCGTGGAGGAGAGTTCTCCGTAGTGGCCGGGAAGGATGCGATTATTATTGACCTGAAACGTATCTTCAAAGCCTATCGGATGGGCACCCGGGACCTTCCGGTTCTGCACGACGTGAACCTGCAGATCGAAGCCGCGGAATACATCGCAATAATGGGACCGTCCGGGTCGGGGAAATCCACCCTGATGAACATCATCGGGTGCCTGGACACCCCGACGACCGGAGAATATTTCCTGGACGGTGAAAGTGTAGCGGACCTGGACGACGACCGGCTCGCGGAAACACGCAATCTCAAGATCGGATTCGTGTTTCAGACGTTCAACCTGCTGCCGCGTGCAACCGCCCTTGAAAACGTGGCGCTTCCCCTGATTTACTGTGCTACGTCTCCAGGGGTGCGCAAGAAGCGAGCCATCGAGGAACTCGAGCGAGTTGGTTTGGAAGACCGCATGTATCACCGGCCCATTGAGCTTTCGGGCGGAGAGCGCCAGCGAGTCGCGATCGCCCGGGCGCTCGTCAATAACCCGGCCATTATTCTGGCCGACGAGCCAACGGGGAATCTGGATTCCAAAACCGGGACCGAAATCATGGATATCTTTGATGGGCTGCACGTACGCGGCGGCACGATCATCCTTGTCACCCACGAGGCGCAGGTCGCCAGGAAAGCCGGGCGGATTGTGAATGTCCTCGATGGCCGCCTGGTTGAAAAAAACGGAACGTGAATCGGACGGCTTTGTTTCCGTTTTCGGACATTGCTGTATCAAAAACGAACACCATCCGTTAGTTCCCACTTCTTGCCCGTTATGTATAACCCCCTGAAAAATATGCACATGAATGTTTGGCACGATTATTGATATATCGCGTACAATCTATCATCTTCCGTACGCGCCAATCCTGAAGGTTGCCACCCAGTTCGATAGGTGTCGCCGGTTATGTTCCGAAACGTGCTTCTCATCACCTTTCGCAATATGCGTCGCCATAAGCTCTATTCTGCCATCAATATCGCCGGTCTTTCGGTGGGGATCGCGTGCTGTATAATGATCGGGTTGTTGATAGAGGATGATCTGCGTTACGACCGGTTTCATGAGCACGCCGACCGAATCCATCGGCTCTCAACGTGGAAAGATATGCCAAAGGCGAGTGCGCACCTCGGCCCAAGGCTCCTTGAGGATTTTCCTGAAGTTGAACGGGTCGTCCGCTTGGCGCACCTGCCAACAGAAACGTTGACGGCATATCAGGATCGGGAGTTCTTCGAGGAAGAACTGCTGTATGCGAGCCCCAGCTTTTTCGACGTATTCTCGTTTGCACTCGTTCTGGGCGATCCCACGACCGCGCTTGCTTCGCCTGATGCGATCGTGATTTCCCAGGACATGGCAAAACGATACTTCGGCGACGCCGATCCGATAGGCAAGCCATTGCGGATATCCGCCTGGTCGGAGACAACCAAGCTTCAAGTTACGGGCGTACTGGGAGACCTCCCCCGCCACTCTCATATAGAATTCGGGGGGCTTGTCTCCTATGCAGCATATTCCACTGGTGAACGAACGTTTTCAGGCGCCTACACGTATCTCCTATTGGACGATAAGGCAAAGACACAGAAATTGGTAGACAAACTCCGCGAATGGCTGCCTCTTCAGTTTACCTCCAACGAGGATGACGACAAATCCGCCGCCAGCGCGTCCACTTCCTCTAGACCATTCCGGCTGATGCCACTTACGGATATACACTTGCATTCCCATCTGGAGCAGGAGCTGGGCGCCAATCGCGACATAAGTGAATTGTACTTGTTTGGTTCAGTGGGAATTCTCGTTTTGCTGATTGCCTGCGCGAATTATATAAATCTGGCGACCGCGCGTTCAGCCAACCGGGCAAGGGAAGTGGGTCTCCGCAAAGTCATAGGGGCAGACCGCCGGCAACTGATGCGGCAATTCCAGGGCGAAGCTGTCTTTATCGCCGTTCTCGCTTTTGCCGCTGGTGTAATGCTTACAGAGATGTTTCTTCCGTTCCTGAATGCTACCATTGGCAGGTCCCTGGCGATCAGCTACAGTGGACGCTTTCTTTGTACGCTAAGCTTGGGGGTATTGATTGTAGGCATGTTGTCAGGGAGCTATCCGGCATTTTACCTTACTCGTTTCAAGCCCACTGCGATGATGAAGGACCTGTCAAGGGCTACACCCAGGAGCGTCGGATTCCGAAAAGGCCTCGTTGTCTTCCAATTTGCAATTTCGATAGGTCTGATAGGGTCAACAATCGTAGTGATGAGGCAGTTGCATTTCACCAAAAACAAGAATCTGGGCTTCGAAAGTCGAGATGTAGTTATACTCAATTCATCGGAAATCGACTATGATGTGTATTCCGCGGAGCATCGTTTCCGTACCATTAAGGGCGAACTGAGGCGGAACCCGAATATTCTCAACGTGTCACTTTCGTTTGTCGTACCTGGGGAAGAATTTTGGACTGGGACGGAGTTTACGTTAATTGATGCGCCCGAAAGTAAACCGACGATAATCAAGACAATGTATATCGACCAGGATTACCTTGAGACGCTGGGCATTAACCTCGTAGCGGGGCAGAATTTCAAGTCCGCATTCGCCACCAGGTCCTTTGACGGCGTTATTTTCAACGAATCTGCCGCCCAAGAGATGGGAATCGGACGAACCACCGGTCAGAAGGTGCATATGAATTTGGGAAACGTCGTGGAGACAAACGGCACTATCGTGGGCATAGTGCGAGATTTCCATATACGGTCGCTGCATCACAAAATCGAACCATTGGCATTGCGCTTGCATCTCGATAACGTGGGTGTAGGGGGGCACGCCCGTCATCTCGTTGCAAGATTGCGCCCCGAAAACGTCCCGGCGACGCTGCAATTCCTGAGGGACAAACTGGCTGAGTTTGCGCCCTCGCAGCATTTTCGGTATACTTTTCTGGACACTTATTTTGATTTCGATCAGCTATATCAAAACGAGACGCGATTGATGCGCGTATTTGGCACATTCTCCGGATTGGCGGTATTTTTAGCCTTTCTGGGGTTATTCGGTCTCGCATACTTCACGATGGAGAATCGCACCCGGGAAATCGGTATCCGGAAAGTCCTCGGCGCATCCGATTCCGATGTCGTTGCCCTTGTATCCAGAGACTTCGTAGTATTGATGATTATTGCCATCGTCATCGCGTGGCCGGTCGTGTATTTCGGCGCGGAGGCCTTGCTGGAGAACTTCGCCTATCGGGTCGGCGTTGGCTGGTGGACCTTCCCGTTGTCAGGCGCCCTGGCGCTTGGGTTGGCGCTGTTTACCGTCGGATGGCATGCTCGCAGAGCTGCCCGCGCCAATCCGGCGGATGTCTTGCGGCAGGAGTGATCTTGGGAGAGCGGCGCATTTCGCTACTCTCCTGTGCCTACCGTTGTCCTGATCCGGGATTAAATCGTGTACCAGTCCTACTTGCAGGATTCTTCAGATGGGCGGCGCCAGGATCAACATCAGATGTGCGCCTGCTTTCCCCGCGCCGTTCCCGCGCAGATTCCCTGAACGCTCCCACCATATTTCCCGGATTCCACTGCAATCGAACCTCCGGTTGGCGATATTTTCATTCTGCCCCTTAATTTGCGCAAGGCATCGCATATAGGAATTCGCCAGAATTCTTTTTTTCCTATTTTTCTCATAAGGCGCTTAATAACAGGTAATTTTACAGATCGATTGCCGGATCCGGGATGCAAAAATGGGGGAGGGGGGACTTGATTTTGCGGCACTTCGCGACCATATTCCTTCTATAGTTTCCATTCTTCGTAACAGCGGAAGGGATTAGTCCGCCGAATCGACTGAGTAATCAGGTCACGACGTTATGCCAGCAAATGAGATTGCCTTGAAATGGGCGCCACGCGTGAAACGGGCTTGAATCCGGCGTCTCTACCGCTTCGCCGGCATGGGCATCTTCGATAAAGAACCGCTCGATGACGTGGGGACGTCGCTTTATGCCCGTAGTTTGGATATTGCGACTGTCGCCGACGCATTTTAGCATGGACGGGTGGCGTGTCCCCAATGCCGGATACTGGTGCAGTGCCGAATAGATCCCCTCTACGGCCTGGGTTGGCACGGCGAACGTGGACGCTGGTTTCACTGTCCGCCCTGCTCAAGTCGCCTCTTGTGGACGCAGTGCCGGAAGGTGCTCCGCGAACTGCCCCGCTGTTTTGACTGCGGCGCTATACTGCGCGGGCAGAATCCGCTCCGGTGCAACTTCGGAAAGGAATGGGATCCCAGAGCGTACCACCGTTCCGTCGGATCGCGCGTCCGGCTTCCTTGCCCGCCTCGGCGCCGCAGGCCACACCACACGTCCGCCCCTACGAAGGGCCGGACGTGTGTAATCTGATATCGTCTGGCCTTATCGGTAACCGGTTTTGGCTGGAGGCTGCTTCTCCGATCCGGATCTACCCCCTTCCCCCTTCTTCCTGAAGGAAGGGGAGAACTGTCATCGCTCGATGTACGCCTGACTCTGCTCCCCCTCTCCCTTTGGGAGAGGGGGTTGGGGGGTGAGGGTCTCCCCCTTTCCCTCCGGGAGAGGGGGCCGGGGGGAGAGGTCCGCGCACCTTCCGAACCTGCCGCCTCACGGCGCTGACGTCAACTGATCGGCTCTTGATTCAAGCTGACCGCTGACGACGGAAAGCCGACAGCTGTTTCTCGATGAATTGGCGTCGCAGGTCCTCGCTCACGGGAATCCGGACAGAAGGCTGGCAACGTGATTCGCGAAGTATATCGCAGGGACGAACTGGCCGAATGGGAGTATCGATGATCAAAAGACCGGTTGTACGAGCGGTGATGATAACGCCGGACCGTCATGTACTGCTGATGAGGGTCCAGGAACCTGTATTGGGAAATGAGTTCTGGGTAACTCCCGGTGGAGGTCTGGAGCCCGGTGAGTCTGATGAGGATGCGCTTCGTAGGGAGGTCGCGGAGGAGACTGGCGCCACGGAGATCTCTCCAGGGCGACTTGCATGGACCAGACAGTGCGATTTCACGTGGGACAACCGCGACTACAGCCAGAGGGAGAACTTCTATCAGGTTCAGACCGCCCGTTTTGAACCCGTCATGGACGGGAATCCCGCGCAAGGCGAAGCATCGGCCTTCCGCGAGTTTCGATGGTGGTCAATCGAAGACATCGGCAGGTCTGAAGAGACGTTTTCGCCCCGCGATCTTCATCGCCTCCTGGAGAGTTTAGCCAGGAACGGACCGCCGGAGAGATCGACTGACGTTAGGGTATGATTGAGAGACGGAAGCCGAACCCCAATCTGGGGCAGGGTTGAAAGAATCCGGATCGCATTCGGCGGTTTTTTCATTGTCGGAGGTTAACGAATATGTTATCTTCCTGAATGGCCATGCGTGTTGAATTCTATCGCACAGCGGATGGGAAATGTCCGGTTGAGAGTTTTCTCGGCAGGTTGGCTCCCAAAGATGCGCAGAAGGTCTTGTGGTTATTTAGACTCATGGAGCTGATAGACCGGATTCCGCCGCATTTCCCAAAGAAGCTTGTTGGAACATCGGACATTTGGGAATGCAGGATTCCAACCCAGACCGGTACCTTTCGGATATTTGGTTTTTTCACATCCGGCAACAGGCTGACTCTCACCCACGGATATTTGAAGAAGACACCGAAAACCAATCCGCGGGAGATCAGAAGAGCTGAAGCGTACAGGCGAGATTATCTGAATCGTCACAGGGGGCGTGTATCATGAGCGATGTAGAAAGATATATTGCGAGTCGGAAAGCGTCCGATCCTGAATTTGCAGAGGGTTTTGAGGAAGGGTACAAGGAGTTCGAATTCGGCGTTTTGCTGCGGCAAGCTCGAGAGGAGGCCGGCTTGACGCAGGAGCAGCTCGCCAGGTTGATGCATACTAAGAAAACGGCGATTTCCCGCCTGGAGAACCGCGCTGGAGACATCCGGCTGTCGACGCTGAGAAAAGCGGCCAGGGCATTGGGTAAAGAACTTGAAGTGAAGCTGAAGTAATTCCTGGTCTTTGAACAAGCTGTCAGCATTCAGCTTTCAGCCGTCAGACCACCCATCCCACAACCAGCCGGGGGTCCCGCGGAAGAGGGAGACCGCTGAACGCTTGAAGATTCACACGTCTGGCAACGCGACAATTCCCTCGCATTACGGTACCCGAAGGGCATGTTGACTAATCCGAAAATTGCTGCGTCCGACACAGGTACACCTCCCCGCAATCCTGCCCCGAGTCAACAATTAACGACCGCTCCCGGATCAGGACGCTTCCGCCTCTTCGCCCCCACATGAACCACAAACCCGTGATGTCTCACATATCTGGAGAAACGGCGAAGTACCGCCTTAAATTGCGGCATTGCCCCATTCCCCAACACCAACCCGGCAAGTCACGAACGCATTGAAGACTCTCCATTTCCGACGAAGAGCCCTATATCAAGTTGCGCCTAAAGGGATAACATCCTGTTATCCCAGTCCTGGACAGGAACCGATCAATATGTCTTCCGGTTTTTTTCCGGGGCGGGCTAACGCCTGACGTTGTTGCCTGCCAGGATGACAAAACGGCCGCACATGTGAGCCTGCGAAAGCGCCCGCAACAAGCGATGTCAAACCTCTTGTTCTCGTTCGAGGGATATTGCCAATGGGTCCACGTCCGCACAGTGTAGAGTGGTACAGGAGACTCGCGAGATCTCAGCAGGGCTATCCTTCCACATCACAAGACGTGGAGGTTGGAGCGTACGGTGGGGAAGTCTTCTACCTGGATTTTGTGAAGGCGCATATGCGCCCTGACGAGGACGTGATGGACGTCGGCTGCGGACATGGTGAAGACGCACTTCGGCTCGCGCAGCTCTGTCGAAACTTTCTGGGGTACGATCCGGCTCCCTCATTTATCGAACTTGCGCGGGAGAATGCCCGGGCCGCCGGGCTGGAAAATGTCACGTTCCTCGTACACGATTCAAGCGCGAAGGCAAATCAGGGAAGGGTGAGAATACCGGTCGGGGACGAGTCTCTTGACTTGATCATCTCTCGGCGGGGGCCTGTACACTGGATCGCAGACGCGAAACGGGTTGTAAGAAGCGGAGGCGTTCTTATTCAGCTCTGCATGTCGGGTCGACTTCCCGTTCCCGAATGGAATGTTGAGCTGCCGGAACCCTTCGATCGTGAAAACCACCACCTTCCGGACATGATGCTGGATACGGTTAAGGGGGCCTTGGCGGATGCAGGGATTGAACTGCACAGTTTTTGGACTTTCGACGTGCCTGCCCTGCTGGACGGCCCCGGAAGGTTATACAAGGCGCTTGCTTTCGGACGGCCCCCAGCTGATATTCCGTCCTATTCCGAAGTGGAAGAAGCTCTGAAGGCCATTTTCTTCCGCCACAGAAAACATGGAAAGCTTGATATTCGGCAGCGTCGGCTGCTTTGGAAAGCAGTCATTGACAAATAGGAACGCCTGAATCGAACAAACCCGCGCATGTAGTTCGGGCTGAGTCGCTTACCCCAACCGCTTCACGGTTGCACCGCCTGCGCGTCTCCGCGCCTGGAAAGCGTAGTGGGACAGCAGACAAGAGAGTTACGGGACGCCGGAAAATGCAGACGCTTGTTCTTGTGAAACACGCGTTACCTGAGATCGATCCTGCCGTCCCCGCCAAGGACTGGCATCTTTCCGAGGAAGGCTGCGTCCGTTCACGGATACTCGGGGAGGAATTGGACCGGTATGATCTCGATCTGGTTATCAGCAGCATCGAACCCAAGGCCATGGAAACGGCTGAAATTGCGGCCGGCTTATTGAAGATTCCTATGAAGGTCGTCGAAGGGCTGCACGAACATGAGCGCGTCAATGTCGGATTCCTGGAGAAGGAGCGATTTGAGCAATCGATCAGGCGATTCTACGAGCAACCTGCCGGTCTGGTTTTCGGTGAGGAAACCGCGGATGGCGCGTATGTCAGGTTCTCGAAGGCCGTATCAGGTCTGACGACCCTACATCCACGCGAGAATATAGCCATCGTCACGCATGGGACAGTGCTGAGCCTATTTCTGAGCCGAAATTCAGTTTTGGAACCGTTTGCGTTGTGGAAAGAGCTGGGTCTGCCGTCCTGTGTCGTCATGTCCCGCCCAGGTTTTGACGTGGTCGAAATTAATCCTGACATCAGGGACGGCGCTTTTCCCGGCAGCGCATGACGGATCGGCGATAATGAGATCGCACGAGGGAGCGATTCTGGTGTGCCACGCCGCCTGTCGATGGGTTGGCCCAGGAGTCTTGCCGTGGATGGATTGAGCATTCGCCAGGCGTGCGAGGGGGACAGCGACTTCGTATTCGCCGTGAAAGAGGCGGCGTTCCGTGAATACGCCGAACAGGTCTGGGGCTGGCGCGGCATTGCGCCACACCTTTCCATTGGCCGATAGGGTCGGCGAATTCGTCGTGTTCAACATCGCCGGTAACAAGTACCGTCTGATTGCATCCGTTCACTTCAATCGGGGCAAAGTATACGTCCGTGATGTGCTTACGCACCAGGCCTGTGACCGTTGAGGATGGAGGACATGAGCGTTATTACACCACAGCTTCAGCGATCCTGGTCGCAAGTGAGCGCGCTACTCAAGATCCGGACCGAGCGGGAATACGATCTGGCGTTGCAGCGGCTCAACAGCCTGATCGATGAAGTGGGCACTGATGAGCGACATCCGCTTTATTCTCTGCTCGATACGCTGGGCGCCGTTGTCCACGCCCGGGAAGAACAACACTGTTCCATGCCCAGCCTGGAGGGTGCAGATCCACTCCGACTCCTCATGGAGGAGCATGAATTGACTCAGTCGGATTTTCCGGAGGTAGGTTCGCAAGGGGTGATTTCGGAGATTCTGAGCGGCAAACGAGAGCTGAACATCCGACAGATTCGTGCTTTGTCCAGGCGATTTGGCGTTTCGCCCTCAGTATTCATTTAGGCAAGGGGATTAGCAGCCCGTCATTCGACTGACGACAGCTGATACAAAGCCACGTATCCGCACTATGAAATTCGACCAACTCACCTCATCCGTCAGGGAGGTCTGCCAGGCCTTCGTCAAGGGTCTTGGGGACATTCTCGATGCGAACCTGCACGGCGTCTACATGTACGGCGCATCCGTATTTCCGGATTCCGGACCGATACAGGACATAGACTGTCACGTGATCCTCGCAGGTCCGTTGGGCAACCGAAACAAAGACACGATTCTTCGATTGCACAGGGATCTTGCGGAGCGTTTTCCACCTCTGGGTGGAGAATTGGATGCCTATTTCATCCTGTACGAGGATGCCATCAATACTCACCCACCCGCGCACCAACTTCAGCCCGCAATACGTGACGAGGCCTGGGCTCTGCATTGCGCCCACATCAGGGCCGGGCGTTACATTACGCTCTGCGGGCCGTCCCCGAAGTGCATCTTCCCGGCGCCGTCGTGGGATGACATCTCGACAGCTCTTGAGCAAGAGGTTTCGTTCATCGAGCAGAACCTGCAATATCCCGACTACTGTGTCCTCAATATGTGCCGGATCATACGTACCGTAGACGAGAGAAACCCCGCGGTGTCGAAGTTTTCCAGCGGCATATGGGCTTCTGGTCGGTTTCCCGAATGGAAACCAATGATCGACGCGGCGGCCGCTTCCTACCTGGGAAGGTTGACGCCGGATCAAGCTGGATTTCTAGAAGCCGGGGTGGAATCTTTCATCGGGTTCGGTACCGGACTGATCCGCGAACAGCCCGAACACGGCTGATTTTGCGGCCGTCCAGTCTGCGCCACGCGGGTCGTTATTGAAGGCTCGAGGTTCGCTCAGTACGTTCGCGGCGACGGATCAGCGTCGGTACCGCAAACTGCCAGTTTGCGGTACCTGATCAAGCACATCCAGCGCTGATTCAGTCCTCGTGGCCTTTTGCAGCGTAGAGACGAGATGATATGACATCGAGTCCGAGCGATACGCTTCCCGACCCCGATTGGCTCAAACGGAAGTACGGGATTCTCTGGGATTGACAGTATCGCGACATGAGCGGCAAGATCGCCAATGTTGTCAGGATATCGTGCGGGAACACCGGGAATTAGTACGTCCTGCGGGTTTCCGATCCCGGGCGGAACTCAGAGGGCTCATTGTCGTCTGTCAGCCGTCTATCGCAAGTGCACCGATTCCAGACGCACCTGAATGATCGTGGCGTACGAACCGTCCTGCCGTTCAGGTCGCTTGACGGGAAGACGTTCCTGATAACGGAAGCGGGGACGACGGTAGAGGTTTTCCCGTATGTCGAGGGAAGGCCGCCGAAGAAGGGGCATGTGTCGGACGTTCGTCTGACGGGGGCTGAAATCGCCCGTCTTCACGGTGCAGGCGTCGGATATCCGGACCTGCCGGACGAAGGACGTCTATCCATGAATCATCTCGCTGTCGACAGGTTGCAGGCGAACGTACGGAAGATGCGGGAGTCAACCAGGGGAAAGGCATTTCACGATCAGTTTATCAGGTACGTGGCAGAGACGGAACGCTGCGTCGAAGAGATCGACAGGCTTCGTCCGTGCCTGGTCGAAACCGGTCTGCACCTGGATACCAGTCCGCAGAATATGATCATCGATCACAAGAGCAACCTCTGGTTCATTGACTGCAACCATGCGTCAAGAGGTCGGCGGGTGTTCGAAGTCTGTGTTTCGACGTACTACCTGGCTCCTCATTCCGATTCGCCATGGGGCGAGTCGACGCGATATCAACTTGTGGACGAAACCGTGGAAGCCGCATTCCTTGAATCCTACCGGGACGTCTGCGAACCTGCCTGGCGAGAGGAGGAGTCGACGGCCCTGGCGATCGAACGGATGCTGATGTTCATTCACGGGGTCACCTGCTGGACGACGATGGGGGATGATGACGAGGTGCGGGATGAATTGGACCGATGGAACGCGTGTTACGCCACCTTGAAAACCGGACTTGACAAAGCTGTGTAATGCGGGTGCGGTTGGCTCAGACACTCCCGTTGACGACGCCCGCCTGTTGACCTGCACGCATCGCGACACCGACCGGCGCGCCACCCTCTTCCAGAAATAGATCGAAGAAATTCCAGGGGTCGAAATCGTCCTTGACAGCGAAATTGTATTCGACGATGTTTATAGCAAAGATGATATAATCATTGGAGGTATTCGTGCCGTTCGATTGGTTGCAAATCAGGCAGTTTCGAAAAACCGTGGGGATAACCCAGCAGAACCTGGGAGACATTCTGGATGTTCCGCAGTCCACGGTCGCCCGTTGGGAGACCGGCAGGATTTCGCCCAACGCGGAACATATCGGTCTCCTATGCGACCTTGGGAGAGTTCAGTCCATCGGACCGGACTTCTTCTTTCCAGCTTATTCCAGGCTTGAGCTGCCAGGCAATCTATCAGAAAGAGGAGGATGAACTTATGACGCCCGCTACGTTTACCGATGCGACCTTCGAAACGGAAGTTATTTCTTCAGACCGGCCCGTCCTCGTCGATATTGGCGCCAACTGGTGCGGCCCCTGCCGGCTTATCGATCCGATCGTGAAGGACCTCGCCGCGGAATATGCCGGGCGTCTGAAAGTCGGAAAGATGGATTTCGACACCTCCCATACATCGGCGGTCCGGTACGGCATTCAAAGCCTGCCAACCCTTCTGCTCTTCAAGAGTGGACACGTAATGGACCGCCTCGTCGGCGCCGTCCCCAGGCAACGGATTGTGGATTCCATCGAGGAAGTCCTCAGGGGCCGAGGCGAATGAACGGGACTCCGCTGTGATCACATATGTAACGGATACATCGACGTGGGAAGACTGGCAGCGCGTCTACCGGCTCCTTCCTGTGCGACCGGTTGGACTATATGGTTCCCGACGGGAACTTCCAGTTCAACAGGCGGATGACGTTCCCGCTTGGTGATTCGGTGTAAAAATCCTAACTTGCCACCGAGGGTGCGACTCTCGACGGCACGACAGGTGTTGCCCAACCTGATTTGTCAGATTTTACCGGATCTGGCTTTTGAGTTTATATCCTGTCCGTCCTGTTCATCCATGTAAGTTTTCGCTTTGTGAATAAACCGGTTTTACACTCAGCAAGGACAAGCTCGTGAAGATCGAGAACATCGAAGTCATCCAGATCGAGACGCCGCGCTTCTACGGGCAGATTTCCGGTCATGTGCTGATCCGGATGCACGTAGACGACGGTCCCTTCGGCCTCGGCGAGGCGTCGGACAGCCGGTGCGCCGACGTGTCCGCCCTGGCGCGGCAACTCAACGAGCAGTTGAAGGGCCGCGACGCCCGCCGCATCGTTGAGATCAACGACTTCGCCCGCGCACGGAACTGGAACAGCACGGTCACAAACCAGCACGTGGCCAGTGCGATCGACCTCGCGCTCTACGACCTCAACGGCAAGGTCCAGGGGGTACCTGTCTACCAGATGCTCGGAGGCAAGGTGCGCGAAACGCTCTACTGCTGCTATCCGATTTTCGGATGGCAGGTGACGGAGGATTTCGAGCGCGCCGGATCCTACCTGCAGCGCCTGGTGGATCTCGGCCACCATCTGTTTCGCTACTACGTCTCCGGCGACGTGGACCTCGACGATCGCTTTCTGACGGAGATGAAGTCCAGGCACGGCGAACGTATCAGGCTCAAGTCCATCGACTTCTCGGGCCGCTTCCGCGACTGGCAGGAGGCGCTGCGCTACGGCGACAGGCTGAGGCGCCACGACCCGTTTCACTTCGAGCAGCCGACGTATGAGATGCGGTCCAGTGCGCAGTTCACGCAGCGCGTCGACCTGCCGGTCACCTGGCATATCGGCTCTCTGCAGCAGGCTTTGGAGGCGGCCGAGCGCGGCGCCTGCACGGCCTTCAACGTGGCCTGCGTGTCCGGCGGGCCGACTCACGTCAAGCGAATCCTGGCGGTGGGGGAGGCCGCCGGCATGCCCTGCCTGATCGGCACCGACCAGGAGTCCACACTGGGCATGAGCGCCCAGGTGGCGGTGGGCATCACGTCGCCACAGGTCCAATTGCCGTGCGATCCCATGGGACCGCTGCTCTACACGGCGTCGCCGGCCAGGGAGCGCGTACGTGCCGAAGGCAGCTACCTGACCCCGCTCGAGGGCCCCGGTCTGGGCGTGGAACTGGATGAAGACAAACTTGCAGCACTAACCGTAGAGAGGGCTTGAGCGATGGAGGATCACCTGAAGATCAGCGAAGACCAGATCGCGCACTTTGAACGAAACGGGTTCTTCCTCATTCCGAACCCCCTTGGGGCGAAGGGTGTGCGGGAGGTCGACAACCGGCAGCAGGAAGTGGAACCGGAGTGGGCGCGCGCTGAGTTCCCCGCGGGGTGTAACCGGTTCGCATGCCTGTTTCTGATGCTCGGTGAACCTGTGCTGCAAATGGTGGAACGCCCCGATCTGATCAAAGCCGCACGGCGGATCCTGGGCGTTGAGAAAGTGCACGTGGGTGCGTGCGGTATCGGCGACGCCTCGAAAGTGCAACGGGGCGGTCCCCGTCAGGTCGAGTGGCACGCGGACGGCAGTCCGGAAGTCCGGCAGGTGTCCTTCCGCACCGCCCTGGACCGTCACGACGCCAGCAACGGACCGCTGCGGGTGCTGCCCGGCAGCCAGCACCGGCCGCCGGAGGAGGTCAAGGCGGAACTGCTGCAACTCGAACTGGCCACCGGGACCCACGACGAGATGCCCGCGCAGTTCTTCGCCCGCCATCCCCAGGAGGTGGAGGTCATCCTCGACCCACGGTGGACCCTGGTGTGGACGCCCTCCTGCTGGCACGCCACCGGGTTGAAGACGGCCGCCGGACCGCGGCGCGCCATGGGCTGGAACTACTACCCGGCGAGCGGCCGCAACCGCGATCTGGAGGCGCTCAAACACGTCCATCCCGACTGGCCGGACTGGACGGAGACGCGCCAGCGTCTCTGGGGCCTCGTCGACTGACGGTCGTGCCCTATGCTGATTTATATCAACGGTTCGATCAATTCCGGCAAATCGACCGTCGGTCGCCTGCTGGCGGAAAACCTGTCCGGGACCGTCCACATCGAGGTCGACGAACTGCGGCACTTCGCCCGCTGTCTGAGTCTGGCGGATGCGTGCCCTTACTGCGTCGAGGATGCGGCAACTTTGGCGCGGGCATGGCTATCGCGCGGGTTTAACGTTGTGGTTACGTGGCCGATTTCACATCGCGACTACGCGGTCTTCGAGCGTGAAGCGGCAGTCGCCGGCGTTTCCATACACGCGTTTACGCTCCGGCCGCCCCTCGAAGTAGCCACTTCCGATCGCGGCGGCCGGCAACTGACCGAACGGGAACGGTCCCGCATCAGGGAGCAATACCGAATGCCCCATATCGATCCGGGAATCGGAACGGTGATCGACAACAGCCTTCAGACGCCGGCCGAGACTCTTGCGGCCATCAACTCCGTGCTGGGAATATAAAGCCAATGTTCAAAGTACCAGATAGTTCTGCTCAGACCGCCGCCCTGGACAAATGAAAAAGCCTCCCGTCCATAAGGCGTTCGCGCTGATTATCAGGCATGACGCGGATGAGAGATGCGAGTTGCTGGTCCTTGAGCTCAAATCCGTCGGTTACGAATTCTATCGTCTCCCGGGTGGAAATATCGAAGGCGATGAAACGCCGCTCGAGGCCGCGCGGCGCGAGACCCTCGAAGAGTCGGGCATCGAGAATCTGCAGTTCGTCCGCAAGATCGGGACAACCCGATACTTCAAACCCTACATCCAGTCGGACGTGGAACGGACGGACTTCCTGTTCAAACCCGATTCTAATTTGCCTGACGAATGGGAGCACATTGGAACCGTGGGCCCTGAAGCAGGTGTTGTATTTGCATATTCATGGATCTCCGCCGATTTCATTCCAAGAGTGGATCCGGAACTGCGGACCTTCCTGACGCGGGATCGCGTTCCGGAACTGTTCCCGGAGCAGCCGTAGCCTGGTCTGGCGCGCGTATCGCTGACAGACATCGCCAGGCTCATAGCGCCCCCTCCCCCTTTTCTTAAGGTGAGGGGCCGGAGGGAGAGGTCTCGAAAAAGCGGGGAGAGGGTAGAGGTGAGTCGGTAGAAGATATCCTTGCTCGATAGGTTATTCCTCGTCACCTCCGGCACGAGCAGAATCCTCACATGGCAGGTAATCTCTCCCCGCTTCCGTCTCACGTGACTCACCCGGTGGCCGATGGGTGGTCTTCTTTTGCTTCCATTCCTGATTTTCATGCCTATGTCCAGCGAATTTGATTTCGGGGGAGCCGTTCCCGCCTGGGGCCGAAGCGCTACTGAATACGAGGCTTTTTTCGCGTTGTCCGACGTCCCGTCATCCGCGCGCGTCCTGAATTGCGGCGGCGGGTGTTCGTCATTCGCGGCCGAATGGGGCGGGAAGGGGCGACTCGTTGTCGCCGTCGATCCCGTGTACAGTTCGTCCGGCAGGGACCTGGAGTCCGCTTTCAAAGTCACAGCCGCACGAATGCTCGCCGGGTTGAAAAAGACGCGCGAACGGTTTCTCTGGGACCGCTATGACAGCCCCGAAACGTGCCTCCACGTGCGCCGTGACATCCTCGCAACCTTCCTCCCCGACTTCCGGTCCGGAACCGCGAGCGGCCGTTACGTTGCGGGAAAACTGCCTGACCTTCCCTTCAGGTCGAAATCCTTCGATCTGGTCCTGTGTTCCCATCTGCTGTTTCTGTACTCCGCGGAATTCAACCTTGAAATGCATCTCTCCTGCCTTCGGGAACTGCTTCGAGTGGGGCGAGAGGTCCGGGTATTTCCGTTGATGGACATGGCGGGTAAATCATCGAGGCATCTGGACCGCACTATACGATCCATGCAGAATTGCGCAGACGTCGAGGTGGTAGCGGTCCCATTCGAGTTCCGGCGCGGCGACACCGACATGCTGCGGATAGCCCAAAGCTGACCGCTCCGCTCTGCGCGTGACCGGACTTCCTGGCTTCCTCCCCCTCTCCCTGTGGGAGAGGGGGTTGGGGGGTGAGGGCCTTGGGGCTGGGGGGAGAGGTCGCGAAAAGGCGGTAAGAAGGTAGAGGGAAGCCGGTAGAAGAAATCCCTGCCCGCTATTTTATTCCTTCTTGCCTCCGGCACGAAACGAAACCTCACAGTGCAGGAAATCTCTACCCTCTCCCGTCTTGCGTCTTCCCGGTTTTAAGGACCCCGCCGGAGGCAGGGAATATGGGGAGAAGTGGATGTTGCATTTGATTTTCGACTTTGGTTCAAGCTGACGGCTGACCACTGTTAGCTAAGTCTGAGCGCCGGGGCGCGAGGTCGCCGGAGTGAGGACATCTTGCCGTTGTTGCGTTTGCCTCGTATATAACGTTTATCGTTTAACGAATATCGTTATAATCTCGCGCGGCACTGTTCGCCAGGTCTTCGGAGTCGCGACGATAGACCTGCCCGTCCTGCCGTCGAGTGCACTTTTCGAATTGCCACGGATTTCATCTTTGTTCGTCTCCGCCGGATATGGCTTTCGACGAATCGTGTTTTTGCGATGTCTAACGTATATCGTTTAATGGATAACATTAAACGATATACGTTAAATGAATTCCGTTTAATGAAAAACATTTAACGTTTAAAATTTAATACTTTCTATTAAACGGAACTCATTTAACACTTGTCATTTAACGAAAAACGTTATATAATATTATATGGCGTCGGTCCCGCCGGCTCCGCCTGTGATGTTGAGATCGCATTTGATCGATCCGGAGAAATAACCATGTCCACTGGAGAAACGGTTCCCGTTCATCCCGGGAGAATATTGCAGGAACAGTTTCTCGAGCCGATGGATCTCAGCCAGAATCAATTGGCGCTGTCCATCGGGGTGCCGCCGCGGCGCATCAACGAAATCGTCCTTGGCAAACGCGGCATCACGGCCGATACGGCGCTGAGACTCGCCCGGTACTTCTACACCTCCCCCCGATTCTGGATGAACATCCAGACGAACTACGAACTGGACGTGGCCGAGGAGACCCTTGCGGACCGGCTGGACAGGGAAGTGCGTCCGCATATTCGCGGCGGTTAGACCGCGGTTACCAATTGTCACATCTGATATCGGGACGAAACTTTCGCAGGATTGGACTCAAGAATGTCCGGACTTCGCGACGGGACGGCGTCGAATACCTACCACGGCTATGAGGGAGCGGCATACGATCTGCGCCGCCATCATCTGGCCTGGCGCCTGGACTGGGTCCTGTTTCGCGGACCGGGTCTGTAGGTCGACGTGGAAAAGTCCGACATCGTCCGAAGCCACCGGGGTCCGCTCTACCCCAGCGACCACTATCCGGTCGTTTCGGACTTGAACTGGAAGTGACGGGAGGCGGCTGGTCAAGTGATGTTCGAAGGGTATACACCCAATAAAACTGAACTCTCCCCCAGGGTATTCGATAACAAGCAATCATGTAACGCGTTTCTTGCAAAGGATTTAGAAAAGGAGGTGGGGGAGCTGAAATCATGAACTATCACGTTGAATCTCAACGCCAATACTCCGTTCGTCCGAATCCGAACGAGGGGCAAAGTCATCCATTTCGATGAAGCAAGCCGGATTCGCGCGCTCGATGGTTGTAAACCGAACCGTGCAGTTCGTTTTGCAGGATTTCTCGTATCGTCAACACAAAAACGGAAATACGTCATACGTTTCAAGTACGAAATGCCACAAATCGATTGGGGGGAACATGTCTGCGAATGAGATCGTATATAAGGAGAATCCGAGCGGCGTCAATTGGCAGGCCCTTGCCGAAGTCTATCGGCGCATTCCTCTGGGGAAGCTGGATTCCGGAAAACTCCGTCGCGCGTATACCAACAGTGAGATCTGTTGTTTCGCCTTCAGTGGTGAGGCGCTTGTGGGGGGTGGAAGGGTGATTTCGGACGACGAAGCGCCCGCGACCGTCTGCGAGCTGGTTGTAGCCCCGGAATACCAGCGCCGGGGCATCGGAAGGGCTATCTTGAAATCGATCCTCAGGAAACTCGACGTTCCCAGGGTGATCCTGGCGTGTATGCATGGTCAGCAGGAATTTTTCAGAAAAGAAGGATTTCTCGGGCACAAGTCGGTAATGGCGCTGTACGCCAATTCGCAATGGTTCGTGGACAGCGGCAATCTGGAATCGAAAGATTCCGCCAATGCAGCTGCGGCATATTCTGATTGACGCGTCGTCGATTCGTGACATTCAACCCGGGCCGAACATCGAGCCTATGGAAATGGTACGATCCAGGTTCCGCGTCGGGGATGCCATTCTTTACCGCGAACTCGACGAGTACGGCCGGCTTATCGACTTGAAGCCCGTCACCGTGGTCGAGGATACCGACGCCCGGACTGTGCTATGGCTTCCGTTAGGGACGCCGACCAAAAAGCCTGAAGCATCTCTCGACATTCGGGGCAAGCCGCGGGACTGGATGAACACCAACTGGAAATTGTCGGATGCGATCTGGCGGTGGGCGGACCTTCTGATCATCGTCCGGTCCGGCGAAAACCGCGCAACGTGGGTGCGGCGGTCTGCCGATGGCGTGTTTCAGGGCTGGTACGTCAATCTTCAGAGCAAGTTGATACGCACGCGGCTGGGCTTCGATTACCGGGATTACCAGCTGGATATCGTCGTAGAACCGGACCGAAGCTGGTCCTGGAAGGACCGCAACGAACTCGATCTCGCGGTCAGCCAGGGTCGAATATCACCAAAAGAGGCAAGGGCGGTGTGCAACGAAGGAAGACGCGCCATCGAAGAAATCGAGGGTCCCCGCGGGGTGTATATCGAGGGGTGGGAGAACTGGCGTCCGGATGCAACGCTGCCGCGACCGCACATGCTAGCGGATTGGGACGACCTGTCTATGTACGGTTAGACCGGGTCTCGGAAGCAGCCTTGCGACGTCTTTTCAGTTCACGTCCAGTGACCTGGTGTATCCTGGTAATCAGCCGTCAAATCACCCTTATCCACTTGCCTATATTCGATTTTAGTCCCGGAAAAATAACGAATCAAGGTTAAATCGCCTTTATCTACTTGCATATATTCGGTCTTACTTCCCCGAAGCATTACGAATCAGGGTCAGGCCACGCAAATGGAAACTTCCGGGACTCCCGGGGCGTTAAAGTACGAGTTGGGAGTGTCATGAAAAACCGGAATCAGGAGACCAAAATGATGCGTCGTATTGGCGCGCTGTTGCCGGCGCTTTTAAGCGTGTCCGTGCTGCTTCAATGCAGCGAACCCGAAGAGACCCCGCCGCCGCTGGCCAGATATACGGGCGACCTTGCCGAGTTGGTTTCGCGAGGCAAGCTCAGGGCGATCGTCCCACTTGAGCCGATCGCCTATCTGCCGCGGCATGGACAGCACGTGACGATCGCCTACGACATCGCGAGGGAGCTTTCGGAGGCGCTCAAATTGGAGCCGGTTCTTGTAAGGGTCGGGGATTTCTCCGAAATCATGGGCAAGTTGCTCGAGGGCGAGGGCGACATCGCGGTGGCCAGCCTGACCATAACACCCGAACGCCAGAAGCAAGCTGTGTTTTCGGTCCCGTATATGTTCGTGGACGAATACCTGGTCACAAAAACAGGCGGCAAGCTTCCACAGAAGGTCGATGACCTTGCGGGTATGGAAATCAGCGTGCGGCGCTCGAGCTCGTACTATCAGACACTTGTCAACCTCCGGCGGCAGGTGCCGTCCCTGCGAATCCGGGCCGCACCGGAAACCCTGAACATCGAAGCCCTGCTGGACGGCGTCGCCAGCGGGGAATACGAAGCCACGTTGTCCGATTCGCATCTGTGGCATGCCCTGTCCAGTTATTATGACAGTCTGACTACGTCCCTCGTGCTGGCGAAGGGCCGGCCGATCGCGGTGATGATGCGGCCGGAGGATACCGAACTTAAAACCAGAGTGGATGAGTTTCTACTAGCCCGGCACTTTACTCGAGAGCGGCAGCACGAATTCACCGACGATCTGCCCGGGCTGATCGAACGGGGCCGCTTGCGGATGATCACACGCAACAACGCATTGACCTATTTCATTCACCGCGGCCTGCAGGTGGGATTCGAGTACGAACTGATGAAGAAATTCGCCTCGGAACACGGCCTGCGCCTGGAGATTGTTATTCCCAAATCCCACGCCGAACTCCTGTCGTATCTGAACGAGGGCAAGGGGGACGTGGTGGCAGCCGCGATGACCATAACCCCAGAACGCCAGAAGGCTGCGGACTTTACGAGGCCGTATAACGACGTGGACGAGGTGGTCGTTGTACGTGAAGACGACGGTTCAGTCAACACGATTCGTGACCTGGCCGGACGGACGGTCCACGTACGTGCGAGTTCTTCCTTCTATTCAACGCTCATGGCGATCCGGGATTCCCTGCCCGGTCTTGAGATTGTCGCGCTGCCGGACGACATGGAGACCGAAGAGATACTTGCAGGGGTCGAGTCCGGACTCTATGACCTCACGCTTGCGGATTCCAATCTGCTCGACGTGGAACGCGCCTACGGCATGCGCCTCAAGGCCGCATTCAGCATCAAGTCAACCACACTGGGGTGGGCCGTCCGCAAGGGTAATTCCTCACTGTTGGCGTCGTTGAATGAGTACATCCGGCGCGAAAAAGGCGGACTCTACTTCAATATGATGAAGAAGCGGTATTTCGAGAACCCTCGAGGAATCGCGAGGGCAAAGGATTCGACGCGGGTCGGTATAAGCGGACAGCTCTCGCCGTACGACGGCATTGCAAAAAAATACGCGCAGCGATACAGCCAGGATTGGCGCCTGATTACCGCGCAGATGTACCAGGAATCCAAATTCAACCCGGAAGCCGTCAGCTGGGTCGGCGCCAGGGGATTGATGCAGGTGATGCCCAAAACAGGGCTGCAGTTGGGTTTTGAAAACCTGGAGGACCCGGACGAGGGCGTACACGCAGGGACCAAGTACATGCATCAGCTATTGGGGCGTTTCGACCATGAGATCCCGATACAGTCGCGGATTCACTTTGCTCTGGCGTCCTATAACGTCGGGTACGGTCATCTGCTGGATGCCCGCCGCCTGGCGCGCGAAAAGGGATGGGACGCCGACGTCTGGTTCGGCAACGTGGAGCAGGCCATGCGCCTGCTTTCGCAACCGGCCTATTACGAACGGGCGCGCTACGGATACTGCCGAGGCGGCCAGCCCGTGCACTACGTAGAGAAAATACAGAGTCTGTACGACGCTTACGTGGAGGTACTGGACACCGCCCAATGAATGCGAATTTCCGACCACGGTCGACGTTGCAGCAGGGCGTATTGAAGGAGGATCCCGGCTTGTGGCAGAAAGCGACAATGTGAACGAATATCACGCCGCAAATCGCGCACGCTGGAACCATGGGGCCGAGGCGTGGGCTGCCATGCACGACCGGCGCGGAACGTGGAGAGTTGCTCACAGGCGGCCCGAACAGGTTTTCCTGCCGCAAGAAATCGAACTGATTGGCGATGTGGAAGGCAGGCGCGTCTGCGTGCTGGGAAGCGGCGACAATCTGGCGGTTTTCGCGTTCGCAGGAATGGGCGCAAGGGTCACGTCCGTGGACATTTCGGTCGAGCAACTGGCCGTCGCGCAACGGCGCGCCCGCGAACTGGGCCTAACCATAGAGTTCGTCGAATCGGACGTGTCTGACCTGGGTTGTCTGCCTGACGCAAGTTTCGACCTCGTATACACCGGCGGCCACGTGGCGGTGTGGGTCAGCGACTTGCGAACCTATTACCGGGAGGCAATTCGGATCCTGCGCCGGAAGGGCTTGTTTCTGATCAACGAGTACCATCCGTTCCGGCGGATCTGGAAGGGCGAGGAATCGACGCTGGCAGTTGCGTACAGCTACTTCGACAACGGACCGCACGAATACACTGCCTCCAGGGATGTCCTCGACAAGGCGCAGGGTGATATAAAGCAGTTTGAATTTCACTGGACGGTTTCCGAGTATCTCAGGGCCGTCATCGAGCAGGGTGTCGAACTGATCAGGTTCGAGGAATTCGGGGATGAGGCGGAGGGATGGGAGGGCGCGCCACTTCAGGGCCTGCCCCAGAAGCTGTTGATTGCAGGAAGGAAAAGCTGAATCCACGACCGATCGTGATTGCATACATTGAGACGCCACATTCGTTCGGGTTCACGAAATGACGACTTTCCATCTCATTCGCCATGGAGAACCCGATTGGGACCTGGCTGCCGGCGGCGATTTAAAAGGCGCCGAGGTCGGCTGGGCGGCACACATCGTACCGCTGACCCCGAACGGAATTCGTCAGATTGAGATCGCATCAGAACCTCTCGAAGCTGAAGATTATCAACTGGTTATTTCGTCGCCGATGACACGTGCGTTCCAATCGGCCAGCGTCATCAGCCGGATTCTCCACCTGGATCTTCACGTCGAGTTCGATCTGCACGAATGGGTATGCGCCTGGCGACCTTCGCTTGAACTCGTCGAAAAAACCGTAGCCGAGATGCTGTCGTGCGGTGGCGAGTGGCCGCCCGATGAGACGAGAGACTGGGAGCCGTTATCCAGCGTACGCTCGCGCGTCAGTCGTGTTCTGGATCGTTACGAGAACTTCGAGCGGGTAATCGTGGTCTGTCACGAAACCGTGATTTTTTCACTCACCGGGAAATGGTTGGGACACGCTGAGTCGGTAACGCTTGATATGTAGCGGCGTAAGAGGTGCCTGTAGTGGTTCACTGATCCATCGGCCATGCCTTCTGCGAAGCCGCACAAACCCATTTTTCGGAGGGCCCTGCGATCATCCTGCTTTGCCTTGCGCAGATTTCGTTGAAATGATCCACCCAATCCGCTGACAACATTGAATTGGCAATTAGATTGACGCACAGTCGTGCATTTGCATCTCTCATCGCAACTCCCAACGCGACATCGGGGGACAATGCCATCCACATCCTTTGTTCCGCGGGGATCCAATTCGGGTCGTTTTCTTTCTGCTTTTGATTGTCCACTCCAAGCTCGGTATCCCGAGTAACAAACGGTCCACAATCGCCCAACACAAAGGTCGGAGCATCAACTTGGCTCAAAACCACAACGAATTCGCCTTCCTGAATGAGCTTCGTGTTTTCCTCCCTAATAATGGAGACCAGGTCTTTGCCGGCTTTTTCCGATTCTCTCTGGATCGTGTCCAACCCTGAAAAGAAATCTTCTCCCAACCATTGCGGGGACCGGTACGCTAAATGCAGAAGAAATAGCCCACATGCACGAATGTCATCTGAAATCGCAGTCACATAGGAAGGGTCCTCTTGATCGATCCCCTGTCGTGCCGTGCGCAGAATATTCCTCACATATTGTAAAGAGAGGCTTTCCGTTTTGCCCATATGGGACTCCAACGATTCTCCGATCTCCTTCGCCGCGTAATAGTCTCTCCGTTTGAAGACGTTCCGTGGCTTGCATTTGAAGAACCTCCTTGGATTCTTCCTGCCAACGTGAAGAAAACCGTCTTGATCCGTGAAGTTCTCAAGGAGCCATCTAGGGATCGTATGTTGCTGTTCCGATTTCATCTTCTTTTCCATAGTGGTGGGTCCATCTCCAACTTTCAGGAAGTTGAGAAACCGGGGATAGAACCCAAACCCCGGGATGTGCGGATTGTATGATGAATTCGCCGGTCAGGTCAATAAGCAGACATCAATATAAATATACAGCTACCGGAGTGAATATGATAGGAAACTGCGGAAAAACGCGATGAATCCTTGCCAAGAGAATAAAAAAACCGTCTGAGTGGATCCGCCTTTGCCCCAAGGCCAATATCAACCTATGAACACCAGTAGGGATTCCCCCCCGGTGAGCTTCTGCATCGCCAACCCGAGATTGAAGCCATGCCCTTGAAAAATGCTGGACCTAGTAGATGTTGTTGTGGACGAGCAAGTGAGTGCGTCGAATACCCCCGGTCTCTCCGGTATGAGCACGACTGCGTTCCGCATGCTTGGAGCGCCGTCGCTTGAGTCGCTTGCATTGCACTCTTCGAAGGTGCAGTCGACTGACAGGAAGCACTAATGCTGAACAGCCGCGTGAATCTGGCCATCGTCTTCACCCGGCAAGGAGGCGGGCGGCGACGATAACACAATCTTCAACTCTTACGAAACCACACCTGGGTGTCGCCCGAATCAGGATGGAAAGATTAGCTGAAGGGTGAGGGCAGGCAGAGGGGAAGGAGATATTCGTTATTTCACTTCGTGGGCGTCGGCGCCCTGTAATCTGGAGTCACCGTCGTTCAGGTTGCGCACTTCGATCAGGATTTTACACATCCGCGAGGTTCAGTTTCTCCCGCAGAGTACGCCGAACACGCCGCATCACCCGTACCGCTTCTTTTGACTCGTCAACAGTAGCATTATCTCCTGGATAGCGAAATTCAACGGCAAACGGGTAGAGAAAATCGAGATCAAGTCGCAACTCCTCGAGATCGGAACCTATATCCACCGCGAAATCCAATAGTGCCAGAAGATCGTGAGTCTTCGGAAAATGAACGCGATGAAAAACCAGAAAGGCTTTGAGGTACTTTTCAACACACTGGTGCGCGCAGAAACACACATTGTCGGGAACAGGCTCTCTGCGTTTCCGAACCATCGTTGTGGCCGTGCGAAAGTCTTCTTCCGCTTTGTAGACCCACGCTTGTATATCACCCGGCCGATTCGTAGAGGGTACGTCCAAGTTTGAAAATTCCCTCAAGAAATGGATCAAAGTTTCGCAGGCGGGTTCGAATCTCTTCCGGTGTACGCACGACAATATCCATCGCAACATATTTGGGACGACAGATGCGGGCAACCGCGGAACTCCTCGCTGCCGGACGCATTTCTGTATCCATTATAACAAGCAGATCCAGGTCGCTGTCGTATCTCGGCGCACCATATGCATGGGAGCCAAAGAGAATGATTTTATCTGGACTGAAGTGATCGACGATTTTTCTCGCGATCTCATCCAATAGTGGTTCCGTTATTTGTGGAGCCTTCCCATTCATATGAAATCCAATAGAGAGTTGTCACAAACCCTGGTGCAAGATACACAATGTCTGGGCCAATCACAATCCACACATTGAATTGGCGCGATCAGCGACCTATCATCTGGAACATAGGGGCGAATTCCACCGTGATCGATTGGCGTTCAGATGGCCGGCTTGCTGGTATGGCGCGAAAGTTCAGGTCACTGGCGCCGGGGTACGTTGCCGTCGTAGGGTCGTTCGCCGCGCACCAGCATCCGGTGGGGATTCTCCAGGTCGGCGATTTCGTCCACGCTGTGGTAGCCCATGGTCATGCTCATCCGGGTGCCGTCCGTCCTGTTCTGCCCAACGCCGTGCATGATCATGCTGTCGATGACGAGCATGCCGCCTTCGGGCATGGGCACCGGCACCGCCTGCTCGAGGAGTTGTCTTGTCACAGATTCGTCGTAGAGGCGGCCTTTTACGCCCGGGAAATGGTGGGATCCCGGCACAACCTGGGTGCATCCGTTTTCCACGGTTGTTTCCTCCAGGTAGAAGATCACCGTGAAGATGGTCCGCGACCACTGCCTGACGTCGCGGTGCAATCCCTCCGGCCGGTGCTCCGAGGCCCGGCGGAGCGTGGCGTGGTTGTGACGGTTCTTGATGAGTTCTATGTTGGGGCCCAAAAGGGATTCCAGGGAATCCAGGACCAGGGGGCATGTGGCGGTTCCGAGGAAAACGGGTTCTCTGTCCACGACGCCGGAGAGGCGTATAATCCGTCCTTCGGCGTCGCGTACGACCGGTTCCACCTCTTCCCGGATGTTCCTCCAGATCGCCTCTTTGAGCTTTTCAACAAGCTCCTCCGGAAGCCGGTTCTCTAACTTGTGGAAGCCGTTGTGGCGAAAAAGGTGGACCTGTTCCGATGTGAGTGACATAAAGAATAGCCCGATCGGCACAATTTAAAGGAAGCTGTCAGCGATCAGCTGTCAGCCAGGAGCGAAAACCGAAATCCAAACCCGCCTCTCCCCTCGGCCCGCAGACCTCTCCCCCCAGCCCCATCAGAACCTATCCCGCCTGCCTGGCGGCAGGCACCCTTTCCTGAAGGAAAGGGAAAAGCGGGTCACGAAATAGGATCCCGGTTCCCCCTTCCTTCAGGAAGGGGGTAAGGGGGTAGGTCCTGCCCCGCGCCGAGCGGCGTTCTTCTCTTAAAGGCGGGAAGACGTGAGACGATAGAAATGAGAGGACCACACCGCAGCACTGCATGGATTTGACGCTCCGCCTCGCAATCCACATCGCGTCGTACATATCGAGCGCCCGTTAGCGGACGAGTTATACGGAACGGTTCTCAGCACTTCATCCTTTTTCCTTCATCCTTCTTCTTTCTTCCTTCCTCCTTCTTCCATCTTCCTTCTATCCGCGATTGACCGTCACCGCCACCCGGTGCATCGAGTTGTTCAGATAGCCGCGCGGGTTCCACGCGATCCCGTGCGGCTGTCTCACGCCGTGCGAGTCCGTGGCCCTGGCCCAGACCTCGTAATATCCCGCCTGTGGAAATGAGACCCTGGCGCGCCAGTTCTGCCATGCGTACGTATTTACCGGTTCATCCAGCGTCGCCTCCATCCATGATGCCCCAAAGTCGATCGAGAGATGCACGGCGTCCACCTTCCGTTCGCCGGCCCAAGCGTGCCCGCGGACCTCCAGTGATCGGTCGCCCGTCCTGTGTCCGTTGGCCGGATTCGTGATCAGGGACTTTACCGGCATGCCGTGTATGATGTCGAAGTCTTTCTCGTCCACTTTCTCGCCGCGGGCGATCGGACGATTGGGGACGCGATAGGATGTCCCGGTCATCTTCGGACCGTCGTGCACGCGGTCTCTCAACCAGATGCGGGTCAGCCACTTCTGCGAGCAGGATCCCGGCCATCCCGGCACGATCAGCCGCAGCGGCGCGCCGTTCATGGGATGGATGGGCTTGCCGTTCTGGGCGAAGGCGATGAGATTGTGTTCGTCCATGGCCTTCGCGATCGGTACGCCACGGGAGAGGGGCAACCTGCCGGGCTCCCCGGAGAGATGGGAGTCGGCGCCCTCGTGTGCGGTGTAGACGACGTTCGTCCTGACGCCAGCGGCCTTGAGGACGTCAGCCAGACGTACGCCCGTCCATTCAGAGCAGCCAACGGCGCCGTAGGTCCACTGGTCTCCCCTCGCGGGCGGGTCGAAAAACGCGCGGCCGTTGCCGCCGCACTCCAGCACAAGGGCGCGGGTGACCACCTTGAACCCTTTGTCGATATCGTCGATGCCCAGCGTCATCGGACGGTCGACAAGGCCGTCAATGGTCAGCTTCCACGCAGCCGCATTCGTGTTCTCCGGCGGAATTCCGTTATTCCGGATGAAATGCCTTTCCGTCGGCGTAATGGCGTCGTCCAGCAGATGGGGCGGCGTTTCCGCGTTTACAGGACGTTCATTGATCACGACAATCCCGTCTTTGCCGTGAATGACCCGCTCCGCGGCGAGTACTGAAGGAATGAAATGCGCGGGCATGCTGCGGTGGAACGGGATGGTGGAACCGACCATGGCCCCCATTACCGCCAATCCCGCCCTTTTCAGAAATCCCCGCCTGTCGGAAAAGGTCTCGCGGCCGAAGAGGAGCCGGTCGGCCTCGTCCGGATCACGCCTGTAGAGTTCGAACAATTCCGGATAATCGGTATCTTTTTTCATCGTCTGTCCTTGTTCCCGTTTCCACTGCGCAAACCAACGCACGCTATCGGGTCGCCGGTGCGTGTTTGGAGTTCCGGATGGTCCGATTCAATTACCAAATAACCGCCTGGCATTGAGCGTCAGTGTCCAGAGACGGGCGCCGGAAAACGAGTTGTGACTGGGGAAATCGGGGTCGATACTGTGCATCGGATGAATCTCGTACTCCCCCCGGACGTCCATGCCGCCTGTCATGGAATATGTCAGCTTCAATCCCAGCATCGTCTTGTCGCTGACCGGATATTCCGCGCCCGCGTGCAAGCTGCCCACCAGAACCACGCCGGCGAGGTCACCTTCCTGACGGCCGTTGTAGAACGATAGCGGCGGATCGTATACCTGGCCGCTGCCGGCCGTTTCCTTGTGGTCGTCGGAATAGTGCGTGCCGGTCATGGCAACGTGCGCCGCGCCCAGCCCGCCGCCGACGTAGGGTGAAATGCCGCGCTGGCGACCTGGAAGATCGAAAAAGACATTGAGAGAAAGCGAGCGTACCACAAGATCGTCGATCGAAGACCGGGTATTGGATTCGACAGTGCCGCCTGCTCGGTCCTCCATGGCCACACCCTCGAGATTGGTGACGCTGCGGAAGATCTGGTTGACGCCGTTCATTTTCTGTGTGATAGACAACTCAAGCCGTCGGCGACCGGACACGCGTCCTAAGGAGACCCCGAACGTGTTGCCGCGGGAGGGCTCGACATTGTAACGCCAGCGGTACCCGGGAATTTTCGGAATGGGATCCAGATCGAAGCAGGCGTCCGTCGGATAGCAGAATGTGTCCCGATTCCAGCCCTCCTGATCGATGTCGGTCGCTCGATTCAATCCCAGTGTCACGCCGCCGTACCACCCGGAGCGCGGGAGTTCGGACGGCGCCGGTTGCGGCCATGCGATGGAATTCTGGCAGATCGAATGCAATGCAAAGAACAAGGATAAGAGGAACAGCGCAAATCGCATTGGAAAAATCCCTTTGAGACCTTGCCGTGCCGGCGGCGCTCTACCGCGAAGCGCGGGAAGTGGCAGCTTCCCTTCAGATGGCCCTCCAAATATCCTGGCGCGGCTTCGCTGTACTCAGCCGCACACCAAACAGGTGGCGATCATCGGGCGAGCCCGTTTGAAGGTTCAATCACTCCCCCCTTGAGGCGGAGTCGCAGAAGCCGAGCCGATCCCTGAGCATGCGTTGCCCTGAGCCTGTCGAAGGGTCGAAGGGCCGGCGACGGTGGTGGGGGGATTTCAACGCCTTACCGTATGCAAGCAGCATGATAAACCCCAATTCGAAAAAATACAGCAACTCGGCAACGAGACGAAAAGCCCTGAAACGGGGAGTAACGGTCGTCAAAAAGGACATTCTTTCAGTTCACGTCCAGTAACCTGGTGTATCCTGGTAATCAGAAGTTAAATCGCCTTTATCTACTTGCATTTATTCGGTTTTACTTCCCCGAAGAATTTCGAATCAAGGTTAAACATGCACGCACCTTGCGTAGAAGTCTTGCTGTAAGAATCTAATACGAATCCAACAATGTCAAGTCTGTTTTACGAGTGAATGCGTCACGCCGGGTTTGCAATGGGCCTCCGCGGCTCCTGACGATCCCGTTTGCCACCGAACGGCGCACGCGATAACTTGAAGGGGTCGCGCGAACCAAACGCGGATCGCAGAGAGACTCAAACACACAGCATCACCAGGGAGGATTTCCCATGTTGACCTATGAATCCCTGCTGCCGCTCCTGGATGCCCGGGTGGCGTCCATCCTTTCCACGCAGGTCCTGGACCGCTCGCAGACTGACTTCGGCGGATTTGTGAGCGAAGGCGTAGCGGGTGGGACCGGAGTGGGGCAGGTCGTTGCTCTGGGCTATGCATATCTCCTTGAAGGATCTGCTCACTTTCGGAGTGCCGAAGTTCTCGAGCGAATCCTCCTCGGTGCGGAGTTTGGCCGGAGGATCCGGCGGGAGTCCGGGCTGTTCGATCTGGTGGCGACCAACTTCGATTCGGCGCCGGATACCGGCTTTCTGGTGCAACTGATGTCGCCGGTGGTGGTGGCGGCGCGGGAGGCTGCACACGATGAAGGCGCCGCGGAGATCGCTGAGGCGCTTGGGGAATTGATTCGAACGGCCACGCCCGGGATGGCCGAGGGCGGTTTCCATACGCCCAACCACCGGTGGGTGCTGGTTTCGGCGCTTGCGCAGGCGCGGGTGTTGTTTCCGGACCTGGATGTCATGGATACGATCGAGGCTTATCTGGCGGAGACCATCGACATCAATGCGGATGGAGAGTATACCGAACGGAGTACGGGGGTCTACAACGCGGTCTGCAACCGTTCCCTCAGGATCGCCGCGGAGGCGTTGGACCGTCCGGAGTTACTGGTTCCCGTACGGAAGAACCTGGACCTTTCGTACCATCTTCTGCATGCAGATGGAACGGTGATTACGAGTGTGTCCCGAAGGCAGGACCGTGGAGAGCGGACGGTCCCGGTCGGCCTGGCGGACACCTGCTATGCACTGGCCCGGATGGAGAACAACGGGTTTTATGCGGCGGTCGCGGACTGGCTGTTCGATCTGAAGCCGGGCGGGCTGCCCTGGACGCTGCATCCATTCCTCGAACACCCGGAATGGCGGGAAGATACCCTGAAACGCGAGGCGTTGCCGGAGAACTATTCGAAGGTTTATCCGGTTTCGGGCCTGTGGCGCGTGCGACGCGGAAGGATGAGCGGGACCGCGGCGTCCGGCATTACCGCGGCGTTCAGCCTGAAGTTTGGAGAAGCGGAGCTGACGGCGGTGACGATATGCGCAAGTTACTACGGCACAGGGCAGTTCGTGGGCGAGAATTTTCGCCGGGTGGATGGCGGGATCCGGATCACGCATCCCGGTAGGGGGTGGCACTACGACAGTCCCGGATATTTCCATCCTCTGGGCGAACCCGTGGCGCAGGAACAGTGGGAGGAGGCCCGCTGGAAACGAAGATTCACGCCAGTACCGCCTCTCGCGATGGATCTGACGGCCAGTGAAGTCGAGGGCGGGTTCGACCTTCGGGTTCAGGCGGGGGGGCTGGACAGGGTGCCGCTTCAGATCGCGTGCGATTTCGCCCCCGGTGGGGAACTCGATCTCAACAGCGGCGCGATACAGGGCATTGCGGGTCAGACCGTGTTTCTGAAGTCCGGTGATGCGATCTACCACGTTGGAGACGACGCGATCTGTATAGGCCCGGGCGCATACGCGCACAGGACGTGGAATATGCGCTGGAGCGAACAGGCGCCGGACGGGTTCCGGGTTCTGATTTCGCTGGTGTCGCCCGTGGATCGGACAATGGAGGTCCGATGCGGCGCGTGGTCTGCGGCGACTGAAGGAATACTGAAGAGCGAAGCCTGAACGCGGGTCATGGCCGTTGGCATGGCAACTGTGAAAAATCGAACCGGTTGCATCCGTCCGGAGGGACAAAGGGGGCCACGGGATGCGGCGCGGGTCCGTTTCCGGATCGCCGGATCAGGTCACGCCCCCGGTTCTGTTTTTCGGCGTCTTCGAGCATGCGCTTGGCGGACCACCGTGCGTGTATTCTGTTCTGGAGATCCGCGGCGATTCCCTTGCAGTCCGGGTCCTGCGCCCGGTCGCATATTTCGCCCGGGTCCTCGTCCATATTGAAGAGTTGGCAGGACTGGAATTCGTGATAATAGTTCAGCTTCCAGGGGCCGCGCCGGACCATGCAGGCGGGTTGATCGCCGAGCAGCCCGATGTATTCTGAAAAAACTTCACCGGGCCAGTCCGGAATCGAGGCGTCGCCACAAAGAAAACCGGCGAAGCTTCGCCCGGAAACATCAGGCAGCGGCGGGGCGCCGGCGAGTTCCAGGAGCGTAGGGCCGACGTCGATGAGACTGCCAACCGCGTTGTTGGAGCCGCGTTGAACTTGCCCAGGGCAGGAAACGATAAGGGGTATGCGGGCCGAGCCGTCGTAGAGACTACTCTTCCACCACATGCCGTGCTCGCAGGCCATATCCCCGTGGTCGGAGCAGTAGATGATGATTGTACTTTCTGCTGCCTGGGACGACCTGACCGCGTTCACGATTCTACCAACGTTCCTGTCGAGTTCCGTGACCAGGCCGTAATAGGCGGCCAGTCCCCGCCGGTTCTGCTCCGGCGTCAGTTCATCCACGCCCCTTCGCTCACGCCATCGTCTCATCGCCGGATGGAGGGATTCCAGATAGGCGGGGGATACGGGCTCCGGGGCAGGGATTTCCTCCATGTAGCGGTCGAACAGGGGTCTGGAACAGATGAGGGGGTTGTGGGGCAGTATCAGGCCGACGACCAGGCAGTGGGGGCGACCGTCCCCGGTCCATGTCGAGATGTCATTGCACGCGGCTTCCGTGACGCTGTCGTCGAACGCCTGGTACCCCGTGCTGCCGTATCCGGCGACCTCCACAGCGTATTTCGACTGCCCGGTCGTACGGTTGTTTCCCGATCCCCGGATTTCCGAAGTAAGCGTCCCGCCGCAGTCGGCGTGGATGCGTTTCTGGAATCCGTGTAGCTGGTCCTGACCCACAAAGTGCATCCTGCCGCAGAGGACGGTCTCGTAGCCCGCCGCGCCCAGACCGTGAGCAAACGTGGGGGTTTGCGACGTGAGTGTCCCGCTGTTGTCGAATCCGCCAACTTCGCTGGGGTAAGCGCCGGCCATAAAGCCCATACGGGACGGGGCGCACAACGGATAGGGACAATAGACGTTCGTGAAGCGGGCGCCATCCCGGGCCAGCGCGTCCAGGTTGGGGGTCTGAACGATCGGGTTGCCGGCGCAGCCCATCACGTTCGCGTTGTGCTGGTCGGACATGACAAGCACGAAATTCGGCTGGTCGCCAGTCGTCATTGGCATATCCCGCTTGAGCCTTCCCGTGGTTTCTCTCCCGGCCCTGCCTCGCACTACGGATCCGACACGGATTTCCCACGGTTCCAGCCGGCTTTGTCTTCCTTCATTTCTTCATTCAGCAGGACGGTACGCGAGGTGGTCTGCGTGCGTGCGTCGTGCAGCCATCGTCCCCGGTTGTCTCTCCGAACCGGCAGGCGCTGGTCCACCGCCGGCGGCTGGTTGACGGCGCGGGGACGGTCGCCGTACCAGTAGGCCACGCTACTCATCTCGTTGCACAGATGGTTTCCGTGGCCGTGCTCGATGGTCACCCTGATTTCCCGTTCGAAGCGCACGGGGTTTTCCAGGTGGTGCACGTAGCTGGTCTGGTAGCCGTCGGTATCGCCCTCGTAGATTGAGGAGCCGTTGCGCAGGAAGGCATTGGGCTGCATGCCCCAGGCCTGGTTCAGATAGTCCTCGCTGCCGGTGCCATGCAGATCCGGCGGCCACCGGTACCCATCCACCCAGATCATATCGTCGCCCTCGCCCCACCATGTCCCCTGGAAATTGGTGACGCTGAGATTGCAGCCGATATAGTGGCCGCGCCCCTTTGCGTCCACAATCAGGTAGTTATTTTCCCATGCCTCGCGACCCGTATTGACGATATCCGCTTCGGGCGTGTTAACCCGGATTTCGTGTCCCCAGCCGCCGAAGGGGTTTTCGCGACGGAATTCAGCGTGGAAATACCCGGTATCGGCCGGCACGCCATCTGGCCAGGTCTCCCAATCCACGTAGAAATATTGCCGGTGAGGCTCGTCGCTTTCGTTCACCAGTTCAACCAGAGCCCTCTCGCGGAAGGGCATGGGGACGTACGCGTTGAGAGCGCAGCCGGTTTCGAACTGGTTGTTGCCGTTGGTCGACGCGGTGAACAGTAGCGACTGGTACGAGTTGACAATGCCGTGGCCCAGTCCGAAGAAATCGCCAAGTGGACACAGTACGCTGGGTTCTTCCGCATCGTCGTAGGTGATTTTCAGCAGGCACTCACGGTAGTGATTGCGCTGGGTAAACCAGAGATGGGTGATGCATGCCGGGCCTTCGATGTCCGCCAGGACCCGTGTCTCACCGGGTTCCAGGGTCCACGCGTCGCTGTTTCGCCCGGTCGTATCCCATGAAGAATGGCGGCCGGTGCGGTTCGACTGGATGCGGGCAAGTCTGCCCGGTAAATCGTACATGTCAGGCTCCTGAGTGGGGATAATCCAAAAACATCAGCAACAGGTATGCTGTAACAGGGCGTATAGCCGAAAGACAACGAAAAAAGTGCAGCGTCACGGCGTTACGACACAGGCCGTTTCGCACCGATACCTTCTGTGCCTTTTGTGCTTTTTGTGGCCAATTTGACGGTTATCTTTTTTCGAATTGGGGCTAAACGCCCGGCTGTTGTATTCCTTAAAGCAACCCCTTTTGACGCTTGGACTCGATCAGATCGTCCACGAATCCCGGTCCGCAGAAGCCCTCCAGCCCGCCCCCAGGGAAGCGTGTCGCCCATTCGTACAGGGCTCGAATTCGCTCTTCATCGGATTCAGCAACCGGCGGTTCCGCGCGGACGGCATCCAGCTGCTCGATGACCGCGTCGGCAATTCTGGCGTACAGTCGCTCTGTGCACTCGCTCACGCCGGCGGCGCCGTCACGCGCTTCCTGGTACCATGCCATCGCGTTGAACCCGAGCATTTTGACGCGAGGGTAGAAGGAGCACATCAGGTTCCAGTCGTCGCCGTCCTTGTCCTGGTCGCCGGAGGAACGAAAGTCGGAGCGCAGAATCACCGACGGGATATCCAGGAGCTTGGCCACCATGAATTCCACGACGGTGCCAGAATCCAGGTCCGTCCCGTCGAAGTTGAACAGTCCCAGGTCGCACGCCATCACCTGCTTCAGGTCCTGATTCCGTATGTCCACCGCCCGTCCGGTTGCCTGTTCAAGGTGCTGCGGCACGACGCAGGCGTACCGGCCGTTTGAGTAGCGTTCGATGGCTTCAGCCAGGATGGCGTTGCCGATAAGGTGCTTGTGGTCGAAGAGTTCACCCGCGAAATAGACGCTGTACGTGGTCACGCCGCGGTTCCTCCCGTTAACGGCTGTCCTGCCGATTGCGCGTATTCAGAGTCCATATCGCAGGGTAACGCGAAGCCCGTGACTGGACAGATTCGCTTCAGTCTCCGCCAGATCGAGTTCCAGCGGCTCGCGGCTTCCGTCCCGCCAGACAATTCGACCCGTGGTCCGTCCGGTTTCCACGGCGCCGGCGTCCATGTACTGCCAACCGACGTCGACCGTTACCTTTTCCCGGAGCCGCGCCGCAGCGCCGGCGGTCAACAGGAACGCGAATCCAGTCCGGCTCGCGCCGGGCACGACGGTTGTCGTCCTGGGGAATTCCATGCGGGTCTCGCCGATGGAGTTGCGCGCCAGACCGCCCCCGCACCCGAGGAACGGGCTGAACGGCCCCCGTCCGGGGAGGTCCGCGTAGACGCTGAGAAGTGTGGAAAGAGCGGATACATCGGCCGAGACGTCCTGACGTCCGGAGGTCTGCACAAAGTTGGCGCGGCCGTTAAAGGAGAACGGCGGGCGATATTGAACGGTGGCCTCAACGCGGAAGCGCTCTCTCGCAACGTAGCCCGCGCCCACTTCGAAGCCGGGCGCCCTGGCGAATTCGCCCGAGGCGCTCAGGGCGGCGGCGTCCACGCCCGTCCCGCATCCATACAGGGCCGCCGGCGTCTCGCTGGAGCAGTTCCTGTCCTTGAACCGCGACGTTGCCCGCAGGTCCAGACCAGCCCCGCCGAGAATATAGAAATCCCCCCGAGCGAAGGACGCCGCGCGGACCCTCGCAGGCGCGGTTTCAGATTTCGGGCTGGACGTCTGTGCATTTAGAACAGTCGTATGGGTGGCGGCCAGAACCAATATCGTTCCGAACACCAATCTACGGAAACCGAACTTGGAGTCATTTCGATTCGTCATTAATTGGCGACAGTTTCTTGTCAGGATGGTCTGTGCATGTTACAGGATTCGGCACATTAATCGCGATGGCAAGGGCGTCGACGTTCAGGAAAGACAAACCCTTGAACTCGTGCCGATGAAAATACGGAAGCACGGGTTCCGGATTCAGTTTGTGGCCGTCTACCCGAAGTGTCGTGAAAGGTCACTCTGCAATAGTCTTTTCCCGATTACGTTGGATACATTGGTAGTCGACGAACGATGTGACGATATAGTGAGATTCGAGCAAATGAAACGTATCCAACATGGTTCTGTCTAACGGGCCGTTTCCTCCGTCACTGCGGTCGTGAGGACGGCCGCGAAAAACCGGTGTCAGCAACGATCGGACTTCGGCGAAAGACCGCGCCACAACAAGAGCACAGAGGGGAATGCCATTAACCGAGTGGTGATCTCTCGTCACTGATCACACTGTTGCGCCGTTCTACTTCTTGCCTTTACCGGCGTCGTCGCCCGGCCTTTCTGTCCGGGTCGTTGTCCCTTGTTCCCGGTTTTTGACCTTCAGATCGGCTCGCATGCTCGGAGCCCCGAACTTAATCTCCGCGTGCAAGTTTAACACCTGCCGTGTGCGGTAGATTTCCGCCGCTAAGATCGCCTCGTCCGGCAGAGTCGTTTTGTATTCGGCAGCCATCACCTGATTCGGCAATCCGTCGAGCGCGTACCGGGCAACGGCCTCATCCTTCTGCGAACACAGGATCAGCCCGACCGGCGGATTTTCATCTTCGTGCATCCAGTGTTCGCGGGCGTAGTTGAGATAGAGGTGCATCTGCCCGGCATCGGCATGGGTGAATTTGCCTACCTTCAGGTCAATGACCACCAGGCAGCGCAGACGCCGGTGGAAGAATAGCAGATCTACCCGATACCACTCATCGCCGACGCGAAGCCGTCTCTGCCGACCCATGAAGCAGAAATCCCTGCCTAGCTCCAAGAGGAAAGCCTCCAGGTGGGCAATTAGCGCGTCTTCAAGGTCGTTCTCCGAGTACTCGTCCTTGAGATCGAGGAATTCGAGGACGAATGGATCCTTGATTTCCTCTTCGGGTAGGACGCGGTCTTCGAGTCGCGCCTGCCGTCCCCTGGTGAGCACGGTGGCCTTGTTCTTTGAAAGTGCAGTGCGCTCGTAGAACTGAGAGTTGATCTGCCGGTTGAGTTGGCGAACCGACCAACCTCCGCTCAGTGCCTCGGTCTCGTAGAATTCACGGGCCCGTGTGTTCTTGATCGATAGCAGTCTGACGTAGGCGGACCAGGGAAGTGGAAAAGCCTTAAGGAGTTGCCCCAAGCGAACTTGAGTGGAAGTCGTATCGGAATTGCCAGACACAGTCTGGCAAATCGCTTGTTGACGAAGTTGATCAGATTCGCCAGACAGCGTCTGTTGAATTTGCTCGGATGGATACGAGAGGTAGAATCGGCGCATCTGTTGGATATTCTGACGCGAAAATCCGCGCCCAAACCGTTGCGTCAGATCCGCCGCCAGTCGTTCAAGGAGCGCGGTGCCGTATTCAGCGCGTTTTTCTCCTGATTGTTCAAACTCAACTATACGACGGCCGATCATCCAATACGCGGCAGTCATGACGGCATTCACCGAACGGGCGGCCGAACGCCTGGCGGCGTCGACAATTCTCGACACATCGCCAAATATGGCTTTGTACCCGGCATCCGACTTTTCGTCTGTCGGTATCGGCTCTTTCACGATCTACTCTTCTCCCCTAAGGGGTTTCGGCGAGGGGATTGCATTCTGGACTATTCATTCTAAGCGTTCCCTGGCCCAGCGGAGAACGGCTTCGGCGATGGCAATCGCTTCCAGTGTCATGCTGTTTGGTGACTGCCTGGTCCGTGGGGCATTGAGTAACGGTCGCAAATCGAGAGAGCTTTTCGGCCTGTTCGACGAAGTCCGGATTCGTCCCGTCTGTTTCCGTGAGCAGGGAAAGCAATCGGGCCAAATCATGCACGTATGGGAAGTCGATGCCGCGCTTGATCATCACCGCCTTGATGGCCTTCTCGGCTGCCTGCTGGACCTGGAAGCACAGGTCTTCCAGATATGCGTCAGGAACACAGTTTTTCGCCATCGCCAGATTGCTTCTTGCGCGATTCATCCACTCTCGCGGATCATCCGGGGGGAAGCGCTCAGGTGGACTCATATACCACCCTCCCTTCACGCAGCGCAGGCTTGAACACCAGCGCGTGACTGTCCCTGAAACGCTCCACATCCGCGGGGTCGGCCACGATCGCATCGACCGCGGCACCAACCCCATGCAGCTTGCGGTAGATCTGGCCCATCAGATCGAGCGCGTCCGCTCCCTCCGTGATGATAAGCAAATCGACGTCGCTGTGGCGGTTCATGTCGCCCCGGGCGGCGGACCCGAAGAGGATGATCTTCTCGGGCTCGGCCACCTCCACAACGCGCTGGATGATGTCGTCCAGGATCGTCTGGTCCAGCATCCTCTTGTTCATGGCCTCTCTCCGACTTCGCCGAAACGCTTGCATTCGCGGGCGATCACGAGGGCTTCGCTTCCTTCCAGAGGCGCACGATAAAGCGATGTTCCTCTTCAATCAACTCCGGCTCGGTGCCATTGTGGGACAACATGCCGGGAATGATCTTGTTCCGAATGCCCATTCCACGTGCGTCCACGTAGCCGTAATCGCGCATCACATTGACCAAGGTCTGATTGCGTGCGTAGCGCATCCCCAATCGCATCCCTTCTGGCGTCACAGTGTTGGGCAGGCGGCCGGGACTGACGACTTCAAGGCGATCGGAGAAGATGACGAGCATGACGTCGGTCCCCACGATGCTGTAATCGCGGTGTACGAGGGCGTTGACCACGGCCTCGCGCACTGCTTCTTCGGGAAACTCCCAGCGGTCGATTCGTCTTGCCCCTTCCAGATAAGCGGAAGGCGTTGTATTGCGTCGCACGAAATCCCAAGCCTTGTCCACAAGCCCCCGCTTGACGAGTTCCCCATCCTCGGGGTCGCAGAGTGGCGCCATGGGGCCTGTGAGATCCTCGTCCGCGCGGGTAGCATAATCCGGCTCCGCGCCTGGGTAGCAGATAGCTCGAATGCCCGACTGAGGAAGAAACCGCTTTGGATCCTTTCCAAACAGGAGCATTCCGTCAACGGTCGCGGCCATCCGACCCGCTGACAGCGTTGCAAGTTCCAGGTTCTGCAGAAGCCTCTGCCACTGATCGACGTCGTTAGTGGGAGGAACGCTGCTGCCCAGAACGCGGCTGAAATAATCTCGCAGATGGCGCTGGTCGAGCGAGTCGATCCCGGTGCCGAGGACGGGCTTTAGTCCATAGCGGAATTGTCCTCCCTGCAGGTAGAGCCGTTCCTCTTCCTCGCGGCCCGCGGCGCGCGAAGTCGTTCCGACGCGCACCTGAGTAATCCAATGTCCTCCGCGCCTGGCCTTGTACGGCTTATCCGGCGCATCCCTCGGAAGAGATATAACGCCGACGATTTTCCCGTTTCCCCAATCTACGGTCTCCCAATACGGAATCGCCGCCGGCAGGACGTGAGTACGTGCCGTTTCCATAACCCACTCTTCCACCCGACGCGGCTCCCGGATGAGACCGGTAACCGAGCCATCGTCCTCGACGCCAAGAAGAATGCGCCCACCTTCCAGATTGAGTAGAGCTGCAATTTCCGTAGCGAGTTGTTCCGGGCGTACTTCGGCGCGCTTGAACTCCACGCCGGAGTTTTCACCATTGCGGATCAATTCGATCACATCGGCTTTGTTCATGGCGCCTCAGAAACCGTCGACCCGGGTGGGTCGCGCATGGGGTCGCGCGGCGGTATTTCCAGTTCCACGCCGCCCAGTGGTGCAAACCGAGCCCGTATGGCGCGGGACAGGTTGTCGGGAGATCCGTGCTCGTTTAGCGCCGTGCGCAGAATCGTCCGTGCTTCCTCCTCCATGGAGTGGCCGTGCCCGGCCGCCTGGATGCGCAGGCGCCGCTTCAGGTCATCGCCGAGATTGCGAATCTTAAATCTGGCCATTTTTTTCCAATGCAAATTGCTATCAAGAGTGGTATACCATTGCGACTATTCGACCCCATGGCGCCTACTGTGTGTGCCGTATTCGTACTCAGAATTGGTTCTCCGTGCCCGTGCTTTCTAATATAAGAAAAATCCAAAGTTATGAGAGCAGGAATTATATAGATGGAAGTGCCCTGTCATTCGGAGTCGGCGAAATTGGATTGCGTCGAATGCCCGGAGACAGGCGGCAAGGCTTGTATTTCACCCCATGAAACACTATACTGGACAGCGTGCTCGTCGGATCGACAGGACGGCTATTCGTTTCGAGTCTGGTGAGGATTCCAGATCCTGATCAGGTGGACGGTTCGATCGCGGTATCTGTGGCGACGCGACGGCGGTTTACGGGTGCCAGCAATGGCAACAGCGGGCGTGACTATGGAAGTTTCCACGTTAGAAATAGCCACCTTTGCTGTCGTCGTTATGGTTGCGGTGATCGTGATTGTCTACGTGATGAAGCACCAGATGCGCCGATGCCGTTGGTGTATGCGATCGACGGCGCCGGTCGAACTTCTGTCGGAGGACGAAGGAGAGGAAGTACGGCGGCTGATACGGGAAGAGGGAATGCCCGGGGAGCCGGAGAAGTACGAGGTCTGTCCGAAGTGCAAACGGATATACGACTCGCGCTGGCTAAGCGGCGATCGACCGCACCGGCGGGACTGGGAAAGGTACGATCGCCGGTGCGCCTGTGGCTGCGACCTGTCGCGACCCGCGTGGATCGTCGATACCGACGCCCTGAAATCCGCGTTGCGTGGAATCCCCCCGGAAATCATGGCGCATATCGAACGAAAGTACGGGAGGGAGGGGCTGCACGAACGTCTTTACTCGTCCGTGTCCAACGACCATATCCTGTTTGTCTGCAGAAACTGTTTCCGGATCTATATGTGGTTGCCCGTGAAGGGCTTTCAGGTATTCCAGGTTGTATCGGGCGGCATGGACAAGTACGATCGACCGTCCTGATACCGCGTCACGTATTCGATCAAGACGTAATCAGGCGATTTCTCTGCCGCGCGCCCGTGGGATCGGGCGGGAGTCATACCGATGGGAAACGGGCACCTGATTTTCTCGGCAATATTCGTCGCCGGGTTTATCGTGTTATTGGTCTTTCTTCGAAGGAAGTCTCGACGATGCCGGTGGTGCCGGACGCCCACGGTAAAGCTGGACGCATTGCCGGAACGGGAGCGCAGCCGGATCGAAAAGCTTGTCCGGGAAGAGGGAATGGATCCTTCAGAATCGTATGAGTTCTGCATGACTTGCCGTCGGATCTTTGACCAGTGGTGGTTTCATAGGGACTGGGATATGCGCGACCGGTGGTGCGCGTGCGGGTCCAGTCTGAAGTTCCCCTGGGACGTGGACACCAATCGACTGCGTCAGGCTGCGGCCGATCTTCCGCGTGAGGTTATCGGGTTGCTTCTCGACCGAAGTTCCAGGGAGGACATTGCGCGCCTGCTGGGCGGTTACGACGACATCATGTACCGCGAAGAGAAGCGTCCGGGCGGCCACGCCCTGAAGGTCTGCGACACCTGCCACAGGATGTATATGTGGATTGAAGTCAATGGTTATCTGGTCTTTCAATGCGTTTCGGCCGGCCGCGACAAGTACGACAGGGACCTGAAGCCTTCGTACGACTCGTGAAGTCAGGCGTCGACGCCCGATCTTGCGGCATCCACGAATTTTCGTTCATTGGGTCTTTACCCTGCTCATCCTGTCCATCCATGTAAATTTAGTTTTTGTGAATTATTCGGGTTAGAGAGACCGCGATGCGATTTGTGGCGGACGTACATCTGCACTCCCGGTTTTCCAGGGCGACCAGCCGTCAACTGAACCCGGAGAATCTCTATAAGTGGTCCGCGCTCAAGGGCGTGAACGTGGTGGGGACGGGCGATTTCACCCATCCCGAGTGGATCGGGGAATTGAAAGACCGACTGGAGCCCGCGGAGGAGGGGCTTTTCCGGCTCAAGCCGGCCCTGCGGGCCGCGGTAGACAAAGACCTGCCGGAGCGGTGCCGGGGTACGGTGCGTTTCGTCCTGTCCACCGAGATCAGCTTGATCTACAAGAAGAACGACAGGACACGCAAGGTACATCATGTTATTCTGATGCCCGGCTTCGAAGCGGTGGAGCGGTTGAACGCCCGGTTGGGGGACATCGGAAACCTGAAGTCGGACGGGCGGCCCATTCTGGGCCTGGACAGCCGGGATCTCGTGGAGATCTGCCTCGAAGCCGCCGAAGACGTGCTGTTTATTCCCGCGCATATCTGGACGCCCCATTTCGCGGTGCTGGGCGCGAGTTCGGGGTTCGATACGCTCGAGGAGTGTTTCGAGGACATGCTGCCCGCGATCTTCGCCGTGGAGACGGGTCTCTCGTCCGATCCGCCGATGAACTGGCGCCTGTCCATGCTGGACCGGTATGCGATCGTATCCAACTCGGACGCGCATTCCCCGCAGAACCTGGCGCGGGAGGCCACCTGTTTCGATACCGAATTGTCGTACTGCGGCATTTACGATGCGCTGAAATCGAGACACCCCGAACGGTTTCTGGGGACGCTGGAATTCTATCCCGAAGAAGGCAAGTATCACCTCGACGGCCACCGCAAATGCGGCATCTGCTGGGAGCCGGGCCAGTCGCTTGCCGCGGATTGCCTCTGCCCGGAATGCGGCAAGCGGCTGACAGTGGGCGTCCTGCACCGCGTGGAGCAACTGGCCGACAGGGAGGAGGGCGGCAGGCCGGCAGTGGCGCCGCCGTTTGAGAATCTGATTCCGCTCCGGGAAGTCATCGGTTCCGTATTGGGGGTGGGTCCAACCAGCAAGCGGGTACAGGCTGTGTACGAACGGATGCTGGCGGAATTGGGACCTGAACTGGTTATTTTGAGAGACGCGTCCCCCGAGGCGATCGCCGGATGCGGCGAACCGCTGGTGGCGGAGGGTGTGCGTCGTATGCGGGCCGGGGAGGTGGTGATTGCGGCGGGTTACGATGGTGTTTACGGAAGGATCCAGGTGTTCTCGGAGGAAGACCGGGCCCGGTTGAGCCGGCAGCCCGCGTTGTTCGATCTGCCGGAAAAACCGGAAGCGGCGCCGCCGGCGTCATCGTTCGAAACGACGTCAGCGCGCGAAGGCACGTCAGTTGGGAACGGTGAAACGCCGGGGGGCGAGGATACGGGCGACGGCGGATTGGACGACGCGCAAAGGGCGGCTGTAAACAGGGAAAGCGGGCCTGCCATCGTGGTGGCCGGCCCCGGCACGGGCAAGACGCGGGTGTTGACCCACCGGTTGGCGCGGCTCATAGGTGAGGCAGGCGTGCCGCCGGAATCGATCCTGGCAGTCACGTTTACGAATAAGGCAGCGGCGGAAATGCGGGAACGCGTTCACACGCTGTTGCCGGAAGAAGGGACGCTGGGTGGGTTGACGCTGGGCACGTTCCACGCCGTGGCGCTGAATTTGATGAAGCCCTGCGTGTCCGGGGAGATGCCTCAGGTCATCGACGAGGCGGAGGCGATACAGCTGGTGTCCGAGGTCATCGGGTATACTGAACTCGACATGTCCGTGCGGGATGCACGGTTGGCGGTCTCATTTGCGAAGACCAACCCCGATGCCGAGATGACGGAGGCGTTGCGCGGCGTTGGTGAAGCGTATCAGGACCGGCTGCGTAAACTGGGCGTGTGGGATTTCGACGACATTCTCCTGGAATTCCTGGCGATGCTGCGCAAAGGCGATGAGGCGTCCGAGCGGCTTCTCAACAGGTTTGCACACGTCCTTGTGGACGAGTTTCAGGACGTGAACGCGGTGCAGTACAGGCTGGTGGCCGAGCTTTCCCGCGACGGCGCCGGTCTGTTCGTGATCGGCGATCCGGACCAGGCCATCTACGGATTTCGCGGCGCGAGTCCGGCGTACTTTCAAAAGCTCCGGGAAGATCTGCCGTCTGCGCGGACGATTGTGCTGGATCGGTCATATCGCTCCACGCCCCAGGTCACGGGAGCGGCCGTCTCCGTGATTGGGGAGGGTCGTCAGTTGAATGCCGTCCGGGGGGAGGGAGTTACGGCTCGACTGGTATCCGTGTCGGGCGAAACGGCTGAAGGTATCGCGGTGGTCCGGGAGATCAGCCGGATGATGGGCGGCGCCGATATGCTTCAGGCCGGCGAGGTCGGCGGTCGACAGACTGTGGCAGAAGGATGCGACCGGAGCCTTTCGGATTTTGCCGTGTTGTTCAGGACCGGCCGGCAGGCGGAGGCGATAGAACGTTGTTTTATTGAAGAAGGATTGCCGTACCGGGTGGTTGGCCAGAAGGGCATTCTTTCAGCCGGGACCGTTCGGCACGCGCTCTCCTTTTTCAATTTCGCCTTTCGCCCGGCGGGATCTCTGCGTCTGCTGCGTGCGCTGGCGGTTCCCGTCTTCCATCCTGGAAACGCAGCGCTCAACCGGCTCCGGCTTGCGGGCGGTGACCCGTCGGACGGCAATCTGCCTTTGCCCGCCCGCGAGAAAGTCTCGGCACTGGAGGATGCCGCCGGGACATTCAGAAAAATGGCGGAGACGGAATCCGTCGAGTCGCTGGTGAGGACATGGCAGGAAGTAGCTGGGGCGGAAGAGGATGAGGATCTCGCACGCCTTGCTCGGATGGCGGTCAACTTCGATTCGGTCCGCACGTTTCTCGATACTCTGGTACTGGGCGCCGACGCCGACTACGTGCGGGTTGGCGGCGCGACGCGGCCGCTTGCCGAAGCGGTGACGCTGTCAACCCTGCATGCGGCCAAGGGGCTGGAGTTTCCAGTCGTGTTCATCTGTGGCGTGGAGGAGGGCTTGATTCCGCACCCAAACGGGGACGAACAGGAAGAGCGGCGGCTGTTGTTCGTGGGATTGACCCGGGCCATGGATGAGGCCGTCATGCTCTGTGCGCGAAGCAGGACGCGTTTCGGCGACCGGGACCGCCCGGAGCCGTCCCGGTTCCTGGATGATATTCCCGCCGAATTCCTGAAACGGGAGCGCCTGTCCGCGGAACGGCGGGTCAGGCAGGCCCACCAGCTCTCTCTGTTCTGATCGCGGTGGATGCCGATTCAGAGGACGCCTGTCCCGTCCTCCAGTAACTGCCGAAACCGGTCATAGGCTTCTTCCCACGCGTCCTTTTCTTTCGGAACGTAGGTCACAATTTCCGTGGAATTGCGTACGACTTCGCGGATACCTGCCAGAGAGTCGATTTCCCGCCGGGCGTATGCCTGCATCAGGATGTTGCCCAGGGCCGTGGCCTCCGCCGGGCCGGCGACGACAATCCGTCCGGCCGCATTGGCGGTAAACTGGTTCAACAGGGCGTTGCGGATACCGCCGCCCACGACGTGGATGGTGGCCAGATTCCTGTTCAGTACCGATTCGAGATCCTCCAGGACGCATCGGCACTTGAGGGCAAGGCTTTCAAGGGCGCATCGGATAACCTCGCCTTCGGTGGCGGGAACGGTTTGACCCGTACGTCTGCAATAGGCGCGGATGCGGGCCGGCATGTCTCCCGGCTCCAGGAAGTCCGAATGGTCGGGGTCGATGAACGCGGTCAGTGCGGGGGCCGCTTCCGCCATACGGACGAGGTCGGCGAAGGAAAACGCGCTACCCTGGTTTTCCCAGATGCGTTTGCATTCCTGGACTGTCCAGAGACCGGTGATGTTCTTGAGGAAGCGGTAAGTGCCGCATACGCCTCCCTCGTTGGTGAAGTTGTGGCGAAGCGCTTCCCGGGTGACGGCCGGCACCGGCAGTTCCGCGCCGAGCAACGCCCACGTGCCGGAGCTGATATAGGCCGCTCCGCTGTCAGAGAACGGCACGGCCGCCACGGCCGATCCGGTGTCGTGACACGCCGGAGCGATGACGTCGACAGACGCGATGCCGGCATCGGCGGCAATCTCCGGACGAAGCGGGCCCAGGGACGTGCCCGGAGGGACGATTTCGGGAAGCATGTCAACCGGAACGTCAAGCCGGTTCAGCAGGTCCATTGCCCAGGCGTCCGTCCTCGGGTTGTAGAACTGCGTGGTGGTGGCGTTCGAGAATTCACAGACCTTTCGTCCGGTCAGCCAGAAGTTGAACAGGTCCGGCATCATCAGAAATGTACGGGCCATGCGCAGTTGCTGAGAATTCCTTTCTACCATGGACAGGAGTTGATAGAGTGTGTTGATCTCCAGAAACTGCAAACCGGTCTGTTCGAATATTTCCTCTCTGGAGACCCGGCTGAATGCCCTCTCCATCATTCCGCTGACGCGGGGATCCCGGTAACAATGAGGATTCCCCAGGAGTTGATCGCCGGCGTCCAGGAGCGCGAAATCCACGCCCCACGTGTCGATACCAATGCCAGCGATTTCCGGACCCGAGATCCGAACGCAATTTCGAAGCCCTGCGAGCATTTCCTCATAGAGCCGCAGGGCGTCCCAGTAGAGGCCTCCCGGCACGGATACGGGGCCGTTGGAGAAGCGGTGGATTTCTTCGAGTTCGACAGCGCTTCCGTCGAAGCGGCCGATAACGGCACGGCCGCTGGATGCGCCGAGATCGTAGGCCAGATAGGTCTGCGGCATTGCGCCTCCTTCCAGATCGCCATTAGATGTTAGATTGCTCCTGCGCCGCCGCGGAATCCGATTGCCTCGGAGATCGATCCCGGCTTCCGGTTGTGCGGGGTTCGATCTTTTGCGATATTATGCGATGCGGCGCGGGGTGTCAAGTGTTTCGTCGCATCGGGAACACGCGCCGCCGGAAGTTCCGGGATGGGTCGTGAACGACGTACGCCAGTCTGATCGTGAGAGGGCGTGAATGCCGGAAGAGCCGACGGTGGCGCACTGCGCGAACCCGTTCCTTACCATGACCATGGTCTGGTGTTACGACCAGATTCGCTCGTTGAAGCGATATCGACCGATCGTGTTGACCCAGGCGCGGCAGAATGAGCGCGTGTTTCCGGTTGAGATGCTCTATTCCAGCGAAGATCTGCCCCGGTTGCGCCGATCCGCCTACCGGGTGGTCCGCAAGATCCGGGGAACGTACGCGGGTTACGGGGGAATTCTTCAGGAGGAACGCGCCGCAATCATCCACGCCCATTTCGGGCAGGAGGGATATTTCTGTCTGGCGGCGCGCCGAAGCGCCGGGGTCCCAATGGTCACCACCTTCTACGGGATGGATGCTTCCGCACTGCCCCGAAAGCGGCTGTGGAGACGACGGTTCCAGCGGCTGTTCCGCGAGGCGGAACTCTTTCTGGTTGAAGGTCCGATAATGGGCGAATCGCTGGTCACCATCGGCTGTGCCTATGAGAAAGTACACGTGCACCGGCTGGGCGTCGATCTCGGGAAGATTCGCAAGGCGTCGCCGGAGGCAAGACATGAGGCTGTGGTATTGATGTATGCCAATTTCCGTGAAAAAAAGGGACACGTGTACGGGCTCAGGGCCTGCCGCAGGATTCTGGGGTCTCATCCGGGCCTGAAGGTGCGCATTATCGGCGATGGAGACCTGCGCGCGGAGTTGGAAAGAGAGATCCGGCGGCTCGGTCTCGGAGACCGGGTGGACCTGCTGGGCGCGTTGCCTCACGAGACGTGCCTGGATGAACTCGGACGGGCTTCCGTGTTGTTGTATCCGAGCGTGACCGCCGCCGACGGCGACACCGAAGGCGGCGCGCCCGTGGCGTTGATCGAGGCCATGGCCTCGGGGCTGGCGATCGTGTCCTCCCTGCACGCGGACATCCCCACGGTGGCGCCCGACGGGCGGTGCGCGTTGTTGTTTCCGGAGCGGGACGTGGACGGACTGGCCGAGGGCCTGGATGCACTGCTTCGGTCCAGCCGGTTACGGGAGGAATTGGGCACGGCGGGAAGGACGCACGTGGAAGACGCGCACGATATGCGGAAGCAGGGCGGGCGGCTGGAAACGTTGTACGACCGCGTAATATCGTCGGCGAAGCCTGGGTAGAAACACTTGAATCAGATTTGGTGGACTACGGTGGCGTCCGTCATTGACATCGCAACGGATCGCGGTTATTTTCCGTCGTTAATGCTCGATGGCCCGGGCCCTGCAAGTTTGGAAACTCAATGGAAATAACTCGTGAAAAAGTGAAGGCATACCGGAAACAGGGATTTCTGGTTGTCGAAGGGCTGTTGAGCGACGAGGACGTCGAGGCCATTCGTGCGGACGCGGTAAAGCTCTGTCGCGGAGAGTATAAGAGCGAGAATCTGAAGCCGGTATCGGACGATACGTCGGATACCGAAGCGATCTCCCGCTTTCTTTGTATTCACCAACCTCACCATATCAGTCCGTCTATGCGAAGGGCGGTGGCCCATCCCGCCGTTTCACGGGCACTGGCGCGGTTGGTGGCGCCAGACGTGAAGTGCATGCAGTCGATGCTGTTCATCAAGCCGCCGCAGTTTCCGGGGCAGGCCTGGCATCAGGACGAGGTGTATATTCCCACGCGGGACCGCAGCCTCACCGGCGCATGGTTCGCCCTGGACGACGTGACGGTGGAGAACGGCTGTATGTGGGTACTGCCGGGTTCCCACCGGAATGGCTATCTCTATCCGCAACGCGCGCACGGCCGGCCCGAGGAATTCGATTTTGCTCAGGAGTCCTACGGATTTGACGAAAGCGGTGAGATACCGGTGGTGTGTCGCGCCGGCGCGGTGGTTTTCTTCAACGGCTACCTGCTGCACCGGTCCCGCAAGAACCGGTCGAACCGTTTTCGACGGGTGCTGGTGAACCACTATATGAACGCCTACTCGCTGCTGCCCTGGCATCGCCCGGAGGACGGGCGGATGGCGCTGGCCGACTACCGCGGCATCGTGATGGTGGCGGGAGACGACCCGTACGCGTGGAAGGGTACGGTGGAAGGCGGCGACGCCCACGTCCGATCGTTTGATCCCGCAGCCTTGCAGACACAGTAGCGGCGGGTTCCCAATAACCGGTCAATTGCAAAGCGCATATGGATACCATGACAGCTCAAATGGCAACGGACGAAGCGGCCGTTGAACGGCCTGAGGCCTGTCACGTGATGGCGAAGCCATCGGGTGCGGTCTGTAATATAGACTGCAAGTACTGCTTTTACCTGGAGAAGGAAAAGCTGTACCCGGACGCAGGCAGGGACTGGCGGATGGACGATGAATCGCTGGAGCTGTACGTCCGGCACTACATCGAAGCGCAGGACGTCCCCGAGGTACATTTCGCCTGGCAGGGCGGAGAGCCAACGCTGCTGGGCGTGGAATTCTACCGCAGGGCAACAGACCTTCAGGCTCGATATGCCAACGGCAAGACAATCACAAACGCGTTCCAGACCAACGGGATTCTGCTCGATGACGAATGGGGCGAGTTCCTCGCGGAACACCGGTTCCTCGTTGGGCTGTCCGTGGACGGACCGAGGGAGATGCACGACCGGTACCGGGTGGACAAAGGCGGGAGCCCCACGTTCGACAAGGTGATGGCGGGCCTGGAAATCCTGAAAAAACACAGCGTGGAGTACAATACGCTCACGGTATTGCAGGCCCACAACGCGGATTACCCGGTGGAAGTCTATCGCTTTCTCAAGTCCATCGGCAGCCGGTACATGCAGTTTATCCCGATTGTGGAGCGGATCGCGGACGCGCCCGGTGAGGACCTGCTGCAGCTCGTGGCGCCGGAGTTCGACGGACGCGCCCAGGTTTCGCAGTGGTCGGTAGGATCGGCGCAATACGGTCGATTCCTTTGTGATGTCTTCGACCAATGGGTCAGGCGGGACGTGGGCCGGTATTTCGTCCAGATGTTCGATATCGCGCTTGGAAGCTGGATGGGCCAGGACGCCAGCCTCTGCATTTTTGCGGAAACGTGCGGCAAGGCGCTTATTATCGAACACAACGGCGATTTATATTCCTGCGACCACTTTGTGTATCCCCGGTACAATCTTGGCAACGTCCGCGACAAGAGTATCAGGGAGATGGTGGCCAGTCCCCTTCAGGAGAAATTCGGATCCGATAAGCGCGACACGCTGCCGGCGTATTGCAGGGCCTGCGACTACCGCTTCGCATGCAACGGGGGCTGCCCCAAACAGAGGTTCATCCACACCCCCGACGGGGAGGCGGGGCTGAATTACCTGTGCAGGGGGTACAAGATGTTCTTCGGACACGTGGACCCCTACATGCGAATGATGTCGAAGGAGCTTGCGGGCGGCCGGCCAGCTGCGAACGTGATGCACCGGGTTCGCGCCCGTGAAGAGCGGCAGGCGGCGGCGCGCGCCCGTCGCACGGGTCGGAACGAGCCATGTCCATGCGGCAGCGGAAGGAAATTCAAGCGGTGTTGCGGCGCTGCCGCAAGCTGATAGTTTTGGCTTGACTTTTGTTCTGTGCGGTGCGATCATCCGTACCCGTGTCTTTGATGTCGGGTGCGTTTTTTTTGTGCTTTTCGGGAGCGAACAAATGTGCGGAATTGTAGGGTTTTGGAACCGGCAGAAGGACACCAGCGGACTCGGGCGGACCGTATTGAAAATGCTGGACGCTCTGGATTGCCGCGGGCCGGATTCCGCCGGCGTGGCACTCTATGGCGAAGGACAAAACGGGCGCCTGGTATTGCGTGTAAGTCTGGGCGACCGCGGCGACTACGAAGCAACGGCCCGGCAGGTCGTCGCGAGGACCGAAGCATTCGGCGCCGTTTCCGATTGGGCTCGAACAGAGGAATACCTGCGGCTTGTTGTCGCCTATGGAGGCGAAGCGGGGCAGCTCGAGCAGGCAATCGAAGCCGCGGGCGAGGGTGTGGAGGTGGTGAGTATGGGGCGGCGGCTGGAAATCGTCAAGCAGGTGGGGTCCCCACGCAACCTGGACGGATCGTATCGGGTTTCCGGCTTCGAAGGGACGCACGGAATCGGCCATACCCGCCTTTCCACGGAGTCACGAATCGATCTGAGCCATTCCCAGCCGTTCTGGGCCCACGGACATCCGGACCTGGCAATTGTTCACAACGGCCACATTACCAACTATCACAAGTTGCGGCGGATATACGAGCAGGATGGCGCGCGGTTCTATACGGAGAACGATTCCGAAATCATCGGGATGTACCTGCGCCGGCAACTGGCGGACGGCATGGATCTGGAAGAGGCCATGGCCGCCTCGCTTATTGAATTGGACGGCTCCTTCAGCTATCTGGTGGCCACGCCGGACGCCGTCGGCTTCGTTCGGGATCCCTATGCGTTTAAGCCGCTGCTTTTTGCGGAAACGGATGATTTTGCGGCTGTTGCAACGGAAGAAATCGCGTTCCGTTCGGCCCTTTGTGGAGACTACGACGTGGTTGAGGCGCGGGCAAAGGACATGCGACTATGGCGCAACTGACCTGCAACGGAAAGTCGACCCGGGAGATTAACAGAGAAATCAGGGCGTTCGTTGCAGCGGGTGAAGGAGACGTGCGTGTTCTGGATCCGGGTGCGCGCCACAATCTCGGGGTGGCCCTCCTGGATCCTGTGCACCTCACACTGGATGGCAGCGTGGGATACTACTGCGCCGGAATGATCGACGGGGCAACCGTGGAAGTAAAGGGCAGCGCGGGTTGGGGGCTGGCGGAATCGATGATGAGCGGGACGGTGATTGTGCACGGCAACGCCGGCAACGGCACTGCGGCGTCTATTCGCGGTGGAACCGTGGTGGTGCGGGGTCATGCCTCTTCCCGGCTGGGTGTGGCCATGAAGGGCGGGTTGATTGTCGTCGGCGGAGACTGCGGCTATATGGCCGGTTTTATGGGACAGAGGGGGCGTATCATTGTCTGCGGCGATACGGGAGAAGCGTTTGCCGACTCGATGTACGAGACTGAATGTTTCGTGGGTGGAGAGATCGCGGAACTCGGCAACGATGCGGTGGTCGAGACGCCCAGCGAGAGCGAATTCGGGTTTCTGAGAACCGCCATAGCGGACCACCTGGGCAGGCGCCGGGATCCGGCGGGATTCAGGAAAGTGGTTGCGGGTCGCAAACTCTGGAATTTCGACAAAGACGAACGTGCGGTGTGGCGGGAAGCGCTGTAACGCGAAGGATCCGGCGGTTCTTCAATGGGGTCGGGCCGCGTCGCAATCTGAACTTATCCCGAACAGGGTGATTATGGCCGAAGAACATAACGGAAGTTATCGCCCGGCGCAGGCCAGCGGTACGTTCACGCCGGCCGTCATCGAGGACATCCAGGTCAAGGCCGAATTGGGGCGGTACCGGATTCGGGGGTTCGGCACGTTGCGGGAACGGCGGTGGCCGACATTCGACGACCTGACCTTCATTCCCTGCACGCTCACCCGTATTCCGCTGGAGGGATACCGCGAGCGCTGCTCGGCGCAAACGGTTCTTGGCGGCCGTTCTGCGGAAAAGCCCATCGTTCTGGATACGCCCATTATGATAACCGGCATGAGTTGGGGCGCGCTGTCCTTCAACGCCAAGGCGGCGCTTGCCCGCGGCGCCAATATGGTCGGATCCTCGAATACGACCGGCGACGGGGGGATGCTGAAAGCGGAACGAGAGGAAAGCAAGGTGCTGGTCTACGAGGTTCTGCCATCCCGGTACGGAATTGACGTTCACGATCTCCGGGTCGCCGACGGGATTGAACTGACCATCGGGCAGGGGGCGAAGCCCGGCACAGGCGGATTGCTGCTTGGGGCAAAGGTGCTCGGCGACGTGGCGTCACAGAGGGACCTGCCCATCGGCGTGGATCAGCGGAGTCCGGCGCGGCACCCGGATTTCCTGGGTCCGGACGACATGATCATCAAGATCGAGGAGTTGCGCGAGGCCACGGACTGGCAGGTTCCCATATTCGTCAAGATGGGCGCCACGCGGGTCTTCGACGATGTACGCCTGGCGGCAAAGGCAGGGGCAGACGTGGTTGTCGTGGACGGCATGGAGGGCGGCACCGGTGCGTCGGCGGAAATCTGCCAGGAGCATACGGGTGTACCCACGCTGGCGGCTGTGTGCGAGGCGCGGGCTGCCCTCGAAAACATTGGCATGTACGGGCAGGTGCAGTTGATCATCGCGGGGGGCATCCGGAACGGCGTGGACGCGGCCAAGGCCATGGCGCTGGGCGCCGATGCAGTTTACATCGGCACGGCGGCGCTGATGGCATTGAACTGTAACAGGCCCATTTTTGTGGAGGACTACAAGGCGCTGGGCGCGGAGCCGTATCACTGCCATCACTGCCATACCGGTCGCTGTCCGGTAGGTATTACCACACAGGACCCCGATCTGATGGCGCGCCTCCACGTGGACGAAGCGGCAGAGCGGGTGGCCAACCTGCTCCAGGCAATGACGTCCGAAATACAGATTCTGGCGCGTGCATGCGGCAAGGCCGACGTGCACGATCTGGAGCCGGAAGATATGCGCGCATTGACCTCCGAGGCGTCCATGATCTGCAATCTTCCCCTCGTCGGCACGAACCGTATCGTGGGGGGTGGGCCCGGCTGGCAGTGAACAGCCCGACGCACCCTGCTGAGTACAGCATCTGAGGACAATGTCGTGTCGTTCAAGCTGATCCGACAGGCGCTTAATGGAAACGGGCTATTGCCAAGGATGTGGCGGTCCCATCCGGTCAGGGACCGTTACGACGTGGTGATTGTCGGAGGAGGAGCGCACGGACTGGCCTGCGCTTACTATCTGGCGGCCGAGCACGGCATCACGGACGTGGCGGTAATTGAAAGAGGATATATCGGTTCCGGCGGGAGCGGCCGGAATACGGCCATTATCCGAAGCAACTATCTCACGCCCGAAGGGGTGCGATTCTACGACGAAAGCGTGCGGCTGTACGAGCAGATGGCGACCGAACTGGATTTCAACGTCATGTTCAGCCAGCGCGGGCACCTGACGCTGGCCCATACCGACGGGGCGGTTCGCACGATGCGCCGGCGGGCGGAGGTGAACAGGCTTCAGGGTGTGGATTCGGAGCTTATCCCGCCCCGCGAAATCGAAAGGCTCTGCCCGGGCATCGACGTCAGCGACCATCCCCGCTATCCTATCATGGCGGCGCTCTACCATCCGCCCGGAGGAATCGTCCGTCACGACGCGGTTGTATGGGGGTACGCGCATCAGGCCGATCGGAGGGGCGTGCATATCCACCAGCAAACCGCGGTGACCGGGATAGACGTGCAGAGTGGCAGCGTTGCGGGCGTGAAGACAACCGGGGGATACATCAGGACCGGAACGGTGTTGAACGCGACGGCCGGGTGGGGTTCCACCATCGCCGACATGGCGGGCGTACGCCTGCCCCTCACCACCTTTCCGTTGCAGGCCTGCGTCACGGAGCCCCTGAAGCCGTTTCTGGACGTCGTCATCGTATCGGGAAGCCTGCACGTGTACGTGAGCCAGTCGGACCGCGGCGAGCTGGTAATGGGCGCGAGCGTGGATCCGTATACGTCCTATTCAATGGATTCTTCGCTGTCGTTCATGGAGGGTATCGCCGGGCACATGCTGGAGCTGTTCCCGTTTTTAAGCAAGGTCCGCGTGTTGCGGCAGTGGGCGGGGCTTTGCGATATGACGCCCGATTACAGTCCCATTATGGGCTTTACGCCGGTGCGTGGATTCCTGGTGGACGTGGGTTGGGGCACGTACGGCTTCAAGGCGTCCCCCATCTGCGGCCGGACCTTGGCGGAGTTGATCGCCAGTCAAGGCACGCCGGATCTGATTTATCCCTTCCGCTTGTCCAGGTTCGGGGAATTCGATCTGGTCGGTGAAAAGGGCGCGGCGTCTGTGGGACACTAGCGGTGGAATCGCGAGGCGGATTGACTCTTACAGTGATTAAGAACGCGGGTGCGCGAGGCCGGACTCTGAGCGTCTTATGTTGATACTTCCCTGTCCGAATTGTGGCGACCGGAACGTGAGCGAGTTTCGTTTCGGGGGTGAATACAATCCCCGACCCTCGGATCCTGGCGCGTGCGACGACGCGGAACTGGCCGCGTATCTTTATATGAACGATAACAAGCTGGGCGTCGAGAAGGCGTGGTGGTATCACCAGGCGGGATGCGGTCTATGGTTCCTCGTGGAGCGGCATACAAAAACGCAACACGTGCTAAAATCGTACGTCTGGCAGGCGGACGCGGCAGGGGAGAGCGCCGATGGCGATTGAGTCGATGACCCGGGCCGTCCCCGGTACGGGCCCGGACAGGCTTCCGCCGCAGTGTGGCGAGGTGATCGATCGGGGCACCCCGGTTGCGTTTTCCTTCGACGGACAGGCTTATACGGGATACACTGGCGATACCATCGCATCGGCCCTGCGGGCCGCCGGTGTCCGGGTTTTGAGCCGTTCGTTCAAATATCACCGGCCCCGCGGTTTGTTATGCTGCGCCGGTCAATGTCCGAACTGCCTGGTCCAGATTGGAGACGAGCCGAACGTCCGCGCTTGCACGCGCCACGTGGAGGCGGGTATGGCCGTTCGTTCGCAGAACGCGCAGCCTTCGCTGGATCGGGACCTTCTTTCGCTTACCCGGCTGGCAGCGCCGTTGATGCCCGTCGGTTTCTATTACAAGACGTTTATCCGTCCCGCCGTGTTGTGGCCATCTTACGAACGCGTGCTTCGTCGTGCGGCCGGGTTGGGAACAGTGGACCTCGCGTCGCGTCCGGACGGCTACGACAAGGAGTATCTGCATGCCAGCGTGGTGGTGGTGGGAGGCGGACCGTCGGGGATGGCTGCGGCCGTTGCCGCAGCCGAAGAGGGCGCGCGCGTCGCCCTCTTCGAAGTTGAACCGTTTCTGGGTGGACGCCTGCGCTTCTCCCCTTCCCAGGCCGGCTGTCTGGAGGAGTTGCGGGCTTCGGTGGCGAACCGCCCGGATATTGCTGTCTATACGGATACGGCCGTTGTGGGCTGGTACCAGGATAACTGGCTGGCCGCGGTGAAGGGTTCGCGGTTGTTCAAAATACGGGCGGAATCCGTGGTTGTCGCAACCGGCGCGATCGAAATGCCGTTGTTGTTCGACAACAACGACCTGCCGGGGGTGATGTTGGGCGGCGCCTCACAGCGTCTGATCCATCTTTACGGCGTGAAGCCGGGCGAAAGGGCGCTGGTGGTAACCGCGAATGACGACGGATGGGACGTGGCTGCAGACCTGGTCGAGGCGGGAATTGAGATCTCCGCAGTTGTGGACGAACGGTTCACGTGTTCAAGTTCGGTCGCCGACGAATTGATTTCCCGTGGCGTGCCCGCGTTTTTCCGACATACGATTCTGGAAGCCGTCGGGTCAAAGCGAGTTCGAGCCGCCAGGGTCGCCCGGATCGATCCGCTGGGAGAGGCGGATCGGTCCGCGGCGCGAAACCTTGAATGCGATCTGATTGTTGTGAGCGTGGGCTGGACGCCGGATCTGGCGCTGTTTTACATGGCAGGCGGCGCTTCGGAATACGACGAACAGCGGTCGGAACCGCACCCGACAGACGCGCCGAGGGGGATGTTCGCAGCGGGGCGCGCCGCGGGCGCCCACACGGCCGAATGTGCTCTCGATGAGGGGCGGATCGCGGGAAGGCGGGCCGCGGCCTCCTCGGGCTTCGGAGACGGACCCGATGGGTCTGACGTTTCCGATCTGCTCGCGAGGAAAGCCGATGAGCCGGTGCGGACGTCCGCCCGTACGTTGGTACCGGGCAAAAAGAAGAGGTTTCTGTGTTATTGCGAAGACGTCACCGACGTGGATCTGCAGACGGCAATTGTTGAGGGATACGACAGCCTTGAACTGCTGAAGCGGTACAGCACGATATCCATGGGCCCCTGCCAGGGCAGGATGTGCTCCATGAATACGGTACATCTTTGCGCCCGGGCGAACGGAAAACAGGTGCAGGAAACGGGGAAAACGACGTCTCGCCCTCCAGTAACGCCCGTCACGCTGGGTGCGTTGGCCGGGCAGAATATGGAACCCGTGCAGGTGTCTCCCGCGCATCAGTGGCACCTGGACCAGGGAGCCAGAATGATGGTGGCGGGCCTCTGGCTGCGACCGGAAGACTATGGCGACGCCACGGCAGAGGTAAAGGCCGTGCGCGAGCGTGTCGGGCTGATGGACGTCAGTACGCTGGGCAAGATCCAGCTGACGGGGCCCGGCGTACCCGAATTGCTCGAAAGGCTGTACGTGAACCAGTGGCGGAAGCTGGGTGTGGGCCGCGTCCGGTACGGCGTAATGTGCAACGACGAAGGCGTGGTGATGGACGACGGGGTGTGTGCCCGCATTCAGGAAAACGAATGGTATATGTGCACCACGTCCACGGGCGCGACGGCGGTGTTCGAATGGATTCAGTGGTGGGCGCAGTCCGGCTGGGGAAACGGGGTACACGTTGTCAACCTCACCGATTCCTACGCGGCGTTCAATCTGGCGGGACCCCGGTCGAGGGAGGTGCTGCAGCGTCTCACGGACAGGGACCTGGGCAGCCGGAAGTTCCCCTATATGCGGGTGCGGTCAACCCGCGTGGCCGGGGTGCTGTGCCGGGTCTTGCGCATCGGGTTTACGGGGGAACTCTCGTACGAAATTCACTGTCCTGCGTCGTTCGGTATGCATGTCTGGGAAGCGCTGATGGCGGCCGGGGAGGAAGCCGGCATCGTCCCGTTCGGCGTGGAGGCCCAGCGCGTACTTCGCCTGGAGAAGGCGCATATCATCGTGGGTCAGGACACCGACGCGTTGTCCGATCCCTTTTCGGCAAATATGGAATGGGCAGTGAAGATGAAAAAGCGGGATTTTCTGGGCAAGCCCATGTTAACCAGGATTTCGGAACGCGGAATCGGGCAGCGGCTGGTGGGGTTCAGGATGGCGCGACGGGGCGTTGTGCCCGAGGAGGGTCTGCAGGCGGTGCGTCCGGATGCGAACGGCAGGCAGGAGATCATCGGCTGGTTGACGTCCTGCCGTTTCAGTCCGGGGCTGAACGAGACCATCGGACTGTGCTGGCTGCCCGCGGACGTCGCCGCGGAAGCCGGAACCCCGTTTCGGATACGCAGAGACGGCGAACTCGAAGACGCCTATGTCCACCACGGGCCCTTCTACGATCCCGATGGAGAAAGGTTGCAGATGTGAGTACGTCGGCCTCACCCGTGAAATTGTCGCCGCTTCATGAAACGGCGCGGAATCTCGGGGCGCGTTTCGAGAAAACTTCCGGTTGGCAGGTTCCGGATGTTTATTCAACGCTGGAAGCGGAAACAGCCGCCGCGGTAAGGGGCGTGGCGCTGGCCGACGAGACGGCAAACGGGAAGCTTTTGGTTGAAGGTGCGGAAGCGAAAACTGTATGGGGATCGCCGGACGTGGAAATCGGGCGCGGGTTGGCGGCCGACTCCCACCGCGCGTATCGGCTCAGGGACGACTGTTTTTTCGTAAGCACCCCACCTGGCGGGGATATCCCTGTCCGCAGGACACTGATGGAGCGGGCGTCCGCCAGGTTCGTTTCGGTGACGAATCTTACGCATGCCCGGTCTGAGATCCGGGTAATGGGGACGTCCGCTTCGACGCTGATGAGCCGGGTTTGCGGGCTGGACTTCACGGGTGGCGCGTTTCCGGACGGCGCGGCGAAGCAGACCAGCGTCGCAAGGACCACGCAACTGGTCATTCGCCGCGATATTGACGACTTGCCGGCCTATTCGGTCCTCGGGGCGAGGTCGCTGGCAGCATATCTCTGGGACATTCTCATGGAGGCCGGGGCCGATTTACAGATCGCGCCGGTCGGCAGGGGCGCCGTCCGTGCCCTGGAGTCTCAGGATACCGGCAGTCAGATAACGCTTTTTTAGAGAGGAAGGTTCGTCTATGTCGAATCAGGCCGCAGCGGATCTGGAGGCATTTGTACGGGCCGACGGTCGAGACGAGCGGGTGAAAAAAGTGCGTGAACAGATCGACGCGCTGGGTATTACCTACATCTATTACCAGTTTATTTCCGTGACCGGGCGGGTGGTGGGCAAGGGTATTCCTGCGGACCACTGGGAACGGATCGCGGACCGCGGATTCCAGCTGGTATACGGGGCAACCGCCAACCTGTTCATGGACCGGTACGACAACTATATAGGATACGGCCCGGAGGCTTCGGAACTGGTGGGTATTCCGGATCCCGAGACGTTCGTACAATTGGCGTGGGACAAACGGCTGGCGCGGGTCTTCTGCACGCTGTTCCGGAACAGGGACGAACCGGAAAATCCAGGCAGTTTCCTAACGTCGGACTGCAGGGGCAATCTGCGGCGCATCCACGCGCAATTCATGCAGGACCACGACGGGCTGCATATGCGCCACGGCGCCGAACCGGAGATGATGTGGCTGCAAAAGGGGCCCGACGGCAAACCCGCGGACGGTTTCAGCAAACCCTACTGCTATCACATCGACCAGTTCGAGTCCCTGCGGCCGGTGGTGATGAAGGTGATCGAATACGGCCGGGCAATGGGGCTGGACATGATTCAGGGAGACCACGAGGACGCGCCGGGTCAGTTGGAGTTGAACTTTACGTTCGACGACGCGCTCGCCACGTGCGACCGGCTGACGACGTACCGGCAGATTTGCGCCCAGGTGGGAAGGGAGCACGACCTCATCGCGTGTTTCATGTGCAAGCCATTCATGGGTGTCTCGGCATCGGGTTGCCACCACAATCTTTCGCTGTGGCGGGGGGGCGAGGACGTGCTGAAGTCACTTGGCAATCACACGTTGCCCGGTCTGGATGAAGTATTCACGTACCGGGAAGGCGGGCAGAATATGTTCGAGCCGCTTCCTGGCAAACGCGAACCCGCGCCCACCGGATTGCAGTGCATCGGCGGGGTCATCGAACATCTCCAGGCGCTGACCGCCATCGGGTGTTCCACCGTGAATTCCTACCGGCGATTGTGGGAGACGGGTTTCTGGGCGCCGGTTTATTCGGACTGGGGTTATCAGAACCGCACCTGTGGTCTGAGGGTATCCGGCCCGGGAAGGTTTGAATACCGGGCCGTCGACGCCATGGTGAACCCCTATCTGATGGCGGGTGCGCTGCTGAAGGCGTTTGACGACGGGATCCGGAGGGACCTGGACCCGGGCGAACCCGAGCACCGCAATATCTACGAGGCGATCGAAGCGGGCAAAGAGGTAACCAAACTGCCAACCACGCTCGGTGACGCACTGGACAAGCTGGAACAGGACGTGGTGATCCGGTCTTCGCTTCCCGGTGAGATGTACGACGTTTACATGCATTACAAGCGGGACGAGTGGGAGCGGTTTCTGGCGACGGTGACCGACTGGGACCTGGAGACCTACTGGGATTGCCTTCCATAGAAGCAAGGGGAGCGAGGCGCGTATGTGCGGTATCGCGGGGATTATCCACCGTAACAAGACGGGTCGGATTGGAAGCGAGATGACCATGATGCTTCAGGCAATGAAGCACCGGGGTCCGGATTCCACGGGTTTCGCGCTCTACGGCGAACCGTCGGCCGGCGTCCTGGCGATGCGATTCAAGGTGGCAGAGAAGGAGGACCTGGCGTCCGGCTTCCGGATCAGAGATCAGATCGTGGAACGCAGGGCGGAGGTGGATGAACGCATCGAGACGCTGGGAGGCGAAATCCTCGCTTCGGAACAGCCAACGGAGTACGCGTTCCTGTATCGCGTGAAGTACGAAGGCGACCTGCGCCGGTTCGCGGACTTCATTGAAGATGCGGAAGGCGTTGAGATCCTGTCTATCGGCAGTGCGCTGGAACTGGTGAAGGATCTGGGCGATGCGAATGAGGTGTGTGTGCAGTACGGGACGGGTTCGTTTGTGGGCACACACGCCATCGGGCACGTCCGCATGGCCACGGAGTCAGACGTCGACATTCGATCCGCGCACCCCTACTGGGCGTATCCGTTTGGCGATATCTCCGTGGTGCACAACGGTCAGCTGACCAATTACTGGTCCATGCGGCGCGACCTCGAGCGTCGGGGACATCGGTTTGTTTCGGATTGCGATTCTGAACTGATCGCGGTCTATATCGCCGATAGCCTCGATCGTGAGGTTCCATTGGAAGAAGCGATGGTGCGGTCCGTGCGTGAACTGGATGGCGTATTCACGTATCTTGTCGCAACAACGGATAGCCTGGGTATGGCCAAAGACACCATGGCGGCCAAACCCATGGTACTCTACGAAGGCAAAGACGAGACCTTGCTCGCCTCCGAAGAAGTCGCGATCCGGACCGTTCTGCCCCAGGAGATCGAGACGGTAGACCCCTACGCGGGAGAAGTGCGGGTATGGCAGAATTAGAAGCGGATGGAGAAAAGAACCACCGGTCCTACGCGATGGGGCTGCACGACGAGCCGCTTGCGAACCGGACGAACCGGGTTTTCTTTCCCGCCGGGTCCGGAACGGACTTCGTGTATCCTGGAAGTCTCAAAGTGGACTTCGACAGGCGCGCGGAGTTTGACGCGGCGCCGATGTCGATCCGGGAAGCGAATCGGAAGATCCGGAGTCTGATGGAAGCGGGATACGGCCATATCGTGGTGCGGAACCCGAACGCCAAGCACTCGCTCGGTTCCGGCATACTGAACCGGCTGAAGCTGGACTTCGAGGGCTCGCTCGGTTATTTCGCCGTGGGACTCATAGACGGGCCCAACGTTAGGATCAATGGGCGCGTAGGCTGGTCTTGCGCTGAAAACATGATGGCGGGCACCGTGGTGGTGGATAAGAACGCCGGGTCTTCGTTTGGCGCGGCCTTGCGCGGTGGCGACCTCGTCTGCAGGGGTGACGTCGGCGGGCGGACCGGGATCAACATGAAGGGCGGGACGATCCTGGTGGCCGGACGAACCGGAATGCTCTCCGGATTCATGATGCAGCGCGGGCGGATGATCGTCCTGGGAGACGCGGACGAGAATCTCGGTGATTCGATGTACGACGGCACGATTTACGTCGGCGGGAGCATAAAGTCTCTGGGCGTGGACGCCGTGCGCGCGGAATTGACGGACGTCGAGGTCGACTGGCTGGGTCTCAAGTTGGGGATGTACGGCCTCGAGGCCCCGGGCGGCGTCTGCAATTTGAAGAAGGTCGTTGCGGGCAGGCAACTCTGGAATTACGACAACCTGGAACCTGCCGAAAAGAAGATGGTGCTCTGACAGACTCAACGGGCTTTTAACCCGGGAACCGGAACAGAACCCGGTTCCGGCGCTTCTGGAGAGACAATATGGGCGATGTGTTATCCGTAGGAATGGTGGGCGCGGGCGGGATCGCGCATTCTCATATGCGCGCGATCGCGGAGGTTGAAAACATACGAACGGCGGCGGTGATGGATATCTACCCGGAACCCGCTGAGGCGGCCGCGGTCGAATACGGTGCCACGCCATACACCGACCTGGACGCGATGCTGGCAGATCCGAAGGTTGAAGCCGTCCACGTATGCACCCCCCACAACCGGCACGGCGCGCAGGTCGTGGCCGCCGCCGAAGCAGGTAAACACGTCCTGGTGGAGAAGCCGATGGCGCTTACCCTCGACGAGTGCGACCGGATGATCGCGGCCTGTGAAAAGGCCGATCGGGTTCTGATGGTCGGGCAGGTCATGCGCTATTACCCGGTCAGCCGAAGAGTGAAACAGCTCATCGCCGATGGCGTGATCGGTCAGGTGGGTCACCTGCTCAGACGCCGGTTGGGGAACTTCAATCCCACGCCGCCGCCGGGACAGGATACCCACTGGTACCTGGATCTGGAAACTGGGGGCATCTGCGTGCTGTATTGTTTCGGACCGCACGAATACGATATCCTGCACTGGTATATGGATTCGCCCGTTGTCAGGGTTTTCGCCCAGGGAACGGAGAGTACGGATCGCTACCGCGGGCAGAAGGACTCCTATACGTCAGTCATGAACCACGCCAACGGCGCGGTCAGTGTGTTGTCTCAGTCCGTCGTCTGTCACGCCGGATCGCATGACCAGTACATCATGGGCAGCCTGGGATCGATGTCGTTCACCCATGGGCGATTGTCGCTCAACGGCCGGGAGGTGGACGTCGGCGAGCCGGGTAACGGGATGCAAAATCAGATTCGCGAGTTTGCCGATTGTTGTCTCGAGGGCAAGACGCCCGATGCCAGCGGCCGGTCCGTGCGGCACACAATGGCCGTGATCGAGGCGGCCAAACAGAGTGCGGAGCGGGACGAGGCGGTGCTTGTGTCGGAATTTGAATGAGAGAGCTTTCCGGGCCAGGACACCGGTATGGACTTGAACACTGAGGTCGTGGACGCGGGCGTCGCGTTCATTCCCCGGAAGCTGAAAACGCCGCTCCACCTGAGTTCCGGGACGATTTCGGAGCTCACGGAAGCCCGCGCCGCGGTCACGGTACGCGTGGCCGGGCGCGAAGCTCAGGGCAGGGGTTCAATCTATCTCAGCGACGTCTGGGCCTGGCCGGATCCCGCGCTGACGCACGCGTTTCGAGACGCGGCCCTGCGCGGCTTCTGCAGCGAACTCGCCACGAGCCTGTACGCACATTGCGGCGGCGAACCCGCGCACCCTCTGGTACTGGGGATGCGTCTGCACGGGTCGATCGCCGGTGAAACACCGCCGCCGGTCCTCGCGCGTGCGATGTGCGTCAGTCCGTTCGACGCCGCGATACACGACGCTGTGGGCATCGCCACCGGACGTTCCGCATTCCGCTTCTACACCGGGACCACACCGTTCCCCGAAGTGGACGGATGCTTTCCCGGCGGCGGCGCGTGCGCGGCGATTCAGCGTCTGTTTCATACGCCCCGGTCCCGTCTGCGCGCCTGGTGGGTTGTGGGAAACGCCGACGACCTGGGGGCGGATCTCTCTCGCGTCATCGGAGAACGCGGGTACCGAGGCTTCAAGCTGAAGATTCAGGGAAAGGATAATGCCGCCGACGCAGCCAGGACCATCGAGGTGTACCGCGCCCTCCGAGGGCACGGCGTTGACGACCCGGCGTTGACGGCGGACAGCAACGAAGCCAATCCGGATGCGGAAAGCGTACTTGACTATCTGGAACGGCTCAGGGCCGAGGACAGCGGGGCTTTCCGGGCGCTCAGGTACATGGAACAGCCCACGGGCCGGGACATCCTGCTGCATCCGCAGGACTGGCGGGCGGTGAACAGGCTCAAGCCGGTCTTTCTGGACGAGGGTCTCACCAGCCTGGAATTGCTGCCGGAAGCGAAACGGCAGGGTTGGAGCGGTCTGGCCCTGAAGACCTGCAAGGGACACAGCTTTGCACTGCTTGCAGCCGCGTGGGCGCGCGAAAACGGGATGCGGCTTGCGCTTCAGGATCTGACCAATCCCGGGTTCGCGGCAATCCACGCCGCGCTGTTCGCGGCGCACGTGCCCATGGTTAACGGCGTGGAAATCAACTCCCCTCAATATACGCCGGATGCCAACGCCGAATGGCTGCCGCGGCTGGCGGGAATTTTCGAACCCGCGGACGGGATGCATCGAATAGACAATCCCGAAACCGTGGGGTTGGGTTCCACGCTCTGACGGTTACGGGGCCCCGGATTGATGTGATCAGCCGGCAAAGAAGTATTCCGAATCGTCCAGGAGGGAAACCGATGGATGCCGCATGTCTTGAGAATAGATTGACTGGCGAGGAGAAGTCGAAGTTCGAACGCGACGGCTTCCTGATCATTGAAGATGCAATTCCTCCCGAACGGGTCTCCGCGTTGACGCTTGTGGTCGACGGGTTGTACGAGACCTATCTTGCCGAGAACGGTCTGGGTTCTGGCGAACGCATGAACCTGACGGACTTCGTGGGGCGCGACGACGAGTTTCTGGCCTTGCTGGACTGGCCGGTCACGTTCTCCAAAGTATGGGGTATTCTCGGGTGGAATATCCAGCTTTACCACTCCCACCTGATCGTTACCCCGCCGGAACCGCCGGACAAACGCTCATATAGCGGACGCCTGGGCTGGCACCAGGACAGCGGTCGTCTGAATATGGAACTGGACGCCACGCCCCGGCCGCGGGTCTCGCTGAAGGTCGGCTATTTTCTGACGGATACCACCCGGCCGGATCGAGGGAATTTCCACATTGTCCCAGGCAGCCACCTCAAGAATCGGCTGGATCTACCGGACGACGGCGCGTCCGACCCTCCCGGAACGACGCCCGTGCTGGCTCCGGCGGGCTCGGCGGTGTTCTTCGATCGGCGGCTCTGGCACGCGGCCGGGAGGAATCACTCGGACGTGACGCGGAAAGTGCTGTTCTACGGTTACAGTTACCGGTGGCTCAGGCCGAGGGACAATATGACGGTGGCCCACTGCATGGGACGATGTGATCCGGTTCAGCGGCAGTTGCTCGGCGAAAGCACCGGAGGGATGGGGTATACGTCCCCCACCGACGCGGACGTGCCGCTCAAGGGTTGGATCCGGGAACACGCAGGGGAGGAAGCCGTCGCGCCGTAGTGTATAGCCGCTCGGTATCGTCTTCCGAACGTGCTGGTATGGCATGGGCCCCGCCCGAAGCGAGCTTCGGGCGGGGTTCGTAATCTGTGAAGGAGGAGATCGAAGATGGATGGGGACCTCGCGATTCTTGGTGGCGAAAAGGCGATTACGGCCGATAGTGGAGAACAGTGGCGTCGACCCGTGGAGGCGGAAAAAGCCGCGGTTTGCGCCCTGATCGACGAGGGCTATCTCTCGGGGTCGGGATCGGGGGTTCCGAAGGAATTCGAAGAACGGTTCGCGGAGTACATCGGCTGTAAATACGTACTGACAACCAGCCACGGGCATACGGCCCTGGCCAGCGGATTCTTCGCCGCGGGTCTGGGTGCGGGCGATGAATTCATCACGCCTTCAGTCGGTTATATCGGCAGCTACGCGGGCGCGCTGCATATGGGCGCCACGCCCGTATTCTGCGAGGTCGAGCCGGAGACGCTGCTCATGGACCCGGACGACGCCGCGCGGCGGATTACGAACAGGACCCGCGTGATCTCGCCGATCCACTCCTGCGGCCGGGTGTGCGATATGGACCGCCTGCTGGCCCTGGCGGATGCCCACGGACTCGTGGTCGTGGAGGACGCGGCTCACGCGCACGGCAGCGAGTGGGACGGCGTGAAAATCGGCAACCTGGGGCATATCGCGTGCTTCAGCATGCAGGGCTCCATGCCCGGGGGGAAGCCGGTAGCAGGCGGCGAGGCCGGCATTGTGGCGACGAACGACCGCGAGTTGTACGAACGTGCGTTAATCTACTGCCACCTGCACCGCCCGGGCGCGGTGCAGGAGCTCACCAATCCGGTCTACCGCGAATTGGATCCCCAGCTCCTCGGATGGAAATGGCGGCCGCATCCGCTGGCTATGGCAATCGGCCTGGTCTCCCTGGAGCACCTGCCCGAACGGCTGGACCGGTTCGAAGCCAACAGGGAGGCCCTGTTTCGGAAAATCGAGGGACTGCCGGGAATCCGGCCGGTCTGCAACTACAGGAAAGCCAGGGGCGTGGAACTCTACGGCGGGATCAAGTTCATCTTCGAGCCGGAAGCGCTGGGCGGATTGCCCGCGCCCCGGTTCGTGGCGGCCATGCGGGCCGAAGGCGCGCCACTGAACGGCCCGGGCGTGGGACACATGGAACATCTTCGGTCCATCTACACAAAGGATCTTCCCGGGCTATGGGGAGCGGGTCACAACGGACCGGCGAATGTGCCTCTGCCCCGCTATCGCGAGGGAGATTTCCCGGTTTCGGAAGCAATCCGGGGGCGCGTGTTGTCCTATCCGGGGCATATCCAGGCCGCGGACGGGTTCGTCGATCAGTTCGCGGCGGCGTTCAGGAAGGTTGTCCTTCAACATCACAAGCTTCTTCAGGAGGGAGTCGGTTGACGGAAACCGCCGTATTTCGATCTCCGCTGGAGGTGCGGCTCGCGTGCCGGCGGAATGCGCTGAAGACCGTGGCGTCGCGCGCGCTGTCGGGGTACCTGTGCGTGAATGTGGTCATGATGGACAAGGCGTACGCCGCGGAGTTTGAGGGATTCTGCAGGGCGAACCCGAAGCCGTGTCCGCTGCTGGCCGTGATGCCCGCGGGCCGGACCGACTGTCCCGATTTTGCGCGCGGGCTCGACATTCGCACCGACCTGGGTTCGTACGGCGTGATCCGGGAGGGCGTGGTGGTGGAGCAGCGGCGGGACGTGGTTTCCCTTTTCTCAGGTGGCATGGTGACGTTTCTGATCGGTTCCAGCGTGTCCTTCGACGGGCTCCTCGTCGAAAAGGGGTATAAACCCTCATTCGGACCGTGCATTCAACTGACCGACCTGGACTGCGAACCGATGGGAAGGTTCAGGAGCAAAATGGCGGTGACGATGCGGAGCTTTCTTCCGGACCGTTGCGACGCCGTCTGGGAATACACAAGCCATTTTCCGGCGTGCCATGGGGCGCCTCTTGGCAGGAATAACGGCCGGGAACTGGGAATTCCGGACCTCGATGCGACGATTTCAGGGAATCCGATCGAGGTTCCAAAAGGCACCGACCGTCTCTACTGGGCCTGTGGCGTGACGCCCAGCCTGGCGGCACAGCAGGCCCGGCTTCCGCTCGCGCTGTCCTACACGCCCGGCCACGCGATGATCACTGATATTCCGACTGAAAGTCTGTATAAACCCTGAGACGAATCGTGTCGCTCAACACCGCTGTGTGCCGGACGACGAGTAGGGGGGCGGGATGGGAACGGTGATGACCGTTCGAGGCGAGATCGACGGTGAAGACCTGGGCATCGTGGATTACCACGAACACCTCTATTTCGACGCCCCGGACTGGCTGCTAAGAGAAGATGGGGATTTCCGGCTGAACTGCGTGGAGCGGTCCGCCGAGGAACTTCGGTCCTGGGCGCGCGGCCGGCACAGACGGCATCGCGGCGCATGCCGGCCGTTGCCTTCGATCCGCCGCAGCGACCAGCCGAGGCGTCCCGGGACCAGGACCTGATGCACACGGTGCGCGCCAGCTCCATCCGGCTCGCGCTCACAACCTACCGAAGAGGGAGTGTCCGTTGCCATGAACGAGGGGCGAGGATCCGGCGCCAAAAAGGGCCTTGACAATAACTGATAATCGGTTATCATTTATCTATGCAGAGAGCGAAACAGCAGTTGACAGTCTTGCAAGCCCTTGGCGCGGCGGACGGCCCCCTGTCCGCCAGGGAACTGTGGAGCCGCCTGAGCGGAACGGGTATCGGTCTCGCCACGGTATACCGCGCCCTCCAGCGGGGGGTTGACGAAGGCACGCTGGAGTCGGTCGAGGTGTTGGGCGGCGGCGTTCGGTACGAACCCAAGGACCGCGAGCACCACCATCACTTTCTTTGCTCGATTTGCGACCACGCGTTCGACCTCTTCGGTTGCGTCGAGGGCCTCGAGTCCCTGGTTCCAGACGGGTTTCAGGTGACGGGGCACGAGGTGGTGTTGCTCGGAACCTGTGATGCGTGTGGCAATGCGGCATAACGGTCACGGTCACCGAGCTGGCTTGTCTCGAAGAAGGCTGCGCCCCCGTCGAAACCGCGATTGGCGTGCTTCGGCCCGATGCGCCACAGCTTCAGTGCAAACTGCACAAACCCATGGACGCCGTTGACGCCGAGGTCCTGGTCCAGGCTTGCGCGGCGTGGGGATTCGACGTAGCGATTCCGGTGATTGCACCGCTACTCCAGGAGGAATAGATGGACACGTCCCGAAACATACCGGTCACGATCCTCACCGGCTTCCTCGGCTCCGGCAAGACGACCCTGCTGAACCGGATCTTGAGTGAGGAGCACGGCAAACGCATCGCCGTGATCGAAAACGAATTCGGAGAGGTCGGCATCGACCAGGGGCTCGTCATCAACGCTGACGAGGAGATCTTCGAGATGTCGAACGGCTGTATCTGCTGCACGGTGCGCGGAGACCTGATTCGCGTGCTCAGTAACCTCATGAAGCGCCGGGAAAAGTTCGACTACGTGTTGGTGGAGACCACGGGGCTCGCCGATCCCGGTCCGGTCGCTCAGACCTTCTTCATGGACGACGAGATTCGTGCCGAGTTCGCGCTAGACGGAATCGTCACCCTCGTCGACGCAGCGCACATCGAGCAGCAGCTCGGCCGAAGCGACGAGAGCACGGAGCAGGTCGCGTTCGCGGACGTCCTCGTTCTCAACAAGACGGACCTCGTCGGCGACGACGCTCTCGACGGGCTCGAGGCTCGGCTCCGGGACATGAACCGAATGGCGCGAGTCATCCGTAGCGAGCGGGCGGACGTGTCCGTCGATACGGTACTCAACCTCGGCGCCTTCGACCTGGACTCGGTGCTCGAGCGTCGTCCCACCTTCCTTGAGCCGGAATACCCCTTCGAATGGACTGGAGTCTATTCGCTTGATGCCGGCCGCTACGAACTCAGTCTGGCAGAGGGACCGGATCCGACGATGTCTCTCGTGATTGTACCCGGCCAGGGCACGGATGACGCGGCACTGCGTGAGGGTGCGGAGTCGTGTGTGCGTCGGTACGCCGAACCTGCGGATGTCGTTCCCCCGGGGGGCGAGATGTCCGCCGGAAGGCACCTGGGCCTGCAGCTCGACTCCCCGGGGCGCAAGTCGTTCTTCCTGGAGGTCGATACGCAGGCGAGGATCGGCTTCTACGCCCAGCACACCGCGGAGGAGTTCGATCTGCAACTGATGAAAGCGGACGGCGAGGCGGTCAGGCCGGAAGACGGTCCGCGGCCCAGGCCGGCGACTCCCACGGAGAACGGCGCCCCGCGCGTCAAGGAAGCGCTTCCCGTCGAGGTAGAGCGAACCTGGGTCGCACAGCATGAGCACGACGACGAAGTGGGCTCGATCGCAATCGAGAGGGAGGGCGACGTCGATCCCGACAGGCTCAACGCGTGGCTTGGCGAACTGCTCAGTGAACGCGGGGTGGACATCTTCCGCATGAAGGGCTTCATCAGCCTCGCGGGTGAGTCCCGTCGCTTCGTCTTCCAGGGGGTCCACATGCTCTTCGACGGACAGCCTGATCGTCCATGGGGGGACGCGCCCCGCCGCAATCAGCTCATATTCATCGGCCGCAACCTCGATGAGCAGAGCATGCGGCAGGAATTCGAAGCATGTCTGATTTAAATGCCGACAGCCCGAGGGGCGCTCTTCGCCGGGGTTGGTCTGCGGCGGTTGGCGACTACGCCATCGCCGGGGGTTGGAGCCTTCGCGGTGAGGCGCTGATGGTCGGTGATGCCGCGGGTGGCGTCTATGCATTCGACGGCAAGTCTGGCGCGGCCGTCCGGGAGCGGCGCGGGGTTCATGAAGGTGGTGTGCTCGCGGTGGCGATCCACCCAAGCGGAACCGCGTTCGCTACGGCCGGCCAGGACAGCCGAGTCTTAATCTGGAGTGCCGCAGAGGGTCAGGTAAGCCGGGCTATCGACGTCGGAAGCGGTTGGGTAGAAAACGTAGCGTGGTCGCCGGACGGCCAATGGTTGGCGGCCTCCTGCTCCCGGCAGGTTCGCGTGTACGGTGAGGACGGCGCGGAGGTTTGGCGATCTGATGATCATCCCAGCACCGTCAGCGCGATTGCCTGGTCGAGCGTAGGGGAGCTGGCGACGGCCTGTTACGGTCGAGTGACGTTCTTCGACGCATCCGCTGGCGAGCTTCGCCAGAAGCTGGAGTGGCAGGGATCCCTGGTGTCGATGGTACTGAGCCCGGACGGGGATATCGTGGCCTGCGGCAGCCAGGACAACTCGGTGCACTTCTGGCGTCGCTCCACGGAGGAGGACTCCATGATGTCCGGATATCCCGGGAAGCCGTCGGCCCTGGCCTTCGACGAGACCGGCACCCTCCTGGCCACCGGCGGAGGGGAGGCGGTGACGGTCTGGGGCTTCCAGGGAAGTGGTCCCGAAGGCACACGGCCCGGCGTTCTAGAGTTTCATGTTCAACCCGTCACGACGCTTGCCTTCGCTCCCGGCGTGATGCGTCTGGCATCGGGAGACCGCGAGGGTGCCGTGGTTGTGTGGTCGCTCCAGAGAGATGGAGAAGGCGATCTGATAGGGGCCGCGGTTGTGGCGGGCGCAGTGGCCGAATTGTACTGGCGGCCTGACGGTCGCGCGCTTGCCGCGCTCGACGCGCGGGGTGGCGTGACGGTGTGGCGGATAGGATGAACAAAGTATAGTCATCATGGATGCAAACGCTCTACTGGTTTTGTCGGCCTATTCAGTCGCCATCATTGCCGCTTCCCTGCTCGGCGGCAAATTGGCGGGATTGGGCACGATGACGCATACGCGCACTCAGGTCGTGATGAGTCTCGTAGCCGGCTTCATCCTCGGCATCGCCATGTTTCACCTGCTACCCGATAGCCTCGATCACATTCCTGGACCTGGCGCTCTGGAAAAAGCCGTGGGATGGATGGTGTTAGGCATGGTGCTGATGATTCTCTTACAGCATATCTTTCACTTTCACCAGCACGACTTCAGCCGCGAGGCGAGCGATCTGTATAATGACCACGACCACGGCCACGGTGTCGTCCATTCGCCGAGTTTGTTTGGCGTTGCCCTCGGCCTAGGGGTGCATACCGCGACCGAAGGGATCGCGTTGGGTACCAGCACGAGGTTGGAATCGCCGTATGAAGACGGAGTCTCCTTGGCGGGACTAGGGGTATTTCTCGTCATTCTGCTGCACAAGCCGCTCGATGCGTACTCCGTTATCAGCATGATGAAGTACGCCGGTCACAGCCAGCGCGCCAGGACATTGACCAATTTCGGCTTTGCCCTGCTGTGCCCGGTAGTGGCGCTGGCGAGCTTCGGAGGTGTGGAATTGCTTGGCCCGGAAGAAGGGGCGGTGATCGGCTATGTGCTGTCCTTTGCGGCGGGCGCGTTCTTATGCATTGCCTTGGGCGACCTGTTACCGGAGATTCATTTCCACAGCCACGATCGCGGCAAGCTCATCGTCTCCCTCCTTGTGGGAATCAGTCTCGCCTATTTACTTTGAATCCAGCACCCTTTATGGCGCACGAAGGGCATTAGCTATATCGCTACCTTCTGTCCGGTCTGCACCGACTCAACAGCAGCGTAGAGAGGGGTTGCCTCAGGGCGATGCTCGCCGTGGTGGTCGGCGCCCACGATGCGGACGCACCGAAGTTGCGTCTGGAGGCGCATACTCATGCGCGGTCGGTGCGTTTTCGCGGCTGTGACGATCCGGCGCCTTGCCCGGATTCGTCCATGGCGACCTTCCGGAGGCCCGTAGATTCTCGGTCGAAAAGTGGGAATCAACAAGGGAAGTCCTACCGGAGGATATCAATTACGTCGTTCTATATGAATGACTTACAGCATACTATTGGCGGCCGGCACAGCAGGCCCGGCTTCCGCTCGCGCTGTCCTACACGCCCGGCCACGCGATGATCACGGATATTCCAACTGAAAGTCTGTATAGAGCCGAAAAAACGCATGGTGAGACGTAAGACGTGAGTCGGGAGATGAAGTGGGTGCCGAAGAACGGGTAGACGCAAGACGGGAGATGATATGAATGCCCGTTCGGTTTCATTTCTTGCCGGAGGCATTAAAGGAAGAGTCAATCGGGCAAGGACGGCATCTACCGTCTCACCTCTACTCTCTTCCCGCATTCAGGTCTTTCATCTACCGCCTCCCCCCCTCTTCCGGAGAACTTGTCGTGACTGATTCCAACTGGCTGAAGGCGGCAACGGCGACCTGGCCGGAATGCAGGGATTTCCTGAGGGGCACGCCGTTCGCAATTCTGCCTCTTGGGGCAACGGAGCAGCACGGACCCCATCTGCCGCAGAATACGGACACGGTGCTTGCGGATGCACTGGCCCTGGACGTCGCGAAAAAGAGTTCGGGCCTCGTGCTGCCCCCGGTCCACGTTGGGTACTCCTGGAGTTGGCGCGACTATCCGGGGACGCTCGCGTTCTCGTTCGACACCTTCCGTGAAGTCGTGAAGGACCTGGCGCGTAGCGTCCATCGGAGCGGCTGCCGGGCGCTGATGACGCTTTCAGGACACGGCGCAAATCCCGTCCCGTTGAAGTTGACAGCCCGGGAATTGGTAGACGAACTGGACCTGAAGGTGTTGAACGTCTTCTATCCGGGTCTGGATGAAGTAATGGCCGATGCACAGTCGCCGCAATGGGCGCCGATGAATTTTCACGCGGAGGAGTTCGAAACCTCCCTGATGCTCTACCTGAAGCCCGAATGGGTCAGGATGGACCGGGCCGTGCGGGAATATCCTCCGCGGTCCGCGGAGTACGAGATGTCCACGCGGCCCCTGGGCAGTCTGTCCGGATCCGGGGTGTTCGGCGATGCCACGGTCGCATCAGCCGAGAAAGGCGAGCGGTGGTTTAACGCGTGCGTGACAAACATGGCTCGGGCGTGGACGCAGTTCCTTTCCGGGCTGGATCCTGAGGGGGCGTGATGGGAACGGTGATGACGGTGCGGGGGGAGATCGTCGGCGAAAATCTGGGCATCGTGGATTATCATGAACACCTCTACTTCGACGCGCCGGACTGGCTGTTGCGGGAAGATCGGGATTTCCGGCTTGACAACGTGGAGCAGTCGGCGGCGGAGCTTCGGTCCTGGGCGCGGGCGGGCGGCAGGACCCTGGTTGAGATGTCCGCGATAGACTTCGGACGCAACGTGCGGCAGGTGGTCAGGATAGCCGACCTGGTGCCCGACGTGCACGTGGTTGTCATCACGGGATATAACAAGCCCTATTTCTGTGACCGCGCGATCCTGAATCAGGACGAAGACACAATGATCCGGAATTGTATCCACGATATCGAGGTGGGGATCGACGGTACAGGGGTGAAGGCCGGCATCGTGAAGGGCGGCAGTGGATACAATACGTTTCATGAGGCCGACAGGAAGCTGATGCGCGTGGCGGCGAAGGTGCACGCGGAAACGGGCGTGCCCGTGATTACCCATACGGAAGCCGGAACGATGGGGTACGATCAGGTTACGTTCCTGGACGCGCTGGGTGTGCGTCCGAACCGGGTATGTCTGAGCCATATGGACAGGAACCCGGATTTCTGGGAACACCGGCGAATCGCGGATACCGGCGCCTACCTGGGCTACGACTGCCCGGGTAAAGTCAAATACGGACCGGATGAATTGCGCATTTCCGTGCTGAAGAGCGTGATCGATGCCGGCCTTGGCGACCGGATACTTCTGGGCAACGATCTGGGCCGGCCCAGTTACTGGCGAAGCTACGGAGGCGGTCCGGGGTTGGACCACGTGCTGACCCGGTTCGTTCCCCGGCTGCGGGAAGAAGGGGTCGCTGAAACAGCGATCCAGGATTTGCTGGTAAACAACCCGCGGCGTTTTCTCGCCGGCGAATAACGCGGCCGAGATAACGTCCTGTTCCGCGAATAGCCTGGCTGAAATCGGCCGACGAGTCGCCCGGCTGGCATCCATCTGACTGGTTCACGAACCGTCTGCACCCTGAGCCGCTCAGTGAGCTTGTCGAAGGGCCGGTGAAGGCATGTAAAGAGCGCCAGGCGGTGCACCGTAAGCCTGTCGAACATTACGAAACGCGGGCATTTCGACAAGCTCAATGACCACGTTTCGGAGGGCACGCGCGTATCATGAGACCCACCTATGTCACTGGTAATTGGAATTGACCTGGGCACGTCCAGTACAAAGACAATTGCACTGGATGAGAGCGGCACTGTACTGGCTTCGGCCAGTGCAAGTTACGGGATGAAGACGCCGCGACCGGGCTGGGTGGAACAGGACGCCAGCGACTGGTGGCGGGCGATCTGCAAGACTACCCGAGCGGTCACGGCCGAACTGCAGGCGCAGGGACGGTCCGTGGATGAAGTCCGGGGCGTGGCGCTCTCCGGGCATATGAACGGGGCCGTGTTCGTGGACGGCGCAGGCAACCCGCTGAGGTCGCCCATTCTCTGGCTCGACCGTCGCTCGCAGGCCGAATGTAACGCGGCGAACGCGCGAGCGGGGGATTTGCTGCGGGCCAGGGCTCTGCACGTGATGAACCCGATCAATACGCTGGCCAAGGTGTTGTGGGTCCGGGCTCACGAGCGGGAAGTTTACGAGGAAGCACGGTATGTGTTGATCCCCAAGGACTGGGTCCGGTTCCGGATGACGGGTACATTCGGTTCGGACGTGTCGGACGCGTCGGTTTCCGCGGCCGCGGACCTTCAGGCGAGGGACTGGAGCGGCGAGATTCTGGATGCTCTGGAGGTGCGCCGCAGCCTGTTTCCCGATATCTCGGAATCTCCAGAGGTGGTCGGCGCGCTCACCGGCCGGGCTTCCCGTGAAACGGGACTGGCCGCGAAGACGCCCGTATGCGCTGGCGGCGGCGATGTCTCCTGCCTCGCGGTGGGCAGCGGCGTTATCAGACCGGGTATTGTGAACGTGGGCATCGGTACGGCGGGGCACGCGCTTGCGTTCGCGAAGACATTGGATACGGCGGCGTTCAACAGGCTCTGGCCGGTGTGTCACTCGGTCCCCGGTGCCTTTTTCTGGTTGGGGTGTTCGTATACGTGCGGTGCGAGTATGGCATGGTTGAGTACACAACTGGGCGAGGACGTATCCGTTCTGACGCGGTCCGCTGCGGAGGCGCCCGCCGGCAGCGAAGGGCTTTTCTTCTTGCCGTGGCTGGAAGGGGCGGCAACGCCTCACCCGGACGCCGGCGCCCGCGGCGGCTGGATAGGTCTCACGCTGCGTCATTCGAAAGCGCATCTTGTGCGTTCGCTGATGGAGGGCGTGGCGTTCGATCTGAGGCGCTCTCTGGAGTGTTTCGAGGACATCGGGCTGCCAATCGAGGACTTGCGAATCAGCGAAGGCGGCGCAAAGTCCTCTCTCTGGCGTCAGATCCAGGCCGACGTGTTCGGTCGTGACGCACGGGTGCTGGACGTACAGGATGCGTCGGCGCTGGGTGCGGCCGTGATCGCCGGCGTGGGCGTGGGCGTGTTTCCCGATTTTGAAACGGCCTGCGAACGCGCGGTGGGCCTGGGCGAGGCCATCCGGCACAGCGGGAAGCGCGCGACCGAATACGAAAAGCAGTTTCAGCGGTACCGCGGCCTGTATCCGAGCCTGAAAGGCTGGTTTAACGAGAATACGACAACAGGACCATAATCCGCCGTCTATCCCTGGATGTAAACACCTGAATACCCGGTTCTGAAATCTGCGGTATTAACGAGGAGCTCACGGAATGGAGAAGGCTTTCGAGCGACCCTACCGACCTTTGAAAGCAAACGAGACGTGGATCGAGTCCTTTACGCTACACGCCATGGCCGAACAGCTTATGGGGGAAGACGCCTTTGCTGAATCCGGTCGGAACGCGCTTTCGCTGGTTCGCGGGGATGAGATGACCGTGGTCCTGACTGTGATGAAGGAGGGCGCGGCTCTGCACGAACACCGGGCTCCGGGCCCCGCCACGGTGATTCTTCTGAGCGGACGAATCCGGATATCGTCTGGTGTCGAGGAGGCGCCGCTGGAACCCGGTTCGGCAGTTTCGTTCACGGCAAACCTCCGCCACGCCGTGAAGGCCATGGAAGACAGCGCGTTTCTCATCGTTATCGGCGGCAGATAGACGAGGAGGACACAATTAAACGGGAGATTGCCGGATATGGAAACGCTGAGCGAATCGCAGGTCGCTTTTTTCCGCGAAAACGGATACATCCGTCTCGAAGGCATGTTCTCTCCCGGGGAAGTCCGCGAGATGGGCGACGAGCTGGACTACGTCATGGAGGAGTTCGCGAATTGGGATTCAGCCTGGAAGGGGCCGTGGCGGAAAGAGTATATGGATGAAGAGGAAGACGCGGCGGCAACGCTGGTGGCCATCCATGAGTTGCAGCACTATTCTGCAGCCTGGTCCCGCGCCATCACGAAGCGGGAGTTGGGCGCCTCCGTGGGCGATCTCCTGGGATCGGATGCCGTTGAGTTGCACCATGTCACACTGCACGCGAAGCCGCCGGACAAGGGCGCGCCTTTTCCCATGCACCAGGATCTGCCATTCTTCCCGCACGAAGACGGAAGGTACGCCGATTGCCTCGTGCACCTGGACGACGCCGACGAGACCAGCGGTTGCATCAAATTCCTCAAGGGGTCGCACCGTCTCGGCAAGCTGGAGCATATTACAGGCGCCGGTACGGCGCCCCACCTGCCCACGGACCGGTACCGGCTTCAGGATGCCGTTTCGGTTCCGGCCAGGGCCGGGGACGTGGTTCTGTTCTACCTGTGGACCATCCACGGATCGGCGGTCAATCACAGCGGAAACTGGCGGCGCCTGGTGCGGCTGGGATTCAGGGACCCCCGCAACCGGCAGGAAGGCGGGCAGGGCATGGGACGGCCCGGCTTTATCGTCAAGGGCGTCAGACCGAAGGTGGAGGGGGTGGACGTGGACGTGTATGGCAACTGGGCTCAGGATCGCGCCTAGCCCCCCACGGAAACACGACACTGCGCTTACGCCTGCCCTGCCTGCTTCAGCAGGCAGGGTGGATCATCCCGTGTCGCTGCACGACGAGAAACGACACGAGACATTCAGTGGGTGAAGTGAATGGCGAATTTAAACCCGCACAGGTTTTCCATCGCCGAGGCGCTGCGGTTCGGCTGGCGGACAACCCTGGATAATCCGGGATATTTTCTCGGTATCGGGAGTCTGTACCTGGTCATCGTTGTGGGCCTGAACGGCGTTGTCTTCAAGTTGAACGCATACTCGGAGGGCTGGGCGTTCCTTTTCGGTATCATTGCATTTGTCGTGGGAATCGTCATGGACGTTGGGTTGACTGTAATTTCCCTGCGTTTCGGAGATGGCCGAAAGGCGCAGGTGGCGGACCTCTTCATCCACTATCCAATGGCGCCGACGTACTTTATTTCTTCTCTTGTCGCAGCTCTGGCGGTGCTTGTCGGCCTGGTTCTGCTTATCGTACCGGGCGTGATCCTTCTGGTGATCTTTCAGTTTTACGCCTACCATATCGTAGATGAGGGCGCGGGTGCCGTTGAAGCACTGCGCCGAAGCGGGGCGTTGACCAGAGGCGAAAGGTGGCGCCTGTTTCTCTTTGGACTATTAACGGTGCTGATCAATATCGGCGGCGCACTCTGTCTTCTGGTGGGCCTGTTCCTTACCGTGCCGGTGACGCTGGTGTCACGTGCGTACGTGTTCAGGCAACTCCAGGCGCAAAGAAGCGGCGCGTAATTCGAAGCGAGGGGTGCCATGTATCGCATCGGTGACCTGGAACTGAGGCGTGTTGAAAGGTTGTTCAAAGACGGCGGCCTTTTTAGGTACGGACGCACGGGCGAATGCGAACGATTCGAGGCACGTTGGGCGAAGCATCTGGGTGTGAAGTACGCCATGATGACCACGAGCGGGACGTCCGCGTTATATTGCGCGCTCGTGGGACTGAAGGTGGGCCCCGGCGACGAAGTCATCGTCCCTGCCTGTACGTATATGGCCACCGCGCTGGCGGTTCTGGCGGCAGGCGCGATACCCGTCGTAGCCGACGTGGACGAGTCGATCACGCTCTGTGCAGATGACGTGGAGCGCCGGCTCTCGCCTCACACAAAGGCGATCATTCCCGTGCATATGTGGGGTCTGCCGTGCAACATGAAGGCGCTGATGCGTGTTGCGCGCAGGCACAAACTGCTCGTGCTGGAGGACGCATGCCAGGCGGTGGGCGGCGCCTACGAGGGCAGGATGCTGGGTTCGATCGGACACGCGGGCGCCTTCAGCTTCAACTTCTACAAGAATATCTCAAGCGGCGAGGGCGGGGCATTCGTCACCAGCAACAAGGCCGTTTTCGGACGCGCCTCCGTCGCTTCGGATTGCTGTTCGTTCTACTGGAATCCGGATCAGACGAAGGAGGACGAGCAGTTCGCGGGACTGAATTTCAGGGCCCCGGAAGTTTCGGGCGCCATTCTGAACGCCCAGTTGCGGCGCCTCGACGGGATGCTGGAGAAGATGGGCGCCCACAAACGGCAGTTGCTGGAGGCAGGCCGGGCCGCGGGCCTGACTTCCATCGTCAACAACAGCCTGTCGTACGAGTGCGGCAGCAATCTGGGGTTCATTTTTCCGAACGAGGAATCGGCGAGGGCTTTCGCGGACGGTCTGAGCGGGAATGGCGCCCGCGGATTCCTGCCCATCGATACGGGGCGGCACGTCTATACCCGGTGGGACCCGATCATGAGAAAACAGGGGGCGCACCACCCCGATATGAATCCCTACAACTTCCCGGCGAACCGGAAGCTGAACGTGACGTACACAATGGATATGTGCAGCGATTCCCTCGACGTAATGAGCCGGGCCGTGTTGATCCCGATGCATCCGGACAACACGCAGGCCCGGGTTCGAAAGATGGCGGATGCAATCAGGAAAGCGACCGCCGGGTCCGGCTGAGGAGGAGACATGAAGGCGGCGTGGGACTGGCATCTGCCGGTGGAGACCGGAACGCAGCAGCGGGAGATCGTTGAATTCGCATGTGATCTGGGCTTCGACACCCTGATCGTGCGGGACCCCTCAGAGGCAATGGCGCGGCGGGGCGCGGAGCTGGGAGTCAGGATCGTCGCGATTGTGTACGCACGGCCGTCGGAAGCGTTTGCACAAACGCATCCGGAATGCCTGCAGCGCCTGCTACCCGCGGAGGACAAGATCGCACGCGCCGGACACGCGGGCACCCCCGCCAACTTCCAGCTGCTGTCACACCGGTGGTTTTCCATCGTGCAGGAAGGCGCCACGCTGTGCTTCGAGCACGAGGCGTCGAGGTCCTTTCTCAGGGAGCGAGTGACTGCTGCGTTGGAAATCGCGGACGGTGTGTCGTTCGACGGGTTCGGTTTCAGGAACCACTATGCGTGTTTCTGCGATCGATGCACGGACGTCCGGAAGTCGATGGCCGAGGGGCAGCCCGAGGCGCACGAACCGGAACTGCTTGCACGGATGTCCGAAACGAGTCTGGTCACGGTATCCGACGTCCTTTACGAACACGCGAAGGAGATCAAACCGGATGCGATCGTGACCAACCACGTGTGGCCGCCGTTTTACCCTGACGAATATTATGGAAACAGGCTGCGTCTGGATTATTGCACGCAGACGATTTCCTGGTTCTATCCGCCGCACTGGAGCCTGCAGCGCGTAGAATTCGAGACCGCAGAGATGAAGCGTCTCGAAGATGCGAAACGGAACACGTTCGTGCCGTTTATCGGGCTCTATTCGGATCCGTATCTGGTTCGTTCACCGGAGCGTGTGAGGAAGGAGTTCGAGATCGCGGGCACGTACGCCAACGGCCACGTCGTTTTGTGCAGCCTCGAAACGCCGCGTCTCTATCCCGAGATCGCGGCCGTGGTCAGGGCCGCACTGGCTCAGAAGACCCTATGAAATGAATGCGCTGATGGCGTGAAGGCCGCGTGTACCGGGAATCCCGTACCCGTAGAGATGCTGCGCCGCTACCCGTCCGGTTGTGCCCCGGGCGGGTTTTTCCATTGAACCGGCGGAAGAAACGCCCTGAGATAGGTGCGGGTCCACCATTCGCCGGTCCTGTTTTTTTCGTCCGGCGTTGTGAAACGATAGTCATACAGTTCCGCCCGCAGGTATCGGGGCGGATTGTCCGGAAACGGGTTTCGGGCAAGAAGATCGACCACCGCGGGTGACCCTTCGAGCAGCCGGTAACACAGGCGGGTGAACCATGGACTCTGCCGGTAGTGGCCGAGTGCGGCGAACCACATCTGCCAGTCCAGACGTGGCTGGTGCGGCGCAACCAGCGGCGGCCGCCTGTCCGTAGCGCCCGGTTTGTGGCGAAATTCGTAGGGATGCCAGGTTTTGCCGTCTCTGCTGCCTTCAAGGATGATCTCCGGCCTCCGTGTGGTCATCACCTGGAAGAGACCGTAGTTGTTTACGACGTGGTAGGGCGCTACGGCACTGTGCAGAGCCACGAGATGCCGGGGCCAGGGGGGATTGAGGCGGAAGCTGAAGCTGACGAGATACATCAGACTCAGGGTCACAACCAGAACCGCAAGCGGCAGGGTCGCTGTTCGCTGCACCGTCGGGTGTACCGGGTCTGAGCCGGAAGGCGGGACTCTGAGGCGATTCGGCCACGACCTGTCGCCGATCAGCCAAAGACAGAGGGCGGTCGCGAGGAGGTTGAAGAAGGTGAAGTTTCCGGTAAACGCGATCCCCAACTGCAGGCCGGCAAGCAATGCACAGGCCGCAATCCGGAGGCGTTGGGGTGCGAAGATGAAGAAGGGCACCACGAGTTCGATGGTGAACATCACAACCGCGGAAACCACGTGGATGCCTTCCGGCAGATGGTGCGCGTACCAGGCCACGGGATTGGGAAGGGGTTGTGTCTGGTAGTGATAGGTGAGTGCGCTGAGGTCGCGCCAGGCTGCGTCGCCGCTGGTGAGTTTGACAACGCCTGATGCGAACATGAAGCGAAAGAGCAGCCAGCGGTAGAGCCAGGCGACGAGCCGGGTGGGCGCTATGGCGCCGCGTCTCGCTAAAAGTTTCCAGGGCGCCAGAAACACGGCCAGCAGACCGGCTTCGAGAAGCAAAACGTCCCATTGAAAGGACATAAAGGGGCCGGCGGCCGTGACGATGGAAAGATAGGCGATCCACAGCAACAAAAAGAGCAGGCCGGAGGCAGGAAACAGCGCAGCGCCGAGTGCGAGCAGCGTGCCGCCGCCACAGACGACGTGGAGGAACGTGTCGCTCTGATCGAACCAGAACAGGGTCGGGTGCCGGAGCGGATGGCTCGAATTCGCTTCGAGACGAATGGACTCGTCGACCGGAAGGATGCCCTGTGCGCCGATGAGGCCGTGCGCCTGCACCCAGAACGAAAGGAAGGCGATCAGATAAGTTACGGCCAGGGCGCGCAGGAACAGGTCGGCGGAGGTCCGATACGCGGGTCGGCGGAGGTCATTTCCCCAGAGCCACCGGGTAACCGTTGACACCGTGATCCGGTTGCGGACAACCACGCGGTAAGTGGCTTCCGCAGCACCCGCAAACCAGGGCAGGCGGCGGTAGGCCCACCATAGCAGTTTACCCGCCGGCCCGGTAAACGCGAGCACGCACAGTGCGGCTTTGGCGCCGCTGTAGACTTCGCCGTCCGGACCGATCCACTGGACTGCGTTTTCAAATTGCTCCGGGGATATCTGTGGGAACCGGTGGCCGACCTCCTGCGACGGCGCGAACCCGACCCGATCGCCGGTGATGGCGCGAACGCGGTCCACCCAACGCGTGCAGAAGCCGCAGTTACCGTCGTACACAAGCATGGGATTACCGGACGAAACCGGCGATGAGTCCGAGGAAACCGCCGAATACGCCGCCCCAGACCACGAGCCAGCCGAGGTGTTCGCGGATCATTTCCTGTACGATCTGTTTGACCATCTGAGGCGTAAGTTCCTCCAGCCGGCGTGTGACAATGGTCTCCGCTCTGGCCACCAGGGCTTCCCCGGCGTGAGCGCTTTGCAGGCCGGCGGTCATGGCGTCCCTGAAGGAGCGAGAGAGCAGCATGTCGCGGAGTTCGTCCTTCATCTTGGTCTTGAAGGGGTTGCGGAGCGGTTCCAGCGCTCTTTCGCCGCCCACGATTCCGAGCATGCCGCCAAATGGCGAGGTGAGTACGACGTCGACGAAGCCGGCGTAGATGCGATCGTAGTCAACGGCGGCGACGACGGGTTCGGGGTCGAGGGGTTCGTCCGGAGATTCCGCGGCGAGGAATTCCTCCACTTTCTCCCGCTTGAAGAACTGCTCCATGATGAGCTTTCGAATACCGCCCTTGAACTCCTCGAAGCGTGCGGGCACCACGCCGGAGCCGTACAGGCCGGGTACTCTTTCGAAGAGCATATGAACGGCCAGCCAGTTCGTTAGCGCACCCGATGTCGCGAACAGTCCTACCGTCAGGATCTGATCCCGATATACCGGGCTGAGGGCGCCGCCGCCGATGAGCCCAAGCGAAATGAGGTTTGTCAGCAGGCTTTTGTTCATAGACTCAGACTCACATGGATAGACAGGATGCCGTCGGTCGCGAGAAAACCGTAGGGGATTGACGGACGGCCGCTCAATCCCTTCCCGTTAATACCTCCAGGTATTGCGCGGTGGTTTTCTCCCAGGTGTACTCGGCCCGCACAAAGGCCTGGATCCGCGTCCTCTCACGTTCCTTTTCTTCGTCGGGCAGGTCCACGTACCGGTGGATCTGTGCCACAAACCCGGGATAATCGCCGGGCGGGACGCCGAAGCCGCCGTCGCGCAGGCTTTCGCCAAGGGCATCCACGTTGAAATAGACCACCGGCAGGCCCGCGTACAGACACTCGAGTGGGGCAATGCCGAAGCCTTCGGCGTCGTGGCTGAGATGGATGTTGGGCATCAGGAAGAGTTGCGCCTCCCGGCGAAGCATGGCCACCGTGGAATCGTCCAGCCGACCAAGCGTAAAGACCCGGTCGCCCAGGTTCAGGGACTTGACGGCGGCTCCAATGTGATCCTGCGTGGGTCCGCTTCCGCTGATGAACAGGCGGATTTCTTTCCTCATCAGGGGCACGCCGTTTTCGATGAACTCAACCACGCCCTTCCGCCGCACCTGCCTTCCGTAGTTCAGCAGAAAAGGGCGTTCTTCCAGATTCAGGCCGTGCGCCCGTTCAAATCGGTCTCTTAGCCGCGTGTGCTCCGCTTCGGCGGGTATGACGGCCTGAATGCCCTGATAAATCACACGGGTTCTGTCCGCCGGCAAGCCGTTTTCGGCCGCGAGGGCCGCCGTAGCGCGGCTGACCATAACGGTACGGTCGCAGGCGCGGGCACCCGCCTGCATCAGGCGGTTGAACAAAGCGCGGCGGAACGTCAATTCTGCGCCGTGGATGGTCACCGTGAACCGGGCGGGCGTGAAAGGGCGAAGAAACGGGGCCAGTGCAGCTGTAACCCCGTCCATAAAGAAAATGACATCCGGTCGATGGCGTAGAATGTGGAACACGGCGGCGCAAAAAGCAATGGGCATGAACCATGCCAGATGATAGAGCGGGTCCTTGCCGAGCGCGATAAGCGTTACGGGACATGTTTGGGAAAGCCTTGTATAGAGTTCTTTCGCGTAGATCTGAATGCCGCCCACGGAAGGCGGATACCGGCGGGCGAGAAAGAGGATGCGGGGTTTGGGAATCATTGGCGGTCCGTGATCGACAACCCGCTGTGCCTTCACATGATGTGCCCGGCTGCAGGAACGGGTCAGATAAGCAAGATAGGAATCAACTTTATCAATCCATGATAACTGTGCTATTATATGCGCCTTATGCGGTGTGTTGCAAGAAGTATCAGAGGAGGTGGCGGCCGGCGGCGCTACCGGGACCAGGCGACTGAAACCGGCGCGGCCGCCCGCGAATTCATGAGGATTGAGATCCGATTGGCCAGGTGGACACCCGCTGGGGTTTTTTGTGCTTTGACAGCCCCGTCTCCGCCTGTATTTTGTGGTCCAGCCGGAAGCAGGGAGCCTCGAAGTGCGTCGCGGTTTCTGAGGATTTCCGACGGTTGTCTTCCCGTACCGGTTGGACGCGGTAACGGAAACGCGGGTTTCATCGATCAACGAACCCAATCACGGCCGAAAGCGGCAAGATGAACTCAGACACAAAGGGTCTTGAACGAGGCGAGCGAGCCACGGATTTCGTGCTGCCTCTGGCGCACGACGGCACGCCGACCCGGTTCTATTCGAAGGCGGGCGGCGCAAAAACCGTGCTGGTTTTTTCAGGCGCGGGCGAGGACCTTCCGGTCGGCTTCTCGGCCGCTCTGGAAAAGCCGGACGTGGACATTCTGGCCGTGGCAGCTTCCGAGCCGGCGCACGTAACGACGTGGCCCCATCCGGTTTTCCTGGATGCGAAAGGCGCGGTCCGGTCGGCGTACCGGATCGGGGATCCGGGGGCATCCATCGCGCTGGTGCTGGACCCCAATTTGCGGGTGCTCGCGTCGGTTGTTCTGGACGACGCCGGGAATGCCGCGCGGAAGGTGCGGAACGTGCTGGATTCATACCCGGCGGAAACCGAAGCCAGGGTGGTTGACACGCAAGCCCCGGTGCTGCTGATTCCCAACGTACTGGATCCTGAGATCTGCAATTTTCTGATGCAGGTGTGGGAGAACAGAGGCAACGTGGAAACCGGCGTCGAGCAGTCGGAGAGCACAAGGCGGGGTGAACGGATCGACGTCGAACAGAAGAGCAGGAGAGACCATATCGTAGAGGATGACAGACTGGTCAGGTTGCTGTCATCCACCATCGGCCGCAGGGTGATTCCTGAAGTGCGGCGGGCGTTCGCGTACCGCGCCACTCGGTTTGAGGGATTTAAGATAGCCTGCTACGACGCAGCATCCGGAGGATTTTTTCACGCGCATAGGGACAATCTGAGCCCGGCCACCGCTCACCGGCGGTTCGCGCTCACGTTGAACCTGAACGAACAGTTCAGAGGGGGGCACCTTCGGTTTCCGGAATTCGGCCCGCATCTTTACAGACCCTGCGCCGGCGGGGCGGTGGTTTTTTCATGTTCGCACCTGCACGAGGTCACGGAGGTGACGTCGGGCAAGCGTTTCGCACTGCTTTCCTTCATGTTCGGAGACGAGGAGTTGCGTTCCAGGCCGCAGGCGCCTTGAAGGAGTCGCGAGGCAATGCGTTTTACCAGGTGTGCACCATTTTTCCGTCGCCCGGAAACCAGACCGCATCGACGGCGGTAGAGATGCCCACGCCTAACGTATAACCGATCAGCAAACCAATAAAAAAGGGTTGAAAACTGCGGTAGAGCGCGATGCCGCCAAACCGGAGCACAAGGGACTTGAAGGCCCACACGAGAAAGACGGTGAATGCCGTGACACGCACCGGGAACGCGTAGCCGACCGTGAATCCGACGGGATGCAGCGGCCACCATGGAAAGCGCAACCGGAGCATCCCCAGGAGCAGGGTGCCCAGAACGCCGGCCGCCAGGAATGCAAGTTCCGAGCCGGTAAAGGTCGGCGGGGCGGTGGCCCACGTGACCACGCGGTCGAACATCCGAAGGCCGTAGCCGCCGAATACGTATACGTGCCGGATATTTGCGGTGCCGGTGGCGCTGTAGCAGAGATTGAGGGTGTACGCGACCGACGCTATGAAGCCAACGACAAATGCCGCGCAGAGCGCTACGGTAACGCGGGCCCGGTTCCAGCGGAAGCTGTGCTGGATTCGCGCGATGTGTACAAGTGAGGGCAGGATGTATTGCCGGTGGCTTTCAACGACGTTGGCCGACAGGGCCATGCCTACGTGGTCGCCCGTCTGCACCTGGGTGCCCAGTATTGCCGCGGTCAGCGCCTGCGTGCGCTGCGGCGTTTCGATATAGACCAGGCCGGTTTCGGCGACAATCTTGGACAGTCCGAGAAAAAAGACGAGAAGCAGGCCGAGTTGGACGGTTACGGCCAGGATTGAAATGCCCAGCGCGTGAAGCCAGGCCACGGCGTAGACCAGGGATACCAGAAGGCCGACAACGGCGGCGCGATAGGACAGGAGTTCGTCCCTGTCGTCCATGTCCGGCTGCCTCCGCCAGGCGCTGCGAAACACGCCGGCGACGTGCTTTCGGGCCATGAAGAGGCCCAGAAATACAAGGGCCGTGAAACCGCCCGCCTGTTGCAGAAGTACGCCGCCGTGGTATTCGCTGCTCACGGTGACGCCAAGACGGTTGGTCAGGCCGATCTCGAACAGCGACAGGACATGAAACAGCCATACGGAAAGCAGCACCTCCAGGTTCGTGAGATAACCGAACGCGGCGACCACAAAGTTGAATTTGATCTGCAGCGGCGGGAAATCAGGGCCGAAACTCAGGGCGCTGGAAAACGTGGGTCCAAGAGGAATGTAGGGCACGCGGTGAGAGAATCGTGGGAGAACGTTCCACGCGAGAACGAAAATACCGATACCGAATCCGGCCCAGAAACGACGGTTGTTGAAAAGAGGGATTGCACCGGACCCGGGGTCCGATATCATCATCAGCGGCAGCCGGGCCAGGGGAAAGACGATCCGTTCGTGTTCCACCCACTGTTTGCGGAGGATCACGGCGATGCTGAGGCAGGCGAAAAACAGGGCGAAAAGCAGCGTGAACCACCAGAATAACGGTACCAGCCAGACCTCCCACGGAATGGGCTGACCCCTCGGCAGCCCTTCCCACAGGTGGGTGATGGCCCCGTTCCGGTTTCCGGGAACGGACCAGGGTCGCAGGTGTTCGGTGACGTACTCGCCCCACCGGTTTTCGGGTGTCGCCTTGTAGTACGGCGTGGCGAGGACGGCGACCAGTCGGCCCGCGATGTTTTTGGTAGGAAACGCGCCCCCGATGAATCCCATGCAGAGGACGAGCCCGAGTTCTTGCGCGTTAAGCGACCAATGCGGACGTACGCTCTGCAGAATCCGGTTGGTGAGGAAAAGGAGCAGGAACGGCAGCCAGAGAGACATGGGCAGGTGGCCCAGGGAGACTCTTGAGGCGCGCAGGCGGTAGGTTGTGTCCGTCGCGAAGAGGCAGATGACAATGGTGAGCGCAAGGCCGATGAGGATGGACCGGCGGCTGACAATCTGTGCCATGGGATTTGGATCCCGGCTTCCGCGGGAGGTTGGGTGGGTGTGCGGACGGGCGGACTGGCATAAGGAGAAAGGCGCCCGGCAGTTGCGTGGGGTGCCTGAAGTGGCGATAATATGAAGTGTTCAGGCTGCGCTGTCAACGGGTGAATAGCCCGTCTTTTTCACGTCCCTTGCCGCATGCTGAAGGCGGGCGGGGACGGCGCGGACAGTCGGAGGGCGAGTGTCCACGATCGAGGAAAGTCTTCACGTCCGGCCAATGACGCCGGCGGACGTCGCAATCGGGATGCGGTTCAAGACCCTGGCCGGCTGGAATCAGGTCGAACAGGACTGGCAGCGCTTTCTGGCGCTCTCTCCCCATGGCTGTTTTGTCGCGGAGGTCAGTGGTGAGCCCGCCGGTACGGTGGTGACGGTCACGTTCGCGGGCGTATGTGGCTGGGTTGCGATGGTTCTGGTGCCGCCGGCGCGGCGGCGGCAGGGAATAGGCACGGAGATGTTGCGGCACGGGATTGCCCACCTGCAGGCCAATGGCGTCGATACCATCAAGCTGGACGCAACGCCGATGGGCCGGCGGGTTTACGTGCCGCTCGGATTCCGCGATGAGTACGGATTGCAGCGCAGGGAAGGGGTCGGACAGACATGCCGCTGGACTTCGGTGTGCGCGATGCGTGATTCGGACCTGACGGACGTGATTGCTTTTGACACGCCCCGCTTCGGCGTCTGCCGCGAGAATCTGTTAAGGTTTCTGTATCGGGATTCAGGGGGAATGTGCGGCGTTTTTCCGGGGGCCGGGAGCGGGCTAAAAGGTTACGTCATGGTCAGGCCCGGAAGCGGCGCCTTCCAGATCGGACCCCTGGTCGCGGCCCATGAACGGGCGGGCCGGGCGCTGTTTTGCTGGGCGCTGGACCGGCTGGCCGGCGAACCTGTTTTCTTCGACGTCCCGCTGGAAAATCCGGACGGGACGGCGCTGGCAGAGGAATTCGGATTTACCGTCCAGCGCGGGTTTGCGCGGATGTACCTCGGCGAGGAACCTTACGGGGGATCGCCGCGGCAGGTGTATGCGACCTCGGGTCCGGAAAAAGGTTAGGCGGGACAATTCCGGCAAGAGCCGGCAGTGGCGGCAGTTTACTGCGATACGAGCCGCCGAAGGATGATACGATGACACCGCGACCGCTGCTGGGGATCACGATGGGGGATGTCTGCGGCATCGGCCCGGAGGTGATCGCAAAGGCGTTGAGTCATCAGGATGTATACGCGTTCTGCAGGCCGCTGGTGATCGGAGACGCGGAAGTTCTCGCCGCGAACCTGGCGCATGCAGGCCGGCGGCTCGAGGTCCGGCGCGTGGAAGCGCCAGAATCGGGCGGTTACCGCTTTGGAGAGATTGATCTGTTGGCGCCGATCGGCCTGGATCATGCGCAGATTGAGACGGGACGGGTCTGTCCCGAAGCGGGCCGGACGGCCGTGGAATGGGTGGTCCGGGCGGTGGATCTGGCAGTGGGGGGGCGGACCGACGGGATTGTGACGGCGCCGCTGAATAAGGAGGCGATGAACCGGGCCGGGTTCCGGTATGCGGGTCATACGGAACTGCTGGCTGAACGCCTCGGCGTTGCGGACGTCCGATTGATGCTGGCCTCCGAACGCCTGAACGTGGCCCATGTTACCGGACACGTGTCGTTGCGGCAGGTACCGGAGCGGTTGTCGGAAGCCCGGGTTCTCGGCACCATCAGACTGCTGCATAGCGCGCTGACGGATATGGGACGTCCGCATCCCCGCATTGCCGTGTGCGGCTTGAATCCGCACGCCGGTGAGGCGGGTATCCTCGGCTCGGAAGACTCGGAACTGATCCAGCCGGCTGTTCAGAGGGCAAATGCCGGGGGAATGCGGGTTGACGGACCGTTGCCCGCGGATACGGTCTTTCTGAAGGCGTACAACGGGGGGTTTGACGGCGTGGTGGCGATGTACCACGACCAGGGACACGCGCCGGTCAAGCTTGTGGCGTTCCACACTGCGGTGAATGTGACGCTGGGGCTGCCCATCGTCCGTGTGTCGGTGGATCATGGGACGGCGTTCGATATTGCGGGCAGGGGTGTGGCGGATGAGACCAACATGCTCGAAACGCTGCGCCTGGGCGCGCGCCTGGCGCTCAGACGACTGCAGAAAACGCACGATGAAACATGACGCGAAAGCGCGGCGCCATTATTGCGATTTCAGTCCATGCCCGCGATAAAATCCATGGTCACGAGATGGTCGCCGGTGTCGGTGAACACCGGTGATCGCGCCGGCGGGTTTTTCGGAAAGAAACCGGCGTAGGCGTCATTGAAGTCCGCAAATAGCGACCGGTCTTTGAGAAAGACGGTAACTTTGAGGACGTTGTCCAGCGAGGTTCCCGCGTCGTCAAGAATGCCGGATACGTTGGTGAGGATCCGGCGGGTCTGGGCCTTCACGTCGCCGGCATCCACGTCCCCCGTTTCCGGGTCCACGGGCGGCTGGGCGGAGATGAACATCAGATCGCCGTATATAACGGCCTGCGAGTAGGGGAATTTGGGAATGTTCCCCCTGGAACTGGTGAACGGTCGCTTTTTCATGTCGCGTCCTTTCCTGAAAACCGGGCGTTTGTGGACTCTGAGTGCGGTAATATACGTTAGCTGTCTGCCCGGAAAACAGATATCTTCGTGCAGCCCGGCGCGTGAGGAGACATCCTGCCAATCCTCTCATCCTGCGAATCCTGATCCTGGTTTTTATGGTTTCGCCCAGAGATATCCAAATTGCGGAGGTATCGTCAATTGAAAATCCGCCCCGACCTTGTTCCCGCGGCCGAGAGGGACAATCTGGAGGTCGTCCAGCTCACGGATGAGTCGATTCCGTCTTCGCACATTTACATGGAAGCGCAGATCTTCACGCCCGATTCGCGGCGGCTGGTGCTCCACCGTTCTGCGCATCCCCACGGCTCCGATCCGAAAGATCCGGAGCACAGATACATGATCTGCGACCTGGAGGAACACTGTCGTCTGGCGCCCCTCACGACCGAAGCGGGAACGACCGCGCCGTCCATCTCGCCCGACGGCGTATGGCTGTACTACTTTGTCGACGAAACCGACCCCGCGGACCCGGGGCCGCTCACGCTCAAGCGGGTGAGACTGGACGGGTCGGACCGCGAGGTGATCTGTGTTCTGGACCATCCCGTACCGGGCACGGATTTCCGGCTCAGCCGTCCGTATCCGCTTTCGACCATTTCATCCGACGGCAGGCGAATTGCCATTTCAGGTTTCCTGGGCGACGGCCGGACCGAATGCGCGCCATGGGGACTGCTTGTCTTCGAAATAGACGAGCCATCCGTGCGGCTGGTCTTTCACGGACCCACCTGGTGCAACATCCACCCGCAATATACGCGGCAGACCGATGCGGACGCCTCGCACGACATTATGATTCAGGAGAACCACGGAAACGTCGCGTCCCCCGATGGCAGGATTGAGAAGCTCACGAGCGGACGGGGCGCCGATATTCACCTGATCCGGGACGACGGGACCTTGCTCCGGGATTTCCCGTGGGGCCGGGACAGAAACGAATTCTGCCAGGGGCACCAATGCTGGCAGGGACGCTCCGACATTGCGATCACCAGCACGTCCACGCGTGAACCCGATGAAAGGCAGCTTTTTTCCGGCCGCGCGGCGGCGCACGCCGGTCATCTCGGCACCGCGACCCCCGAGGGATGGCGAAACGACCTTTCCCGTTCCTTCAACGGACCGGACTTCTATCACTTCGCCACCGACGTCGCCGGACGCCGCCTGATTACCGATGCGGGTCCCAGGGACGGGGGCGGCGCGGTCTGGCTGTTCGATCTTCCAGGGGCGGATGATGGCGCGTTGTCGAACGCAAGAAAGGTCGCGAACCCCGGGTCCTCCTGGCGAAAGGACACCCATATCCATCCCTTCCTGGCGCCGGACGGACGTTCCGGCTTCTTCAATTCCGACGAGAGCGGCGTACTCCAGGCTTACATGGTGCGCGGGTGGTCCTGAGTGGCCAGGAAACCAATCGATGTCCCGGCCACATGGGCCGGACGCAGCCCGGATGGGGTTTTTCAACGGGCTGATCATGCAGGTTGCGTTTTCAAATGCCGTAATGAGAGGCGTGCGATGAAGAAGGCGTTGATGGTTTATGGCGGCTGGCAGGGGCACGAGCCCAAACAGTGCGTGGACATTTTCGCTCCGATTCTTGCCGATGAGGGTTTTGACGTGGCGCTGTCGGATACGATGGACGTGTATCTGGACGCGGGACAGATGGCTGAACTGAGTCTTGTCGTACCGGTCTGGACGATGGGTAAAATCGAACGGGAGCAGGAGAAGGGTCTCCTGGAAGCCATCAGGAGCGGCGTCGGGATTGCCGGGTGGCACGGAGGAATGGCAGATGCCTTTCGGGACAATACGGAATACCAATTTATGGTCGGCGGCCAGTGGGTGGCGCATCCCGGCGGCGTCATCGACTACGAGGTGAACGTCGTGGATCATGAAGACCCGATTACCCGCGGGATACCGGATTTCAGGATGCATTCAGAGCAATACTACATGCACGTGGATCCATCCAACCGCGTGTTGGCGACCACCACGTTCCAGACCGCGGTGGCGCCGTGGGTGAACGGGTGCGTGATGCCGGTCGTCTGGAAGCGCATGTGGGGGGAGGGACGGGTGTTCTACTCGTCATTGGGGCACGTGGCGGAGGATTTCGGCGTGCCGGAGGCGCGGGAGATTCAGCGGCGGGGGATGGTATGGGCGAGCCGGTAACCGGGACAGAATATCCGGGAAGGCGTTTGCGGGGCTTGACAACGGCGCGCGGCTATTGTATTTTCAAATCATAAAGCGAGGCGGCGTGGCCAAGTGGTAAGGCAAGGGCCTGCAAAGCCCCGATTCGGCGGTTCGAATCCGCCCGCCGCCTCCATTTGAAGGGTGGTTACACGACTGTCTTATAGAGATTAGTCGTTGTTTTTTTGGAAGTAGGATGAACGGATAATCCTGCTTGACAATGAGCTGGCCGTTAGCTATTTTCGAACCCGGTGCCGGAGTGATGGAATTGGTAGACATAGGGGACTTAAAATCCCCCGGGCCGAAACGCCCGTGCCGGTTCGAGTCCGGCCTCCGGCACTCACACGATACCGAATCCAAGAGGGCTGTCCTATGAAAATCGGAAACAAACAGCTGATTATTGTGGGTGATCGGGTCCTGGTGAAACAGGAGGAACTACAGGAACGTACCGAGGTTGGCCTGTATCTCCCGCAGACGGTTATCGAGAAGGAGGAGGTTCAGGGCGGGCGTATTATCCTGACGGGTCCGGGGATACCGTTGCCGCAGCCTCGCGACGTCGACGACGAGCCATGGCGGAGCGTACCCGACGAACCCAAGTACCTTCCAATGCAGGCCCTGGTTGGCGACTATGCCTTGTTCTTGAAAAAGATGGCGATGGAGATCAATTTCGAGGGTGAGAAGTACCTGATAATTCCGCACAACTCCATACTGGCGCTGGTTCGGGAAGGCGGGGACGAACTGGAGGGATTCGACGACGTGGATGAATTCGAAACCTGAGGACCCCGCACGTGGCTTCGTGTACGCGCCGGTTCGATACCCGAACCGGCGTTTTTTTCTATGCGGGATCCTGTTTGGATCCTCCGGCAACCGTGGGCAGGTTGGCCGGCGGACCTGCCGGCGGGGACTTCAGCGCATCCGGAATGACGACCCCGGCCGAAACGATCAACTGCAACGCCTCTTCAACCGTGAGTGAGACGTTCCGAACCTTTTCCGGCGGGAATATGACTGTCCAGCCGCTAGCGGGATTCGGTGAGGTCGGAACAAACACGCAGCGGCCAATCCGGCCATCCTCGCCCATCGGAATGTCACCAGTTGCGAAACCCAGAATCCACAACCCGTCCGTTGGATATTCGGCGAGCACAACCCGGTTGAAGCCCCTGTCTTCTTCCGGTGAAACAACCGATTCCATGAACTGTTTCACCGGGGCGTAGATGCTGCCGATCACCGGAAGACGTTTTAACAGGACGTCTCCTATGCCGATAAGGCGTTTGCCGAATACGTTGCCGGCGAGTAATCCGGCGAGCCAGATAAGGATAAGCGTCAAGATCACGCCCAGGCCGAAGACGTCGTTTTCTGTCTGGAAAATGCGTTTCGCCAGCGGCTGGGCCAACCCGTCCAGCCACTGAAAGATGATCTGCAGTACGATAAAGGTAACCGCTACCGGAACCAGTAGCGCTATCCCGGCAAACAGGGTGCCGCGAAAACTCATCCGTGCGCGTTTGCCTAAATTTGAAAGACGATCTTGCTGATCCATCGATTCTCTGCTCCCAAGACGCTTCAGCACTCGGCTGGATGTCTGCCGTTCCGAATTATACCGTCTTCTCTAGTGAAAAGCAAGGTTCAGGGAGTCGAATCCACCTGCTTGAAAGTCCGGGCCATGAGGTCGATCTGCCGAAGATAGGGTTCTTTGCGCTTATTTGGTGAATAGACCCCGCAGTCGATGTAGAAAAACCGGTTTGTTTCCACGTCCACGAACGCGTAACTCTTGAATGGCCCCCCGGCCCATTTTTTTTTGTTTTCCCAGAGGCCTTGCAATACAAAAGCCAGGTTTCCCGCGAACTCTGTCTGGCCAATTTCCAGGTGGTCATGTACAACACGGTCGCGGTCGAAAAACCTACCGGTGATCGCGTCGCGTTTTCGGATGCACCATTCCTCCGAGAGTTCGTCGGGTGAAGTACCGTCCTCCCAGTAGACAAACAGCCAACGGTTGGGTTCCTCCTTGGTCAACACGACAAATCCGCTGTCGGGATAGGCCTCCAGGATGCGGTATCCGAAGGCGACGCGCACCTGCCAACCAAATTCGCGCCCGAGCTGTTCCGTGACGTCCTTGCGTTCGCCGTATCGGTAGATCAACCGTCGAATACGCTCGTTGCGCGCCTCTTCGATCCGTTTATACAGCCGGTCCGCATCCATCCGGAGATTTTCCACGAGGCCGGCGCTGTCGTTTCCCGAAACCGCTAGGAGGAGCTGTTCTTTTGCCCAGACGTCCTCCTTCCAGAACACGGCGGACCGGTTTCGCCGCACGGCGTTTTGTACTTCGGGCCCCAGGATGTTCCTCAGGAAGCCTCCGGTGGCATGCGGAGCGTCCAGTTCGGCGATAACCATGATGTTCTTGCGCCTCTTGTTCTCGAACCGATCGAAATCAGCCACATTGCCGAACTGCAACCGGAAGATCTTTTCTTCCTGAGGCGTATGAAGAATTCTCTCGAATATCTCTTTCAGGTGCGGTTCCAGGTTCTCTCTATCGGTCGGCTCAATCAGGACGAGTATCTCCTGCGCCGGTCCAACAGATTCCGGCAACCGAGGACCGCATCCGGCCAACGTCGCCACACAAAGCGCTGCACCACATATCCAGTGTTGTTTTCGGACGTTCGCCATTGCGTCCTTCGCAGCCCGGATGGAGTTTTTCATCCGGCTCTTAGCGTCGGTTTCGAGTGAATTGAAATTGCCGGCGGGCGGACATTCGTCGCTGCCGGCAATTGAACTCAGGCTGTGCGTGCCCGTTTTGACCCCACGGTGAGCAAAATACGCAACAATCCCGACTTCATAAAGAAAAAAATGTCATCGGTATTCACTTCCTGAACTAGATCTCCTGAATAAGGGCGGCGAGGCGTATTTCGACAAGCGCAACGACCGCGATTCGGAATGCGTTCGGGAAAGCGTCCATGAATGTTACTTCCTTGTACCGAATTCAACCTGCGATGACCAACTGTTCGAAAGACCGTCCTCAGTGGCTTTTATCGCGTATCGTGCGGAAATACGGATGCGCGATCCTGTGAGAGTGAACCGGACGCCGGCCGTGCGGCCTGTGCCAGACAGGAGTTGCAGGCGGCCGCCTCCCCACACGTCGGGTTCGAACGTATAGATGCGGGAGTCAAAGCCGGTCACGTTGAATAGCGCCATCCAGACGTCGGCCCTGAGGCGCTTCGTTCGCTCGATCCGGAGGTCGATGCCCCCTGCGCCGCCGCTGCTCTCTCGAGTCGGGGAGCGGGCGCCCGTGCTTTCCAGCCAGAGATTGAGGCGTGCGGCGGACCGCGGAATGGTCATGCGAAGTCGGGCGCGTTTCCGGCCCCGCAGACCCGTGACGCCCGAAGTGGTGACCGTCTGTTGCCGCGTGCCCAGCGTGAGGCGAATTACGGCAAATTTCAGGCGATGTCTTAAATCGAACGAGAAACGTTCTCCCCGCGCGGGCAGCTTGAACTTGCCCTCGGGCGCAATGCGGCCGTGTCGGTCCAGCGTGGCCTCCACCCGTGTTCGCCTGCCTGGCCGCCACGCTGCACCGGTGAAGAGACCCCACTCGTTTCTGCCGCTGTACGCGGAGAACGGCCCGCCGCGCAGGCTTGAAAATCCAGCCGGGTACCGGCGGGCAAGCAGTACCAGTTTAAGGCGATCCACACCCGCACGGGCGCCGACCAGCCACCCGACGGCGTTACTGCCGGAAGCTGCGATTTCGCCGAAAACACCGTGGCGCCTCGCGCGCAGGTCCCAATCCATACCGGCCGAATACTGGCGCCGGACTTGCTGAAGTGCCGGCGAGAACGCGGTCCGGACCACGGTGGCGCCCACGCTGCCAAACTGCATTTCAACGCGCGATCGAAAAGCCGCCACGTCCTCCCTTAGTTTGCCCCTCCGTTCTCGCTGGGTCTGGGTGACATGCAGGTCGGCGGTACGGATTTCGACCACCCCTGCGCTGTCGGTGGCTGCATCCCATCGGTTCCGGGCGCCCATGGCCGTCCATGTGACGGGGGCCGGACCGTCCTTCGCCAAAGACGCCTCGGAGGGCGCCGTATTCGACCGCGGAGCGATAACCCACGCTTCGGACGTTGGCCGGCCTCGCCCACGCCAGGCCCGTCGCGGACCGGTCGTTCCTGCTGAAGAGGAGGCCCTGTCCGTATCCGGGTCGGAAGTCGCCCATCAGCAGGCGCCGAAAGCCCGGAACGGCGGAGAAACTCACGTATCCGCTGAGGAAGTCAACCAGCCGTGTTTCCAGGGGGTCGCGTTCCGTGAGAAAAACGGCATCCGCGCGACTTGCCGCGATCTCGGTCCGCTGGTAGAGCCTGAGGTTCGTCCAGGCGGTCGCATGCGCCGAGGGGCGCGTGATCCGGAGCGACGTCCGGATACGAGGGCCCTGCGGGGAAGACAGCGACAGATAGGGCCGGACAGCGGCGAGAATCTCAGGTGTAACGCCGGGCACCCTGAGAAGATCGTTGAAGCGGCGAAAGTGCCCGAATCGTCTTCGATGGGCGATGACCCGGCGCGCCACTTCCGGCGAAAACCAGGGCAGGGCTTGCAGATCCTCGGACGTTGCCTTGTTGACGTTGATGACCTGTCCTTCGAGATCCCGCAAGACGGCCAGGTACGATTCCGCGGTTTCAGGGTTCAACGAATCCTGCGCGCGGGAGGCGACGTCGGACAACATGTAAGAAAGCAGCACGATGAACGCCAGTTTCGGTCCGCGGCGGGCGGATTGAAAGAAATCGTATATCACGGACGACCTCCCTGTACATTTCTATTGCATACAAGAGATTGCTAACAAACGAATTACATTCATTCGACCTTGCATCCGGTCGTCGCTTGCCGAATCCAATGCAATAAAAATGCCAGGGAGGGTCGTGCCTGGTGCGCGGAGGAATTTTTCAGGAGGAGACAATCAGGGTTCGGAGGTGGCCTCGTTCGAGAGGAGCTGAAGTTTGCCGTTCCGGATCGTCAGCATGTACATCCAGGCATTTTCACGATTGCCTTTGCTGAAGGATAGTCTTCCGGTAGCGCCGGGTATGGCGCCCAGATTTTCAAGAGCGTTCCGAAGTCGCTGCCGGGAGGTGCCGCCCCGGTCGATGGCGGTCAAGACAGCCGTCATTGCGTCGTAACCCAGGGCGGACGCAATGCCCTGGTCTCGATTGAACCGTTCCCTGAAGGCGCCCAGGAACTCGTGTACGGAGACCATATTGCTGCGAGTGGTGTACTTGGCGACGAAGACCGCGCCGTCCGTATAGGAATTCCGCGCGACCGCATGGTGGTTCCAGCCGTCGCTGCCCAGCAACCGCGCGTTAATTTGGTAGAAGGCGACCTGGGGTGCGATCAGAAGCACCTCGTCCTTACCACCCGCGATGAGCAGACCGCCCAGAGTACGCACCGGTTCCGGCTGCACCGTGTCGGGGTCGACGGTAACCGGTGGGGGCGGCGCCAGGCGGATGCTTCCCAGGACCAGGGAGTCTATCTCGTCTGCGAGGATTGCGGGTGGATGCAGCGCCAGTCCGGCGTCCCGGATGCGTTTCAACTGGCCCCGGTAGTCGGTTGTGCCGGGTTCGTACCAGGTCTGAATGATCACCTCCGAACCCAATTCTTCCGCACGGGCGGCGAACTCTTTCGCGATTCGGTCTCCATACGAATCCCGCGACGCCAGCGAGGCCAGCGTGCGCAGCCCCAGCTCCCGAACCGCGTAGTCGGCAATTCGACGGCCCTGCGCGCCGGGCGTTGCATTGACCTGGAATACGTAGGGACTCAGTGAGGCAAGTCCATCTTCGGAGGCCGTAGGTGCGATCAGCGGGACCTTGTGTGGGCCTGCCAGTGCGGCAACCGGAAGGGTCTCGGCGCTCGTCAGGGCGCCGATAATGGCAATCACACCGTGTTCTTCTATAAGATTCTGAGCTGCCCTGACCGCGCGTACCGGACTGCCTCCCGTATCTTTGAAGACGAGTGCGATCTGCTCTCCGGACTTGAGCGGGCGGAGTTCCCTGGCAAGCAGAACGCCGTCGATCATGTCCTTGCCCAGCGCACTCGCCAATGGCGCGATCAGGCCGATTGTGTAGTGCGCGTCGGCTGGTTTTTCTGTGTCGTCCGCACGAGGTTTGGTGTGCGCTTTTTCCGCCGCCGCCGGACGGAGCCGCGACAACGGGCGTTGTTCGCGCGCCAGGGTCGCGAAGATTCCGTTGGGATGCTGTTCCAGAAATCGGACCATCTCATTGCCGGATGGCGCGGCCCGGTCGTATCTGACAGGCCAGCGCGCCCGGCCGAAGGCGACGGCCTCGTCGATGGCCGCGCTGCCGAAATCGGCCTGAAGGCGGGCAATGTCCCCTGAAGTGATTCGTCCTGCCCCGGCGATCTGACCCAGCCGGTCCGCAGCGCGGGCTTTCAGCCGGAGGTCTCCCCGTCCCGTCACCACATGTGCGTATCGGGTTGCGGCGCTGTAGACCTGGCCCTGCTGAAATCTACAGTCTCCAATGATCAGGTCGGCTTCCGGGAGATAGCGGCTATTGGGAAAGGCGACGTAGAGTCCGGACGCCGCGCGTAGCGCCAGGTCGAACTCTTTGAGTTTATAAAGCGATTTCGCCAGCATCAAACGGGCGGCCGAAGTACGTTCGTGGATGGGCTCCGTCTCGGCCAACGCCTTAAAGGCCGGTTTCGCCTTGCGGTAGTAGCCGTTAGCGTAGTCGCCAAGCGCTTTCCGGAACCGGGTTTCAATTTCCCCCTGGCCGATCTGCGCGCTGGACGGTTGTGCGACTGTGAGATGGGTTACGAGGACAAGCCAGAACGCTGTAGCGATTCGATTCACACGTGGTTCCTCAAGGAGGAAATGCCCGAATCCCTGGTTTTCCTGCCTGTTCGAAGCCGTTTTCAGCCAGACTCGGAACCCGCCGCCGGGGTGAGCACGTGCCGCTTCGTGTTCGCAGGATACCGCGAACGCAAATATAGGGACAATTCAAGCGATAGGCGAGTGTTTTGTATTTCATTGTCCTGAAATCGTATTCTGTCTTCAAATTCCATGCTCGTATGTCAAGTGGATATTGCTATTGACAAAGCGACGGCGACAATATACCGTATGCCTGGATAAGGATTGTCCGGATGGAAGGGTGGAGAGGATTTGGGCGGAGACGGAAATGGCTACTTTCACTCGAGTAATGATCATGGGGAGAAGAAATGAAACCTGACGCAATATCCTCCATCTACAGGGCGCCCGCGTTCGCCGACGCGCTGCCCGAGTTGGCAGCGCCGGGCGCCACGCCTGAGCGACTGGCACACCTGGAAGCGCACGGCTTCGTCATCATAAACGACTTCGTCGACAATCCGTGGATTCCGGTTCTCCGTGAAGCGGGCCGCCGGGTTACGGAGGCGTGTGCACCGGCCAATGGGTACAGCAGGATCGACTGCTCCAGGGGTTACGTCCACCGGACTGGCAAGGACGAACCATGGGCGATTCGCGGTCTGGTTCATCCGGCTTTCAATGAACCATGTTTCGCCGAGTTTCACGGTTCTCCCGATTTCCTGGAGTTCGTGCGCTCGTGGTGCAACGGTCTTGGCCCCGGGGATGTCACCTATGGTGGTCTGCTGTTGTGGTGCAATCCGCGAGAGTCGGAACACGCCCTCGGCTGGCACCGCGACGTAACGTGGTGGGGAACCGGGAAACCCTATTTCGCGCAACGCGAGATCCGGGGCGAGGGGCCCGAAGCCTACACGGAGGAGGTCGAGCGGGAACGCTGGGCGGAGATCCGCGCGAACAACGCCAGATCGATTGCGGAGCGGAATGGCGTGAGTATGTTCCTGGCGCTGGTGGACGACGAGTGCCATGAACTCATACCAGGCAGCCACGATCGATGGCGTACACCTTTCGAGCACGACGTTCTCCTCCCCAAAGCCATGAAGGAGAAGGGGGTCCCTCACACACCCTGTTGGAACGGCGTCGACCCGCTGCCGGACCAGGTAGCGGTCCGGCTCAGGGCGGGCGAATCCCTCATCCGGATCGGCGCAAACATTCACACCGGTCACACCGTTCCGGACAGAGAACGGAACACGCTATCCATCGGATGGTCCAGGTGGTCCGGGCCGTTTACGGGTGAGCCCGCGGTGGCTGACGTGCGAAGCGCGTGGCAACTCGATCCCGAGGTGCGGGAGGCTTTGCCCTACGATTGGATGAAAACGGCGTGGGACCGATGGGCCGAAACGCAAAAGCTGGGCGATACGCTCGAAGACCGGTACCCCGCTTATGACATCCGCCGGATAAAGGCCGGGGAAGTTGTGGGCTGGCGCGGCGAACTGGAGCGCCAGGCAGCCGCGTCAGGTGAAGCCTGGGAGGCCTTCCAGCGGGCAGGATGAGGCTCCCGCCCCATCTGCCGGACTCAGTCCTGCACACCCGTCGGCGGTTGAATATGAAACCGATCAGGCGGACTCCGGATTGCGCCCATTCGCGTCCCTGTTTGTTTCGGGGTATTTGCCGGGGCCGCGCGTATGACGGCTCATCGCCGGCAGATTCCACACTGGATCGCGCTTTTCTTGAACAACAGGGCTTGACAGGCGTATATAAAGTACCGTTAATTCCAACATACCAACCCCATTGTGAGGAAGGCCGTGATTCGCGCCATTTCCATCTCATGTCTGACCCTCGGCTTCGTTCTTTCGGCCATTCAGTGCCTGTGCGGGATGTCGACACCGGCTGAGGTCTGTCACGTCCAACCTGCCGAGGCGGACTGCTGCTGCGCCGCGACCGACGACAGGGTAACCGACGCCCCGCCGGAGTTGCCCCCGGCCCTGGCTGTCTCGGGTACCCGTTTTTCGGGCACGGATTCCAGCGTCGCGCCGCAAATGGTTCGCGTCGTGGAGGTCCTTTCTTCCCGTCGTACCCTCGGGGTTGCGTTTCCTTCCGTTTTTTCCCACCCGGCACCTCCGCTGTACCTGATGAAGTCCGCGTTGCTGATCTGAGATCCCGCCCTGTCCGCGTCTTCCGCGGTGCAACTATAATTTCCAGCCGTTAACATCGCTTGAATTTCATTTGCTCAAGAGAGAACCCTTAGCTAACAGCCCGTTGGAAAAGTCCATCCGGGCTGCGTCCGGCCCTTGTGGCCGAATGACTGCGTTGCGCTCCCTCCCCGAATCCCCGATTCGACGCGGTCGCGCGCCTTGTCTTCGGCCACAATGCCTCGCCTGCAGAGCGACTTCTTCAACGGACTGCTAAGGCGTGGGTGTGTGGTGTCACGATTGCGTTTCCACGAATTCCTGCCATGGAGGTTATCAGTTTTGAAAGGAATCCTGATACTCGTCGGCGTATGGCTTGCGCATCTTCCCCGGGTTGCCGGAGCCTCGGCGCCGGCACTGGAGGGTTTGATCGACTCGGCTCTCGCGAAGAATCCCGGGTTGAAGGTTCTTGCGCACCGGTTGGCGGCATTTGAAGCCCGGGTGCCTCAGGCCGGCGCTTTGGAAGACCCACTTCTGGGATTGGATCTGCGAAACGTGCCGATCAGCCGCCTCGATTTCAACAGCACGCCTATGTCCGGCAAGCAGTTGATGGTCAGCCAGCGGATACCTCTGCCAGGCGTGTTGCGCGCCAGGGAGAGGGCGGCGGAATTTGCCGCGCTCGCCGCCAGGGAAGTCCTTTCGGACCGGACCGGAACCATTGTGAATCTGGTGAAGCAGGGATATTATACGCTGGCATTCCTTGACCGGGCCATTGAGGTGACGGAAAAGAATCGTACACTCCTTCAGGATCTGGTTCGAATTGCACAGAAGAAGTACGTGGTCGGTCGCGGGCTGCAGCAGGACGTCCTGAAGGCGCAGGTGTCGCTTTCGGCGTTGCAGAATCGGCTGATCAGGCTGAATACACAGCGCCTGCTCGCAGAGGCGCGACTCAATCGTGTGCTGAACAGGCCCATGGATACGTCCGTGAACGCACCCGATGAGGTGATACCCACGCCGTTCGGCCTTTCGTTGGCCGATGCTCAGCAGTTGGCGTTTGCTCACCGTCCGTTATTGAAGGAAATCGAGCAGACCATTTCCAGGTGGGCGGCAACCGAACAGGCGGCGCAACGGTCCGGGTGGCCCAGTCTGACGTTTCGCCTGGGCTACCTGCAGCGTGCGCTTGCGGGGTCGGATCCTGTAGACGGCAGCGATTTCCTGTCATTCGGTTTGAGCATGAATCTCCCGGTATTTAACGGGAGAAAACGGGATAACCAGGTTGCCGAGGCGCAGGCCAATATCAGAATGGCCAGGGCGCGGAGAGAGGACATCAGCCGGAATATCCAGTTTCGCGTGCAGGAGATCTGTCTGGAAATCGACCAGCATTTCAAGGAGGCGGAACTGTTCCGTACTGCAATCCTGCCACAGGCTCAGCAGACCTTGGAATCCGTGCTGGCCGGATATCAGGTTGACAAAGTGGACTTTCCGGCGCTGTTGGACAGCCAGGTCTCTCTGTTCCGGTTTGAAATCGAATACTACCATCATGTCGTCCAACGTGAGAAAAAACTGGCGGAACTGGAAGCTGTCGTTGGAAAACGCCTCTTTTAGATATCGCCTCACGAGCAGGGTTGTGCGCATTGCAAAGGGAAAGGTCGAGTTATGAATTGGAACAGAATCGTTGTGACGATTCTCGCCCTGGGTGCAGGAATTGTCCTGGGGATATGGCTGGGTGGAGAGGACGGCACGGAATCTCACGAGACGGGACCGGCCGTGTACCGGTGTCCGATGCATCCCACGGTGGTGTCGGACAGGCCCGCAAGCTGTCCGGTTTGTGGAATGGACCTTGTGATGGACCAGGCGGGCCCTTCAGGGCACGAGGGCGGTCACGGGGAGGCGGCTGCCGAGGTCCGGATCGACCCGTCCACCGTTCAGAATATGGGCGTCAGAATCGGCGTGGTGGAACGGAAGCCATTGAGCCGGACCATACGCACCGTGGGGCGTGTGGATTATGACGAAACGCGAATGGTCGACGTGAATACAAAGGTAACCGGTTGGGTGGAGGGACTGTTTGTCGATTTCACAGGGCAGCAGGTGAAGAAGGGACAGCCGTTGCTGGAAATCTACAGTCCCGAACTTGTGGCCGCGCAGGAGGAGTATCTGACAGCGCTGGATTATGTGCGGCGACTCGAGGAGAGTGCGTCTGCCGAGGCCCTCGAGGGTGCCAGAGCGCTTCTGGGCGCGGCCCGCCAGCGTTTGATGTACTGGGATATCGCGGAAGCACAGATTGTTAACCTGGAGCAGACGCGGGAAACAAAGCGGACGATGACGATCCATTCCCCACACAAGGGCGTCGTGGTTCATCGAGCGGTTTACGACGGTGCGTACATCGAGGCGGGAGAACATCTCTATCGCATCGCCGATCTTTCCCGGGTATGGGTCTATGCGGATATCTACGAGTACGAGTTGCCGTGGATCAAGAATGGGCAGGCGGCCGAGGTCATGCTTTCCTACGCGCCTGGGCGGGTGTTTGAAGGCGTGGTGACCTACGTCTATCCGTTCCTGGAATCGAAAACCCGCACGGCGAAAGTACGGATAATATTTGAAAACCCGGAACTGGAATTGAAGCCCGAAATGTTTGCCACGGTGAAGATCCTGTCCGAGGTGGCGAAGGAGGCGGTGGTTGTTCCGGTTCAAGCCGTGATCCGGTCGGGAGAACGAAGCGTGGTGATTCTGGATCTGGGGAACGGTCGTTTCGCGCCGCGGGAAGTGAAACTCGGGGTGGAGGCGGACGACGTCTATGAGGTGACTCACGGGCTCAGCGGGGGCGAGGAAATCGTCATTTCTGCGCAGTTTCTGATCGACTCGGAGAGCAACTTGAAGGCGGCGCTGCGGACGATGGGCGGGCATCGCGAAGCACCACCACAGACGCACCATGGCCATTGACAGCGGTCTGCGTGAATTCTTACTGCCGCGTAACCCGTAACGGGGTCCAACTCCCGTGTACCGGACAATGAACCCGTAACGAAAGTTGAATGTATGATTGGTCAGATAATCGAACTCAGTCTTCGAAACCGTATTCTGATCGTAATGGCCACGGTCTTCGCAATCGCCTGGGGCGTCTACGCAATGTTGAATACACCCCTGGACGCCATTCCGGATCTGTCGGACGTGCAGGTGATCGTAATGACTGATTTTCAGGGACAGGCGCCGCGCGTGGTGGAGGACCAGGTGACCTACCCGCTCACCTCCGCGATGCTTGCCGTGCCGAAGGCAAGCGTCGTACGGGGATATTCTTTCTTCGGGTTGTCGTTCGTCTATGTGATTTTCGAGGATGGTACGGATATTTACTGGGCCAGAAGCCGGGTGCTGGAGGCGCTCGACACCGTTTCGAACCGGCTGCCGGCGGGTATCGCGCCGCGGCTCGGGCCGGATGCCACGGGGGTCGGATGGGTGTACGAATACGTGTTGGTTGACAGCACGGGGCGCCGGGATCTTTCGGAATTGCGGTCCATCCAGGACTGGTATCTGCGTTACGAACTCAGCAGCGTGCCGGGCGTGGCGGAGGTGGCGGCAGTGGGCGGGTACGTGAAGCAGTACCAGGTAACCGTGGATCCCAACCGGCTGCTGGCCTACAATGTCCCCTTGCAGAAGGTCCGGACGGCAATCAGGCGGAGCAACAACGACGTGGGCGGGCGTATCGTGGAGTTCGGGGAAACGGAGTTTATGGTTCGCGGGCTGGGGTACCTGCGTTCGACGGAGGATATCCGCAACGTCGCCGTCGGGGTCGACGCAAGGGGTACCCCGATAAGAGTTGGTGATATCGCCACGGTACAACTGGGTCCCGAACTGCGCCGTGGCCTGGCGGAATGGAACGGCGAGGGCGAGGTCGTGGGCGGAATCGTCGTGATGCGTTACGGCGAAAACGCGCTGGCTGTAATAGACCGGGTCAAAGATAAAATCGAGTCGCTCAAGCCAGGTCTGCCCCAAGGCGTTGAAATAAAGACGGCATATGACCGGTCCGCGCTCATACGCAGCGCGATCGACAATCTGCGTAACAAGCTCATTGAGGAGATGTCGGTGGTCGCGCTTGTCTGCGTCGTGTTTCTGCTGCACTTTCGCAGCGCGTTCGTGGCGATCTTCGCACTTTCAACCGGCGTGCTGGTTTCTTTCGGGATGATGTACACACAGGGCGTGAGTTCCAATATCATGTCGCTGGGCGGAATTGCGGTCGCCATAGGCGCGATGGTCGACGCGTCGATCGTGATGATCGAGAACGCACATAAGCACCTGGAGCAGGATAACGGGAAGCAAAGCCATCTCGAGATCGTCGCTCGCGCGACTAAGGAGGTAGGCCCTGCCCTCTTTTATTCGCTTCTGTTAATCACGGTGTCATTCCTTCCCGTGTTCACGCTTCAGGCTCAAGAGGGGCGTTTGTTCAAGCCCTTGGCCTATACGAAAACGTACGCGATGGGCGGGGCGGCGTTGCTCGCTGTCACGCTCGTTCCCGTGCTCGTGAGCATTTTCGTCCGGGGCAGAATCCGGCCGGAGACTCGAAACCCCAGCAGCCGGTTCTTCATCTGGATCTACCGACCGGCGATCGACTGGGTCCTGAGACACAGGGCTGCCACGGTTTTGCTGGCGGTGGCTGTGATGTTCGTAACGTTCTTTCCATTCAGGAGCCTGATACTCGAGCGGTTTTCCGACGCGCCGCGCAGCGTCGCGTATCGCGCGATTCTGAGGCTGGACCGCCTGTTTCCGCTGGAGAAGATCGGTTCCGAATTCATGCCGCCCCTGTACGAGGGAGACCTTCTCTACATGCCCACGACCCTGCCCGGTATTTCGGTGACCAGGGCGCGTGAATTGCTTCAGCAGACGGACAAGATCATCAAGACGTTTCCGGAGGTCCGGGACGTCTTCGGAAAGATCGGAAGAGCCGAGACAGCAACGGATCCCGCGCCGCTTGCGATGATCGAGACAACGATTACCCTGAAGCCGGAAAACGAATGGCGCCCGGGCATGACCCCCGATAAGCTGATCGACCGATTGAACCGGGCGATCCAATTCCCCGGCCTGACCAATTCGTGGACGATGCCCATCAAGACAAGAATCGACATGCTGTCGACCGGGATCAAGACACCGGTTGGCGTGAAAGTCGCGGGTGAGGATCTTGAGGTGTTACAGCGCCTGGGCGAGCAGATTGAAGGGGTGATCCACGATCTGCCGGGTACTCTAAGCGTGTTTGCCGAACGCGTTGTTGGCGGAAACTACCTTGATTTCGAAATCAACCGTGAAGAAGCCGCACGCTACGGGCTCACGACGGGAGACGTACAGGACGTGATTATGTTTGCGGTCGGCGGGATGAATATCACAACGACCGTTGAAGGTCTGGAACGCTATCCCGTCAATCTGCGCTATGACAGGGAACTGCGCGACAACCTGCCGGCGCTGCGCCGGGTGCTGGTGCCAACGCCCACCGGCGCACAGATCCCCATCCAGCAACTTGCAGACATCCGAATCAGAAAAGGGCCGCCGGGGATCAAGAGCGAGAACGCGCGTCTGAATGCGTGGGTGTACGTGGATATCCAGGGTATCGACGTTGGAACCTACGTGAAACGTGCGCAACAGGCGGTGCTGGAGAAGGTGTCCGTGCCGCCTGGTTATTCGATAACCTGGAGCGGCCAGTACGAGTATATGCAGAGGGCGGAAAAGAGATTGAAGCTGGTCGTGCCTCTCACCCTTGGCATCATATTCCTGTTGCTTTATCTCAACTTCAGGAATATTACGGAGAGCCTTATTGTTATGCTGTCCTTGCCGTTCGCGATGGTGGGCGGGATCTGGTTGATGTACCTTCTGGATTACAATATGAGTGTTGCGGTGGGCGTCGGATTTATCGCGCTGGGCGGTCTGGCGGCCGAGACCGGCGTGGTCATGCTGGTCTACCTCGATCACGCGTACGATCGGATCCGGAAGGCGCGAGGTGGCGAGATGAGCGCTTCCGACCTGAGGACAGCGGTTATCGCCGGCGCCGTGGAACGCGTCCGGCCGAAGATGATGACTGTACTCACCACGCTGCTGGCGTTGCTTCCCATCATGTGGGGACACGGCATCGGGTCGCAGACGATGAAGCGCATTGCCGCGCCGATGGTGGGCGGTGTGGCGTCGTCGGCACTGCTGACCCTTATCGTGATACCCGCTATATACGCGTTGTGGAAAGGCCGATCGTTGAAGGATGGGAGTTGATTATTGTCGGGTGTTGTCATATATTCCGAGGTACCGGAGTGAAGTCCCGTAAAGCCGTTGGCTTTGACGATTTTCAGAGGAGAGAACCCCATGCGTAAGATCAGTACATTCCTGTTGACAGGCGTTTTCGCGCTCTTCCTTGCCGCAGTCACCGCGTGTTCAACCGCGGAGACCCGTACGGCCAGAATCAACGTGCCCACGGCCCAATGCGGCATGTGCGCAAACAACATTGACAAGGCCCTGAAGCAGGTGGACGGCGTGAAGGAAGTCAATGTCGACATGGATACCAAAGTTGTCAGCGTGGTCTATGACGCGGAACGCACGGACACCGCGAAAATGGAACAGGCGATTGCCCGGGCGGGTTATCAGGCGAATCAGGCGCCTGCGGACAGCGTGGCCTACGCGAGTCTGCCGGAATGCTGCAAGGTTCCATCGTCCCAATAAGCGCCACGGCCGCCGCCGTTTACGGCCGCCCGCGACGTCTCCGTACGAATCACCACAGGGGGGAGTTGATGTTTAGCAAAGATATTCAGTCAGCGCTGAACGAGCAGATCAACAGTGAATTTCTCGCCTGGTATACCTATCTGGCCTTGTCGTCCTATTTCAAATCGATCAATCTGAACGGATTTGCCAGGTGGATGGGGAAGCAGGCGCAGCGCGAGTTGACGCATGCAATGAAGATTTACGAATTTCTGCACGAAAGGGAGGCGTCCGTCGGGTTCAAATCGATTCCTGAGCCTCCGGCGGACTGGCAGTCTCCTCTGGTTGCGATTTCGGAGGCGTATCGGCGGGAACAGGAAGCCAGCGGACGCATCAACGATCTGGTCGATCTTGCAATGAAAAACAGCGCCCATGCAACCAACACGTTCCTGCAGTGGTTCGTCAACGAGCAGGTTGAGGAAGAGGCCCGGCTTCGCGCCATTGTTAAAAAGCTGGAGCTTGTAGGTGATGATCGATACGGGCTGTTCCTGATCGATCGCGATATGCGTTGAATCCCGCTGGCGTGAGTCAGGTGGCAATCTGAATTCGGCCGCTTCCTGGATGGGTACCGGGGCGGCCTTTTCCTATATGGGAATTTACATCGATGGTTTGCGTCGAAGACCTGTGGAAAAGATACCCGGGTGCGTGGGCGCTCAGGGGTGTGTCGCTAACGGTGGGACGCGGCGGAGTGCTGGGCGTACTGGGGGAAAACGGAAGCGGGAAGAGTACGTTGTTCCGGATCCTCGCCGGCGTCACGCGGCCCACACGGGGACGGGCGCTGATCGGCAAGGTCCCGGCGGGGTTCGCTACAAAACGAACGGTGTCCTATCTGCCCGAGATCGATCCGTTTTATTCCCGGATGAAGGTGGGCGAACAACTGAATTTCCTTTCCGGCTTCTATTCCACCTGGGATGCGGAGAAAACCGAAAGCCTGTTGAAATTCATGAATCTGCCGAAAGACAGGAAGGTCGGCGCGCTCTCTCGCGGCCAGCGGGCGAGGCTGAAGGTGGTGTCGGCATTCTCCTGGTCGCCGGAAGTGGTCCTGATGGACGAACCCCTGGGTGGCATCGATCAGCCGTCACGCAGGCGTGTTCTGCAGGGTCTCTTCAACGAGTTCCGGCTGCCGGAGCAGACAATTCTTATCGCGACCCATCTGGTATCCGAGGTTGAGCCGTTTATCGAGAATGTTGTGATTCTGAGGGACGGAGAGATTTGTACTGCGGGTGGAGTCGATCAGCTGCAAGAGGACCGCGGGAAGTCTCTTTCTGAAATTTTCGAAATGGTAGTAGATTGAGGATCGTGTTCTTTCCCGGGAACAGATCGCCGGAATTCACCGGCCCGTAAACAGTAAAAACGGCTATTGGCTTTCCGGGACGGTACACCGGGAGGATGCTGCGAATGACGAAGTTTTCTGCTCTGTATCTCAAGGAACTGAAAGACGCAAGAAATGCCACCTGTATCCTTGCCGTCGGTACCCTGGTGCTGCAGGGCTGGGTCCTCCTATCCTTTGAATCACAGATGATCGCCCTGTTTTTTTCAGCGCTGCCCCTCTGGGCGATCATGTTTATCCTGCCATTCCTGCTGGCTTCCTCGTTCAACGTAGAATGGCGAGGCAAAACAGCCTATCTGCTCTTTGCGCTCCCCATTCGCGCGGCAATTGTATGCCTCTGCAAATTCGCCGCCATTCTGAGTATCGGTCTCTTGCTATTCGCTGTTGCCGGTGCAGGCGTCTATGCCGTCGTTGCGCGCGCCCCCGAGGAAGGCGTATCTCAGATTCTGGGTTTCTTCGGCGTCGCGCCGGCGTCGGTTACCGGGTATGCCGCCGGGTTCCTGGGATCCTACGCGCTCCTGTCACTTGGCATCGTTACGGCCGTGGAGGGCGCCAGGTACACGGCCGCGCGGCTGAGGGGTCTCGTGACGGCGGCTTCGTTTGTGTCGTGCGTGATCATATATCTGACGATGGCAGGTGATTTCGTGTACGGTCTGCTGGGGAGTCTTCCAACCGGACCGGCATTGATGGCTTACACGGTTCTCGCTGGCCTGGTCTTTCTGCTCATCGGGCTGTTCCTGTTCGAGAGATTCGTGGAAATCTGAAATCCTCTCGCGGTGGATCTGAAAGATTCGGCGCATGCATCGATAGATGGAGAATACGAAAGGACAGACCCATGCCGGACACGAAAGAGTCCCATCGGAAACTGAAAAAGGCGAAGAAACTGTACCGGGAAACGATATTGGTGAATCGTGGCGAAGCCGTGTCGGCGATCGTCTCTCCCGATGATCCTCGCTACCGGGAACTTGCTTCCGAATTGCAGGCCCGCATTCGGGACCTTTCCGGCGCAAGCGTCCCGGTGGTAACCGACGGGGACGCGACAACGCCTCCCAACCAGCATCTGCTCCTGCTGGGTAACGTGAATACGAACCGCGTGGTATTTCGTCTCTACGGATACAACTATACCCCTGCGGATGACCTGTATCCGGGGCATGGGGGGTATCTTGTTCAGACCATCCATGACCCGTGGGGAAACGGCAAAAACGCCGTGGGACTGTTCGGCAGCGACCTGGAAGGCGTACGCGCGGCGGTGGGGCGATTCACGGACACGCTGGATGGCGGGAAGACGCTTTCGACCGGGCCGCTGTTCGACGTCCGTTTCGGGCCGGAAGCCAGGAGGATTCCGAACCTTGAAGACGAGCCCGACGTTGATTCGGAGATGGAGGCCGCGGAGGAGGCGTTGCGCCGGGGCGAACACACGGGCCTCTGGGGCCGGATTGGCGATCGGGGGCTATTGTACGGGCTGACGGGCAGAGATGTCTACGCCGAACTTTTCAAACGCCTCGTTTACCGGATGTACAGGCACGCGATGTCCGACCCCGACAACTACGGCGGCATCTGGGGGTTCGACGCGGATTTCGCCCTTTACAAGGTGATGCCAGGTTGGGATCTCGTGGAAGAAAGTCCGGTAATTTCAGACGACGACCGGCTGCGGATTACCCGGATCCTGTTTGAATTCATCGTCGATTGCGTGCCGCACGTGGGCAACATGAAGATATCCCACGTCCGGCACAACCACACCACGTTCGCCGCGTTGGGGCTGCACTACGCGGGCACGTACTATCGGAAATATTACGGGTTGCCCGAGGCGGATGCCTGGCAGGCGCTGTCCGAGGAGTGTTTCCGGTTCCAGGCCAGGGCGTTCAAGCCCCACGAAGATTGCAGCGGGTACCAGTGGCTCACCCACTATCATCTGGCCAGGTACTCCCTGTCCAGCGGAGATATGACGTTTTTTGAGAATGGTTGCGCGGGGAAGGCCGCGGACTACGCCATTCTCACAACGGACAACCTGGGATATGCGCTTCCATATGGGGACAACGCGTCGCCGTTCGGCTGGTGGAGTGAATTGCCCTATTTGAGGGCGGCGGTTTTTGTGCTGGGGGATGGGCGTTATCAGTGGATGCTGGACAAGAAGACCGCCGTCGAACCCCAATTTGCCGCGTATGAATATCACAGGCGCGTAACCCCCGTTGAACCCGCGGATCTGGACGGGTCCCGGGTATTCCCGGTGGATCCGCTCTATTACGACTCCAACGATGGAAAAGAACATCTTCCACTGAAGAAATCCTTCGATAAGGTGGTGTTTAGAGACGGGTACGATCCCACGTCGCAGTATCTGTTTCTGGACGGGCTCTCCAACGGCGGTCACAAGCACTACGACGGAAACTCGATTTCCCGGATCACACAACGGCGGCGGATCTGGCTGGCCGACTGTGACTATATCAAGTCTCTGCCCAAGTTCCACAACGGCGTGCTGGTTTTCAAAAATGGACAGTCCGCCGAGATCCCCCCGTTTGTCGAGCTCGAGCGCGCGGCGGATTTCGACAGGTCCGGCTTCTCCGAGACCACCCTGCGCAACTACAGCGGGGTGGATTGGCACCGGAACATTCTCTGGAATCGCGGACGGTTTTTTCTCGTTATCGACGAGATGGAGGCACTCGGGGAGGACGACTTCAGTTTCAGGGCGATATGGCAGACGCTTGGCGACGTGACTTTGCGCGGCGGCGGTCTGTCGGTGGAGCAGAACGGTGAGCGGTTCTGTATACAGGGGTTGAAGGGACCGTCTTTGAAACTGGAAGATGACGAGGAAACCGGCAAGAACTGGGTGGGCTATCCACACGCCGATCCGGTCGTGCGGATTCTGCAACAGATCGCGGACGTGCATCTGAAGACTCGTGAGACGTACCGGTTTTTCAATCTGCTTTATTGCGGCGGCGAACCGTCCACGCGGAACTTGAAGCTGACGCAACTGGCAAAAGGGGCTGTCCGGGTCGACGGAGGTGGGGAGGTCGTCTTCGCGGGCGTGGGGGACGTCGAGGTTCTAAGCGAAATTCCGGACGGCCCGGCCGTTGCCGCCGCACAGTTTCTGATGTCTCCGTCCCGGTTATCGATCGTGGACGGCACCCGGGTCCAGTGGGCCGGCGTGGAGCTGACGTCGGAGCAACCGGTGTCTTTGGAATACGATCTGGTGCGCGGCGAGGGTCGCTCGATGGCCGGGAAGGCCACGCGGCTGCGCCTCCGGTCGGATGGTCGTTCGGGCGTCACCGTGGACGGGAAACCGGTGGACGCGTCGGTTTCCAATGGTGTGGTGGCGTTTACGTTGCCGAAAGGCGAACATCGATTCTGCCTGGTGCCGGACTCCGTGATGGCGTTGCGACGGGCAGCATCCAGTACGGCGCGTCCGAATGTGGCGCAACCGGCGTTGATCAGACCCGGGCGGGGTCGCGTCGGTCAGTTGCAGGAGACGTGGACGTTCCGGGAGGAGGGACCGTTTCTTTCGTTGTACTCGGCGGCGCTTCTCGCGGATGGGCCGGATATTGTGGTGGCTGGCGGCCGGGGCGCATCGGTTTGCGCGCTGCACGACGGCGAGGCGCTTTGGCGCTTCCGGACAGGAGGCGAGGTGCGTTCCGTGTGGGCCGCGGACCTGGCGCGTGACGGCAGAATGCGGGTTATTGCCGGTTCTGCCGATACGAAGGTCTACGTACTAAGTGCAAGCGGAAAGAAGATATGGGACTATAAAATCCCGCTGTACTATCGTACGCCGATGTTGAAGACGGTATTCACAGGCGACGTAGACGGGGACGGCAAGCTGGAGGTGATCGCCGGAGCGGAGTCGTGGCGTTACTACGCGTTCACCCACGAAGGCCGGCTCTTGTGGTATCAGATGACGGTACACTCATCCACACAGGGCTGCGCGGCGGATATCGACGGGGACGGCAGGGACGAAGTAATCGCGGGAACGGAGTATCACCGTTGGCACTGTATCGACGGCAGCGGAGAGATCCGGTGGTCCTACCATCCCAGGACGGGACCCCGGACCAATTCCGCCGCGGCCGGCGATCTGGATGGCGATGGTCTGAAGGAAGTCGTGTTTGCCGGCGCCGATACGCACATTCACACACTGAGCGCGGACGGCAGGCTCCTCTGGCAGTTCAACACCGGAGACGAAGTCACCCAGGTCGCGACGGCCGATATGGATGGAGACGGGTTGGATGAGGTCGTGGCGTCTTCGATGAGCTTTAACGTTTACGTGATAAAGGGCGACGGACGAACGCAGGTCTGGCGTGCGGATCTCGGGGAGGTCGTACGTTGTATCTCGGTGGGTGATTTTGACGGCGACGGCAGACCAGAAGTTGCGGCGGGAACCCAGGACGGTACGGTACACCTGCTTTCCAACGGGGACGGACGGACGGTGGCGCGCTTCAAGACAGGCGGCCCTCTGCTGACAATGGCCGCCGCGGACGTGGACGGCGACGGTATTCCGGAAATTGCGGCGGCATCCGAAGACGGCGTTTTGTACGTCCTGAAGCGGTAGTGGCCGCACGGTGTGAAGACCGCCGGGGGTCTTGATACAGCTTCTAAAGGCCCAACTCCTGAGCGATGCCGGCCATTGCATCCCGTACGAATGCGATGTGTTCATCCAGATCCACACCGAGTTCCGATGCCCCCGTGTGGAGGTCCTCCCGGCTGACCGCCCGCGCGAAACCCTTCTGTTTCATCTTCCTGCGTACGGACGCGGTCTTCAGTTCCGCCAATTTCCTGGAAGGCTGCATCAGCGTAACGGCCACGATGAACCCGGTGAGTTCGTCCACGGCGAAAAGGGTTTTGTCGAGAAGGCGGTCCCTGGGCACGCCCAGGTAGGTGGCGTGGGATTTGATCGCGTGGATGACGTCCCGGGGGATACCCTTTCTCCGTGAGGACGCGAACGCCAACCATCGGGTGTTCTTCGGGTGTTGGATGTTTCTCGTAGTCAAAGTCATGCAGCAGCCC
>CAXXJS010000062.1:0-11561 GCA_963662665.2 Candidatus Latescibacterota bacterium
AGCCGCTCCCCGATGGATCGTGATTCGAGTGGCAACTGCCTCGATCGTTGGGACGCCCGCATTGATGGAGGCTGCCCCAATATGGAGAGTAATGGGAGTCCCGGATGCCTCGATGACCGGGGCCGCAGCATTGATGGACGCGGACGATTGGTGCGTAGCCGCTGGGACTACGGCCTTCCGTCTGCGTACTCGGATATTCGGAGCCCCAGCGGTAATGGAAGCGGACCCAGCATGGACGACCCGGCCCGTTGCAGAGATCGTTGGGACGCCAGCGGTAATGGAAGCGGACCCAGCATGGACGACCCGGCCCGTTGCAGAGATCGTTGGGACGCCAGCCGTGATGGATGCGGAGCCCTCAACGACTGGGGGGGTGTCCTGAAGCGTGAGTCGGGTGGCAACCTTCTGAGTACCGGACGCCGCATTGTAGGCCCGTTGCCAAGCAGCTACGTCGATCGTGGAGGGAACCGTCCACTGGTAAGGATCGTCCGCATCGCGGTTGTCGATACTCGTATGATCTGGACCTGGAAGTTCGATCCGACTCCCAGCGACCTCCAATATCAGGGCTACGGCAGCCTGTTCCCAAGCAGACGAAAACTCTCCTCCGGTTACATCAATCGTGATTCGATTGGAGCCAAGCGAAAAGTCCCCGATGGTGATCGTATTGATGCGAACCGGAGACGTGCCCGCACGCAGGGCGGCATCTACCAGAAAATTCTTGGCTGCCCAAGAGATCTGGGTGACCAGAGAGATAGTTGCCGCCCCGATGGTGATCTGTTGCTGGGCCATAGCCGGATTAGCCTGTCATGGCCTTGCGTGACACGTGATTCAGGAACTTGTGATCGTCCTCGGAGAGCTGGGAATAGTCCAGGCTGTTCAGCCGGTGCAGCTCGTCATTCGAGAGCTGGGAGTAGTCGAATAATGACACCGATCCTGTGGGGAACATAATGTCCAGCGACCCCGCCGGAATATTCAGCCCGTCGCCGGCAGAGAAGCCAGTCAGGTTGAGGTTGGTGTTCGAATACCCAAGCCGAGTCCCTCCAGTGGCTGCCGTATAGACCCCCACCCGGACCGGCTCCGTCTGCAAGTTGGCCCAAGTCAGCGCAGCGTCGTTGTCCCCAGACCCGTCGGTGCCATCCATTTCGGATGCCGCTCGGGCTATCCTAGCGTAGCTCCCTCCGGTCAGCTCGTGAGCGTCTCCAGATGTCGGGATAGCATCGTGCAACGAGTAGTGCCTCGACACGGCAGCCTGAGCTGCTCCGACGTATGCTTGGTATGCGATTTGCACTCCTGCCGTTTCAAGTGGCATTTCAAAATCCTCCTACGAAATGGGCACCCGGAATGGGTCACCCTTGACAGTGATTGTATTTTCGGTATTGGAAGCGATTTCGTAAGGCAGAGGGAGCCGAACGATTCCCTTGGACGTATCGATCGACTTGTACAGGTACAGAACCCGCCCGCGCCATTGATTCGGAGTCCATGTTGCGCCCGCGACTGTGAAGGTCCGCCCACCGACTTCAACCTGTCCCATCCCGGTCTCAGCAAAGGCTCGGATTTGGGTCGTGAACTTGGTGTCGACCGGGAGAGGATCGATGTCGTCAGAAAAGACTTGGACCGCATACCACCACCCCGACTCGAATCCCTGCTCGGGGCGGCGGATCGTCAGTGCAATATTGGGGTCCGAATGCTTGATGCGCCGCGCTGTCAGTATCGGTTTTGAAGCGACGCTGGCCGATGTTTCGTCCGATGTGGTAGTCGGTACGGGATTGGACCATCCTGAGTATTCAGGGTCCGACAATGGTGAATGTGATCGGGCAATGAACCAGTACACCCCAAAATCGTCAACGATAGCCGTTTTCAAATCGACCACACTGGTCTCAATTTCCTGCGTCGGAGAAGCAAATCCAGAAGTCCCTACTTCCGGGGCTTCATTCGTTGGTCCGGCGACTTGGACCTCTACGAAGTCAATGACGGATCGGGCGACGTTATCCGGTGGAGTGACGCCAAAGCCAAGCAGCCACTTCTGACCGACACGTCCTCGAGCGAAAGCCCGCACAAGTGGAGTTGTGGGTGTTCGAGTGTCAGGACCACCCGTCGTCGCGGGAACTTCAACAACCGCTCCCAATGCCGTCACTCGAATCACATCTGCTACAACGGATCGGGTCAACCGCAAGCGAAATTGACACCCACGGGCAATGACCTGCTCGGTTTCCAGCGGACGCCAAGAAGTCCACGAAGCGGATGCGGTGGCGGGATCATCCTCCGTGGTTCTGAATTCTACGACCGCTTCGGTATTCGGGGTGCCGGAGATTGAAATCACCGACTTGACTCGGAGCGGCTTGGTTTCCTCCAGCGCGACTTGGTTGGCAAACTCGTAGGTTCCTGCTTTGGACCCCGTAGTCAGGATCAACGCCCCGCCGGAAACTCGGACGCTTGTCTTCCGACCGGTGAAGCCGGGGTGCTCATTGATCGTTTGAACGTTGGTGTAAGTGAGGATTCGAGCCTCGCTGATCGTTACCGACCGGACATCGCTGGCACGTCCAAATGAATCGAAGACCCGGGCAAGATAGGCCCCGCCTTTGAGCGGCAAGATGATGTAGGACTCTCGGCTAACCGGAGTCCCGATGGAAACGGCGTTGTCCCAGCTTGGATTTGCGGTCGATTCCGAATGGCGAAACCGGACTTGCCCTCCAATCCGGATATCGGCGGCTGCAATTGGCGACCATCGAATCAGAACCAAGTTGTCTCCCCATTCGTGGATCGTCATCCCTTCCAGCGCCGGCGGCGTTGCGGATCGACCGATCACGACATGGTTCAGAACTTCGGTCCATGGACCCGGGATCAACACGCCCTGTGAGCGCCACCGAAGCCGGAGGTCATAGCCACGGCTTTCCTCCACGTCCGCGATAGTCACAGACTCGGGAGTCTGGCCGGAGATTTCGGCGTCGGTCCAGGACTCGGATGTCCCGTTTGATCGGATCTGGCACTCGATCAGAGTATCGGGATCGCCGGATGGCTCAACTTCGACCGAGATCCGTGGTGCGAACACTCCCGATTCCAAAACGGCAACGCTGAGATCGGAAATGACCCTGACAACAACCAAGGGCCGTCGGCCCGGCAGCGGAGTGAGACCCGAATCATATGGCGGGATCGGCTCGGTGTCGGCGTTGTAGACCCCGGGGGAAGACCAAGGCATCACCGAAATACTGGCCGAGAATTCATCCCGGCTCTCAATTCCGACTACCAGACCATCAATCGTTTCGCGTTCGAATTCTCCGAACGAAACGAGATCCCCAACGGAAAGAACATTCGCATGGAGGATTCGATTCGTGAGCGTCAGGATCGAACTGTCTCCGGCAACGGTTTGAACGCGCTCCCTCCGGGCAACATTGTCGATCGTCCGAACCACCAGCCCGTAGTTTTTGGCAGCGTCCATCGAAACCCGGGTGTCCAGTTCGACCCCTGTCGTGTACGTGACATCAACGCCCATTACGTTTTCGGTGGCAGTGATGATTCTCTTGATTCTGCCGGCGGCCAGACCGACCAACAAAACGTCATTCGACAGGACGATTCGAGAGCCACGGGGAGCGAGCAGGTACTCGAAATCAACTTCGAAGGTCCAAATCTCCGGCCGCAGGATCAGTTGGGCCAAATGGAAGCGGCCAAATTTGTGGATGTGCTCAGGGTCAGTGATCCCGGGCGCGTCGATCGATGCGTACAGATTGGCGTTGTCTTCATCGAAATTGTCTTGGTAGACGGACCGTTCGTCGCGTCTCCAGTTCATTTCGCGGTTGTTGAAGTTGATCCGAAGAGCTTCCGGCACCGGATCGAACGCCTTCTGGCAAGTGATGTTCCGGCTGTTAGCTGACGAAAAGTGCTGGACCGGAAGCTGCTCTCCATCATCGACCACGACCGACCATTTGCCATTGGCGAACGATGGGGATGCCCGACCGGCCGCGCAAATGTCCCGCAGCGCGTCGTAGACAGAAGCCGAGAAATCGCGGATGGCGTTGTACTCGAAGCTGTTTTCCCGGCAGAAATCGTGGAATCTCTGCAGACCTTCCAAATCGATCTGATCATCGGGGAATGGGTGTGCCCGGCCTGGACCCTGCAACACGTATCGAAACATCGAAGCTGGATTCGACGTTGCCCGATCGACCCAATTGGTTCCGTCCCAATCAGGGATAATGGATGAGCAGATTGCATTGAGTTGGTCCACCGATCCATGGAGTTGGTCGCTCGCCCGTATGACCAGGGCGGTTCGCGCAAGCGGCTTCCGGAACGCGATCGGGTCCCGATCCGTGATGGTGCGGAGCGCCGACCAGTAGACTTCATCGAAAATTCTGTCGGATGTGCTGTCAGCGGTGACGCGGCGCAACCGGACTTCATACTGCCCTTGGGTGTCCACTCCCCAGCGGAATCCGTGTCGGATTGGAGAGTGCTTATTTTCGGTCAGGGTGAGGACGCCGATCGGCTTCGTGTTCCCGACTGCGGGTGCGGTGTAGAACTCATCATCGAACGTCCCAAACGCGCCGAACATTTCTCGAGGAGTCTCGGGCTGGGGCTGCTGTTGATCTTGAGCCGGTGGACTCACTCGGGATGCCGAACCGACCGGTGGGGCCAGCCATGCGGCGGATCCGACCTGCCGATAAGACACCTGAATGGCGACCGTTGCATTTCCCCGGTGGCCCATTTCGTCCACTTGGGTCAACCCACGGGGAAGCGTTAGATCCACCGAAATTTCATCGGCATTCGGGTTCGTGGTCCTGCTCACCCATCCATCGGATTCCTGGAGCAGGATCGACAGAGAATCCTCGTGAATGTCATCCGTGTAAAGCGTGAGTGCCGGCTCCCCCGCCTTTCCCATCCGGTGTTCGATCTGCATGTCGCCGTCACGGACGTTGAATTCAGCAATCGGGGTTTCCCCGATCTTGATTTCAGAAAGTTCGATCGGTCCGTACCCCCAGACCAAAAGCATTCTCAGAAAATGCTCATTCCCGATGATCTCGGTGTAGACTTCCGCCCCCAATGGCGGAACCTGTCGATGCTTTCCGAGCACCAATGGAATCGGAGCGAATGGCCGCGCCGTGTTCCTGGCCGAGTCCAGGAAATACGATGGGCTTTCCTGTTCTGGATCGCGGCCCGCCGGCGGTCGAATCGGAGCGATTGCGTTCACCAGGAGTGTTCCGCCGATCGCGATGATGGCGGTGCCGACTGCCAGCCCGACCTTGCCGACACCGAGACCAATGGCGGCTCCCAAGGGGCCTCCAAAAACCGTCCCAGCGATCAGCACTCCGATCGAGAGCACGGTGCGGAGAACCGACTTGCCGCCATCACCCCTTCCGGGAGTGCATCGGATGAGCACGGCATCTCCCTGACGGGGCATGACATGTTCCCAGCGGTCACGGACCACCATTTCACCGTTGAGGTAAATCGTGGAAATTTCCCGCAGAACACCTTCGGGTTGCGACTCTCTCAGAATCTCTCGCAGGGTCATTCCCTGCGGCATGATCCTGAGCTTGTTGTCCAGTCGGAACGGATGGGGAGCGATCAGGGTGTAAACGCCTGTTTCCGGCGCGTCAGTCGCCCTGTGGCGCGTTTCTGGGTGGCGTGAGTGGTCTAGCATGGGCTGCCGGATTAGGCTCTGTAAAATCCGTAGATTCGAAACCGGTGCATCGGCTCGATTACAGTCCCGATCTTCTGTTCAGTGTGAAGAATCTGGGATCCTTCCTGTACCACGACCCCGCAGTGAATTGGAAGGCCTCGACGCATGATCACGGCGACATCTCCATCGCTCGGGTTGTCTTGCCTCTGCCATCGGGGTTTGTTCAGTTCGCGGCGGAAAAGCCGTTGCATGTGCCGGAGATTGTCGATGTCATCGTATTTCGAAGCCAAGGATGGGCAGACCATTCCCCTGACTTCCCAAAAGTATCGCCAGACCAGACCGTAGCAGTCCCATCCATCGAATTTTCGACCCATGGGAACGAAGGGAACAGTGATGGCTTTCTCGATGAAGTCTCGGAATTTCATCAGAACAATCCAGGGAAATTCGCCGGCGTGAACAGGCCCTCGGGGAAAGGTTCGACCGCGATGTTTTCCAAGGTGAGTTGGCCTTGGACCGATATCGCATCCCAGCCCACGTTTTTCAACTGAAAGCCCGGGAGCCGGAATTCCACCGTATCGGGATCTTCCGCACTTACCACCTCGATGGTGACACTCGGGGAACTTCGGATGGACCGGAGAGTTTCAGCGATCTCTCGGCTGATGTTGGAAATCGTGAGTCGAGCCGTCGGCGACTGATCTTCCTGATCGTTTGGAAGCTCGATGTCAAATGGAAAGGCAACGAACGTTTGGCCATTGGAAACGACATTCTCCGTATTGCGGGCGACCCGGATCGGCTCATCCAAATCGGTATGCGTCAGCGTCAGCAGGATCAGCCAAATGTCATCCGTTTCCTGAGCGAACGCGGATGAACGGAACTCGTTGCTCGGCATTACGGCTGGATTCCCAGTCTGAGTTGCACATCGAAGTGGATCCCGCCGATGTTGCGCCAGCGGGGGGGGGAACGGAATGCAACCCGAAGCGTTGCCGGTGGATCGGTCGCTGAGAGCGGGTCCGGGAAGTCGAAGGCGAGCGCTCCGGACTTGATGTCATCCCGATAGAAAGTTTTCAAAATCTCGATCTGGTCGATCGTGATCCGAACGTAGCAGTTCAGCGGATCCACAACGGATGTGAATCGGCGTCTCCGCTTTTCCGCACCGGAATCGGCTGGCGACCGGATCACATTATCGCCAAAACCCTGTGAATATCCGCGCTGCAAGACCTGTTGAGGAAGTGTGGAAGGCCACGTAGGCATGATTACCGCCTTACCAATCCGGGCCGAATGCCGAACCGCTCCCGAAACGCGCTGTCGAACTCACCTTCGCGGATGTTTTGCCGAACGGCATCTCGAACGAAGACTCTCACGACCGGCTCTCCGTTTTGACCCACCGAATGTTGGACCTCAACGTCTTCGGAATCTTCCGATACAGTTCTCTGGTCAAAGATTTGGACGATTGGAACCGGCCCCGATCCGATTACCGGTGCGGGCGGCGATCCACCACCGACGTAGCCGCCGCTCTGGAAGCGTGGCGAGCGGTTGATGTTCTGCAAAAGTCCCAAGTGGGCGCGTGTCGCTGCGGCATTCACAACGAATTCTCCGTTTGAGACTCTGGCGAGAATTCTGTCCGATCTCGGTCCCCCGGGGCCACGAACCATGCCGCCACTCCTAAATCCACCGAAACCCGGAACCAATGACAGTCGACCGGCGCTGGTTGCGGGTTGCCCCAAAGATTGAATGGCGGCATTTCTTCCCGGGAGAAAGGCCCCGCTCAGAGCGCCGGCCAGTCCAGTCAGCAACGGCCCGAGAATCCGCTGTCGGAAAACGATTCGCGCAAGATCGGCCAAGATGCTGTTGACCAAATCGGTAAACGAAAACTTTCCAGTTCGAGCGAAGTCGGTCAAAGCCTGTTCCATGGTCTGGAACGCATTGACCGTTGCGTTCCTGACTTGCTCGGCAAGACTTCCGATCTGACTGAATACGGATTCCAATCCGATTTGAATCCCACCGAAAATATCACCGGTGGCCAGAATCCGCTGCCGCTCCACAATTTCATCGAGAGCGTTCAATGCTTCCTCGGCTCCGTCCCGCGTCAGGTCGATTCCTTCACGCACCTTGACGGCCCACAACTCAGCTTCCCGTCCGGTGTCGCGAGTTGCAAGTCCCAACTGAACCTGCCGCCGGTGGATCGTCAACAGGGACCGGGCATGTTGCTGAGCGAGTTCCTGCAAGGCCCTTTCCCGTGCTTCGTCACGGGAACTTTGAGCCGCTTCCCGTTGGGCTGTTACGACGGCATCTAGGGCGGCCCGCAGTTCAGCGTATCCCTCTTGGGTTCGGTCCAGATTCGCGAGAGTCTGGATCCGCCAGCGTTCAATCTCGACGATCTGACGTGGATAGGCGTCCAAAAGAGCCAACTGAGCATCGCCAATCTCCTCGATGGCTTTCGCATTACGCCGGTTCGCGGCCGCTTCCTCTTCGTTCAATGCCCGCCGGATTGCGATCTGCTGGTTCAAATCGCGGATGGTCTGAGCAGCTTCGGAGTCCAATTCGATCCCGAGCCGCTTGATCTGGTTGAAGGCTTGGCTTCTCTCGGCATTTTCAGTGACTAACTCCAACTCGTTTTCAAGCGCGACGATCACCGCATTGATCTGATTCTGCTCCTCTTCCAGAACGCGGTTGATCCGAGCTCGGGTGTTTTCCCCCAACGCGACTAATGCGTTTTGGACAAACCGTTCCGAGACAAGTCGATTCTCACCCAGTTGACGGATCTGAGCGGCCGCTTGGCTTTCTTCCCGCAGCACCACCGAAATTCGATCCATCGTGAGTTGGGCCGTATCGTTTTCGAGTTGCGTTCGGATGCGAGTCAGCCGTTGCCGGTTTTTCTCCGCTTCCTGAACTTCGACAGCAGTGGGAGAGTCGGAGAGGCCTCCAACTTGCGGGAGCGAACTCGGACGTGCCGCGCCGAAATTGTCGAGGGACCGCAGCCTCTGGATCAGCCCGTCGACTTCGGAATTCGTATCGGCCAGTTCTCCTCGCAGCCGGATCAGGCGTCGCTCCCGTTCGGCGTTCGCACCCGCTCCAAGTTCCGGCCCGACAGGGATTGGAGCGCCACCCGCAAAGCCAATGGTTGGCCGAACGGTCCGCCCTTGGGCCAAGGCAGCTTCACGCTCCGCTGATTGAATCTGATCCTCCAAGGCCCTGGATCGGGTCAATACCCTTCCGAGTTGATCTTCAAATCGGAGCCGGATCGCATCTCTTTGGGCCTCGTTCAGATTTTCCAGGCTCTGGCGGAATTCGTCGATGCTCATGGACATTTGGTCGATCGGGTTCGACGTGTCCCGGGCGGCATTCGCCAGTTCGACAATTCCGAGCACCACCAACGCGATCAACCCCAACGGGCCACCGACCAACGCGAGAAATGATCTGGCTAGAATCCGTCCGGTTCGGCTCAGAACGATCAGCGCCGTGGTTGTAGCGATCGATTGCCCGCGAAGCGCCGCCAATCTCGGGATAGCAGCTTGAGCGCTACGGCCCACGCCGACGAATGAGAGTGAAGCCCCGGCGGCCTGCGCCCTGACAGCCGCGAATGACCGGCTGGTCAGCAAGGCCGTCCGGTTCGCAGCACCAAAGGCCGCGACGGACCGCACCACGGCCCTGACGAGCCGGATTCCGATCAAAACAACCAAGGCGCGAAACACGGATGTCACAATTTCGATGTTCCGGCTCAACGCCCTGAGAATTTCAGCAAGAGAATTCAGAGTGTTGGTGAGCGTGTTCGTCGGCCCAGCATCACCGAATGACAGGATCAGACCTTCCCAAGCCGATCTCACCCGTAGAATGGCTCCGTTCAAGTTGTCATCCATGACCAATGCGAAGGAAACCACGGTCCCTTCGGCATTTTGGAGAGATTCATCGAAATCTTCGATGAAATCGATCAAGCTCGACAGAACCTCAAAGGCAGGTCCGCCACGCTCTTGGAAGATGTCGATCGCGAGCGCGGTGTTTACACCGGAAGACCGGAGTTCACGGACGGCTTCGACCAGTCCGACCGTCGAAACCCGGACATCCTGAATGTCCACGCCCAATCCTTTGAAGATCCGGGCCACCCGGGGAGTCGGAGATTCCAACTCGGTCAGCACCCGCCGCAGTCCGGTTCCAGCGATCGATGCTTGGAGGCCGGCATTCGAGAGAGCGCCGACGGCGGCAGTCGTGGTTTCGAGAGACAGCCCCAATCCGGCCGCGACGGGAGCGACAAATTTGAGAGCATCACCGAGTTGCTGAACGTTGGTGTTCGACCGGTTCGTCGCGAGCGCCAGCACATCCACTACGCGGGCCGTTTCGGATGCTTCCAGCCGGAAGCCCGTCAGGACGTTGGTGGCGATGTCCGCAGCGCGTCCCAGATCCAATGCGCCGGCTTGCGCCAGCAACAAGGTTCCGTGGACGGTCTGCAGGATCTCGGACGCATTGAACCCCGCTCGGGCGATGAAGGTCATGCCTTCCGCAACCTGAGCAGCGGTGAACCGGGTTGTGGCTCCGAGCCGCTTCGCTTCGTCGGATAGGGCTTGGAACTGGGCGGCCGTCGCGCTGGAAATCGCTCGGGTTGTGGCGATGGCTTGGGAAAACTGGGCCATCACCCGAATCACCGAACGAATGCCGGCGATTACAGCGGTGAACGTGAACAGTTGACCGATTAGTTGTCGGGTGCGATCCGCTTGGCGGCCGACTCGATGGATTGCCCGTTCGACCTCCCGCGCACCACGCTTGGCCCGGCGCGGGTCGACTTGGATGATGATTCGGATATCAGCCATCGAAAACCCACCAAATCATAGCACTAACGACGGATCACATTTTTCTCTCCGGGCTTCCTGGTCTTGCTCTTTTTCTTCCGCTCATCCTCCTGCCATATCAAGTAGGTTCCATCGAGCGCCTGAATGATTCTGACGAATCCTTGGGCTATGTCCGGTTCAAGGCCCATTCGGTCGGCATAGCTGACGATTTGATCCCATGGAATCGGACCAACTCCGAACCCGATAGACCGAGTTGACGACAGGTCCCAAAACGCTTTGAGGTAGAAATCATCCTCAGGTGTCGATTCGGGACGATCTATGAACCACTTCGGAAGGGGTTGACCTCTGGCATCTGCAACTTCTATGGCCCATCCGTCCCGCTGGAACCGAAGCACCCATAGAAGTTGCTCTGTCAGTTTTTTTCCGTGTTGGCGGGGTCCGGTTCGTCCTCAGTCAGGAATGAAGAGGGGTCGGACGCGAAATCCCTCAGCTCATCGAATAGCCAATACGGAATCATCCGCAAGAACTTCTTGCAGTCCTCCACGGTAAACGGCACGTCTTCACCGTTCTTGTCCGTGACGTTCCCCCATCCGACCACGACGAATTTCGCGTACAGGCGGGCATCTTCCATGCGCCGTTGCCGCAGGGTTTCGGTCGAGATTTGGCGCATCCGAAATCCACGTCTGCTCTGCTGTTGCCGCCGGAGAAGCGCGTTGAAGAATGGCTTGTTGGATTCATCGGCCAGACGGACATCCAGCCACGGTTCGCCCAGAATCTCAAAGAAGGTGTACCGCGCGGTTTCCTTCTTGCCGCTTGAATCTGCCAGATGAGAAAAGTCGGTCATTTGCGAAAACCCCTTAGAAATTCAAGTTTACGATCGTCGAAATCAGGGCAGCGGAACTCGGAACAAGCTGACCCCGAGAGAAATTCCGAACTGCTCATCCTCTGATGCCTGCCCCGTCGTATTGATCAGAACCGATTCGTTGGTCGGGAATTCCCGGCCGCCTCCGCCCAGGGTCATTCTCGGGATATCGACAGCGATCACACCATCGGCGTTTTTCAACACAAAATCCATCGAAACATCCAGGTTCTGTCTGATGGCTCCGGTGATTTTCCCGGAATTGAAAAGTGCTTGCGCTTCCACATCGACAAAGAAGGATCCGAAATTCACGAATACG
>CAXXJS010000063.1:0-69324 GCA_963662665.2 Candidatus Latescibacterota bacterium
CTGTTCGAGGGTCTTCGCGTGATGCCGCGCGCTCAACTGGCGTTCTTCGAGTTTGAGTTCGGCCCTGAGAATCTCCACCAGGCGGCCCGTATTGAATTCGATCACATCGGTCACGGTTGTGATCTGCGGCCTGTTGTCGCGAATGACCAGCAGATTCGCCGCAATTGACGTTTCACAGTCCGTAAACGCATACAGGGCATCAACGGTATCCCTCGTATGCACGCCGCGCGCCAGCTGGATCTCGATTTCCACCTGATCGGTCGTATAGTCGCTGATACCCGAGATCTTGAGTTTGCCTTTCTTGGAAGCGTCTTCGATGGAGGCGATCAGGGCCTCGGTTGTCGTACCGAAAAGGCAGTTCGCGTACGATGATGCGTTTCGGATCTTTTGTATCCAGTTTGGCCCGGGCGAGGACCTTTCCATTGCCGTCGTCATATTGAGAGACATCCACCAGCCCGCCGGTGGGAAAGTCGGGATCGAGACGGAAGGGTTTATCCTGCAGGCAGGCAATCTGGGCCTCGAGCAGTTCGATCAGGTTGTGCGGGAGAATCCGGGGTGGTCATCCCCGCGGCGATGCCCTCCGAGCCGATGGCGAGCAGAACCGGGATCTTCGCGGGAAAGGCGATCGGCTCGCGGTTGCGGCCGTCGTACGAATCTTCGAACTCGGTTGTCTCCGGATTGAACAGGACCTCTTTGGCTAGAGGCGTGAGGCGACATTCTATATACCGGGCGGCAGATGGCCTCGTCTCCTGTGAAGATGTTTCCGAAGTTCCCCTGTCTGTCGATGAACAACTCCTTGTTGGCCAGGTTCACCAGTGCGCCGAAAATGGACAGGTCGCCATGGGGATGGTACCTCATGGTCTGGCCCACGACATTGGCGACCTTGTGATACTTTCCGTCGTCCATCTCATGGAGGGGCGTGCAGAATGCGCCGCTGAAACCGGCTTGAAGCCGTCGTCGATACTGGGAATTGCCCGGTTCTTTATGGAATAGGAGGCGAATTCGAGATAATATTTCTCGTACAGCGTATCAACGTATGCCACGGTTTCTCCTCGTAACCGTTCGACATCAAGGCGCCAGGGGAGACAGAAACGCGGCTTTCTCCTGACGCCTGTATTCCTGAGGGAATCTACCCGGTGTTCAGATCAGGTTTTCGATAATGTAGTCTCTGCGTTCGGGGGTATTCTTGCCCATGTAGAAGCTGAGCATATTGGCGATTTTGGAAATGGGACCGGATATTTACTTTGACCAGCCGAATGTCGTCGCCGATGAACTGACCGAATTCTTTCGGTGAGATCTCGCCGAGCCCCTTGAAGCGCGTGATCTCCGGATTCCTGACTTCCTCCAGGGCGCTGTCCCGTTCGCGATTGTTGTAGCAGTAGCGGGTGACCTTGCTGTTTCTCACGCGGAAAAGCGGGGTTTCAAGTATATAAAGATGGCCCGCCAGCACCAACTCCTCGAAGTAATTCAGAAAATACGTGAGGAGCAGGTACCGGATGTGATAGCCGTCGTGGTCGGCATCGGTGGCAATGACGATCTTGTTGAATCGCAGGCTTTCGATGCCGTCTTCGATGCCGAGCGCCATCATGAGGTTGAACAGTTCCTCGTTCTTGTACACGGCTGCCTTGTTCTTGCCGAATACGTTCAGAGGAACGCCCTTAAGGCCGAAGATCGCCTGGCTGTAAACGTCCCGCGCGGAGACCATGGAGCCTGCGGCGGATGGGCCTTCGGTAATGAAAATGGTTGAGTCCTCGCCATGCTTTTTGTGGCCCAGGTGGTATTTGCAGTCTTTGAAATGCGGAATCTTGATTGCGATTTTTCGTGCGGCCTCCTTGGCCTCTTTCTTGACCGCGTTGAGTTCCTTTCGCAACCTTTCGTTCTGCGCGATTTTCTCGGACAGGCGCTCGGCCACGGTCTGGTTCTTGTGCAGCAAGTCGACCACGGCGCTCTTGACGTCCGAGACAATCCACCCCCGGATATCCGTATTTCCCAGTTTATTCTTGGTCTGGGACTCGAAGACGGGCGCCTTGAGCTTGACGGCCACGGCGCCCGAAATACTCTCCCGCACGTCGATACCGTTGAAGTTCTTCTTGTAGAATTCATTCACGCCCTTCAGGATGCCTTCGCGGTAGGCGCTCTGATGGGCCCCGCCGTCGCTGGTGTATTGTCCGTTGACGAACGAGAAATGGGTTTCGCCATAGCTGACCGTGTGCGTGAACGCGAACTCCAGGTATTGTGATTTGTAATATAGCGGCTCATACAGAGCCGATTCGCCGACTTCGCGGGTGAGGAAGTCCAGCAATCCATTCCTGGATATAAAGCGTTCCTTATTGAAAACCAGCGATAGCCCGCTGTTCAGACACGCGTAGTTCCATAGCCGCTGCCGGACGTAGTCGAAATTGAACGCAAACTCTTCGCCGAAAATCTGTACATCCGGCAGAAACTCGAAATAGGACCCGTCGGGTTCGCCGGGCTTCCGCCCCTCTTTCTTCCCTTTGAGACGCCCTCGTTCAAAATGCGCCGCGAAGTACTTTCCGTCCCGGAAGGCAACCGCCCTGAAATCCGACGATAGCGCGTTCACGGCCTTCGTTCCCACGCCGTTGAGGCCCACGCTGAATTGAAACACATCATCGTTGTACTTGGCGCCCGTATTGATGATGGAAACGCAGTCGATGACTTTGCCCAGGGGGATGCCGCGTCCGTAGTCTCGAACCCGGACGCGGTTGTCTTCGATGCTGACGTCGATCTTCTTGCCGAAACCCATGATGAATTCGTCTACGGCATTGTCGATGACTTCCTTGAGCAGAACGTAGATGCCGTCGTCCGGATTGGACCCGTCGCCCAGACGGCCGATGTACATACCGGTCCGGAGGCGAATGTGCTCCAGTGAACTCAGCGTCTTGACTTTGGACTCGTCGTACCCGTGTTCGGGCGACGCGCCATTCTTGCGGCTGCCGGACGACCTCGTCGTGCGCGCGGGTTTCCCGTTGATGGAAAGCGAGAGCTGACTCGAACTCCTGGATGTCGGTTTTGTTTCGGGCATAACACACCTTTAGAGATCGCCGGAAAACACAAGTCAGCCCGGCGACTGTACAGACGGGGAGGAAGACGCACCCGACGCGGGATCAGGTCGATATGGGGCTTAAAACTAACCTAACTGCGGGGAAATAAAGGGGAAAGGACGCACCATAATATAGTGCATCTTTGTTCATCTTTCAAGGTGTTTTTTTCAATCGCGCCGGCCGCGGATGGGCGAATGCGCCTTTCAGGTTTCCCCGGTCACGTACCCAAGCACGTCCGCAACCTGTTCGGGCGTCTCCGTCACCGCCAGCGCCGCCGAATCGACTTCCTTGAGCGCGTGCGCAATCCCGGCGTGGTGAATCACAACAATCGGCTTGCCCAGGGCCGCGGCGAACCCGGCGTCGAACGCCGCGTTCCACTGCCTGTACTCGTCGCCAAAGCGCACCACGACGATGTCGGCGTCGCCAATGAGCGTGCGGGTCCGCATGGCATTGATCTTCGCGCCTTTGTGATCCTTCCAGAACGAGGATTCCTCGGGGCCAAGGATGTCCACGCCGCAGTTGTCGCTGGCGGCGTGGTCGGTAACGGGCGTCGTGAAGGACACCGGAAGTTCCCTTTCCGCCGACGCGCCGATGATCCGGTCCCGCCAGTCACTGTGGATCTCGCCGGACAGGTACACCTTCCAACGTTTCGACATTCGCTCGACTCCTATTGCGATCGTGCGCAACTTGAATGCGTGCGTCCCGGCTCTGAATCGCCCCGCTTCGCAGGCTGCATACGTCGCGTTCACCCACTTCCGTGGAACGACGGTCCTTTTTTCTCAGTCCTTCACGACCCGGGTGTGCGTATACTGGTTTGAGTAGTTTCTCATGTTTCCCGTGGCGTAGACCTGTTTGATAGCGGTAGCCGGGAGCCAATGGATAAACCAGTTGTTGTAGACGTCGCAGATATCCTGCGGTGTGCCCCGGATGACCACCGCCTCCACGTCTACGGCGAGAAACGTGTTGTGGTGAATGAGAATAAGGTTTCCGGCAATGTCCGTTCCGTCTTCGCGGTCTCTACCGCCGTGCATGTCGAAGCTGTGACTGTTGGCATTCTCCAGAACCATGTTGTATCTGGCCTCGTAGCTGGTATTCGGCCTGCCCGTGCCTGCGATGTGGTGCCGGCACCAGTCGAACAGGTTGGCTTCGATGAGCGCTTCGGAATTGTCCATCACCACGCCGTAGCCGAGACCGTGGCGCTGGTTATGGTGGATATAGTTGTGGTGGATGTGGTTGTCCGTCGAGTTCCTCCGGAGGAAAATCGCACCGTGGCTCCAGCCCCAGAGTTCGCAGTTGTCCACCTCCAGTCCTGGTTCGAAGGTCTCGATGGCCCTGGAGTTGGGTATGCTGTAAAACTCGCCGACTGCGAGGAGCTCCTTCATCTGCTCCGTGCGTCTCATCGAGTCCGGTCCCTCCAGCCTGAGGCCGGTAAGGCGAACGTCCGGGCCGGCGGCGACAAACAACGGGGCCGTATCCAGCTGTTCTGAGAAAATAAGGCCTCCATCGGAATCGGGCTTGCCCCGGCCGCTGGCCAGCGTGACCCCCGCCCGGATCTCGATGTCCGTATCGCCGGTCAGGTCCACCTTCGCGGTATCCGCCACGTAGACCACCTGCCCCCCCTGCGCTTTATCCAGGGCATCCAGAAGTTCCGCGCGATTTGAAACGAGATAGTCGTATTCCTCAACCAGTCGATCGTATCCCTCGCCGCCGCCGATGGGATTGCCGGTGGGGTTCGAGTCGGCCCCGAACGTGTCGTCCGAAAGCAGCGCGCGGTTACTCTGGTCCCGTCCGCCCGTCGGTTCGGTGGGCTGCGGATCGGGCGCAGGGGGCGTTTCCTTGCCGCCGCAGGACGCGACAAAAAACAGCACGGCGAAACAGGTTAACATTCTGTATAAGGTCGTTTTCATCGACACCTCGTGCACCATCGCGTATTTCTTCAACAGATCGTCCATCGCGTTTTTTTCAGTCCTTGACGACCCGATTGTTGGTGTACTGGTTTGAGTAGTGCCGCACATTTCCCCTGGCGTAGACCTGTTTGACGGCGACGCCCGGGACAGAGTGGATAAACCGGTTGTTGTAGACGTCGCAGTATTCCTCGGGAATTCCCCGTATCACCACCGCGGCCACGTCGATTGCCAGAAACGTGTTGTGATGGATGCGAATAACGGTGCCCGCGACGTCCGTTCCGTCGTCCCGGTCCCTGCCGCCGTGCATGTCGAAGCTGTGGCTGTTGGCGTTTTCCAGGACCAGGTTGTAGCGGGCTTCGTAGCTCGTGCCGGGCCTGCCCGTACCGGAGATGTGGTGCCGGCACCAGTCGAAGAGGTTGGCTTCGATCAGCGCGTCCGACCTGTCCATGACCACGCCGTATCCCAGACCGTGGCGCTGGTTGTGGTGAAAATAGTTGTGGTGAATGTGGTTGTCCGTGGAATTGGCCCTGAGAAAAATCGCTCCGTGACTCCACCCCCAGAGTTCGCAGTTGTCCACTTCCAACCTGGGTTCGAAGGTCTCGATTCCCCGGGAGACGGGGACGCTGTAATACCGGCCCTCCGACAGGAGTTGCGTCAACTGCTCCGTGCGTCTCATCGAGTCCGGACCCTCCAGCCTCAGGCCGGTAACGCGCACGTCGGGACCGGTGGCGACAAAGAGCGGAATCGTCTCCAATTCTGTAGTAGAGACCAGGCCGCCCTCAGAATCGGGCTTACCCCGCCCGCTGGCCAGCGTAACGCCGGCGCCGATCTCGATTTTCCGGTCGCCTGTAAGGTCCACCCTGGCGGTGTCCGCCAGATAGACGACCTGTCCTATCGTCGCCTGCTTGAGCGCGTCCAGCAGCTCCGCCCGGTTGGTGACGAAATAATCGTAATCCTCAACCAGTTGGTCGTATCCGTCTCCCCCGCCGATGGGATTGCCCGTGGGGTTTGGGTCGGCGCCGAACGTGCTGTCCGACAGCAGGGGCCTGGCCTGCCGGGGGGTGTTATCCGCGGTCTCGGCAGGCGTCGGCTCGGGGGTGGCGGGCTTGTCTTTCCCGCCGCAGGCCGCGAAAAAAAACAGCACCGCGAAACAGGGAGTCAGTTTGTGAAAGGTCGTTGTCATTACCAGAACCGATCTTGAGAACATCACTCACACAAGGACACGAAGACACAAAGAAAAACAATAATCCGCAAGGCGGGCAACCACAAGGGTTGCCCCTGCAAACCCGGATGCGTGCGAAACAAAAAAAGGGTCAAAAAACCGGATACAACATCCACATCTCCCCAGATTCCCTGCCTACGGCGTGTTCCTTAAAACCGGGAAGACGTAAGACGGGAGAGGGTAGAGATGACCTGCCTTGTGGGGCTTCTTTTCGTGCCGGAGGCAAGAAGGAATAACATACCGGGTAAGGATATCTTCTACCGTCTTACGTCTCCCGTCTTACGGATTCAGGAAGTGAAATGTGAAAGGCAGCCTCGCAACGCGCAGATGGTGACCCGATCGGGATCATATCTAATACAGATCTTCCCGTGTCGTTATCGGACACCACCGCGCCGTGTTGAGGTGGTCCAGGAGAATATTGAGCGCTTCCGGTGTACCAATATACTCCAGCGCCACCGCAGCGTGCCCGGAGGCGTAGCGATTCTCGTCCTGCAGGGCCTCGCCAAGGGCCGGAATCGCGGCTTCTGCGTCCGCGCCGAAACGGGCTAGTGAATACGCCGCGTTGTAACGGACCTGCCCGTCGTTGTCCTTCAGCGCGTTCGCCAGGGCGGGCACGGCCTCGTCAGGCCTGCCGGCGATTGTGCCCAGGGCCTCGGCCGCGTGGTGGCGCACCCATTCGGAAGGATCGTCCAACGTTTTCGCGAGCGCGGATACAGCGCCGGCGGCCGCCGAACCGGCGTCGCCCAGCGCGAAGGCGGCGTGGCCGCGTACCTTTTCATTGTCATGTTCGAGGGCGCCAGCGAGTTCGGACACGGCGGGTTCGCCAACGGCGGCCAATGCGTATGCGGCGTTCAGCTTTGTGCTTTCGTCGCCCGCCTGAAGGGCGCAAACAAGCGGACCGACAGCCGGTTCGCCGGTTGCGGCCAATTCGTACGCCGCGTTGAGCCGGGCGGGTTCGTCGCCACCGTGAAGGGTCCGCGCAAGCGCGTCCACGTTGCCCGCGTGGCCGTTGGCGTTCAGACCTCGGGACCAGTCCCAGATGCTGTTCCAGACAAACGGGTGTCTGTTTCCAACGTCAGCGTTGTTCCAGGCGCCGTCTTCATGGTTCCACTCAGGCCGCGTTGGCTCGGACATCCGCGTAAACTGGAATTTCATCATATACCGTCTCATGTCCACCTGGTTGGGCATGGCCCGATGCCAGATGTCGAAGTGGACAATTGCGATGGTTCCGGCTTCGCCGCACACGGAAACGCCGGCGTCGTCCGGGTTCTTGAGACGGTCCATGTAGCAGTGCGTGTGTGGTATGACCCCAGTCGGTCCGTTGATTAATTCCACGTCCTGGGGATAGTAGAATGCCATTGCCCACCGGTTGCGGTGGTACCGCAGCTTGTAATAGCCCCAGTAGCTGTCTTTGTGCCATCCGCCGCCCTGACCGTTGGGTTTGTTGAAATGGCAGTGGCGGTGAATGTGCATGGTATGGTCGGGCCCGAGGATGGACGTAAAGGCCCCGCGGACTTCGGGCTGATCGAAGACAGTCTGGATTTCGGGAATGCGCGGCAGGACGTTGTTTCCCGGGTTGCCTTCCTTTACGAAGACTTCGTCGGTCTTCCTGTAGATTTCTTCGTGGAACTCCGGTGGCAGATTGACCTTGATCGTAGTGAATCCGTTGGCGATGAATTCCTGCATTTTCCGGTCGTCCAGGAGGTATTTCGGATCCAGCATGGCTCAATTCTCCGTTAAATTGGTGAACGGGACCTGGCAAGCGCAATCTTCGTTTCTGCGCCGCCCACTCAAATATTAGGGACATGGACCTAACGCGTCAAGAGATTATTCTGCGGCAGGCATCGGGTGGCCGCGTGGCGAGCAGAAGCTGCAGGATCGGTATTCGTTTCCGCGCAATAACTATTGCTTTTTGGGTAGAACTGGCGATTTTTAACTGAACCTGTTCGGCAGGAACCGTGTCTTGCAGGATGTGATGCACGTTACGCAGCGTTTCTTTTGTCGATTATGGGTAAAAAAGTGTTATCCGTAGAATTTCAAAGGCATATTGCGGTAGCGATTCATCAGCACGCCTATCCGCCGGAGTCCACCATGCCCCAGGAACGGGACCTGATCCATCAGTGTCTCTCGGGAAATCGGGACGCGTTCCGGAGGTTGATCGAACCCCACCAGGACTTCGTCTTCCGCGTTGCGCTTTCAGTGCTGGACAACCGGGAAGAAGCGGAGGAAGCCGCCCAGGATGCATTTATTCGCGCTTACAGGGGCCTGGGTTCGTTTTCGGGTCGGGTTCCCCTTCAGGCGTGGTTGTATCGTATTGCGGTTCGGACCGCCCTGAACGCAAGGCGACGCCGGCGCCTACGGCTATTGGAGCGGCTGACGCCGCCCTCATGGTTCGGAGGCCTGGCATCTGCGGCAACAAACGCCCCTGATGCCGAGGTTGAAAGACAAGACGCGCGCATTCGTCTTCGGGCAACAATTGACCGGCTACCGAGAAAACTGCATGAAGTTGTGGTATTGACCTACATGGAAGAACTTGCCTGCCGCGAAGTTGCGGAGGTTCTCAACATCCCGGAAGGCACGGTAAAGTCACGGCTTCACCGGGCGCGGGAGAAATTGAAGAATGAGATCGGGAGACAGGGTCTGTTGGACTGAACGGAAAGAGAAAGGGTTGCAGGATGCTGAAATCAGCGTGTCGCGAAACCAGAGAGCGGATGCATAACTACCTGGACGGCGATATATCGCCCATGGACGAGAAGGCGATGCGGGATCACGTGGCGCGGTGCAGGGATTGCGCGCCCGCGTTCGAGCGGCTGCGTCAAAGCGACCGTGCGGTACGCAGCCATTATGAGGCTACGGTCGCGAATGCGGCGGCGCCGGACACGTTCTGGCAGGGAGTTTCCGATCAGCTGCCGGCGCAGCCGCGCCGCGCTCGACGGCGTCGGGCAGATCTTCTCGCAAAGATTCCCCGGAGGATACTTGCGCCTGCAGCGGTGGCCGCGGCGTTGATGCTCGCGGTCTGGGGATTGGAAATGTACGAAACAGCCTCGCCGGAAAGGCCCGGAAGATCGGCGCCCGTTCGAAAGGAACTGGCGAAGATCAGGGCGTCGATTCTGGATATGGAAGCTGAACTGGAGCAACAGTGGAGGTAGGGGCCATGCGCGGATTGAAGACTCTCGTTCTGTTCTATATGTTATTGGCCTTTGCAAAAACGGCCAACAGCGATTCGCTCGACGTGCGTGTCACCGGAACGCGTGGTGGGGTGGACAGCATTCATCTGCAGTTGGACGGGCGACGTTCTCCCGGCGCCTTAAATCCAGTACCGTCCACGTCTTCTCCAGTTGGAGACTTCGAGGAAATGCTTGAAGACTTGCGCAAGAACAACCGCAAGTCGCTTCTGGCGCTCAAACGGGACGTTGACGCGATGAACCTTGCGTTGGAGACCGGCACGGTGGGCGCGGACGAGACCCGCTTTCTACTGGCCGATATCCGGATGCGTCGGATTGACGCCCGCGTGAGTCTGAACCTGATGGGCTTTATGAACCGCGTCGCGCAACACCCGGACCTGGCGGGCCTGTGGGGAGCTCCGGTGCACCTGGTGATGCCCGTAACGGCAACGCCGAACATCCTGTTGGTCAACCGGACCCGCGGACAGATGGCGGCCGACGTCTGGGACGCCGATACCATACGGGTGGGGTATATTCCGGCGTTCTCAGGATTCGCGAAGGAGGGCATGCCGGACGATAAAGCGCTGGAGAAGACGGCGAACGTGAACGCGGACGTTTCCGTGCATAGCGCCGAAGCCGTGGCGGCCGCGGTTGAGGGACTCGATGACGGGTCGGGCGGAGGCATATCGGGGGCGATGACAATCGTTTCGGTTTCCGATCCCGCTGGGATACACGCACCGCCGGGGGCGACGTCCAAAGACCCGCCCGCCCGCGGGGTACTGGTCTTTCCGTCTGCCATGGTACCGCGGCCGGAACGGCTGCTGCTGGATCGCGCTGAACCCGTCGCGATACGGGCGATGGAGGGCGTCCGGGTGATCCATCTGGTCAACAGCGACACGCTTCTGGCACGCCTGAATGCCCTTCCGGAGGCGCGAAGAATGGCTTTCGAACGGACAACCGGCCGTGAAAAGGGCTCCTGGTCCGGTCGCGTACCACGGCTCCAGCGGCAAATGACGGTCGGGACGGTCAGCCAACCCGGCAACACCGGGCAGGCGGTTCCCAATGCGGCTCTCGCGACAGATCCCGGCGGACCGGAGGCGTTCAACGATGGGGTGGGACTTCTGGTTGCCGGCCGTTTCGACGAAGCCAGGCAGCGATTCGAGGATGCGATTACGGAAGACGACCAGCACGCGCCGTCCTACGTGGGGTTGGGCAGGGCACACATGGAACAGGGCGCACGGGAGGACGCGAAATATTACCTCAAGAAGGCGTTGAAGCGGTCGCCGGGGTCTCCTTCGGCGTTGATGGCGCTCAGCGACGTGGCGTTGCGGGACGAGAACTGGGGAGATCAGAAAAAATGGTCGGGGCGGATTCTGGAACAGGATCCGGACAATACGGTGGCACTCTATCGACTGGCAATCGCGCACCGGGAAGCCGGCAAATACCAGGCGACCGTGATGCGCTGGCTGAGTTGGCGGCGATCGGAGCGGTACTTCAGGCAACTCGTGGATAAAGCGCCGCAATTCCGTGACGCGTTGTATCAGTTTGCGGTTCTCAAACGCTACGACAAGGCGTTTGTCAAAGCGATCAGGCTGGGTGAGAATCAGGTGCGGATCAAGCCGGACGAACTCGTGCACCGGCGCAGGTTGCGACGTTTGTACCTATATCTCCTTGACAATATGGATCCGGAGGACGCGCTGAAATGGATGCGCAGGCACGGTTCGGAATATGCGCGTTATTTCGAGGGCGAGGCCCTGAGGCTCGCAGGGCAAACGGCCCGCGCCGACACGGTGTTGCGTAACTGGCTGGCGTCGCATCCGTCCCTGAGCGTGATACCGGCCTATCTCTCCCTGGCGCGGATCGCCTACGGACGCGATGACCTCGAGGCCGGAGAGGGCTATTACGACAGGGCGGTGGAGAACATCCGAGACTCCCTGGACGCCCGGCTGATGTATGAAGACGTCAAATATATCGTTACCGTAGAGGAAATGGATGCGTTTTCCAACCTAAAAACGCCGGAAGCTTATCGGGAGTTCTTCCGGAAGTTCTGGGTGAGCCGGGATCCCACCCCCGCCGTGTCACCCAACGTACGGCTGGCGGAACACTATCGACGGATCCTGTACGTCGAACGGTATTACATCTACGACGGATTTCGTACCTGGTTCTACGATCCTGACAAAGACGACATGATTCCGTATCCGAGCACGATCGATTTGAACGACCGGTTCAACGACCCGGGACTGGTTTATATAAGGCACGGCCGTCCGTCGGATACGCAGAAGTTCTCAATGGCGGAAATATGGCACTACTGGCAGACGGATGAATTCCCCCAGATGGTGTTCAATTTTGTCGCGACACCCAGCAGTATGGGCTCTAACTGGCGTCTGGTGGAATCCCTTTCCGGTTCGGGAAACTATGGCCAGCGGCTGCGATGGGAGAATGAGAAGTCCAGGCGTGAGGTGCGGCGGTCCGTAAAGATGGGGCTTGGGACGGACCGGCATTCCTGGGCGGACAAAGTGGACGAACTGGATTACGAATCCTACGTGGCATATTTCAAGGGCGAAGGGGGCAAGGGCGACGTTGAGTTGTATTACGGAATGCCGTTCAAGGCACTGAAAAAGGACTACGGCCGGTTGCCCGATTCGTCGGCGGTCTACGAGTACGGACTGGCCCTGCACGATCTGCAATGGAACAGGTTCGAGAACCTGACCGGACACGTCCGAAAGGCGGATGTGGAACGCTCGCGATACGAAGACCGGAGTTTCGGCGTACTTCGGGTTTCCGCAAATCCCGATTCAGGCCACGCGGCGTTCTTCCTGAGGCCCGCGCGGGGCCGTCTGCTGGGAGGTTGGAAGCAGGACGTGCGAATTCCGGACTTTTCGGAGACGGAACTGGAAATAAGCAGCGTCGTGCCGGCGCACGTGATCTGGCCCGACGTCGTGGGCAAGGACGGGTTCAATCTTCGAGGTATGCATGCCGTCCCGAATCCGTCGCTTCGATTCTCGCGTAAGGACCCGGTCTACATCTATTTCGAGCTTTACAATCTGACGCCCGACGAGCGAGGCACGACGTCGTTCGAGATCTCGTATGGTTTGACGCGATTGAAGCGGAAAGGCGTCAAGAGACTGCTCAGGATTTTCGGCAGCGGGAAAAAGCCCGCCACGACCGTCACCGTCTCGCAACTTGGCGATGCCCCGGATACCAGGGAGTTTCGCTCGCTGGACCTGAGCAAAGCCGGCGGCGGGGAGTTTCTGCTGAAGGTAAAGGTCCGCGATCTCCACGCCGGCACGGAGCGTGAGGAGACGGTGGAGCTGGTACTGGAATAGCCAGTATTCCTGACCCCTCCCGACCATGCAAACAGAGTTATCAGTGGCCAGTGGTCAGCAAGAACCGAAGAAAGGTGACGTCTACGCGATTTTGTGGACGGCCGCGAAAGGCGAGGCCCTCACTCCCCAACCCCCTCTCCCAGTGGGAGAGGGGGAAGAAAACCAGGCGGGCTGCATCTTGCGGACATGCGCGGGTCCGTTTTGTGGTCATTTCCAGTCCACCCGGACGAGTAAGCGCAAACCTGCTCACCTGAGACGGCTTCAAATTTCCGAAAGAACTGCCTATCTCCTGGGGGTTCAAAATGAGACCAGCAGCGGTTATGGAGGTTCTGGCAATTGCCGCGATGACATTGTTCAACGCGGAGGCCGGGTTGACATCAATGCCCAGTGAGGACCGTACGTTGGTGCAAAATCTCTACAATGAGGGGATGGACCTGCTCGACAGCGACAGCCTGGACGCGGCCGCGTCAAAATTCCGCGCGGCTATCGAGATCGACAGGAAACATGCGCCTTCGCACGTCGGTCTGGGCCATGTGTTTCTAGAGAATGGAGATTTGAAAGCCGCCGAACGGGCATTTATGGACGCGCGGCGGAGGCAGCATAAATACGCTCCGGCGTACAACGGTCTCGGGCTGGTGTGGCGAGAAAAACCGAAGGGTATGTACACGGCGATCGACTATTTCAAACTGGCGTTGCGATATGACCGAAACTATCTGGAAGCGCGCTATCATATCGCCGAGGCGAGGTATGCATTGGGGGAACACGATGTAAGGCGCGAAGCGGAAAAGCTGATCCAAATGGATGCTACGTTTGCCCCGGCGCACCGGCTGCTCGGTGAATGGTATGAGACATTCAAGGAAGATCATCTGCGCGCGGCCGAGCACTACGAACGATTCCTCACGCTTCAGCCCGATGATCTAAACGTCATTCTGCGTCTGGCCAGCGCGTTCGGTAAAGCCGGTAACTACGCTCGGGTTGTGGACCTGCTGCGCGGACAGACGCTGCTCCATCCCGATGCCATCGGGGCCTCGCCCATCCTGGCGAATGCCTACATAGAACTGGATTCCCTTGACCAGGCAGAGGTTGCCTACGAGGGCTTTCTCGGAGCCTGTGAACCGGCTGAACGGCTGCTGTATGAGGATATCCGTCTTCTGGCTTCTCCCGACGAGTACGAGGCGTTTGCTCAGGCGCCGGATCGAGACGCCTACCTGGCCCGGTTCTGGGGAGACAGGGACCCGGATCTGACAACCGCCGCGAACGAGCGGCAATTGGAGCATTACCGGCGTGTATGGTTCGCGCGGCAGCACTTCGCCAAAGCGAAGCAGCCGTGGGATACGCGGGGTGAGATTTACGTAAGATTCGGCGAACCCGACCATCGTTCGAGGTCAGACTGGAGGAATTTTCAGCAGAAAGTGGATGTACAGAGAGTGAAGGAAGCCCTTGCGATCCAGCTTCACGGTGCTGCGGTATCGCAATGGGGCACAATCCTGGTCGCCTTTCCTGTGCGCAGCCTTCCGGAAGACTATGGAGGCTTCAAAGCACCCACGCATAGTCCGGTGCTGGCCAATGGTATGGATACGTCAATGGTCCCGTGGGAAAGCTGGGTTTACGTCAATAACGGTGTGGGCGGCGGAATGGAGGTGACGTTTACGGACGAGATGTTGAACGGGGATTTTGATTTCGCACCGCCGCCGACCGACGTGGATATCGACATCCAAAAGCTGGCCGCGTTCAACCGGTTAAGCCCCCGAAATGTGAGCATGCGAACCGCGGCGCGATACCCCGACTACTACCAGCCGCCTGAGAATGAATATCCGCTGGAGTTCTACTACGATCTGGCGGATTTCCGCGGGAGGATCGACGCGGCGTCGGCTTTGGAGGTCTATGCGGGGATTCCGCAGGAATCAGCGCAATACCTGGAGGCAGAAGACGCAACGACGCTGGACGTCGAACGGACAGTGGCTCTATTGAACAAAGAAACGGGTCAGGTTTACCGCGAAAAAGGCGACGTACGGTTCCGGCGGCAGGGAGACGTGAGGCAACAGGAGGGGGCGTTTATTCCTGACGTCGTTCGGCTGGACGTCCCGCCGGGTCACTACCGGATGGAGGTAAAGGCCAGGGACAAACGCACCGGGAGGCGTGGGAGATACCGACAGTTTATCGAGGTGGAAGCCTATCCGGAGACCGGCCTTCGGATGAGCGACCTTGAGTTGGCCTGGCGGATCACTGAGAACAATGAGGACGGCAAGTTCAGCAAGGGAGAACTGCACGTGGTACCGATGCCGACGCGAACGTACGGTAAGGGCCACAGCGTCAGCGTGTATTACGAAATTTATAATCTGGCCAGGGATACGTTCGGGAGGACAAGATACCGCGTCGCCTACACTGTGGGCAGAAAGGGAGCCTCAGATGTTGGCAATATCGCACGGCTTGTGAGGCTGCGAGGGAATCGGCAGGTGGAGGTTGAAGTGGCATCCGAGCAGATTGGGACGGAACCCACGGTGGTGGAATACGTAGCGATTCAACTGGGCCACCAAAACGACGGGCGGCAGGTGCTGCAGGTGTCGGTTACGGATTTGAACAGCGGTGAGACCGTGACCAAGGATGCGGGGTTCGTGGTGAGGTGATGCAGGCCGCGGGTACACGCACGAGCCTGGTGGCGTTGCATGTCACTGGATGGCTTTGCATATGGGCGTTTTGAGTTCTGAGACATCTTGTCGGCTGGCAGAGCTAACTACTCGAACAGTTGTCATCGTAGCGGTGCTAATGACGGCAGCCGAAGTACTGGCCGGTCCGAACGATGCGCGAAGAGATTCGCTGTATGGCGAGGCATTGGCGAACGTCGGCCAAGTGCATCCGAAGGCGAGTATAGAGGCGTTTGAACAGGTCTTGAAGCTGGACTGGAAGTTCGCGCCCGCGCACTTTGAGATTGCGAAACAGTATATGGAAATGAACACGCCGCTCACGCGCCAGAGCGCGCGGAAAGCGCTGAATGAGGCGATGCGCCTCGACCCTGAGAACAAAGACTTTCAGATGACGCTTGGCGAATTGCTCAGCCGGCAGGGTTTCTGGTGGCATGCGGTGCGTCACTACGAAAAACTGTTACAAGCGGAGCCGGAAAACGCAGAGGCGTTGTACTGGGCCGGGTATTATGCAGCGCAGGATTATCTTCGCTATATCGACAGGCAGGACCCGTTCATCTATTTCGACAAGACCGTTGGACGGATGTTCTACTGGAAAAACTTCGCCATACAGGACCTGGAACGTGCTACGACACATTTCCACCAGAGCATTGAAGCGGATCCAGCTCTACGAGGCCCATATTACCATCTTGGACTGCTGCATTATGAAACCGGACAGCCGGAAGAGATGATCATGGTCTTCAATCGATACCTGGAACAGGTGTCGGAGGACAAGGATGCGTTCCTGTTCTGCGGTCTGGGGTACCAGATGCTGGGTGAAATGGACGTGGCGTATAGCTATTATACACGTGCCCTGGAGCGGATGAGCAGCGAAGAGCGCGCCATGATCGAGGCCGTGGACATTCTCGCGTCGGCTGAGGAACGGAAGCGCCTGGCGCAAGCGATCGCGTATGCCGACAACGGCGGTAAGGATCGGACAGATGTCGCGCGGGAGCGTTACTGGCGCAGGCATGATCCGCTGTTCCTGACGTCGTTCAACGAGCGGAAGATGGAACATTTCGGCCGCGTGGCATACGCGAACCTGAGATACAGCCGCCCTTTCAAGGGTATCGCGGGATGGCGGACGGACACGGGCAAGACGTTTATCAAGTTTGGACGGTACATTAGACGCGTTTCCTTCAGCAGGGCGAAAACCTGGTTTTATGAGACGTTTAGCATTTCGTTTAAAAGCAGCGACGGGATAGACGGATGGCGGTTTGCTCTCGGGAAGGCCGGCGGGAAGAGTATGAGAAAGCAGTTGGCAAGTGTCCGTATAACGGACGATCGGGATATGTACAACGTCACACGATGGAGGGATGACCTGGGCGATTTTTATTCCGGAAAAAATCGAATGGCCCTGCAGGACCGGCCTGCGCCACCCTCGCGGCATGTGTATCGAGACACGCCCCAGCGGTATATCGATCCGTATCGCGAGTTGAAATATCAGATGCCGCACCAGGTCTCTGCGTTTCAGGAGCGCGACAGCATTCGCGTGGAATTCGCCTACGCGATTCCAAAGACACGGGTCCGGTTATCCGAACCGAACGGATTTCTGAATCTCGAGGATGGTGTGTTTCTGTTTGATGAACGTTGGGACGAGGTCTACAGGAAGAAAATGGACGTAGCCACGCGGTGGCCGGATTTCGACCGGGTCGCAAAAACAGTCCGCGACAGCATCCGGCACAACCACATGGTGTCGTTCCGGACGTTGCGGGTTGCGCCAGAACCGCAACGCCTTGTTGTCGAGGTCCGGGACCGTGGCACGGGATCGATCGGGACGTTTCGCGAATTCCGCGAGTTCCGGACCGTGGACTCTCTGATGGCCATGAGCGATCTGTTACTGGCGTCCGGCATCCAGCCAAAAACGGCGTTTCCCGAAGGACGCGACGACCTGCGCGTCATGCCAAATCCTCTCCATACGTACGGCGGATCCGAACCGGTGTTTATCTATCTCGAGATATACAATCTCAAGGAAGACAGGTTCGGGCGGACCAAATACCGGATTTCCTACCGGTTGACACTCCCGGACCGCGAGGAGATCCGGCCCGAACAGTTCGCCGCCCTGGATGCGCAGGGAGCGGGCGCCGCGGTGGAAATTCAGACCATCGTGGAGGAATCGATCATCGAGAACGAGGAAGACCTCCGGCGGGACGAAAATGAGGCGTCCGTTCGTTACCGCGTGAAGTACATCCTGCCGGAACGCAACAAGATCTCCGAAGAGATCGAGAATACGCCGCGCACGAAAGAAGGCACCGAGACGACGGTCACGGCACAATACCGGGGAATTCAGAAGGATGACTTCACCTTCCTGCAGATCGACGCGACCAACGCCCGCGCCGGTTTCCACAAGCTGATCGTAACCGTGAAGGACCTCTACACCGGTCAGACCGCGGAACGGGACGTCGTGTTCCGGGTGGTTGAGTGAGGCACCGGGCATGCGGCGGAGTTAAATCTGCTGGCACTCACCGGGATGTCGCGGTGTCGAATTGCGTTTTTCGAAAGCGATATTGATAATTTAGGATATAAATAGCTATTTTACTTGATACTATTCGAATAATTCGTCATATAAATTTCGAAAAATTCAAGGATGAGACGATTGGAGGAGCCGTTGCTCCATAAAACCAGAAACCTCGTGGAGGACTGGCGGGAAGGCGACGCCCGCAAGCTCGCCACGCTCGAGATGGAAGCGGACGTGGGCTGGCCGGGCGGCGGCGGATGGCAGACGACCCCCGAGGAGCAGGAACGAAACATCCGGGAGAGCAACCTGCTGGGGGCCACTCGTCACGGAGAATGAGGAGCGCATTATCAGCCTATGCCTGATACGAGCGACGCCTGGACAGAAGGCGCAGGCGTTCATACCGCACCTCAACTGCCACCCGGACTTCCACGGGAAGAAGCACGGAAAGTCGGCGCTGTGGGGCGCGATGGAACGCGCGTACGAGGCAGGCTATCAGCGGGTCGATCTGTACACCTGGCCGGGGAACCTGCAGGCCGTTCCCCTGTACAAGAAGATGGGCTTCATGTGGCGGCCGGACTCGTCCGTGCACATGGAGAATTTCACGCCCGCCGCCCGCCGGCATCCGCTCGCCGCCGCGTTTTTCGCCAGGCACGATTGGTATGAGACCCAGGTCCGGGAACTCAGCCCCGAAGAGGACGTGATGACGCGGGGCAGGGTGAAGGTTTACGAATACCTCTGGCGCGCCCCGGACGGCGATCTGCTCAGGCTGGTGTTCGACCGCCAGAGTTGGGGGATCATCGAGCTCGAGAACAATGAACTGACGGTCTCGTGCAGCCTGCCCGATGAGAAACTGGTCGCGGGGGTCCCCCACGCTGTCCGCTGGCGAATCGTGAACAAGAAGCCGCAACCGGCACGCGTCTTTCTCACGGCCTCGGGCGATCCGGGTGTCAGGATCGACAAGCGTGAGGCGATGGATGCCACGGACGCTACCGAAATAGAGAGTACGTTCATCATCGACCCGGGTATCGAGGAGAAGACGCGCGAACCCAAAGCGGCGTTGCTGCGGACCGACCTGGTGATCGACGGGGTGGGGATCGAACTCGCGGCGGGGATGGATGTACGCCAGGCCGTGGACGTTTCCGTCGATGCGCCCCGCTCCATCCTGGCGCCGGGGATGCCTCAGGACGCCACGCTGACCCTGCAATCCAACCTGGACGAGGCGTGTACGGTGAGACTTCGGGTCATGCCTGCCGGCGGCGTGGAAGTCAACGCCGGTGAGCGGCAGGTGGGGCTCGATCCGAAGGGCGGGGCCGAGTTGGTTGTACCGATTACGGCACCTCGGGCCGGGCAGGCTGCCATTGACGTGGAGACAGTCGCGTTGATGGACAGCAAGGAAATTCCGGTCAAGACCAAACGTCTCGACCTTTTGGCCGTTGAGCCAGGGGGGGTGTCCGGTGGCGTTGGGACGAAAAGCGCCCTGCTCTGCGGCGGCGGACTGATGGTCAGCGCCGATTTGCGCAGCGGCGAGATATTCATCTTTCACACGCTGCGGGCGCTGAGGTCCCGCCGGCTGAAACTGCAGACCCCGAGGCTCGGCCCGCCGTTTTCCGGCGGCGACCTGTTTCAGGAGAAGGCGGAGGCGCGGATCGAGCGGGACACCTTCGGGGTTGAGCTCCGGCTTCGGACGCCTTCCGTAATTCGCCCGGGCGTGTGGCTGGAACGAAGCGTTCGGGTTGGACAGGGACCCCTGGTCAGGGTGCTGGATACGGTAATCAACGGAACTTCGCTGCCGCTGGATCTATCGGTGTCGCAAAGCTGGTGGATGCAAATGGGCCGCACTGCGTCGCTGGTCGTGCCGGGGAAGCAGGGGGTGTCCCGGCAGGCCTTCGGATCGGGAGGACGGGACCTGGATAACCTCAGACTTTCGGATGAAGCGTGGCCCGAAGGATGGTTCTGCGTGGAGAAAGCGAATGGCTGTACCACCGGAATTCTGTGGGACCGGGCCGAACGGGTGAGCCCCGGCCCGTGGGGCAGTCTTCGAACTCGATCCGTCCGCGTAGAGCCGGGTGCGTCCAGGTCGCTGGACCCGGTCAACGCCTTTTTCGGAGACGGCAACTGGGAGACGGTCCGGTCCTGGTGGCGGACCCTGTTCGGCAGCGTTCCGGAGGTTGAGACATCCTCATCGCCAACGCGAAGGCCGATCGAGTGCTGCATCGAGCCGCGCCCGTTGATTGTGGCTGGAGAGCCCGTGGAAGCGACACTGCGCCTGGACCACGTGGGCAGACACCAGCTGGACGGAGAACTGAACCTGGAGGAATCCGCCGGTTTGCGCCCGGACGTACGGACCGTCAAGGTCACGGGGCTTTGCCAGTCCAAACCGGCTGTCCGGAAGGTGGCCTTTCGTCCAACAGAGCGAGTCTGGCCGGGCGCTGAGGATATCCGTGCGCGTTTCGAGACCGATGAGGCGGTCTACCGGTTTACGGAAAAGGCGCTGGTCCTCCCCGCCGCCGCACAAGAGGTCTCGGTGTCGCGCCAGGAAAAGAGTCGCGTCATTGCGGTTGACAACGGGATATTATCCGTGAAGGTTGCGCCCTCTTTCATTGGATCCGTAATCTCGCTCCGACGCGACGGCACGGAATATCTCAACTGTCCGTATCCCGACGTAGCGCCCCTGGCGTGGATGAACCCCTGGCACGGCGGTATTTCTCCCGAGTACGACCGGCTCGAGGATACGCTCTACAAGGAGCGGTTCCGGTACCGGGTGACTGAGCGGAAGGGTCGTCAGGGCCTGGTCTGGCGCGGGGTGCGCGTCCACTGCCGCATCGCGCAGGAGCACGCCCGGGGTCAGTCGATCGCATGGGAGTACCTGCTCGCGCCCGGCGCGGACGTTCTGGCCATTCGCGTGACGTGCCGCGACGTACTCGGAATCGGCGCCGATGGGGACCTGGGCTTTGGCGTCTGGCCCGCGTTCGCCGCGTCACCCGGGACGGCCACATTTTACAACGCAAACGAAGCCTCCGTCTCGACACGAGCGGCGCCCCATTGGACCAGCGGTGGAAACTGGGACTGGGGAGGGATCGTCGGAGAGAACGGAAAGGCGTTGTTCCTGAGCGCCGCCGGGGAGGGGGCGCGCGCCGGAGGGTTCGCCCTGGGCGAGGTCGGATGCTTCCTCAACGGAAACCTGGAACGGTGGATGAAGCCCCGGAAGCGAATCGAAGCGCTCTTCTTCCTCCTGCCGACAACCGGCCTCGAGAAAGGAAAGGCGGGCGCGGTCTGGAGTGAATTCGAGGCGCTGCCGTAGGGTAGGCCAACCGGTGGACGACACCGACGCGCGGATCAGACGAGATCGCCGCTCCTGAAGTGTCTCCGGATTTTATGGCGAAAAACGCCCTGGGACACGAGGATCAGACCTGTGACCGCGGCGGCCTCGTAGGCGAAAGAGATGCGTGGACCAAACTCGAGCCATGTCGTACTCAGGATCGTGTAGGCAATCAGAAAAAGCGCCAGGATGACGTAGGAAGAAACTTTAAATTGCCGGTTCCGAAAGCGGACCCATTGAATGACCGGATTGCAGATGAACATCAACAGGAGAGGACGCGCAAGGTCGAGCCCGGCGAGAATTCCGGTGAGACCTTCCAACAGGAAAAACCCCAATATCCAGGATCCGCAATAGAGAGCGTTATGTAGCAGGCTGCTCCAGAAAGCGAGTCTCGCCAATTGCGGTCGCGAGAGAGGATAGAGCCAGCCTTTTTGCACGTATAAAGATTGTTGCAGCATCATAATACCCAAGCCCACGACAACAACTGTGTGCGGTTGATATTGCCCGAAAATGCGAATCAAGATCGCCACAAGGGCCAGCATGCTGAGCGAGGATAGAAACGCCAAACCAATCCATCCGATCCGGACCGTTCCGTAGTTCTCGTATTCGCCGGCTCGGATCCAGTCGACGATGCCCGTGAGAGGAGCCGCGCGCTTCCATCTCCGGCTGGAATCTCTCCGTCCAGCCAACCAGGCCGTCTGGTAGGATCCGAAAGTGTATCGGTGGAACAAAGGCATCGAAACAATCGATTTCCCCCTGGCAGCGTTGACGGCAAAGTTGCGTTTCAGATAGAACAACGCGCCAATCAGCGTAACAAGCGTACATAGCGTCGGTTGGACTATGTAAAGATCGGTGATTCTATTGATCGAGAGGATGCCGAAGACAATAATCAGAATCGTAATAAACAGGTCGGCGGACCTGCGGAACCGGAGCGATTGGGCGTCGATGAATTCAAAGGTACCGATCGTAAATGCCAAACTGTACCATAGGAAACACGAGGCAAGAATCGGAATTGAGGGGGCAAAGCCGCCCAACCAGTCGTAAGCCCAGGTTATCGGGACGGATACGGCGGCTCCGGTCAAGCATACCGAACAGACGAGCCGCCGGCGTATACGGGGAAGCGACCAGAAAAGCGGCGTATATTGGATCTCGCCCACACTCTGGCCGACAAAGAAGCCGGCAATTGATGGAAGGGCCATTGTGAGCAGAATGAGGCGTCCCGGTTCAGACAGGCTGTCAAGCTTCGTGCCCGCGGCCCAGAGCACCAGCAGTATTATTCCGGCGAACAGCATATATACTGCAAGGATCGCCGGACGCCGGAGCAGGTGATACAGCGCGTTGAGCCCCATCAACCGGCCTCCTCAAGCAGGAGCGGGAACATCTGCTCCAGGTTGAGCGGGCTACTGGCCACGTCCACGCCGTATTTCACCTTGAACGCGTTCAGGTTATCCGAAGCCCCTTTCACAAGCAGACGGGCCTGGAGGCTGTCCCCCTCACGGGATATCACGAAGTCCTCCTCGAAGTGCGCGGGGAGCCTGCCGTCCCTGGCGGTTACGCGCCATTCTGCGAAGCGTTCCTGGAGATCGTCCAGCGAGGCGTCCGCCCGGATCCGGCCGCGATCCAGGCAGATCACACGGTTGATAACCTTCTCTATGTCGTGCAGAACGTGTGACGAAATGACGATCGTTTTTGCGCCCTGCTGAAGGAGTTCGAGGAGAAATCTCAGGAACTGCTCTCGTGTGATGGGGTCCAGACCGCTGACGGGCTCGTCCAGGATCAGCAGGTCCGGCCGGTGACAGACGGCCAGAATGATGCCCAGTTTCTGGGCGTTCCCGGGGGAAAGCGTCCCCACGCGGGCGGACGGATCCAGTTCCAGTTCGTCCAGCAGGCGCTGTTCCAGGTCCCTGTCCCAGTGTTTGTAGAATGTGGACACATAGCGCAGTTGCTGTTCCACCTTCATCCATTCCAGGAACCGTTTCTCCTGGTGGACGACGCCGATGCGCGAGAGTTCGTCGGAACCCAGTTTGTCGCTGGGGCATCCAAGGGTGGTGCATTGCCCGCTGGTTGGCAGGTAAAGGCCGAAGACGTGGCGAAGCAGGGTTGTCTTTCCGCTTCCGTTTCTGCCGATGAGACCGACAACGGACGGCTTCGGAACGGACACGCTCACGTTGTCGAGCGCGGTGACGTCGCCGAAGGACTTGGTGAGATTCTTGACTTCGAATGCGGATTCCATATTATGCCTCCTCCTGAGTCCCGGCGTCGTCCAGCATCCGGCCGAAGATTTCCAGGGCATGGGACTTTTCGATGCCAAGCTGTCGAACAACGGCCACCATGGGCGCCAGGCTCTTCCGGAGCCGATCGAGCTTGTGGACCTCGACCGTCTCCGGATTCAGGTGACTGACGGTCAACGGACGCCCACGTCGGCGTTCCACGATGCCCTCGGCTTCCAGGTACCCGTAGGCCTTGCTGACTGTCATCGGGTTGACGCCGAGCTGTGCGGAGAGCGAGCGTGTGGCCGGCAGCTTTTCACCGGACTTCAACAGGCCGCTGGTAATATGAAACTTGATCTGGTCCATCAACTGCCGGTAGACTGGCACGCCGCTGTGGTGATCGATCGCGATAAGCACTGTGAGTGCTCCAGTGTGTATTAGTGTATTACTATCAATATACAGTATGGCAGTGCGGATGTCAAGCTCTTTTAGTCCGAAATCCAAAACCCAGGAGCGTACGATGAAGATGACGTCGATGGACCTGTGGACCGTGGTGGTGCCGAGTCTTCCGGGGCGCGTGAACAGCCCTGAGTGGGTGCCGGAAGTCGGGTGGGACGTGGTACCCAAGCATATCCTCCGGATCAACACGGATACCGAGCATTACGGACTGGGCGAATCCGGCCGCGGCGTGCCTATCGAGGACGTGCGGGCGGGCGCGGCACTGGTGCTGGGCCGGGACCCCGAAACCGTGACGCTGCAGAATATCTACGAGCCTCGAAGCGACGGTACGGAAACCATGCCGGAGGTGGGTACGGGGCCCGCGTATCATGCACTGGAAATGGCGGTCTTTGACCTGATCGGCCGCGCGCGCGGGATTCCCGTACACGCACTGATGGGTGGGGCGGTGCGGGACCGGGTGCGTGCGGATTACTGGATGGGTTCGCAAACGCCCGAAGACGGAAAGCGGACGGTCGCGCGGGCGCTCGAGGGGGGCTTCAAGGGAATCAAGATCAAGTGCAAGATCGAGGAACCGATGGTGGAACGGCTGCGGGCCATCCGGGACGTGGCGGGCGCGGAGTTCAAGGTCACGGTTGACCCCAACGAGCGGTTTCGCACGGCTGCGCAGACGATCGAACTCGCACGTGAACTTGAGGCCCTGGGCAACGTGGAAGTATTCGAAGACCCGATTCCCAAGTCGGACCTGGATGGCTACGCTGCTATTTACAAGGCCACCGATATCCCGATTGCGATGCACCTTGGAAGCGGGTCGGACGTGATCAGGGCGGTGAAGGCCGGCGTGGTGGACTGCGTGAATCTGGGCGGGAGCATGATGGGCTTCGCGAAAAGCGCAGCCGTCGCGGAGGCGGCCGGGCTGCGCTGCTGGCATGGTTCCGGAGTTGACCTGGGCATTATGGAATCGTCGTTCGTACACGCAATCTCGGTGACGCCGAACTGCACCATGGCGTCGGACATCGTGGGGAGCTGGGTGCGGGAGCACAGCCTGATCCGGGAGTCACGGGAATTCGAGGACGGATTCACGCCGGTCTCCATGGCCCCCGGTCTGGGGTGCGAACTGGAAATGGCGGCGGTGGAACGGTACAGCCGTGCGTATGAAACGATACACGCGTAGCGTCCGGTTTATCGGATGAATTGGAGTTGCGAGAATGGAAACCCCGCCGGGTTTTCGGAGATGCAGATGTTCATACTGATTGCGCTATACCTGTGGTCGATAACCGTATTTGCAGAAGCCTCGCCCGCCAATCCTGCGAAGGTGGACTCCCTGATCCAGGCATCGGCCGATACCTCGCTGGAGCTGGACGCGCGCAGGGACATCCTGAAAGAGGCGGTGAAGCTCGACCGGACCGGAAAGGCCCTGCACGCGCTCGCGCGATTGCGGCTGGAAAAAGGCACGACGTATTCGCGTCAGCAGGCGCGGTCCCTGCTGACGCGAGCGAGGGAACGGGAACCCGAGAACGGAGACTATGCCGCGACGTTTGCGGAATTGCTGTGGCGAACGGGGCCGAGGTCCGGTTCCTATAAGAGGGCTCGGGAGGCCATTTCGCTGGACCCGGAAAACGTGCGCGCGTACTATTGGGCGGGGCGGTTCGTGGTCTGGTCGTGGGAGATGACATTCTTCACGAGCGAGGACGTAACGGACGAGACGCGCGTTGCCGGGGATGGAGACGTAACCACGGGGCGCACGTTCGCGCAGCGCGGGTACGCGGACATGGACGTGGACGTTGGGATCGACTATCTGAGCCGCGCCCTGTGGCTGGATGCGGACCACTGGCCGTCCCGCGTGCATCTGGGGCTGGCATACTATATGGCGCGGATGCCGGATGCGTTGATTACCCTCTTCAAGGACGATATCGAACGGAATCCGGGCCGTGCGGACGCCTATTTCTTTAAGGGATTGGGACATCAGTCCAAGGGCGACCCCGAAGGGGCCTACCGGGCTTACGTGGACGGACTTGCGCGTCTTTCCGACCGGCAGCGCCGCTTCATGCAATCTGTTTTCCTGATGCGGGACAAGAAGGCGTTGAAGAAGGGCGAACCCGCGCCGGACGAGGAGGCGATCCGAAAATTCTGGTTTGGGAAAGACCCATTGTATCTGAGCGAAATAAACGAGCGGATGCTGGAGCAGTGCCGGCGGGTGGCCTTCGCGAATCTGCGTTTCGGCGACCCCATCAACGGGTACGCCGGTTGGGAAACCGACCGGGGTCAGGCGTACATCCGGTACGGCGATCCAGTGACGCGGCACATGACGCCCGCGGACATCGATCTTGGCCTGACAAAAACCATTCAGGAAGAAGCGGAGATGCGGCGGCGGGGACGGCGACCGTCCGGGGGGATTTTCGAATTCCACCCTCGAAAGGATACGTGGACCTATGACGGATTCGAGGTTTCATTCCTGAATACGAACTCCTGGGATTCGTGGCGGTTCGGAGAGTCGAAGCTGGGAGGTCAGACGCTCACCTTCAGCGAACTGGTGAAGTCCGTTCCGGATTACTACAGATATCCCTATCAGTACAGCGTGCCGTATCAGATCGCGCAGTTCCGGCGCGACGGCGGAAAGACGAGCGTGGAAGTGTATTATGCGCTTTCCGGTAATGAGGTCACGCACGAAGAGGTCGGTCCGGGCGTCCGCGAGGTGGACGTCGTGCAGGCGATGTTCCTGTTCGACTCCGCCTGGGACACGCTGCGGCGGGAGGTGGGCCGTGTGCGGCGGATGCCCTGGATACATTACGTGTCCACCAAGAGGGGGTACCTGATCGCGAGCGAGCAGTTGACGCTGACCCCGGGGGACTATCACCTCGCTGGAGAGGCGGAAGACCAGGCGAACAAGAAAGTCGGTACGTTCAGGGACCCACTTCGGGTCCGGCGGTTCAGCCGCGATTCGCTGGAAATCAGCAGCCTGCTCATGGCGCGGCGGATCGTGGAACGCGAAGAGTGGCCAATGGAGCGATCGCGCTATATGGTGCTGCCCAATCCGCTACGGGAGTGTTCACGGAAAGGTAGTGCGTGGTTCTATTTCGAGGTGTACAATCTGGCGCGGGATGCCTTCGGCGCCACGCACTACAGGATAGGTTACCAGACGCAGGTGATTCCGGAGAGGCGGCGACTTGAAGATCCGCAGCCGGAGTGGACGACGGCGGTGTCGTATACCTACCGTGGCGTTCGGGACTGGGAGCCGCGATATCTGCGGGTGGATATGGACGATACATCGCCCGGGTTGCGGGCGTTCCGGGTGGTCGTCGAGGATTCATTGTCCGGCACGGCGGCCGAATCGACAACGCGATTCCGCGTGAGGTGGTAGCCAACGTGGAACCGATCCACCGGTCTCAAACCCCGGGGAACCTTTCGTTCCTTTTCAGGGTCTACAATGTGACAAGGAAGTCGTTCAGAACAGTCCTCGACGGGACGGGCCTCGCCCAATCAACCGGTGGCGCGCCGGTTTCCGGCTTCCGCAAATTCAAGTGGTGTACGTAATGTTCCGTTTTGCGCTATTGATCTCGACTATCCTGTGCGCCGCCGTACCCGTGGACGGCGCGAAGCGGGACGCGTATAAAGTGGCGGCCCTTCTCGCTTCAGCGGCGGATTCCTCGCTGTCACACATGAAGCGGGTGTCGCTGATGGAAAGGGCGGTTCGGTACGATCCGTCGGGACGGGCGATGCATGCGCTTGCCAGGCACTATTTGAGCCGCGACACCGTATTGTCCAGGCGGTTCGCGAGGCAGTGGGTGCAAAGGGCAATGAAGCGGGAGCCGGAGAACGCCGCCTTCGTGAAGACGTATGCGGAGATATTCTGGCAGGCGGGATCGCGGGATGAGTTTTACGAGCAGATCCGGCGCGCGATCGCGCTGTCGCCGAATGACGCCGGGGCCCTCTATCTGGCCGGACGATACGCCGCCAGGGAAATGATGTACAACCTGGAACGGGAAACCTTGAAGTCCGGCCTGGAACGCAAGCGAAGATTCCACTACGGAAATTATGGGAGGAGAATGCGGGAGCAGGCGATCGGGTATCTGACCCGCACGCTGGAGGTGGATCCGGAACATCGTCCCGCCCGGATTCTGCTGGGCCAGGTCTACCTTGAAGGACATATGGCCGATCGGCTCGTGGAGCTGTTTGAAGGTTATACGCAACGCCATCCGGAAGACTGGGATGCGTATTTCTTCACAGGGCTGGGTTACCAGACCCGGGATGACCTGGACAAGGCGTTCGTCGCCTATTCGGAAGGCCTGAACCTGATGTCCCGGCTGGAACAGCAGTTCATCAGGTCCGTGGTGGTGTTGACGGACCGGGAGGCGTTGAAAGACGGGGGGGAACTGCCGGACGAAGAGACTCTGCGCAGGTTCTGGACGGGACGGGACCCGTTATTCCTCACGCCGGGAAACGAGCGGATGCTGGAACACTGCAGGCGGGTCGCCTATGCCAATCTCAGATTCGCCGATCCGGACCGCGGCGTCGAGGGATGGGAGACGGACCGCGGCCAGGTGTATATACGATATGGACATCCCGATGCGCGAAACATCTACCTGGATCGGATGAATTACGTATTACTGCGCGAGACGTGGAGCTATCCGGGATTCAGCGTGACGTTCGAACGCCTGGGGGAAAACAACTGGGACGTGCTGCAGGTTTCCATTCGTGGTACTGTGCGAAGCAGATACAAGGATCTTCTGGCGCGGATTCCCGAGTACTACAGCGACCCGTACTGGCTGAAGCGTTACGATGCGCCGTTCGAGATCGCACAGTTCCGAGGAGCGGGCGGCAAGACCCGCGTGGAGCTTTATTATGCGCTCGCCGGCGAACACGTCGCGCATCGGGAGGTCAGCTCAGGAATACAGTCGGTTGATCTGATGCAGGGTCTGTTTCTGTTTGACGCCGGATGGAAGGAAGTCGAAAAGACCATTTCTCCCATTCACAGAATGCCGTGGATCGAGGGCAATGCGGTGCGCGACGGGTATCTGTTCTGGGGCGAACGGCTGTCAATGGATCCCGGAATGTACCATCTCGCGGTCGAGACGGAGGATCTGAACAGACACAGTCTTGGAACCCTTCGCGATTCGTTACAGATCAGCCGGTTCGGCAGGGACAGGCTGGAGATCAGCGACCTGCTGCTGGCTCAGCGGGTTGTCGAACAGGATGATCGCCCGTTCGGCCGGGACCGGTTCATGGTGTTGCCCAATCCGTTGAAACAGTGCCAGCGGGACGGCAGCATGTCGTTCTATTTCGAAGTCTATAATTTGAAGCGGGATGAGTTCGGCGCCTCAAGTTATCGGATTACGTACCAGACCCGGCTGCTGCCGGAAAAGTGGACGGAGAAAGACGTGGCGATTCCGGAGTGGACGACGGCCGTGACCAACTCATACAGAGAGACGAGGGACTGGCAGCCGCACTATCTCACCCTGGATATGGATGGGTTGGCGCCCGGACCCTGGGCGTTCAAGGTGGTTGTGAATGATTTGCAGGCGGAAAGCCGGGCCACGAGTTCGGCGGTATTCCGGGTGATGCCGTGAGGTCAACGGCAACCGTGAGCCTCACTCGACGATAGGCCAAACTGGAAGGGCCGACGAGGACGTTCGCCGGCCCTTTTTACGTACATCTGGATTTCCATATACCATGCGGGCTAGTAATTGTGCACGCCGTGTCCCTGGCCGGGGAACCAGATGGCGTCCACGAGGAAGGACAACGTGACGGCCAGCACATAGCCGGTCAGAAGACCCAGGAAGGCGGGCTGCCATTTTCTGTAGAGATTGACGCCGCCGACCTTGAGCAGAATGGCCTTGATCGCCCAGACCACAAAGATCGAGAAGAAGGTGAGCTGGGTGTTCCAGGAGAAGGCAATGGGAAAGGCGATGGGATGAAAGGGCCACCACGGCAAGCGGTAGTGCAGGAAGGTGAGCAGGGACATCGCGGCGGCGCCCGCGCAGAATACGGCCAGGCGCTCCCAGCTGGTATCGAAGGGGCTGCGCATCTGGGTAACGGTGAGGTCGTAGGCGAAGCGGCCGGCGCTGGAGAAGGGCCACGCGTTGAAGTTGAATGCGCCGGTCCGATAACCGAGAAAGATGGTGAGGGCGAAGTCCGCCGCGAGCCCCAGGAGCACAACCAGGGCCAGCGCGAAGACCAGGCGGCGCCGGTTGCGGCGGATGAGGTCTGCGAGTCGAACCACGTGCATAAAGGGCGACATAAACGTGCCCTTGCCCTGGCAGACGAGGCTGTACGTGAGGCTGACGCCCGACATGCTGGCGGGCGAAAGTGCGGTGGTGCCAATCGCATAAAGGGCGGCGTACTGTTCGGTCAACGTGGTACGCATGTAGGCCAGGCCGGTCTCACAGACGATTCGAGCTATGGAGAGGTAGTTGACGATCAGGGCCGGCACGAGCAGTGCGATGAGTTTGCCCTGCATACCCAGTTGGGCGAAGAAGGCGCAGATGAAGACGAGGCTGCCGACGAGTCCGATCACGGCGGCGCGATAGGAAAGCAATTCGCCCGAATCGTCGGCATCACCCTTCCCGAATGCCCTTGCGAAGACGGCCCTGATATGCGTACGGGCGGTCCAGAGGTTCCACAGAACGAGTACCGTCAGTGCGCCGAAGCCCTGCCAGGCCGTGACTTCGGTCTCCGCGGAGAAGTTGAGCGGCTTGCGCGGGATGACGTAACCGATTCGGTTGATGATGCCGTTTTCGAACCAGAAAAAGAGAACGAAGAAGACCCAGATAGAGAACAGGATATTCAGGTTGGCGAAGTACGCGAATCCTGCCGTCAGAAAGTTGATGCGGGTGTTGACACGAGGAAAACCCTTCGCGAAGACGACCCATTTGCCCTGAAGCGGGATCTTTGGCACGACCGGCCAGAAATAGTTGAGGATATTCCATGAAATAGAGCCGAATCCCACGCCGAAGCCGCCCCAGAAGAGGCCGCCGCGAAGGGCATCGGGCAGAAAACCGCCGCGTTTCGCGCGCGTCAGCGTGGCGCCCACGGAAGCGAGTGGAAAAACCAGTCGTTCGTTCCGCACCCACTGCTTGCGGAGGATAACCGAAATGCAGAACAGGAGCGCGCAAAGGGCAAGCAGGAAGAAAATCCAGCTGATGAGAGGAGAAATCCAGGCATCGTAGGGCGCCGGCTGCCCCTCGGGCAAACCCTCGTAGAACCAGGTCATCGCGTGGTTTTCGTTGGAGGGCACGGCCCATCCGGGCATATTCGGATGCAGATAGTTGGCCCACTGGTTCTCCGGGGTGGCGAAATAGTAAACGCCGGAAAGAATGCCCAGCAGAAAACCCGTGATGCCTGAGGTGGGTACAACGGCGCCTACGAAACCCATAGCAAGGATGGCGAGCAGTTCGGACGACTGGAGTGCGCTGTCCGGCCGGAGGCGGCGGATGCACCCGTTGACGATGACCAGGAGGAGGAAGGTGGCGAAGAGGGCGAGGGGGAAGAAGGAGAGTTGCATCCGCGAGGCGTGGATGACGTATTCGGTGGTTGAAATCCAGAAATTGACGATGAGAACCAGCAGAAGTCCGATAATGACCGCCCGAAACGTCACCGCGTCGGATCGATGCGGGGCGTGGGAATCGGACTCTGCCTGAAGTGCGGAACTCTGCGTCATCTTTTCCTTTCAATGGATCCTGGAAAGCGCCTATTGGAGACAGTAGTCGATCCGGACCCCTGAGCCGCTCCCTGAGCCTGTCGAAGGGTCGGCGAGGGTCCTAAGCGTCCTCCGGTTCCTTCAGCTTCCAGCCCGGATTCGTGCCGCCCTGCATGTCTGGCGGAAGGGGTTCGGCCAGTTTACCGTAGAGGTCCGGGCGGCGCGCGCGCAGATATCGGTACCCCGAGGAGACCTTTATCTTTTCGGGTGTGAGCAACCCCACCACTACGTCATCCTCCAGCGCATCGGACTCAATCAGGATTTCACCGTACGGGTCCAGGATCATGGCATTGCCGTTCTTGACCGTATCGTGGTCGACGCCAATGGGATTCGTGTACACGGCATAAACGCCGTTTTCGTAGGCGCGGGCGGGCAGCCAGCGCATGAGCCAGCCGCGGCCCTTGGGTCCATTGAACTCCTGCCGCAGCGAAACCGGGTCGCGGCGGCGGTTCTCCCAGAGGGCGCGGTCGATTACACCCCGGCCGGGCATGGAGGAGGGCAGCCCGCACGTAACGTGCGGCATAAAGATGATTTCCGCGCCCATCATTGCGGTGAGGCGCACGTTCTCCGGCAGGTTGTTGTCGTAGCAGATCAGAATGCCAACGCGGCAGCCGCAGAGGTCGAAGACAGTGAACGTGTCGCCTGAGTCGATGAATTCACTGATGAAAGCGTGCAGCTTGCGATGCTTCGCAACGTAACCGTCGGGACTCACGGCGACATACGTGTTGTACAGGGCCTCTTTTTCCGATTCGACGAGTCCGGCGAGGACGCCGACGTTGTATTCCCTTGCGATATCGACAAGGTGTCTTGTGGAAGGGCCGTCCGGCACGGGCTCGGCCAGTTCGGCGATTCGGGAACGCGGGAGGGCCTGCAGAAAGGTATAGCCGGGTATGCAGCATTCGTGGAAGGAGACGATTTCGGCGCCCGCATCGACAGCCCGCCTTGTTAGGGCGTCGATCCGTGAAAGGTTGTAGGGTTTGTCGGCATCCCGGGCTTCGAATTGGGCGGCGCCGACTCTGATCTCGCGCATGGATTTCCGTTCCTGCTGCCAACGATTCGTCTGAAGTCAGATTTTCGGACTCGGCCTTTCCGGCGGTGCCGCGGATGCGTCGAGGGCGTCAGGCCGTTCCGTCCAGCAGCCCCTTCATATAACCGATGGCATAGAGCCTGCCCATCAGGGTGTAACCGGGCGGGTCGTTGTCTTCGCCTGACAGGACCGGGACGTGGTCGGGCCGTATGGGGCCGTCGAAACCGATGTCCCGGTACGCCCGGATGCACTCCGCCATGTCGGTGTCGCCCTCGTCGTGGAAGGTTTCCTCGAAGCTGGGTACGGTACCTCTCACGTCGCGGAAGTGGGAGAAATGGATCCTGTCCCCAAACCGGCGAATGCTTGCCGGCACGTCCGCGCCCATGGCGGCGAAGTTGCCCTGGCAGAAGGTAATGCCATTGTAATCGCTGGGAACCATGTCTACGACGCGCTGGAACGCGTCTACACTTGTGATAATGCGGCCGATTCCCCTCACCGGCGACAGGGGCGGATCGTCGGGATGCAGCGCCTGCCTGACGCCGGCCTCCTCGGCCACGGGGATGACCCGTTCGAGGAAGTACTCAAGGGTTTCCCAGAGCAACGCTTCGCTCACTTCCCCGTATTGCGTAAGCGGAGCGTCCTTCATCAGCGAATCGTTGTAGCTGCTTACAAAGGCATCGCCCCGGCCGCGCGTGGTAAATGACGTGCGCATCCAGTTGAACACGGCCATCCAGTTCCAGCACATGATCCCGATACCGGCTGCTCCGAGGTTGCTGATCGTCTGGCAGTACGCGTCGAGGTCCTCGTCCCTGCCTTCCAGACCCAGTGTGATGCGGTTCGAGATCGGTACGGACTCCACCACGGACCACGTGAGTCCCGCGTCGGCGATGCGTTCCTTGTGGTGGACGATGGCATCGAAGTCCCAGATCGGACCGCCGTTGGGCAGTGTGGTCACCAGGTCCGTCACGCCGACCTGGCGGGCGAGGGCCATCCGTTCTTCGTCAAGGGGATTCAGGACGAGTGCAAATTTCATGGGATTGTTCTCCGAAATGGGGTTTTGAAACGGCCCAAACCAACGTGGGTCAGACTACTGCTCGAATGCACGAAAGGCTTTTCAATTTATACGATCACGGATTCATCCGCAAACCGAAAGGCGCCGGACCGGTACTGACGGCACACACGTCGCCACCTTCCGTCCCCACAAGCAGACCGGACACCCCGGAATGCGCCAGGGGGGCCAACACGGTTACGCCCGCTGCCATGCGGTGGCTGCCTATTACCTCTCCATCGAAGGAAAGGAAGACGACCCACCCGTCGGATGTACCGGCAACGATCGCCTCCTGGCCGTCGGTCACCAGAAGGGCCATTCCGGTTACCCCGCCGTCGAGGTCCCGCCGCCAGCGCTTCTCGCCCCTGCCGCTCAGCAGGGCCACGTGCCCGCTTTCGCTCCCCGCCGCGAACCCGTTCCCGCCCGCCCCCACGCCATGCCGGACGTCGTCCCCCAGGTTGGCCGTCCAGAGGATTTCTCCGGAGATCGAATCTACAGCGTAGACGTTCCCGTCCATGGCGCCGTAAACCGATTCCTTCACCCCGTCATCATTCAGATCCGCCAGGCCCAGCGCCGAGAAACAGGGACCCCCGTTGACCGTCCACCGGATCCGCCCGTCGGCCTCCAGCAGATTCGAGGTGTAATATTCGGCGCCCACCAGGATTTCCTGCCTTCCGTCTCCCTCCACGTCCCCCACCACCAGGGTCCGCGCGGCGTGGTGTTCGATCTGCCGCTGCCAGACTTCCTCACCATCCGGCGCCAGCGCCCAAACCAGCCACCCGTCCGTGGCCGTCATGATGACCGGCTTTCCGTCGCCGGTCAGGTCCGCCGTGGTCACCGCGTTCACATTCTGGTCCACCCCGTGGGACTCTGAAAATGTCCGCCTCCACGAAACCCCGCCGTCAGAATCGAACAGTGTGAGCGCGCGGTCCCGCCCGCCGGCCAGAAGCCGTCCCTGCTCCAGGTCGGTGAGATGTACTGCGCGCACCTCCGCCCCTGTCTCGCGCTTCCACCGGGTCTGTCCATCACCCTCCAGCAGTAGTACCTGTCCCCCGGCCGTGCCGACAGCGGTCGATTCACCCCTCACGTCGGCGCATCGGACCGGTCCCCGGACCCGCGCCTCCCAGAGTTGCCTGAGCGGCGTATCCTTCGGCACGAATCCGTGTCTTCTCGGAATTCTGCGATGCTCGTAGCGCGCTCCGGACCGAACGGCCTCGAGAAGTACGTCCACGAGTCCTGATTCGATGTCGATCTCGTGAGTCCCGGCCGAGAGTTCGTCCGTTGCACATTTCGCTTCCCCGCCAGGGCAGAAGCCTATGGTTTGGACGGCAGTCTCTTCCTTCACGCGGATTTCCCCCCGCCGCTCACCCGGATACAGCGCGAGATGTACTGGCGCCGTACTCTCGAACAGGACGCCATCCGTCCGAAGGCCCGTTGCTTCAAGCAGCACCAGTGACGTTTCGGTCAGCACGAATGCCCTGGCGGCGATCGCGAAACTTCCAATCGCCACTTCGTCATCGGCAACGCCGAAAACGGCGGGCCCGTCGGGGTGCGTCACCTTGACCAGGCCTTCGCCGATCCGTTCGATGCGCCATGCGTCGATCTCCGCCTCGGAACCCGCCACCATCAGGTTGAAATACCGCTCCACGCCTCCCGGCTGACCATGCAGCGCCTTGTGCTGACTGAAAATCCGGATTGGGCCGTCTGCAAACGCGTACGATTCGTAGGGGTCGGTTCCCGCAACGCGGGCTTCTTCCGTCATGAGGGACACCTCCGAATCATCCGCATTCAGAATCCGGAAGTACACGCCCTCCTGCTCCACGGTCAGTTCTCGACCGTCCTGCCGGACCTCGCCGAGCGTCCGCCAGAGGCACTTCAGATCGTAATCCGCGTCTTGCAGCAGCCTGAGCGAATCCGCAACCAGAAAAAATCCGTCCTTCACCCAGAAGATATCCCGCGTCCAGTCCAATCCGTTGTATGCCGGTACAACCGTTCGTGTGAAAGCAGTTCTTCCAAACGTCTCCGCCCACTTCAATGCCACCAGGGGCGGCATCTCCACGGTTTCGCCACCGCAGATCGACACGACCGACGAGTGGTGCCGGGGACGTTTCCAGATGTAGTCCAGTTCCGCCAGCCACATCCGCCCCTTCCACGTCAGCCGTTCGATCGAGTTTCCGTCCTCGTGTCCGTGCGCGAACGTCGACGTCCCGTCCAGCAGGAGGTATTCGTCGTCCCTGTCGAACCCTCCGCGCAGGACAAGCTTGTCGAACGCTTCTTCGACCGGCACGTTCGCTCCACCGGGCGTGTGCCGTTCCACCCATTCGTGAAGCGACCGGTTGAATGGCGCGACGGTGACCCCTGCCAGCCGGTCGGGCGCGCGTTTCGGCAGCGCGCGGTAATAACAACCCGGATACGGCGCCCCGCCCATCCAGTCCAGCGCCCAGAGATAGCTCCCGTCCTTGTAGTACCAGGCCGCCGTGCAGAGGGCCATCGCGAGTTCAAGCGAGGTGGTTTTGTTCTTGAGCGCTACCGCGTACCGCCCCGGCTCGATATAGGACCACATATCGCCGAAGCTCACCGGGACGCCCAGATTGTCCGTCACCTGTATACCGTAGTCGGCGAAGATCCGGAGCTGGCCGTTCTCGAGAAAGCGGAAATCGTCACGCTTCATATCGTAAATCACCTGATGATACGGCGCCAGCCAGCAGTAACCCCACCATCCGCCCCCCGCATCGTCGTTCGGCTTGTAGCTGTTCGCCTGCCCGTCGAAAACCGCCTGTGAGAACCGGACCTGCTTTTCAAATCCCGTGATTTCGTAATAGTCCTGGAAATACTTCGCGCAAAACGACCCGCTCAGTCCCGCAAACGTCCAGTGGTTCTGCCGGATCTCAGACGGCGGGGCGTCGCCTTGAAAATAACGCGTGCCGGCCACGTAGTTCGCCAGCCCCCACAGGATGTTTGTGATTCGGAGGCGTTCCGCATCGGTGAACGCATCGCTCTCCTCAATCAGGTCCCAGACCATGAAAAGCCGCCACGCCCAGGAATAGATGAACAGCATATGCTCGAACAGCCAGTTCCCGCCATAGCGGTTCCTCACCAGGTCCTCGTAGTAAAACAGGGCGTCCCGGAACATCCGCGCGCAGCCGGGATCGTGGGTGAGGTGGTGGACCAGCCCCAGGAACGTCCCCTGCTCCACCGGATAGTAGCTGAGGTTGTTCCCGTACATCTCCGCCATCCACTCCCGGAACGCGTCCGGCGTCATCTCCGGCAGCAACACTTCGTGGACCTCCGACCGCGACAGATTGGTGTACCCCAGACGCCCCCGGGTCTTCTCCAGGACGCCCTCGAGTACCTCGAGCGCCGCGACCGCGCCTTCCAGCCGGCTGGCGCCCACCAGAAGCACGTTCCAGCCGCAGTTCTCCGGGTTGTGCACCGTCCGGATCGTGTACCCGTCCCCGCCAGGGTAATAGTCGTCAAGGAACGCGAATTGCCGCCGGTAAAGCGCCATGATCGAATCGTTGACCATCGCGCTGCCCAGCAGCACGCGGTGCCGGCCTTCGGGCAGGGGCGCCAGGCCGGCCGGATCCACGACAGGCAGCACCACAACCGCATGCGCACGGATCATCTCCTGCAGTCGCCTGCCGAGAGGCACCCATTCCGGATCTACCGGCGCCACGATCTCCGCGCCTTCTCTTAGATCCGTGGTCAGGTACATCTCCTTCAGCGTCTCGATCCGAGTCCCTGTCAATAGAAGATCCTCACTTTAATACGCGTGGACGCAGCAAACGCACGGCGAGTATTTCAGAAGCTTGTCATTCCGAATGTATATACTTACCTTACCCGGTCCACCACATCTCACCCTGAGTCGGGGGCAGGATGGCAACGGTAACCCTGCAGAACGTCCGGAAAATATACGGCAGGAACACCATCGCGGTAGATGACTTCAGCCTCCACGTCGAAGATGGGGAGTTCGTGGTGCTGGTCGGTCCCTCGGGGTGCGGAAAATCGACCACCCTGCGGCTGGTTGCGGGCCTCGAGGACGTGACCGCGGGAAACGTCTCCATTGACGGCAAACCGGCGAACGATCTGCCGCCCAGGGACCGGAACATCGCGATGGTCTTCCAGAACTACGCACTCTACCCCCACATGGACGTCTACCGGAACATGGCCTTCGGGCTGAAACTCAGAAAATTCCCGAAAGAGGAAATCGACGCCAGGGTGAGGGAGGCGGCGGACGTCCTGGGCATCGAAGACCTGCTGGACCGCAAGCCGAAGGAACTGTCGGGAGGGCAGCGCCAGCGGGTGGCCGTGGGCCGGGCGATCGTCCGGAAACCCAAAGCCTTCCTCTTCGACGAGCCCCTGTCCAACCTGGACGCCGCGCTCAGGGTGCAAATGCGGACCGAACTCGGCAAGCTGCACGCCCGGCTGGGGGCCACGATGATCTACGTCACCCACGATCAGGTTGAGGCGATGACCATGGGCGACCGGCTCGTTGTGATGCGCGACGGACGAATTCAGCAGATCGGGGTTCCGGTTCAGCTCTACCGGCGCCCTGCAAACCGGTTCGTGGCCGGCTTTATCGGCAGCCCTTCGATGAATTTTCTTGAGGGTGAACTCGTCCGGGACGGCGGTCCGGCATTCTCGGGAGACGGCATCACCCTCCCGATACCGGACTGCCACCGGGACAGCCTGTCGGGCCACGTGGGCCGCCGCGTCATCCTCGGCATCCGGCCCGAGCACATCCGCTACGCGCCTGCGGCTAACGCACCCGGGGAACTGGAAGACGTCACCGCGAAAGTTGAAGTGGTGGAACCGATGGGACACGAAACCTGGCTCTACCTCAGGATCGGGCGCGCCTCCTGCGTGGCCAGGGTGTCCGCGGATCCCGTTCCTTCGGTGGACGAGACGGTCAGCCTGGCATTCGACCTCTCCGCCGTCCACTTTTTCGACCCGGAGACCGAAGCCGCGCTGCTCCGGGAGGCGCCCGAATAGCCGACGGTTACGGGGATTGACTGCGCTTACGACTTCACCGCACCCGACATCAGGCCTGCCGTGAGCCGCTTACGGACCAGCAGAAACAGCAGCACGGTGGGGACCGTCGCCACCACGGCTGTCGCCATCAGCAGGTTCCATTCCACCACGTTGTTCTTTTCCCACGAATATAGCGCCATCGTGATCGGCTGCATTTCCCTCCGGGAAACCAGCACCAGGGCAAAGATGAACTCGTTCCAGGCGGTCACGAACGCAAAGATCGCGGTCGTCGCCAGCCCCGGCCCGGTCAGCGGCAGAGCGATCCTGAACAGCATCCCCGTTCTGGACAGGCCGTCGATCATCGCGGCGTCTTCCAGTTCTTCCGGAATATGTCTGAAAAACCCCGCCAGGATCCAGATTGAAAACGGCAGCGTAACAGCGGTATTCACCAGAATCAGGCCGCTGTAGGTGTCCAGAAGATGGAGCGCCTTCATCACCTTGAACAGGGGAATCAGGACAATCACGGGGGAGAACATCTGCATCACCAGGATGCCCAGCCCGAACACCCCGCGGCCTCTGAACCTGATGCGCGCCATCGCGTAGGCCGCGGGAGTTGCAATGGCAATGTTCAGGACCGTGGTTCCCGCGGCGATGATCATACTGTTAACCAGATGGCGCGCCATTGGAATCCGGACGAAGATATCCACGTAATTCTGCCACGCAAACAGCCTGGGCACAAGCGTCGCCGGCGATTGGAACACTTCGCCCAGCGTCTTCAGGGAGGTCCCCGCAACCACCAGAAACGGAAACAGCGCGAACGCGGCGACGCCCGCCAACAGGAGCGTCCGCAGGACGTCCGAAGGCCGTACACGGATCTGTGCCACGGTTACATATCCCTCCTGTAGAACACCCGCCACTGAAGAAGACTGATCCCAAGCAGCAGAAAGAACGCCAGAACGGTCAGGGCGCTGGCCTGCCCGAAGTTGAAATAACCGAACGCGCGCCGGTAGATTTCCGTGACCATTATCTGGGTCTGGTTTGCCGGGCCTCCCGCCGTAATCACGTAGATAAAGACAAAACTGTTGAACGACCAGATCACGCTGACCAGCAGAACCGCCAGCGTGACCGGACGCAGCAGCGGAAGCGTGATATGGCGGAACTGCCGGAATCCCGTGGCCCCGTCGATCGTGGAAGCCTCGTACAGATCGCCGGGGATCGACTGCAGCGCCGACAGGAACGCGAACGTGGTAAACGGCAGTGCCGTCCACAACCTGGCCACCAGCGCCCCCGCAAAGGCCGTTGAAGCGTCCGTCAGCCACTGAACCGGTGTTTCGATGAGTTGCAGGGTCAGCAGAAGCGAATTCAGGTGCCCGTACTCGCCGTTGTACATCCACTTCCAGGTGATCGCCGCCACCACCAGCGGCATTGCCCACGCCAGGATCAGCAGGCCCCGAATCCATTCGCTCAATACCGACGCCCGGCTCAACAACAGCGCCACGCCCAGCCCCAACCCCACGTTCATTGCGACCGCCAGGGCCGTCCACAACGCCGTGTTCTTCAGCACAAGCAGAAACAGATCGTCCTGCAAGAGTCCGAGGTAATTCCCCAACCCGGCAAACGTCTCCCCCCTGTAGGACGTGTGATAGAGACTCGTCTCCATCACGTCCAGAATGGGATAGCCCATAAACACAATCAGCCACAGGGCCGCCGGGGCAACGTAAACGTAAGCCAGCCTGCGTTTCCCGCGTTCCATGCCGCCTCCTCACTCCCCGCGGGGTAGCATGGGGTCTTCCAATTCTCTCATCAGACGCGCGTAGACCGCATCGAGCGCCTCACGCGGAGACGCCGTACCCGCCAGAACCATCTGAATCGCCTCTCCCCAACCGTCCTGAATTTTCGTCCATTCCGGGTGTTTCGGCGTCAGCCTGATCAGGTCCGCCTGCGCCAGGTAATTGCGGATCGGCACGGTCCTGTAATAGCCGTGTTCCGACACCGTTCCGGTCACCGGCACGCCCCCGTTCTCCACGTCCATCAACTCCCGGTTTTCCGGCCGCTGCGTAAAACGGATGAAATCATACGCCAGATCTTTCTGTTTCGAAGTGGAAAACACGGAAAATATATCCAGAATCAGCAGCATCTTCCGGTCCCGTCCCGACGGCGTTATCAGCGGCTCGCACGCGATCCCGGCATCTCGACACCGCTCGTACTGCCACGGCCCGCTGAACGTCAGACCTGCCTTTCCCGCGTCCATCACCGCATAACAATCGTCCGCATTCAGATTCAGGATGCCCGGCGGCATGGCCCTGTCCACCAGGTGCATGTCCGTCAGGAATTTCACGTACGCCACCGCCTCGGGGCTGTTGATTGCCAGCCTGCCGTCTCCGTCGAAAAAGTCGGCGCCGAAGCCCCACATCATCGCGATCTGTTCCTGCATCAGGTGCTTCGCCCGCCCCGCACCCACGCAGATCCCGTAGCGTTCGGGCGGGTCGTTCAGTTTCATCGCCAGTTCCCGGACCGCTTCCCAGGTATCGGGCTGTCCACCCACCCCTGCCTCCTCCATCCAGTCGGTACGAGCGTACAGAACCCGGTTTGCTCCCCAGAGCGGTACGCCGTACGTCCTTCCCCTGTATTCGCCCGCGCTCAGCGCTTCTGGAATCCACGCGTCCCGTTCCGCAGCCGTCATATACGCGTCCAGGGGCTCCAGCACGCCCCGCTCCGCATACTCCGAGATCATTCCCATGAACAGATATCCCAGGTCCGGCAGATTTCCCCCCTGTATCATGGTATTGTAGACCGTGGGACCCTGGTCGTACGGGATGAACTGCTGCTCGATCCTGACACCGGGACGTTCCGCCTCAAAGCCCTCTTTCCACGCCCGGAACGCTTTCCGCTCGGGGCCCATCCAGGCGATTCTGAGCGTGACCGTCTCGCCGGACGATCCATCATCGGACCCGCCGCAGGCGCTAAGCACGGACGCGAGAAACCATACCGCTGATATCCATCGACCCGTTTTCATTCTGCGCTTCTCCCGTCGTTCAGTAAGCGTGTACACCGTGTCCCTCACCGCCGAAATAGGTGATATCGAGCAGGAACGAAACGCCCACGTTCAGCGCGTACCCGACCATCAGCCCCAGGAAAAACGGAATGGAACGCCGGTACAGAAAAACGCCGCCCGCCTTCAGTACGATGCTCTTTACCGCCCAGGCCAGAAATACCGAGAGTACCGAGTGTACCGTCATTCCCGACCAGGTCACTGCCAGGCCCAGCGGATGCAGCGGCCACCAGGGTACCCGGTAACGCAGGAACGTCAGCGCGAGCATCGCGGCGCAGCCGGCGCCGAAATACCCGAACACCTCCGGTTTCACCGGGTCCGGGCTGGACATCATCCCCGCAAACCAGTTAAAGGTGGGAACCGTCCGCCGCAACAGCGCGATGCTCCCGAAATTATACGCGCCGATCGTATATCCCCAGTAGAGTGTCAGACCGACCGACGTCGCCACGGCCCCGACAAGGCCCAGCGCCACGGCGTAACCGAGACGGCGCCGGTCCCCGCCGATCAGATCGCCGATTTTCGCCACGTGCGCCAGGGCAGGCATGAAGAGCCCGCGGCCGTCGTTGCGCAGGGCGAAGGAAAACGCCAGCGCCGTCATCGCGCGCCCGGGAATCGCGGCCGGGCCAACACTGCGAAGGATCGCGGTTTGCGGGAACATGGGCGAACTGACGTACAGCAGGCCGGACTGCGCCACCACCCGCGCGATGCCCAGATAAGTAATGAAAAAGAGCAGAACCAGCACCGTTGAAAGCAGCAGACCCATGCCCGAATTAAAGAACCACGCAACGATGAAGATCAGGCTCAGCGCCGCGCCGGACACGGCCGTCCGATAGGACAGGATCTCCTGAGCATCGTCGGCGGAAGGATGGATCGCTCCTTTGAGGACCTGGCGCAGGTGTTTCCTGGCGGTCCACAGCCCCCACACCACCAGCGTACACAATGCGCCGATGCTTTGCCACGATACGGCCGCGGCGCCGGAGATCCCTCCCACGCCCAGCCTTCCGAAGACAAAGACCTCCCACATCGCCATAAAGTGGAAGAACCAGATGCTGAAGAGCACGTCCAGGTTGGCCAGATACGCAAATCCTATCGTGTAGAAGTTGATGGTGGTGTGGAGCGCCGGGAATCCCTTGAAGAACGTGGTCCACCGCGATGGGATGCCGAGAGGGATCTCGGGAAACCCCGGCGCGAAATGAGACATCATGTTCCAGGTCATCACCAGGGTGGCCGCCGCGAAGCCGAACTTGAAGGCACGGGTGCGCATGAACCCTGGAAACGAGCTCCCGTCAGGCGCGTCGCCGGCCATGTCCGCGGCCACCTGCGCGAGCGGGTACACAAGGCGTTCGTACTCCACCCACTGCCGGCGCAGGATCACCATCAGGCACATCGAAGCGAATGCAAACGCGCCCACAAGGGCCATCCACCAGGCCAAGGGTCCGGCCCAGGCGCCCAGTGGAATCGACGTATCGCTCGACGGGAGGCCTTCGAACAACATCCGCATGGTGCCGCCGCGGTTCGACGGCGCGATCCAGTCCGGCATGTGGAGATGGAAAAAAGCGCTCCACTGGTTTTCCGGGGTCGCCATGTAGTACGGGACCGAGATGGTCCCCAGGAGCGTGGTCATCAGGCTGAATCCGGGCACCGTCGCGCCGGCCAGCCCCATCGCGGCCACCACCAGAATCTCCGACCGGGACAGGCCCCAGCCGCGCCGGAGCGCCCTGAGCGCGGGATTCACAAACAGCGCCAGGAGCATGAACGGCACGAACAGTCCCATCGGGAAATGGGTCACCTGCAGCCAGGAAGCCCGGATCAGGTATAGCGAGTATAGGATCCAGAAATTGACGAAGACCACCATCAGCAGGCCGATGCCCACCGACCTCGGCGTGACTCCGCTTCGCGTATCCCGCGGGCTTCCAGTCAAGGGTTCCGCGGCATGTATCGGCGACGATTCCATGAATATGATTTCGAATGTGCTTCAGATGAGAGATCCCGACGCGTGGCGTATCGTTCCGTATGCTCCGGAAACGGAATATCGGCAGGTACGATTCGTGGAAATACGACGACCGTTCCCGGTTACCACCAGTGCACCTGGTGTCCCTGTCCGGGAAACCAGATGGCGTCGACCGTAAAGGCCAGCACCACGCCCGCCGTGTATCCCACCAGCAGACCCAGGAACAGCGGCTTGGACCGGCGGTAGAGAGCGACGCCACCCACACGCATGACGACCGCCTTTGCGGCCCACGCCATGAACACCGGCATCGCCAGACTGTACACGTTGTCCGCGGCGGCAACCGCCAGTCCGATGGGATGGATCGGCCACCAGGAAAAGCGGTACCGCAGAAAAGTGAGCGCCCCCATCAGGCCGGCGCCGATCCCGAAGAACAATACCCGGCTCAACTCGGGCGCTCCCGGCGTGCGCATCTGTCCCAGCGTGCTGGAGAAGACCGCCTTGGGATTACCGCTGAAAAAGAGGCGGGAGAAGTTGTAGGCGCCGTGTGTATGCCCCAGGTGGAGCGTGAACCAGACGGATGAGATGAGCCCGGCGAACACCCCCACGGTCACGCAGAACAGCAGGAGGCGCCGGTTGCCCCGGATGCGGTCCCCAAGGCGCACCGCCTGTGCCAGGCCCGGCGTGAAGAGTCCCCGCATATAGTCGATCAGCGCGTAGGATAGCGCGATGGACGTCAGACAGGCGCCGGAGAGCCCGTAGGTGCCGCGCAGGTCCATCACGAAGGCCTGCGGCGTCACCGTGCCCTGGGCATAGGCCACACCGGCCTCCGAAACGACCCTCGCCAGGCCGATGTAGATGACACCCAGGGCAAACAGAAACATCGACGCCGAAATCGTGTCCATTCCGGATCGCTGAAGCCAGAACAGCGCGTATATCCCGCTTAATAGCAGGCCAAGGACCGATGCCCGGTAAGAAAGGACCTCCCTGCCGTCGTCGAGCGGATGGTCCGCCCGCAACGCCTTGAGGAAGACGTCCCGAAGATGGGTACGCGCCACCCACAGCCGCCATCCGACAAGGCACGCCAGCGCGCCGAAACACTGCCACGCCTCGGTGGGCGGATCCGCGCTGAAGGTATCGGTGGACCGTTCGATCTGATACCCCAGGCGGTTGAAGATGCCGCCCTCCACTACGTGAACCAGGAAAAAGAACCAGATGCTGAACAACACCTGCAGGTTGGCGAAGTACGCGAAGCCGATGGTGTAGAACTGCAGGGGCTGGATGTAGACGCCCGGAGAGTAGCGCGTGAAGCGGAAGTAGCCCGCGTGAGGAAAGAACCGGATGCCGGGCATCCCGTGAAAGAACCAGGACGTCGCGTGCCAGGCGAAGAGCCCGAACGCCAGGAACGCCCCGAACCAGAAGAGGCGGCCCCGCATGAAATCGGGCAGCGCGCTTCGGGACGACGCCCCTTCAGCCATTTCGATCGGCACGGCGGCCAGGGGATAGACCAGCTTTTCGTGCTCGGCCCACTGCCTCCGCAGAATGACCATCGCGCACGCGGACCCCACCAGGAGCGCAGCCACCAGGCTGCTCCACCAGGCCAGCGGCGCCAGCCAGGTTTTCCAGGCATCAGCGCCGACGGTGCCGCCCTCGAAAAATGCCCGTAGCGCGCCCTGGTCCGATGGTACCATCCACGTATCGAGATGCGGGTGGTAGTATTCGGCCCACCCGTTTTCGGGCGTTGCGAAATAGATCGGACTTCCGATCACACCCACCAGAAACCCGGTAATTCCGGACGTGGGAACCACCGAACCGACCATTCCGATCGCCGCCACCGTCAACAACTCGGAAGGCGACAGGACGGCGTTGCGACGGATCCGCCTGAGCAGCGGGTTCACGCCGCCCACAAGGGCGATGAAAATGCTCAACAGCGTCAGCTGAAAAAAACTCAGGTTGAGCCGGGAAGAGCGTACGACCGTTTCCGCGTAGGTCACCCAGAGGTTGATCGCGACCACGGCCAGCACACCGATGACCACCGCCCGGAGGGTGATCCCCTCCCTCGATTTCGAGGCCTGCGTCTCCTGCGGGGAACTCGCCCCGGATCGACTCATATTTGCAGTTTTCCGTGCGATTCTGTGGGATCCAATCTTCCAGCCGGCGAAATCTCAAACTCGTCGAACCAGAACTGGTGTCCTTTTTTCGCGTTCCCATGCGTATAGAACCGGAAACGGCGAAGATAACGCACCTCCCCGATCAATTCCCGAATCGTCCTTACGTCCAGTATTGCTACGTGCCATCGGCCGTCGTCCCTCAACATACAGGTGTCCGTGTCCGGATACGGTCCGGCGTCGCGTGACGGAGTACCGCCCGCGATCACGACCCCCTCGCCGTACGCCTCCGCGGGAAACGCCTGAAGCCACAGCCCTACCGGCGCCCCCTTCGGAATCCGGTAGGCAAACCGGACGAACGGATACGCGTCGATATCCCATTCCCCGGGAGCGAGACTGCAGCCCAGGTCGGAACCGTCCGCCTCCGCGAACAGCCGAACGCATCTGCCACCCCTGAATCCGTCCGAGACGAATTCGTGTCCCGTCAGCCGGTTTCCCCGGTAGATCTTGAACAGATATCCCCATTCCAGCGTCGTCGCTTCTTCGAAATCGACCGTGAGCATCGGCGCAAAGGGATCAACCGGCTGTTTCACCTTAACAAAGATCACGTCCGCGCCCTCATCGCCGTCCTCATACCGCACCCGTACCCGCACGGGAAAGCGCCCGCAATCCGGGTAGACATGTACCGTTTCGCACGCCTCTGCGGTCTCCCCGTCGCCGAAGTCCCACCGGACGGACGCGACGGTTTTGCCCGCCGGCTCGACGCAAAACCTCACTTCCCGACCCGGTTCGGTGTCAACCTGTTCGGCCCTTGCAATCCCTCGACCGGATCCCGGCAGGCCGTGTTCGAATGCGCCGATGTCCGGCGCTTCCCCGCGCCAGGGCAGGCTGACCGGCGCCCCGGCGTCCCATTCCATCTCGCGGTCCAGAACGAGCAGGTCCGGCTGATAGTAGTTGAGCAGGACTTTCTCGATACGGGCAATCCGGTCTGCCGTACCTATGGCGACTCTGTCGCCCTTCTCACGTTCAATGCCGAACCCGTCGTAGAAGTACCTGCCGTCGTCCACCGGAACTTCCCGGCCCTTCCCGCCCTGTCTCGTCACCGTCAGCGCACGTCCCGCATCGATGCACGGACTGCCGGGACCAAGACGAAAATCGCGTTTTTCCGAATCCACAAAGCCGGGATCCACGTCCAGGTTATCCTCGAATTCCCGCCAGTGCCCCCTCACGACCGACTTCCTGTTGGCCTCGTCCACCGTCTGGAACCGGTCACCGTACCCCACAACCCGCTGCCCGGCCTCCGTACCCCGAAACACGTTGTTCAAGAACAGGTTGTCGCCCGCAATCCCGGCGCCCCTTGCGATCTGGACGTTGCCCCCGTACTTGTCATTCATAAAAAAGATATTGTTGACGAACACATTCGAACTCACGTTGACCCCGGTGATCTCCCACCCGTACCCGAGGTTGTCCGCAATCGTATTGTGGTACACCCTGGAATTGACAAACCGGAACGGATCGCGCACGTGGTAGTTTACAGGCACGTAGCTCGATGAATTGAGCGGCGTATGCCGGTTGCCGTAGACCCGGTTGAAACGAATGATGCCGTCGATCAACAGATTCTTCGCGCGGCTGTCCGCCGAATGCGCGCTGTCGAGCGCCTCGGTAACGATATTCCCCTCGACCAGGACCCTCCCGGACGCCCAGAATTCGTAGTTGCGCCCCCAGGGGTTGTGGAAACAATTCGACCGAACGACGAGATTGTTCGTCATGGAGATCTGCAGCGGGCAGTGCCCGACCCGCGCGAACGCGTTCCCCTCGATCAACACGTACGTACACTCGACCACCTGGCACATATTGCCGCCAACGCGGTCCTTGTGAAATACGTTGTCGATAAGCCGCACGTGCGTGCACCCGGTCAGCACGAACGGCGTCGTGTTACCGGCCTTCTCCATATGACAGCCACTTACGGCAAGCCGGTCGCATCCGTCGGCCCGCAGCCAGCGCCCGTCCCCGGGCGCGATCCGGAAGTCCTCGATTCGGATATTGTGCTTCTCCTGAAGATCCACCGCCAGCCGCATTTCGCCCCCGCCAACGAGCACGGCCCGGTGCCGGACTTCAGACCGGCACCGGATGGGAGCATCCGGCTCTCCTGTGTGCTCCGGCGCGATCGTGCCCTCGTAGACCCCCGGCAGGAAGACCAGGGTATCCCCCGGTGTCAATGCGCCGTTTGTGCGCCCGATGCTTCTCCAGGGTGACGAGCGCCCACCGGACCCCGAGTCGTCGCCATCCGGCGACAGGTAGAACACCGCGCCCAGGCAGGGCAGGACGAGTGGTAATGCCAAAAAGACCACGTCCACAAACGTAGCGCCCAAATCGAAGATACACAGCATATGGATGTCCCCTTACCGTTGCGCGAACGACTCAGGCCTATTCGCCGGTCACACTCTCGCGGCGTTCTTCTTCTTCCATCAGCGGCACGAGGCTGGGCCGCCTGCTGGCGTAAGGGGGCTCCATCAGTGCGCGCTGCAACGGTGTCAGCTCGTCCTTGAACGACTCGTAACCCGCCGGGTGGATGCTCGGTCCGGACCCGAACACCATATCTCCCGCGCCGTAGCGGTACAGCAGCGTTCTACGTTCGTGGGACGCCGTCCAGGGAAACGTGCCGTGGGTGAGCGCTTCGGTGAAGATCAGCGCCGATCCCGCCTTCATCGGAAGATGTTTGAACCACTCGGGGTGGGCATCCAGGCGACGAACGTCACCCGGGCAGGGATAGTTCGCCCTGTGGCTGCCGGGAATACACGCGAATCCCCCATCGCCCGGACCGATATCCGTCAGCTGGTAGCAGACCGCCATCAGCCCGTTCCACATCCGCCCGTCCTGGAATTCGTAATAATACGGTCCCCTCGGCGTGCCGCCGCCGTGAAACAGAAAACCCTCTGCGCCGGCCGTCATGCTGATCCCGTTCGCGTTGCCGTAGCGAAACCCGTCCCCGATCAGTTCCAGCATGCACCGCATCGTCCGGGGAAGGGTCAACAGGTCACGGAAGGGTTGACACCAGGGTTTCGGCCAGTTCAGAATGTCCATGATATCACCGCGGCCGTGCGTGCCTTTCAACAGCGGCGCGGCCTTGCCCCCATGCTGTTTTGCGGCGCCGGAAAGTGACAACTCGCCCTTCCGGATGTGGACCTGATCCGGGTTGCGGTCGATCGCCTCGTTCAGCGCCGCCACCGCGTCCGGCGTCAGTATGTCCTCGACCACAATGTACCCGTTCACGTCGAAATGATATCGCTCGTAGGCATCCATACGTCCCTCCGTGAAATGAGCTGAAATTGCGATGGAATACGCGTCGGCAATCCAACCGAATCGGTGGCGATCTCATCGCTCTAAAGAGATCGGCGGGCTTGCATCTAAAGGCTCCTACAGAACAACGCTCCAGACTTCCCGCCCGCAGGTCAGGAGCACACCTGCGCCGTAAGTCTCCGCGATCGCGCACGGTCCCGGCATCCTGCCGATTGTCCGGCCGCTCCCGGACGCGTCCACCGCACTGAGATTACCCGCGTCGTCGATGACGAGCGTTTCGTCTCCAAACGGCGCCATGTGGCGGATGCCCTGCTCGAAGAGACGGTGCCAGACGGGATTTCCATACGGATCGTAACACAACAGGAATCCCTGGCTCGTGCCGGCGATCACGCGGCGATCGGTTCCGGGGAACCGGATACCCGTGACACGCCCGCCCAGCCGCTTCACCCAGCGCCTCTCCCACTCCCCTTCCGCATCCTGTTCGAACACGTGCAGGTTCCGGCCGCGGTTTGCACCGCAACCGATGAAATGCCGCCCGCCGGTTTTGTCAAACGCCAGCGCCGTCAGGATGCTCGTCCACCCCTCCACGTCGAGGTGCGCCTGAAAATTCCCGTTAGGGTCCAGAATGCGGCATTTCGACGTATCGCTGAGGACCTCGCCCCCGGCGACGATTTCCGGTTCGCCGCACCCGTTCACGTCGGCCACCCGAATGCGTCCGGGCACCCCCTCGTTGTACCGCTGGCGCCATTGTTCCCGGCCCGAACCGTCGAAACCCCGGATCTGGATGTCGCCGCAACCCACGGCAAAGAAGGCCTCCCCCACGAAGATCCCACCCTCCACCTGTACGGGGGCCGGTGTGGGCAGTTCCCACCATGGCCACGGACACGGCTCCCGCTCGATGTCCGTCTGCCATATCCGGCGGCCCCCCGCATCCAGTCCCGTCAGCCTGCTCTCACCGTGACCGACCGCCAGAAACGTCGCCTGTCCCTCCGCAGCGCCGATATCGTACACGGGACCGTCCAGATCCGCGGACCAGACCGGCCGACGTGCCGGATCGAGGAAGGTTACCACGCCGCTCTCGGAGCCCAAGACCAAAGATCCATCGCCAAGCAGGCGCATCGCGCGAATTCGGTCCCCGGCGTCAAACACCCGGGCGGCATCCGAATGGCCCGAACGGCCTTCACCGGAGAGTTGCGTCGCCGCGGGCGGCCGCACCGGCAGCGCGTCAAGGCGCCGCGACGTTTCGTCAGCCAAAAGGCGGATCTCGTCTTCCGACTCATGAATGTGGACCTGGGATTCTCCCGGCCCGCACACCTGCGCGACGTGTGTCAGACGCACACCCTCACCGGCTTCCAGATAGACGGCGCGCCGCGCCACAAGCGTCGATAGGACGACGTCGTCGGTATGGTACCGTTCTCTCCATAAATCCTGATCCAACGGATTCTTATAACGCAGATAGACGGGATCTTCCACGACCGAAAGGGATCCGGCCTCGCAAAGGCTCTCGATCCGGAACGTCACGTCTCCGGCGGACGGACTCCGCCTCGTGCACCGCGCCTCGCACCCGTCCAAATCAAGGTGTGCCGGGGTCCGGAAGCGGGCTTCCACGGCGTAGTCGCCCGCCTCTCTCGCGATTACCGAATCGTTGAAGACAGCGCAGCTTCCCGGAAACAGGTGGACCTCGCGCACCCAATCCGCACCCGCGTAATCCTTCAGCCGGATGCGCAGGTATATGTTCCCCTCCGCATCGGTCTCGTTCGCCTCCAGAATCGCGAATCCCGGAATCTCGCCGAATTCACCGTCCCGGACGACCGTAACGGCCGACATGTGCTCGGGCGCGGAGTGCACGAAGCTGTCCTCCTGCACGATCAGAGAGAGACCCAGACGCGCGTAGTCCAGAATGCCACCCGCGTCGTCGTACGAATGACTGCCGCCGCCAAGACCGTCAATCAGGAGAAAGTCGTCATTGGGCTCCCATCCCGTGCGCACCGAGAGCTTGTCGAAACAGCGGTCGATCGGCGCCGATGGGGGTGTGGTCACCACGCCCGGCGCACCATTGGGGTCCCGCTCCCAGGAGTGATAGAGAAGCGGGTCGACAGGTACAACGGTCACACCCGTGCGGTCGTCCGGCACGTTCGGGGCCACGCCCGCGTCGAATGCCCGCGGCAACGACGTCAGGTTGACCAGGCGGCGTTCTGGCGGCGCGAGGTCGTGAACGAACCGGTATCGGCCGTCATTGTAATAGGCCGCCGCCGTCCGCAGGCTCGGTCCGGGAAACTGGCGGTTCAGGTCGCTGTCTCCGGCCGATGGAAGCCAGCCCTGGTTGTTTACCACGGCCATAGCCGCGTCCGCGGCCTGTCTGGCGCCGTTTTTCTCGAAATACGCGTGTTCCGGATCGTTGAGTCCGTATTCCACCATCACCGGTTGCGACATCCACCATCCGTGGCAGAGCCCGTCGCACAGTGGCTTCCAGGAAGGGCCATAGGGAGCATACGCCCTCCGGGCGGCCTGCTCCCACTGCTCCGGACCGGGAAGTTCCGGGAAATACGTCCGGAAATAGGTCGCCGCGCAGGTCAACGCCAGGGCCGGGATGAGTTCGTGGTTCTGCCTGGGGACGTGCATGCTCACCACCCGGGGGCAGTGCCTCACGTGCCGCCAGCCCTCCGCGCTTTCGGCCCAGCCGTAGATGAACCGGGTTATGTCCAGACGTTCCGCCTCGCTGAACAGGTCCATATGCTCCACCAGCCGCCAGGGCTGAAGGCGGCTGAGGCTATAGAGATGGGCCTGAACGATTTTTTCGGATTTCTCGTATCCGCTCTCGACAACCGCCTCCCACGCGCGGCGGTACTCCTCCCCGAGTGCCGGGTCTCCCGTCAGATAGTAGAGATACCCTTTCAGGTCTCCCTGCATCGTATTCGCGATCTGCCACGCCGCAGGGGGAAGCGGTTCGCCCCTGGCCTGGGCGATTTCGTGTGCGGACATCGGCAGCCGCGTGACTTCAAGGACGGCCAGGTGAGGAACCGGGTCGTCCAGGCGCAAACGGAACGCCTCCGTACCCCTGGAGGCCCCGGCGGCGTCGCTGTATCCCACCTGGATGATATTGTTGCCCGTCCCGAACGGGTCGCACAGCGTGCGGAGTTCATAGCCGCCTGGGCCCGGGTACCACAGATCCGTCACACACAGGAAGCGGAAGTAGAGTTCGTGCACGCAACGGCTGTCCGCCAGGTTGCCGACGACGATCACCGGGCCGTCAGCCCCCGTCAGCGCGTCGGCGGGCGGGTCCTCCAGAAGTTCGGCACGTACGTTCCTCTCCCGCAACGCCCGGTGGATGCGTCCCGCCGCCGTCCGGCCATGCCCTGACCTGGGCGCCGCAACCAACACCCGGGGCGCAGTGTGTAAATGCGTTTCCGGTTCGAGCGGACGCGGACGTTCGATTTGCATTGCCGATCCCTCCTCCAGGTTCTGTCTCGCGCTATGCGAAGCACTCGACCGTTCCGTCCTGCCTGCCCACGAGTATCCTGCGCTCCGGATCAGCAGCCGCCGCGGTGGCCGCGGCGCCTCCGCCCGACCACCCGACCTCGCCATTCCGGTCCAACGCCACCACCCTGCCATCTCCAAGCGCCACCAGGCACCCGCCTGCCTCCCCTGGCGACAGGCCGATCACCGGCGCAGCAAGAAACCGGTGCCATATCCGGCGACCATCCGCCTGGAAACACTGTACGTAACCATTCGATGCGCCCGCGTGGACGCGCCCGTCAGCGAACGCCACGGACAGCACTGCGCCGCCCGGGTCCGCATCCCACAACACCTCGCCATCGCCGCCATAGACGACCAACTGCCTGTGATTCGTATCCACACCGCTGATCACCTCGTCGACGCCGTCCCCGTCCAGGTCCGCCGCCCGAAGGCACTTCGACCACGAGGGGATCGACCAGCTCATGACGTCCGGCCGCGACAGCGTCTCCACGCACGCCCCGTCGGCATCGAACACCCTGACGCACCCGTGAATCGACGGGTCCGCCATCCCCGCCAGCACATGCTGGCACTCCCCGTCACGCAGCCGTGCTACCGCGAGACAGGTAGGCGGACCCCACTGGCAGGCGGAACGCCACATCAATGCGCCACCCTCGTCGAACGCGTAGACGTGACGGTCGGCGCAGCCAGCCAGAATCTCATCTCTGCCGTCGCCGTCGATATCTCCGGAAGCCAGACTCAGAACCTTGCAGTTCAGCCACGTCCAGTAGTCCCAGTTCATGGGCTGCCACTCAAGCTGGTGTGACCAAACCACCCTCCCCGAATCGTCCAGCCGATGCACCGCCTCGCCCTCCCCGCCGGCCACGGCGCCTCCGTCCGGGAGGGAGAGAACCGTCCGGATGCTTCCCGGAACTGCGTGCTTCCATCGTATCCCGCCGTTGCGGTCGAACGACGTGATGCCGCCGTCATCGTCGCCGGCGAAGCAGCCTCCCTCCCAAGCGTCCACCGCCGTAACGGCTGCGCCGCACGACCCTCGCCAGGTTGGCTTCGCAACTCCTCCGTCGGCGACGAAAGGTCCAGCATCCGATCCGTCCCGGGCGGCGCCCGCCGTGGGAAGCACAGCCGTGTCTTCGCCGATTTCTACATTGGAACGTTCGGGCGAAATCGAGACGGTCGAGACGGTCCCCTCGCCCTCAACCCGATAGCCGGACGCTTCTGGACACAGCGCAAACCTTCGCGACCGAGTCCCTTCGTCGCTCCAGAACAAGGTGGCGTATCTGACCCCTTCATCCGACTTAAGCGTCTTCAGCGAGCGCTGCACCCACCGCGTCCCACCTTCTGCCAGAGCCGATGTCACCGGAATCAGTTCCTGCGCGCCGCTTCCCGCATGCCGCATCTCAAGCTTCGCATCTTCCTGAACTGAACGAATTCCCCCTTCGACGGTTTCCACGTCCCCGTACACGTTCCAGCGACACTCGATCAGGTACTCCCCTTCCACCCTGGGCCAGACTTCGTCGATTACCAGAAACCACCCCGTCCGGCTGTTCACGATATGACGATACCAATCCGCCTGACCGGGATACCCCATCGACGTCCCCGCGGCAGACAGGAGTTCTCCCTCAGAGAGATACCGCAGGGCCGCATAGCGGGACTCACAGCCGGGACCCGCGCCGTCAACCGCGACGCTCACACCGTTGTGATCGCGTACCGATGCCGGACCCACGCGACCCCCGAACCAGTTCTTTCCGCGGCCGGTGTACCGGACGATGCAGTTTCCATCCTGATAGGAATGGGAGCCGCCCGAGATTCCGCAAAGCAGAAGATAGTCGTCGTCGTCCGTCCAGCCTGAACGGAAATAGACTTTGTCGAACGTTTGTTCGTACGGTACGTCACGCACGTACACGCCTTCCGGCGCAAATCCTCCGATTTCCTCGAGTGAATCGTAAAACAACCTTGAGAGCGGCGCCAGGCCCACACGGCCCATACGCTCCGGAGTTGCCGCGCCCCGTCCCGTCACCCACGTCCGGAACGGCTCCACGTTCGTCCGAACAGCCTTCCCGGCCAGGGCTCCCTCGTCCGATGTCCCGCAAAGCTGCAGGTATTCTTCGTTTTCCGTCACCGCCGCGGCCATCAACATATACTGTTGCGGCCCTCCCTCCAGGTTGCTGTGGGCGATCAGCGCCCTGTCCACGCCTTCAAGATACGGCCTGCTGGTGAAATAGTCCATCTTGCCCGAGGCCAGCGCGTAGTCGGCGGTGTTGAAGAGCGAAAACGCCCACTGGTGCCCCCACGAGTCGCACACGGGCTTGTTCGACGTCATCTGCGGCGCGAAAAACACTTCCGCCAGCTTCATCCATGCCCGCCCTTCGGCCAACCCGTGGACCTGGTGGAAGTACCTGCCACCGTAAAAGAGATCCAGCCCGGACATGGTCTGATGGTTCTGCCTCACACGGTCCACCCCCACGTGGCCCAGGAAACCGGGATTTCCCGCGCCTTCCGTGGACCGGTACAGCCCCAGGAATACCTCAAGCGTCTCCTCCCGCTGGTCTCCCGGTAGGGCTGGATGATTCTCAAGAACTGTGAACGGCAGCAGCATGGTCCTCAGGAATCCGTGAATCTGCGGCGGGTCGGGCAGGTGGCGCTCGAACCACCGGGTGCGCGCGAAGTTGCGGACCTGCCGGCAGAACATCGGGATCAGTTCTTCCAGGCCTGTTTGCACCGCCAGCATCCCGATCTCGGAAATGGCCCACATATAGGTCCAGTCTCCAGGACCGCTCGTGAACTCCCTCTCCAGTTCCTCGTCACCCTGGTCCAGCCGCTCCCGCGCCGGCTTCAGGTACAGGTCGTCCCATCTCCCCAGGTTCACGTGGTACTGAAACGGAAGCAAGGTCCCAGATGCCTCGATCGTACGCGAAAGCGCTTCCGCCGCCTGGGTGACTTCATCTGCATGGCTTACGCCGACGACGATCGCGTGCCCCACGCCCTCGAGGGAGTGCGGCGCGGTGCGCACCGCCCACCCGCCAGGGCCCGGCCATACCCGGTCCGTCAGATCGTATGCCCGGAAATACAGTGCCTTCAGGAACGCGCTGTCCATCATGTTCCCCAGCGCGATTACATGGCGTCCGCCAGCGTCAAGCCGCGCGTCCGGGAGAATCTCCACGACGTCCGAAAGCACGTCTTTCAGTGCGGATTGAAGACGTTTCGCCGCGGCCTGATACGGCCCGCCATCTGGCGCCGATATACAGACACCCGAAGATAGGTCCGTCTCGTGAGTAGGTTTTCGGAACGTCATATCACAATCCTTTCTGCCAGCCGTTCAAATGCGGGTTGAAATTACGCAACACAACGGTGCTGAATGCCCCTATTGGTACAGTTCAAGCGTGCCATCCGTTCGACCCACGTACAGCTTCCCTTCCGACGCCGCCACGGCGGTCGCTTCCGATGTCCTCGTCCCCGCACCTGTGATCTCTCCCGATCCGTCCAGGCCGACGACCGTTCCACCTCCCAGGGCCGCCAGGCATCCTCCATCTCCACGCGGAGCCAGGCCGACCACCGGCTCAGCCAGAAACCGGCTCCACAGACGTCTGCCGTCCGCCGCGAAACATTGCGCAAATCCGTTCGATGCTCCAGCGTACACCCGTCCCTCACAGGCATTGACCGACAGTACCGCACCCCCGAAGTCCGCGTCCCACAACACCTCCCCACCCTCGCCATACACGATCAACTGACGGTGGTTGGTATCCACTCCACTTAGCACCTCCTCCCATCCATCCCCGTCCACTTCAGCCACGCACAGACACTTTGACCACGAGGGAATCGACCAACTCATGATGTCCGGCCGCGACAGCGTCTGTTCCCATCTCCCGTCGGACTCGAATACCCGGACGCAGCCGTGAATCGACGGGTCCGCCATCCCGGCCAGCACCTGCATGCCGCGCCCGTCCCGCAGCCGCGCCACCGCCAGGCACGTTGGCGGGCCCCATTGGCAGGCGGAACGCCATAGCAACGCGCCACCCTCGTCAAATGCGTAAACGTGACGGTCCGCGCATCCGGCCAGGATCTCCTCCCTCCCGTCACCGTCGATATCTCCAACCGCCAGGCTCAGGACCTTGCAGTTCTGCCACGTCCAGTAGTCCCAGTTCATGGGCTGCCACTCAAGCGGGTGTGACCACACCACCTTCCCCGAACCATCCAGCCGATGCACAACCTCGGCATCTCCACCCGCCACCACCCCTCCGTCCGCAAGAGAATGGACCGCCCGGATCGTTTTGGAAGCCCGCCAGGTCCACCTTATCCCGCCCTCGCGGTCAATCGCCGTAATCCGTCCCCGGTCATCGCCTGCGCAGCATCCTCCCTCCCACACATCGACCGCCGCCACCCTTCCGCCGCACGCGACGCTCCACACCGGCTTCGCCTCGCCCCCCCCTGCGATTGCAAACGGCGCCGGGGCTGTCGCTTCGACAATCCTGCCGACCGTTGGGAGTACGGCTGCATCGGCTTCCAATGTCACGCCCTCGCTGTCTGCCGCGAATGAGATCGTCACCTCCCTCCCTCCACCCTCGATCCGATAGCCCGACCGTTCCGGTTCCAGCGCATACGCCCGGGCCTGCTCCCGATCGTCGCTCCAAAAAAGTGTCGCGTACCTCACCCCTTCGCCCGGCTGAAGGACCTTCAATGAGCGCTGGATCCATCGCACACCACCCTTATCCAGAGCCGAAGTCACCCGCGTCAGGTCCTGCGACGCGCTGCCCGCGTGTTGCATGTTGAGTTGAGCATTCCCCTGAACCGAGCGCAGAACGCCATCCGCCAACGTCACCTCCCCAAGCACGTGCCAGCGACCCTCAACCAGGAACTCTCCTGCCGCCTGGGACCAAACCTCGTCCACCACAAGGAACCATCCCACCTTGCCGTGTACGATATGCCGGTACCAGTCGCCCTGATCGGGATATCGCATCGAAGTGCCCGCCACTGAAAGCGCCTCGCCCTCCTTCACGTATCGTAACGCGGCGTACCGCGACTCACGGCCCGGACCTGCCCCGTCCACCGCGATGTTCACGCCATTGTGATCCCGCACGGACGCCGGTCCCACGCGCCCCGCGAACCAGTTTCGTCCCCGTCCTGTATATCGCACAATGCAATTGCCGTCCTGATACGAATGGGACCCGCCTGAAATGCCATCCAGAAGCAGATAGTCGTCGTCGTCCGTCCAGCCCGAACGGAAAAAGACCTTATCGAACGCCTGCTCGAACGGCACGTCTCGCTGGTACACGCCCTCCGGCGAAAAACCGCTAAAACCCTCCAGCGAATCGTAAAACAGCCGCGAAAGCGGCGCCACACCCACCCTTCCCAGCCTTTCCGGCGCCGACGCCCGACGCCCCGTCACCCACGTCCGCAGCGGCTCTTCCCGGCCCCTTATAGCTTGTGCCGCCAGGGCGTCTTCGTCCGATACGCCGCACAGATGCAGGTATTCGTCGTTCCCCGACGCTGATGCGGCCATCAGAAAGTACTGCTGCGGTCCTCCTTCCAGGTTGCTGTGCGCGATCAGCGCCCGATCCACGCCCTCCAGGAACGGCATGCTCGATAGATATTCCGACCTGCCCGACGCGAGCGCATAATCGGCCGTATTGAATAGCGAAGCGGTCCACTGGTGGCCCCACGAGTCACAAACCGGTTTGTTGGACGTCATCTGCGGCGCGAAGAACACTTCCGCCAGCTTCATCCAGGCCCTACCCTCGGCCTTCCCATGCACCTGGTGAAAATAACGTCCCCCATAAAAGAGATCCAGCGCAGACCGGGTCTGGTGGTTCTGCCGAACCCTGTCTACGCCAACGTGGCTTAGAAATCCGGTGTTCCCCGCCCCCTCCCCGGATCGGTATAGCTCCAGTAAGACGTCCAGAGTCTCTCCTCGCCGGGTAGTGGGGATGGACGGATGGTTTTCCAGGATCGTAAACGGCAATAGCATCGTCCTAAAAAAACCGTGGATCTGCGGCGGGTCCGGCAGATGGCGCTCAAACCACCGCGTGCGCCCAAAATGGCAGACCTGCCGGCAGAACATTTTCATCAACGCTTCCTGTCCGGTCCGAACCGCCAGCATCCCTATGTCTGCAATCGCGTGCATATAGTCCCAGTCGCCCGCCCCGCTGGTATGCTCCCGCTCAAGGTCCGCATCGCCGGCCTCCAGCCGCTCCCGCGCCGGCCTCAGATACAGATCCGACCACCTCCCCGGCTGCACACGGTACTGGAACGGAAGCGCGGTCCCCGCCTCGACGATCGCGTTGCAGAGGGCATCCGCCGCTTCGGTAACGTCCTCCGCGCTACTCACACCCACAACGATCGCGTGCCCAACGCCCTCGAGGGAGTGCGGCGCAGTGCGGATCGCCCACCCGCCGGGACCCGGCCAGACCCGGTCCGTCAGATCGTATGCCCGGAAATACAGCGCCTTCAGGAACGCGCTGTCCATCATGTTCCCCAGAGCGATCACGTGGCGGCCGCCAGCGTCAAGCCGCGCGTCCGGGAGAATCTCCACGACGTCCGAAAGCACGTCTTTCAGTGCGGATTGAAGACGTTTCGCCGCGGCCTGATACGGCCCGCTATCTGGCGCCGATATACAGACACCCGAAGATAGGTCCGTCTCGTGAATCGGTTTTCGGAACGTCATATCGCAATCCTCTCCGCGTGCATTACATTTTAAACACAAAGCGGAAGTTTACATCGATGGATTGGATGCACGGGACAAGAATCCGGAGTCCGGTAGAATGCTCTCTATCCTGCGTTCGACCGGATTTCTCGAACATCCCCGCTGCGCCTACCGGAAAAATTCGAGCGTCCCATCCTTTCGGCCCACCAGCAAACCCCGGCCCGGCCACTGAGATGCCCACTGCACCGCCGTGGCATCCGAACTGCCGGCGTGGATGGTCTCGACCTCGCCCGACCGATCAAGACGCACGACTGTCCCGTTGCGAAGGGCCGCCAGGCATCCTCCAACTCCAGCAGGCGCCAGGCCGGCCACGGGCTCGACGAGAAGCCGGCGCCACAGCCGGTTGCCTCCGGCGTCGAAGCACTGCACGAAACCGTTGGACGCTCCGGCATACAGGCGACCATCAAAGAACTCCGCAACGAGCACGGCGCCGCCCACGTCCGCGTCCCAGATCACCTCGCCGCCGCGCCCGTAGACGATCAACTGCCGGTGATTGGTATCCACCCCGCTGATCACTTCGTCCCGGCCGTCCCCGTCCACGTCCGCTATGCGCAGGCAGCGCGACCAGGAGGGAATCGACCAGCTGACGATGTCCGGCCGCTGAAGGGGCCGCCCCAGCGTCCCGTCTTGCGCGAAGACCAGCGTGTGCGCGTGAATGGCCGGGTCCGCAAGGCCGGCGAGCGTCTGCCGTTCCGGCCCGTCCGTCAGCCTCGCGGTATCCAGATACAAGGGCGGTCCCCACTGACAGGGCGAACGCCACAGCAGGTTGCCGCACGCGCCGAGTGCGTAGACGTGACGGTCGGCGCACCCCACCAGAATCTCCTCCTGCCCGTCGCCGTCGATATCGCCGACCGCCAGGCTCAATACCACGCAGTTCTTCCTGGACCAGCTATCCCAGTTCATCGGCTGCCATTGGATCCGATGGGACCAGAGGGTGTCTCCGGAAGCATCCAGCCGGTACACGGTTTCGCCGTCGCCTCCCGCGGCAGCGCCGCCGTCGCCCAGGGCCGCAATCGCGCAGACGCCACCGTCGATCTCTCGTTTCCACAGCTGATCGCCGTCGGAATTGAACGCGGTCACCCCGCCGCCGTCACCGCTGAACCATCTTTCCGTCCCGATATCCACTGCCGTCACGGCACCCGCGCACCGTGTCCTCCATTCGGGCGCCGCTTCGCCGCCGGCGATTTGAAATGGCGCGGCATCGGACCCATCCACAGCTCGACCAGCCGTGGGCAGCGTCGCAACGGAGGGAGAGACCTCCGGGGTTTCAATGCCCTCCGTAAGTACAACCGTGACTGGCTCGCAGCCTCCTTCGATTCGAAAGCCGTTCTTCTCCTCTTCCAGGCCGAAATCCCTGCCGCCGCCAACTCGTTCCGTCCAGAAAAGCGTCGCCATCCGGGTCCCCTGCCCCGGTTGAAGGCTTGCCAGGGAACGCTGGACCCATCGCGAGTGGTCTTCCGCGCACCAATAGTCCGAATCCACCAGTTCCTGGCGCGCGCTTCCCGCGTGACGCATGTTCAGTTGTGCGTCGCCCTGAACCGACTGCAACAGCCCGCCGGAAAGGGACGACTCACCCAGCAGATGCCACCGGCATTCCACCAGAAACGCTCCGGCCACCGCGGGCCAGACTTCGTCGATCGCCAGAAACCATCCCTCTCTACTGTACACGATATGCCGGTACCAGTCGCCCTGCTCAGGATAGGTCATCGACGTGCCGGCCACGGCAAGGTTCTCCCCTTCGTGCAAATACCGCAGGGCCGCGTACCTGGACTCGCACCCCGGACCGGCGCCGTCAACGGAAACACTCACCCCCGTGTAGTCCCGTACGGTCGCCGGCTGGTGGCCCCCGGCAAACCTGAACCAGGATACGCCGCGGCTGGTGTAACGCACGATACAATTGCCGTCCTGATAGGAGTGCGAGCCCCCCGAGATGCCGTCCAGCAACAGGTAGTCGTCCTGATCCGTCCATCCGGACCGGAAGTACACCTTGTCGAACGTCTGCTCGTAGGGCAGATTCCGCAGATATATGCCGTTTGTCGGTGCAAACGTCGTGTATTCTTCGATCGAATCGTAGAACAACCGGGAAAGAGGCGCTACGCCGACCCGGCCCAGCCGTTCGGGCGAGGCCGCAGGCCTTCCCGTCACCCAGGTCCGCAGAGGCTCTTCGGCACCTCGAATGGTACGTTCCGCCACCGCGCCTTCGTCGATGGATTCACAAAGCTGCAGGTATTCGTCGTTACCCGTTACCGCCGCGGCCATCCGGCAGTACTGTTCCGGGCCGCGTTCCAGGTTGCTGTGTGCGAGAAGCGCCCGGTCCACGCCCTCCAGGTAGGGGCGGCTTGAAAAGTAGTCCGTCTTCCCCGCGGCCAACGCATAGTCCGCCGTGTTGAACAGCGAAGCCCCCCACTGATGTCCCCAGGAGTCGCACACGGGCTTGTTCGAAGCCATCTGCGGTGCAAAGAAGACCTCGGCCAGATTCATCCACGCCAGGCCCTCCGCAAGTCCGTGCACCTGGTGGAAATAGCGGCCTCCGTAAAACATATCGAGCGCGGAACGCGTCTGGTGATTCTGGCGTACCCGGTCCACGCCCACGCAGCTCAGAAGGCCTGTATTGCCGGCCCCTTCCGCGGATCTGAAGAGTCCCAGCAGCACTTCCAGCGTCTGGTCCCGGAGTGAGGCGGGAAGCGCTGGATGGTTTTCCAGAATCGTGAACGGCAGCAGAAGCACCCGGATGAACCCGTGGATCAACGTGGGGTCCTCCAGCGTCCGCTCGAACCAGCGCGTGCGCGCGAAGTGGCAGATCTGCCGGCAGAACGTGGACATCAACGCTTCGTTTCCCGTCTGCACCGCCAGCATCCCCATATCGGCCACAACCATCATATATGTCCAGTCGCCGGATCCCCCGCCGATGGACTCCTGCTCGAGGTCCCGATCGCTCTTGGCCAGCAACTCCTCGGCAGGCTTCACATACAGATCGGACCATCTGCCCGGATGTACCTGGTATTGGAACGGCAGAACCGGACCATGCTCCGCGATGGCGCCGGCGAGCGCTCCGGCCGCATCGGCGACGTCCTCCGCGCTGCTCACGCCGGCCACCACAACCTGCCCCACGTCGCCCAACGTGTGAGGCACGGTGCGCACCACCCATCCGCCGGGACCCGGCCACACCCGGTCAGTGAGATCGTGAGCCCGAAAGTAGAGCGTTCGCAGGAACGCGCTGTCCATCATATTGCCCAACGCAATCACGTGCCGGCCGCCGGCATCAAGTTCTCCGTCCGGAAGCACTTCCACCGTCGCCGTTAGCGTTTCCTCGAGTATCGCCTTCAGACGGCCGGCCGCATCCTGATAGGAATCCCCCGCCGGCGCCGAGATGCAAACCCCTTGCCCCAGATCCGTCTCCTGAATCGCTGGTGAGAATGCCATCGTGTAACCCTCCTCGCGACTCGAAATCCCTCTCGATCGCAACAAACAGACGCCCGGAACCGCGCGCGCCGGGCGTCGAAAATTTCACATCGGCCGCTCTGCACGGACCGCTGACCGAACCGTGGGTTTCAACCCGCGCCGGTTAACTTGTCATTCACATCTGATGGCTTCCACCGTGCTGCGTCCAGAACCGACCACAGGTGGATCACCCAGCCCATCAGGACAAACCAGAGTAAGACCGCCAGGAAAAATTGGATGAGGGCTATTAGCAAACGTGCTTGAAGCAACTGGCCCAAACCGGGTACAAGAAGGCTACATAAAGCTGCAAGTACATTGCCGGCCGAACCTTGCCCAGCCATCGATTTTCCTCCTTTTTTGCAAGCCTCGCACTACATATCGAGGGCAGAATGCCCTCATTCCCAGGAAGGAGATCCTCGCCCGGGGGTATCCTCCTACGCCCAGTTCTCGCACCCGGCGAAGGCCATGTGTTCTCCCTGGACGTATTTCGGCCTATCGGCGTAGAGGTTTCCCACTTCGGGGATCGCCGCCCCCCGGCACAGGATGGAAGGATGGGCCTGCCGAGTCACCCGGGTGCTGGTGGGTATGTAGCGAAGGGTGAGCCCCACCCGCCACTGGTCCGACGTATTGCTGTTGGAGCCGTGGATGATATTCGGGTGGTGGATGGAAATATCTCCTGCATTGAGTTCCACGTCCACGGCATCCGCCTCGTCAATCTGATCGGGGCGCATTCCGACGCCGAGAACGTACTTGTCGGGATCCAGTTCCACCATCTCCGAGGCCTTCAACAACTGCCGGGTGTGCGTCCCCGGCAAAACCCGCATGCAACCGTTCTCCACGGTGGAGTCGTTGCCAGCGACCCACAGCGTCGTGACCTCCATCGGCTCCAGGGGCCAGTAGGATCCGTCCTGGTGCCACCGTACGGCCTGTCCGGTCTCGGGCTTCTTGGCGATATAATGCGCGCCGAACATGGCCACGTTGGGGCCGATGAACTGTGCTGCGAGGTCGACAAGCCTGTCGTCGCAAACAAGACGGTGCATGAACGGATCGTTTACAAGCAGGTTGTGGTGCAATCGTTCGGGGCGCGTGTCCGGATGCTTCTTGACCAGCCATTGCACGTGCTCGACCGCTTCGGCCGCCAGACCCGCGTCAATGGCCCCGCGCGCGATACAGATACCCTTCTCATCGTATTCCTGCTGCAATTTCGAATTCATTCATACGCTCCTGTTATCACGCATTTCTCCCCACACCTGTCCAATAACGGGTTTGATTAACTACGAAAGTCGCGAAAGTACGGGAAATATATGGCTGATAAAATCGTCCACTAACGCGAACCGATGGCAGGGGCACGCACGCAGACCGGTCTATCCATGTTTCCCTGCTCACACGTGTCCAAAATCGGTTTCCGTACTGGACATCAGTGGTTTCTCCCGAAATCGTGACGCGAGGATGCTTCCAAACCGCTTTTGGTGACATTTGCACCACACGTCAACTCATTCCGCAGGTTTGCTTCACAACGCCGGGACCCTCCTCAGGTCTGGCAGGTATGCAACGTCTTTGCCACGAGTGTCCGGCTGTGCATACAAACTGAAAACATGCGGGACCGACCTGCTACCTCTTGCCCTGATCCAACCATGATTAAAATCTCTTATGATGTCAATTGGTATCCTGACGCATCCCCGTGATCCGGACAACTCCGGGGATTTCGTTATTGGACCACCGTACCTCACGCCGAACGAAAAAACAGCTTTCTGCGGTACCGTAGAACTTTTCAGTCAATTTCGTCGTCTTACAAGCAGACGCGTTAAGAAATCCCCGATTATTTGCACCGGAGGACAGATGACTGACGCCGAGTTAATCAGGCGTTTCCGCGACGGAGAGTCGCATGCCTTCAATGGTCTGGCAGGGCGCTGGCATCGCAGATTATACAACTTCATCCTGCGACAGGTCGGAGACCGCGAGGAAGCGCATGACCTGTGCCAGAAGGTCCTGATCAAGGCCCACCGGAATCTCCGCCGGCTGCGGGATCCCGAAAAGTTCTCCACCTGGATCTACCAGATTGCGGTCAATACGTGTCGGGACGAGTTGAGGCGGCGGCGGCGTCATCCCACGATCTCGCTGGAAAGCGTGGAACAAGGAACCGATGGGCGGCCAGACGGGACGGTGAAGGCTTCGGCACAAACAAATACCGGGATTCACGAGTGCGAACTTCGCGATCTTCTCAACCGGGCGTTGCAATGCATTCCGCAGGAACAACGGACTATTGTCGTGATGAAGGAATACGAGCATCTGAAATTCACTGAAATCGCCGCCATCCTGAAGCTGCCGGTCAACACGGTAAAATCCCGGCTTTATTACGGCCTGAACAACCTCAGAAAGCAATTGGATCAATGGAACATCACCCCGGAGACGATCGACTATGAAATGTGATCTGCGCAGAGAGGAACTCATCGGCTATCTATACGACGACGTCGATGCCGATAAGAAGGCCGGAATCGAGTCCCACCTCACCACCTGTCCTTCTTGCACACAGGCAATGGAGGAACTGAAGCAGACCAGTAACTTGATGCGCAACTGGGCGGACGAAGACCCGCCTGCGAGCCTGGTCTTCGTGCCTGACAGACTCCCGTGGTGGAAAGGCATCATACCCTATCGGCCGTCCACGCGCAAGCGGCGCTGGCTGGCGCCGGGGCTTTCACTGGGACTGGCCGCGGTCGTCCTGGTTTTGGCCGCGTTCAACTTCGAGGCGCGGTACGACGGGCAGGGGGGTGTTTTCGTGAAGCTTCGGCTCCCCATGGGAGCGGAGTCAGAACGGACTGAAGCGGACCGTGAAGCCCCGGTCACACGGGCAGAGTTGATCCAGGTTCAACAGCAATCACTGGCTATGATCCAGGAACTGATCGAAGAGGGACACCAGCAGCAACGCCTGGAACTCGGTCTTATCCTGGACCAGTTCGCCGGGGATCTGGAATCCCAGCGCCGGCGGGACCTGCTGCTGGTAGGCCGGGGCCTGCAGGAAATCGAGGGATCGACGGCGAGCCGCTTTATGCAGACCGAAGACCTTTTACGGCACCTGTTGGCGGTGACGTACGCGCAGGCGAGTCCGTAAACACGTTCCACCACTGAACGACATACAGAGGGAGTATGAATTATGAAATTCCATCAGGTTTTCGCTATTGTAACGGCCTTCTGCCTTTTCCTTACGGCCTCCGCCAGCGCAGCCGATATCGACCAGGAGCGCATGCAGCAGGACCTGGACATCATGGAAGGCATCTTGCAAAGCCTCCACGCTCAGACCACGTCCAACCTGGCCACTATCCACCGGGAACCACAGGTACGGGGCCTGTACTTCGAAAACTACGGAGTGATATTTCATATTGAAGAAAAACGCTCGTCAGGAATGGTCGTAGATGTCGACGTGAGAAGATTACGTGAAAAGCCCGCAGGCGTAACCGTAGAGCTTGAAAAGGAAGGTTTCCTGAAGGAAGTGTCGGAGCAGCGAAAGAAAAAGCGCGTTGGCGTCCAGGAACGGCTGGTGGAGTTCCAGGGAACGTACGCGGATGGGATCCGCCAGCTAAAGGACGAAGACCGAATCACGATCCTGGTCCATCAACAACCTCGTTCCCGCGCCCTGATAACGGTCCCAGACAAACGACTCCAGGCCGAGTTGTCGAAACAGGTCTACTCAGAGGTGACGGCAAAAAAAAGTGACATCGTGGCATACCGCCGCGAGCGCATCGCCGAGGCGGAATTTCGGAAGCGGATCGTCTCTCGTGAGCACAAGCCGGATGCTTCCACGATGAAAAAGATCGGTGTCATGGCCACCATCCTGGACAAGGCGCTGAAGCAGCCCGAACATCTAGTCTCGAATTACAACAAGACCCTGGGCATATACCAGAAAGGTTTAGGGGCGCTCTTCTTTGTGAACGTGAGGAGCGTGCACCGTTCAGCCTATAATTTGAAATTAAGGACGGCTCCCAAGACAACACCCTTACGCATTCGAGCGGGCAAAGCAGTCACAGGAGAAAGTCTATACCAGGAACAGTTCAAGGAAGAGTTGGTTGAGGTCGTGGGAGACTACGGTTATACCCTGCGCACCCTCAAGCCTGAGGAATACATCGTGGTGGAGGTGCGCTTTCCGCGGGGAGCGGGGAGGAGATCGTCCGGAGCGCGAGGGCTTATCCTGCAGGTCAAGAAGAAGGATGTGGATGCGTACAGTCGAGGAGACCAAGACCTGGCTACGTTTCGCCAGAAGGTGGATATTCGGGAATATTAGGGTTGCCTGGAAATCATCGCGGCGCCGCCATGACCGATCCGGCCTTGATCTGACGCTATCTGTAGGGCGCAGGGCTGTCGCCGAGAACCCCGCCGAGTGCGCCTCGTGAATCTCCTCTGGATGGTACCCAGGGACGAATCTACCAAGGTGTGCGCCATCAATGGCCGCGACGAATAGTGGGTTGGCGACGATCCGGGCAGACCGTCAACCAAACCCAATTGGGAGCCCAACCGAAGTTTCGGCAAACGATCAAAAGGTAACTCGCCAGACCCTGGCGTGCGCAAATTGCCTTGACAGAGACTCCCAAATGGGGCGTTATTAGACCCTAACTTGGGGAACCTTCGCCTACCTGTTTGCGTCGGACGGGTAGGCGAAGAAGAATTCACCGTTGTTCCGCGGGGAGACAAGTATATCTGTGTTCCGAACCGACGTCCCTTATAAGCGTAACCATTGGGTTTGCTCGGGGAGTTCGACCATCCGTGTCTTGTCCCTCTGGAATTCACCGGGTTCATTCGTCGAATTTACGTTGCAAGGATAAGCCGAGGGTCGGAATTCTCCTGCGCCAACTGCGAACATGATTGAGCGCCCGTCTTGCCTTGATCAGTCGGCTTTGTATATTGGACCAAAGAGCGATCTTGTTTTGGCGCAACTCGATGACATCCTCAACTGAAGCGTCCAGTGATCCCCGGTAGCACTTACCACCACCGACCGCACGAAATTTACCTCCTTCCCATACAATGAAAAGATACCCCAAGGCACCAGTATCAGAGGTTATCTTTGGCGTGACCTTTTCGGAGGAACGCCTATCTATAAAGGACCTGTTTGACGCCCAGCAGGCTTTGTCGGACAGATATCCGCGAGTCGAGATCCGTCCCCCAATCGCCGACGAATGGATGTCAGGATTCCAGATCACCCAAGACCTAAATCGTGATAGGACAGGGACTGTCCTTATTCGTTTGCGCAGCGAAGACGGCAATTGGATGTGCCAATTGCAGGGGAATAAAGTTTACTTTAACTGGATACGGCCGGACTCTGAACCAGTCGGTAACTATCCCGGTTACACCACTGGATATGGCAGATTCAGGGAAGCACTCAATGTAATGAGGCTCGATTCCTCCGATCTCAACAAGAATTCAGTTAGGTACTTCGACCTTAGCTATCATGACCGTCTTGAGTGGCAGGAGTATATCGACAACCTGAGTGATACCCACAAGATCATGAGGTTCAAGCCTCCAGAGATCGAGACTCCAGACGGACTCAACAATTCATTCTCACGCTTTACCTATAACTATGACCCATTAGGCGGATATGGTATTTTTGCAGTGAACACAGCAACTCAGGCCGCTGCCGAGGGAAAACAGGTCCTTCAACTCGAAAGCACGCTTCGCGGTATCAATCCACATCAGTCGTTGGAAAACTGGTTCAGCGCTGCACACAAGGTGCAGTATGATCATTTCAGCAGAATTTTCACAGCGGAGATTCTTGAACAATGGGCCTAGACACAGTCCAAGACCCCTACAAGATTGATTCGCCATCAGCGTTTAGCCATCACAAGGTGGCGATGTTTAACACACCGGAGGCGACTCCTGTTTCGGATTTCGTTGAGGAGGTCCGCAATCCCGATGCGCCGGATATTTCCTCTTTCGGCGCTGTAAATTATCATAGCCACGCCTTGTCAGACGATTGGAAAGAAACCGGACTTCAGAGTTTCGCCGATCTCGTTTCCAGCAGATTCAGCTATCTCGGTGGGTTGCGGAATCTCGAACGAGATTGGGTTTCCGGAGGCGCCGTCAAGCCGTCATCCTCTGCGATTGGCCTATCCCAAGATTTGCTTCTCTACATCGGAAAGAAGGTGACTAGCGAAGAATTCAAACTTATTCCGAAGATAGTTATGGGGCCCATCCCAAGCGGAGGAGTAATCGTTGAACTTCATGCGGATGATTCTAATGCAATCAACGTGACAATTAACAACGATGATCGAGTAGAACTTGAGGTACAATGTGGCGGCTATTATTACGAGTTCATTTTATCGGGAAACGAATTGAACGGCACGGTAACCTCTCAATATGCCTCCATCTCCCGGTAGTGTGATTCCAAACGGTGAGGTGTTATACAGGTGGTGTCGCAGCGATGCCTTTCCGAGAGACCAGGTGGAGATACCGGGATCGCTGTTTAGTGATATCGAGTTGTCCTGTGACTGGGCGAGATTCCGACTCGATCCTTCGACATCCATCCACGTGGAGGACGGAAGGACACGAGTCATTGCAATTACGGTTTGTGACGAGATCAAGAATCCCCGCAATCCCAAGAGACTGGGCGAGATAGTCTCGGCCTGGAAACAGCAAGTCATATACGATCCGATTGAGGATCCTGTTTACGGCCCAAACGATGCCCACTCCCTGATAAAGGGACGCAAGAAAATGGCAGTCCGCAACGCTATCGTCGCGAATTCCAGATGGTGGGATATTGAGTAGGTGGCTT
>CAXXJS010000064.1:0-22042 GCA_963662665.2 Candidatus Latescibacterota bacterium
GTGCGAAGGCCTCGGGAGACAGGATGGCACGCTGCCGCTTGAGCTCCTGCTCCTGTTGGCGGAGTTGCTCCTCTTCCTGGCTGATGATAGCCGCATACTGCAAACGATAGGTCTCGACCTGAGCGCGAATATTCTTCGCGGCAAGCGCATCCCGTTCGAGCTGTTGAAAATCGATCACGGCGGCCACCGTTCCCGGAAGGTCCTGCGCCGCCAAGACTCCAGGAAGCCCAACCCAAAGGACAAACATCCACTTCGCCAGCGCTAAAACGACTTCCCGATGCATTTCCATTAGAACCTAGTGCCGAAGCTGAATCTGAAAACTTCGTCGCGATCGAACCGTTCCTTTCTCCAGGCCCACGCGAAGTCCGCGCGAATAGGACCTAACGGCGAACGCCATGAGAAGCCGAATCCCGACGAAATCCTGGGCTCAGAAACGTCAAACACGTTCTCTTTGGAGTCCAGGTCCGGATCCGCAAGGCTACCTATTTCCGTGAACAAACTGCCGAAAACCCCGAGTTCCCGGAGAGTGCCTAGCGGAGCGGAAACCTCGGCAGTACCCACGTAATAAACAGTACCACCAAGAAAGTCGAGCGTGCGCGTATCACGGGGGCCGATACCGCCAAAGGCGAACCCGCGGAAGGAATTACCTCCGAGGAAGAACCGGTCGGAGAGACTGACCCGCTCACCGAGCCCCAGGATATGTCCCCCTTCCAGCGCCAGCATTCCAACCCATTCTCGCCACAAACGCCGGTGGTAGGCAGAATTGAGTTTGTGCCGGAGGTAACGAACGTCTCCACCTAGGCCTGCCAAATCCTGGGCCAATCGGACGACGTAGCCTTCTGTTGGGAAGAAGCGGCTGTCGCGCAGATCGTATAGGACGGTATGTCCGATCGAGGACGTGAGCCGTGTCCCCTTCTGATCCTGAATGAAACGGGATGCATCCTCGTCGACGTCCTCAATGCGATCAATGCGAAACGTATAGCGGACGGCATGCCGCAACCTTTCGGCAAACGGGTATCCGACGCGGAGGGTCAAACCCGTGGAATCCCTGTCGAACGATGCGTTTTCCAGATCCCGCTGTCTATTGAAGACGTCGAATCCGGCGGTCAGGTCACGGTTCAGGAAATAGGGCTCAGTGAACGCGAGATCGATATCCTGACGGCGCGTGGAAATCGCCAGTGCCAAGCGCAGATCCTGTCCACGCCCAAGCAGATTCCGTTCGCGTATGCTGACTTCACCTCCGACCTGATCGCTCGAAGAGTACCCGACACCGAACGAAAGCTCTCCGGTTGATTGTTCCTCCACCTCGATGGTGATCGAGGTCCGGTCATCGGCAAAGGTATCGTCTGCGGCCCCCAACGCCTTTCTGTCGAGAAGACCCTTTTCGTCCTCGACCTCGACCTTCTGGAAGAAACCCAACCCACGTATTCGCTGCTGAGATCTGCGCAATTTGGCAGCGTTGAATGCATCACCTTCGGCCAGACGCATTTCACGCCTCACCACACGATCCAGAGTCCGAACGTTGCCGACGATGTCGATACGATCGACGTAGACACGAGGCCCTTCGTTGATGCGGTAGTTGACGGATATCCGGCGGCCTTCACGATCCCGACCAATTTCCGGCCGCACGTCGACAAAGGCATAGCCCAGCCGACCGAGTTCGAACGTCAGATCTTGGATAGAGTCTTCGATCTTGTCGGCGTCGTATGTCTCGCCCGGATCGGTTGTCAACAATGGCCGCAGAGTTTCGGGGTCAACCCCCCGTAGTTCGGTGGACAGGTCGATATCTCCGAAAGTGTAGCGCTCTCCTTCCTCGACGGTGATCGTGACGAAGAAGTCGGCCCTATTTCGGGCCAGTTCCGCAACCGCGGAAACGACGCGGAAATCCGCGTAGCCATTTGCCAGATAATGTCGCCGAAGAAGCTCACGATCGAAATTCAGGCGATCTGGATCATATTTGTCGGCCGACGTAAAAAACCGGTACCAGCGGGCCTCTTTGGTCGATATCACCGATCGCAAACGCCCGTCGGGAAAAACCCGATTGCCGATGAAGTTTATCTTCCTGATTTCAGTGAGTGGCCCCTCCGAGATTTCGAATACGAGATCGACGCGGTTCTGAGGGAGTTGAATGACTTTAGGCTCGACGGTGGCGGCAAACCGACCGCTACGTCGATATACCTGAACGATTCTCTGGACATCGCTCTGAACGCGTGAACGCGTGTAGACGATCCTCGGCCGAAGCTGAACCTCGGTCTCCAGGGCCTCATCCTTAATCCGGCGATTCCCCTCGAACACCAGCTGGTTGATGATCGGATTCTCAACCACGCTGACCACGAGGGCGTTACTCTCCCTGCGAATGTTGACGTCGGCAAACAATGCCGTTGCATAGAGCGCTTTCAAAGCATCGTTGATCGCCAGAACGCCGATGCGATCTCCGACAGTGATCCCGAGGTACGATCGGACCGTGTCTCCCTCGACTCGCTGATTTCCTTGCACGAAGACTTCGTCAACGACGAACGAGGTATCAGATTGAGCGATCGCGGGAAGCGACGCCAGTAAATGGGAGCCGATCAGTGCCGCTTTCGCGACGGCACGGCAACTGCAGAGAATTCGATGAACCGCCGATATCACGAGAAAAACCGAACCACGTACTCGAATACTTCCAATTGTACGAGGTCGTTCCACGTCGCCACCACCATAAGACCCGCCACCAGAGCCAGCCCAACGCGAAAGCCGTATTCCTGTGCTCTTTCGCCCAGCGGTTTTCCCCGCAGCGCTTCGAATGCGTAGAACAAGAGGTGGCCTCCGTCCAAGACCGGTATAGGGAACAGGTTGATCAGTCCCAGGCTGATCGAAAGAACGGCCATAAACTGAACGACGGAAGTTATTCCAATTTGGGCCGCTTGACCCGACATTTGCACAATGCCGATGGGGCCACGCAAGTCGTCAGGCGATCGCAATCCGACGATCATTTGCCCGACATACCGCAATGTCATGACGGTGAACGTGTACGTCTGTTTTGCGGCGTACCAAACCGCGCTTAGCGGGTCATGGCGGATAAAGTCAACACCACTTCGTTGAACGCCCAGAAATCCAACATCATGTGTATTACCGAATCGATCGGTGAGCGTCCGCACTCCCGGCGTTACGTTCAGTTCTAGCTGGCGGCTTCCCCTCGCCACGAGCATCACGAGCGGCCGACCCGGACTCGTCATGACGAGTTGCTGCACTTCTTCAAATCGATCGACACCCTGACCGTCGATTTCGATAATCCTGTCGCCGGCTCGAAATCCTGCCGACGCCGCTGCTGTGTCGGAGATGACTTCCTGGACAACGGGCGGCGTGAACGGTTGCCCGACAACTGCGAAAAGTCCGGCCAGGAGCACCACGGCAAGCAGGAAGTTCGCGATAGGACCGGCGGACACGACCATCGTCCGCACACCCAACGGTTTTTCCTGAAAATATTCCTTTCGTTGCTCTCTAGAAGGCTCCGCCTCCTGCGTACTCCGTACCGAGGTAGCATCCGCGTCCCCAAAAAACTTCACGTACCCTCCCAGCGGCAACCAACCGATGCGCCACCGTGTGCCCTTGGAGTCGCGCCAGTGACAGATTTCCCGGCCAAATCCAATGGAGAAGGTCTCGACAGCAACACCGCACCAGCGCGCCACGAGGTAATGGCCCATCTCGTGAACAAACACCAATACCGTCAGCACGAAAAGAAACGACACCAGATACGTCCAAATGCCGCTCAAGAATTCCATCCAGCCGCCCCTCTGCTCCGAAGAATTCCGATGCACGTCATCTTACGAACCAGTGTATCCTACCCCACGCATTCACGCGCAATTTCGCGAGCCTCACGATCAATTTCGAGCACATCTTCCAGCGACTGTATGGTCCTGCCGACCAACGCAGCCAAGACATGTTCAACGGTCTCGGCAATTTTCAAGAACCCCAATGAACCGCTGAGAAATCCATCCACCGCCACTTCGTTTGCTGCGTTGAGGACGGCCGGCGACGCTCCACCTTGTTTTAGCGCCTCCCTCGCCAAGCGCAATGCCGGAAACCGGTCCATGTCGGGCCGCTCAAACGTGAGTTGGCCCAATTCAGCGAGATCAAGCCTCGCTGCCGGCGTTTGCATCCGCGACGGCCAACCCAGCGTATAAGCAATGGGCGTTCGCATGTCGGGCATGCCGAGTTGCGCCAAGACAGAACCGTCGACGTAGGCGACCAAGCTGTGCACGACCGATTGCGGGTGGACCAAGATCTCTATCCTGTCTTCGGGAATCTGAAATATTTGATGGGCCTCGATCAGCTCAAGTCCCTTGTTAAACATCGTTGCCGAATCGACGGAAATCTTCGCTCCCATATCCCATGTGGGATGCGCCACTGCCTGCGCCGGAGTTACGCGTCCCATTACTTCAAGCTCGAGTGTTCTGAACGGCCCACCCGATGCCGTTAGGATCACTCGTTCGACCGCGTCGCGGCGCTCGAAATCAAACACCTGAAAGATGGCATTGTGCTCGGAATCCACGGGAAGAAGGGTTCCACCGCTGGATCTGATTTCCTCCATCAACAACGGTCCCGCGCTGACAAGGCATTCCTTATTGGCGAGGGCGACGATGGCACCGCGTCGAGCCGCCGCCAGAGTGGGTTCCAATCCTGCCGCACCTACAATGGCTGCCATAACCCATTCGGCGGGGCGGGCCGCCGCTTCAACGAGCGCATCCCGACCCGCCTCTATCTGAATGCCCGTGCCCGACAGTTCGCTCTTCAGTTCCGAGTACTTGTCTTTGTCTGCGATCACGGCGAGTCCCGGCTCGAACCGCAACGCCTGCTCGGCCAGAAGCGCGTAATTGGTGTTCGCGGTGAGCACCTCAACGGAATATTCGTCGGGCCTCCTGGCGATCAGATCCAATGTGTTGCAACCCACCGAACCCGTCGAACCGAGTACCGTGACCGTTCGCACCCCATCGTCCGAATTTAGCGATTTCACGGCCATAGGGGCACAGTCCCTCCGCCCGCCACAGCCAGCGCAACCACGGCCATGGCGCCAAACAACAGGCTATCCAGACGATCGAGAACTCCGCCGTGCCCCGGAATGATAGTGCCCATATCCTTTACGCCGAATCGGCGTTTCACCACGGAGACCGCCAAGTCACCACCCTGTCCAGCCAACGAAACCAGGATACTGGCCAAAACTGCCCTGATCGTCGATATGTCGGGTAACACGGTCACCGTTGCCACGCCGACCAAAACGCCGGCGCCTGTGCCGCCAACAAAACCGGCCCACGTTTTGCTCGGGCTAATCGTCGGTGCAAGACTCGCTCCACCAATCCATTTGCCCACGAAATAGGCGCCGCTGTCCGTCGCCCACAACACGACCAGCAGCCATACGATCACCGTTATCCCCTCGTTGGCGCCTCTCAGCCATACCAGGCAGACGACAGGCACACCTATGGCAACCAAGCCGACCGCCGGCCAGCGAGAATACGTGCCATCCTTTCGGGGGACGACGAGATCGACGAATATCCCGACTCCAATGAGCGCCAGGGCCCATTGGATGCTGCCGAACGAAACAACCGACAAGGCGGCGAGCGTCGTGATGATCCCAACTAACGTGTGGCGTCCTGTCCGCTCCCCACCTGTAACGGGCTCCCATTCGCATGCCATGAGAGTGACGGCAATCGCCGCAAGGAGCGAGAACACCCAACCCCCGAAATAGACAGCCGCCAAAGCGACGGGAATGAGGATTGTCGCAGCGACCACACGTTGGAAGAGTTCGCTGGATACACGTTCAGCCATTGCTGGCGCCATACCGCCGATCGCGACCGTAATACTCGCTGACGGCCTCCTCAAGGTTCCGTTTGGAGAAATCCGGCCACAAGGTGTCCATGAAAATGAGTTCGGAATAAGCCAGCTGCCAAAGCAGAAAATTACTTAAGCGCTGTTCACCGCTGGTCCGAATCAGAAGGTCCGGAGGAGGCATATTCGCCGTATCGAGGAAACGCTCGAACACGTCTTCCGTAAGGGAGTCAAGACGCAACGCACCTTCTGAAACAGCCTGCGCAATGTTTTTGCACGCACCCAGAATTTCGTTGTGGCTGCCATAGTTGATGGCGATCGTCAGGGTTAGACCGGTATTGGCGCCCGTCTTTGTTTCCGCTCCATCGATCAGCGATTTGATATCGTCGGCAAGCGGCGACCGATCTCCGATGAAACACACTCGAACATTGTTGCCGTGAAGCTCGCTTATTTCCCGCCTTAGATAGTGTCGGAGCAGCGCCATCAAGTCGTCCACCTCGGACGGGGGGCGTTTCCAGTTCTCCGACGAAAATGCATAGAGCGTGAGGTAGGAAATTCCAAGCTCACAGCAGCTCTCCACCACCACTCGGACGGCCTCAGCACCTCTCTGGTGTCCGGCCAATCTGGGAAGCCCCCGAGCCTTCGCCCAGCGCCCGTTGCCGTCCATGATGATCGCAACGTGAGTGGGTGGTTTTGCAAACTGCTCGAGATCAAGCACTTGCATCGATTAGACCTGCAGTATTTCCTCTTCCTTGGCAACAGCGGTTTCGTCGATCTTGGCCACCATCTCGTCCGTCAACTGTTGGATTTCTTCCGCCCAGGCACGATGCTCGTCCTGTGACATCTCGCCCGCCTTCTCCATCTGCTTGAGCGCCTCCATCTCATTACGCCGCACATTTCGCACGGCCACCCGAGCCTGTTCCGCGTACTTGCTCGCGACCTTGGTGAGGTCCTGCCGACGCTCCTCATTGAGCTCAGGAATGGGAACGCGGATGAGCTGACCGTCGACGGAGGGATTGAGGCCCAATCCCGATGCCTGAATGGCTTTTTCGACTGCCTTGACCGTGCCCTTGTCCCACACTTGAACCGTCAAGAGGCGTGGCTCGGGAACGTTGATGTGCGCAAGTTGGTTCAACGGCATCTGACTGCCATAGGCATCAACCGTGATCGGCTCCAGCAAGCTGGCCGAAGCCCGGCCCGTGCGAAGACCGGCGAACTCCTGTTTCAGAACCTCCAACGCACCATCCATGCGACGCTGAATTCCATCAATATCCGGATCAGCCATGCCCCTGTTCCTCCTCGCTGATCATCGTGTACCTACCTTCGCCACACACCACGTCAGCAAAAGAACCCGCCGTCTGAATGGAAAATACAAGGATCGGAATCAAGTTTTCACGCGCAAGGGAAATCGCCGCAGCGTCCATCACCTTGAGGTCCTTGGACAGCACGTCCATGTAGCTCAAGGTATCATATCTCTGGGCGTCCTTGTTCCTTTGTGGATCGGCCGAATAGACACCATCGACCTGTGTGCCCTTCAGCAAAGCATCGCACCCCATCTCGGTTGCGCGGAGAGCGGCTGCGGTATCCGTGGTAAAGAACGGATTTCCGGTCCCACCCGCGAAGATGACCACCCGGCCCTTCTCCAGATGACGTACCGCCCGGCGACGTATGTAGGGTTCGCAAATCGTCGTCATCGGGATGGCCGACAACACCCGCGTGTAGACCCCATGCGCCTCGAGCGTGCCTTGAATCGCGACGGCATTGATCACCGTCGCCAACATGCCCATGTAATCGGCGCTGGCTCTGTCTAACCCGGCGGTGACACCTGAAATCCCACGGAAAATGTTCCCGCCCCCGACCACGACGCAAACTTCGACGCCGAGATCGTGAACCGCCTTGATGTCACGCGAGATTCGATCGACCGCCGAGAAATCAACGCCGTAGGCCGAGTCGCCGAGAAGCACCTCACCTGATGCTTTCAGCATGACTCGCCGAAACTTGGCAGCACACGACATGGCGCTCTCAGGCGGAAGGTCCCAGGTCCTTCTGGCCCGCAGATCGACCAGGTTCACCCGGGCGCAAACCTTACAGTATTCGTGCTGTCCTGCGAAGAGAGTCTTTGTTCTGCAAGCAGTTAGTCGGACAACTGTGCCACGACCTCCGCTGCAAAATCTTCTTCTTCGCGCTCGATGCCCTCACCTAGAGCAAACCTTACGAATCCAGCCAGCTTGATGTCCGTGCCCAGGTCCCGCGCGGCCTGTTCCACGACCTTGGACACCTTCGTCTCGCCATCGATGACGTAGATCTGCTCGTTCAGAACCGCTTCCTCGTAAAACTTACGGAGCCGCCCTTCCGTCATTTTGGCGATGATGTCCTGTGACTTGCCAGACTGTCGCCCCTGTTCCGCGAGCACGGCCCGTTCCCGCTCGACCACCGCGGAATCCAACGAGTCAACCGATAGGGACAAGGGGCTGGCGGCCGCCACGTGCATCGCTATTTGTTTCCCAAGTCCCGAGAGCGTCTCAGTGTCACCGTCGGACTCGAGGGCCACGAGAACGCCGATCTTGCCGAGATTGGGGACCACGGTGTTATGGACGTAGCTGGCCACTACACCCGACCGTACCGCAAGAGCGTCGGACCTGCGGAACTGGATATTTTCGCCGACTGTCGCGACCATCTGCTGAACCTGCTCCCCCACGGTGCGCGCCTCGCCCGGATAGGGCGCCGCCAACGTGCCGTCGTAGTCGCCTTGGTTCGTCAATGCCACACCCGCGATAGTTCGAACAAATTCCTGAAACGACTCGTTCCGCCCCACGAAATCGGTTTCGGAGTTGATTTCCACCACTGCGGCGGAGCACCCGGAAACAGCGACTCCCACGAGGCCTTCTGCCGCGACCCGGCTCGCCTTCCTGGCCGCTGCAGACAGACCTTTGGTACGTAGCCAGTCAACGGCTGCGTCCATGTCACCATCATTTTCGGCAAGGGCTTGCTTGCAATCCATCATGCCCGCACCGGTACGCTCTCGGAGGATCTTTACTTCGGATGCCGAGATACTTGCCATGTTCTCACCTACGTACGATCAGCATTCAACTCTGGTCGGGCGCTACTGTTTTCGGGTTTCACCTTAGCTGGTGGCCGACCGCGCTACCTCCTCGGCGATTTCCCCTCCCGGGTCTACAGGCTCGGAGTCTTTGGAAGGTGCTTCAGACGACGCTTCTTCCGTCTCCGGTTCGGCGTCACCGGACTCTACCCTCTCGCCGCTCACATCTTCGGCGGCGGGAATTTCCTCCGATACGGGATCTTCTGCTTTGCCCACGTCTTCGCCACGCGCGGACATTTCCGCCTGAATTCCGTCGAGCACGGATTGGACCATGAGATCGCAGTACAAGTTGATGGCCCGCAGCGCATCATCGTTCCCCGGTACAGGATAAGTAATCCCGACGGGATCCGAATTGCTGTCGACAATCGCGGCCACAGGAATGCTGAGCTTCTGTCCCTCCTTTATGGCGATGTCTTCCTTGTTCGTGTCGACCACGAACAGGAGATCCGGGATGCCGCCCATTTCCTTGATTCCGCCGAGCGCGCGTTCGAGTCGATCGCGTTCGCGAGTCAGGCGGAGCAATTCCTTCTTCGTCAGGCCAACATTGTCGCCCGCCAGCATCTCGTCCAAGTCCTTGAGGCGTTTGATCGAGATCGAGATCGTGCTCCAATTGGTCAACATGCCGCCAAGCCATCGGTGGTTGACGTAATACTGCCCGCATCGCTGGGCCGCTTCCGTGACCGGCAACGATGCCTGGCGCTTGGTGCCGACAAACAGCACACGACCGCCCGACGACACGATGTCCCGCACCGCGTCCAGCGCCCGATGAAGCATCGGTACGGTTTGCTCGAGATCGATGATGTGAATACCGTTGCGCACGCCGAAAATGTATTGAGACATCTTCGGGTTCCAACGGTGAGTCTGATGCCCGAAATGTACCCCAGCTTCGAGCAGCTGGCGCATCGTAAAGGTTGGTGCAACCATCTTCGTGTCCTTCTCCGGTTCATCCGCCGCGGGGTTCGGTTCATCATGGTCTCTGAACCCGATGAACACCGGATCGACGTTCCGGTTCTTTATTGTCGGAAGGCCGCATCCCGCGTGAGTATTCGCGCTGACCTGCCGGCCAACGCTCCGCGCCGCTAGATACCCGTCAGATGCCGCACGTGCAAGGGAATTTCGATGGGGACGCGCGTCTCATATTTCATGAACGGCGAGAACGCCCGGTGTGCGCGTCAAGTTCTCTCGAACCTCGCGAGAGATCACGAATGCCTCGGGCAACTCGACTTCCACCTCCGTAAGACCGCCTTCCAGCCGCAGAATCAGGCTGACTCTGCCTCCGTTTCCGTTTTTTCCGGGGTCCAGCAGCCCACTGAGGCGCGAAATCGGATCCTCCTCGTCAACAGCGATTCGCAAACCAGCCACGGTCTGAGATGCCAGATCTTCAAGGCGCCGGACGGACTGAGCGGTCAGCCTTGGAGATTCCCCGTCCGAGCGGCCCTCGACGTCGAGGAGCAGATTTGTGCCGAGCCGCAGCAATTCCCGGGACGACGAGAGCAATTCGGAGAATACGGTCACCTCATAACTGCCGCTTGTATCGGATAACTGCACGAAGGCAAACCGATTCCCCTTAGCCGACGTACGTTCTTGGACGCCCTCTACAGATCCGGCGAGTCTCAACTGCCGATCGCTTCCATTCAGCAATTTGCTCGCGTCCGCAAAGCTGCGGACACGGAGCCGCTGCAGAGGAACCCGAAACGCTTCGAGAGGATGTGCAGACAGGTAGAAGCCTACGGCGTCCCGCTCTTGGGCAAGGCGCTCCATGAGCAGCCAATCTTCCATTTCCGGGACGGGAATCCCCGGCAGGCCGCCGTCGGCGTCTCCAAATAGACTCTCCTGACCGGTCATGCGGTACTCAGCCGCCGACTGCGCGTGTCGAAGCATCTGTTCTACCGCGGCCAGGACCTGGGCTCGGTTGGGGTTCAATGTGTCGAACGCACCGGCCCTCGCCAAGTTTTCAAGTTGCCGTTTGTTGATTAGTCGCGGATCGATACGATCCGCGAAATCTGAAAGGCTGCGGTAGGGACCATTCTCTTTCCGCTCGGCCACGATGCATTCCATCGCCTGTTTACCGACATTCTTGATCGCCGCAAGCGCATATCGAATGCTGGCGACCGCATCGTCTCCTTCACCATCGCGCTCGACAGCGAATTCAACATCGGACTGATTGATATCCGGATGGCGGAGCTCAACACCCATGCGCTCCGCTTCCATCTTGGAAATACCCAACTTATCCGTGTTGCCCATATCGAGCGTCATGGACGCTGCCAGGAATTCCACCGGGTAGTTGGCTTTCAGCCACGCCGTCTGGTACGCGATGAGCGCATAGCAAGCGGCATGGGATTTGTTGAATCCATAACCGGCAAATTTTTCGACCAGCTCGAATATGTACGTCGCGCGACCCCGATCGACTCCTTGCTCAACGGCACCGTCGATGAACTTCTCACGCTGAGCAGCCATCTCAGATTTGATCTTCTTTCCCATTGCCCACCTGAGCACATCCGCGTCGCTCAGGCTGAAGCCAGAGAGAACCTTGGCGATCTCCATTACCTGCTCCTGGTAGATGATGACGCCGTAAGTCTCCTGAAGAACGGGCACGATCATCTGATGGAGCGTTTCCGGTTCCTCCTGACCTTTCTTGCATGCGACGAATCTGGGGATGTTCTCCATAGGTCCAGGGCGGTACAGCGCGACGAGGGCGATGATGTCCTCGAACGCGTCGGGCTTCATATCGACAAGCACCTGACGCATGCCTGTACTTTCAAGCTGGAACACGCCAACCGTCTCGCCACGCCCGAGCATCTCGAATGTCTTGCGGTCATCGAGAGGGATCTTCTCCAACTCGATTTCATCGTCCTTTCGATCGACGAGGTTCAGCGTCTTATTCAATACGGTGAGTGTCTTCAGACCAAGAAAGTCGAACTTCACCAGACCCGCTTGGTCGACGTACTTCATGGAGAACTGTGTCACCGGCATCGTGGACCTTGGATCGCGGTAAAGCGGGATCAGTTCGTCGAGCGGCCGGTCTCCGATGACCACGCCCGCCGCGTGTGTGGACGCATGCCGGTATAGACCTTCGAGCTTCAGCGCGATGTCGAGCAAATGGGCGACCGCCTCGTCCGAATTCCGCATCTCCTGAAGTCGCGGCTCCCCGCTGATCGCATCCGCGAGCTTCACGGGATTGGCAGGATTGTTCGGAACCATCTTGCAGATACGGTCGACCTGACCATAAGGCATCTCCAGAACCCGCCCCACGTCACGGAGCGCGGCCCGCGCCTGAAGTTTTCCGAACGTGATGATTTGCGCGACCCGCTCTCTACCGTACTTTTCTTCGACGTAACGCAGGACTTCGTCGCGGCCCTCCTGACAGAAATCGACGTCGAAGTCCGGCATCGAGATTCGGCCCGGGTTCAGGAACCGCTCGAACAGGAGGCCAAATCTCAGGGGATCGATGTCCGTGATACCCAACGACCATGCCGCGACCGAGCCGGCTCCGGAGCCCCGTCCTGGACCGACTGGAATTCCGGACTTCCGCGCGAAACCGATGAAATCGGCGACGATGAGGAAGTATCCGGCGAAACCCATGTCGATGATCACGGACAGCTCGTACTCGAGGCGCTCGCAGTACGGCGCTGCTATTGACTCCCGATCGGCATTCTCATCGGCGAGCGGAAAGACAATTCGTTCGAGGCGTCGTTTCAGACCCGCTTCTGCCTGTTGCCGAATTTCCGTCGCCGCGTCCAGGCCACGGGCGGATACATACGCCGGGAAAATCGGCTCATGCGCCAATGGTCGGAACGAACACCGCCGGGCAACGATCAAAGTGTTGTCCACGGCTTCAGGAAGATCTCGAAAGAGGTCCCGCATCTCCTGAGCGGACTTGAAACGGTGCTCCGACGTAAACCGCCGTCGGTCCGCCTGGTTGAGATACGTGCCATCGGAAATGCAGATCAGCGCGTCGTGCGCTTCCTGCATCGACTCATCGGCGTAGTACGCATCGTTGGTCGCCACGAGTGGAAGCTTGAACTCATAAGCAAGATCGACCAGGGCCGCTTCGACCCGACTCTGCTCAGGAAGTCCGTGGCGCTGCAGTTCGACGTACAGGCGTCCCGGGAACATATTTGCCAGGGCCCGCAAGTTGGCCTCAGCGGCCGGACGCTGATGGGCAGCGAGCAATTTATCGACGGGACCGAGAGGCCCGCCGGTCAAGGCAATCAATCCGTCAGCACAGTCTCTCAACTCTGCATACGTGACATACGGTACGCTGCCGTCCTCCGTCGCGAGATACGCTTGGCTCGATAGCTTGAGGAGATTCCGATAGCCCGCCTCGTGCTGCACGAGCAGAATTAGTGAATCGACTTCGGACTGATTATGTTTGCGTTCCGCCTTGGTGAACGACGAAACACCCAACACCGTCCCGATGATCGGCTGGATCCCTGCCTCGGCGCAGGCCATGGAAAATTCAAGCGCCCCGAACAGATTCCCGGAATCGGTGATCGCCACGGCCGGCATGTCGTGACGCGCACAGAGATCAACGAGCTCACCTATGATGATGGCGCCCTCAGACAACGAGTACGCCGTGTGTACCCTCAAATGAACGAAATCCGCGTGCGCCATGATCCTTACGCCCTGTTGGACGTAACATCATCCCATACCCAACTAAATGGGATAAGAAGAACAAAATGTGAACTATAGTAAATATTGTGGATTAGGCTGGGAGTAATACCCCATCTTGTAGTTCCACTATCCGATCCATTCGTTGAGCCATGCCCGGGTTATGCGTGGCAATAAGAGTGGCGACATTGCGCTCGCGCACCAGCGCAACGAGGCCCTCGAATACCGATTCCGCAGTCTGTTGATCGAGATTCCCCGTTGGCTCATCCGCCAGCAAGATAACTGGTTCATTCGCGACCGCTCGCGCGATCGCGACCCGCTGTTGTTCGCCACCAGACAACCGCGTGGGCCGGTGCTCCAACCGCTGCCCCAAACCAAAGCCTTCCAACAGATCATTTGCCCGGTGGCGCGCCGCACTTCGTTCGCGTCCCGCGATCAGCATAGGAATCATCACGTTCTCAAGCGCGGTGAATTCGGGCATCAGGTGATGGAACTGGTAAATCATGCCCAGTCTATCGCGCCGCGTCTCGGTTCGAGCGCGATCGTTCATGCCGGAACAACCCACGCCACAGATCTCGATGATTCCCGCGTCCGGCTTCTCCAGCAGGGCCGCGATATGCAGGAGTGTGGATTTCCCTGCTCCCGACGGTCCGAGCAGGGCAACAGTTTCACTTGGTCTGATGTCGAGATCAATCTGCCGCAAGACGTTGAGCACGACGCCACCCTGTCGAAATGACTTGCCGACAGAGCGAAGTTTGAGGACTGGCTCGGCGTCACTCATACCGCAAGGCGTCGATGGGATCGAGGCGCGACGCCCGCCAAGCCGGATAGATGGTCGCGAGCATGGACAAGACCAATCCCATGGCGACGACCATGACGACTTCGGCGGTATCGATCTTCGCGGGCAGACGGGACAAAAACCTTATTTCCGCTGCCCACAGTTCGGTGCCCGTCAGACCTTCAAGCCAAACCCGGATGATGTCGATATTACTTGCGAACGAGATTCCCAGCACGAACCCAATCAGCGTCCCCAACACACCGATACTCGTCCCACTGAAAAAGAAAATACGCATGACGAAGAATTGACTCGCGCCCATCGTTCGCAGGATTGCGATGTCGCTACCCTTGTCCTTCACGAGCATAATGAGGCTTGAAACGATATTGAAGGCCGCGACTAGGATGATGAGCGTCAGAATGAGAAACATCACATTCCGTTCGACCTGCAACGCCGTGAAGAAATGGGAGTTGGCCTGCTGCCAATCGAATATCCGAATGGGGTGTGAAACCGCTTCAGAGACTCTCTGGCGCGCCAACGCCAGTTCTTCAGGGTCCTCCAGCATGACCTCGATCGCCGAAACGTCGCTCCCCAAGCGGAAGAACACCTGCGCCGCCCCCAATGGAACGTAGACGAAGGTCGAGTCGTATTCATACATTCCGACATTGAACGTTCCCACAACTCGATAACCGCGTATTCTCGGTAGGGTTCCCAACGGGCTGAAATTTCCCTGCGGCGCGACGAGGGTGATCGTGTCACCGATCACGAGCCCCAGCTTGCGTGCGAGCCGCCGACCGACCACCACAGCGTCCTTACCTTCGAACTCCGCAAGAGAACCTCTTAGAATCTTGTCGGCGATGATGGGTTGGCTGCGGAGGTCGTCGGGACGAATGCCCCGGACGAGGGCGCCGCTTGCGACACCGTTCGCCATTGCCATCGCCTGACCCTCAACGATGGGTATAGCTCGACTAACGCCCCGTACTTCCGTCAGCGTGCGCGACAGCGCGTCGAATGGCTGTTTGGGGTCAGCAGTCTGTTGAACGATCAAATGGCCGTTCAAGCCCAGGATCCGCCCAAGCAATTCAGCGCGAAATCCGTTCATGACCGCCATCACGACGATGAGCGTGGCGACACCGAGAGCGATTCCGATCAGCGAAAACCCTGCGATGACGGAAATGAATCCTTCTTGTCGCCGCGGCCGCAGGTAACGCGCGGCGATCATCCATTCCAGGCGGGAAGGCATGGTTCGGTCAGCCGGTGAAACGCGAGGTCACGGATTCGATCGGTATTTCCTCATCGACGTTGCCCGTGCGCGATCTCATTTCAACGACCCCCGACGCGACGCCGCGCGGTCCGACGACAAGCTGCCACGGCGTCCCGATCAGTTCACTGGTCGCGAACTTCACGCCGGCCCGCTCATGCGTGTCATCGTAGAGGACATCGACGCCGGATGATGACAGTTCGGAATACAATTGCTCACAGGCTTCCGTCGTCGCCGAGTCATCGACTTTCAGATTGATCAGACCGACGCGGAATGGCGCGACGGACTCCGGCCAGATGATACCTGCCTCATCGTGGCTGGCCTCAATGATCGCACCAACCAAGCGTGAGACTCCTATCCCGTACGATCCCATTTCTACCGGCATTTCCGAACCATCGGCGTGCTGAACCGTTGCACCCATGGCTTTGGAATACTTCGTCCCGAAGTAAAAGATGTGCCCCACTTCGATCCCCCGCGTGTGGAGGGCTTTATCGCTCGGCACCCGACTCGCGAATCCATCGGCATCGTGTTTCTCGTCGGTCGCGGCATAGAGGCGGGTCCATTCGTCCACGACTGGCTGCAAATCGTCGTCATAGTCAACGCCCCTGGCGGACGGATCGAACCCCAGATAATCGGCATGGCAGAACACTTCGCTCTCGCCCGTTTCCGCCAAAATGATAAATTCGTGACTCAAGTCGCCTCCGATCGGGCCAGTGTCTGCCGCCATCGGAATAGCCTTGAGACCCATCCGAGCGAAGGTCCTGAGATAAGCGACGAACATCTTGTTATAGGAACGACGAGCACCTTCATAGTCGAGGTCGAACGAATACGAATCCTTCATCAAGAATTCCCGGCCACGCATGATGCCGAACCGTGGACGGACCTCGTCTCGGAATTTCCATTGAATGTGGTAGAGCAGCTGCGGCAGATCCCGATAGCTCTTCACGGAGTTTCGAAAGATGTCCGTGATGAGTTCCTCGTTGGTGGGACCGAAAAGCATGTCGCGATCGTGCCGGTCCGTGATCCGCAGCATCTCTTTGCCGTAGTCGTCGTACCGGCCGCTTTCGCGCCAGAGGCCCGCGGGTTGTATCGTCGGCATCAGCAACTCCTGACATCCGGCGGCATCCTGTTCTTCGCGAACGATCTGTTCGATCTTCTTGAGAACTCGAAACCCCAACGGCAACCACGAATAGATTCCGGCGCTCGACTGTCGAATCATGCCGGCACGCAACATCAGGCGGTGAGAAACGATCTGCGCTTCAGATGGAGTCTCCCGTAGTGTTGGCATGAAGTAGCGTGACAAGCGCATCGTCTCACCCGTTCGCGCGCTCACCCAGATGCGCGCCGCTGTTTCTAACCTACTGGTGTCAAGCGATTTTCGCCGTGATTCCCAAACTCGTGCCGAATGTAGGCAAAGGGTCCTATGAAGGCAATGCTAGGCCTATGAGACCCCAGCGGATTGATTCGCTCAGCGTGCTTTTCCTGTTCAGTGACCTGATCTCCACCTTGTCAGGCTTGTGGTGGAGACGACTTTTGGGCGATAGTTTGCGCGCCGGTCTCCCCGACCGCTGCGTGGCCCCGTTACGGAAGCTTCGATTGAAAACGGACCAGGGTCAACGGCGGCACATGACGCTGTTGCAGAGAACTGTTGGGGAGACGGATGCTCGATTCATACTTCAAGCTTTCCGAGAACGGCGTGACGGTACGGACCGAAGTTCTTGCCGGCATCACGACGTTTCTCACCATGGCCTACATCATATTCGTGAACCCATTGATCCTCACCGACGCCGGCATGGACCGAGATGCCGTGTTCATGGCGACTTGCTTCGCGGCGGCGATCGGCACGCTGATCATGGGTCTCTACGCCAACTATCCCATAGCCCTCGCGCCCGGCATGGGCCTCAACGCCTACTTCACGTACGGCGTAGTGCTGGGCATGGGATTTTCGTGGCAGGTCGCACTCGGCGCGGTGTTCATCTCGGGCGTCCTGTTCCTGCTGTTGAGCGTCTTCCGCACGCGAGAGTGGATCATCAACGCGGTGCCGAAATCCTTGAAGCTCGCCGTATCCGCGGGAATCGGAATGTTCCTCGCGATCATCGCGCTCAAGAACGCGGGTATCGTTCAAGACCACCAGGCTACGCTGGTCACCGTCGGGGACATGACATCGGCACCGGCCCTATTCGCAACGGTCGGCTTCATCGTCATCATCGTGCTCAATTTCAAGAAGGTGCCCGGAGCGATCATCATCGGGATCATCCTAGCTACGGCGATAGGGATCGCTTTTGGCGTCTCGCCGTTCAACGGCGTCGTCGCGTCGCCCCCGTCCATGGCACCCACGTTACTGCAATTCGATCTCGCTGGGGCCTTCCAGATCGGTCTGGTAACAATCGTTTTCGCGTTCCTATTCGTCGATCTATTCGATACCGCGGGAACCTTGATCGGCATCGCACACCGCGCTGGTTTGCTTGACGAGCAAGGACGACTTCCCCGGATTCGCAAGGCGCTGATTGTCGATTCCGTCGCCACGATGGCGGGCGCGGCGATGGGGACATCGACGACGACAAGCTACATCGAAAGTGCTGCTGGCGTGAACGCTGGCGGGCGCACGGGCCTGACGGCCGTCACCGTGGCGATCTTGTTCGTGGCAGCGATCGTTCTATCGCCGCTGGCCACTACGATTCCCGCATATGCAACAGCACCGGCCTTGCTGTTTGTCGCGTGCATCATGGCCAGGGGGCTTGCCGAAATCGATTGGGATGACGTGACGGAGTATGCACCCGCCGTGGTGACCGCGTTCGCCATGCCGTTTACATTCTCCATCGCCACGGGGATCGGTTTCGGCTTCATCACATATGCGGCAAAAAAATCCTGAGTGGACGGACGAGCGAGGCATCCCCCGCCGTTATCGTCATCGCGCTGGCATTCGGCGTGAAATTCGCAATTCTGTAAGGGCCTAGAGGCGCCGGACGCTCATCGCAACCGCCCGGCGCCGCTCGACCTCACCGGCCTAACCCACAGCCGCGCGGAAGTCGATGACCTTGTGCTCGAACAGCGCCCAAACGACGCCCGTAATCATAGCGGCAATGATTGTTGTCGCACCCGCTTTGATCCACATGCGTGGCTTCTCGGGCGCACCGGGCTCCATGCCCTCTTCAGTCGCGTCAGGAGTTCTGACCCCGAACGGCAATGTCGTAAACAGCACGAGCCACCAGACGATCGCATATGTAGCAGCGAGGCTCGTCCAGCTCATGCGGATCCCTTACGCCTGTTCCAGTTCGACAAGCGTTCCGCAAAAATCCTTGGGGTGAAGGAAAAGCACAGGTTTTCCGTGGGCGCCGATCCGGGGTTCGCCGTCCCCGAGAACGCGGGCGCCCTTTGCCGCGAGATGATCTCGTGCCGCAATGATGTCGTCGACCTCATAGCACACGTGATGGATGCCACCCGTGGCATTTCGCTCGAGAAATCCAGCGACCGGTGAGTCGTCGCCGAGAGGGTGCAGGAGCTCGATCTTGGTATTCGGCAGCTCGACGAAGATCACAGTGACGCCGTGCTGGGGAAGATCCTGCGGCTCCGAAACCCGTGCTCCCAAAACGTCACGGTACTGACCAGCCGCGGCTTCCAGGTCGGGTACGGCAATGGCAATGTGGTTAAGGCGATCAATCATGGCGTCCTGGAGATCCGTGGCTTCCTATCGATGGGACTCTGCATGTCCACCTCCCTTCATATGGCGTCCAGTCGAATGATATCCACTTCGATCGGCGGCCGGCCGTAGGTCAGAGGCTTGAGCATGCGCCGTACCGTACGGCGAACCAGATCATCGATGGCATCGTCATCCGCGCGGCGGGCGCGCGGCAAGGCGCGCAGCTCCTGATCCAATTGCGAGGTCGCATCAGATTCGAAATTGGCGTCTTCCGTCCCGGGCACGCCACGTACGAGGATCCGCGGTTGCGTTTCAATCAGTCCGTTGGAGTTCAGTACAATAGTGACGGCGATAAGCCCATTGAACATCAGCCGTCGGCGCATCTGCAGATTGCTCGAATCCTCAGCCACGAGCTTGCGTCCATCGAGTGCCAATCGGCCTGCCGGCACGCGACCGACGATAGCCCCAGGGATCGGACTCAGGCGCAGTACATCGCCGTTCCGAACAACCACGGAATTCTTCGCACCGTTGTCCAAGGCAAACTGCGCATGCTCTGTCAAGTGGCGGATTTCGCCATGAACGGGGACAGCCAGTTCTGGGCGTATCCAGGAGTACATCTCACAGAGTTCGCCCCTTGAGGGATGGCCTGAGGTGTGCACCGGGTAGTCCTTTTCAGTGATCACACCGACGCCCGATAAGATAAGTCGGTTTTGCACCCGGTCGATGGACCGCTCGTTCCCTGGAATGATCTTCGAGGAAAAGATCACGAGATCCCCTACCTCCAATTGAATATGCGGATGGTCGCCGAACGCAATTCTCGACATAGCGCCGCGTGGCTCGCCCTGGCAGCCGGTGCACAACAGCAAGGTTTTGTCCGGCGGCAAATAACCGGCATCCCTATCGGTGAGGAACTCCATACCCGGACCCAGATATCCGGTCGCACACGCGGCCTGCACCGTCCGCCACATCGAGCGGCCGACCAGGATCACATGCCGATCACATGCCTCGGCGACGGCCAGGACGGATTTGATCCGGGCCACGTTGGACGCGAACGTGGTGACTGCGACACGTCCTTCCGCCTTGGCGACGATGTCTTCCACGTTTTCCCGAACGGTCCGTTCAGAACCTGAGTTGCCGGGTCGGAACACGTTGGTCGAGTCACAGACCAGCGCCAGCACGCCACTGTCTCCGAGTGCTCGGAACGGCGCCGCATCCGTCGCATTGCCGACGACGGGAACTGGATCCAGTTTCCAATCACCCGTGTGAACGACGGTTCCGACGGGTGTCTTGATGCTCAGCGAATGAGCTTCGGGAATCGAGTGGGTGATGGGAACGTACCGCACGTCGAAGTCCCCAAGGGTTACCGAGCCGGAAACGGGAACGACGTTGAGAGTTACGTCGCCCGAAAGACTGGCTTCCTCGAGTTTTCCCGCGATCAGAGTCGAGGTGAACGGCGTGGCGTAGACGGGACATCTCAGCCGGGGCCAAAGATAAGGAATGGCACCGATGTGATCTTCGTGAGCGTGGGTCAGAAGCAGACCCAGCAGATTCTCCGATCGTTCTTCAATAAACCGAGGATCGGGAAGAATGACGTCGACACCGGGCATGGAATCATCGGCGAACGCAATGCCACAGTCGACCATGATCCATTTCCCGCCGAACCCATACAGGTTGAGGTTCATACCGATTTCGCCCGCCCCTCCCAGGGGCAGAAATACCAACTCGTCGCGAAGCGCCTGTTCTGGATGCGTCACGCGATGCTCTAGGAATTACGTTTGTGCAGCAACTGCAGGCCTCGGATCGTGAGGTCCGAATCCACGTGTTCGATCACATCCGTCCCACCTGCGAACAATGGCGCCAACCCGCCGGTGGCGATGACTTTCATCTCCGAGGTGTTGGTCTCCGAGAACTCCTCCCGTATCCGGCTAACAATGCCCTCGATCAAACTGATATAGCCCCAATAAACGCCGGACTGCATGGCCTCCAAAGTTCCGTCGCCAACCACACGGGGTGGTCTTTCAACCGCGATGTGGGGCAGTTTTGCGGCCGCCATATGGAGCGCTTCGAGACTTAGGTGCACTCCGGGCGCAATCACACCACCCCGGTAGTCTCCGTTGGCATCGGCGACATCGAACGTCGTGGCCGTTCCGAAATCAACGGCGATCAAGGGACCGCCATACCTGTCGCCTGCCGCGACTGCATTCACTAGACGGTCGGCGCCTACCTCGGTCGAACGCTCAAGGAGAACCTTGATTCCTAATTCAACGCCTTCTCCCACCACCAAAGGCTCGCACCCGAAAATAGTCGCGGCACAACTTGCGCAGATCGTAGAGAGCCTGGGGCACGACGGTGGAAATGATTGCTTCGTCGACGTCGGACGAAGGGATTTGCTCCAGGTCCATCAACTGCGTCAGCCATACCACGTATTCATCCGCCGTGCGCGATGCGGTGGTCACCGTACGCCACTGGCAGCGGATGTCCTCACCCTCGATCACAGCGAAGACTGTGTTGGTGTTACCTGCGTCAATGGCTAGCAGCACGGTCCATCACCCATTGCCTGTCGCACATCTACGGCCCGACGAATACCTCACCGGCGGAAATGATCTGCCGTCCATGTGACGTGAGCAGAACGAGAGAGCCGGAGGTATCAAGGGCGTCGAATGTACCGCTCAGCATCTCGTTGGGAAGCCGCACTTCGATGGCCTCTCCGAGACCCGCCGCCCTCCCCAGCCAAGCCTCGCGGATCGGTTCGAATCCGTCTCTCTGCCAGAGAGCAAACCACGACCACAATGATTGCGCATACGCTGTCAGGACGTCGACAACGGACAGTTCCGCCCCCGCTTGGTTCAGGCT
>CAXXJS010000065.1:0-50860 GCA_963662665.2 Candidatus Latescibacterota bacterium
AACAAGGACACGGCATCCGTTTTCGGCCAGGCGCCGGGCAACCTGGGCGGGTGCCGGTACGCCGGGTTGCAATCCGGCAAATTGCTCAGGCGTGAAATCGCAGTCTGGCAGGGCAACGACGTTGGCAACGGGCGGCCCGTCGGGCTGCAGCAGGAGGCCCTCGCCGTCGACACCCTTGAACGCGGGCCAGATGACTTCGAAGATCCGAAAGCCCGGACCCGAAGCAACTTCCGCCGGGCCGTGAACCGGTGAAACGATCCGGATGGTTCCGCTCTCGCGGGAATCGATAAGGCCCAACATCTCTGAGAGGCTTTGACGGAGCGCCCGGTCCGTATCCGTCGCTCGCCGGCAATCCCGGTGTCTCCGCGCGGATCGAGTTTCACGCATGAGGAACCGGTCCATACCCGCGACCATGGCGGCGGCCATGTCGCCCTCGACGTCCAGCCGCTTCGTTCCGGGCAAAATGCCGTTGCTTGACATAGGTGGTCCCCCGGAATCTCAAAATCCCGTATCGAAAGGAATTCGATGCATCCCTGCCGCACGACGAGCCGTGGTTCAATATCCGTCTTCCATTCAATCTGCACCCGTCGGCTTGTCCCTGGCCGAGATGCTACCACAAGCTAACGTATCGCGTCCTCAATATCAACAGACATCCACCGATCATGACAGAACCTGGGTCAATTCGTCGCTTTCCCAGGTGATCTGCACGCTTCCGTTGTCCGTAATCACGAAAACGTCCTCCCACAGCATCTGAACGCCGTCCGCGCTCAAACCCGGCTCGGTGCTCAGAACCATCCCGGGTCTTAACGGCGTGTGGTCGTCCGGATGAATGCTGGGTGGTTCCGTAATCAACAAGCCCTGCCCGTGGCCCATCCGGGAAGGTCCGAACCGGTTCAACCCACTGCTCTTTACACACGCCTTGTGGATCGCCTCCATTCCCACACGGTAAACCTCGCTGCATCTCACGCCTGGGACGAGGGCTGCCGCCATCTTCCGGTTCACCTCCAACAGCGCCACGTACATGCGTCTCAATGCATCCTTCGCCCTACCCAGAACACCCCACCGCGTATAGTCAATGGTATACATCCCCACGCGGGCGCCCGTGTCCACGCCGATGACCTGACCGGCCGCCAGCGGCCTGTCGTAACCGAACGGGTTCCGCGATCCCGGGATACCCAGCAGCAGCATGACAAACGAAGTCCCATCGCCGCCTTCTTCCAGAATCAGCCGGCGCATCAGGCGGGTGGCTTCACGCTCGGTCATCCCGGGTCGGATCATCCCGAACAGCCGCTGACGGGCCCGTGCGGTCACTTCCCCTGCCTGCCGGATATACGCCAACTCTTCCTCCGACTTTACCATCCGCAGTTTTACGATCACCTGCGCAGCGTCCACGAACGCGACGTCGGGCAACGCGCCCGTCAAATCCCGATACACCCCCACCGGCATTCCCATCCTCTGTTCCTGCCCCAATTCCACGCCCGCGGACCCTCCCGACGCTCCCGCGTCCCGCAATGCCTGTATCGCCGCCAATTGCGGAAACTCGAACAGTTCAGTGTATCCCCGCACGTCGGTCACATAGGATCCCAGCGCCAGGTTGTCCTCCCCCTGTGTGATAACGATCGGCTCCCCGTCCCGGGGCAGGATGAAGACCGACGGCCGGGTCAGCGACGCGTGAAGGGCCGTGCTCGCCGTTGTGCCGGCGAAATACTGAAAGTTCTCCTCGCCGGTGACGAACAGCGCGTCCATCCCGCGCCTGTCCATTTCCTCCCGTGCGCGGGCATACCGTCGCTCCATCTCTTCACGGGTGAACATTGCATATTCAAGATTGCCCGATCCCATCGACCTTCAGTCTCCCTTGCGTTTCAGTTCCGACAACGCGTGAATCGAGACGTGTAACGCCGGATCTCAATACCCAAACGTTGTTTTGATAGGGTCAGGGACGCCTGCGATTCGCGCCTCGAAATGACTTCAACAACGTCAGCGGCCGCGGGTTGAATTCACTACCAACTGACGTTAGTTTCCAGGCGGTCACGGATTCATGACCGTGAAATCTAGGGGGATCAAGACTGAATTAAATAATTTATCTGTTATTTTATATTTATTACACAAAAACGCATTTGGGGGACTATTTTATTCTTATATATTGATATATTGATAGTATGTCGATATATTTTCAGTCGGATTGACCGTTAAACAAAGCACGGCAAGATGATGTAGTTAGCGCCCGTACCACCTGAGCGTTGGCACCTCAATCGAAGCAACCGTTTCAGACGACGGGCACCCAAGATAGTTTCGGGCCGGGACGGGCGCAAGCCACTTTGCCTGACGATTCGACGAACGCAAGTCCTGCGACCGGAGAGGCGCGTCTGATTTCTCGAAAGCTGAGTTTCATTCAATCTGAAAAGGAGAAACCCAATCGTGCGGAAAGTATTGGAGAAGTGTCCGACGTGCGACGGCGAACTCACGATATCGGGTTTGCAGTGTCACTCCTGCCACACAAGAATCGAAAGTCAGTACTCGACGTGTCCCTTCTGTCGCCTGCAGCAGCAGAGCCTGGACTTTATCGAGATCTTTGTGAAGAGTCGCGGCAACATCAAGGAAATGGAACGTGAACTCGGGATCTCCTATCCGACGGTTCGCAACCGCCTGAATGCCGTTATCGCGGAGCTTGGCTATGAAGTCCGCGCAGAGTCAGACCCGCCGGACGACGGCACAGAGAAGCGCGGCGAAATCCTGAAGCAGCTCAATGACGGGGAATTATCCGCGGCGGAAGCGGCCGAACTGATAAAGCAGCTGAGGAGGAAATAACCATGGGCACGGAAAGACTCGAAATCCTCAAAATGCTCTCCGAGGGGAAAATAAACCCCGAAGAGGCCGAGATGTTATTGCGCGCGCTCGACGAGCCGACCGGCACGAACGAAGAAACTGAAACGGAAAGGGGCAGACGCAAGAAGAGAAGTGGGACGTTCGACAGATTCACGGAAGTCTTCAGCGAAGTCGGAAAAGAGATCGAAAGCGAGGTAGGCAAAGCGCTTGAGTCGGTGCGGTTGCAGGACATCGGGAAGATGGTGAACGAAGCGGTGGACCGGGCGACCTCCTCCGTGGCCGGCGCCGGTGAAGGGTGGGAAGCAGACGCGGAACAACGCAGTGGAGGGCGACGGCAGGACTGGACGTTCGATGCCGAAGGTATCGCCGGGATTCACGCGGAAACCGTCAACGGCGCGATCTCTGTCAAAGGCACCGAGGGCGACAGGATCGTCGTCCACGCCTGGAAAGCGGTTCACGGGCGACGCTCGGTAACGGAAGATTTCGAGCGGGAAGTGGAAGTCCGCGCCGAACGGGTAGGAGACGAGGTCCGCGTTACTGCCGAACATCCCACGCCGCCAGGGGGCGTCAACGTCGTCATTCGCTATGAAATTGAGACGCCGCGGGCGGTACGCGTGCGTCTCAGCACCGTCCAGGGGAGCATCAAGATCCAGGGTACCAATGGCGCGGTTAATGCCGAAAGCGTCAATGGATCGGTGAAACTAGCTGGAGAGACAGGCCCGATTGAAGTGCAAACCGTCAACGGCTCGATCGCAATTAAAGCCGTCCGACTCACCGACGCCGCCAATGTGTCGACGACCAATGGTTCGATACAGATGGACGTGAGTGAAGCGCTCGGTCAGGTAACCGCCGCGACAAACAACGGCTCGGTCAAATTGACGCTTCCGTCAGGTTTTACGGGCCGCATCGACGCCAAAACGAGTAATGGGCGCGTCCGCAGCGATTTTCCCGTTGCCGCGGAGCGCAAATCCAGAGGCCGCCTGAAAGGCGACATCGGGGATGGAGGGGATGCGGTTGTAAAGCTGAGGAGCATGAATGGAAGCATCCATCTGAAGCAGTGAAGCGGCGACTTTGGAATTGCCCCAGCGCCGGCCGGAACACCGATTACACGCCAGACGCCGGTCGAGCAGAACCGCCTCGTTTCCAAATTTACTCTTTACGCAACGCCTGTTTCTGGTTATATTCGCCCGGTCTTTGAAGCGGTAAGACAGCAATCCCCGAGTATCCGAGCAAAGGAGCAGGAGATGGCGTTGGAGTTATTCACCCGAGAGTTTGACGTAGAGAAAATCACGCTTTCCGGTAGCGACGAATACATCGTGCGCGGCGGTCGCAACCTCTTTGAAAAACTGCCGCAAGCCCTCGAGGGCGTCCGGCAGATCGGTGTTATCGGCTGGGGCTCTCAGGGCCCGGCGCAGGCATTGAACTTGAGGGAATCCCTCCAAGGCAGTTCAATTACAGTAAAAGTGGGGCTGCGAGAAGGCTCGGGGTCCATGGACGAAGCGCGGGCGGCCGGTTTTTCCGAAGAAAACGGCACGCTCGGCGAAATGTACGCGGTCATTTCCGAATCCGACCTGGTCCTGCTTCTCATTTCCGACGCCGCACAGGCCGAGAACTACGAACGCATTTTCGATGCCATCAAACCGGGCGCCACCCTGGGCCTTTCCCACGGGTTCCTGCTTGGCTACCTGAAAACCGTGGGCGCCGCGTTTCCTTCCAACGTCAACGTTATTGCCGTTTGCCCCAAGGGCATGGGCCCGTCCGTGCGCCGCTTGTACGAGCAGGGACGCGAAGTCAACGGCGCGGGCATCAATGCAAGCATCGCCATTCAACAGGACGTCGACGACAGGGCCACCGACTACGCACTGGGCTGGTCCATCGCCCTGGGGGCGCCGTTCACGTTTCAGACGACGCTGGAGAAGGAATACCTTTCGGATATCTATGGAGAGCGCGGCATTCTTCTCGGGGCCGTGCACGGCATCGTTGAAAGCCTCTACCGTCGATTCGTTTCTCAAGGGCTATCAGAAGAAGACGCCTTCGTCCAGTCCTGCGAGTCCATTACGGGCCCCATTTCCAGATGCATTTCCCACCACGGTATCCTGCGCCTCTACGAAGACCTGGACGATAGCGGCAAGGCTGAATTCCGAAAGGCCTATTGTGCAGCCTACAAACCTGCCAGGGAAATCCTCCTCGAAATCTACGACGACGTGGCCAACGGAAACGAAATCCGCAGTGTGTACGCCGCCCACAAGAGAGGATTCCCAATTGGCAAGATCGACGGCACACGGATGTGGGAGGTGGGCAAGGCTGTCCGCGCCAGGCGCGTGGAAGACGAGATTCCCATCAACGCCTTCACCGCCGGGGTGTACTGTGCAACCATGATCGCGCAGGTGGACATTCTGGCGGAGAAGGGCCACACCTACTCCGAGATCTGCAATGAATCCGTCATTGAGTGCGTGGACTCTCTCAACCCCTACATGCATTTCAAGGGCGTCTCGCACATGATCGACAACTGTTCCACTACCGCCCGCCTGGGCGCCAGAAGGTGGGCGCCGCGCTTCGACTACAACCTCACCCAGCAGGCCTACGTCGCCGTCGATAACGGCGACTCCCTCGACGAAGGCATATTCGACCGGTTCCTGGACCACGAGGTCCACGATTCGCTCGAAACCTGCGCCGAACTGCGTCCGTCCGTGGACATTTCCCTGGTGGAATAGCCGGAAAGTCCTTACGTCGCCTGCTTACACGGAGAAGAGACGGCGCGTCCAGTCCAGGCGTTACCGCACCAGCCGAGTGAACAGATCCGTCCGCATCTCGCACTGCAGCAACTCATCCAGCCGCCGGTTTTCCAACCCGTCTTTGATCACCGCGAAACTTTCCCGCACCGCCGCCTCGGTGTGGTCCAGGGCGGCCTCGTCGTGCGCGCAGTTGAAGAAGAAACCGGTGGACAGGATCAATCCTCGTTTCGCGTTCTCCTGAATGAACAGGGTTGTCACCTTCCCGGCCGTTTCGGGGTTATCAACGTGAAAACGGATACCCGGGTGGGCGGCTACACCCACGCATTCGGCTGCAACACCCGCCTCCCTCGCCGCCCGGTTGATCCTCTCTTTGAACGATTCCCCGATCCGCTCGAAATGGGTCACCGCATCCCTCCGCTCCAGTTCCCGGAGGGTCGTCAGGGCGGCCACGGTTCCGATTGGATCGTCCCAGTACGCGCTCGATATGAACATCCTTGAAACAGGTTCCATCACCTCCCGTCTGCCAACCACGGCCGCCATCGGATACCCGTTAGAAATCGCCTTTGCGAATACCGACAGATCCGGTACCACGCCCGTGTACTCCTGCACCCCGCCCAGCGCGATTCGGAAACCGCAAGACACTTCGTCAAAAATGAGCACCACGCCATACTTCGTTGCCAATGCGCGAACTCCCTCCAGGTAACCGGGAGGGGGAAATTCTGTGCGCATCGGCTCCATAATTATGCACGCGACTTCATTTCGGTGCGTCTTCAGCAGGTCCTCCAGCACTTGCAGGTCGCCGTACTCGAACGGAATCGTGGTCCCTTCCAGCATCCGCGGCACACCGATCGGCTCGATTCCCGGGCGCAGATGGCTGTCGAGCCGTTCCTCACCCAGATTGGCCGCCAGGTACCAATCGTGCCAACCGTGATAACCGCAGAACAGCACCCTGTCCTTCCCCGTAAACCCACGCGCGATCCGTACCGCCACGGTACACGCTTCACCGCCTCCTTTTGCATAACGCACCATCTCCGCCGAAGGAACCAGCCGGACCAGTTCTTCGGCCAGTTCCACGGCGCTTTCGTGCACGATACTGCAGATGCCGCCCCGGTCGATCTGTTCCCTGACCGCCGCGTCCACGACTGGATCCGCATATCCCAGGATGATCGGCCCGACCCCGCTCATCCAATCCACGTATTCGTTCCCGTCGACGTCCCATATCCGGCACCCCTTCGCCCTGGCGGCGTACACCGGGCTCACGCCCAGGGCCGCCTGCGTGGGACGGCGGCTGAGCAACTGCGTCACGCCCGGAATCACTGCCTGCGCCCGCTCGTACACCTCCATTGACCGGGCAACCGAATGCTCAGCAGGCATGGTGTTCCTTTTGTCCATCTCCGATCCTCCCGATAGGGTGTTTACGCGGGTCCCAGAGAAGAAGACGAGCGACGCGCCATGGATCGCCGATCTACCACGCCGTCCATCCGCCGTCAATCGTCAGATTCTGTCCGGTCATATAGCTGCTCGCGTCACTGGCGAGAAAAACAATCGCACCCTTCAGTTCGTGCGGTTCTCCCATGCGTCCCATCGGACTCTTCGTACACAGCCGGTCCACCATCTCGGCCGGGGCCTTGCTCATATTGGGAAACGGCCCCGGACTCAGACAATTCACCCGCACGCGGTCCGCCGACCAGTAAACCGCCAGGTGACGCGTCACATGGATGATCCCGCCCTTCAGCGCGTGATAGGCCGCGGGGCTGGCTGGACAGACACCCGCGTACGTGTCCGGATAGGACGCCACCTGGCCGTACATGGACCCGAGCATGACAATGCTCGCGGACGCCCCGCGTTCCACGGCGTCGTTTCGCATCAGCCGGGCAAGCGTGAAGTAACCGGCGACATTGGCCTGCTGCCGCGCGAATTGCTCGTGCGTCACGTCCGTCCAGTCGTTCAACAGGCCCTCGTGCCCGTTGTTGACCAGAACGTCGATATGTCCTGTCGTTTCCACCGCCTCGGCAAAGCCGGCCTCGATGGATCCCCCGTCCAAATGATCCAGCTGCACGCCAATGTGCGCCGCGTCTCCTGGCAATGCCTTCGCCGCTGCCTCGGCGCGGCTGCGGTCCCGGCTGCTGATAATGACCCTGGCCCCCGCCTCGGCCAACGCCCTGGCGAACGCCGAACCCAGAAACCCCGTTCCGCCCGTGACCAGCGCCGCCTTTCCACTCAAGTCGAACAGCCTCTGCACCGTCGGTTCGCTCGTCGCCATTTGTGATCTCCTGGAGTTACAAGCTTTCAGCCCTCGGTTCTCAGCTGTCAGCTTACCCGTTCCCGACCCACCCGGGGTCCCGGTTGACAAGGCTCGCAGATGGATGCCTGACGTCGGTCGAGGAACGGTAAGAAATAAATTAAACTATTTATTTACATAATTTTATTTTCTCAATCTGGCAACGCTTGACCTTCCTCTGTCGGCGGAATGATCGGCAGCACGACGTGGGAAGGCCGCGCCAGGTCCACGTAAACCGTATTGCGGGCCACAATGGAATGGGTATGCCGGCCCACGGGCTCTCCGGTATTCGGGTTCACGTCGAACCGGGGGAAATTGCTGCTGGAGATATCCACACGGACCCGATGGCCGCGTTTGAAGAGATTGCTGGTTGGGGGCAGATCGATCCTGACCGCGTACACCTCGCCCGGCGTCATCATCTCCGCCTTCTCCCACCCGTTCCGATAGCGCGTGCGGATGATGGAGTCGACCAGATTCATGTGATAGCCGGACGGATAGTCTTCACTGGACGGATAGACGTCGATCAGCTTTGCCGTGAAATCCGTATCCACGGCGTTGGAAGAGATCCAGAGATTCACCGCAAGCGGGCCGGTCACCTCAACGTCCTCATCCAGCGGGTCCGTCTGAAAGACCAGCACGTCCGCCCGGGACGCCAGGGGCGGATACGGCGGTGCGGCGCCGACAATGCCCGGGGCCTCCTGCTGGTGGGCGGCTCCGTCCGGCACGATGCTGCGCATGCGCGCTCTCGGGGGCGTGTACCGCGCGACCATGCCCTCCCCGAGGGGCACCATCTCGTAGAATCCGGTCACGTTTCCCGCGATGGTGGGTACCGGGTGATCCGGGTCGTGCTGATATGACACGGGCGCGCCGTCCTTCCCGGGCGTTTCCGGACGGAGTCCGCCGCCACTGTGGAAATGGAACTCCGTGGACCTGGTGCGGGAAAGCGGCCACTCCCGCTCGGACCGCCACGCGCCGCCATGGTTCAGGCGACCTTCAGGGTTGCGCCGGCCATCGCCTCCTCCCATCACGAAAATACGCACCGGAGGATCGTCGTCCACGTCGTTGCAGATACCCTTCAACCAGCGGTCGAACCAGCGTTGCCGCTCCCGGTTGTACACGTCGTCGCCCCACGCCGCGTCCACTCCGAAATCCACGTCTCCGGCAAACGAATCCCCCTCTCCCCGTATACCGCCGTGGTTCCACGGGCCCATCAACAGCCGCTGGGGCGTCCGGTTCTGTTTCGACATTGCCGTGAAATAGTTCGTCGTCGCCCCCGCGAAGGGATCGTACCAGCCCCCGCTGAAAACGGACGGGATGTCGCCGTGCCGGTTGAAGTGGCGCTCCTGGTCGCAGCAGTCCTGTTGCCAGAATTCGTCGTATTCGCCGCGATAATAGTAATCGAAAAGCACCCGTTCGAGATTGGGCACCAGGGCAAGAGGCGTGTCCCCCCGTTTGAAGGGAGTGGAATAAACCAATTCTCTCATGCGCTCCATGGCGTCCTCGAACGCTTTTCCCGCGGCGGGGTTGTCCCTGATCTCCTGGGCGTCGTGTCCGTGCAGAAACAGGGCCCCGAACATGTGCAGCGCCATCGCGCCTCCCTCGCGGGAGCAATGCGTGTACATATTGGTTGGCCCCACGTCCTGCCACATCGCCGTCAGACCCGGCGGCCGGTACAGCGCCATGACCGCCTGTACGATGGCGCCGTGCGAACTTCCCACCGTGCCCACACGCCCGTTCGACCACGGTTGTTCTGCAATCCAGGCCACCGTGTCGTAGCCGTCCCGGCCCTCGTCCGGATTGGCGGTATGGAAGTATTGCCCCGTGCCTTCCGACCGGTGCCGTCCCCTCAGGTCCTGGATCACCGCCGCGTATCCTCTCCGGGCAAAAAACATCCCGACGGGCTCCGCCCACATTTGAGGACTGCTCTTGTCATAGGACGTCCGCCCCAGGATTGCCGGAAATGGACCCGGCGCAGGTTCCCCTTCCACAGCGGGGCGGTAAACGTCCGTCGCCAGCCGCACGCCGTCACGCATTGGCACCATGACGTCCGTGGCTGTGACCACGCCGTATCTCGGTTCCGAGTTCATATTCTTCCGGCTCCTCCGATAGACGAAAACGATGCTGGTCTATGCTGTCAGAATTCCGTTTCCGGCGACAATGGCCGGTGCGTCGGAGTCAAACCGGACCTCCACAAAATCCGTCTCCTCTTCCAGAACGATTGAGGCATTGCCAACGTTAACGGAACTGCCATTGCATAATGCGATAGCATACACCTCGCCGTCTCGCCCCTCTCGAACCATACACAGCTCGCCGTCGGTCCGGATGTCCCTGTCCTTCTGCAACATCCACCCGTCCTTCCGCCCCGTGTTTTCTGCGTCCCTGGCCAGGATCACGTCCCGACGCCCGTCTGCGAGTTCGATTTCCACGGCCACGTCCCCCACCTGGCTTCGGTCTCCCGCAGCCTCTTCCACGGGTATTCGCCTGATACCGGAGATTGAGGGCGACCCGTCATAGGCTTCGATGACCCCGACAAACGTGGACGCAAGCGGCTCGGCATCAGACTGCCGTCGCACCATCAACCTGGGAATCCAGCCCGTCTCGTTGCCGCCAAAACCGCGCAGCGCAACCCAGGCCTCGGCAGTAGAGGCCTCCGCCTCTGCCGTCAGATCGGTATACCTCAGGTGGATATCACGGTTCCCCTCCAGGTACTCGTACCGGTCCTCAACCTTCCAGTCCACGTGCCAGCCTGCAGCCGGACGTGCGTCGCGCATGAAATTCCGCATCTGCGTTTCGTAACCGTAATCCGGCGCCGGCGCCAGGGAAAGGCCCCGGGTTGAAATTGTACCGAAATGGCTGTGCATGAACTTCGCGTGGTCCCGTCCGCCGCTGACGCGGAACACGTCGAGGACGTAGCTGCTGTCCTCGGAGACGTCCACCATTGCCACGGTGCGTTCATAGCGCGGGATCCGGTAGAGCGCAGACCCCGTCGCCCGAATTGCCCGAAATGCCTCGCCATCCACCCACAATGGCGATTCACCGTCCGACGGTCGCTCCTGGTCCTTTCCGTCCACAACCACGGTGTTGTGACCGGCGGTACTTACGTACCAGTGGAATTTCGGCCCGCTCCACCCCCCGAAATGTACGGGCGGGTATCCGAAATCGGGCATCAGATCCAGGCCCATTGCGAACAATCCCAGGTTCATCCCGTCGGCATGCCCGTGGGCTCCGCCGGAATCGTAGTCAAGCCACGCCGCGCGGCGGCTGTCGCCCCTACCCGATCGAAGCACGGCCAGCCGCCATTCCTTCTTGTTAACGCCGCCCTGTTCGATCTCCGTTCCGTGAGCGTCTATTACCGCCTGCACTTCGCTCTGAAACGCCGCCGGATCGTCCGCAAACAGATCACGAGGCAACTCCTCAACGGTATTCCCGTTGGACTGGAACAGTGCCTGCACATACGCCGCGTCGCCGGTTTCAATGTACAGGCGCCACAGAAATGCGAACATCGACGGCTCCAGTCCCGGGTCATCCGAGAAGGGAACGCCCATATAGGTTTCGACTCTGGTCGCGAAGGATCCTGTGTCGCCCACCTGGGGGTAGTATTGCTGGAGGCACCACGTGTCGATATGAAACCGATAGGTCTGCCCCAGCTTCGGATGTCTGGCCAGCATGTCTCCAAGAAATCCCGCGTCGACCCGGCTGAACCGCGCCAGAAACTGGGCCAGGCTCTGAATAACGCCGGAACAGTAACCCGCGAGGCCCTTTTCGCCCGTCACCCCGTCGACGGCCGTCGCGCGTTCCATCATCTCGTCGATCAATCCATATACCTTCTCCCGGTTTCCCTCCCAGTCCAGGACCGAATGAATCGTAATCAGCGCGATTTCCTTGCGGGGATAGTTGGAACGGATACGATCGTGGTTCTCAACCGTATCCTGCAATATTCCCTCCTCGATATGGCGCGTCACGTCCTCGGGAGAATCCTTGCCCGCCCCGATGCCATACTTCGCAGCCTTTTCGCTCAGAGAACCCGCCAGCGCATCGTCGCCCCGCAGCGCATCTCTAATCTGGTCGTACGCCTGCGCCAGTTCGCGGGCCTCCTCGCACGCGTCGTGCCAGGTGGACACGTACCCGGCATGCGCCGGGCCTTCGTACATCATCGCCTGATCTTTGAAATTATACGTCGTATACAGATCCGCCACGCGGTCCAGCAGTACCCCCGCCCTGTGCGCATACTCCGGGCCGCCGGTTGCCGCATAAGCCGCCGCCAGCGCCTTGATGCCGCCATGAACGACTTGCTTCCATTGCCCGTAAACAAGGTACGTTCCGACGAACCACCAGGTGTTCCCGCCCTCCCGGAACCCCTCGCCGTCGTCCACGCCAAACCGGTGCAGCGGATCGCCAGGGTCCGGGTGCTCCGTATTGAATAACAGCGAACGGTCCGCCAGGTCGTGCTGAAACACGCCGTGTTCGTCCAGGCCGGACCGGTAGAACGCATGGAAGTCGTTCTTCGGGAACAATTCATCGCAGTGCGGGCATTGAAGTTTCCACGGAAGACGCAACGCCCGGATGCGCCAATTGTACATCGGCACACCCTCTTTGCACGCCGGGCAGTGCCCGTTCGACCAGACCATCCAGGACCTTCGGATGGTACTTCCGAACATCAGGTCCCACAGCTCATCGTCCGAAAACGCCATCCACGGCCGTGCGGCCTCGACGATCCGGTCCCTCGACCGTTTCGCCCAGACGTGGTCTTCCGCGTTGCGCTTTGCCTTCTCGATCAACTCCGCCGGGTAGAACAAACTGCCCTTGCTCACGTTGGTCCCTCCTCATCGGGTTGCGGCGCACGGACAATCCTGCTTGATGGTCTGGTCGGGGCGCCCTATTTTTCATTGGAGTCTGACCGGAAATCCCCATCCAACCGGGAGCGAAACCATGCTTATTGCCTCACAGGATTTTCGCTGGCACGACCTCGGCGAGGGAGCCGGCTACGTTTTCGGAGAGGACGGATACCTCACGATCGACGGTTCACGAGGCCGCGCGCGCTGCTCCCGGGGAATCGAGAATCCCGTCCGGCGCCTGGAGGATAGCGTTTCGCTGAGGCTACGGGTTGTCCTTGGAAAATGCTACCATATCCTCTTCTACGACGCCCATAGCCGGATTGCACTGGATTGCCGCATGGACGTCGACGGTCGAATCCACCTCACCGGTGAAAGCGGGACTGTGGACTCCGGCGAGTCATTAACCTTTCACTACGGCAAACCCTACGCCGATCCGGCCATTCGCGCACCCTACGTGGTGCCGTCCGACGAACACTGTTTCACCTTTGGCGGATTCGATTTCGCGCGGAGAAAGCTTTGGTTCTCCCTGGACAATAACGATCCGGTCGAAATTTCCAAATGCCTCGGAAAGGGCATTGGAGAACTCAGCAGGATCGAACTGGTTACGTTCTCGGTTGAACCCGGGAGCATTTTACTCCTTCGGGAATACGCGGAATACCGCGGCGGTTCCCCCGTCTGCAGTGAAACCTTTCCGTTGCACTGGGCGCCGGTTGCTCCGCCGGCGGACGGCATGCCGGACGACAACGTCTGCGAGACCGTCACGCGCCCCGTCGATTACCGATGGCTGGAGACGGCCACCGGGTACGGCTATGTCAAAGTCCGCATACCGAAACTGAAGGTGGGCGCCGTCGAATTTGAGATGAAGCCTTCGGACACAAAGCAGGAGGCCTGCCTCATCCTGGAAGAATACCAGGGTATCATCAAATACGGGAATATCCAGTTCGGGTTGCTCAGGGGCAAGATAATCATCTGCACCGCCGAAGGCATCACCGAATTCGATCAGCCCGTCGAGGTTGCGGACGGCAGGGTGTACAGGTTCCGGATTGAATGGGATACGCGGTGCGGCGTGGTCCGCCTCCGGGTCGACGACAAACCGATGACGCACGGAGGGTCGGATCTGTTTTCCTTTGCCAACCTTCCCGATGAAGGTATCGATACCATCACGCTCCATCCGGGAGACGTGATGGCCAGACGAAGCCTGATGCAGAAACGTCTGGGCGTGACGGCCGTGGAGGCGCACACGTCGATCGTACACTGGGGCGCATTCAGGGTATACGACCTTTCTGCTGGAGAAAACTGACGCCGGCGCGGACGTGGGGAACCTACCCCCTGTCCCCCTTCCCTTTGGGTGGCGGAGCCGGCGGGAGAGGCCGCGGCACCTGTGCCTGACCTACCGAAATCGTAATTCGTACCTCGAGTCGGGATTCACATTAAAAGAGAGGACGTCGTTCTCGACGGACGCGTCGACTTCATCCGCAGGTGCGCCATGATCGTTCAGTCCCCGGACGCGCGCGTTCTCCAGACCGGCGCCCCCGATCTCTATTTGCGCGGCGTCGCCGCCTTGGTGTACAAGGAGGTACGCGTCCTCTGCCTGTTTCCGCAGATAGAGCGTTGTCATCCGGTCCATGCGAATCCCGAAAGTTCCCCGGGAGACCGTTTGAGAGTCGACCAGGTACGTATAGTCGGGCAGACCTCTATTCTGTTCCGGCCGACAACAGAGATACGCATACTGACCGTCAAATGAGATATCGCCGAACCGTTTTTCGCCCCAGCAGAATCCCATAAGAAAATAGTGGCGGTTTTTTCCTTTTTCGATCTCCACCCCCGCCCCCGGTATTCCCGAACCCTCGGGACAGACGTCCGGCCAGCCCACGGCGAGTTCTCGAGACCTGGCGATGGATGGTCTGCCTGCGAACGGTTCCAGCACGGTCTTGAAAACAGGGTCTCCACCGCCATCCCGCACCAAAACCATCGACACCGTCTCGTCGATCCGTTTGCCGTACCCGTCCCCTGTAAAGTACTCTCTATCCTCGACCCCGACGGCCGTTATCGCCATCCCCTGGCCATCCCTCGTCCAGGTCGCCCGCCAGCTTTCGCACGATGCCGCGCCGCTCTTTACGTTCTTTATGTGCTGATACCCATTGCCGTGTCCGAGCGGAGCCTCCCGAGGGGAGAGCTGCTCCCCGGTCCGGAGCAATCCCAGGTTGCGATAGGCCCAGTCGCAGGAACGGCCGGACCTCACACGGAACACATCTACGATGAACGACTCGTCCAGGAGGGCCACAACACGTCTCAACGCCGGCAGCGGATGGCCGTAAATATCCTGATCCGTCTGATTGCTGTGCGGGTCGGTTGCCGCCGACGCGTCCATTATTTTCGCCTGCGGGCTGAGATGATAACCATTCATTCGACCGGTGCAGGGGAAGAGCGACGTTCCGTCGGGTACAACCGTATTGTGGCTGACTGTCTGTTTGTACCATTCCCGCCATTCCTTCAACGCATACGTGCCGCCGTTACCGAAATCAGGCGCCTGCAACCGGCCGTTGGCATGAATCACGAGATTCAGCGCATCGGGATGGCCGTGCGAGCCGCCGTGCGGGCCGTAATCCATGGCCACCTGGATCCCGTTTCGGCCCCCCGCGCGCAGGATTGCCACATTCGGCGCCAGGTTGACGCTACGAGGCCTTGCGGGCTGGACGGGATCCCACGAGGGCTCGAGTGTGAGCGAAAGGTCCCACGCCCAGTTCCAACTCGGGTCGTGGGTAACCTGACCCGGCAGTAGCATCGGTTTCACGGAATCGTCGCCGGTTCTTGAAAAATAAACCTCCGCATTGACCCTGTGCTGATCGATATGCTGATCGAATACGCCGTCGTTCATCACCGGAAACGTGCCGTCCGGAAATACCATTTGCATCGGCAACCTGAACATTCGCCTGAACGATTCGTTCCTATAGAGGTCTATGCCCGACCGCCAGGCGGCCTCCGTGAGGTACAGCAGCCACCGGACCACGGCGAGATGGTACTGTATGGAAGACTCCCACCACATCCCGTTTTCCAGTACGCCGATCTCCATCAGACGGTTGAAACCGACCGGACCGGCTATCGCGAACGCCGTCAGGCCCGGGTCCCGGAGGAGCAGCCCCGCAATACCCACACCTGCATCGATCGTAGCCTGGAAATTGGAACCGATCGTCCCGTCCACCACGAACGAGCCCTGCCCCACCCGGATCAACTCTGCCGCATTCCGAAAGTAGTCGTTCTCGATGCGACGTCGTTCTTCCACCGACAGAAATCCGCTCGCGGCGACCAGATCGTAAGCCGACGCGAACGCGATGAGCAGCCGGACTTCGTCCAGCGCCTCAATACCCAGCCGCGACAGATTCAGCGCGGGTAACGTTGGATAGAGGTCCGCGTTTTCCACGAGGATTCGCGACGCCTCCCGCGCGAATTTCCTATCGTCGGTTATCGCGTACGTCAGCGCCAGGTCCCTGGACGCAAAGGCGACTTCGTGATGCGCCAGCCTCCGCCACCAGCCGTCGTACGCCTCTCCGTCATAAACCGTACCACATTTGGGACACCGGTGCGAGTGTGACTCCTTCCTGTCGTATACCAGGTAGTTCCCGTCGTCGGGGCAGCTGAACGATCTGGAATTCCCGCCGCCCCGGTCCGGCTGCGGTATGGGATCTTCGAGCCACTCCTCCGCCGCCTTCCTGGCTTCGGCGAATCGCGCGGCCTGGTACGTCCCTTCCCGATGTGCCAGATTCCTGATCCGCGCCAGTTCCGACGGGGTTAGAAACAGGTAGGGGTGCTCGAGTTCCTCAAGGGTGATTTCGCTCGTCGATCGCACGTTCAATTACACCTTCCATCATCTGACTCCGCGACGGACCGGGCCTTCGGGACCTCTCCCGCCTGCCCCCTCACACAAAGCCATCAGCTGTCAGCCGTCAGCCAAAAGCGGATTGTCATTCGGTGTGGCGATGCCAATCCTCTACGGCCGCGGTCGCGGGGACCTCTCCCCTCTGCCCCCTCTCCCGGGGGAGAGGGGGCAGGTCCGGCTCCGCGCAGAGGGAATTCTGATGGCATGGCTGTGGAACAGGACGCAGGTTCTCTACGCCGTTACTTGAACCCCAACTCGACGAGCGTTGCCACCATTCCGCGAATTCGCGGGCGTTTACTACCCAGAAACGCATCCTCGTACACACGACCCGACTGTGTGAACTGCATGGTTTCCACAAATTTCAGATTGCTCCGATAGACGCGCTTCAGATATGCAATGTGCGCGTCTTCCGTGGGCTTTTCTCCAAAATTGAGCGTGAACATACGCCTGCCGGTACTGCCTCCAAATGAGGCATGCCACAGGTCCTGATTGAAAAACACCACGTCTCCCGGCCGGGATTCCAGGGGAAAACACGGCACTTCATCGGGGCCAAGGTCGAAAGGACACGCCTCCGGTTCCTCCCGCTGCCGCGAAAGCGGCCTGAGTTGATCGTGCATCGGAGACACGTGCGACCCTGGAATCACCCTCAGGCAGCCGGTATTCCTCGACACGGAATCCAGATAAAACGCCACCTTGATCCGGCCGTAACCCGGATCCGACCCGTCCGGATGCCAGCCGGTATCCCCGACGTACAGATTTCCGTCCGATCCGATCCAGACGAAATCCGGTCCGAGAAGCTCCAGGACGGGACTATAGATCCGGTCGTCTTCCACCAGCCTCGTCAATACGGGGTCTTTCTCGATACATCCCAGCACTGCCTGCCGAGCCTTACCTTCGAACGGGCGTCCCTGCCGGTCTTCATCCAGCACCCTGTCAAAGGCCTGTGTGATGGCCTCAATCTCCTCCGCGGCAAAATACGAGCGCATCACGAGAAAACCAAAGGTCTCAAAATGAAGTCGCTGCGCAGCGGTCAGCATCGACGTCCTCCCTCACGGTTTATGTCAAAATCCACTTGATCGCGCCAAATTCCGTAATGCACCGGTGCCACTTTCGAGTACGCGTGATCACGCACGAACGAACGATATGATGTTTGATGGAACCTGCGACCGGTCGGATTCGTCAGCTAGATTAAGGAAACAGGTCTTGAGATTGAGTTCATCCACATTCTCCTGCAATGACGCCGCACGCCCTACATCAGCATACCCGTACACGCGGAAGCATGTAAAATTCCTTCTGCGAATCAATGGAGGTTTACGCTCTTGACTTTCCGGTTGTATTGGTTAATTTCAGTTCGGTTTGACGCATAGAATTGTCCAACCGGCATTTCGAACCCCCGGTTGACGGACGGGATCGGCGGAATTTCGACTTCCGCCGTCCGGGGGGAATCAAGGAGGCGCTTTCGTGCACGTCGCCATAATAGGCAATGGCGTCACCGGTGTTACCGCGGCGATCAGGCTGCGGCGCAAACAGCCCGACTGGCGCATTACCCTCATCTCCGGCGAATCCAGGTACCACTACTCCCGGCCGGCTCTAATGTACATTTTCATGGGCCACATGACGTATCAGGGCACCAAACCCTTCGAAGACGACTTCTGGTCCATCAACCGTCTCGACCTGCGCCGCGACTGGGTCGCGGGGATCGATGCCGCCCGGAAATGCCTTACGCTGCACCGCGGAGGGGACTTCCACTTCGACAAATTGCTCATTTCCACCGGCTCCAAATCCAACAAATTCGGATGGCCCGGGCAGGACCTGAAGGGCGTACAGGGCCTCTACTCACTTCAGGATCTCCGCACCCTGTACGACAGTGCAAGACACACCCGCCACGCGGTCATCGTCGGCGGCGGCCTCATCGGCATCGAACTCGCCGAAATGCTGCATTCGCGCAACATCCACGTTACCTTTCTGGTGCGCGAACCGTCTTACTGGAGCAACATCCTCCCGATGGAAGAGTCCGGTATGATCAACGAGATTATCCGGGAACAGGGCATCGGTTTGAAACTCCAAACCAGTCTGAAGGAGATTCTGGACGACGGGAACGGCAGAGCCTGCGGCGTTGTAACGGAAGACGGCGAACGGCTGGAATGCCAATTAGTCGGCCTGACGGCAGGGGTTTCTCCAAATATAGATCTGGTAAGAGAATCCGATATTGAAACCGGCCGGGGCATCCTTGTCGATCACCGTTTTCAGACCAGCGTTCCGGACATATACGCCGCGGGCGACTGTGCTGAAATCGTCACCGGCGGCGACCGGAATCTCTTGCAACAGGTCTGGTACACCGGCAAGAAACAGGGCGTAGTCGCGGGCGACGTCATCGCGGGAGAAGACCGTTTGTACGACCCCGGCATCTGGTTCAATTCCGCCAAGTTTCTCGACCTGGAATACCAGGTCTACGGACGCGTCAACCTCAACGTGACGGGTGAAAGAAATCTCTTCTGGCGGCACCCGAAACAGCGGCAGTCCGTGCGCGTCGTGTACACCGAACAGGGCGCGATCGGCATCAACGTCATGGGCATGCGCTACCGTCATGAAGTCTGCGAACGCTGGATCTCAGAAGACCGCCCGGTCGAATTCGTCCTGGACCACCTGGCGGAAGCCAACTTCGACCCCGAATTCTACGACCGGCACGAATCCGAAATAGTCCCGGCCCTCAGGGAGCAACTGCGATGATAGATACAGCCACGCTCGACTACGACTTCGACGAAGAAACGCTCGGTTTCGAAGAACCGCCCGCACAACCGGCGCCATCGACTTCCTGGCTGGAAAGACTTTCCATTTCGGCCGTCGCGCTCGGCTTCCTTGCCCTCATTGTCACCCTTCTCGGCCCACTCTCAGGCACCTGGACGGGCATGCTGCTGAGCTTCGGCCTTATCGTACTCGGATCTGCAGCGTATTTCTGGTCCACCTACCGGAACACGGTTCCCGGCATTAAACACGACGGGATCATGTTCAGCGGCACGACCCACCTGGGCCTTATCGGATGGGGCCTGGGTATTGTCATCACCGGGTTTTACGTTGTGCTATACTGGTGGCCCGAGTACCTGGAACGTGGCGTCCGGCTGGTGGACCCTCTTTCCCAGGGTCTCGCCGGCGGTCCTGCGGACAGATGGTTCTTTTACGGTTTCCTGTACACGCTCGCCATCCTCGTGTTCGGCGTCCGTATGTTCATGAAATACCGCCATAACCGGTACCAGATCATCCGGACCGCATCCGTGATGTTCTTCCAACTGGGCTTCGCCTTTCTCATTCCGCAACTGCTCAAGAGCTTCAACCAGCCCGAATTCTATTTTACCTATTTCTGGCCGCTCAAGTACGACTACCTCTTTCCCTCCACCGTGGGCAGCCTGACCAGCCACCCCGGCGCCCTTGGCGTCTTCATGGTCTTCTGGGGCGCCGCGGCCACCTTCATCGCCACGCCCGTGCTCACCTACTTCTACGGAAAACGCTGGTATTGCTCCTGGGTATGCGGCTGCGGCGGCCTCGCCGAGACCCTGGGCGACCCCTTTCGTCAACTTTCAAGCAAGTCCACTGACTCGTGGCGGATCGAACGGGGCATCATCTACTCGGTTCTCGTCTTCATCACGGTCACCACGGTCGCACTCTGGATCAACTCCGCCACGGAGGGACGCGTCTTCGGCCGCCTGTCCGGTCCGCTCGCAAGCGCGTACGGTTTCTACATCGGCGCCTTGTTTTCCGGTGTCATCGGCGTGGGTTTCTATCCCCTGATGGGCAGCCGCGTGTGGTGCCGTTTCGGCTGTCCGATGGCCGCCATTCTGGGCATCTTCCAGCGTTTCTTCTCCCGTTTCCGCATCACGACCAACGGGGGCCAGTGCATGTCCTGCGGCAACTGCTCCACGTACTGCGAAATGGGCATCGACGTCCGGGCCTACGCCCAGCGCGGTGAAAACATCGTACGCGCTTCGTGCGTCGGGTGCGGCATCTGCTCCGCCGTCTGCCCGCGCGGCGTACTGAAACTGGAAAACGGTTCCACACACGCCGACCGATATCCCGGCGCAGACCAGCCCCTCGCCGCTTTCCAGGAAGCGCTGAGCGCGGCGAAGGTATATGAAGGAAAAAACGGGGCTGCTGACCCGGATCCCGTCGATCCTGCCCTCCGGAGCCAGCGACGGCCGCTCAGATCTCAATTCACGAGGCGTCTATAACGGCATTGAAGGTCGGGCTGGGTCGCATAACCCGGCCAGTCAGGATCGGATCGGGTGCATAGTACCCGCCGATATCCACCGGCTCGCCCTGAGCGGCCAACAGTTCCCCGATAATCCTGTCTTCATTGTCTTCGAGTTCTTTCGCAACATCCCCGAACCGTGCTTTCAGTTCCGCGTCGCTGTCCTGCGCCGCCAGGGCCTGCGCCCAGTAAATTGCGAGATAGAACGTGCTGCCCCTGTTATCGATCTCGTTCACCTTTCGGGAAGGCGACCGCGCGTTCTCCAGGTATTTGGTGATGGCCTGATCCAGCGTATCGGCGAATAGCGCGGCCTTTGTGTTCCCGGTATTTTCGGCAATCAGGCGGAACGAGGGCACGAGGGCGCAGTATTCCCCAAGCGAGTCCCACCTCAGGTGCCCTTCGTCCAGGAACTGCCGGACGTGCTTGGGCGCCGATCCGCCCGCCCCGGTCTCGAACAACCCGCCGCCGTTCATCAATCTCACGATAGACAGCATCCTCGCGCTGGTTCCGAGTTCCAGTATCGGAAAGAGATCCGTCAGATAGTCGCGCAGCACGTTGCCCGTAGCCGCGATCGTATCCTCGCCCCTGCGGATCCGCTCCAGCGAAAAACGCATCGCGTCCCGGGGCTTCATTACGCGGACGTCCAGACCCGAAGTGTCGTGCCCGGGCAGATAGGTATTCAGCTTCCTGATGATTTCCGCATCGTGCGCCCTGCGTTCGTCCAGCCAGAAGACCACCGGTGTACCGGAGGCTCTCGCTCGCCTTACCGCCAGGCCGACCCAGTCTCGAATCGCGGCGTCTTTCGTCTGACACATCCGGAAGATATCGCCGACTTCGACAACCTGGCAGAACATCACGTTGCTCGATACGTCGACAACGCGTATCTCTCCGTCTGCCGGGGCCTCGAAAGTCTTGTCGTGAGAGCCGTACTCCTCGGCCTTCTGCGCCATCAGGCCCACGTTGGACACACTTCCCATCGTGGCGGGATCGAACTGCCCCCGCGCCTTCGCGTCTTCGAGAATCTCCTTATACATGGTCGCATAGCACCGGTCCGGTACCATCGCGATCGTATCCTGCAATTCGCCGTGGCGATTCCACATCTTCCCGCCGTCGCGAACCACGTTGGGCATCGAGGCATCGATTATGACGTCGTTGGGCATATGCAGGTTGGTGATGCCCCGGTCGGAATCGACCATTGCCAGACCTGGACGACCGTCGTAAACCACGGCGACGTCGGCCTCGATCTCCGCCTTTTTGTCTGGGGAAAGGCGATCGAGCCGGGCAAGAATATCGGCCAGGCCGTAGTTCAAGTCGGCCCCGATTGCTTCCAGCGAATCGGCATGTTTTTCCAGCGCCTCCTGAAAATAGACCGAGACACAGTGGCCGAACATAATGGGATCGGAGACTTTCATCATCGTGGACTTGAGATGCAGCGACAGCAGCGCTCCTTCACGCTTCGCCGCATCCATCTGCTCCGAGAAGAACCGCCGGAGGGCGTTCACGTTCATCACCGCGGTGTCGACCACCTCGCCGGCTTCCAGGGATATCCCTTCCTTGAGCACGGTGGCCCGGCCGTCGGAATCCGCGAACTCGATCCGCACCCGGGTCGACGCGTTCACTGTAGTTGATTTCTCGCTTTCGAAGAAGTCCCCTTCCGACATGTGGGCCACCCGCGCCCTGGATCCCGACTTCGGCCATGGCCGCATCATTTTGTGCGGATGCCTCCTGAAGAACGCCTTCACTGAAGCCGCGGCACGCCGGTCCGAGTTCCCCTCCCGCAGAACGGGATTGACGGCGGAACCCAGCACCACGGCAAAGCGGGCCTGCAGCGCCCGCTCGGCATCGTTCCGGGGTTCATCGGGATAGTCGGGAATGTCATATCCCTTGCCCTGCAGTTCCTCGACGGCCGCTTTCAACTGCGGGACCGTCGCGCTGATGTTGGGCAGCTTGAGGATATTGGCCTCGGGTTTTCGGGTCAGGGCGCCGAGTTCACCCAGGCAATCCGGAATCCGCTGGGATTCGGTCAGGTTTTCGGGGAAGTTGGCGATGATCCGGCCCGCAAGGGAGATGTCGCTGAGTTCCACTTCGATGCCGGAACCGCGGGTGTAGGACTGGACAACCGGCAGTAACGCGCAGGTGGCCAGCGCGGGCGCTTCGTCTATCTTCGTCCACATGATTTTGGCTGTCGCCATTTGCTGTCCTCTCCTTCCAGTATGAAAAGACCGTGCGTGAGACGGGTCTCGGGCCGCGTCATCCATTGACACGCAGAAATCGCAGCTCGGAATTCTCGCGGCCGGTCCAGACGCGGGCGGGCGGGATCCATCATATTTCGCGTTCCCCGGTGCTTCGCGTACTCGAATCCGGCCAGCTTGGAACTGTGCCGGCTGTCCCAGATGTGCTTTGCAATCTCCATCCGGACAAGCTCGCCAAGCAACGTGGGTTCCCGCCCCGCGGGCCAGGTTTCTTTCTGATTCAGTTCGATTTCCATATACGGGCCAATTTTCGCACCTCATAACGCGCCGACTCTGGTTCAACCGAAAGCGGTAACAGGGATCATGTTCCCACCCGCCGACCGTGTCAATGCGTGGTCATTGAGCTTGTCGAAATGCCCGCGTTTAGATGCCCTTCGACCCTTCGACAAGCTCAGGGTTCGGCTCAGGATTCAGGTGCTGGTTCGTGATCCTGCTTCATGCGCCGCACGTAACCTGCCGAAGCGATGCGAGTTGGGCCACTCGACTGCCAAATTCAGGCAACCTGCCCCGCACAGAACATTAACTGAATCCAATTCAATACAAAAGCGAATGATTGACATAGATTGTATTCCAAAAAGGAATAGATTGTAACTGCCTGTGCTGCGTCTCCCGAAGCAGGCTCAGCGTCCACCTTCGCCGACGTCATCCCGCCTCGGTAATCCGGTACAACGGCGCCAGCCCGCGTGCGATCCGGTCCACGTTCTCCGCGCAGGCCTCCCCCCGCCTCCTGGATGTGCCATACGTCTGGCCCGCGGTATGGGGCGTGGCGACGACGTTCGGCATGTGCACGAAAGGATGGTCGGGAGGCAGTGGCTCCTGGGCGAACACGTCCAGCCCTGCGCCCCTGATCCGCCCGATTTGGAGCGCCTCGATCAGTGCGTCCTCATCTACAATTTCCCCTCGCGCCACGTTGATCAGCACCGCCGTGGATTTCATCGCCGCCAGCGCCGGACCGTCGATCATGTGCCGCGTTTTCGACGTCAGCGGCACGTGCAGGGAAACGTAGTCGGCCCGCGCGAGTACGGTCTTCAGTTTCGATGGCGAGGCAAACACCTCCACGCCCAGTTCATCCAGCCTTTCCCGGGGGATATCCACAGCGTCAACGGCCGCAATCCGCATTCCCATCGCCTGGGCACGCGCCGCCAGCGCCTGTCCGCTCGCGCCCAACCCCACCAGCCCGAGGGTCTTTCCCTCCAGTTCCTCGCTCAGCGGAAAGTAAAACACCTTTGACCGGAGATTCCGCACGTGTTCGTCAAACCGTTTCGCGAAATAGAGCATCAAGAACATCGCGTGCTCCGCCAGGGCAACCGCGCTGAACGGGCCGGGCGTATTGGCAAGCATCAGACCCTTTTCGAGGAAATACGGTACGTCAACGTGGTCCACTCCGGTTCCCAGCACCTGCCACAGCTTCACGCGGGCAGAAAGCGCGGCGTCGATCAGGGCTCGCGTACCCACCGACCCGCCTTGATCCACCACCACGTCCACGTCCTCGAATTGCCCGACCATGGGTTTCGCGGGATCGTACAGGCATACCGTATGCCCTCCCCCCACCGCCGACCTGAAATCGTCGTACCACGGTTGGAGCATACCCGGCACCGTCAGATACAGAACTTTCATGTGTTACCTTTCTCCGGATTTCCTGCTTAGATGCCAGGTCCCGACCTGTCGCGCTTCGGGACTGCGTTCCGGGCGGAACGGACCTTAACTCTCACTTCTACCTTTTGTCTTCTTCGTCCTTAATCTTATGCGCGCAAGTTAAAGGACCGAGAAAAAGCTGCAAAAAACACGATTTCGAAAAAGATGGGCTGTTCGCCGGGCTCACAAGGTCTTTTCCTTCTTACTTTTTGTTTTTTATTATTTTACGCCCTTTTTCTTTCTCGCGCCAAAAAGAACGGCGCCGCTCGGCGCGGGGCCGGTTTTTCCACGAATCCCCTCAGTGGCATACACAGGCGGCTGTGCCCTGCGTATGAATCCGACCCTGCGGTACTTCAATGCTGGACGGAATAGCGTGGAAAAACCCCCCGCCCCTCCACCGGTCGCACGAAAGGCATAATGCGCGATGGGGCGAGACCTACCCCCCAACCCCCTTCCTGAACGAAGGGGGAACGGCGATTGGTCAATGCCTCGGCGAGGCGACTCCTGGCTTTCCTCCCCCTCTCCCACGGGAGAGGGAGTCGGGGGGTGAGGGCGCTCTTGATTCAAGCTGACGGCTGATCGCTGATAGCTGCTCTTTCTAATAATTATGAAACCCGTGCCCGTTACCGGGAAACCAGATCAGGTCGATCACCTGCGCGATGCCGATTCCAACGCAATACCCGATCACCGTCCCGTAGAAGAACGGTTTGGCCTTTTCGTACATCCGCGGTCCGCCGTAGTGCACGATCAGCAGTTTGGCAGCCCACACCAACATGATGCTCAGCACATAATAACGGGGCCCCGTCGTATACTGGAACGCCAGTCCCAGCGGGTGCAGCGGCCACCAGGGAAACCAGGTTCGCAGCAGCGCCAGCAGGCCTGCCTCGGCGGCGCCGAACAGCCAGACGCCGAGCTTCTGCGGGTCGAATACGGTCCTGTCCGTTTCACCGATGGACGTTGCCAGGCCGTTGAATATGCCGTGCGGACCCTCCCACAACGTCCATGACCGCAGAAACAGTGCGGACTCCGTATAGCAGTAATAGACGATGAAGCCCACGCAAACCAGGAAGCTGACCACGAATCCGACAAAAACCGTCCCGCCAATCCATCCCCGGCGGGCCTTCAGATGGTCCATCGCCTTCAGGTGATGCGGTAACATCTGAATCGTCTGCAGCCGACCCCCACCGAAGAAGACGCTACTGTTCAATAGCCCCAATCCGACCAGGTTGCGGGTATCCATTGTCGCCGTGCCCGTGATGGACTTCAGCCACCAACCGCCCTTGCCGCCCACCGGAACCAGATACCCGAACCCCGTCGCCGCCATGTATTTCGCCACCGTGAAATACGCAATGAACATCAACGTCATCTGCCCAAGGGCGAGGCTGAACGAGAGGCCCACGGCCATGAAGAATCCACAGACAAAACTCGCGCAGACCAGGAGCCCCGCCACCGCGGTCCTGTAGGACACCGGACCCTCTCCTTCGCCGCCCCCTTCCCAGGCTTTCCTCCACACGTACGCAAGGTGACGCCTGGCCATCCACAGCGACCACAAGACCAGGACCGTCATTGCCCCGTGGCTTTCAAGATTGACGATTTCGTTTCCGGTTGAGGGCTGCCCCGCCAGGCCCACCGTGAATCCGGTCCGGTTCATCACGCCCACCTTCACCACCGCAAGCAAGCCCATGAACCAGAAACTGAACAGCAGGTCCAGGCGGCACAGATAACCCAGGCCGATCACCAGCGGCAGAACCCTGTAATAGACGCGAGGGAAATTGTGGGCCACCACCATCCACTTGGTATTTACCGAATCGAACAGCGTGACGCGGGGTACCTGTGGATACCAGAACGTGATGATATTCCAGCAGATGATTCCGGCGGTCCAGGCGAACCCGAACCAGAACACCGGAGACCGAAAGAGCAGCGGAATGCAACGACCGCGTCCGATTCCCTCGGTAAGGTCCGAGGGAAAACTAACCAGCGGATAGGTCAACCGCTCGGCGTCGGCCCACTGGCGATGAAAGATCGTCGTTACAAAAAAGGCCACGCCCACCATGGCGAGGCTGCCCGCCAGCCACCAGCCCACCGGCGCCAGCCACCCGGACCACGGAACGGTCTCTCCCTTGCGCAGCCCGAAATAGAACCGATCTACAATTTCAGGTACGGGTTCGGGGAACGCCCAGTGCGGCAGTTCGTCGAGGAACAGGTCGGCCCAGCGGTTCTCGGGAGTCGCGAAGAAGTGCGGCGCGGGCAGCGCGCCGGTCATATATCCCGTCCACCCCACCCCGGGCATCATCCCCGCGATCCAGGCCATGGCGAAGATGACCATCATCTCGGTGCGGGAAAGCACGCTCCCGGGCGCAACCCGGGCGATCACCATATTGATGGCCACCCAGATTGTGAATACCAGAATCAGCGATACCGGAAAATTTGACTTGACCAGCGACCCGACGTGCAGCACCATCGACCCGGCGATGCCGTAATAGGCCGACGCGGCCGCCGTCAACAAACCCAGGACCACCGATCGCGCGGTGATGCCGTTACGCCCGGATGCGGGTTCTTCCAATCCGTTCTCGTGATCCGTTAGACGCGCCCGGGCCATCTCCGCGGTCCCCTGGCGAAACCGGCGTGCCGCCGGTGGTTCGGTCATCCCCGCCGTCTCGATATGGTTCCGCCGGATCCCAGGCGAACATCTTCCCCCGCCTCACTCCTGCGGATTCAGGGCCGGAAGCAGGTTGGAAAATCGGAATCCCTTGCGTCTCATCCGCCCGGAACAAACCGCCTGAGATAGTCCACGGCTTTCGGAACCGCCGTCTCCTCCGCCTCCACGGCCTGACCCTCATAGACCACGGAAACCCAGCCGTTGTAGTCGACGCGCCTAAGGATATCAAAAATCCTCGGATAGTCCAGCCAGGCCTCCTCGCCGGTCTGAATCCTGTAAATCTTCGCGCGCACGTGTACGGCCAGCGGCGCCGTTTCCGCGATGCTTCCGTAAAAATCCAGCGCGGGATCTTCCCTGCCGTTCGCGCCGCTGGCCCCCGGCGACCCCACGTACTGACCGGTATCCAGAATATGCGAGAGATAGGGATTGTTCACGGTTTCGATAATATGACGGACGTCCTTTCCGGTCCGGGTCACGCAACCGTGGTTGTGGTTGTGCAGGCCCAGCACCACGCCCTTCTCTTCACCATAGGCCACAACCTCCCGCATACACGGCATCATCCGCACCCGCACCTCGTCCTCGCTTGCACCGCCGCGCACCCACGCCGCGAATATCCGCACCATCGGGACCCCCCATGAAGGCCGCCACGTCAACCCACTCCTTGACCTCCGAAACCGCGCTATCGAGTTCGGATTCCGGCCTGCCGAAATCGTTGCTCACCCCTATATAGGAAATCGCAAGGCCGCGCTTCAGACAACGCATCCTGATTTCCCGCAGGTACGCCGGTTCGGTGGAGGCAAATGCCCGCGTATGGACATCGATGCCGTCCAGCCGCAACTCATACGCGCGATCGATAAACCCCTCCAGGTCCATGGTTCCGGCCGCGAACCGGTCCTTATAACTGAGCGACATACACCCCAATTTCATCATCCTGTCGATCTCCTCGAAAAAGCACGACAGCCACCCGTCTATGTCTCAGAAACTTCCCAGGACTTCCATTAGTCTGTCGACGTCCCCGGTGCCATTGTACAGGTGTGTCGACACCCGCAAACGGCCGTATTCCCCCCAGCAAAGTACCCGATGCTCCGCCAGGCGCATTTCCAGCCCCTTTGCGTCGTCAACCGCAAAGCAGGTGTTTCCGGACCGCGCCTCGCGGTCTTTCGGGCTGATTACCGGAAGGCCGAGCCGCTCGAGCCCCGCGCTGACCTGTTCCGACATGTCCCGCGCATGAGTATCGATCCGATCGATGCCGACCGACATCAACACCTCCAGCGCCCTGTCCAGGTGCATCACAACCATCATCGCCGGATTTCCCGGCTCCATCCGGTCGGGCATCGGCTTCTCGTCCACTTCGGGATGGCGCTCGGCGCGCTGCGCGGGCCACACGGCCAGATTCCTCCAGCCATAGCACGTCGTCCCGATCTGATCCTCGGCGCGCTCGCTCAGATAACACGGCGCAACGCCATGCGTTGCCAGCATCCACTTGTAGCTGCTGCTCACGGTCATATCCGTTATTGCTGCGTTTACCCGCACCACGCCGGACGCGTGGGTCACGTCCGCGGCAAGCAGCACGCCTCTGCCTCGCGTTCCCTCGGAAAGCCGCTCAATATCCAGATTCTGTCCAGTATAGAAACTGACCTGACTCACGGCCAGCACCCGGGTACGTGAATCCACGGCCGCCAGCAGGTCCGACTCGTGAACAAACCAGTTCCGGTGCGGAACCATCCGCACCTCCACGCCCAGGTCATCCAACTGCTTCCACGCATACGCCACCGACGGGAACTCCAGGTTCGTCGTCACCACGTTATCCCCCTCCCGCCAGTCCAGCCCCCGCGCCAGCCAGTTGATCCCCTCCGCCGCCGACGGCACAAACGCGATGCGCCCGGCAGGCACACGCCACAGCTCGCCCAGGCGGCCGCGGCACCGGTCTCCGATCTCATAAATCTCACCCCGCCCGTCGTATCCTCCGCCTTTCAGGCGGGCAAACTCGCCATAGACCGACTCCTGCGCCTTCAGCCACGGGCTTTCTCCTCCCGTACAGAGATGGGTAATCCCGTCGAGCCCTACAAATTCATCCGGTGAAATCAGTGGTGCGATCTTCATAGACCCTCGTTCCTGTATCGGCGTGCCCCTCATACATGAAAAATGTACAGACTTCGATCCACTTCGTGCGGCGCCATCCGTGCCCCATCGCGGCGGTGGCTTTCGGCAACCGCGAAACACGCTTCCGTAATGTGGTGCGTGACGTCCACGTTGCCTAGCGACGGCTCACCCGACTCGTGGGCGGCCACCAGGTCCTCCAGGCACGCGACCACGGCGCTTCGCGGTTCCACCACGGGAAACGCGGCAGCTTCCACGGACGGACGACGTCCCTGCTCGGGTTCGGCCTTGCGCAATTCCCAGCCTACCCCGTTGTTCCGAGACCGGATCGCCCCTTCGCTGCCCAATATCTCGAACTCCCAGTGGCCCGCCGGGATGGTCCAGGCTTCGACCCCGTCTTCGAATTCCAGGTGGTATCTCGAGACCGGATCGTCGTCCAGGCGGTTGTTCTCTATTGCCAGGTCCCCGGGAAGAAGCTCTCCCCGCACACTTGCAATCTCGGGATCGCCCAGCAGGTAGGAAAGCGTGTCCATTGAATGAACATGCCCGTGCAGAAGATTCGAACGGGCAAAGTGCACGGCCACGCTGACCTTGCCGATTTCCCCCTGCGCGATCAGCGCCCTCGCCGCGTGGTAACGGTTGTCGAACCGCCGCAGGACGCCCGTATTGAACACGGTCCCGTGTTCCTGGCAGACATCCCGGACCGCGTCGGCTTCCGCCATCGAACACGCCATTGCCTTTTCCAGGTAGAGCATCGGTACGCCTGCCCGGGCGACCGCCACCCCCATTTCGGCGTGCAGGACCCCCTTTGTGCACACCGCCACGATGTCCGGTTCTTCCTTCTCGATCATCTCCAGATAGTCTTCGTACAATGCACTCACGCCCCATTTCTCCCCAAACGCCCTCCGCTTCTCTTCCAGAAGGTCCGACCCCGCAACGAGTTCAAGGCGCTCGCTCGCCATACACGAAGCGGCCACCGAATACGGCAACGTGATGGAGGGATAGCCCACCACTTCCTCGTCGATCGTACTGCCCATGCGCCCCAGCCCCACGATGGCGACCCGATACGTCTTCATCCGCCTGCTCCTTTTGAATAATTGCGAAAAACGCGATTGTTCCTGATTCCGAAGCGCCGGTCCGAATTAAGGATAAGCTTTCAGCACTCATCGATCAGCGCACCCGGCCGCAGCCCGTATGGACTTTTTCAACGGGCTGATAGGGAGGCGGGTGAACTGCATTTTAACACGCCAAATCAGAGGCGTCAAGGCCAAAAAAGAACTTTCAGGTAGCCCCACGGGGCTTGCGCCGGTGTTTGCCATGCCCTATTTTAGTCCGGCGTATCGAGAAAACTCCCGATCGATCCAGTTTCAATGTTTCACAATCGACTATGGCATCAGGGGCATTCCCAATGCAAGAAGGCCACGTCATTGGATCTTTCCTGATTGAGGGAACCGAAACGCGCTTCCGGTATCCTCGATGGAGGGACCTGGACGCCTTCATCGACATGCACCGCACGCTCACGCTCGAAAAAGTCATGTGCAGGCGCCTCGAGCTCGATGCCGTCTCAGGGAGACGGGAACTCTCGCAGGCCCTGGTCGGCCTGAACCAGAACAAGTCCAGTTATATCCTTGTGGAACAGGACGGCGCTCTTGTGGGAGAGGGATTCACCCTGAGAAGCGGCCACGAATACCAGACCATCGGCCTTGCCCTCGTCGCCCGCGCCCGCGGCCGGGGAATCGGCACCCGCCTGATGCAAGTTCTGGAAGACGAGTCCCGGAGGCTCGGCGCGCGCAGGCTGTATCTCACCGTCTGGTCCGCCAATGTCTCCGCGGTTCACGTCTACCGCAAAGTCGGTTACGTCGAATCCGGCCGCCGTCCGGACTGGGTATTGATGGACTCCGGCGAGACCTGCGACCTGATCGATATGGTGAAGATCATCGAATAATAGCTGTCAGCTATTAACTTTCAGCCGTCAGCTAAAAACGAAAGGCAAAGTCAAGAGCCACATCCCCTCCCAGCCACGCAGACCTCTCCCCCCGGCCCCCTCTCCCAAGGGAGAGGGGGAGGACAAGCGGACTTGTCGCAGTTTCAATTCAGGTATCGTCAAGAATTCTCGGAGTCTTGAATGAGGTTGACGTGTGAAGAAAAGGCGATGCTGGCCGGGGAGATGGGGCCCGCCGCGGGCGAAGCGCTCACGCAGCAGATGAAGGTAGCCTCGTTCTTTCGCGCGGAGGACTTCGTACCCGTTCGAACGGTTCACGTGATGGCGGATATCGAGGCACTGGCGGACCCTGGGCTCCGTTTTCTGGAAGAAACCGCGGCACTGGGCGCACGATTCCGGGTGCCTGTAACGACCAATCCCAGGAGCGTGGACTTCGCCCTGTGGCGGGACCTGGGACAGGACGAGGATACGGTAACCAGGGAACATCGTATTGTGGATGCGCTAACGGCGATGGGCGCGCTTCCTTGCAACACCTGCATCAACTATCAGACCGTGGACCCGCCGCGATTCGGCGAACACCTGGGCTGGGGCGATACGGGCACGGTAATCTTCGCGAACTCGGTTGCCGGCGCCAGATCCAACTTTGAGGCGGGGCCAGCCGCCGTGTGGGCGGGGTTGACGGGCCGGGTGCCACGCTACGGGTACCACCTTCCCGAAAAGCGGCGGGGGACCGTGCGCGTGCTGGTTGAGGATCAGCCCCGGTCCAACAGCGATTGGGGCGCGCTCGGCTGCGCTGTTGGGCGGAAGGTGGACGACTACTGGCGTGTGCCGGTGTTCGAAGGCGTTGACGGGAAACCGTCGACCGACGACCTGAAGCACCTCGGCGCGGCGCTGGCCAGTTACGGGTCGCTGGCAATGTTCCACATGGTGGGGGTGACGCCCGAAGCCCGAACGGCCGAAGAAGCATACGGGGGTGGAAAACCGGACGAGACGATTGTGATATCGCCCGGGACGCTACGGGCGGCGTACGATTCCTTCCAGCCGGAGAAGGAGGCCGTGGACCTCGTGGTGTGCGGCACGCCTCAGCTTTCCCTGTTCGAACTTCAGTCAATCGTGGAACTGCTGCGGGGACGGCGCGTGCACCCCGACTCGAAGCTGTATCTCACCACCAATTATCAGATCAAAGCGCTGGCGGACCGGATGGGATATACCGAAGTCGTAGAAACAGCGGGAGGTAGAATACTGAGTGGGGTCTGTTTCTATATTATGAACGCCCGGGTGCTTCGGGAACGGTTTCAGTATCGCACGCTGGTGACGAATTCCGCCAAACTGGCGAATATTATCTCGGGATATGGATACAACCCGGTGTTCCGGCCGGTGGAAACGTGCCTGGACGCCGCGGTGACGGGAAGGGTCCGATGAAGACCCGCAGTAAAGGTTGTCCCGCTCCCCACGCCTTCCCGGAGAGTTGAAAGAACGAACAATGACCGAGACCACGGTACTTCGCGGGCATCCGGGCGTCGGACCCAACGCGGAAGGTGTCGCGCTGGTCTGCGAGGAAGGCTTCAGCGCCAGGTACGACTATGACCGGTACACGGGTGTGATCAGCCGGGAGACCCACCCGCTCTACGGGCAGTCGATCGCCGGAAAAATCGTCGTGTTCCGCACGTCCAAGGGCGGCGTGGCCACGTCGTGGATGATGCTGGACATGGTGGCGCGGGGAACCTGCGCGGCGGGGTTTATCTTCGGGAGTACGAACCCGGTGATGGTGCAGGGCGCCGTGCTGGCCAACGTGGCGCTGATGCACGAACTGGATCCCGATCCGCTGGCGACCATCCGGACCGGCGATACCGTCCGCATGCGACCAGCGGCAGGGGTGGTGGCGGTGGTGAGGAAGCTCTCAAACGGCTAAGGACGACACCAGATGGCGTTCCCCTTCTGCTAACTTCACATCATCGCTTCCTTTTGTACGCCACCTGCCGGGTTTCAATACTCAAGACAACAGCCTTCTGATTTCCCTACGTGCCAATATAGAGTGAGACAACTCCCCCTCCGAGATTAATGTCGTACATTGGGCGGAGAGGAGAACACGAGAGGGGGTCAAGAATCGATGTAGGAGACAACGGCAGCAAGGGGTCTCTGGTTGTGGAGGTCCCGCGCGGGACCTCCACAACCACGAGGCCGGATCCGGAGGTGCCTGCGCGTGCGAAGCGTCGCCGGTTCACCGCCCGGTACAAGCTTCGCATTCTGGAAGAGGCGGAGGCTTGCCGGGCCCCTGGCGAAGTAGGCGCACTGCTGCGCCGCGAAGGGTTGTATTCCTCGCAGTTGACCCAGTGGCGTCGTGCGCGTCGCGAGGGGTCGCTCAAGGCGCTATCCAAGTTGCGGGGACCCAAGGGACGTCGCCGCGACGAGGTGGCTGTCGAAAACGAGCAACTGCGCAAGGAAAACGCCCGTTTGCGTCGACGATTGGAACAGGCGAACACGATCCTCGAGATCCAAAAAAAAGCCTCCGAGATCCTGGGCATCCCCCTGAACAGTGCGCCAAGCGACGACGACGTATGATACGTGCGGCAGAACAACTGGCCCCGGAGGTCGGGTTGGCGAGGGCGTGCCGGGCGTTGGGTGTGGCGCGTGCTTCGGTCTACCGTGCGCGTAAGCCATCGCGATGCGGTCCTCGTAGCGCGCGGTCCTCGTCGCCACGTGCGCTTTCCCAAAACGAGCGCGCTGCCGTGCTGGACATCCTGCACGAGGAGCGCTTCTCAGACCGGGCCCCAGCGGCAGTTTACGCCACGTTGCTGGAGGAAGGACGGTATGTCTGCTCGGTCCGCACGATGTATCGCCTGCTGCACGACGCAGGGGAGGTGCGCCAGCGGCGACACCAGCGGCGTCATCCACGTCTCGAACCCCCCCGGTTGATGGCCAGTGCGCCCAACCAGGTCTGGACGTGGGATATCACGCGTCTGCCAGGACCCCGCAAGTGGGTGACCTTTCCCCTCTACGTCGTACTGGATCTGTTCTCCCGCTATGTCGTGGCCTGGATGGTCGCCGCAAGGGAGAGCGCCACAAACGCAAAGCGGCTTATTGCCAGCGCGTGCCAGAAGCAGGACATTCAACCCGCACAACTGACGCTGCACCAGGACCGCGGCGCACCGATGACGGCCAAGACGTTTTCGCAGTTGATGATGGATCTCGACATCCTGGCCAGCTACTCTCGACCCCGCGTTTCCGATGACAACCCGTATTCTGAAAGCCAATTCAAGACGCTCAAATACACCCCATCATATCCCGGGCGTTTCACCGACCGGCAGGAAGCGCGCACCTATTTGCAGGCCTTCCTTCACTGGTACAACACAAAACACCGTCACAGCGGCCTGGGATTGCTCACCCCCGACACCGTCCACTATGGGCTGACACAGCAGATTCAGGCCGTCAGACAAACGGTGCTGGACCAGGCTTATCATAAACACCCTGAACGATTTGTTAAGGGGCATCCTCGTCCACCACGCGTTCCGGACGAAGTGTGGATTAACCAACCCGAGAACACCATCGAATGCCATCAGTTACTTCACTAAATTCCAACGAGAGTTGTCTCATTTCTATTGACACGTTCCGTTTTCCCAAACATAAAAGACTCTGTAATTTCCGGCCCTGAAATAAAAAGTGGGGCCCGCCTTTGGCGAGTCCCTTTTCTTTCTAGAGCCCCTCGTCGCCACGCCTACCTGCAATGTTTCCAGCTTTGACGCAACCTGTGCGGCGATATCATCCCTCAGATTCTCCAACACCTTGCCCGCAGCACGTGAAAGCAAATAATCAGCCACTATTTCGACCGTTTCCTCTTCAGTCCTTTACGAGTTCTTCGGTCTCGTCTGCCGACATAATCTCGATCTTGCCATCCTTATAATCACGATACAGCTCAGCACCGCGCTGGCGCTCCCATGCATCGTCAACAACCTCGTCAACCCCGTCTTCAGGCCGCTCACCTCGTATCACTCTGTCAATTAGCCTAATTGCACCGTCAACAATCGCAAGACCCACAATATTACCTCCTCAGTCATCTTCGCTTCTCAATCGCCAGAAACCGCCCCACGGCACTAACTGGCAAACATGTTCGTTCTCGACCTCTCTCTAAACACGGCTTTCCACAACGCATTTGGAACGACCGGCGCGTCTTTGTCATAGAGAACTTCGTCATCCTAATCGATCAGTGTTTTGTGCCTTAACATCAAGATACCGTCTTTTTGAGAATAATTCAATCCCTCCATTGTCATCTGTCGATTAAATTCGAGTGCCCAACATCTTTACCACTTAGGCAGACCCCTCAAGGCGGATTACGTGGTCGGCGCGACAATTTTCACGAGCCACATTGAAGGTATCTTTGGGCCTGACCGATTCGGCGATCTTTAGCTGTTGGGAAAATGATTGCCATAATTGAGGCAGGATAAATCATGGAACAAGACATGCAACTGGGGAAGGTCATCATTCTGAACGGCGCCCCGCGATCGGGGAAGTCGAGCATAGCCACCGCAATCCAGGTAGCGTCGGATGAATTGTGGATGAATCTTGGTGCAGATCGTTACATACGCATTACACCCGAACAGTATCGGCCAGGCGTCGGGCTGCGGCCGGCCGGGATTGAGAAAATGGAAGAAAAACCGTTTGCACTGAGAAAGAAGATCGAATCCCTGGTGCCGGTAATGTATGCGGCGATGTACGACTCGATTGCGGCACACAGTCGTTTGGGTTTGAACGTCGTTACCGACGTCGGTCACCATGACGACTACGATATTCCTCAAGGAATCCTGTACGATTGCGCGCGGCGCATGGAAGGCCTTCACGTTCTGTTTGTCGGCGTGCGTTGTCCTGTTGAAATCGTGTGGGAACGACGGCGCAACACATGGCTCAAGGATCAGAAAATTCCCGATGACACACCCCCGCCTGACAGCGTGCATCAATGGAATCGCGAAGTGCACAGACCGGGTATATACGACCTCGAAATCGACACCTCAACGATGAGCCCGGAGGCATGCGGACAGGAGATATTGAAGCATCTGATACATGGACCCCAACCCACAGCCTTCAAGAGGCTTTCTGCGATGTCGGCGCGCGACCGAATATAACAGCGATGCCAATTTCGATTGGTGTAGAGACATCGGCTGCGAATCGCGTGCTGATAGTCTCGACCGCCATCGTCCAATTCCATCAGTCCGATACCTCATCGCCTGCTCTCCACTCCGCCCAACCATACGCCATTAAATTCGGAGGGACAGTTGTCTCACCCCATATTGGCACGTAGGGATTGGATCTTTAAGGTAAGTTGTGCTATAGTATTTCTCCGAAGTAGGACAAGGTGAATTGGGCTCGTGGATCGTTTCCAGGAGCCGATTTATTGTAAATTTACCAACAGTTCTATCTCGGTTTACCACGGTCGAAAACTAAAAACGCTCCCGAATCCACACATTCGAGAGCGTCAATTTCCTTAACCTACCGGAATCCAGATCCGCTTTGTTTCCTACACAAAATCTGCGTCCAAGCGACACTCAGTCATTCTTGCTTTGTTAATCCCATTACCCACGTCAACTGATCTTTGATGGTTGCCTTGAAATCGCTGCTCAGGCCGGTTTTTTCGTAGCGGATGTACCCTTCCCGATCCACAATACAGGTGTACGGTATTTTGTCGATTCCGAATTCGCGCTGAATCTCTTCATTGCCCATCACGTAGGTCAGGCTGGGGGCCAACCGCGCCTTTGTGTCCGAAATGAGGTCCTTGCGCTTCCCCTTCTCCTGCGTATCCAGGTTGACGGCCAGAAACTCAACCGACTCCTGACCAAAGGTACGCTTTAAGGTCTCAAGTTGGGGCAGTTCCTCAAGACATGGACCGCACCAACTGGCCCAGAAATTGAGCAACACGACCTTCCCTTTTAGCCCATCCAGGCTCGACCGTTCATCCTTTATCGTATCTAAGACGAACGCTGGTGCCGGTCGCTTAACGCGTTCTTCGATCACGCGGGTTTTGCGCGATTCTTCAATCTCGGCCTTCAATTCGGCGTAAGCGTAAATGATCCCCTCCGCAGAGCCGAACTTACCGACATATGCCCTGCTCCACAGTTCACAAACGTCTGTACGGATCACCGAATCCTTCAGGAGTTGGCATGCGAGTTCGTAGGACGGGTCCCACCGCTCCTGCTCGATGTATAGCCTCAACAGATCCAGCCGAATCCCGTCAACGGATTTCTGGCGAGTCGCCTGATCCGGGAAGGCCGTCACCGACAACGTCTCCGCCTGCTGCAGGCTGCGCCGGATTGCCTTTAATGCCTCCTCCGGCTGGTTCGCCAATTGGTAAGCCTGGCTCAACAGTCCGAGCCTCTTGATAACCTCCCGCTGATAATATCCGCCGCCAGTGGCCTGTATGTTCTCCGCGATTTCCAGTGACTTGTGTGCGAAATTGAGGGTTCGACTCGGGAGAATCTCCTTACCGATAAAGGTCATCACTATCTGTTTGTATAAGCCGTTTCGATTCGGCTGTAACGCAATGGCTTCCTCAGCCAAACGAACCAGGAACCCGGGATCATCGACCAAGATGCTGTAGTGAATAAACAACCTTTCCAGCACATCTACCTTCAAATTCGTCTTCGGATACTCTGTGCGGAATTCTTCGAGGGCGAGTATCCCATCCCATAGCTCCTTTGATTCTTTTGCAAGTGCAAGCTTCATTGTCGCCTGTGAAAAGCGCCGATGTTCCTCCGCGGAATACGTCGGCGCGCCTGCATAGACGTCCGAATTCAGAAATATCACAATCAGAATAACGATATCCATGAATCGACTATACCTGTACTTCATTTCTACCATTGATTTCAACATTCGGGCCTCCCATTACCGTCTGTCCGCCCAGAAAAGACTAAAACGCTTCTGTACGGCATGCGCTCTAGGAGTCTGCGCCGCAGGAAAATTCATTTCAATGGACATGTAGTTGTAGGTATAATGGGTCGTGTAGTTGGTATATGTCAAGGGTATCGTTGTGTGTTATGTCAGGGGAGGGAGCGATCCATGCCGACAACGTTTCGACCGTATCACCCGGACCAGATATTGCTGTTGGCGCCGGATCTTCGGGAGTGGGTGCCTGAAGGTCATCTGTCGCACCAGGTGAGCGATCTGGTGGATTCCCTGGATCTGGGGTCGTTCTACGCGCCCTATGAAGGCGATGGTCGTCGCAACGCGCCATATGATCCATCGATGATGTTGAAGGTATTGATCTATGGGTACGCGACGGGAGTGTATTCGTCTCGAGCGATCGCTGGGAAGCTGGAGGAGGACGTGGCGTTTCGTATGTTGGCGGCGGGCAATTTCCCACAACACCGGACGATCTGCGAGTTTCGGCGTCGTCACCTGGAAGATTTCGGGCGTTTGTTCGTGGAGGTGGTTGGTGTGGCACGGGAGATGGGCCTGGTACGTTTCGGGACGTTATCTTTAGACGGCACGAAGGTACGAGCGAAGGCCAGCAAGCGCAAGGCCATGAGTTACGAGCGGATGTTGAAGGAACAGGCTCGTCTGGAGAAAGAGATCGGGGCGTTGCTTTCGGGTGCTGTGTCGATTGATGCCGAGGAGGATGCACGTTACGGCGTGGATGTTCGTGGCGACGAGTTGCCGGTCGAGTTGCAGCGCAGGCAGGCTCGTCTGGCGGCGATCAGGGCGGCGAGGGAGCGTCTGGAAGCATCGCAACGAGCCGTCGACGATGCGCGCGGGCGCAAACCGGGTCAGAAGCGCAACCCGAAGGGCGGGCGGCCTTACAAAAGAGCCTATGGCGAGCCCGACCCGAAGGCTCAGAGCAACTTCACGGACCCCGAGTCTTCGGATCATGAAGACGAGCGCGGAGGGGTTCCAGCAGTGCTACAACGCGCAGACGGTGGTGGACGCCGAGCGTCAGATCATCGTGGCTGTGCATCTGGGGTCACAGGCCACCGATCAGGGCTTTATGCTCCCCTTGCTGGATGGTGTGCAAGAGACATTCGGGGTCAAGCCGGACGCGGTTCTGGCGGATGCGGGCTACTGCAACGAGGAGGACCTGGCCACGCTTGAGGAGCGTGGCATTGATGGTTACGTGGCGCTGGGGCGGGAGGGCAAGGAAAAGGTGGACGTCGATTCGGAGACGCTTCCGGCGACCCATCGCATGGGCGAGAAGCTCACCAGCCCGGAAGGTCGGGGCCTGTATGCGAAGCGCAAGTGGCTCTCGGAGGCGCCCAACGGATGGATCAAGGAGGTATTGGGCTTCCGGCGCTTCAGCTTCCGGGGCCTGGAAAAGGTGCGTGCCGAGTGGGATCTGGTCTGCCTCGCGTTGAACGTCAAGCGGATGGCAGCGTTGTCGATGTGTTGAAGCATGGGTTCGGGTGTCCTGTCCTTATGGACTCGACATACGGGAAACCACGATCCCTGGAATCTCGCCCTCAACACGCCTGCCTGCAACGATCACCGTACCCAAAACTCATCATACCACTCCCAACATAACGACCAACCCGACTCACGGACACACCTCGCCCTTTGTAAAAACTCCTGCGGCGCAGACTCCTAGACCGGTTTAAGGTGAGACTGACAAAATAAACGCCGTCCGACAGTGGCCGTTTTTCGAGCAGAAATGTATGACTTCCCACGCTTTGGATGTCGTCTACAAGCAACGCAGCCAGCATTCCCGACATATTGTAGACTTTGAGTCCCACGTGCACGGAGTCCTTAAATGCGGAGTCGGGAATTGTGTAGTTTATCGTAACCACGGAATCCGCCGGCGAATGGGACAAAGTCATTGTGGGTCTGACAGGATTGTCTGTTGAAGCTTTGCGTTGCTGCGTGACCTTCTTGGCGTCAGCGCTCTTGACCTGCCCATTTGCGATTCCCTTCTTTGCGCTTTGCTGAAGGGCAGTTCCCGCCTGTCTGGGGAGTTTGGCAGGATTGGACACGTCGACTTCATCAATCTCGATTGCCATCGGAGCGACGGCCGCCCCTGGCTGCGAATCGATTTCAGTGTCGTTATCCCACTGGACAATGGCGACGAATCCTGAATAGTAGATCCCCGTTCCCACAACAGCCGCCGTCAGGATACCTCCAGTTCGCCAGTATGGACTTCGGCCAAAGAACCGCTTTACACTCGCCCATATCGAATCCGGAGTCAAAAGGAGCATCGGCGGCAGCGCAGCCATTACCTTTCGCGTGAGTTCGGACGTCGGTCGCTGCTCCTTCAACGTCTCCTCGACAATCGGTAGCAACTCTTCCCGAAGCTGATCGCGACCGACCTGGAGCCTGCCGAGCACGGTGCTTTCCGGGACCTCAAGCATCTCGGCGATTTCCCTGTATTTCAACCCGTCCATATAGTGAAGGAGCACAACTTCGCGATACCTTTCCGGTAGCCTTTCGACGGCTCGAAGCACGTAGTTTCGCATCTCTTCCACTTCGTAGTCGCTATCCGGCGCCGTTGGCAATCGAACGAAAGACTCCGGCAGGACTTCGCTCTGAAGCGCCGCTTCGTTTGTATTGTCCAAATCATCAATCGGTACGTTCCGCTTGCGTTTCCGAAACCACTCATTGGAAAGATTCATGGCGATACCCCGGACCCACGCGCGAAACCTGGCCGGATCCTTCAAGGATTTCAGATGCCGATATGCCTCTACGAAGGTTCCCTGGACAATGTCTTCCGCGGAGGCGAAATCTCCCGTCTTTCCCACCACCAGGGCGTACACCGTCCCCTTGTGCCGCTCAACGAGCGGTTCAAAAGCGTCCTTGTTGCCCGAAAGGACTTGCCGAACAAGTATGCCGTCTGCTTCCGTCATGTATTCCTCGCTTCGAGGGATCTGCTTACGTTCATTCCCAGGGGCGCCCGTCTCAATTCCGGCGCCTACCATAATAGTGTCGCCTGCGGCCAGATCCTAAAAAAATACCCTTTCGCTGTTGGTTCTTCCTCCGTCATATCGGGTTCTACCCGGCACAACGGCCAATTGGCCGAACCCCTACTCTCATGGATCGATCGGGGCGGTCACACCGAGAATGGTGCTTCCCTGCTTGCCAATTCGCGCCGTGAAATCGCAGGGGCCTTGAAATACGAGGTTGCTCCTGATCGAGAGATGAATCGAGTTTGTAGAAACGATTACCACTGAATTGAGAGGTGACTCGCTCAAGACCATTTGTGCGCCGGATTCGGATACCGGTGCTTTTTTGCGCTTGACATCCTACGAACGATGCTTGCATAATGACAGCGGTCAGATACACGAATCCGGTTTGGAAACGGGACACAGGCCGCAGTCCAAACGCAGTCCATTTACCGTCGGAGTCGGGTGAGTATATCAAATCGAATGGTCGATTCCCGGGCCGTAGGTGATATCCGCGTGACGGCGCTGGATGCCGGGCGGTTCAGTCTGGACGGGGGCACGATGTTCGGCGTGGTCCCCCGGTCGATCTGGGAAAAGAAGATTCCGCCCGACGGGCGGAACCGGATTCGACTCGGCCTGAATTGCCTGCTGGTGGAAACCGGTGCGGAGACGGTTCTGGTGGAAACCGGCATCGGCGCCGCGAAGCTGTCGCCGAAATACAGGGACATCTACGGAGCGGATCCCTCCCGAGGCGTGATCGACGGGCTTGCGGAAGCGGGTGTCGCACCGGAGGCGGTGGATCGGGTGGTGCTCACCCACCTTCACATGGACCACGCGGGCGGGACGACGGTGCGCACGGAAGACGGATTTGAACCTGCGTTCCCGAACGCCCGGTACGTTATACAGCGACAGGAGTGGGAAGACGCCCTGGGTGCGGACCGGCAGACCGTTCGCGGGTACAACGCCGCGTCGGACCTGGTTCCGCTGGAACGCGCGGGCGTTCTGGAGCTAGTGGAGGGTGACGCCGAAGTCTGTCCCGGCGTGCGAACAATCCTGACGCCCGGACACACGAGAGCACATCAGTCGGTCCTTATACATTCGGGAGGCGAGACGGTCTGTTTCATTGGAGACCTGGTCCCCACGAGACATCATGTGCACCCGGTTTACATCATGGCGTTCGACTTGTATCCGAGGCAGACGTTCGAGGTGCGGCAACAGGTGCTGACACAGGCGGCCGGAGAAGGTTGGCTGGTCGCGTGGCCGCACGATCCGGAGCAGTACTGGGCACATATCAGGATTGACGACAGGGGTGATTTCATCCCGGTGGAGGAGCTTTGAGATGGCGGTAAAAATGGTATTCTGGCCGGCGCTCGGTCCGGATTTGATGGGGCGAATCCGCGATATCGGTGTGGAGACGCACGAAGCGGCGTCCGAAGCGGCGGCGCTGGATCTGATCGGCGACGCGGACGCGTTTTACGGACGTATGACGCCGGCGCTGCTGGCTGAGGGAAAAAGACTGCGGTGGATACAGGCCACAAGCGCGGGCCTGGACGGCTATTATTTCCCCGAACTACGGGAGAGTGCGGTTACCGTTACCAATTTGCGCGGTATTTACAGTGACGTACTCGCCGAACACGTGTTCGCGTTCCTGCTCTCGCTGGCCAGGGGCATTCCGGTCTATTTCCGGCGTCAACTGGACGGGCGGTGGGAAAAAAACGCCGCGCCGGTGATCCACGTGGCAGGCACCACCCTGGGTGTGCTGGGTCTGGGCGGCATCGGACTCGAGGTTGCCAGGCGCGGCCATGCGTTCGGAATGCGCGTGCTGGCGCTGGACCCCGCCCCGAAAGCGCGCCCGGACCACGTCGAGCGGATCTACAGCATGGACGAGTTGCATGAAATGCTGGGTGAATTGGATTTCTTCGTCATCTGCGCCCCGCATACCGGCGAGACCGATCGGATGATTGACGCCGCGGCACTGAAGGCGATGAAGTCGAGCGCCATATTCATCAACATCGGACGGGGGAAGGTGGTGGACCTCGCCGCGCTGACACGGGCGCTCCAAAAGGGCGAACTGGCCGGCGCGGGTCTGGATGTTTTCGAAGAAGAGCCCCTGGCAGAGGGACACCCGCTCTGGGCGATGGAGAACGTGATGATTACGCCGCACGTCGGCGCCGAGTCGGACCGGATCGAGGACCGGCGCATCGAACTGATCCTGGACAATATGCGGCGGTTCCGGGACGGAAGGCCGCTGTTGAACGTGGTGGATAATAAAAAGGGATACGTGGTTGCGTTGAATCAATAACGGCGCGGAAAAGGAGGCTTGCGATGTTCGGTAGCGAAATGGAACCGTTGGGACAGACGTGGATCGAGATTTCGGGGGAAGCCTGCGGTGCGCAGGCGAATGAACTGGGACCCATCGGCGGCCGCGAGGGCTACACGAACGCGGTGTCGCCGACTGCGGACTCGGTGACCACGTTGAACGATCTTCTGGAAGCGTTGGCGCATGCCAAACCGGGGGACGTGGTATACGTGGACGGCCAGGCGGAGATCGACTGCACCGAACGGGTGTACATCGAGTCTCTCGTGCTGGAGATTCCCGAGGGGGTCACCCTGGCAAGCAACCGTGGCGCGGACGGATCCGACGGCGGGATGATCCTGAGCGACACGTTCGACACAAGACCCCTGATACGGGTGACGGGGCCGAATGTGCGGATTACGGGATTGCGTATAAAAGGCCCCAATCCCAAGCGGTGCCTGGAGCACCACAACCGTTCGTTCCGCGAGGGCAGGGGACACGAATATTACTATAAATTTCCTACGTCCGACGGAATTTCCACCAGACACGAGGGCCTGGAAGTGGACAATTGCGAACTGGCGGGCTGGAGCCACGCCGCGGTTCACCTTAAGTCCGGCGACGGACATCACATCCACCACAATTTCATCCATCACAATCAATACAACGGCCTGGGCTACGGTGTCAGTCACGACGAGGCATTCTCGTTGATCGAATACAACCGGTTCGATTACAACCGGCACTCGCTGGCCGGAACCGGGAGAGCGGGGAGCGGATACGAAGCGCGGCACAACGTGGAAATCGGCGAGTCATTGAGCCATTGCTTCGATATGCACGGCGGGAGGGACCGCAAGGATGGGACCGACGTCGCCGGCACCTGGATGAGGGTACATCACAACACGTTCCGCTGTCCCAAAACCGCCGTCGTTGTTAGAGGTGTCCCTGAAGAAGGTGTAGATGTCCACCACAACTGGCTTTACCAGCGACCGGACGAACTGTCGGTGCGGTCCGACGGACGGACCCGAATCCGGAACAACGTCTACGGGCTCAGCGATCCGGTCCTGGTCGCAAATGCCGATGCGGGTTCCTGAATAAATCCTTCGTAGTCCCGTAAGGCAGCCCTTTTCTCTCATCACGACGGCCGTACCGCGCGGAAACTCGCTCGCCGTCTGAGCCCGCCGCGCCGTACGACGCACTGTAGACCCCGCCATCACCGGCGTCCGGCTTGCGGTTTCTCTTCCGGAGTTTCGAGATGTCGCCGCTTCTTCGCGTTGCATTTGCATTCATGGTTCCGATTCTGCTGGTGCTGGGCGGCACGATGGGCTACGTGTGGATTGAGGGATGGAAATTATGGGAAGGTCTGTACATGACGGTAATTACGATTACAACCGTCGGCTACGGCGAGGTACATCCGCTTTCGCCGGTGGGCCAGCGATTCACGATTCTGCTTCTGATGTTCAGCATTATTGCCGTGGGATATTCGGTGACAACCGTCATCAGTTTCGTTTTCGAAGGTCAGATTGTCCATGCAATGCGGGAGCGTAGAATGAAACGGCTGGTCTCAAACCTGAAAGATCACTACATCATCTGTGGCGGCGGGGTGGTCGGCAAGGAGGTAGCACAGGAACTGAAGCGGGCGGGAATGCCTTTCGTGATCGTGGATAAGGATCCCGCACGCTCTGAATTGGGCCGGGACGAAACGGTCCTGTTCGTGGCGGGCCACGCTGAGGACGACGAGGTGCTGGTCGAAGCCGGCATCCATAATGCAAAAGGTCTGATCGCCGTGCTGAGGGAGGACGCGCTTAATGTATTCGTGGTGCTTTCCGCGCGGCAGGCGAATCCCGATTTGACGATTGTCGCGCGGTCGGCCGAGGAGCGGACCATTGGAAAGCTGATGACGGCAGGCGCGGACCGGGTGATGTCTCCCTATCAGTTGGCGGGGCGGAGAATCGCGTCGGTGCTCCTGCGGCCGTCAATCGTGGATTTTCTCGACGTCGTCGTGGGCGAGGGCGAGGCGGCCATGCGGCTGGAGCAGTTCCACGTGGGCGAGGGATCGCCTCTGGTGGGCAAACAACTGAAGGAGACCGATATCGGGCAGCGGACCGGGGCGATTGTTGTGGGAATACAGGGGCCGGACGGAAAGCCGCGTGTCGTTCCGGCAGCCTCGGCCGGGCTGGCTGGCGTTACGATTCAAACGGACGACGTGCTCATCGCACTGGGCAGCGACGGACAACTGAACGCGTTGAAGGAAATATCCGAGCACTAACGAAGATTCATTGCTGAGGAATCTTGGATGGCCGCCTGATTTCACCTTGATTCGCAATTCTTCGGGGAAGTAAAACCGAAGATATGCAAGTAGATAAAGGCGATTTGACTTCGGATTACCAGGATACACCAGGTCCTGGGCGTGAACTGAAAAAACGTCCTTTTTGACGACCGTTACGCCCCGTTTCAGGGGTTTTCGTCGCGTCGCCGAGTTGCTGTTTTTTCGAATTGGGGTTCATTCCTGATCACCAGCGCAGGCGCGAAGGGTCGCCGCGAAGAACAGTTGGGGCGACCCACTCTCAAATCTGGAGGTTATCAATGAGCCTTCCAATGTGCGTCTTAACGGACCCGGATGGAAAGCCGGCGCCGGACGGATCGCGGTACTACGGCGGATATTATATCCGGGAAATCCTTGCGCACGCGGGCATTCCATTCGACGAGATCGAACGTCCGCTGGTCGCCCTGGATGGATATCGCGTGGTGCTCCTGCCCTGGCATATGCCGCTTTCAGAAGTGGAGCGGGGGCTGCTTGCGGGATTCGTGGAATCGGGCGGCGCGCTGATCGGACTGGGCGGCATGTCCGGGCTGGATGGCTTGTTTGGCGCGGTGGACCGGGGTGACATGGCGGACGGGTACCTGCAGGTGGCAGAGAAGGACCACCCGGTCACGTCCGGATTCAATAGCAGTCTGCATTGCTTCGGCGGACGGCGGATCAAGGCCGCTGATGGTGTGGCACTTGCGCGGGTAATGGGCGCGAGCGACGGTGTGGTGGAGTACCGGTCCGGGGCCGGCCTGGCGATTGCCGTGGGCCCGGACGTGGTCCGGACCATCGTGCAGATTCAACAGGGGCACCCGATAGCCGCCGCGGCGGGACCCACGCGGATCGACGTGATCAAGGGGTTGGCGCTGGACCTGGACCGCGACCGGTCGCCGGTGCCGGGCGAGGAGGAAAACCTCGTCTTCCTGGAGCCGATAGCGGACGAGATTCGCGAACTCATCATCAAAGCCGTCCTCTACGCCTGCCGGGAGGTTGGCGTATCCCTGCCCGTCCTGTGGTACTGGCCGGACAATCTGCCCGCCATCGCGCACATGTCCCACGACTCGGACGGCGGAGACGAATCGCTGGGCTGGTCGTTGCTCCGCCTGACGCAGGAGGCGGATATTCCGACGACATGGTGCATCATGGCGGGACACTACCAACCGGAGTTTTACCGCGCGATCCAGGACTACGGTTCGGAAATTGCCCTGCACTATGACGCCCAGACCTGGCAGACGGCGTCGGACGACCAGAAGCCGGACGTCGCCCATCTGAAATGGGGATACAGCGAGCTGACCGGTCAGTTGAAGACGGTCACGAAAGCGGCGGGACGGCCGGTCACCTCGAATAAGAACCACACGCTGCGCTGGCAGGGCCGTCTGGAGTTCTTTCGCTGGTGCGAACGGGCGGGCATCACCCTGGAGCAGAGCCGCGGGCCGAATACGCCCTATACCAACGGGTTTCCGTTTGGGGGTTGTCACCCGTGGTTCCCTATTGACGACGAATTGCCAGGCGGTCCGCCGATCGACGTGCTGGAGGTGAACCTGACCGTACAGGATATTCATAAACGGTGCTCCACCCGCCTCGCGCACTGCTTCGCGGACCGGGCGTTCCAGCACCACGGCATCGCCCATTTCCTATTTCATCCCGCCCACGTCTGGGAACCGGCCGTACGCGGCGGGCTCAGGGAGGTCGTCGGGTACACCAGGGACAAGGGCATGCCTTGGTGGACGGCGGCCCGGATTGACTCATGGGAACGCGCGCGGCGCACGGTACGGTTCGGACAACGCGAAAACGGTGCGTACGAGATCAGCGCGGACGCGGACCTGAAGGGCGCGACGGTGCTGCTCCTGGAACCGGACGGCAAAGGCACCTCCCGCGGCGAGGCCGTGGAGCGATACGGCTTTCAGTTCCGCGCCGTGACGATGGATCTGGAAGGTGGGAAGTGTGTAGAACTGCCGCAAGGCTGAAGACCGGCCGACAATTCCTCAGAAGTAAACAGTGAGTTTTACAACCCGGCGATGAATTGAACGCCGGAGAACACGGTTCTAAATCAGGATTCCTCACAAGATTCGATAGCGATTCCCGCTTCCTCGATACCGCTCACTCGTGCTGTTCCCGCCTCCCTGGTCTTACCACCCTCCTGCATCAAATCTCACGTAATTCGACACTCCTGCATCCGGACCTCGCCACGGGGCACAACGCGCACAAGAATCCGCTCAGAACGCTGAACGACTCAGGCTGCATTGGCAATGCCGTCCCGAAGCCAAAACCTCGCAAACCATTCAAATGCATAACGACACCGATTGTCGCAACCTGAAAATGGACAATGAAACCGTCTCGTTAACAGGGTCACAGCGGGGTATGAGATACCGTTTTGTGAGCAGGTTTAACAGGGCGCCTTGACATGATGTATCGAACCCCCTAACTTTTTATATGAATCTCTCTTTAATTGAACGGGTGGGCCAGGAAAATTACGTGTCGGCGATGGCAGGATTTGCGGTCTCGGCACACGTTTAGGCGCGGGACCGGGATCTGCCGAAGCGAATAACGCTACCCGGTTCCCGTCGTTTCCTTTGTATCGTGAAATGCCAGGTGGGAAACGCGATGAAGTGGATTGCGAAGACTCTGCTGCTATGTGCATCCTGCGCTCTTGCGATACCGTGCCTGGTGGAGGCCGGGGATCGTGGGTTTCTCGCTGCAACGTCGCGGTTTCAGGACTCGGCGTATATTGTCCGTCGGGGCAAGGGGCCAATTTCATTAACGGAAATCTGGGTCCTTTCCGCGGGCGACGATAAGATCAGGAAACTCAGAGTCTTTCCTGGTGAACCCGGCACCCTCTATTTTTCCCCGAACGGAGAAGATCTGATCTATTTGGAGCGAAGCTTGCGGCATGAAGCCTGGGGTTCATCGTTTTACGGTGGACATTCCTTGCCTGTCGCAACCAACAGGATCTGGAGGGTGAGCCTGGACGGCACTAAAGACGACTTGTGGCCTCTATCCGAAGACTTTCAACCTGAATTGATCGCGCTCTCGCCGCTTGGACGGTCACTTGCAATTATCGGGTATAGAGGAGATAAATTCGTCAGAGCAGACTACGGCCTCTGGATCGCTGACGATCGGGGCGGTGTCAGGCTTCTGCATTCAGGCAACGTAGGGGGTCCCGTAGAATGGTCGGCTGATGGAACGGCAATATTCTGTCGCGGCGAGGATGGGCAGACGTGGATCCGTGTTAATGTGAACACCGGGGAAATTGATCACACAGAAATCACAAAAGACTATTCCGCGAATGTCAAACCGGATCAGGATAGGACGCGGCGGGTCCAACCTACTGCTGCTTTGCTCGGGACAGACGATGCAGATGGGGTTCTGGGCCTGATCGGATCCTGTCTGGACCTGTACATTCGCGGCCGAAACGCGCTCCACAGAGGAAACGACGTGAGCGCGAAGGAATTGTTCAAACAAGCCCGGCGTACATTCAAGAGTCTTTACGAACAGGCCTCGACGTACCGTCTATCGAGCGAGAGTTGCGTGCGGTATACCGAAGCCTGTGAGTTTTGGATCGAGGCAGACAGAAACACAATCCACCGGCACAACTGTCAGGAGCGGGTGACCGGCTTGCTCCGGCTCATTCGGGAATTCAAGCGCGCAGGGAACGGCAGCGGACCTGCGGACCTTAGCGAATTGCATCAGTGGGCGACGAACAGAATTGTTGCACAGACGCCACCCGGTAACGAACGGGAAGACTGGAAAGCGGTCCTTGGCGTGCTCTTCTCCTGCCCGGCCAACCGGGAGTACGCATTTCTCAGCGACTATCTATATCTGCATGAAGGCTTGCCGGATTCGCCTCCCGTGGCCTGTTTCTGGCACAGGGGCGAGCAGATCGACGGAGTCGCCGTTCAAGACGGCGGCCGGACCACGGTTTCAAGTATACAAGCGGCGAGAGTGGACAGCCTGGCGTCGAGCGGCCGTCGCGCGATGGACGCGGATAAGTTGGATCGGGCACGGTTGATCTTTCGGAACGTCGCGCGCCAGCGCCCGAGGGATCCCGATCCATATATCCATCTCGGTCACGTACTAATAACATTGAAAAGATTCAAGGAATCGAAGGAAGCGTTTCACCGAGCTCTGAGACTGGGTAGTAAGGCGGAGGCGCACTATGGTCTGGGAATGCTTTACAAGACGTGGCCGATGCAGCGACATTTTGCAATCCACCATTTCACGGAAGCGTTGATCAGAGATCAGCAGTTCGTAGATGCCCGGTATCAGATGGCTAGAGTGCGATATGATATGAAAGAACGTGATGCCGAATTGGAAGCAAAAAGAGTACTGGAATTGGACCCCGAGCATGCCGGTGCGTTTTTGCTGATTGCAGACTACTATTTGAACCTTTCGTGGGAATTCGAGAAGGCGGTCGTCTGGTATACGAAGTATCTCGCGCTTCGGCCGGAAGACGCGGGCGCCCAACGCAGCCTTGGCATTGCATACTTGAAAGTTAGAGATTATTCCAAGATAATGAGTCACCTGTTCGACTTCGTCCAAAGGCATCCGGATTCGATCGAGCTAATGCCCGTCGTTGCTATTTCTGCCATCAAGCAGGACAGTCTGGACATGGCAATGCGGTTCTTCGAGGATTATATTTCCAAGCTTACTCCGGATGAGAAAAGACTGTACGAGAATATAACGCACATTGCGTCACGCGAGCAACTAAAGGCCCTTGGCGAAGCCGAGGGTATCGATCATGCAGACTATTTGGAGCGCTTCTGGAATTCCAGGGATCCGGATCTGTCAACGTCCGTTAACGAACGTCTGCTGGAACACTACAGAAGGGTCTGGTACGCGCTCACGGATTTCTCAAAAGGCAAGAAACCCTGGGATGCGCGAGGTGAAGTCTATATTCGGTTCGGGGAACCCGACCATCGATCAAGATCGGACGAACCCAACTTCAAGCAGAGCCTGGGAGTACAGCGGGTTAAGGAGCGACTCGCCTTGGATATCTACAAGGGCGACGTTGGGGGGCACACGTTTGTCG
>CAXXJS010000066.1:0-42398 GCA_963662665.2 Candidatus Latescibacterota bacterium
GGACTGCCAGCGAGTCTCCCGTTTTGTCCGGCAGACGCACGGCGCGTACGCCGCCTGTACCCGTACCCGAATCGGCCAACACATGATACGTCATCGCCGGCGCACTCAGTGAAATCCGCTGCTCGCCGTAATTCAGCGTCACCCCGCCCTCGGCGTCCAGCCGGTTCTCCTTTTTTCGGTACGCCACCCGGCGGGCAGTCATGAGGCGGTCTTCTTCCATAACCCGCACGGCGCCAACAAAGGTAGACACGTCGGTGCGTGGCAGGTAGGTCATGGTGGCGGCATCCAGTTGTCTTGCTGAATCCTGGTACGCAACTCGACCGAAAAATCTCGCAATAGACACAGCCCCGGCGGGAATCCACAGACGAGCGGAATCCGCACTCACGCTGAGTCGACGTTCGGGGTGTTGGTAGGAAACCCCGCCGACTTCTATCCGCAGAACGCCCGAATCCTGTAGTGTGGTTTCGCTACGGTCCGCACGAATCAATTCGGTTGCGTCAACAGGAAAGGCCGTCGCCAGAAAAAAAGGCAATAAAAACAGGAGAAAACGCATAAAATGGGAAGGAAAGAGGACGTTTGCAGAAAAACAGGGTATTATCGGAGAGAATCCGCCCCGCCCAGACGCGTCGAAACCTGGCGCATCTTCCACCATTTCAAATCGGAAGAAGCCTCGAAGCCGACCCCGGTCTCCTCCCCATCGGGTCGGCGGAGGGTCATCCGCCCGTTTCCAGTTATCATATCTGTCTCACGGTTCCAACGCAACGTGTCGGTTACCAAACAGGTACCGTTATTGGCGTTCAGTACAACTTCGCCAATAACCACCATATCTCCGGATTGTTCGTCGATCTCCGCCTGAACAGCGGTCAATTTCGACACTCGATTCATCCCGGACCCATCGTAGAAAGTAACGGCTACGCCGCTGTCGAGAAGGGCCGTTAGCGATTGATCGTACTTCCGGAAATGTCCGGCCGCGACCTCCGCGCGTTTCCGGCCGTTTCGGGTTACCACCGTGTTCCATCCCCATGCCTCCTGATCCGGAGGTTGGGAGACCGCATGTGAAGATGAAGGTTCGGATGACGGCGCGCAGGCCGCCAACAATGGAAGGAACAGGAGGACCCCGCAGGAAACACGGGATGTCCACGCCAGTGTCATGTTTCAATCTCGATCTGCACGGATTCCTCGCGACCGGTTCCCGATTGGCGAATTGACGCATTGATGAGCCCATAAAACAACGGCGCGGGATGCTCCAGCCGGGACTTGAACTCGGGATGCGCCTGGGTTGCAATAAAAAACGGATGATTCGGCAGTTCCAGGAATTCCATCAGTTTTGTGCCATCCTCTCTTCGGTGGAATCCTGAAAAGAACAGACCGTACTCCTCGAGCAGATCCACGTATTTCGGTGCAACTTCATACCGGTGCCGATGTCGTTCCACCACCGCATTCTCACTCGGCAGGATCACGCCGCACCTGAACATCTGATCGGGGCGCTGCCGCAGCTCCTTTATTCTCCAGGAATCCTCCTCCAGCCGTCCTGTTTGCTCGTAGAGATCCAACACCCGGGACTCCCGTCGTAATACGGCCGCGTACCCTCCCAACCTCATGGTGCCGCCATATCGGTTTTCTTCGATAATTTGCCGTTGCGCATATTGAATGTCGATTACCGCGTGAGGCGTATCAGGATCCATCTCGACGGAATTTGAATCGTTCAATCCGGCCACGTGACGAGAATATTCGACCACGGCCATCTGCAGTCCATAGCACAGACCCAGGAAAGGCACCTGGTTTTCTCTGGCGTACCGGACGGCATTGATGGCACCCTCTGCGCCACCCTCGCCAAACGCACCAGGTACAATAATGCCGTGATAGCCACCGAGTACCTCACCGACCTGATGGTGCTCCAGGCGGTTGGTGTCGATCCAGTCGATCTCCACCTTCGTATCCAGGAGGGCGCCCGCGTGCTCCAGTGATTGATTGACTGAGATATAGGAGTCCTGAAATTCATAATCCCCTATTCCAACGTATTTGCCTACCATAGCAACACGCACCCGATCTTTGGGTACGCGAATCATTTCCAGGAGTTCACACCAGCGCTCCCAGTCGGGCGTTTTCTTCGGAGCCAGGCCGAACTCATCGAGGATCTTCTCCCCCAACCGGTCCTTTTCGTATTCCAGCGGCACCTGATAGATATTGTCGACGTCGGGTGCTGAGATAATCCGGTCCGTAGAGATATTTGCCGAAATTTCGATTTTTCGCTTCCTCACCTCATCCAGCGCTTCCACGGCTCGGCAAATGATGAAATCCGCGAATATTCCGTTCTCGCTCAACGACCGGATCGCGTGCTGAGTGGGTTTGGTTTTCATCTCGCCGACATGGCCGGGCACCGGAAGATAGGTGACCAATACGTAAATGACGTTGTCCTCTCCCACCTCCCGTTCCAGGCTCTTCATTGCAAACAAAAAGGGCCGATTTTCGTCGTCGCCGATTGTGCCGCCAATTTCCACAAGCGCAATGTCGAACCCATTCGCCGCGTCCGTTATGCGCTGCTTGATTTCATCGGTAATGTGGGGAATTGGCTGAACGGTCTTGCCCAGGTATTCCCCACGGCGTTCACGCTCGATCACGGTATGGTAAATCTGGCCCGTGGTCAGGTTGTTCGTGCGAGGAAGGTCGATACCCAGGAATCTCTCGTAGTTCCCGAGGTCCAGATCGATTTCGCCGCCGTCGTCCGTTACCCAGACCTCGCCGTGCTCCGTGGGACGCAGGGTTCCGGCGTCGTAATTGAGATAGGGATCGATCTTGATTGCCGTTGCCTTGTATCCGTGCTGTTGTAGAATCTTGCCGATCGACGCCGTAGCAAGCCCTTTGCCCACTCCGCTTATAACACCCCCTGCGACGACAATGTATTTGGGACCGTTGTAATCGCTCCGCTTTACCATCCACTCCTCCACGGGCACAAAAAAAAGAACGGCGGAGTTGACAAAACCGCCGCCGGGATCTATTCGATAACTTTGGGAACCCTGAAATGGCCGTTGCCTGAACTCGGCGCATTCGACAACGCCTCGGTCTGGGAGAGGGACGGAACGGGCGTATCCTCCCGGAACACGTTACGGACAGGAACGATGTGGGAAGTGGGCGCGACGTCGGTTGTGTTCAGATTTTCCAGCGCGGCGGCATAATTCAGCATCTGATTCAGGTCGACAACCAGGCGATCCTCCTCTTCCCTGTCGAACCTGAGCCGGGCAAGCTGTGCAACCTTTCGTACGTCTTCCAGCGTAACCGACATAAAACAACCCACTAAAATTGATTGCGCATTTTTCAGGTCTCCAATGCGATTGTAATATGTGTCAAATCAGACTCGAAATCAAGAGGATTCTGGCGGTAAGGACCAAGAGCCGGCGCGGCCGGTGACTTACCGTCATCCGGGTCGAAGATCGGCGAACCTGACGACCACTTTCTTAGTTGATCCGCTCTGAAAGCGGACCGTGAGTTTGGTATCCGGCCCGCTTCCGGCGCGATCGACAATGCGTCCGCGACCCCAGGTAGGATGGAGAATGGCCGTTCCCATTTTCATTGGGAAGGGGTCGGGATCTGACGGTGAATCGATCTGTGCACGTTGGTGAACAGCCGGTGTTTCAGTCTGAGGTGACTGGGGAACGTCCGCTTGAATAGCTTTCCCTCGAACAATCAGATCGCCCGGAATTTCGCGCAGGAATCTGGATTCGGAACTGACCGTCGCACCTCCGTACCGCCGACGCTGCGCGGCATGTGTCAGTACAAGCAGGTCCTGCGCCCTTGTCACGCCCACGTAGAACAACCGCCGCTCCTCCTCTACGGCCGCCTCTTCAGCATGAGGATCGTCGTACTCCCTCAAAATAGGGAACAATCCTTCTTCCAGACCCGTGATAAATACCACGGGAAACTCGAGTCCCTTCGCGCTATGCAAGGTCATCAACGTTGCCGCATCGGTCTCCTCGTGCCATTGGTCCACGTCGGTAACCAATGCGACTTCACGCAAAAATGCCGCCATCGACGATGTGTCGGAGCGGTTTACGAAGTCCTCAATCGCCACCAGAAGTTCCTGCACATTCTCAGAACGGGAAAGGTTCTCCGCGGGCGTCAAATCGTCCAGTGTCTGCAAATATCCGGTTTCCTGTACGACGCGGGCCGCCAGCAGGTGCGCCGGCTCATCCTCCAATCCCCTCCGGAATCCTTCAATCATCCCGTGAAATCTTCCCATCGCTGCTCTTGCGCGGGCGGTAAGGCCGTGAACGTCGACGGCCCGCGAAAGTGCATCGTACGGCGTGATACCCTCACCCGCCGCAAAGGCTTCCAATTTCCCGAGAGAGGTCTGGCCAATGCCGCGGCGCGGTGTATTGACAACACGGTACAGGCTGATCGAATCGCTCGGATTCACGATCAGCCTGAGATACGCAAGTACATCCTTGACTTCCCTGCGTTCATAAAACCGAACGCCCCCCACAATCACGTACGGAATCGCCTGGTAACGCAGTCCGTCCTCCAGCGCACGCGATTGAGCGTTCGTGCGGTACAGCAGAGCGATCTGTCCATAGGTATACTTTGACCTGAGACGTTTCAGTTCCCGAGCGATCCGCTGGGCTTCGTCTCTTTCATCCGCGAACCGGGAGAGCTGAATCCGTTCCCCGCGATCACGATCCGTCCAGAGTTCCTTCCCCTTGCGGCCGAGGTTGTTGCGAATTACCGCGTTTCCCGCATCGAGAATGACCTGTGACGACCGGTAGTTCTGTTCGAGGCGGATGACGTGGGCATTTGGAAAATCTCTCTCGAAATTCAGGATGTTTCCCAGATCGGCGCCGCGCCAGGCATAGATGCTCTGGTCGTCGTCTCCGACCACGAAAATGCGGCTATGTTTTCCTGCCAGGTAACGCGCGAAGAGATACTGCGGCCGATTGGTATCTTGGTACTCGTCGATCAGACAATGCTCGAACCGGGTCTGGTACCGCTCCAGGATCGACGCGTCGTCTCTGAAGACCTGCACCGTTAGCATGAGAAGATCGTCGAAATCCACGGCATTGTTCTGTTGTAGAGCCGACTGGTACTGCCGGTAAATCCGGGCGACCTGCTGTTCATAATAAGTACCGGCGCGTTGCGCAAAAGCGACCGGATCAACCATGCGACTCTTTTCGGAACTGATGCGCGCCCGCACTTGCCGGGGAGGAAACTGCCGCTCCGAAATCTCCTGATCTCGAATGACCTGCCGCAACAACGCAACCTGATCGTCAGAATCGTATATGGAGAAATTGGAGTCAAGGCCGGCCGCCCCTGACTCCCTCCTCAGAATTCGTGCGCACAGGGAGTGGAACGTCCCCAGCCACATACCCCTGGTGGTGCGGTTCAACAGATTCTCAACGCGGCCGTTCATCTCGCCCGCTGCCTTGTTGGTGAACGTCATGGCCACAATTGCGCCCGGATGGACGCCACAAACGTCAATCAGGTACGCGAGACGGCGGGTCAGCACCCGTGTCTTGCCGGATCCGGCCCCCGCCAGTACGAGAACCGGGCGATCCACGACGCACACTGCCTCTTTCTGCTGTTCGTTCAACCCCGCCAGTATGGCCTGCATTCCCTCGATATCCTTTATTCAGGGCGTTCGGGCGTTTTCCAGCTGCGTCTTCTGGCCCACTTTGTCTTCCGCTTCGCATCGTTATGTTCACGGGAAGTTCTGCTGAATACGTGAGATCCGTCTCCCCGGGCAACGAAAAAGAGGTAGTCCGCATCCGCGGGGTACAGGGCGGCCATCAGCGACGCGGCCCCGGGATTCATCACAGGACCGGGCGGCAACCCGCGATGGCGATAGGTATTGTAAGGTGAGTCGATTTCGTAATCCCTGTTAAACAGCCTGCGGGGACCTCCCTCGATGGCATACTGAACCGTCGGATCGGCCTGAAGATACATTCCTCGTTTGAGCCGGTTGTGATACACTGCGGAGATCGTCGCCCGTTCTTCATCCAAGAGTGCTTCGCCTTCGATAATTGAGGCAAGCGTGACGACCTGATGTACGGACATTTCCATCTGACGCGCTCGCGCCGCCATTTTCTCGTCAAAAATCCTGAAAAACTGCCGAACCAGCATCCGGATGACCTGCTCTTCGCCCATCGTCAATGAAAAACGGTAGGTTTCGGGAAAGAGGTAGCCCTCGAGGTTGTCGGCGGTTACACCCCATCGGCGGCAATATCCGGCATCGGACGCGAGACGCCGCATCTTCATCTCGTCCAGATCCAGGTCGGCCGCCAGCCGCCGGAGCGTCTGCCCCGCGGTCATGCCTTCCGGGAGAGTCACAACCCGGTAGCTGTCTCTGGATACGGACAGTTCTTTAAGGACGTCCCAGGTGCTCATACCCTCCGTGAACCGGTGCGGCCCGGCCTTGAGGATCCTGCTGGTGCCGTCTAATATAGAAAACAGGACGAGAAGCCGTGGACTTCGAATCACCTCTTCCTTATGCAACAATCTTCCGATCTGTACAACCGCCATACCTTTCTGAATGACGATTTCTCTTGGCCCTGACCCTGTAGGCCGGTTCAATGCAAGGACAACCAGCACCAGAACCAAGGCACCAACACAGATAAGCGTGAATATTGAGCGAACGATCACCGACCCGTGGACGTGAGATCTCCATAGCCGGCGGTCGTCCGGACCGGTCGGCGCCAGGCCGCGTTTCTCCCGGGTTCGCATCACGGTTCCGCCGAATCCTTCGCCTGCAGATAGTTATTCAAAAGTAATACCGCCGCCATCCGATCCACGGGGCCCTTTGTCTTCCGGTCCCTGGCCCCGATTTCCCGGATCGCACGTCGTGCGGCAACAGTGGTCAGCCGTTCATCCCACAGACGAACAGGCAGCCCCGTTGTTCGATTCAACGCCGCGGCGAATTCCTCTGCCGCTTCAGCCATCGGCCCACGGCTGCCATCCATATTGAGCGGCAGACCGACGAGTAGTGCGGACGCCCCGACGTTTGCGGCAACCTGGGTCACGGAATCTAGCGCCGAGTCCCGTGAGTTCGCCTGAACCGTGGGTAACCCCCGTGCGGCAAAACCCAGTTCGTCGGAAACAGCCAAACCCACCCGGCGCCGGCCAAAGTCAACCGCAAGAATTCGCATCTCGGTCCACAGGAATCAAAAAAGGCGAAATATGCGGCACAACTCCGTTTAACGTATCGGAGCTTGCCCGACATATTCCGCTCTATAGGCCCCTACTTTCAGCCATCCTGCCTGTACAGGTCCTTGAGTCGATGCCTTTTGTTCATCACCTCTCGATGCACGTGAACCAGGCGTTCTTTGGCCTCCTGGTTTCCGGATCGCGCATGTACAAGCATCGCCTCAACCAATTCTTCCAGTTCGTGTATGTGTACCTGCAACGCCTGTCGGTTTTCCTGCATCATCGTTTCGGCTTCTGTCCGTTCCCGCCCGTCATCCGGGGCCGGTCGGGAGGTGCGTAGAGTGACTGTATGTTGGTGGGTTCCTGTTCCTCGCGTGCCCACAGGTTCCTGGCAAAGGACGACATTCTCGCACGCAACGTTCGCTTTCTATCTTTCAGGCACAGCCTCCGAATCGCCTTTCGTGAGGTGCGTTCAGGCACTTCGCGTATAAAATCCGCAGCGCTCATGCCCTTTTGGTGGGCGTGTTCCATTAAATTTGCAAAGGCTTCGGCATCAACCGGATCTGCGAGATCCGCCAATATCCGATCGTCTTCGAGATATTGTTCATGTTCAGTGGACATCATACTTCTCCCGACTTCACATAACGTCCGGGGGAAACGCGCACAAGGCGATCGGAACGTGAGCCGAACCGCTCTTTACCCGGACACCGATCCGGAAGCAGGGGCCGCCAGGTGCGGTGAATGGCTACAATCCCCTCAAATAGTATGATATTCCAGATCTGATGTCAACCCCAATCAGTCCGTTGAAAAGCCGCTCTGCAGGCGACCCCGAACGGAATGCGTCTGCGACCGGACGACATCCACTGCAATCCGCTCCTCAATTTCCCTCAATTCACGCGGATACCGGGTCCGCTGTACGGTTGGCGGCCCTGCCAATTCCGGTGCGAAACCTGGTCCGCCCGGATTCCCGCCCGGGCGCCGTTTCAGGAATTCGCTGGAGAGACTAACCTTGATTCGTCATTTTTCCGGGACGTCGATTCGAATACAGGCAAGTGGATAAAGGCGATCTGAAGTCGGATTTCCAGGACACTTCAGGTCGCTGGACGTGAACGGAAAAATGTCCTTTCGGACGACCCTTTCGGCCCGTATCGGAAGGTTTCGTTACGGCGCCACATTGTTGTTTTTATCGAAGTAACGCTAAATGAGAACGTCCACGGAATTGCGAAAAATCCGTCACGGAGGAACGGGAAGCGCGACCCCGAACCCGGGCGCGCTTCCGATCGCGACAGTTCCAGATACGATTGCGGGTTGCCCGTCCACCCAGTCGATCCACGGTCTGCCCGATTCGGCCAGGGGATCCGGATCCAATGACGCAATCACGTGCAGCGCCCAGATTTCGCTTCCCCGGTGGGGACACACCCGAACGCCGTATTTTTCGCCCATTGCGTAGATCTTCACCAGTTCCGTAAGTCCCCCGCACCAGGTCGCGTCCGGCTGAACGATTGCGTGCAGACGCTCCCTCATCAAAACGTCGAAGGCAGCCGCCGTGTATTCATGTTCCCCGCCTGCGATGGGTATCGGACTCTGGTCGCGCAGTTTCCGATATCCTTCCAGATCCTCCGGCGGCAATGGTTCTTCAAGCCATTCCAGATTACATCCCTGCAGTGCGTCGACGAGGCGTAGCGCCGTGTCGGCGTCCAGCTTCATCGCCGCGTCTGCCATCAAACGAACATCGGGTCCGAGGGTGTCCCTCACGTGCCGGATCGGAGCGACAACCTCCGATATTTTCTGGTTTCGGTTCAGCCCCGCATGAAACTTGAGTGCGTGGAACCCGTCCGCACCGGAACGAATGACATCTTCGGCCGAAAAACCCGTCATGTAGCAGGGGACAGGCTCAGACTCGCCCCGGGACTTGCCGGCCAAAACCGCGGCTATCGGCATTCCTTCGCGCTTTCCCCTCAGATCCCACAACGCCAGATCCACGCCGCTGACCGCCATCATCGCGATACCCTTCCGCCCGTAGGGCCGCGTTGCACGATACATTTCATCCCACAGGTCTTCCACCGGAGTTGCGTCGCTTCCGACAAGAAGCCGGCGCAGGTCGGTTTCTATAACGTGAATGCCCGCCGCGCCGCCACCACCGACGCCATAGCCCGTCAGCCCGTCTTCCGTTTCAACGCTGACGGCGATCTGCCCCATATATGTCCGCCAGTCGTTCGGACTTCCGGTGGATTTCGGCTGGATTGCTCCAACCGACGCAATTCGCGTGAGGGATGACCCCATGGGGTATTGTCTGTGCGGCAAGGTACAGCCACCGCTTGAGGAAGAAATAAATGCCCCTGGCAGGACTCGAACCTGCGGCCAACGGATTAGGAATCCGCTACTCTATCCTCTGAGCTACAGGGGCATCGACTTGAGATTTGGACCTGTAGAAATAAGTCGAACGCGCGATCGACGTTCGCGAGCAACTTTGCGCAATCCACTCAATCAGCCGGCGGACGTCTATGCAGACCACGTGGCAGGTGCCTAATAGGAGACCAGCGCCATGACATTTTCACCCTGCAATTTCGAGCGTCCATTGAGTGCGGCCAGTTCGATCAGAAATGCAATTCCAGGTATCTGACCCCCAAGTCCCTTCACGAGGCGGACCGCGGCCTCCATGGTGCCTCCGGTCGCCAGCAGATCATCTATAAGCAGCACGCGTTGACCCGGGACAATCGCGTCGGTATGAATTTCAATGCTGTCCTTACCGTATTCCAGCACGTAACTCGCCGACGCCGTCTTTGCCGGCAACCTGCCGGATTTTCGAATGGGTACAAATCCCGCGCCCAGATCACGGGCAACGGCCGCACCCAGAATGAACCCCCTGGACTCGATCCCTGCCACAAGCGATACACCCGCGGTCCGGTACGGTTCAGCAAGTTGTCGAACTGCGGCATCAAGCGCCGCCGGCTCCTTCAATAGGGTCGTAATATCCTTGAAAAGGATGCCCTGCTTCGGGAAATCGGGCACTTCCCGGATATATCTCGACAGATCCATAGAGCACCCCACTTTCTACCAGCGTAACACAAATTCCGTTTCGGAACTCCGAACCGGACACTGTCGTACCGTTGTGTTCCGTACAGACGCGCCGCTGGGTCCTTTGTCCACGGCATCGATCAGGGCCGATACCCCGGAGGGCTCGCCTTCCGCTTCGAGCTCCACGCTTCCGTCGGCGCTATTGCGGACATACCCGACGAGGCCCAGATCCCGCGCCACGCGGCGCACATAAAATCGAAAACCCACCCCCTGAACAACACCTCTTACCCGGATATGGACTCGCCTCGGGGCATTCATTCATCTAATGCGGGTGCAACCGCCTCCCACAGAATCTGAATCGGATGACGGGCGGTTCGCCCGGTTGCATGTTGAATCTGTTGCCGACACGACAGCCCTGCGGCAGCGATCTCGGTTTCCGGCCCCGCCTCACGGACAACTTTCAAGAGCCGGTCTTCGCCCATCTTCAACGAAATGTCATAATGCTCCGCCTGATAACCAAATGCGCCGGCCATTCCGCAACAGGCTGAATCGATGGCTGTCGCCGAGTATCCGGGCGGCATATTCAATACGTCGAGCGAAGGTGCCATCCCCCAGAGAGCCTTCTGGTGGCAGTGCCCGTGTACAAGTATTTCCTTCTGCAAGTTCGAGAATGCCACCTGAAGTTCGCCCCGTTCAGCCAGCAGGCTCAGATAGGCCTCCACGGTATAGCACCGCTCGGACACCACCCGCACGCGGGGGTCGGGGCTCAAATCGGGGTAATCGTCGGTCAACATAGAGACGCAACTGGGTTCAAAACCCACAATGTCGTACCCCTTCGTTACGAACGTATGAAGATGCCGCACGTTGAACTCCAGATTCTCTTTGACCTGCTCCATCATCCCACTGGAAAGGAGCGGCCGTCCGCAACAGCGCTTTGTCGGCAGGATTACCTCGTATCCCGCAGCCTCCAGAAAGCGGGTGGCCGCAATGCCGATATCGGGTTCATTGAACGTGAGGTACGTATCATTGAAGAGTACCACCTTCCGTTGGCTCTGTCGCTTCCTGCGCCGGGCAAACCATTCCGTGAACGTCCGGCGCGCGAAGGGCGGTAACGCCCTTTCCGGTGCGATGCCCATAAACTGCAATCCCAGCCTTGCCAGCCTGGTGCCCGCCAACCAATTGGATACTGGCGCCAGCGCACATCCGGCACGGTTCAGGGTATCGATATTGCCAAACAGCCATTCCCGCAACGGTCTTCCATGCCGATGGTAATAATGTGCGAGGAATTCATACTTGATCTTGGCCATGTCCACGTTGGACGGACACTCCGACTTGCACGCTTTGCACTCCAGGCACAGGTCCAGGATCTCGTAAACCCTTTCGTCGGCCAGCCCGCCCTGAAGTCCGCCCGAAATGGCGGCACGGAGCGCATTTGCCCTTCCCCGCGTGGAATGGGCCTCGTCGAGAGTAGCCATATAGGAAGGGCACATCGTCCCGTGGAGTTTTTTCCGGCATGCGCCCACGCCGTTGCACATCTCCACCGCGCGGTGGAATCCCCCGTCGGCTGAGAAATCGAAGTGGGTGCGCGGCTCCTGCGCCCGGTATTCGGGACCGAAACGCAGGTTTTCCGTCATCATGGGCGCGTCCACGATCTTTCCCGGATTCATTAGCCGTTGCGGATCGAATGCGTGCTTCAATTCCCGGAATGCATTGTACAGCGCGGACCCGAAAACCCTTTCGTTCCAGCAACTTCGAGCAAGGCCATCCCCGTGCTCGCCGCTCATTGCACCACCGTATTTCAGCACCAGATCCCGAACGGCCTCGGCGATCGACCGCATTTTCGCCACGCCCGCCGCCGTCTTCACATTCACCATCGGCCGGATATGGAGCAATCCCACACTGGCATGCGCGTAGTAGCCGGCCGTCGTACCGTGCTCGCGCACAATCCGTTCAAAGTCGCCGATATAGTCCGGCAGCTTCTCCGGTGAAACTGCGGAATCCTCCACAAAAGCCACCGGTTTCGTATCCCCTTTGACACCCATCAGCAATCCCAGGCCCGACTTTCGGATATTCCATACATTCGCCTGTTCCTCTGTCGACACGGCCCGTCGAAACCCATAGCCGAAACCGTATTTCGACATCGTGGCCTCCAGCGCGTCGAGCCGCGGCATCAGCGCGTCAATCGAATCTCCGAAATACTCCACGACAAGCACCGCCCTTGGATCTCCTTCAACCCACCCGCGCTGCCTGGAAAGCGCGATGGATCCTCGGGTTTGCTCAAGTATCATACGATCCACCAGCTCCACCGCCGCCGGACCCGTCTCCAGAATGGGTGACACCGCCGCCATCGATTCGATCAGGTCCTCGAACTGAACCACTCCCAACACCCTCGCGCGAGGAAGGGGAATCACGCGCAACCGGGCTTCCAATACCGTGGCGAGGGTGCCCTCCGAGCCCACGATCATACGGCACATATTAAACGGTTGCGACTTTGTAAATTCATCCAGGTTGTAACCGCCAACACGCCGCAGAATCTTTGGGTACCGCCGTTCGATTTCAGCCCGGTGGATCCCCGTAAGCCGGACGACTTCGCGGTATGCCCGGCCTTCCAGGTCCATCCGTTTCGTCTTTTCCTCAACCTCCTCGTCCGACATTTCCCGGAACAGGGCCTCGGTACCATCTGCGAGGGCCACCGTCAATTCGAGTACGTGGTCGATGGTCTTCCCATAGATTACCGAATGGGCCCCCGCCGAATTGTTCCCGATCATCCCGCCGATTGTCGCTCGACTGCTTGTCGCTACGTCCGGGGCGAATTGCAGACCATGAGGCTTGAGATGCGAGTTCAATTCGTCCAGCACTACGCCCGGCTGCACCCGCACCCATCCCTCTTCCTCATTCAATTCGAGGATGCCGTTCATGAATTTCGACAAATCCATAATCACGGCCGGCCCCACGCACTGTCCTGCAAGTGCTGTCCCGCCGCCGCGCGGCAATACGGGTACTCCAAACTCACGAGCAAGACAAATGGCCCGCAGGATGTCCTGCCGATGCCTGGGCAGAACCACCCCCAACGGTTCAATCTGATACATGCTCGCATCGGTGCTGTATAGAATCCGTGAAGCCTTGTCGAATCGGACTTCGCCGGAAAGTTCCCGTTCCAGCGCTGCCAGCAGGGCCTCCATCAGATCTCCCTTGCGTTGTCTCGAACTGCATTTTCGGAATTCGTCGAACCGATCTCTCGGCGGCTAATCGCGCCTGCACAACCGATGCCGTAAACCGTGCGGTACGGCCCCGCCGGCGCCGACAAAACCATTAATGTAACCCATACCGCCGGAAACGTCAAGGTTCACCGCCCGTAAGGCGGCGCGCTGCAGGAAAACACTTGACGACCGCTGGAAATTACCCTATCAATGAACCACTTTCGCGCCTCAGTGAAAACAGAGGAGGTTGACGTGCTGAAAACCGGTTTCGGCATTCAGGACTTTACGCCTGAAGAACCGCAAGATGGCTCTTTTCGCGTATTCGACCCAATCTCGTTTCGCGCACTTATCCTTCGGAAAGGCGACACCAACGTCACGTTTCTGGCCGGAGATTGTTTCAGCATCGAAGAAGATCTCATGGCACGCGTAAGGGAACGTCTCAAGGACATCGTCTGGTTGAATTCGAACCACATCCTGCCCTGCGCCTCCCACGTCGGCACCACGCCCATTCTGTTCCAATCATACGTCAGCATTCCCTGTGAGACACTCAAGTACTACGGACGGGAGAGATTATTTGCGGACAATATGGCAGCAGCCGTTCGTAAAGCCGCCAATGCATTGGAACCCTCCCGCCTCGGCGCAGGCGTCAGTCCGGCTCCCGATATTCTCTATAACCGCCGCTCATACGATCGCGATGGAAGCCTGGTTATGAGCAACTTCAAATTCCCCTACCCCCGACCCGAACTCACGTACGCTGAGGTGGACGAAAACGTCTACGTGCTCCGAATAGACGATAACAACGGTAATCCGGCACATTGCGCAATCGTTTTCGGCTGCCACGCGCTGTGCAACACCGACAAATACGGGCATATTTCGGCCGACTATCCGGGTGTCGCGCGAAACGTGGTCGAGGCGGCGGGCGTCAATGCGCTGTTTCTTCCGGGCAGCATCGGAAACGTGGTTCCCGTGAGCCGCGCCGGCCGAACCTATAAGCGCCTTGGTAACAGTGTCGGAGGGGCGGCACTCTACGCATTGGAACAGGCAGACATGAACGGTTCCGGGGACCTCCATGTCACACGGAAAACCGTTCGATTGCCCACGTTTTCATATGCGGATCCCAATGCCGTCGAGGAAGAACTTGAAACAACGCCGAGACGGTCCGACGGGCTTCAGCGGTTTCAGGCCTACGGCAGCCGGCACTACGCAACCGGCAGGCGATTTCTGGACTATACGATCACACGGGTCTCAACGTGTGGAGTCAATATAGTTCACCTTCCCGGTGAAATCTTCGTTGAAACCGCATCGGCGATCAGGTCGGCGGCACCAGGTGGACTCAATATCGTCCTATCCGGACCGACGGCCGACGTCGGCTACCTGAGTACTCCACAGGCCCACCGCGAAGGGGGTATGGAACCCAGATATGCCGGACTCGCGGTTGAAAGCGAGAAGCTGGTCCGGGCGGCCGCCTGCGAACTCGTGGCGGATTGATCGATTCACGCGGTAGCGCCGTACCTGGCTCAGGAACGGCGACGTCTTTGGTTCTCGCCCATCGATAGTTCACGGGCGCCGGGATTCCGCCAACCGCGTGACACACCAGATCGGGACCGAAAGAAGCCGCGAGACATCTCCGCACATTCACGGAAATTCCGATGGTAAACGTGATTTCTGACAGCCGGCTGGCAGTGAACGGTGGCACACCCGTACGCAATCGGCGCGAGAATCCGTGGCCGGCGTGGCCCGCCAACACAGAGGCTGAGTGGGAACGCGAAATCGAGCCGGCACTCAGGGAAGTTTACCTGGAAAAGATAGAGGGTCTTCCGGCAAGCAGAAGCGACAGGTTCGGCGAGGCGTTCGCGGACTATTGCGGCGCCGGCTACGGCTTGATGATGCCGCATGGCACGGACGCGATTTCCGCCTCCATCGCCGGCGCGCTCGATCTCGATGGGCTTCGGGATGGCGGGGAGATCATTATCCCCAACTATACGTTCATCGCCACGGCCAGCGCAGCTCTGTCCGTGCGTTGCCGGCTGGCGCTGGCAGATATCGATCCGCTCAGTTTTACCCTGGATCCGGCCGCGGTTGAGGCGGCCATAACCTGCAGGACGGTAGGCATTCTTCCCGTGCACGTGGGGGGGCACTCCGCGGATATGGACGCCATTAATGCCATTGCCAACAAGAATGGCCTGGTGGTGATTGAAGATGCCGCCCAGGCCCACGGCGCCGAACACCTTGGGCGGAAGGTCGGCCCGCTTGGCGACGTTGGCGCATACAGCTTCCAGTCCAGCAAGAACCTTACGGTTGGCGAGGGCGGCTGCCTCGTCACGAACCATGAACACATTCACGAACGGGCATGCGCATTCCGGGACGTGGGTCGGCGCCCCGGCGGCGAACGCTGGGAATACCCGCGCCACGGATGGAACTATCGCACGTCGGAATATCTGGCATGTATCCTTCTGACAAGACTGAAGAGACTACAGCTTCAGACCGAGACCAGGTGCCGGAACGCGGCTTACCTGACGCGTGAGCTGCGAAACGTCGCCGGCCTGATACCACCGGCGACGCGTCCGTGGGTCACGCGGCACGGATACCATCTTTATATGACACGCTACGATCCGGAGTATTTCGGCGGCCGGGGCAGAAAGGAATTCATCAAAGCCCTGATCGCCGAAGGCATCGACTGTACCCCCGGTTACCAGCGGCCGCTGACCGACGAAGGCGCACTGAAGAGCGTTTCGGAAGCATACCCCGATCTCGTGCGCCGGTTACCCTGCCCGAGGGTTGAACACGCGTGCAGGCGCAGTGTTTGGTTCTTCCAGTCCATGCTACTGGGCTCACGAGAAGACATGGACGACATCGTTGAGGCGGTGGGCAAGATCAGGCACGCGTTTGCCGGTTGACATTCTCGATCGTTGACGCCGTTGCGGCCCCTCGCGAGTGCAGTTCCCGGGATCAACGAAACAAACCGACGTGAGGATTCCTCACTTTTCTCAGTGCCGCCAACATGACCTTTCCGACGACATTCGCGCCCGGTCGTTTCGCGGCCCTGTCCATGACGGTCGCCGTCATGGCAATCGGTGCCGTCTTTTGCGGGAATGCTTCCGGGCAGCCATCGCCGCCTCACGGCGACGCCTGCGAAGCCTCATCGGATTCGAATGCCGACGGGCCTGCACACGCCCTCGACGATGCCGACGGATCCTGGAAATACACAAACCGGCTCATTGATGAAACCAGCCCCTACCTGTTGCTGCACGCCCACAACCCGGTGGACTGGTATCCATGGGGAACCGAGGCCATCGAACGCGCACGCCTGGAGGACAAACCGATTTTCCTCTCGGTGGGGTACGCCACCTGCTATTGGTGCCACGTGATGGAACGTCTCGTTTTCTCAGATCCCACGATTGCCAGGCAGATGAACGACAACTTCGTCAACATCAAGGTCGACAGGGAAGAACGGCCCGACGTCGACGAGATTTACATGACGGCAACCAGGATCATCTCCGGACACGGAGGATGGCCGAACTCCGTTTTCCTCACTCCGGAACTGAATCCGTTCTTTGCGGGTACCTATTTCCCGCCGACGGACGATCCCCGATACAACCGGCCCGGATTTCCACGGGTGCTGGAGGTTATCCTGAACGCATGGTCAAACCGCCGGCAGGAGGTAATCGGCACTTCCCGGTACATTTCTTCGGCCCTGGAGAAAATCCATCTGGTCCCTGGTCCCGAAAAGCAGGAACACACGCTGGACCACAGTTTGCTGGACGGTGCAATTGAAAAACTCAAACAATCCTATGATCTCATCCACGGCGGATTCGGCGACGCCCCCAAGTTTCCGCCGGACCAGGCGCTCGACCTGCTATTGTCTCGACACCGGCGCCGGAACGATTCCGGACTTCTGGAAATCGTCACCGGCACGCTGGACAGAATGGCGGCAGGCGGCATTTTTGATCACCTCGGCGGGGGATTTCATCGGTACGCCGTCGACCGTGGCTGGCAGATCCCCCACTTTGAGAAAATGCTATACAACCAGGCCCAGCTGACCAGAATTTACCTCCGCGCATATCGGATTACAGGCAATCCGGATTATAGACACACGGCAGAGGATATTCTCCGATACGTATCACGGGAAATGACCTCGCCCGAAGGCGCCTTCTTCTCGGCCCTTGATTCGGAAACAGGCGGCAGGGAGGGCGAATACTATCTCTGGACCCTCGCCGGGATTCAGCGAATTCTCAAAAAGGACGCTGACGTCTTTCTCAAGGTCTACAGGCTCGCACAAATGCCCGATAGCGACGGAATGGTCCTCCAAATGACAACAACCCTGGACGCGGTGGCAGATTCACTGTCCACGTCCTCCGTCGATCTCCGCAACCGGCTCCGGCCGCTGAAACAGAAACTGCTGGCCGCCAGAGAAAAGCGGACTCGGCCCCTGCTTGACGATAAAATCATCACCGCGTGGAACGGTCTGATGATTGCGGCCTATGCCGATGCATACGCCATTTTGAAATCCGTTCCCTATCTGCGAGCCGCCCGAAAGGCAGCGAATTTCGTCCTGAGCCGCATGCGGGACGAAAACGGCGATCTCATTCGCATCCACCGGAACGGTGCGACAAGAATCCGGGGCTTTCAGGAGGACTATGCGTTTCTGATCCAGGGCCTGGTATCGCTTTACAAAGCTTCCGGTGAACCCCGATACCTCCGAGAAGCCGAAGCTCTGTCCGAGAGGATGCGAAACCTGTATTGGGACGCGGACGGCGGCGGCTTTTTCTTTACCAGCGGCATTGAACACCTCATCACCCGTACCAAGAAACCGTACGACGGTTCCATACCTTCCGGGAATTCGGTTGCAGTTCACGCCTTGCTCGGCCTTCACGAGCTCACCGGGAAAACTGAATATATGGATCTGGCGTCGCAGACGCTACTTGCCTTTGGCACTTTATTGAATCAGAACCCGGGCGGATTCAACAATATGTATCACGGCTTATTGCGATACCTGGATACAAGTCCTGCCGGGTTCACGCCGGCTGTTCACCGTACGGCGACTCTCGGCGAATCGACGGCCGCCGATTCGATCATTGAAGCCAGCCATGAGGCCGTAATTGTCTCTGCGATGGTGCGCTCGCCACCCCCCATTGCCGGAGGACGGCTGGAAATCGCTGTGTCGCTTAAGGTAAGGAAGGGATGGCATATCAACGCCAACCCTGCATCACTGGACTTTCTGGTTCCAACGTCGCTCAGGATTACATCCGAACACCCGGTCGAAACAATCGAGATTTCATATCCGCCGGCGAAGCGCGTCCGTTTTCCTTTCGCCGACGGTCCTCTGGCCGTTTACGCAGGCGAAGTTACCATTCCGGCAATCCTCGAAATCGGGCGATACCCGCCCGGCGGCGTTCGGCTGGATCTCGCCCTGGATTTTCAGGCCTGCGACGACACCCGATGTCTGCCGCCATCGTCGATTGTCCTTTCAGTTGACGTCGTCCCGTACGAATACCGCGGTTGATCTCTGCACGTGGCGTAATGATACGAGTATTGTTCCTCTGCACCGGAAATTCCTGCAGGAGCCAGATGGCGGAGGGGTTTCTCAGGCACTTGGCGGGAGACCGGTTCGAATCTCTGAGCGCGGGTACCCGGCCCACGACCCTGAATCCGCTGGCCGTCAGGGCGATGGCCGAAGTCGGAGTCGATATCTCCGGGCAACGATCAAAAGGACCCGATACGATTGAGGGCCTGCCCGTCGACATCGTCGTCACTGTGTGCGATCGGGCACGGGGCAACTGCCCGGTCTACCCCGACGCCACTGCGCAGATCCACTGGAGCCTCGACGATCCGGCGGAAGGTTGTGGCGCCCCGGACCGGAGGATGGTCGTTTTTCGACGGGTCCGAGACGAAATTCAGAGCCGGATTCGGGAATTTCTCGACAACGAAGGGTGTGACTTCCGATAGGTCAGGCCGGGAACGTATCGGGGCCGGCCGCTTTACTCGGCCGACCCCGTCGTACGGCTTCCATATGGTAATGAACGCGGATCACTGACTCTCAAGTCAACTCACCGCCGCAACTGCTTCCCGCCCCTGCGGTGCAACCGTAGCAGTGGTCGGCAATCCGGATCCTCCTGTCGATCAACCACCCCGGCGACACTTCCCACAGTTTTTTCGGCTGACCGGACAGATGCATTTCCAGCATCTGGTTGAAATCGCAGTCGTAGATGTTGCCTTCCCAGTCTACGCTGACGAGAAACCGGCACATCAGCTGATCGATCGTTTCCGCGTTGAATGTGTCCTGCAGTATCCGCGCGTAGTCCTCGTACTCCCCCCGACGCCGCAAATAGTCGTTGAACCGGCTGATCGGCATATTGGTAATCGTAAACAGGCGGTTGAACGATATACCGTAACGCTCTCCCAGAACCCGCTTATAATCCGCCTCGAGTTCGGCCTGCGGCGGCGGTAACGAGGCGCCAACCGGATTGTATACCAGATGAAGTTGCAGGTCTGTATCCTGCCCGCCATATCCGATGGAATTGAGGCGTTGGAGAGCTTCGATGCTATCGTAAAACACGCCTTTCCCACGCTGCTGATCGACGTTCTCCTCCAGATAGCAGGGCAATGAGCAGACCAGATCGACCTCGTGTTCGCGGTAGAATTCAGGCAGATATTCCATGCCGGGTTCGAAAATCACCGTTAGATTGCACCGTACCATCACATCCCGACCAAGTCGTCTGACCTGTGTCACCAGAAATCGAAAATGAGGATTTACCTCCGGGGCTCCTCCGGTAATATCCACCATCGGAATATCCGATGCGGCGAGAAACGTCAGGATCGAACGCATCGTGTCGCGAGTCATCACTTCTGTCCGATTCGGACCGGCATCCACGTGGCAGTGCCTGCACGCCTGATTGCACAGCTTCCCCACGTTGATCTGAAGCGTTTCCAGTTTCTCGCGCCGAAGATCGACACGCTCACGCCTCAAACGCGACCCAAACGATATTCCGTTGCCCGTTACGTCGGACTGTCCGCCCGGTTGAATCGCCAGCAGTTCCGGTGGCGCTCCCATGGGCCTCTCCTTTGTTTAAACAATAGACCGGCAGTTTTCCTCTATTCACCCGTCTGTACCCGTTGAGCCGACTTGCTCGGCGGTATCGCCGAATTACGGCGCAGCACAAAAGGGATGTGATTGGATTAACGGATTGCGTCCTGGTGCAATGCCCGGTCGTTGAGCGTCCAATCGTACCGCAGGTATCGCACGGTTACCCGCGGGTGCGTATCCAGAAATGAGCGATCTTGCTCGGCAAGATAGATTTTCAGGTAATCCGTGATTCGAGCGTCGTCCACCTGGTAGGTACGTTTGTACCAGCCGATGAAATCTCCTTCGAACCATTCGAGAATTTTCGATAGGATTAACGTCCCGCTGTCTCGGTCCACCTTGACATGCAGGGGATCGAGGATAAAGTCCCGAACGGCAGCCTCCAACTGATTCTCGAGCTGCTCGGAGCGGAATGCTTCCGGCCGTAACGCGGGGCAGGATGCAGCGGCGCAGTTCAGAGCGGCATGGATTCGAGGATCTCCGAACCGCTTCCTGATGATTTTGTGTTCAATTTCGTCCAGCGAATAGGACTTTCCACCGAGGACATGGTATACCTTGAAGAATCCGGGCTGTGGATGGATTGATTTGACGCTCGTTACGGGGTACGCATTGACCACCCCGCTGATCACAAGCGTATTGTATGCGTTGATCCAATATGCCAGCCGATCTTCCCGCCTCGGAAAAACGGCGGGATGGCTCTCCGGGCTTACTTCCCTCAACCGGCGCAATTGAAGCCGTAGTTCGTTCGGCTCTGCCTTTATAGCGGCGTAGTCAACCCATCCCCTTGAATCCACAACCCTGCCCAACAGGCGGTTAAGGGATTCGAAATCGAACGCAGTTGCGTCTCCACTCCAGGCGGCTGCCGACCACCACGCGATCAGCAGGATCGACAACAGCGCACAACGGGACGCCTTCGAGCCCGCGTACCGACCCACCATCGGATTGAACGTTTTCAATTTGCGCTTCATTTTCGCCCGCCTGTGCGCCTGCGATCTTTTTAAAGAGCGAAATGGCAATCTGATTCAGGCGCGGTCCCGGTCAAATACCTCTTCCGGATAGTCGTCTCATCGGGCCGTTACACCGTCGTATCACGGAATCACAATCGGCAGGTGAGGCCAGGTGTGAAAACAGCGTCGGCATCTCCAGCCGTTTGAAATCACTCCAACTTCCGGTCGAAGAAGGTCAGATAGGGTTTCCCTTCCATTTCACGCTTAAGCAGTACCGCCAGTTCCAGTGCGTGATAGTCTCCCCACATGGAGGCTTCTCCGTTCGGCACTCGCTGCGCCGCCCCGCGACGGTCCCAGCCATTCGGCCGGTGATATACCGAATGCAGGATCAGACCCTGGTGATCCTTATCATCGGAGAGATACGGGGCGTCGAACAGTGTACGTGCAACCGTTAACGCCGCCTTCCTGTATGACGCGCCGGCCTCGCCATCGAGATACTTGCCCAGCCGGTACAGGCCCTGCGCCGCGATCGCAGCCGCAGAGCTGTCCACGGGTTCGAACTCATTGAACGGGTCCGCCGACCGACCGAGAAAGTCCCCCATCCGGGCCAACCCGGGAGCACCGGTATCCCAGTACGGAATACCGTCTGCCGCGGACGCTCCTTCTATGTAGTAATCGGCCGCCGCCGTCGCGGCCCGGGTCATGAATCCCTTGACGTGGTCGCGACCGCCGCACTCCGAAAGGTCCCTATCCGCCAGGACGTCGAGGAATTCGAGTAATTCGGCATATCCCGTAACCACCCATGCGAGGCCCCGCGTCCACGTGGAAAAGGGCGAGTATCCCTGTTGGGTGCCTGGACAACGGTATTTCCCGTCCTCCACGTTGAAAATGGACTCATGCGCGACCCGCCCTCGAACGTCGTATGTATCGCGCCCCTCGCCGTAATACACATTGAACCGCGCCGTTGTTTCCGCATGCCGGATCATCCGATCCAGGAGCGAAACCACCACGTCGTTTTCCCCCATCAACACGTGGCCCAGACAATGGGCGAGTCCCAGGGACCGGCAGGTGCGGATCGTGTCGGAAAACAACGAATGGGCGCCGTTGAAGGAAGGTATAAACCCCTTCCCGTCTCGAATCGCGGTCCAGCGGGCACCTTGTACCGCACCGGATGCTTTCAGGGCAAGTTCGTAAAAGTGCCGCTCCCACGGGTCGACCGGAATCGCGCCTTCAAGCATCAGACGCCTGAGGTTGCCGTAGGTTGATACGTTGTTGAATCCGTGGTCATGCACACCCGTATGGGTCACGTGTGCCGCCATCCGATCTACGGTCCCGCGTCGACCGATTTCCAGATACTGCTTCTCTCCCGACGCGTCGAACAGCAAAATTGCGCAGCCGAACTGGAATCCCTGCGTCCACTCCGTCCAACCCCTTGTGGTGTATTTTCCGTCAACCGTATAAACCGGCGCCCCGCGCCCGGGATCCCATGTCTCGGAAACGGACATGACTTTTCCTGCTGCGAGATCGAAACACCGGTCCAGTCCGGCATCCAGATTCCTCAGGCCGATGGAAGGATCAACGCGCATGACGTCTCCTCAAAACACCGGGTTCCGGCCGGTACCCCGATTCGCCGCCCCGATCGTCCATGTTGCGTGCCATTATACGTGTGTCCTTCCGCATTCGGCGCGAGTCCGTTCGACGCCGGGACCGAGCGCCTGAGTATTTCAAGGCATTTTCGGAAATGCCAGCGGGGTTATTGTTTTGTATAGACAAATTCCGTGCCATCTTGCGCGAACAGCGTTAGTTCCTGTTTGCCCACCGAAAATCCGAAATCCTGGCCGTCAAGGAACAGCGTGCGATTCTCTATTCGCCAGTTTCCTGTTGACGTCAATTGGCTTCCGTCGAAGATTGTATTAATAAACGTGTAAATCCCGTCGCTTTCGAAGACCAGCGTATAATCCACCGTTACGGGCTCGTTCCTCGCGCGGGACAACTTCCACGTACCAAGTATTGCATCTTCAGGAGCCACCGGAACGTCGCCGCAGCAAAGAAGCGGGAGGAGAACGGCCAACATACAGAACGCACTCATCGTCCTGAGGCGTCCATGTTTTCGTGCGGGGCGGCGACGTCGTGCATCGGACGCGCGAATTTTCGACCGTGTCTGTGGAATCCGAACGGTACGCCGACATTCGAAGAAATCAGTGATAGTTACCGAACCTTTCTCAAGAAACCATTCCCATGAAACGATGTCGTCGGTTCGAGGCTGTTGCAGGCAACCGCGGGATCAGTTCCCGGACACAAGCAGGCGCTTCAGGTACTGGCAATACGCATTCTCCTTCGAATAGTTCGCGATATTCTCGAGTTGCCCCTCGTCGATGTACCCCTTTCGAAAAGCGATCTCTTCAAGGCACGCGATTTTCAACCCTTGCCTGTTTTCGACGATCTGCACGAAATTGCTCGCTTCCAGCAGGCTCTCGTGGGTTCCCGTGTCCAGATACGCAATTCCTCTTCCCAGCAACTGGACCCGCAATCTGCCCCGTCTGAGATATTCGTTGTTAATGTCGGTGATTTCCAATTCTCCGCGGTCCGAAGGCTTCAACCCTTTTGCTATTTCCACCACGTTCTCGTCGTAAAAATAGAGTCCGGTAACCGCATAATTGGACCTCGGACGTTCGGGTTTTTCTTCAATACCCACGACGTTCATTCGGGTGTCGAATTCAACCACACCGTATCTTTCGGGATCCTGCACGTAATACGCGAAAACCAACCCGCCCTCTTCAAGTTTACCGGCCTGCTCCAGCAATCCGGAAAGCCCGTGGCCGTAAAAGAAATTGTCCCCGAATATGAGCGCACATGGTCCTCCATCTATAAATTCCTCTCCAATGAGAAACGATTGCGCGACGCCCTCGGGACGAGGCTGGATTGCGTAGTCGAACCGCACACCCAGGCGGCTGCCGTCACCCAACAGGCTCTGGTAAAGCTCGATATGCTCAGGCGACGAAATAACCAGGAATTCGCGGATATCGGCCAACATCAGCACCGACAGCGGGTAGTAGATCATGGGTTTGTCGAAGATGGGTATAATCTGTTTCGATATTGAAATCGTGAGCGGGTACAGCCTGGTTCCCAGCCCTCCGGACAGAATGATACCTTTCATCGGTCCGCCTTTCCATACGATTAATGACAGCGCGCGCTTCGCCGGCGCGTATTGGGTTTCCGGCGTCTGTGAGTGGAACCACCTCGACTGTCCCGCTGAAAGCGACCACCCGGTCTGCACCCGGGTTCCGTGGCCGAAATACTGCACTGCCCGGCCTGGCCTGACGAACGTCTCTTTCAACCCACCGCTACGGGTTCCTGCTGATTCTGCGTCATCGAAGTGGGTAACCGGTACACGGTTTCCCCGGTCCTGTTGCAGAAATAGAGACGGGATTCAGATTGTTCCCGTGCATGCCCATCCGCCCAGAAAGCATAGAAATCCGGGTGCGCGTTAACGGGTCGGCGCACGTAGGTGTGGTTGTACTTGCTGTTTCGGGTCGCCTGGCGGACCTTCTCCCAAGTGGCTCCCTCATCGGCGCTTGTCCACACCGCCACTTCCCCGCCTGTGTTGTAAGGTTGTGGACCCTTCCCCGTGGGCGCGACAATCCGCCAGGTCCCATCCGGTTCTATATGGAGCCCCCCGGCGTCGTAGTTATTGTCCGACCGGAACGCGTTCTTGACATCCCAGTCATTACCCGTCCACCGTAACGTCGTCCATATGCGCGGGTCGTTATGGGGGCCTGTCTCCATCCCCCGGCTGGTGAGAATCAGGATGACGGGATGTCCGTGGTCGTCGAAGTTCAGGTCCTTCACGAACACCTGAAGGCCCTCTTTCTCGTAGTAACGGACGATCGCATCATTGTGGTGGTTCTCAAGGGGGAGGTCCATCTGCTCTCCCCCGGCATTCCGCCAGGTTTCGCCGAAATCGTCGGTCTGGAGGTAATACAGGTTGGTCCTGGGCGGTCCGGGCTTTCTGACAGGATGATAGTTGAATGCGGTGCCCACACGCTTTCCCGCCCGCCAACTGACCTGGTAGTGTCCCTGGCAGATCCTGGCGAGTACTTTGGGATCGGACCAGTTTACACCGTCCTGGCTGACTATTGAGTAGAGGAATCTGCCGCCCAGGTACCTGGTGTGCAGGAACAGAAATCCATTACCGTCAAGGTGCCATGGCTGGGGATATGAGAAATTGGTCTTCAGAACGCATTCGAAGGCATCCACGGAGTAGGGCTTGTCGCTCCTGTAAACGTAGGCGGGCCGGACCGTCCCGTGGGCGCTCACGAAGACCCAGACATAGCCCTCTTCGTCCAGCATAAGGACAGGGTTGTCGTGAGCGTCGGCCGTGCCCTTGTCCATAAGGATCGTGGGCCGCGGAACCGTCCCCGTGGTGTGATCGTAATAGGAAACCATCGCAAGGATCCGGTTCTTGTCCCGGTACGTCCCGCCGTAACAGAAGAACGTCTTATGCGCCGTTTCCGAATAGTATGCAAGCGGAATGTGTTTGGCGGTATAGGTCGCGAATCCGCCGCTGTAATAGACGTATCTGTACTCGCTGTCCACGGGCGAGTCCCACCACCAGATCCCCCGATAACCGTCATCCGTGTCACATTTCCCCATAGGCACTTCCTATTCAACCAGTTGCTTTCCAAAAACTTCAATATAAATATTCGAGTTATGATTTAATGCATTGCGATACATCGCGACACTATCGCATCCCTGACGTTGAGGGAGGCGATCTGGTCGGTTGCGCTGCAGCTTCTGTTCAACCGTCTTTGTCTGCGTACGCTTCTCTGACAGATTCCGTGGCGGCCCCGTCCACCCGCCAATGCAGCGTGTCTATAACCACACCGTACACTTCCCGGGCGGCTTTCGGCGAAACGCGGCCCTGCAGCACGTCGTTCAGCACCCGCTCGGGATCACGGGCCATGGGAGAAAAATAACCGCCTCCGCCAGGCAATCTCAGCGTTACCGTCTGTTCCGGCTGAAGTTCGTATTTCCCCTTCGGATGCGGCCGGGTGCCGCTTGAAAGGATTATCTCGCCGACGGCGCCGTTTCCCCCACCCTGAAAACCGCGCGCCGGGCTCCTGGTGCGGTCATACATACAGGAATGCAGCACGGCCGAATCGGTATCCATTTTCAACACCATCTCCTGCCCCAACCCGCCGCGGAAACGGCCCGCGCCGCCAGAATCCGGGCGCAACTCCCGTTTCAGCATCAGCACGGGCGAAACCGCCTCGATGGCCTCGGCGGGCACTCCCTTGATACCGCTTGGAAAGGCCGTTGCCGAAAGTCCGTCTGAAGACGGCCTGGCGCCCATGCCGCCAGCGGAGAAGAAGATGTAGGAAAACACCCGCCCATCCCGGTCAAATCCCTCCAATTGCGTGTTCCAGAGCCCGGCAGAACCGTCCGCCAGCACCCGTTCGGGGATCGCCCCGGACAGGGCGCCGAATACCGCCTGGGACAGAAAGTGCCCGATCAGGTGCCGGGCGCCAACGGCGCAGGGAAACCTGGCATTCAGAACACTTCCCTCCGGCGCCGTCACCGTAACCGGCCGGAAACTTCCCGCGTTGTTGGGGACGGACGGGCTGATTGAACACGCGAGCGGATATGTTGTATACGCGTGCGTGTAGTTGTAGACCACGTTGATTCCACGGTCTACCTGCGGTGACGTGCCGTTGTAGTCTACCACGAGATCCCGGTCACTTACGTGAATCGAAATCGAGATCTTCAGCGGATGATCGAAACCGTCGATGACGACTTCATCCTGATACGTACCGTTGGGAATCTCACCGATCGCGTCACGTGTTGCGGATTCCGAACGATCCAGAATCATTGATGAAAGAGACTCGATGTCCGCCATTTCGTATTCCGTCATCATTTCCGTAAGCTTGGCGGCACCCACGTCGTTGCCCGCCTGCTGCGCGTAGAGGTCACCCACTACCGCGTCCGGGGTGCGGACATTGGCCCGTACGATTTCCATTAAATCGCGATTGACCGCGCCCTCACGGAACAGGAACATGATCGGAATATGGAGTCCCTCTTCGAATACCTCGCGTGCATCGGCGCCCAGCGTTCGTCCTCCGATATCCATGGCGTGACAGGTGTTCGCGAACCAGCCTACGGCCTTGCCGCGATGAAAAACGGGAGTGACCACGGTTATGTCGTGCAGATGGCCCGAACCCATCCAGGGATCGTTGGTGAGAAGACTGTCGCCGGGTTTCAGACTGTCTATGGGGTGCGCATTTGCGAAATGACGGACACAGGTCGCCATAGTATTGATGTGCCCCGGAGTGCCCGTCACCGCCTGTGCAATCATATCGCCGCCCCTGTTGAATATCCCTGCTGACAGGTCGCCGGCTTCCCGGACCACGGTTGTAAAGGAGGCGTGCATCAGCGCGGCGGCTTGCTCGTTTACAATGGAAATGAGCCGGTTCCACAACACTTCCAGAAGAACAGCGTCCAGCTTTTCCGTAATGATCATCGCAGACCCTCCCGGCGTGTCAGCAGCAGGATTCCGCTTGCCTCCACGGAAATGGTCCATCCGTGAGGCGCAACGGCCGTGGACTCGGCTTCTTCCACAATTGCGGGGCCCGAAACGCTAAAATCTGCCGCCATCCTGTACCGGTCGAATACCGGCGTCTGCGAGGGACCGGATTCCACGTTGAATAACACCTCGCGAACGCCCTTTTTTGCGTCCCCGGCCGCCGAAGAGGCCGCCTCCACGTGGCCGAGATCGGGTTTCTGCCCGGACATCCGAACCCGCCAGTGAACGGATTCGATTTCCACGCCTTCACACGTGCGCGTAAATTTGCGTGTATATGCCGAGTCGAACCCCCGCCGGATTTCAACCAAACGATCGGGACCCAGTATGCCGCCCGGGACCGGGACTCGAATTTCGTGGCCCTGACCCACGTAGCGCATATCCGCGGTCCGCTCAATCCGCATCTCGGCCGGGGCCACGCCCGCCTCTCGCAATACTTCCCCGCCGTCCGTTTCCATCTCTTCAAAGAGACTGTTTAATCGCTCGTAATTCAATGCCTCGAGACGGGCAACGTAACTCCTTGCGAAGTCAAACGAAATTGGCGCGAGCATAAGCCCGAAGGCAGAACTAACGCCCGCCGCGGGCGGCACGATAACGGAACCGATTCCCAGACGCTCGGCCACGCCGCAGGCATGCACCGGACCCGCGCCGCCGGTTGCCACCATCGTATATCCCCGGATATCAACTCCGCGCTCGGCCGCGTGAACGCGAGCGGCATTCGCCATATTTTCGTTCACCATCCTGTGTATACCCCAGGACATGCGGTTCACGTCCATATCAAGACGCCTGGCCATCCGGTGAACGGCGCTCCTTGCGAGGCCCGGGTCCAGCGCCATCTTGCCACCGAGGAAATAATCGGGATTCAGCATTCCCAGAATCAGGTCGGCGTCCGTCACGGTGGGCTCTTCCCCACCGTGTGCGTAACACGCGGGACCTGGTACCGACCCGGCGCTCTCCGGTCCGACCGCCGGCAGACCCATTTCGTTCAGGCGTGCGATACTGCCTCCACCTGCGCCGATTTCAATCATATCCAGAACCGGCACCAGCAGGGGCAATCCGCTGCCGCGCTTGAAACGATAGACACGCGCCACCTCGGATTCGGTCGTGACGGGAAACGCGCCTTCGGTGCCGAGTACCGCTTTTGCCGTCGTTCCGCCCATATCAAACGCGAGAACATTCCGCCGGTTCGCCCGGTTTGCCCAATAGGCGGCGGACAATGCCCCGCCGCTCGGACCGGATTCCACAAGTCGAACCGGAAAGGCCGCGGCCGTCTCGGCCGAACAAACGCCGCCGTTGGACAGCATTATGTGCAAAGGCGCACTGATCCCTTTTGTTTCCAACCCTTCGGACAATCCTCCCAAATAGCGCCGCGCAAGTGGTTGCACATAAGCGTTTGCGACGGTGGTGGAGGTCCGGTCGTACTCCCGCAATTCGGGCGCGACCTGATGTGAAACCGAAATCGAAACACCGGGCATCGTTTCCTCAACCACCTGCATCGCCCGACGCTCGTGTTCCGGATTTGCGTATGCGTGCAGAAAACAAATGGCAACCGCCTCGACCCCTTCATCCAGAAACTTGCCGCACGCGTCGAGAATCGATGGCTCGTTCAGGCTCTCCAGCACTTCTCCTCTAACATTCATCCGTTCCGGTGCGCCAATTCTCAATCTGCGTTCCACAAGCGGTTCGGGCAATTCCAGCTGCAGATCGTAGATATCGTATCGACCTTCGCGTCCGATCTCCAGCGCATCCCGAAACCCTTCCGTTGTAATCAACCCTGTGTGCGCGCCCTTACGCTCTATAAGGGCGTTGGTCACCAGCGTTGTACCGTGGATGACGCGTTGTATGGCTTGCGCTTTGTCGGAACGGAGTACCGAACTGATCCCCGTGAGCACGGCCTTGGATGGATCCGGATAACTCGTGGGAACCTTGGCAACCGCCTGCCGACCGGTTCGACAATCACGAAGAACAAGATCCGTGAACGTGCCGCCAATGTCAATTGCCAGGGTAAATTCGCCTTCGACCATCCCGTTTCGCTCCGTTCAGGCGCCCAATGGCGTCCATCGCACCAAATTTCTCTGGATTACCGATCGTGTGAGGGAAAGCTCCAACACGAGTCACAAATCTCCACCTGTACCGGTCTCGCTTATTTCCTCAACCTGACGCTCCCCGTGTTACAACAACCGGCAGGGCTTCGCCCTCCGCGCCCTTCGGGGTATCGAATTCCCGCCGAAACGTCGATACTCGCGGAAGGCGCCGTGCGGATGAAAACCTGCCGAAGGCGAAGCATAAATATGCGCCTCGAGGTCCTGAAAGTCAACTCAAACAGGTGTTCCCGAGCAGGAATTGAAAGTGAGTCCGACAACAGCGTGCAATGGCGACGCCTTTCTTCCGGGCGAAGCAGACGCAAGCCGGTTTGCGGTCCTGAACGGACCACCGGATACGCATTATGGCTTGACAACCCGCGGGCGTTTATTTAATTTTCGGATTCACCCGATATCAAAGCGACTGCGAGCGGGAATAGCTCAGCTGGTAGAGCACAACCTTGCCAAGGTTGGGGTCGCGGGTTCGAGTCCCGTTTCCCGCTCCATTTTCCGCAAACGAAAGCCCGTTAAACCTGCCTGTTTAACGGGCGCTCTTATTGGTTATCGTCCACCCCTCTGCCCGTGGAATACGCTCCGGAGGCGCCCGCGTGAATTCCCAGCGGCACGACGAATTCAAGTACCATCGCCTGCCGGGTATCGCACTTTGGGCCCCTGGACCGCACGCACTCACGCCGGCAGTCCAGCGTGTACTCCGGACCTACCGGGCGTCTTACACCCACAGGTCAACCGACTTCAAGGCGGTATACGCGCAGGCAGTCAGCCTCCTTCGCGCGGCATTCCACATTTCCGAGGAATTCACGCCGATAATTTTCGGACACAGCGCCAGTTACAACTGGGAAATGGTCGCCGTCAATACACCACCCGGCTACCGGGCCCTGGGTCTGGCCATGGGAGCGTTCTCAGCCCGATGGGTAGACGTATTCAAGCGGCTTGGCCGGCCGGTTGACGATTTGAAGGTGCCGTTGGGGCACGGCATCGAACCCGGCACATGGCGGAGCACACTGCAGAAGGGCTACGACATCGCGCTCCTTACGCACAACGAAACCGCGACCGGGGTTGCGCTGCCGGTCGGTGCCCTCTGTGAGGATGCGAGCCGGCATGCGCCGGATACGTTGATCGCTATCGACGGTGTGAGTATTGCCGGGGCGGTTGCACTTGACATTGGCGCTCTGCGACCGGACTATTATCTTTGGAGCCTTCAAAAGGACTTCTCGATCCCTGCCATCGGTTCGGTGATGGTCGTATCCCGTCGTGCGATCGAGACCGCAAAAAGCGTCTCGAATAGAGGATACGTACTGGACCTGATCGAATGGCACTCCCGCGCCGCGGACGCACAAACGCCCGTGACCGTGTCCGACCTCATGCTGCGATGTCTGGTCGCCCGGCTCGAGGAGATGCTGGACGAAGGAGAATCCCGTTTCGATCGGCACCGAAACCTTGCGCGAATGCAGCGCGACTGGGCAAAGAAACACGGTCTGGATCTGCTCGCGCAGCCGGGATTCTACAGCCCCACGGTCACCACCATCCTGATGCCCGATTCCGTTCCCGCGTCTGAATTTGTCCGCGACGCGAAGGACCTGCTTAACGTCCAGATCGCACCCGGTTACGGTACCATGCGGGATACCGCCATCCGGATTGCCGCGATGGGAAACACGTCTGAATCCGATATGGAGCGGGTTCTGGCCGGGTTGTCGCTGATTCTTGAAAAACGGGCGGCCGGGAGGCCCACCGACCGCCGCCCTGCACGTGCACCTTCCGGCTCTGAGCATCATCGGCAGACTTGAGCACGAATTATCGTCGGCCTGCCGAAGTTGGCGTCGCCATCCTTTATCGTCTGACACGGCGAGGATTCTGTTCATCTTCGCCCACGTGCCGATGAAAAACCCCCGATGAGAATTTTTGCCGAGGGTCCTCTATGCATCCTACCTCGATGGTCTGTCCGGGCTGCCGCAACCTGATTAGCACGGATGAGAAAAAGTGCCCGTATTGCGGCGCCTTCCGCCCGGGCCTCTGGGGGCTGGGGCCGTCGCTGAATCGGCTTTTTGGATCGAAAATCGACGTTCTCACACTCATTCCTACGGCGTGTATCGCCATTTACGTGCTCAGTCTGATTCTGGACCTGGATGCCGCCCTGGCAATGAGGGGCGGATTTTTCAATATGCTCTCGCCGGGACAACTTCCGTTGGTCGCGCTGGGCATGACCTACGGTGGTGCCCCGTGGTGGACAACGTTCACGGCCATCTATCTGCACGGAGGTCTGCTCCATATTCTCTTCAATGTGCTGTGGATCCGGCAATTGGGTCCCGAGGTCGGCAACCTCTACGGTCCGGCACGATATTTTATCATCTTTACCGCTGGGGGTGTCGTTGGTTTTCTCCTCTCCAATACCGTGTCCCCTTACCCCACACTTGGAGCTTCCGGCTCGATTTTCGGACTCCTGGCTGCCCTCATCGTCTATGGTCGAAGCCAGAAGACGAGCTTCGCCGCCGTGATGACGCGTCAGGTATGGCAGTGGGCAATCATGCTCTTCATCTTCGGTTTTCTTATGCAGGGTGTAAACAACTGGGCTCACTTCGGAGGATTCGCCGGGGGATGGATCGCGTCGCGGCTCCTCGTGTCAAATGCACGCTGGCGCGAGGGATGCCTCACGGTCGTGGTTGCGCTGCTCCTTCTTTTGATCACGGGAGCCGGTTTCGCGCTGTCGTTATATTACGCCATTGGGGGCCTGTAGGTGCGACGCCTGTAGCCGCGCTGACACCTCAGCCGCCGGCGCCCACTGTCCTGCTATCCGGCGACCGGCTGACTGTCTCGCCAATTACAGGTTGAGTCCCATTGAACGGGAATGGCGATCGCTGGTTCGTGGGAATGGATTATTGAAAACTCCTGCGGGCCCAATCCTCCCGATCTTCAACGACATGCTCCGGCGACTTCCTGCTCCTGGCCAAATGCCCTGTTTGCCGGCGCATCGTGGGTTGAGTCGCATCCTGGTATCGCCAGTCCATGCTCCAGCGGACCATTCGGGTTCTGTTGGGTAAACCGCAGTGAAACATCAGGTTATGAAACAGTACGACATCGCCGGGATCCACTTCGATAGAAACCGCTTGCCCCAGGCGTAAATCCAACTCCTCCTCCGCAATCTCCAGGTAATACTCGCGCTTTTCGTGAGGCACGATGCCCAGTTTGTGCGTACCGGGCACAAACTGCATGCAGCCGTTCTCCTCTGTGGCCGGCACGAGGGGCGCCCACACGTTTACCATCTTCAGTTCCTCCACGCCCTGGGCGGCCTGCGCCGTGTATCCACCGTCCTGATGCCAGAGAACCAGCGTTCCCTTCCACTCCGGGAACTTCGGACGCGCCGTGTAATTCGGGTACAGCCTTATCTCGGGGCCGAGAAGGAATTGTACGACATCCAGCAGTGGTGCGTGAAAGAACAGATCAAACAGCCTGGGTCCGTGCAGTTGGGGCCGAAATGACGTTGGCGCCGCGTCCATGCAGTGTTCGAATAACCGCCCGATGCGCGTTTCGAAGGGCGCATCAACGAAATCTTCCTCTATGCGGCCCGCGGCCATTAATCGCTCCGCCTCACGGTCAACCAGAACATTCAGTTCCTCCCTGGCCCCTTGAATTACGGCCGGCGCCAGGAATGCCTTCATAATAAGATAACCGTCACGATTGAACGCATCCTTCATCCCGATTTCGTCCAACTTCGTGAAGTTTGCCATAATACCTCCCTCAGTGTTCTGTCCCTAAAATATCTTACCGTTCTCCCGCCTGCCCCGCATGCTTCAGCAGGCAGGCCGATTCATCCCGTCGCGCTTCAGGACCGACACCACATCGCTCGTGAACGGGAACGGCACAGAGTATATTTAATAGGCTTCCTATAGAACGGAAAGGTACAATTTCCGGCATGCGGCTTCGGTCAAGGGCCTCGGGTTCGTCGGGCTGCAGTGGTCCGCGGCCGCCTTCGCCGCGAGCGTTTCCAGTTCTTCCTTCACGATCCCCAATTCGGAGAGGGCAGCCGGAAGCCCCAACTGTCTGATCATGGTCTCAAAATAGTCCGGTAACTCGGACCCCTTCTTCACCCCCAGCCGACGCGCCATGTCGTTGAGTTTACCCGCACAGAAGTCGGCGTTGAACCTCAGCACGGCGGGTAGAAACAGACCGTTAAGCGTGCCGTGATGCAACGATCGGTCCAACGACCCCAACGGATGGCTCAAGCTGTGAACGGCGCCGAGGCCTTTCTGAAACGCCAGTCCCCCCTGAAGCGCGCACATCATCATCCCCTTCCTGGCTTCCCGGTCTGTTCCATCGCGAAATGCGGTGAGGACGTGACGAGCTCCCCGTTCCAGACCGTCGAGCGCGATCGCATCGGCCACGGGATTGCAGCGCGTGCTGCAGAAAGTCTCCACGCAGTGCGAAATGGCGTCCATTCCCGTCCCGGCACTCAGGGAAGGCGGCATCGTCATCGTCAACTCAGGGTCGCAGACCGCAGCCGCGGGCGTCAGGTGTGGGCTCAGGAAACCCACTTTGTCGCCGGAACACAACGTCACCAGTGCTGCTCTGCCCACCTCGCTTCCGCTGCCGGCCGTGGTAGGGACGGCCACCAGCGGCGGGATCGGGCGGATTATCCGCGTCGTGCCGCCCCTTAAAATCGCATACGTCTCGAGCGGCCCGTCGTGCCCCACCAGTATCCCGGCGCACTTCGCGAGGTCTATGGAAGATCCGCCTCCTACCGCAACCAGACCGTCGCACCTCTCCGCCCTGTAAAGGCCGAGCGCGGACAGGACCTGGAGTTCCGAAGGATTGGTTTTGACGTCGCAGAATATAGGTGCGTCGCCGAGCCCTACGCGATGCGCAACGTCCAGATCCGCCAGTCCCCGGTCCGTCACCAGAAGTGGCCGGCGCATTCCGAGGTCCGAAAGCAGGTCGGCAATGATGTCCGACGTGCCAAATCCGAAGTGAATGTCGGTCACATATGAAATCGTGGGACGGATCATAACCGCTCAAGTTGCCTTTCGATCGGCTCAGGCGCCCAGTCTGCGTCGATGCCGAGGTCCCGCAGAATGACCTGCGCACAGTTGTAGCCCGGCAGTCCGGTAATGTTGCCGCCAGGGTGGCAACACGAGCCGCAAAGGTACAGCCCTCGCAGATGTGTACGGTAATGTCCGGCTCCGGGAAACGGACGGTTGTAACCAATCTGGCCGTGCGTGAACGCGCCGACGAGAAGATCGCCATCCCGCATATTCGGAAACGTGCGTTCCACGTCGAGCGGACTGCGCGCGAACCACGAAATCACGTTCTCCTTCAGTCCCGGTGCATATCGGCTCCACAGGTTCAGCATCTCCTTTCCCATAAGGTCCCGTTCGGAATCCCAAAGCGTGGGATCTCCCTTGAGCCGGTACGGTGCCTTCTCCCACATAAACGCGGTATGCTTCCCCTCCGGCGCCTGGGAAGGATCAAACAGAGTGGGACAACTTCCCCACATAATGTTCGGCGGGTTTCGTCCCGCCTCATGGCACGCTACCATCTCCATGTACCGATCCACGTGATCCAATCCCAGGATGACCATAAACGCCTTCTCCAGACTTGGTTCGGTTGCGGCGGCCGCGTATCGCGGCGGCTCCCGCAGATTCAGATTCAACGCAAAAAGCGGGGCGACCAGATTGTAACGGAACGCACCCGCACGGTCCCGCCAACTCCGCGGAAGCGCATCCTTATCCAGCAGATCCAGGAAGGTCTGGTGAGGGTTCAATCCCGATACAACGAAATGTCTGGACATAAAACGCTCACCCGACGTCGCCTCCACGCCCGCAACGCGGTCTCCATCCAGTATGAACCGTTCGGGTTCCGTCTGCAGGCGCAGTTCACCACCACTCTCCTCAACCGCTGCTGCCAGCGCCCCGGCAAGTGTAGCTGATCCTCCCCGGCACATTTGCGCCTTTCCCGAACTGGCCAGAAGGGCCGCAATGTGGTGACCGAATCCGGGGCACCGGAGATCGACCTCACGCAACCCGTTAAAAAAAAGTAATCCGGCCTGAATCACCGGATTTCTGAATTCCCTGCGGACAAATTCGAGGGGAGAAAGCCGGCTGACTTCCAGCAGCAATCGCCCCTCTCTGCTTTTTTGAAGCAAGGCGCTCCGAAGGGCTGGCTCCAAGGGCGGCGCCTGCGCTTCCGGAACAAGAATCCGCTCAACGATGGGCAGGAACGCGTCCCGCCACCTCCTCAATGTTGCGGCATCGACGGTGCTGAAACGCGCGAAGGATTCGACCGTCTTCTCGAAGTCCGTCCACCACTCAAGTGCTTCTCCACCCTCTGACAGAAGGACGACATTCAAGGCCGGCTCAAGGTATACCGCGCCGTGGCGTTCGAGGTGCAGGTCGCGGTACCACGGCATCCTGTTCAGCGCTCGATGGTAGAACGAATGCGTATTGTGCAGAAAACCGGGATTTCCGGGGTCTTCAATCGTCGTGAGCGCACCGCCCGCGACGTTTCGACGCTCGATGCAAAGCACATTGAGCCCGGCCCGGCACAGATAGGCCTGCAAGACAAGACTGTTGTGTCCGGCGCCAACGATAATTCCATCGTAAATCGGGGAAGTCCCACTGTCCATCACGCCCTCTGCGACCACCGATGAGCGAATCGCCACTCCGCTCCGAAACTGTTCTGCAGGCGGCCCGCACGGGTAGTCCCCTGCCTCCCACTACCAGTACCGTTCGATATGCACCTGACCCTCTGTTTTTCGGGTACGCTCCCTGAATCCGTCGTCTTCGAGCAGGGCAAGCATATCCTCGCACATTTGCGGGTTACCGCACAGGAAAACCTGCGTATCGTCCGGCTTCGGGCGTTTCCCCCAGGCTCTGACCAGATATCCGCCCGCCCAGAGATCCTGAACATATCCGGTCAGGCCGTTCCACGGTATGGGCTCGTTGGCGGGGCGGCTGATCAGCGACAGATAGGTAAGATTCCTGCTGAGCTGTTGCATAATGGTCAGTTCCGACCGGTAACCCAGATCCCAGGAGTGCCGGACGCCGTGCAGAATCGCAAAGCGCCGTCCGTTGTCGTGCGGCAGGTGGGTGCGCAACATGCTGATATAAGGCGCGAGTCCCGTTCCTGTAGCCACGAGCACAACATCCGCGGAAGGGGGCGCCTGATCAAGCGTGAATGCGCCGGATACCTTGGGCCCCAGCCAGACGCGGTCACCCCGTTGCAGTGCGAACAACCGGGGCGTCAGCGCGCCCGCTCGGACGACATTAATGTAGAACTCCATGTGTTCCCGCGCCCTGGATGATGACGCAATCGAATACGCCCGCCGGATCAGGCGTATCGGATCTGGGGTGTCTTCTTCGGGTTCGGACCGTTCGCTGCGTGGGGCCATTCCGGGAAGTCCGAGAACGGCAAATTGCCCCGGTTCGAACGCCGGAAGATCCCAGCCGTCCGGCTTCACCTGCAGAATGATCAACTCGGGTGTGAGTTCAATTTTCTGTGATACGATGGCGTTGGACAGATCCTGCGCCACACGAACCTCCACGTAATTCCTGCATCAACGCTGCCACCGATCAAGTCACGTCTGCGGCAGTGAGACTTCCGGAAGCGTCCCTGAAAAGGGCGGACGTTCAGTAAGTTCAAGTCACACAATAACTGGCAGACGAATAGGTCACCGACTGCCCGGGTTGCAGTTCCACGACATTCGTATTGGGCGACAGGAAACCGACCATTTCCGAGAAGGCATCGATATCGGCAGGCTGGCCCACCGCCTCACCGTAATGACAAGGGATAACAATGTCCGGTCTGATCATACTCGCCGCGCGGGCGGCCTCCCGGATACCCATCGTGTACAGCCCGCCGACGGGAAGAATGGCGACCTGCGGGCCGTACATCTGGCTAATCAGTTGCATATCGCTGAACAGGGCCGTATCTGCCGTGTCGTATACGGATATACCATTCGAAAACTGCATCACGATCCCGCACACGCCGCCGTCAGGCCGGAAGTATTCATCCTCAGGCGCGTCGCCCAGCGCCTGGTTTGGCGACATGGACAGCGAATGAAAGGCCTGGGTCGCCGTTATTCGCACGCCATTCACGTCGATGGTGCCGCCCGGATTCATCGGACGTGCCTGTTCGCCCAGAACCAGGCCATTTTTCGCTGCGGCCAGGCAGAGTTCGTAGTTGCCGGCAAATCTGGCGCCCGTCGTTTTGCATATCGCAAACGAGTCGCCGATGTGATCGTCGTGTCCATGCGTCGCAATCACCACGTCGGCGCGATCTACGTCGGACACACTCAATCGGGTGGTGGGATTGTTATCCAACCATGGGTCGAAATACACCACTTCACCCGTCTCGGGCTCAAGGCGGAACGACGCGTGTCCCAGCAAGGTGATCTTTATGGTCGCCATCAGAAACCTCCCGTTTGCATTTTCCAATCTACGGCTAAATCCGGCCCTGCGGATACTGGCATTGCGCCGCAGCCATTGGCCGACGCTGTATGTCGGGCGCCGCCCGACGCTCACGGGACCACGGGAACGGCCGCGCCCACTCTGTCTCCAGTCTCCGAGATCTGCCGCCAGGTTTCGTCATCCACGGATACGCCCTCGGTCTCGCCCTTTCGGCGCAGGCGGTATTCGATCTCACCGGGCATGTGGATACGGTCGAACCCCGGCATCAGCCTCGAACTCTTCAAATACTCAACGAAGCCGTCCACTTCGCCCCGGAACCGTTCCGAAGAAGTAAACGACTCCAGGTGGATCGCCATCAGAAAAACTCCGTTTCCGCCGGAAGGAGCGCCGTCTCTGCTGCAACCGCCGCCGCCGAGCGCGCCGGAGAGAATGTCGATGACAACTGCCAGTGCATACCCCTTATGTGCCGAATTCCCCCCGAAAGGGAGAATTGCGCCCCTCGGCGGACCGTAGAAATCGTCAGGCGAATCAGTCGGTCTGCCTTCCGCGTCAATCGCCCAGTCTTTTGGCAGAGGTTCGCTCCGGTTGCGCTTCACGCGGATCTTGCCTTCCGCAACCACGCTGGTTGTCATGTCCACGACAATTGGAAACTCGCCACCGGTCGGCACGCCTATGGCTACTGGATTGGGTGACATCCGGGCGTCTATCCCCCCGAACGGAGATAGCAGTCGCCCGCCACCGTGGTTGTTGCACATAACAATGCCGATCATTCCGCTCTCTGCGGCCTGCTCCACGTATTCACCGAGGCGTCCGATGTGGCTGCTATTGAACAACTCCACTGCCGCGACGGATCTTTCGCGGGCTTTTCGCAACGCCAGTTCCATGGCTTGCGCACAAACCGTCTGTCCGAAGCCCCATTGTCCGTCGACAACCGCCGAAGCATCCGCCTCGCGGGTGACGCGTATGACACGGCCGGCCTTTACGATTCCGTCCTCCAGGGCCTGTATGTATTGAGGGAGCCGTATCACACCGTGCGAGTCGTGACCCATCAGATTCGCGAGAACCAGGGAATGAGCGATCCTGCGCGCTTCCGCTTCGGATAGTCCCGCCCCTTCCATCACCCGTGTACAGACCTGCTCGAGAGATTCAACCCCGATGACCGGCATCATGGCTCCCAATCGATGCGAGCGTGACGACATTCGTCACTTACAACCGGACTATCTTCATACCATGGGATCTTTCCGCTTCAGGACCTGAATAGCCACACCCCAGGGGTCTCGCAACATGGCCAGCTGGTCGCCGGAATCCGTAGTATACACCTCGTCCACGAGCGTCGCGCCAGCTTCAAGCAACCGGTCGCATTCGCCCTGGATGTCGTCCGCGTAGAATGCAAAGTGGAGAATTGACACATGCATCGATGCATAGTCGGGGGTGTTGAGCGTGTCTTTCTCATAAATCTCAAACATGGTTTTTCCAGATGCGTCTCTAAGAAACGTCATGTGCGTGGGCGGGCCACCGTACCGGACCAATTCCATGCCCAGATGATTGCACCACCAATCGGCGACGGTCCTAGTATCGTCAACCAGAAATGCGGTATGCTCAAAGTTCAACATATCCGGATGCTCCTCTCGGTTTGATGCTTCGTTCCCAACGCCAACCATAAACCGAACGCCGCTGCGCTTCCATTCTGTCCGGGCCGGACCGGTCAGCTCAGGAAAAAAGCCTGCTGTATTGTCCTGCCTGACCAACGTATCGCGTTCAGTGAGCTCGATTTTGATCAAGACTGCACAAAATAGGGCCTTTTGCGGATCCGGGCAAGCGCAATCCTTGAATTCTTGCGGGTTCCCTTGGCCGGGTACGCCCTCAATCGCGGGGAATTGGCAAATCCACCCTCACGTTTCCCCGCCGCTGTGACTCCAGGAATCCCACCATAATCTCAACGACCCGGTGCGCATCTCTTGCCGGCGAGACCGGTTCGCCGCCTTTATCGACCAGGGACACCAGTTCCCGTACCCCGGCGGGAATGCCGCTTACGGACCACGCGGGCGCCCGGATCACCTCACGCTCACCACCACGAATGAGTACCGCATCGTCTCTGCTGACCTGTACGTATCCCGTCGTACCCACAATTTCACACCTGAATTTCGGATCTGCGGAGGATTTCGATCCACCCACAAAGAATCCGCGCACCCCGTTGGCGAAATGGATATAGCCGCTGGCAGACGGCTCGGTGGCCGGATCGTGTCCGCCGTCGCCCCGATACTCCGTGTAATCCTCATATCCGGCCTCCAACTCCGCAAACACCCAATCCGGGTCCGAATCTGCGAAATAACAGATCGAATCCACGAGGTGGGTGCCGTTCCTGAACAACATCGAACGCCGGCCGTTCAGCGCCCCCACGATATACTGCACCCGACCGATCTCTCCGCCATCCACAATCTGCTCCCTGATATGGCGCCATAGCGGCAGGAAGCGTCTCGTGTGATCTACGGAAAGAATCACGCCGTTTCGTTCAGCAGCCTGCACCATCCGATCCGCGTCCGCCAAATTGGTTGCCAGGGGTTTCTCGCAGAAAATCCCCCGTACGCCCGCATTGGCCGCATCCACCACCAGATCAGCGTGCCGGTGATCGGACGTCGCCACGGTGACAATATCGAGACTCTCTCTCGCCAGCATTTCACGGTGATCCGTATATTGATTGATTCCTGGCCATTCGGACTGCCATCTTTCACTGAAAGCGACAAGCTCTGACTCCGCCAGGTCGCATGCGGCCGCCAGGGTCGCATTCCGCAGTCCGACCAGTCCCGATGCATGCGCAACGCCAATTCCTCTACAGCCGATTACACCGACGCGGTACCTTGCCATCAGATGTCCCTTTCCCGCGATGCGTAGTCACCCTTCAGATAACGGATTGTCTCGTCCATCCCCGCGTCCACGGCCGCCCTGTAAAACCGCATCCGCCGATCGCCATCGAGAAATGGCGTCGCCATTTCCACGTTCCTTTCCCAGATGCGACGCGCTTCGTCCTCCGGCATTTCGCAGCGCCTCAATCTGAGAAATACGCGTTCCACTTCCCAGGGATCGTCCTCAATCGCCCAGGGCTTGACCAGTTCAAGGTACTCGCCCACCACCTTGCAATCGATAAAACCAACGCTGTCCTCGCGTTGGAATCGGTGAATTGCAGTCGTATATCTGGAATTGGCGATCGAGAATTCGTCCACCATCGACCAGAGACCCATAACGATCGGTCGCCAGTCTGTAACGCCGTAAACGTGCAGAGTCACTTCATCCCGAAACGCCTCGTCTGCGGTCAGGTGGGAAATGTACCCAAGCATTACCGCCACGTCGGGGCCTGAGAGACACCTCGGATCGGCCAGGCCGGGATGTGCCCCGAACAGGCCCGCAACCGACCGCCCCCACGTCTCCCGGCGACCGTCCGTATAAAAGTGCGTGGCAAACTTTCCCTTGTTACCCACGAAACGCAGACCGTCCGGCGCGCACGTACCGGCGAGCAGGTCCGGCGTATATTCATCCGCGAATGCGGCTGCCTCCCGGCATTCCGTGTGAAATCGTTCGTGCAGGGCTGCCAGCAATGCAAAATGGCAACGGCCTCTTGGCATCCGGGTTCCCTCAGCGTCGGAAAGATCGTACAGATCGGCGGGCAAGTCCCCCAAATCTAAGAGATGTACCCCGCCCGGTCAAGATTGAAAGGGCCGATCCATGTCCGGTGTGAACGTGCGACTTTCGAAAGCCACCGGAATGCCGCGTCCCCTTGTATGCCGGATTTTGAGTTGACGTGCGCCTGCATATCGTCTAAGTTCTGGCTGTCGTCGGATACACCAACTCAACCTCCCATGCGCAGGTCGTTTCATGTCCATGCTCGTCGGCGTCGATATCGGGGGTACCTTCACGGACATCCTGATTCTGGATGACGCCGGGGCGACTC